>NZ_BAAADS010000018.1:0-109027 GCF_039522605.1 Virgibacillus siamensis
TTAAAAATACAATTTTTTAAATTCTGCAGGTCTTTGTATTTTTAAAAAGAGCAATTATGAAATTGACTCATTTCACTTATTAATACCGTCATTCGTTTTAACTGTTTACCTTCATTGTTTTTGCACATTTGAAGTTCAGCGGTGCCACGCATTAGATTAAAATAATCGCATGTAAAAGTGCCTTTAGAAGATTGATATCCAGCATAGTTGTTTTCAAAAACATACTTCTTTCCAGTGAAGCTGAGTTTATTAGTTGCATAAGTGCCATCTTTATTAAAAATGGTGATCTTCACGTTTGCTTCCTTTCCCTGGTCCGCCATCTTCTTAAATTCAAATATCTTATTTAATTGTTTCGTTTCCATTTTTCCATCCCGTATCACTTCATCTAGATTTTCACCTAAATTCTGAACCACTAGATGACCATCATTTACCGCCTCTTCCACCGTATAATCCGGTTTCGTCTTTTTTTCTTCCCCGGAACAGGCCACTAAAACAAACGATAATACAATTGAAACAACCAACAGAAGCTTTATCTTCAAAACAGTCCCACCTTCCCTAAAAAAAATCAATCCAATTATTTTAAATAGTAGCATAACTCTTAAAAATAAAAAACAATCTCTTTACAATTACTTTAGTTTAGATATATATTGATGCAGCACAAGGAAGAACAGGAAATATGAAACACTAAAAAACTGTTTATGGATAAACTCGATTCTATCATTCGTCTTTTGAATTTCCACATCAATCCTTGTTCAAGTGTGAATTCCTCGGTCATTACCCAATTTTATTACCACCTTTATGAGATAAAAATTAAACAACCCGCAGCACTCCAATAATACTGCGGGTTGTTTCAAAAATTTATTTTTCACGTATTTTCTCCAGCATATCCTTTGTCATGCCTTCCAGATTGTATTCTGGTTCAAAGCCCCATTCCTTTGATGCAACTGATGAGTCGATGCTGTCGGGCCAGCTTTCGGCAATTTCCTGGCGTACCGGATCGACATCATAGGAAATCTCGAATTCTGGCAGATGCTTTTGAATTTCTTTGGCAAAATCGGCCGGTGAAGCGGAAATGGATGAAATGTTGAATGCATTACGATGCTCCAGTTTGTCGGGATCCGCCTCCATCAATTTCATTATCGCATGCAATGCATCCGGCATGTACATCATGTCCATGTATGTATTTTCAGCGATATAGGATGTGTACGTTTTATTTTTTAATGCCTCATAATAGATTTCCACAGCGTAATCGGTAGTCCCGCCGCCTGGTGGTGTGACATAGGAAATCAGGCCGGGAAAGCGAACGCCCCTTGTGTCTACTCCGAATCGGTTGTAATAATAATCACAAAGCAATTCACCGGCGACTTTATTCACGCCATACATCGTTGTCGGACGCTGAATTGTATCCTGTGGTGTACTTTTTTTCGGTGTTGTCGGACCAAATGCTCCAATGGAACTCGGGGTAAAAAATTGCAAATTACGTTCACGGGCCACTTCCAACGCGTTCATCAATCCCCCCATGTTCAAATCCCATGCTTTTTGCGGATTTGCTTCAGCATTGGCCGAGAGCAGTGCTGCCAGATGCATGATCGTATCGACGTTATATTTTTTTGCAACGGTAAATAAATCATTAGCATTTGTAACGTCAACAATTTCAAATGGACCATCTTCCCCGCTTCTTTCCCGAATATCCGTCGCAACGACATTGGATGACCCATAATGTTGCCGTAATGTTGTAACAAGCTCAGAACCAATTTGCCCCTGAGCCCCTGTAACCAAAATCTTCTTCATATGTTGTTTACCTCCAGCATTCCTTAAAAAAGCTTCTACTTTTCATCGTGTTGTGTGTAATGTGCAAATCAAAGTCTCATCTGGTTTAGATGAGACCCATTTCTTTTCCTACCTTTTCGTAAATGGCAATTGCGTCATCGAGCATTTCCTTCGTATGTGCGGCGGTCGGCATGTTGCGGACACGTCCTGTTCCTCTAGGTACGGTCGGGAAAACGATGGCTTTTGCATAAACGCCTTCTTCATTCAGCCGTTTACTGAATTTCTGTGCATCTTTTTCATCGCCGATAATGCACGGTGTAATCGGTGTTTCACTGTTTCCGATGTCAAAGCCGAGTTTTTTAAGACCGTCTTTCAAGTAATCCCCGTTCTCCCAAAGTTTTTCATTCAGATCTGTTGATTCGAGCAACAGCTCCACCGCTTTCGTACTTGCTGCTGCATCTGCAGGTGTGACGGCTGTTGAGAACAGGAATGGACGGGAACGAACTTTGAGCCAGTCAATCAGTTCAGTCTTACCGGCAACATATCCGCCGATGACGCCAATTGCTTTCGACAGTGTTCCCATTTGAAAATCGACTTTATCCTGCAAACCAAAATGCTTAACAGTCCCGGCACCTTTGCCAAGCACACCTGACCCATGCGCGTCATCGACATACGTAATCAAGTCAAATTCCTCGGCGATTTCGACGATTTCCGGCAATTTGGCAATGTCGCCATCCATCGAAAATACGCCATCCGTAATCACCATTATTTTATTGTACTGACCAGATTCGACGGCTTCTTTTGCTTTTTGACGAAGATTTTCCATATTTGAATGTTCAAATGGAATAATCTTTGCTTTGGAAAGTCGGCAGCCGTCAATAATGGATGCGTGATTCAGTGCATCGGAAAGAATTGCATCGTTTTTATCCATCACCGCTGAAATCGCTGCCATATTGCAGTTAAAACCGGACTGATAGGAAATGACCGCTTCCGTTCCCTTAAATTCCGCAAGTTTTTTTTCCAATTCCATATGTAAATCCAATGTCCCGTTAATGGTACGAACCGCGCCGGCACCAACCCCATGTGAGTCTACTGCCTCTTTAGCCACTTCTTTCAAACGATCATCTGTCGCAAGTCCCAAGTAGTTGTTGGATGAAAGGTTAATCAGTTTTTTGCCGTCAATAGTAATAACCGGACCATTAGCACCCTGTACCGGGTCAATTTCATTATATAAGCCGCGTTGTTTTAAATCATCAATATTTTCCTCAAGAAAGCTATGCAATACTTTACTTGTCATTCAAAAGTTCCTCCTTATTATGTAGATATTTCTAAGTACAGTTTAACACATTGCATATAGTATTTGACAGTTACAGCTGAAAATGCACCATTCCCATAACTTATCAAATTTTGTAGAAATTGCTAGGAAAATATCACAAAAACTATGGAAGGATTCTATTAATTTTATTATACTGGAAATAGCTTTGCAAAACTGGAGGAAAAAGCAAGATGAAAAAACTATTAATCGCTGTTTTTTTGACATTGGTCATTAGCTTTGGAATTATCGGATACACACAGTCTACTGACGATGCAAACGACATTGTTGAGCCAAAGCATGAGGAAAATGACAACTCAATCGTCATTAATTGATGTTGGCTTCAATAGCGTTAAGTTTATAAAACTAAAGTTCAAAGCCTGTTTCTTCAAAAAATTGATTGAAGCAGGCTCTTATTTATATTCCCATTTAGTTTGCAGAAGTTGTGGTATAATATAAACTAGAAAAGGAAGGTGATTTTGTTGGAAAGCGAGACATTGATGCACCGTATTCTTGAAAAGTTGGAAACACTGGAAAAAGGTCAGCAGGATTCCAAAACAGCAATGCATGATTTTAAACAAGAAATGAATGGTTTGAAACTGGAAATGGCTAATGTCAAGCAGGAACTAAACGGTTTTGAACTGCATGTGACTGATTTAAAACAAGAAGTGAACGGTTTAAAAGTGGAAATGACTGATGTCAAGCAAGAAGTAACCGTCTTAAGAGTGGAAATGACTGATGTCAAGCAAGAAGTAAACGGCTTAAAAGTGGAAATTACCGATTTTAAGCAAGAGACGAAGACTGGATTCAAGCAGTTAAATCAAAAATTAGATTTGCTCACAAAACAAACAAGTAATGCTGTGGTAGAAAATCATTCCAATGAATTAAAATTTTTAGCCAGTAAAGTGCAAGAATTGGAGAAAGACATCTATAAGTTAAAACAATCATAATACCCACAAAGCATTGCACTAAATCCTCACAATTTATTCTGTTTATTTCTATTATTTTTTTAGCCTTCCTGATATATTGATCCACTATTATTTCTCAACAAATTCAGGTTACAACTTAGCTGAATATAGGAGATAGGAAAGCATCGACCAGGATGCTTTCCTTTGTTATTGTTGTTCATATTCTATTATTCTACGATTGTTACATCAACTGTACGGTCGCCCCACTCATAAGCTTCACTTTTTGATGGAACATGTATATCTATCTCATGGCCCTGAATGGCACCGCCGACATCAGCAGCAGTAGCATAACCATAGCCTTCTACATATACTTTAGTACCCAAAGGAATTACATTCGGATCAACTGCAATTACTTTGGCGTTTGGATTTGCATTCAGGTCAACACCAGTTGCCGTTACACCGGAGCACCCTGGGCAATCAGCAGTATAAGCTGTTGCGGATACGGAAATGGTTTTACCTTCAGGATTGTCATTGGAAGCTTCCGCAGCTTCTGCTGTATTTGATTCGCCTTGTGCTGCACTCTTGTCCGTTTCATTGGATGTATTTTCTGAAGCAGATTTGTCTGTTTCTTCAGTGCTTTGTTCATTTACTTCTGCTGGTGCAGCGTTGTCTTCGCCTACATTCACACCATTAATTTGCAGTTCTTGGCCAACCGTAATCACACTTGACTCCAGGTTGTTCCATTCTTTTAAATCCTGAACGGAAACATCGTATTCTTTCCCAATTCCATATAATGTATCGCCGTTTTGAACTTTATATATTTCATTTATAAATAGTTTTTGTTTTGGATGAATGACAGTCGTTTTTAAGTCATTTGCTTCTTTCAATTCATTAACGGTTGTATCATACTCTTGTGCAATTTGCCAAAGGGTATCTCCTTCTTCTACTTTATACTCTTCAGCTGATGCAGTAGATACAGTTGCGCCAGCGATAATGACACCAGTAGCAATTGCGGCTACTAATTTCTTCATTGGTGGTCCCTCCTTAAATTTCCGACAATCAATACTCTATCACAGGAGCATGACCAATGCAGTTACAGGAGATTTAAGAGTGTGTTACACAGGTTACCAATCTAGCAATAAAATATTACAATTATAATAGGTTTGTAACGAGTGGATCATTTATTACAAAAAAGCATGCGCTTTCGTAACAGGAACATATTTGAAAATGCTGCTATGACCGTTTTCTGGCAGCATTACGCTTCCCCGCCAGAAATAATCCGGCTGCAATAACCAGAAATGATAGAAATGCCGCGGTCAGAAACAGTCCGTCAAATCCCGATTGCAAAATATGAGATAGTACAGCAAAGAGTTCATGCTGCAGTCCGGGATCGGTAATTTGGTTTATTTTATCGGCCAAGTCATTGTAATTACTCCCCGAAATTTCAAATGGTACCTTCCCCGCGAATGAATCCTGGAGAGTTTGTTCCGCCTTTGATACACCACTGGCAATGAAGCCGGCATATAACGTTGGAAACAATGTAAGTCCAACTTGTCTTACCAGCGATAACGTTCCTAATGCCGAACCTTGCTCATTTTCCTGTGCACTGTTCCCTGCCAGCACATTCAGCGGTGCCCCCAACAGGATACCCAATCCGATACCAGCCAATGAGCTTGCTGCAAAAAAGGTCCAAAAACCGTTAACCATTAATGGAAACATCCCGAACCCGATCAGGCCGATAACTCCTGATAGTACAACCGCTTGGGATGGTCCTTTTTTATCCGTCATATACCCACCAAGTCCTGCACCTATCCCGGAAGCAACTGCCATTGGAGTCAGCCAATAACCAGCATTTTCAACCGGCACCTGCAGCACCTGTTGTACATATGACGGAATAAAAACAATCCCAGCCAGAAAGCCGCCGGAAAGGATTCCAAGTATGAGCGTTATTTGGAATAACTTTGTTCGAAACAAGGAATAGGACAAGATAGGATCGCCACCCCTTTGCTCCAAGTGACGTTCATGTCTCAGCAGACCTGCGAACAGCAACAAACCGATTAAAATAAACAGGATTAACGACAGTACGGATTTACTCTCCATACCTGTTATCCCATACATCACCGCCATTATTGCCAAACTTAAGAGGACAATACCTTTGTAATCCAAAGCGTTTGCTGACCCCGGCTGAGATTCATCTATTTTAACCATCCCGGCAATCACCAAAAAAATAGCAATTGGAATGTTAACCAAGAACATCCATTGCCAGTTATCAGTTACATTTAAAATAACTGCACCAAGGTTCGGCCCGATAATTGCAGACAGCCCGTGCATTCCGCCGAGCATGCCCAGCGCCTTGCCCTGCTTGTCCTTTGGAAGTGTCGCCAGAATGTGTGAACTGCCAATAATAAAGATCCCTCCACCACCGATCGCTTGAATAAAACGCGATACAAGCAAGACAGGAAATGTGGGACTGATCGAAACCAGCAGAGAACCCATCCCAAACAGTACAATTTCTATGATAAACAGACGTTTTCGGCCATACTTATCCGAAAATTTTCCGATAATCGGCACACTGATTGCGATCCCGAGCGTATAAATGGTAATGCTCCACGCACCCCACGATGCGGAAACACCGAATGAATCATTAATCGTTGTCAGCGCGGTACTGATTATTCCGTTATCAAGTCCTGCCATGAACACCCCTATCGTAAACAGGGTGATCGACCACTTTTGTGATGACGTCATTTTGTCCTGCATTGTTTCATCTCCAATAATTATGTAGGCGGGCACACGTAATGATACCCGCAGCTATATTACCCAAAAATACTTTGAAAGAAGTTCCGGATAGCGTTAAAGATGTCCTGAAAGAAGTTTTTTACTTTGGTCCAGAATCCTTCATCATTCACAATGTCACTGATTTTGTCCTGTACCTGTGATGCAATGTCTTCAAGCTGTGATGACACGTTATCAAAATTAATGTCGAGATTACGCATTTTTTCAAATAAGTCGATTAGCATCTGACGGTCGGCATCACTTAAGGAAATTTCAAGATTATTCAATTCCTCTTCAACAATTTGCCTGACTTCCTCTTTGGTGGCGGGATTTTGTTCAGCAATTGTTTTTTTGATTTCTGTCAGCAGCTCACTTACTTTCTCCTGGCTTAGTCCCTCGTTATTTGCCAGATCAGTAGCGACACCCAGTTCTTCATCGGCAACTTGCATCCGATCCTTATCCAATGTAACACCCTGTTCATCATATGCTTTATAAATTCCGGTCAAGGCTGAATGGCCACTCACTTTTACCGGTGAGGCAACATCGACCGTAGCATTTTCCACGCCTGCAGTCAGCAGCGCGTTGGCATACATTTCGGTAGTTACCTGCGTAATGTTGTCTGGTGTTACAATGTTGATACTCAGTCCGCTCCCCTTTTCTTCCCGGGTTATTTTAGCCGACGAATACATATTGGAATTCGGGTTTCCGTTTATATATTTTGCGATATCTTCACCTGTAACCGTGTATTCCTGCACATTTTCCGGATTCTGCACATCAAGCAGCTCTCTGACTTCCTGCTCCTGCGATGCGGATAATGTTTCCCCATATACGATAATGGGGGCGCCAAGCTTCTCATTTATTCCCTGCCCTGTTGCCAGAACAGACCCACTAAATCCCGCAATTAATGTAATAATCAATATCGACATAAAACTGATTTTAATGACACGTTTCATTGTGATAATGCTCCTTTTTTATTTAGGATACTGTCAACTAACATTATAAAGGAATAGAACAATACAAACCAATCTTTTATAGGGAGCGTACGGACCATGCATCAAAACGCGCGAAATCCAGGCGAAACGTGCGATCTCACTTAAAACGTGCAAAACCCTTGCTGAATCGTGCGAACTCCGGACACTTGAGCATTTATATTTTCTTTTCCATTGTACTGCTCTATATTTAGGGTATCGAAATATTTATGAGAAAGAAGGGATTTGTTATTTCGGAACAAAATCCTACTATAAAGCGAAATTTAATCATTATGTGGTTTGCGAATTTTTTCGTGGCAGGAAGTATCACCATGGTTCTCCCGTTCATCTCGTTGTATATTGAAGAATTCGGGAGTTTCTCAGATGATTACGTGCAAACATGGTCGGGGTGGATTTTTGGGATCACCTTTGTCACGGCATTTATATTTTCACCGATTTGGGGCCGCATTGGTGATAAATTCGGCCGGAAAAAGATTCTGATTTTATCTGCTGCAGGGCTTGGTGTCTCGATTTTGCTGATGGGATTCGCCAATTCGGTCTGGGAACTGTTTCTATTAAGGCTGTTTATGGGAATTTTCACCGGATTTATCCCAATGTCCCAGGCGATGATTTCCACGCAGACTCCCAAAAAAATTGCCGGGCAGGTACTCGGAACCCTGCAAACCGGCAGTATTACCGGGGCATTAATGGGGCCGATGCTTGGCGGAGCGCTTGCTGATGTCTTCGGATACGCCCCCACTTTTCGCTGGACATCAATCACAATCATGGCATCCGGTCTGATTGTTCTGTTCGGTGTAAAAGAATTGCTTGTTAAAAAAGATGATAATGAAAGTGAATTTAAGTCGTATTCCACAAAAGAAGTGTTGCTGCACGTGATTAAAAACCCGGTGCTGCTCGTTGTTATGCTCCTTTCAGCGCTTGTACAGATTGCCCACTTCAGTATCCAGCCGATCTTATCCCTGTATGTTGCCGAAATACATGGGCCGGCGAACATTGCTTTTTTCTCCGGGGTGGCTTTTTCAGCTGCCGGACTTGGCAACCTGCTGATGGCCAAACGGTGGGGCAGACTTGGTGACCGGATCGGGTATACAAAAATAATGATCTTTTTATTATTTATGGCGGGGATTGTATATTTCCCTGGCGCATTTGTCACGAATATCTGGCAGCTTGTTGTATTGCGGTTTTTACTGGGCATTTCAATCGGCGGCCTTGTACCGGTGAGAATAGCCTATATACGTCAGGAAGCACCACTGTCAATGCAGGGGGAAGTACTTGGCTACAATACCAGCCTGCGTTTTTTAGGGAATATTATTGGGCCTGCACTTGGTGGTGTCATCTCAGGTTTCTATGGATTTATGGGCGTCTTCTTTGTAACGAGCGGACTGCTGATTCTTGGCGGGTTCATCATGCTTATCGCCTGGTACCGGCATGAATACGAGGGGAAACACTCTCATTCCTTCTCATCATCACGCGGCTAACATTGAAATGTGATCATAAATGTTGATTTGTTCCAATGGATATGCTAAAAATAACAGAGCGATATTTTTTCGCCCGCAAACTGGCAATTAATGTCCGACATTCAGTGGCGAACCCCTACTGATTGAAGGTTACTATATAATTAGAAAGAAAGTGATAGCAATGGGTATTGTCGTTGTGGAAGTTTGTGACGGGAATGCAATCACTACTTTGGATATAGAAGGAATTATTGAAAAGGAATTTCCCGAAGTCGCGGTTTTGATGAATGAATGTTTATCATTCTGCGGGCTGTGCCGGGTAAAACCATATGCACTGGTCAATAACAAACGCGTCTTCGGTAACACTCCTGAAGAATGTCTGGACAAAATTCGTTCAGCAATTAAAGAAGAACTGGCTGTTTATCAATAAGCAGCCAGTTCTTTTCATTTTTGATGGCGTTTGTCGAATCTACATTTTTCGATGAAATAATAGTAATTCCGACAAATATTTCCCGGGAAATACTTGTCGAAATTACTGTGTTTGCATCATAAGCTCGCTTTTAAAATTTCCATCGAGTCCTGTCGATTCAGTATTTTAAATTTGCCATACTCCGGTTTCGCCGCAACGCTTTTATCAGCTATTGCTTCGACATGATTCGCTGTAATCCCGTAATCCGCCAATTTTTCCGGTGCACCAAGATGATTCCAGAATTTACGCAGCTCCGCAATTCCTTCCAATGCCACATCGACATCTTTTTTACCTTCTGGGCTTATATCAAAGACGCGAACAGCAAGTTGTTTAAACCGCGCTGCATTTTGTTTATCCAATACGTGTTCCATCCAATTTGGAAACAAGATGGCAATTCCACCGGCGTGCGGGATATCATGAATCGCTGATACGGCATGTTCCAAATCATGCGTTCCCCAATCACCCTTATAACCGATATTGATCATGCCGTTCCGGGCAAGTACCGAATTCAGCATGACCGTTTCGCGATACTGATAATGATCAGGTTCCTCCAGCAGGCGTGGACCGGTTTCCACCAAATTTCGCAACATCGATTCACAAAGACCATCCTGCACTGGTGTATTTGATGTGTGATGGAAGTAATTTTCCAGTACATGTGCCATAATATCAACTATTCCAAATGCAGTTTGCTCTTTCGGGACAGAATATGTAAAGGTCGGGTCCAAAATGGAAAACTTCGGATAGGTCAATGGAGAGCTCCATCCCTGCTTTTCGTTTGTTTCCCAATTGGTGATAACCGAACTTGCATTCATCTCAGATCCTGCCGATGCTATCGTAACAACCGTTCCAAATGGCAGCGCATCTGTTGGTTTTTCTTTTTTCGTAATGATGTCCCAAATATCTGCATCGGCTTTGGCACCTATTGCGATAGCCTTCGCAGCGTCAATCACGCTCCCACCGCCAACTGCAAGCAGAAAGTCAACTCCTTCCTGTTTACAGTGTTCCACGGCCTGTCTTACTGTTGATAGTTTCGGATTCGGTTCGATGCCGGAAATTTCTTCTGTTTCAGCATTTACTTTCCTTAATTCTTCCATAATAGCGTCATAAATTCCATTTTGCTTAGTACTTCCGCCGCCATACAGCAGTAACACCTTTTTTCCGTAGGCGGATAACTCCCCGGGAAGCGCAGCAAGCTGATTCTTCCCGAAAAACAATTTCACCGGATTATGAAACGTAAAATTATCCATTACTGCGCCTCCCATGTTTATAGTTTATATGCGACAACATCCATTTCCACCAGCACATCTTTTGGCAGACGGCTCACTTCAACCGTTGCCCGTGCCGGATATGGGTCAGTCAGATAGCTTCCGTATATCTCGTTTACCGTCGCAAAGTCATCCATTGATTTCAAATAGATTGTGAATTTCACTACCTGGGCAAATTCAACTTCCGCTTCTTTCAAAATAGCTTTTAAATTGTTTATGACCTGCTCTGTCTGGTTTTCAATTCCTTCGACAACTTGTCCTGTTTCAGGGTTGATCGGAATTTGACCGGAGACATACAGAAAATCTCCCGCCTGTATCGCCTGTGAATATGGACCGATTGCTTCTGGTGCTTTGTTCGTATAAATTGATCGTACCATTTAAACTCCTCCTTGTTTTTCCGCAGTTAGTTTCTGCTTATATTGCATAACGTCACGAACATAGTAAATATCCCCGTAACATGCATTATACTTTTCAGCTTCTTCCCGCAAACATGTATAAATAGCCTGATTTTCTGCAGTTTTATACATTTTTTGGGAAAAATCTATGGCAAGTTCCAGTGAGTATTTTCCCGATTTTCCATTTACATAATCAATAAAACCTCTGCCAAAATTATACGATTGGATGGCCAGTTTCACATCACCATCGGCGTCGTTAATTGCCTGTGAAAAATAATAAACGCCCTGTTTAATGGACGAATTGGGATTGTCGATACAACCCCTTTCACCGCAATAACTTTCGGACGACTGCATCGGATCCTTGCCTCTCCCGCCGGACTCCTGCATCATCATTGCCAGCAGGACATCAACATGTTCCGTAACACCGTATTGTTTTGCATATTTCTCAACAACCGGTTTATAATCCGATACTTTTTCATTTATCAGAGGACGGGAATTGTTAAATTCATTTTCTGCCAATCTGATGAAAAGGATCGAAACAAGTATAAACACACCTATCATGGCACCGGTTATCAAAAAAGTTGTTTTCAATGCTTTCTTCGTTTTTCGTTTCATCTGATCCCTCGACAGTCGATGTTTTTCTCTTTGTGGACGGCATTTACCGTTAAACTCATTGTATCATGTAATTTCTGTTCTGTTTACTGAGATTGATTTTTAAAATTATTCAAATAATATGATATTATAGAAGTAAGCCTGTATAAAATGAAAAAGGGGATGATTGTTATGATGCAAGTTCCATTATTGGTTGGTCCAATGCTTGAACATGCCGAAAAATTTTTTTCCAAAAAGGAAGTTATATCGCAAACACATGATAAGCTGCACCATCTCACATATGCCGACATTGGCAAACGAACTAGACGGCTGATGAGTACACTGGAAAATCTCGGGGTTCAAAAAGGGGATAGGGTTGGCACGTTAGCCTGGAATCATCACCGTCATTTGGAAATTTATTTTGCCGCTCCCGGAATGGGCGCCGTTCTCCACACCATCAACATCCGCCTGTCACCAGAACACATTATTTATATTATTAATCACGCCGAAGACAAAGTTCTGTTCATTGATGAAGATGTTTTACCACTTGTTGAAGCGGTCAAGGATAAACTCAAAACGGTTGAGGCATTCATTGTTATGACCGATAAAGCTGAACTTCCCGAATCTGCGCTTGCTCCACTGTATTCATACGAAGAGTTGCTTCACACCGGAAACCCGAATTTCGAATTTGACAAAACAATTGATGAAAATGACCCCGCAGGCATGTGCTATACCTCCGCCACAACCGGCAAGCCAAAAGGAGTCGTCTATTCGCACCGGGGCATTGTCCTTCACAGCTACGCACTTGGGCTGGCTGATTCCGCCGCGATTTCAGAGTCGGATGTTTCCATGGCTGTTGTCCCGCAATTTCACGTGAACGCCTGGGGGACCCCCTTTGCTTGTACGTGGTTTGGAACAACACAAGTTATGCCCGGGCCACGGTTCACTCCGAAACGGCTGGCAGCATTCATTGAAAAATTTCGTGTCACCATCACGGCCGGGGTGCCCACAATCTGGCTTGGGTTATTGCGTGAGCTAGATCAGGGAGGCTATGATACATCAAGCCTGCGAGCAGTTTTATGCGGCGGTTCAGCGGCTCCAAAAGGACTGATTCAGGCGTTTGAAGAAAAATATAATATCCCGTTCATTCATGCATACGGTGCAACTGAGACAACCCCGCTCGTCACATTGTCACGTTTAAAAAGCTATCAACAGGACTTGACTGTGGAAGCAAAACTTGACCAGCGCTCCAAACAAGGTATGCTTGTGCCTGGAGTTAAAATGAAAGTGATCGGCAGCGATGGAGAGGTAGCCTGGAACGGGGACGAAATGGGCGAATTGCTGCTGCGCGGACCATGGATTGCCAGTGAGTACTACCATGACGACCGCAGTGAGCAGGCTTTTCATGATGGCTGGTTCCATACCGGGGATGTCGTCACAGTAGATGAAGAAGGAACAATTAAAATTGTAGATCGAACGAAGGATCTGATAAAAAGCGGCGGCGAGTGGATTTCCTCGGTGGATATTGAAAATGCCATCATGGCACATGACGGAGTTTTCGAAGCGAGTGTCGTTGCAATACCTGACCCGGAATGGCAAGAACGACCAATTGCCTGCGTCGTGCTGCATGAAGGCTTTGCCGAAAAAACAAGTAAAGCTGATTTGCTCGAATTCCTGCGACCGCAGTTTGCGAAATGGTGGCTGCCTGATGATATATTGTTTTTTGATGAAATACCAAAAACATCCGTCGGGAAATTTTTGAAACGGGAATTGCGTGAACAAGTGAAAGCGCATTATAACATGCAATGATGATGCATGGAGTAAGAAATGTCAAAAAGCCGTATCACTTTTAAGGTGGTACGGCTTCTGTTTTTCCGGAAATTGTTTCGACTGATTGATGTTCGGTCTCTTTGCGGTTGATGTTCGCCTGCTTGCGGTTGATGTTTTCCTCTTTGCGGTTGATGTTCGTCCTCTTGCGGTTGATGTTCGCCCTCTTACGGTTGATGTTTCCCGCTTGCGGTTGATGTTTTCCTCTTTGCGGTTGATGTTCGTCCTCTTGCGGTTGATGTTCGCCTCTTTGCGGTTGATGTTCGCCCGATTGCGGTTGATGTTTCCCTCTTTGCGGTTGATGTCGCCCGCTTGCGGTTGATGTTCGCCTCTTTGCGGTTGATGTTCGCCCTCTTGCGGTTGATGTTCGCCTCTTTGCGGTTGATGTTCACCTCCGCACGGTCGATATTCCTCTGCAAACGGTTGATCTTTTCCCTTCTGCTACCGGTAACCCTGCATACTACAGATTCAATCAGCGTCATTACTGCTGCCGACCATAGATTGAATGATGGCTGCTGCTGATTCTTCTTCCCGGACGGCGCCGACGCCCTGGCCGGCCCAAAGTGACTGCATATCGGCAATGGCAAATTCTTTTCCTGCCCCCCGGATATCCTTTGTCATCTGATTTTGGATTGGGAATGGCAGTGGTGCGATGCCGCTTGCTTCCAGCTCCCTTACAAATTGATTACGAATGGCGCGCGCCGGCCTTCCTGAGAATACGTTGGTAATGCTTGTTGCGCCGCTCTCAGCTTTCATTAGTGCTCTTCGATACGCGGCATTGGTTCCTGCTTCATTTGCGATTAAAAATTTTGTGCCTGCCTGGACAGCATCGACACCCATTTCCAGCAATGCATCAACCTGCTTTTTACTATGTATTCCGCCAGCAGCGACAATCGGAATTGTAAGATGATCCATCAATTCCTGCACAAGCACATGCAGGCCAATGTTGCTTCCATCCGGGTATTTGTTGACATCGAATGTGCCGCGATGACCACCAGCTTCATATCCCTGTGCCACCACAGCATCATACCCGGCATCTTCCAGTTGTCGCGCTTCATCAAGATTGGTTGCCATGCCGATCAATGTTACGTCTTTTTCTTTCAATCGTTCAATCAGGAAAGGAGAAAGCACACCGAACGCCGTACTGATAACAGGAATGTCTTCCTCAAGAACAACGTGAACTTTTTCATGCAGGTAGTCGTTCACTTTAATAAAATCTGCGCCGTCTTCCAATTCCAGTTTACTTCTGAATCCATTAAGAAACTGCTGCATGCGGGCAATTTCATTGGAAAATGACTCGAGGTTGACAGCGAACAGATTAACGGCAAAGGGTTCTTCTGTCAGCTGTTTCACTTGCCGGATATCCTCTTTCAGTTGTGATGCTCCCATATATCCCGCACCGATTGTTCCCAGCGCACCTTCATTGGCAACGGCGGCAACTAATTGCGGTGTTGTGATTCCACCTGCCATTCCCGCCTGAATAAGCGGTAATCGAATTGATAGCCTGTCATTTAAAAAATTCACTTCAAGTCCTCCATTCGCTGTCGGTTCTTCTTTTAAGCATACCATATAATACGTTTTTCCAGGAATTTTTAACATTCGAAAAATACTTCTTGACAATATTACGAAAATTCAATACGATAAAACTAATTAGCGAATAACGTCGCTAATTGATTCGTTATACTGGTTCGAAAGTGGGTGCAGTTATTAATTTTTCCGAGTTAACATCCGGTATCTCTGATTTGCTTCAGGATTCCTTCAGCAATTTTTCCATCTACATTACAACGGATGATGGTGAAATCAAAATCAATGAAAATGTACAGAGGAAAGCAGCAAGTCTGGCAAAAGTTCCAATCCTGCTTGAGGCATTTCGTCAAATTGAAAAAAATAATCTTCAGGCCAATCAAACTGTATCAATTGAAGATAACATGAAGGTTGGAGGTTCTGGAGTTATTACCAATTTGACGGGTGTGAAGAGTCTTCCTTACATAAATCTGCTTGAATTGATGATTATTGTTTCGGACAATACAGCAGCAAATGTTGTACTGGATTCTGTTGGAATAGAGTCCGTTAATCAGCTCAGCGAAACCCTGAACTGTAATAACACCGTTTTACAGCGACGATTCATGGACGCAGAGGCGTCCTTACACGGTAACGAAAACTGGACCAGTGCTGCCGACATGATCACTTTTCTGAAGATGATCGGTGAAACGAATCTACTGATATCAGCGGAATGCAGAACATCAATTTTCCGAATATTGTATCAACAGCAATTTCGCGACAAACTGGCATTTTATCTTCCCGAAACTTCGGACGTCCACATTTTTCACAAATCAGGGGAATTGTCCGGTACCGAACATGAAGCAGCTATTTTTAAATTTCAGGGTAAACAGTTGTATGCAGTTGTGTTATCAGAAGGATGGGAGAATAACGGTGACGGCAAAAAAATCATAGCTAAGCTTGGCAAACTTCTTATTACATACATACAATCAAATTAATACGGGGGTAATTTAAATGAAAGTTAAAATAGCGGCATTTGGCTGCGAGGAGATAGTCTCACGGATTACAAACTATGTTAATTACCAGGATGATGTGGAAATTGTGCCATTTGTATATTCCGAATCAAGTGAAACCGCCGAGCTTGTGGAAAAGGCGGTGATGTGTGACATTTATCTTTTTGCCGGCGCTTTGCCATATTTATATGCAAAAGAAAAAATAGACAAAAAACGATTGCCGGCGGTCCAGATTACGTTTGATGAATATATGATCCTGACCTCTTTTTACCGGGTAAGAAACTACCACAAACAGGAACTGAATCGTTTATCCATTGATGTATTGGACAGCCATCATGTTGATGAGGTTTTAAGTGAACTGGAAATTGATGACACGGAAATTCACACTTACAGTTTCGGTCAGGATAACGACATTGACCTTGACCGAATTGCTGCCTTTCATGAAGAGATGTGGAAACAGGGAAAATCTGACTATGCACTGACAGCCATTCATGAAGTGGAATTGATTCTGAGAGAAAAAAATATCCCGGCAAGCTGTATGCAGATCCCAATGCTGAACATCGAACGGACCATTGAACAGGCCAAATCAATTGCCACGCTCAATCAGTCGAAAAACGCCCAGATTGTTGCCGGCTATTTCCGCATCAAGAATTTTGATGTGGTGAAACAGCGTACAGGTGACTTGCTTGCACAGGAGGTGTTGTTGAAACTGCATCAAATTCTGCTGAAATATGCCCGAAAAACCTATTCTTCGGTACTGACGAGCGGCAACAATGAATTCGTTCTGTTTGGTACACAGGGAATTCTGAACCACATTACGAATCATTACCGTGACTTCCCACTGCTTCAGGAAATCCAACGCACCCTCAATATACCGGTCGATATCGGGTTCGGGCTTGGGCTGACTGCCAAACAGGCTGAGGATAATGCAAAGTCTGCATTGGAAGCATGTTCGCATTCCAGTGAAAGCACCTGCTATATTGTCAATGAGCGCAATGATACAATCGGACCGCTTGGGGTGGAAAAGGAATTCAATACGTCAGAATTATATCGTGCGCTGATTCATAAAGCCAGACTGAACAATGAGCTTTCCTATAATTTCATTGATTTTATCGAAGTCCGAAATAATGAACCATTTTCAGCAAACGACATCGCCGGCTATTATCAGGTAACAAAGCGCAGTGCTGAACGTACTGTCAAAAAACTGCTTGCAGGCGAGGTGATTAAAGTAGTTGGTGAAGAAAAACCATATGTAAAAGGACGTCCGAGGAAGTTATTTCAAATTGATCAGTAAGAAGCGAAGAAACCTTAACTTATCATACGAAAAAACCAGATGAACGTGCTATCTGGTTTTTTCTTATGATTTGTTGTTGAACAGATAATTCATAATATCATCAAAAATCGCTACACTGTCCGTTACAAGGAATATCGGCAGCATGATAATGACAAGAACTACCGTAAGATTTGAGACGAGAAACTTTAATATACCTTTAAGTAATACCAAATTGACCATCCCCTTTAAGAAGTTAATCTTTACACTATTCTATACCCTATTTTTTAAAAATTCAAACGTGAATGAGGCTGGGACAACGTGTTTTAATCAAATGAAAAAATGAATTAACTGGTAAACTGAGCCGCTCCAGAACTATATTTCGCTAGTCCCGAACAATATTTCATTTTTGATTTGCCCCAACTCCACTTAAATACTCAGCAGTTCGCGGACATCTTTCTCACTGAGGCTGGAAAGCATTGTCTCACCGGGCTGAATGACCTGATCAATCAGTTCACGTTTTTTCTGCTGCAATTCGTAAATTTTTTCCTCAATTGTTCCTTCCGTAATAAGCCGGATTACCTGGACGACATTCTTTTGCCCGAAACGGTGTGCCCTGCCAGTAGCCTGATCCTCTACAGCCGGATTCCACCATAAGTCATACAGGATGACGGTATCGGCACCTGTCAGGTTCAGTCCCGTGCCACCTGCCTTCAGCGAAATAAGGAAAACATTTTTCTCCCCATTGTTGAACCGCTCACTCATTTGAACTCGTTCCTGTGATGGTGTGTGTCCGTGCAGGTAAAAGTAGTCGATTCCCTCCTGTGCCAGCCGATCGATAATGATTTCGTGCATACTGGTGAATTGGGAAAAAATCAGCATGCGTTTTCCGTTGGCGATCGCATTTCTGATCGTGTCCATCAGCTGATTCAGTTTGCCCGATTCCCCGTCATAATTATCGGCAAAGACAGCTGGGTGGCAACAGATTTGGCGAAGTCTGGTCAGCCCGGCAAGGATTTTCATGCGGTTTTTGTTAAACCCGTTTTCCTCCATGGACTGTGCTGCTTCCTGCTGCAGCTGCCGCCAATAGCCGATATACAGGTTCTTCTGCTCTTTCGTCAGCTCGGAAACATGGACGGTTTCAATTTTTTCCGGAAGTTCTGTTAATACATCCTTTTTCAACCGTCGTAAAATAAATGGCTTTGTCATGGAAGCAATTTTTTCATGAGACTTCTGCTTAAACGCACGCTGATTTGGCATCAGTCCGGGCAAAATCACCTGAAAAATGGCCCATAGTTCATCAATCGAATTTTCAATTGGAGTGCCGCTCAGTGCAAAACGTCTGCTTGCCTTGATTTCCCGAATCGCCTTGGAAGTTTTTGTCGCGTAATTTTTAATATATTGTGCTTCATCCAAAATCAGCGTCTGAAATGATTTTTCCCGGTACAGCGCTATATCCTGCCGCAGCGTTGCATAGGAAGTAATCCAAACATCCATATAGGAAAATTCATCAATCATTTTCTCCCGTTCTTTCGGCGTTCCGGTTAAAATGGCTGTCTTTAAGGTCGGGGCAAATTTTTCACACTCATTTTTCCAATTGTATAAAACCGATGATGGTGCAACAATCAGATGCGGCTTATCACTTGGTTCGGATAACATATAAGCGATGCTTTGGATGGTTTTACCAAGCCCCATATCGTCCGCCAGAATCCCGCCAAGATAATAATTACTGAGTGATTTAAACCATTGATAGCCGGTCATCTGGTAGTTTCTTAATTCAGCCTGCAATCCATCAGGAAGCGGATAAACCTGTTCTTCCGGAGACTTAAGCTGATGCAGCAATTTGCGGAATGCCGGATCATACGCTTTTTTCGTATGAATTAATTCATCCACCTGTGCTCCGCGAAATACAGGCATCCGGACATTTCCTTCCTCCATATCTTCTTTTCTAATATCCAGATCATCCATCAGCTGCTTTATGGAGGAAAATTCCTCTCCTTCCAATGGCATCAATGCACCGCTTTCCAAACGATAGTAACGTTTTCGTTCCATTACCGCATTCAGCACCTGGTTGATTTCTGAATCATCCATTCCGTCAATATTAAACCCGATATCAAGCAGATTGGAGGACGATTCCAGACTAACATTCGTACTCGGTGACGGCTTCTGTTCGACAATCATATTCCGAATAGCTGAGGTCAAATACAACTCCACATAATCATCCATCAATGGGAGCATATGGTACAAGAAATCGTACAGCTCATCTTCATCTGGATTAATATACAGTTCCTTTCCGTTGTAATGAAAGTTCGCATGCTCAATCAGGTGCATGACCTGCTGTTCTTTTTCCACATCACGGATTATAATGGCATCTTTGCTGTCATGCCCGTTAAACGGATCAATCTGATACTCTCCGTAATGATATTCCAGCTGTCCTATAATGGCACCATCTTTGACTTCAAGGTACAGTTTTGCAACCAGTGGATGCTGAATGATTTCCGATGAAACCGTTTCGTCAATTTGCACGTCGCCAACCCGTTTCAATGGCGGTAGAACTTCCGAAATGAACGAATCGGCCTGCTGTTTTGGAACGGTAAGATTTTTCTGGCTTGGAGGAAGTGAGCTGATTTTTTCAACAACCGGAATTTGATCTGTTGATGGAAAATAAAAGCTTCCCTCTATAAATATAAGTTCATACAGCTTTAAATATGTCATACGTTCCAACTGCTCAATCTCCAGCACCAATTCTCCCTCATCATCTTTGATCAAATTGAAATGAAACGGCAGATCATCCTCGACAATTTCAATATCCTGATAGGTTTTTCCAGCACTTGTTTCAACGGTCAAATCCCGCTCCACCAGCAGTCTTAGCAACGTCTTTGCCAGCAACGGCGGAATAACGACCGTCCGCTCCGGTGTATCACGATAATGAAAGATCCGGTCCGCATAAATTTTTTCGTTACGAATACCGTTATAAAGCAATTCAAATATTTCCTTATCCTGTTCATCGATTTCATGTACCGAAGGATCATAAGTAAATCGCTTGGTAAAATAATGCTCTCTGCCCTCATGCACATCGCTCAGAAATTCGGCCGCATTCTTCACAATCAGATTGCGGGAATCACCGGCTTTCATTTCGAGAAGCAGATGATGATCATATGTCCATTTGCACGTATATTCCACATCCAGCGGTTTTTTCCGATGCGTTAATTCCACACCTGCCTGGAAGTCGTTCAAAGACGCAATCGACTGCATAAAGCTCTGAGAGGCAAAATAGTTGCGGGAAAATTGTTTTTTACCGCCTGATTGTCTATCGGCAATTGCAAGCATCACGGCCGCAATATGCTTACACGGCCCGAATGTGCCGTATGCCGGACAATCACAGTATGCATTAATGGAACCACGGTTAAATTCTTCCGTTTCAATTTCCACAAAGTAATCTTCAGTACCTGCAACGGAAGCGGTCCATACATCGAAGTTTATGTCATATAAAAGATTTCTGACCCGATCATTCTGAAAATATTCCAACCCCCTTCTGTAGACGACGGAAGGGAACATCTTTTGTATATTAACATCACTGAAATTAATCAAAACACTAGCAACCTACCTTCTAAGAATCTCTTTATCTTCGTTAATTGTTGATTTAAAGGAAACACCTTTTATTGTAAACGAGGTCAAGTCTTTTTTAAACTAAATACTTTTAACAGGATGGGTGTTTGGATAAAAATATATACCTTACTGTGGTGTTTTGGAATGCTGTAAGGGGAAGTGATTGAAAAAGCCAATAACTCCGGCACAGGCCGAAGCTACTGGCAATTTATTTCATTTTTTCCGGCAGAGCATGGATGGAATTGATCAGATCATTAAGCTTCCCTTCAATCCGGTGCAGCAAATAGAATGTCACCACAATTGGAAAGCCAACCTCGGTCACAAATGATATCCAAGTTTCCACTAGTATTACCCCCCTCGTCTGTTTGGAATGTCCTTCTGTTGATTCAGCGAAACGCAACGTTCATCCTTCACTTTCCAAACGAGTGATTTATGAAAAGTAAGACCAGCGCAGATGCCGCTGGTCTGAGTGAACAGGTAACCAAATTTCCTCCATATCATTATGCAAGCTCGATATCCACTACATTTCGTTCAACAACACGAGCACTTTTAATCGATAGTAATTCACCGCCGGATGAAGAGAATGCATTTTGCGCAATAATTTCATCCATTGCAGCTTTTACCGCTGCAGAATCAACCGGTTCAACTGGCTTATCCAATGAATAGGTTACAGTTTTACCTTCAGCATTCAAAAATTTAAGTTCAAGCTTTTTCATCCCGAATCCTCCTTCCCATCATTTTTTCAACCCGTTATGCCTGGGTTATTTCGGAATTGTCACTCCGCTCAATGATATAAAGCGGCCGCTGCTGAAGTCCCGCTACAGCCGTTGCAATAGCAAACAGCTGATCCGCAGTTGCGGTAGTTTTAACATTATTGAAACTTTTGGACTTATAGATCTTTTTGCCGGTCATTATGTCATCACCGTCATCCAACACCAGCGTCAAACGACTTGCGGTCATTTGTGAAACTGCCATGTTCGTCACCTCCCTTCACCCTACAATCGAAAGTTACGGTAAAAGAGTGGCAAAACATTTCCGGCAAATAAAAAAGCCACCTTTTTAAGTCAGGTGACGATTATAATAAAAAGAGTGATATAATTTCTTTTTCAAAATCAGATAGGCAATGCCGAGAAATATTAGAACCAGTAAACATTGAATCAAGAGCATGACACCCAAAGCGACACACCTCTTCCTTAAAATTGCTGGATACATAAATAGATCCCGGAGAAAAACAACAAAACGTATGTCAGCTTACGGAACAATTCCTGACTGATCCATCTGAACAGCACCTGTCCCAGCAACAGTCCAATGAGAACGACTGGCAAGGCAGCTGCACTCGATTGCCAGATTTCTTTCGATGTCCCGGCAAACATAACTTGAATAATCAGACTAACAGCGTAAATCCACAAATAAAATGCCAATGTGGTGCCGCGCAGTTTTTCTTTCGAAGTGTCAGTACCGGAAAAGTAAAGTAAAATCGGTGGGCCGGGTATCCCGATGCCGGTTGTAAATGCACCGGAGACACCGCCAATCACCATATCACGCTGCCTGGACTGACGAATCCGGAACTTCAACATCAGTAAAAGCGTCAGCACCATAATCAGCGCCCCTACTCCCAATTTTAGGAAGGTCATATTCATCATTAAGAATGTGGAAATTCCAATCGGTAAACCGACAAAGCTTCCAACTATAAAGCGTTTTAAAATTCCTATGTCAATATCTTTCTTAATTTTTACGATAAGGGCGATTGAAATGACCAAAGACAAAATCAGGTTCATTTGGATTGCTTCCCGCGGTTCAAATATGACCAGCAGAAATGGTGTCGCCACAATGGAGAAACCAAATCCTGTACTTGTTTGCAGCATTGAGGCTGCTAAAATAATGATGGATAATAAAATAATTGTTTCCAAAAGAACACCCGCCAGCATTTAATACTTTCTTTAAACCAGTCTATCAAACAGTGCTTTTTTTCGATACTTGCTTAAACGTCCACGCTGGATTATGTTAAACTGAATACAGATTTATTGACGATATTCTGTGTGGGGGTGAAAATGTGAAAAAGTTTTATAAGTCAACCCGGGAAAGACAATTAGCCGGAGTGTTAGGCGGTTTGAGCGAAATATATAACCTTGAAGTCAGCATACTCCGGATCATTACCGTTGTGTTAGCATTTGTTACGAGTGGTTTTTTATTATTAGTCTACATTGTTGCAGCTATCGTTTTGCCGACTGACAAACAGTTATCATGACTTAAGTGAAGTAGCCCTGTGAGAAAATGAGTCACAACTTTCATGGTTCACTGTCAATGGAAAAGTGCCTGATCCCTATTTCACTGATCACTTATGATTCCTGCGTCTCCCCCTAACACCTCTCATAGCTGCCACCATTTGCCGCACTCCCGCATCATATTTAACCTTTTAATAAAGCGCTTGGATCAGATTGATCCAAGCGCTCTATATCTCCTAAGCCCGAATCCATTTCCAGATTTCAGCGGGGGATGCATTTTTGCCATACATGAGAATTCCGGTCTTAAATATTTTCCCGGCAATTTTCATGCAGATCCATATGCTGACAATGAGGATAACCAATGAAATGATAACTTGTATCGTTGGTATTTCCTCCAGCACGGCCAGCCTAAGCAATAATACGCCGGGGGCTGTAAATGGAATATACGAGCCAATTTGCGAAACGATTCCTGCTGGGTCACTGATGACTGGCCCGATAAATACAAACGGTAAAAATGGCAGCATCATAACCATGCCCTGGAAGTTATTGCCTGATGCCATATCTGCCATTGTTGCGCCAAGTCCGACAAACATCGAAGCAAACAGGAAGTATCCAAGGATGGCGATGAAAATATACAAAATCAATTCAGGAACAAGCAGGTATTCGAGAATCGGAACATCCAGTTTCCAAATGGCGATTGGCACTGCAAACGCCAGGAAGACGGCCGATTGAATCATACCGAGTGCGAAATAGCCAATGATTTTCCCCTGCATCAATTCTCCCGGGGTAAGCGATGACAGGATGATTTCAGCAATTTTGTCTTTCTTCTCATTGGAGGCACTTTGGAAAATATACATCCCGGAAACTACGATGGAAAACAGAATAAGTCCGGCAAAAGCAACTGGGATCACTCGTTCAAGCACATTCCCGCCAAATGGTCCGGACGCTGATGAAGCTTCGCCGTTCCCCAGTTCTTCAGCAGCTGTTTCTTTAAAATGAACACCTGTAGCGACAGTAGCAAGCTGTTCATCGGTTAAGCCAATTTCCTGCAATTGGGACGTGCGGATTGGCCCTGCCAGAATCTGAACCTGCTGCATAAATGAACTGTCGATGTCTTCGCTTGTGTAGACTGATATCGCACCGCTATTAAGGGATTCCTGATTCAGAAAAATATACGCCGTATCTTCAGCTGACTCCAGTTTTTCTTTCATTTGATCCATATCAGCGTCCGTCTTTTGCATATCCCAGCTTAGATCCTGATGTTGGACAGTTTGCTGCAGGCTGTCGTAAAGACCCAGATTATCATTAACGAATACTGTTGTTTCCGATTCCGATTCCCCGCCAAACAGGCTTCCAAAAAACATAAATCCTAAAATCAATACAGGCGTTAAAAACATTCCGATTAGAAATGATTTATTCTTCAAGTTCCGCTTAATTTCCCATTTTGCAACCTTCATTGCATTACGCATGAACTTCACCCGCTTCCTGGAGTAAATTTTTGTCTGTAGCAATATCAATGAAAATTTCGTGCAGTGAAATACGATCAATGGACAACTCATGAATTGTTAAACCATCCGGAAGATTTTTCAGCCAGGAAGCTGCTTCCACATTTTTGGTGAGATACAGAATGGACGTATCCTCATCTTGCTCAACACGTTGTACATTCGGAAGATTTTCCAGCACGTTGCGGTCATTTTTGCCGCGGATGGTGCATTTAAAATTGGCATATTCTGTCTTTACTTCATCCAAATCTCCATAAATTACCTTTTGTCCATCTGCCATCATGAACAGCCTGTCACACATTTCCTCAACCAGATTCATTTGATGGGAAGATAATAGAATAGCAGTCCCTTTTTCAGCCAAACTGCGAATCTCCTCCTTGAACATCTCCTGACTTACCGGATCAAGACCGGAAAAAGGTTCATCCAAAATCAGCAGATCCGGCTCATGAATGATGGAAGCGATGAATTGTACTTTTTGCCCCATCCCTTTCGATAACTCTTCAACCGAAACATTGTCCATTCCTTCAAGATCGAATTTTTTTAAATAGTCAAGCGCACGTTCCTTTGCTTTTTTCAGCGGGTAATCTTTTAACTCAGCCAAATAAAGCAGGATATCCATCACTTTGACGTTTTTGTATAACCCGCGTTCTTCCGGCAAATATCCAATTTTATGCCGGGGAATTTCATTATATCCCAGAAATGAAATCGTTCCTGCATCCGGATACATGATTCCCATAATATTTCGGATTGTCGTTGATTTACCCGCTCCGTTAGGTCCCAGGATTGCCATGATCTCTCCTTTTCGGACTTCAAAAGAAATCTTTTTCAGGATTTGCTTTTCTTTAAATGACTTTTCCAATGAATCTACTTTAAGAACTGTCTCCATTAAAAAATGTCCCCCTGTAAATTAATTAAGCACTGCCTTTTAAATCAGTAATCGTATTATGTTCATACAATTGAAATGGTTTCATAATATATGTCAATTTTTTGGCATTATATTCACTATATTATCAACCCCATTCAAAAAATGAAATATAATTGTTTCCTAATTGTAATGAAAATGTTACAATACTATTTGCTTATGAAGAGCTTAGTTAACGATTGAGCAGCAGGAAGGTGAACGATAATGGGATTAATTCTGGCAATGGTGGCAATGGGTGCCCTATTTTTAGCAGTCTATCTATTGAAAAGAAATCCAAATATCAGTCTGGTAATCGCAGCAGTTGTCCCCTTTGTCTGTTTTTATTTTATCGGCAGCCTGGGATATGAAACAATATTTATTGTATTTGCAAGTATCATTGTGATATTCATGAATTTCCAAAATAGAGAAACAGGAGAAGGCTGATCGGGAAAATCCGGTCAGCCTTTCGTGTGGCTGCAGTTGTTGCGGTTGATGTTGGGCCTGTTGCGGATGATATTTCCCTGTTGCGGTCGATGTTGGGCCTCTTGCGGTTGATGTTTCCCTGTTGCGGTTGATGTTTCCCCCTTTGCGGTCGATGTTCGGCCTCTTGCGGTTGATGTTTCCCTCTTGCGGTTGATGTTTCCCTCTTGCGGTTGATGTTTCCCTCTTGCGGTCGATGTTGGGCCTGTTGCGGATGATATTTCCCTTTTGCGGTCGATGTTTGACCTCTTGCGGTTGATGTTTCCCTGTTGCGGTTGATGTTTCCCCCTTTGCGGTCGATGTTCGGCCTCTTGCGGTTGATGTTTCCCTGTTTCGGTTGATATTCGGCCTCTTGCGGTTGATGTTTGACCTCTTGCGGTCGATGTTTGGCCTCTTGCGGTTGATGTTTCCCTCTTGCGGTTGATGTTTCCCTCTTGCAGTCGATGTTCCCTCTTGCGGTTGATATTCGGCCTCTTGCGGTTGATGTTGTTTTTGACGATATATTCTATTCGTCAATCCCGGCCATCCTATTCCTCAAGATAACAAATGCCGACTACAATTTCACAGTGATGTATATCCTTTCCAGTTTTGCAAAAGCTAGTGCTGAAAACAGGAAAAGGAGGGGCATGACGATGAGAAAATGGCTTTTATTTTTACCGCTTGGGATATTTCTGATACTTGGTGCGTGGACGATGGACAAGCAGAGCATGAAAAGCGCCCATGAAATGAAGGAACCACCTAAGTCTGTCACGGTGACACTATTTAATAAGGATAAAGAAAAGGTGGGAACTGCGGAGCTTAAACAATTGCACGATAAAGTTGAAATTTCGCTTGATGCCAAAAACCTGCCGCCGGGTGAACACGGATTTCATATTCACCAAACAGGGGTTTGTGAGGCACCGGCTTTCGAATCAGCGGGCGGTCATTTTAATCCGACCGATGCCAAACACGGATTCAAGCATCCTAAAGGTCCACATGCCGGGGATTTGCCGAATATTAAAGTGAACAAGGCTGGAAAAGTTACCACCAAGGGTGTCAATGACATGGTTACACTAATGGAAGGTAAACAAAATTCACTCCTTGATGACGATGGTTCTGCGTTGGTTATTCACGCCAAACCGGATGACTATATTTCACAGCCGTCCGGTGATGCCGGTGAGCGGATTGCCTGTGGTGTAATTGAACAGTGAATAAACACAGCTGAATTCAGCAAAGAAGCCTGCAACGAAAAAACGCTCAGGACATAACCTGAGCGTTTTTTATCATTGGTTTTCCGGATATAACGGAAGACGCATTGCCCGGTATGCCTGCCTGTGACTGTCTTCTTTAAATCCGGAGATGACAATTTCATAGATCACGTCTGCTGGTTGTTCATCATTCACCTCGACTACTCGGCTGTTCATGCCATTCTCGGCTTCGATAAAGCCGGAAGTAAGCATGCGGTTTCCGGTATCATAATGATAATTTGCATCACCGACGATTGATGAGAAGAGTTCGTCACCGCGTTTTTCACCGTATGACCAGACTTCCTTCACCGTCATTTTTTCCGGGTTAATCCGGTATTGCACCATGCGGCTGAAATCCTCACTTTGCGGATCATCACCACGTGTTATCACAATATTATTATCGAACAGCAGGTAGTCTGTCGTTTGTTTGTTGTTGTCCATGTCAGGAAGCGGCATGATTGCATGCGGTCCACCCGGGAATTTGAAATCGTCACCAACCGGTTCAAGCAAATAGCGCTCATATGAATCCGGCCAAAGTTCATGGGCTGCCAGAATCCACTCCACTTCACCTTCCGGATATGACATCTTCATCGCCAAATCCTGATGTCTGCTGGAGACGAGGATGGATTTATCCGATTCCATATACCATATGGCATTCTGATGAAACCAATCCCCTTCATCTTCGCTGGGGCCATCATATTCCTGATAGAAACTTTCCGGAAAAACATCGCGAAAACTGAAGTCACGCACTGTTTTACCTGTCTCCCGGTCAATTTCAATCATTTCATCCTCAATATAGTTTGAATCCGTATCATGAACGGTTGCCAGTAAATTCCCACTTGGCAGCTCAATCGCATCATGGTGCACGAGATTGGTTGCTTCATAGTTGTCCAAATTAATCCGATACGAATTATACACCTTGCCAAGCATGTTCATTTCCAGTATTTCATTGTACTTATTCTGTCCCTCTTCTTTTGTAATATAAAGAAGATGCCCGTTATCCAGCCGCTGAAACACATGTGAATTCCAGTGAGTGGAATACCATCTGACATTCGCCTGGTGATCCACGGCATACACATTTCTTGAACTCGGGATAATAAAGGTCATGCCATTTTCCATTTTTTCAGGATGGGCTTCCACTGTCTCGGTATTCAGAAAAACGTCCGGTAAGCCGTCAGTCTGAATGGAGACAGTATCCTCTACCGTATTACCGGATTTTGTTGTTGCTGTAATGGTCACCGTATTTTGATAATCCGGGTAAAGACCGAGGATGGAAATGGTATGCTCGGTTTTGTATTTTTCATATGTATGGGTAACATCCCCATGTTTATCCTTGCCCTCTACCGTTATGGTCACCTGTGCCGGCTCCTCGGTTTCAAACATTGCCAGTGCTGACAGTGGGGTAACACCATACGGATCAAGTTTTACGAACGGATTTTTTATGGAATGAGGTTGTTGAGCATACTGTTCCTTCAATTGCTCTTCCATTTTCTCCTGTTTTTTCATCCGTTCATTGCTGTATGAGGAAAGCTGCTCGACTTTCCCGTCCGGCTGGAAGGATACAGCCGGAGTTTTAAGCTGTTTGGCTTCTTTTTCATTATTAAAACCACTGTCTGAACCGATTATTTCAATCGCTACAAAAAAAGAAACCATGATGACAGCGAGTATAACAAAAATTACGAGTGTTTTTCTCATATGTATTGCTCCTTGTTTAATCAGAATCCGTTCTATCTTCGGCGGGCGTAAGTGTAAATTTCTCGATCTGGGCATCCCACTGAACCGTGACAATTACCGAATCATCAGGCCTGATGATATTCCCTGATCCAGTGCCATTTTCCACAAATACTTTTCTGTCAGGAGGGGTGTCAAAATGCTTTGTTGATTTAGTGTTTGTCAAGGAAGTTTTATATCCATACTGGAGCTCGTTCAATTCCGAAAGGTCACTTAGGTCACCTTTGTAGATAAGTTTAAACGTTGTATCATAACTGCTTTCATGCTGGATAACATTATCCTTTTCATAAAAAACGTCCTGTCCTTTTATATGAAACGTTGCTTTCCATTTCGTATCTTCTCCGGTGAATGTATAGTCATGTTCGATAACATCCTTATTGCTGGCATTCGTTATCCAAAACACTGCCGCTGCAAAAATAGCCAGTCCGATAGCCGCAACAATCAATTTTTTACGGTTCACGATTCACACTCCGTTCGCCTATGACAGTGAATGCTTAAACACATAACTTACCTTACCATAATCCATTTTCGCTTCATAGAACCGGTGGGCATTTTCCCGTCACAATCCCGAAGACAATGCAACACTTTCATAATTTTTTTCCCTGGCCCAGGTATGTACATACGTAAGCAGCTTTTCACCAAATCCGTTTGACCGTCTGGCAGCATCAGTCACCAGATCACACACCCAGACAAACCTGCCGTAATAGAGCGTGATCATCGGCTTAAACCCAACAACCGCAACAATCCGGCTTCCGTCATAAAGTGCAAACATCCGGTAGCTGTCGTTCGCCTTTGCATCCAATACCAGATCAAGATATGTATCCTCATCAAGGTGCTTTCTCAGCTGGCTGACAACCGGGAAAGCCGCTGCTATTTCATGTTTTGTTTCCAGTTCTTTTATCTGTAATAGCTGCATCAGCTTCACCCTTTCATTACTTGTCAGGATATGTTTCGTGTAAAAAGATGATTGATTGCTCAATTAATTGTTTTAATACGTCAACATTAATGTCAGCCAGCTTGTTCACATACACACATGCTTTTCCTGCTTTATGCTTGCCTAACTTACCGAGCAGTTCCTCCCGTTTCGTATCGCCGGTCGCAAAATACAGACTGAATTTCGCCTTTTTTGGGGAGAACCCGACTAAGGGTGCATCCCCTTCATGACCGGACGCATATTTATAATGGTATGATCCAAAGCCAACAATACTTGAAGGGGACCCCCACATCGTCGCTTCATAACCGCTTGTTTCAGTAAAAATATCCAATAACCGGTATGCATCCTCACGCTTTTTTTCGCTTCCGACCTGCTCCATAAATTCGAGAACACTTTCGTCATTTGGCTTTGTTTTCAGTTCATACATTTGCGGTGTCACTCCCTTTGTGATTGATTTCCGTTTTTGGTGTCAGCATGGTTGCCAGCAGCACTGCGCTGATTCCCCCGACAAGTTTACCAACAATCATGGCGAACGAAATGTCCCGGTTTATTCCAGCGACAAAACCAAGGTGGCTGCCGAATACAAACGCTCCGCTTACCGCAAAGGCGATATTAATCACTTTCCCCCTTGGTTCCATATCTTTGACGAGTACAAGCATCGGAATCGCGTGCGCCAATGATGCCACCAATCCGGTTGTGGAGGTATTGCTGATTCCAAGTATTGATCCGAATTTGTCCAAAGGCTTTTTGAATGCCTTGGAAATAAATGTAACCATCGGAAATGCGCCCGCCAGGAAAATCGCAATCGTCCCGATAATCTGGATGCCTTCACTGATCGGCAGCATATTTTCAATAACCGTAATGTCAGTCAGCGTCTGAACGATAATTGCCGCCAGTCCTATGATGGCAATGATTTCGACAAACCTGCCAAAAATGGAAAAGCCGTAAATCATCTTCCCGGGTATTTTCCATAAACCGATAGCAATCAGAATCGAGAACAGAATTGTCGGCAGTAAATTTTTCAGAATCATCATAAAGCTGAGACCGCCAGCAAGACCACCAATGAGGCATCCTGCCGGTATCGTGATCAATCCCAGGAGAATTCCTTTTGCAAAATATGGCTGGTCTTCTTTCTCAATAATTCCGAGAGCAACCGGAATCGTAAAAACAATCGTTGGGCCCATCATCGTCCCCAAAAAGACCCAGGAAAAAAGTTCAGATTCCTCACTGATGGACATTTCCTGTGCCAGGGAGTATCCGCCCATATCAATTGCCAGTATTGTATTCGCGAATGAAGCCGGGTCTGCACCAATCAGGTGATAAGCAGGTGCAACAATCGGCGTCAGCAACCCGGCAATGACCGGTGACAGGGAAATAATCCCAACCATCGCCAATGTGAGAGTCCCCATTGCCATAAAACCATCTGTGAACCGGTCACCCAGCCCCAGCTTGTTTCCGATACATTTATCAAGTGCACCAAGGCACATAAACCCAACTACGATCAATACAATGATGTCATTAATTCCCATGCCTATCTCCATTCCTGGTGTCTATTAGTTTCGTTGTTATCTAGTCAGTTCAATATATTCCCGTACCAGTTTCCACTGTCCATTCTCTGCCTGCCAGACAAACATGCATTTCGCCGTATGGGGAGTCCCATTGATTTCGTTTGTTTCCGTCCCAAACACCAGCACATTATTGCCTTCATTCCGCACTGTGATGGATTCCGGCGCAAAGCTTTTACGAGCATCACCATATTGCTTCAATACACCCTCTATATCATAACTGTACCCGTATTGTCCTGGTTCATCAATACCAGAATGTGACCAAAAGCCGAGAAATTTTGTGGACATAAAGTTGCGGATCTCGTCTCCACTCTTATTTTTGAACGCAGCATTCCAGGCATTATAATATTCTTCCAACACCGTCTTAATGTTTTCGATAATATCTCCCCTAGCCAATTTTTAACTGCTGCATTAACGCCATCATGTCAGAGATGACGTAGTATTCGATGCACTTACTTTCTTCAAAAATCAGAATATCCATCCCTCTAAATGTAACCGGTATACCCTGTTCCGCTTGTGCGCCGTCCATATTTCCCAGATATCGTGCAGTCATCTCCCAATAGCCTGAAATCCTGTCCGCATAACCAATCGGCGGTATTACCGGTTTAAAAGTAATATCGTAAAAATAAGCTCTTCCCATTTTGACAGCTTCCGCAAAACCGGAAATCCCTTTAACATCATGATCGGGCCAATGACCGATAAAGTTTTTGTGAATCAGGGTATCAATTTTTTCAAAGTCACCGTTCCAGATTGCCATCCAATCATCGTACATCTTTGTATGTTTATGTGTCATACATACGTCTCCTTTTGAGGATTCGTGTCATTTCATATTTTCTGCATCCCGCCTGAAAATTCCTGCAAAAAGCGCAATCTTCATTAAAAAATTGCGCTTTGACCGTTACAGATTGATTTGTACCCTACTCAAATTTTCAGATGGAACCCCAGCCTCTATATAACTTCTGACAAGCTTCCACCCGTTATCTCCGTTTTTTCTGAACGTATTAAAAAACAGATTGGCGTTGGTAGTCTTTTTTCCATCGATTATCATGGCTGCGGAAATGATCTCACTTACCTCATCATCGTGGAGCGGGATGACAGCCAATTCATGCAGATCCCACTCAGAACCTGATTCTATTGCATAATTAAAACCTTGCTCCCAACCACTTACCGACTGCTCATACCCATAATCGACCGCTTCTCCATCCCTGAATTCCCGGGCCCGAAAGTCTTTAGAAATAACCTTCTCCATTTCTATGAGTGAAGAGTGCCTCCAGCTATTCATATAGTGATTCAAAAACTCTCTGAAATTATTCATACTACTCCCCCTTTTAACATCACATCAACAAGTACATGCCATAATCACATTTCCGTCGGGGTCAGCAAAATTAAACCAGGCAAAATCATCCCCTACCCATTCCATTTCCCTGACAATTGGAATACCCTTGCCCTTGATGTATGTGTACGCTTCGTCAATGTCTGTTACGCGAAAATTAAATATCGGGCTGGGACTGGAATGATGAACAAAGCTTTTATCAAATGCATGATCATCCAATGTCAGGCCAGTCACACCATTAATGGGTACATTGAATACAGGTGACTCCACATTGTCGGGATTTACCTCCAGTCCTAAAACATCACAATACCACTGCGCTGATTTTTTCAAATCTGTGACATGAATAAAAACACCACACATCTCATTTTTGATTGGGGTGTATGGTACGGCTTTTTCCTTTTCCATTGAATCATCCTTCCTTTGCAGGCAATTTGGGTGGGGCATTCGATTTGAAAGTATCCTCGTTCGATTTGGATTTTCGGTTGATGCCGAAAATCCTTCGATGACAGTAACCACAACGAATAGGCGCGAATTTTTATATAGCTGGTTACCTACTTATTTCCTCAGGCAAAATCATGTCGGTGTCCGTTGGCGTGTAGCCCAGCTGCCGGCCCATTGTTACCATTTGCCCTTTATGATGAAATTCGTGAGTGAGCGTATGCGTAAACAGCCATAGCACTGACAATTCGACATCACCCTCCTTCCATGACACCGAACCTTTGAGCTTGGCTTCATACTTCCCTTCATATTCATCCAAAAACCGGTGCATCAACTGATCAACTTGCTTAAACACTTCCCGCATATCACTGACATTCCGTACCTGATTTGGCTTTACCGGAGTTAGATTTTCCTGCATTCCAAATCTTCCAAGCCAGTTTTGATAACATTCGGCAATATGCACATGCAGGTTGCGGACAGATCCCCAGCCGAACCCTTCCAGTTCTTTCGTATAGTCCGCGTCGTCCAGCGTCTCACAAAATCGAAACAGAAGTTCTCTGGTGTGCTTCACTAATTCATATTGCTCGCTTAAAACGTTCATCTTACAACATCCTTACTTTTTCTTTTTGATAACAATAAACAGATAAAATGAAAAACACACGAAATAAATAAGTCCAACACCAAGCAGCACCTGAACAAGATACTCCATAAAATCCCCCTCGCAGACGTTTTTCGTATTCTGCTTTATATATATTCACATTTTGGGGCCCTTATTTCTCATTCATTCTGCAGGGCTGCTTTTCTCCTTCAACAACATATATTCTATAAAAAAAGCCAAATTCCTTTTAAAATTTTCAGGAAAAGGAAAAGTTTTGTGTTACGATATACCTAATAATTTAAAGGTGGGACGAAGTATGGAACCGAAAATTGTTTATAACGAAGACTGCGGAAATTCTCCTAAAACACAGCTGCTTAAGGAGTTAAATATTGCCGGAGCAAACAAAAATACCAACTTTATTACCCGGCATATTTCGGAAACTATCTGTTGTGAGGTTGTCGGTGGTGAAAAAATTCACGGGGAAAAAGATGTTATCAACACCATAAAGCAAGCGGATCCGATCATACAACTGGAAATTAACAACATCATAACGCACGGCCGGACCGGAGCAGTGAACGGGACAATCAGTACGGAGAATAACTCCTATGGTTTCTGTCATGTATACAATTTCACCGGCGCAGGAAAAACTGCAAAAATTAAAAAGATCACGATATATATAATTGAGGAGTAATTGAAAGAAGAGGATGCAGATGGATTATGGTTATTTAACAATACCAGACGGTCCCTTCCTTTACATCGTTGTCATCATAGGAGTGCTGTTCATTGCCTTTGGCGAGTGGTGGCTGCGTAAATAAGCAAATTAAACCGACGAGGAGGTTTGAAAATGCAACTTACGTTAAAAAATGGAATATCATTATATGTCAGGGAGTACCGGGAGAATGATTTTGAACATATTCATCAGTTGAATGCTGCTGAAAACTGGAACAACCTTGTTAACAAGAAGAAAGAAACAATGCAGGCCTGGCGCAACTCAAATGTTGCTTTCATCGTACTGGATAATGATCGGTTCATCGGATGCGTCCGGGGGATCACAGATAAAACGATTACGTTATTTGTTTGCGAAGTATTAATTGATCAGGAATTTCGTGGACAGGGTATCGGTCAGGAATTGCTGAAGCTGATTCACAGTTTATATCCATCCACCCGAATGGAACTGCTTGCGACCAGTACATCGCAATCCTTTTATGAACAGCTTGATTACAGGCCTTTTTATGGATACAGAAAGACATATGAGGAATGGGACGTTCGTGTGAAATGATGTTTCCGTATTCCTGACATTTTCCTCTCTTTATCTAGTTCTTTTGTGCGAAATTTGTAGAAAACTAGTTTAGTATCTGGTCATAATGGCAAATATCATATAGTATATTAACAAGGAGGTGTCCACATGAAAAGGCGTTCGATTACAGTCGGTATCAGTTTGATGTTCTTATTTTTCGTTTTCATACCGGCTGTACACGCAGACAGCGGCAAGACATATGAAGTTGGAGCAAATAACCTGAACGTGCGGACAGCACCGTCACACAGCGCGCAAATTATCGGAAAGTTAAATGACGGTGACAGAGTAGTAGTTTTTCAGAAAGCTTTTGGATGGGTACAAACCTATTACGACGGTCAGAAAGCTTGGGTGGCGTCACAGTTTCTGTATCCTGCAGACGATCAGACAAGCACTGATTCAGGCTCTGAAACAATTTCCAACAGTACCCCGGAAAAAATAACAGTTACTGCAACAGAGGTCAGAATCCGAACCGGTCCCGGAACAAGCCACCAAATCATCGGCTACACTTCCAAAGGAGATACATACAACCTGGTAAAGTCAACAAACAATTGGAACAAAGTAGTGCTTGGTGATGGATCATCCGGATGGATTGCCGGTTGGTTGACCGACTATGGCAACGGAAGCGGCGAATCATCAAAAAACAATACTACCAATAGTAACTCAAACGACAATAACGACTCTCAGCCAGAAAGCAGTAATCCTGCCGACGGATCATTGCAGGGTTACAATATTGTGCTGGATCCCGGCCATGGTGGCAAAGATCCGGGTGCACTCGGCATCGGCGGAACGTTTGAAAAAAACGTAATCATGAACACGGTGGATAATATCGCCAATAAATTACGTTCTGCAGGTGCAACCGTCATTCTAACTCGGGACAGCGATTATTTTCTTTCACTCGAGGAAAGAGTGCAGCTAAGCAATGCATACAGTACCGACGCATTTATCAGCCTGCACTATAATGCATATCCAATGATGGGAATCAACGGAGTCAGCACACATTTTTATGAAGGTGGGGCGGATCGTCAGCTGGCGGCTTCCATTCAGTCTTCACTGGGACAGAATATCTCACTGTACAATCGCGGTATCATTCAAAGTGATTACCATGTACTCCGCGAAAACAGCGACCTGGCTGTACTTCTTGAGTTAGGGTTCATTACCAATCCGAACGACCTGGCCACAGCCCGGACAAACGCTTATCAGAACAATGTCGGAGATGGAATCGTCCAAGGATTATTGAATTATTTTAATGAATAAAGAAGAGCTGTTCATCATATACATTGATGAGCAGCTCTTTTCAGTTTTTTATGCAATATCAATTGTTCGCCTTTTCTTCCCATTATGCGATGTCCTGTGTCGATAAACCCGTTCCTCACATACAGGCACTGCGCTTTCAGATTTGCGTGGTTCACAGCTAATACCATTTCATCTTTTCCCGGGAAATAATTTTTAACAAAATCATTAAGAACCCGGAGTGAGCGGCTTGCATAATGATTCCCCTGATGCCTGCTGTCAATTGAGTACGCCCTTAGCAGGATTGCATTACGATTATCACTGTATGTCTTTGCACCATCCCACCCATGCAGGACAAAAAAACCCACAAGCACATTGTTGTGAAGTATCAATACCGGATAACGACTTGGGTCATCGCAGCATGCTTTTAAAGCATCTAGCGGAAGGGCGGTAAATTGCAGGTGCGCTTCGTTTAAAAAATAATGATCAACTGCTGTCTTGAATTTTTCTGTATAAAACTCCAGATGAACGTTTGCCCTCATGGTTTTTTCACCGCGTAGATCATACTCAAAATATCATTGAACTGGTTTGTCTTCACGGTATAATTATTTGTCTTGAGCCAGTCGGTTAATTTCGACTGATCCGCATAAAATTCATCGTCTATGGCGTAAATAGCCTCCGTATTCCCTTCCGCCTGAAAACGGTTGATGACCTGGCTGCGATGCGCTTCATTCAGGAACATCAAATCGACAATACAGATTTGTCCATCGTCCGTCAGCACCCGGGACATCTCCTCCAGCGCCAATATTTTTTCCGAATCGGAAATGTGGTGCAGCGCATAACTTGATACAACAGCATCGACTTGTTGATCCAACAGTGGCAGTGCAAGAAAATGTCCTTTTCGTGTTTCGATATCAGGGTGTTTTTCGCGGCAAACTTTAAGCATCTCCTCTGACTGATCAATTCCGATTACACCTACACCCTGATGAAGGAACCGTGCCCCCAAATTGCCGGTCCCAACTCCTACATCCGCGCACATGTCATTATTTTCCAAATTCATCATATCAGCAGCTTTGGAAAGAGCCTTTTCATAATCTTGATGCACATTGAATCGATATCCTGCCATTTTAATATTTTGATCATAATCAAAAGCCTGCTTATCGAAATTCCATTTGTCCTCCCAATTCTTCCGCAACCCTTTTAAGTTTTTCAAGTGCTGTGACAGTCCGAATATTTCGGATGCAGAATAATGGCCATCCGCTGTTTGTGCGATCATTTTATCAATCGTCCTAATCATATCTTTCATTTCCATCCACTTTTCAAACAATGCTGACCGCTGTATATTTAAATAATCGTTCATACTCATGTTCGGATTATGCAGAACATGCTTGATTTTCTCTACCGACATACCAACTTCCCGCAATGCGAGAATGGTGCCTAAGCGGAGAATGTCCGTATCTGTAAATGTCCGATAATCATTTTGCGTTTCTTTTTTCGGTGTAATCAGTCCTTTCTGTTCATAATAACGGATTGATCGTGCTGTTGTGTTGAGTTGTGTTGCGACATCTTTAATATGCATAAAAGCAGCCCCTTTCTTCTTTTTCTACTATAAACGTTGACGTTGCGTTAATGTAAAGAGTTTTTCTTATAAGGTCAACCATAATTTATACTCTCTGACGTTATTAGAAAACTTGGTTGTCACCAAGCCTTTAGGTGACAGCCTTAGTTGCACTTATGCAGTAAGAAAGTTTTATACTTATCTGCTAAAAAAATGGGTCAGCCCGGGAATCTTTGTTATACTGGACATAATTTGCAATGAAACGAGGAATGCCACATGAATGAACAGCTTCGGGAACTTACCGAATACATACAGGAAAGTCTGGGATTGCAGCATTATCATCTGACGCAGCACCATATTTTCCGCGAAACAAATCACTTTAATGAAACCATCTATACGCTGAACACGGAATGGATGTGGGATGGTGCAAAGGATGCGGGAGTCTTTAATCCTGCTGGTGCGGCAGTTGTCGATATGAACTTTCACACGAGGGAATTCACGCGCATTACCTTTGTAAAAGATATCAGTCATGCCCTTTCTGATAACTATCCTTCATCCGACACGGAAAGTGCAATCGAATGGATTGAAGCGCAGACTGGGCTGACATTCGGCCGTCAATTTTTGCTTATTGATGATGCGGATGGCGTATTAAGTTTTGGAGCGGCAGTTGACAATATCCCTGTATCACCTACTGGAACAATTGAAATTGCTTTTAATGAGGACGGTCAATTAACCAATTTCTGGATTAGCGGTGATTTTCCCGATGAAAATCAGATTCAGTGGGAGCCGTTCGCGCTGACACCGGAAAAATTTGAATCACACGCTAAAGAACAGTGCGTACTGATGGAAGTCCCTGATGAATACCAGCAAGAATGGAAAGCTTACTATGGAATGGAAGAGGCATTTATTACAAATGATGGTGACCGGGTAATACCGTTTGTCAGAGGCGAAAACTCCGCTGTAACGCTGGATATGGTCATGGAGTGGGATCCTGAGCCGATTGATGAGACTTTCACACCGGGAGAAACGGACTTTTCCACTGAAGTGACAGTTGAGACGGCTTTAAAAAATGAGCCCCATCCGGATGGACAGCCAATTACCGAGGACGTGCAGAAAACATGTGCGATGGAGGCACTTCACTTCTTGCAAAAAGCTTATCCGGATGACAGCGGGAAATGGAAACTAACAACATTAACCCGGGAAAAGGGGTACCTGTTTGCTGAATTGCGACCCACCAAGCCAACAGGAAAAATGTTGGAACGTAAAATCAAGGTAATTATGGATCCTGACCGTCTATCCCCTGTTGATTATTCCGATAACGCACAATTGCTTGGAATGTTTAACAACTTTCAGGAGGCGGAATCCGCGGTTGTTACCGAAGCGGAAGCATTTGAAACATTATGGGACCATATTGAAATGGATCCTGTGTATGTGTACGATGATGCCGCTGGAAAGTATATTTTATGCGGCAAGCTTGATTGCGCATATGCCGTTGTTGCCGTTACAGGGGAAATTGTTTTGTTGAATACATTGTAACGTGAAGCGGTGTGCACTGTTCCATAGTGCACACCGTTTATTAACAATTCAACAAAACTCGGGTGGTGCCTGTTCTTGTCGAATTTTATCTACAAATCGTCAAATCCGTTCATATCACTTGTCTTTGTGTACTGTCGGGATTTTTGTTCGAAAAAGTCGGTTTTTGTTCCGTCAAAATTATCGACATATGCGCGAATCCACTTCATCGGGTTGTCGGTGAAATCAGGATAGAGTTCGCTAAGCCCCATCATCCGCAGCATTTTATTCGCCCGATATTTGACGTATCCAGTCATTTCATCTGTATCGATGCCGTCAACATCCGCCAGAACATAATTCGACCATTCCATTTCGAGTTCGACCGACATGCGAAACTGCTCATACACCCAGTCGGTAAACGCCGCATTGTTCATGTCCGGATTTTCTGCCAAAACAGCTCGAAACAGCTCGGAAATAAAGCGTCCATGCTCCAGTTCATCCCGGTTAATATAACTGATCATCGTCGACGTGCCGACCATTTTATTTTGCCTGGCCAGGTTGTAAAAAAATGCAAACCCCGAGTAAAAAAACATCCCTTCCAACAGCGCAGTATAGACCAATGTTTTCTGCAAATTTTCGACAGTCGGATTTTCGACAAATGCATTGTACTGTTGTGTCAGCTTCTTATTCCGTTTCAACAGTACCGAATCCTGCCGTCCCAGCTCAAATGACATATTTTGCTCATCAAGTGATACGACCGATGACAGCACATAGGAATAGCTTTCATTGTGCACTGCTTCTTGCTGTGCAATAACCGCCATAATAGACTGAACAGATGGATCTGTCGCATATAACGAAATCAGAAGTGCGGTTCTGGTCTGCGGTGCATCCAACGTCGAAAGCAATCCAATCACTTTCAAATATGCGTCGCGTTCACTCCTGGTTAAATCAGCAAATTGCCGTACATCAGCTGACATATTGATTTCGTCCGCCTGCCAATAGTTGCCGATCAGCCGTTTATATATTTTATACCAATGCGGATAAGCGATATTGTTCCAATTCAATATTCCGCTTGATTCGCCGCCAAACAATGCAGTTGATTTGTTCGGATGCAATGGCTCCAGTGTTTTCGCTTTTTCAAGCAAGGCTTTTGACATCATGCAACACTCCTTCGATCCAATTTTTCACGAATTGTTCCTGTGACCCGCGTGGTGACTGTTCGATTTTCAGTCCGGGCCAGCTGCTTCCATAAAAAACTGCCAGCTTATCGACGGCCCGGCAAAACAGCTCATCTCCGCCAAACTGTGTGTCCCCTGTGCCGAACACCGCGACACGCTCTGGCTTATATCCGACCTCCAGCACGAAATCCTTCACTTCATCCGGTGTTGATCCCCTGTCCCATGTAAACGTTCCGATAAAAACACAGTCATAACGGGATGCATCAACTGGCGGATCAATACCAATCCGGTGCATATCAACAGCCATGCCGTCCTTAAGCAGGCATTCCTCTGCCATCTCCGCCACCTCCTTCGTGTTTCCGCTGTACGACAAATACGCAATCACACTTCTCAACTTTCACACCACACACATTCTTCAACATCATTGGACGTCGACCGGACATAATACGTCGTCTTCAGCCCTTCTTTCCAGGCCAACAGATGTAAATCCAGCAGCACCGACGCCTTGATTGTATTCGGTACATAAAAATTGAACGATATGCTTTGGTCAATATGCTTTTGCCGTGCAGCATTCTGGCGGATCGACCAGCGCTGATCAAGGATATAAGCTGATTTCCGGTAAATATCATATGTCTGATGGTCAAGTTCTGGTGCTGCAGCAGCTATCTTAAAGTCCTTTTTCTCTTCAAAATAAAATGGTTTAAAAACCGGATCAATGCTGGCAGTCGACCCAGCAATCATGGACGTTGATGAATTAGGGGCAACTGCCATCAGGTAACCATTGCGGATGCCATATGTAGCGACCTCTGCTTTCAACTCATCCCACGCTGCACCGGTATAATTTTTTTCGGAAAAATAACTGCCGGATGCCCATTTACTTCCCGCAAATGCCGGATAGCTGCCCTTTTCCCTGCTTAGTTCCATGCTTTCCCGAATCGACAAATAGGCAATTTTTTCATAGAGTTGATCAGCATAAGCTACTGCGTCATCTGTTTCCCAGTGAATTCCTTTTTTGGCAAGCAAATGATGCCAGCCGAACGTGCCAAGGCCGATTGCCCGGTATTTCCGGTTGGTTAAACGCGTTTGTTTAATCGGCAGCGTATTAATGTCAATCACATTATCCAGCATGCGAACTTGAATGGGGATAAGCTTCTCCAGCACATCGTCCGGCACTGCCCGCCCCAGATTGATCGAACTTAAGTTGCAAACTACATAATCACCGGATTTGTATTTTTGAACTATCGTATCTTCCGCTTCCACATATTCCTCCAAAAACTCGGTCGGTGACTGATTCTGTGTGATTTCGGTACACAGATTGGAACAGTAAATCATGCCTGCTTGCGGATTCGTATTGTGCCTGTTGACCTCGTCACGGTAAAACATGAATGGCGTCCCCGATTCAAGCTGTGACTTCATAATCCGCTTCATAATCTCAATCGCAGGCACCGTTTTTTTCGTTAATAATGGCGATGCAGTACATTCGAGATATCGGTCGCGAAAACTTCCTGCTCCTGTTTCTTCATCATAGAAATCCTCCAGTGAATATCCCATCACCTGTCTTACTTCATGCGGGTCGAACAAATGCCAGTCCCCCCGCTTTTCCACCTGCTCCATGAAATAGTCCGGCAGACACACTCCCGTAAAAATATCGTGCGCTCGCATACGGTCATCCCCGTTATTCAGCTTCAGGTCGAGGAATGCTTCAATATCCTGATGCCACACATCTAGGTAAATGGCAATTGCACCTTTCCGCGTGCCGAGTTGATCAACATTTACCGCCGTATTATTCAGCTGCTTGATCCATGGTACGACACCACTGGACATATTTTTAAACCCTTTGATTGAACTGCCGCGGCTGCGTATTTTCCCCATATATACACCAATCCCGCCGCCGTTTTTGGAAAGCTTGGCAATGTCTGTGTTGCTGTCGTAGATGGACTGCAAGCTGTCATCGACTGTATCGATAAAACAGCTGGACAACTGACCATGTGTCTTACCGGCATTGGTGAGTGTCGGCGTTGCCACTGTCATGTATAAATTGCTTAAAGCCCAGTAAGCTTCTGTTACCAATTCGATACGCCGCGCGGGCTCCTCATCTTGCATCAAATACATGGCAATCACCATCCATCGTTCCTGTGGCAGTTCATATACATTTTTATCGTGGTCCCGAGCTAGGTATCGGCTTGCCAGCGTATATAATCCCAAGTAGTTAAACAACCTATCCCGCTGCGGTTCAACTACATCTGCTAACCATTCAATTTCATCTTTCGAATATTTTTGCAGCAACAGGTCCGTATAAATGCCTTTTTCGGTTAACGTTACGAGCAAGTGATGAAAGTCCCCGTATCCGTTGTCTTCCCCCCGATTCGTCGCTGCCTCCTTATATAATTGAGCCAGATAAATCCGGCCAGCCGCAAAAGTCCAATCCGGGGCAGCCTCATCCATCTGTTCCAGAGCAAATTTTATCAGGCTGTCATGCGATTTTACCTCGTATGCCTTCTCCAAAAATGCCCCCTTATCAACATTTAACCCTTCTGTTGCATCTTCAACCAGTTCTGCTATTTGATCTGTTGCAGTCAATACCATTAGATCAGCCTCCCTTTTTACATAAAAAACCGCTCACCCGGGGATGAACGGCAAAAACGATAGAAAGCCACGTGTATGTATTCTATCGTTTCACCTTCACTTGCCCCGAGGAATCGAAACGTTAGAGTTATGGCAGGTCTCCTGGCTTATGCTTCCATCTACTTGGGGCCTTCCCGTATCATCGCCGTTAAGCTTATGATACAGTGGATTTCCCGTTCGTCACACATACAGTTGCGGGGACAGCTCCGGATTTTCACCGAATTCCCTTTTAAGACAACATCTGTCACCTTAACTCAAAATACTAGATATAGTTATTTTATTTAAAATACTTACAATATATTGTACTGCAACATTATCATAAGAAACTATTTCCTGCAATAGAAATATGCTAAAATGAGTACAGGACAGTTTACAGAAAGGTGTGCTTTCAAATGGAAATCGTCATCACCGTACTGATTTTGGCTGTACCAATCATTGCCCTCGTTAATCGATTCAGAGGAAAACAATCATCCGGCGGAACAAATTATACCCCGGCAAGTGATATTTTTGAGGGAACTGCCAACACCTATGGGAAAGAACAGCCGCCCGGTGAAACGACTCGTAAACATGCCTATGTGCAGGAGGAACCCGGCACATATACAAGTGAGGATTATATGGACCCGCCACCCAACGAGCCGTTCAATGACGCGATTGACCATATGAACAAGATCGAAGGAAATCCGTATCGCAACGACACCTCTGTCAGCCAACTTCCAAAAGGAATTAGACTGTTATTTTATGTATTGCTTGGTTTTGTCGGACTGCTTATCATCGGCATTGTCTACGGAACATGGTTTTACTGAATAGTTACCAATAAACGCCCAGATTTATTCTGAGCGTTATTTTCTTTTGAAAACATATATGCTCGTTTTTGAATCAGCCCGCCAAAATATTTTAGCACGGGCTTAAAATTTACCGACTTGTACGCTTTCAACGTTTTATGTGCGAATTCACTGCCGATATGTGCGATTCCGTTCCAGATATGTGCGGTTTCACTATCTTTATGTGCGATTCCGACAAGTATATGTGCGATTTTAATCCCAACCCTGTAGCTGCGGGTTCAGCCCCGATTTTAGCTCACTCCTTCTCTATCTTCCTTGGTACGTGCTTAAAAATCTCTCCGCTCTCAAAAAATTCGGTAAGACGGCGAATCCAATCATAGTAGGTGGTCCATTCGTGAATTTCAGCCAGTATTTCATTGACAACTGCTTCGTCTTCATCTGTCAGCTGGTCTTTTTGCCGCAGATTATCAAGCTGTCGATATAGTCTGTTTTCAAAATTTCTGCTTTTGCTGATTGCTTTCTGCCAATTGGATGTAAAAAGCGATATAAATGTCTGATAATAATCCTGTTCTACTTGATATAAATCTTTGCGGACCCCTTTTTTAAAAACTTTTTCAGCAATATTCAATTCCATCATTTCCCGGACGACCTGACTCATCCGTGTCTTACTCATCCCCGTTTCCGCTGAAAGTTCATCCAGCGTCATTGGAGCACCTTGCATATAAATAATACCCAACACACGTCCAACACTTGTTGCAACACCAAAGGAATGCATATTATCGGCAATCTTTTCAATGAATTGATCTTTTACTTCATCTAATTTAGCTTGTGTATTATCCAATTCATACCATCCTTTATAACTGTTCTACCGGAAATATATCACACGGTTACTTAAACACAAAATAACATAATTTATCGATAGCAAACGGATTTTGGAGAAAATTAAAGGGAAAAGCATTTAAATCGTGTAAAATAAAAAGTTTATAAATTTTACAAATTTCACATTTACCATTACTATACAATAGTGCCTAGTTCGTATTGGAATATATGAATGAGATTTGTGCTTCACGAGATACTAACCTCAGGAAAGGACTGAACACTGATGAATACAAAATTAATCGACTGGCCGACATTTATCGGAGCCTTAATTCTGCTGCTCCTTGTTACGATTCCACTGATATTGTTTCCCGATGCAGGTAAAGAAGTCGTCAATATAGCAAACGAATTTATGACCGGGCATTTTGGCGTTTTATATTTGCTGACAGGCCTTGCCGCGTTTGCATTCCTTCTTTTCGTTGCATTCAGTAAAAATGGACAGGTTAAACTTGGTGATGAGGAGGATAAAAAAGAATTTGGAACTTTTTCTTGGGCAGCCATGTTATTTGCTGCAGGAATCGGTTCAAGCATCCTGTATTGGGGTATGATTGAGTGGGCTTATTATTACCAGGGCCCGCCATTCGGTATTGAAGCAGGGTCCAAGCAGGCTATAGAGTGGGCTTCAAGCTACGGAATTTTCCACTGGGGGCCAATTGCCTGGGCTATTTATACCTTGCCTGCTTTGCCAATTGCCTATTTTTATTACGTGCGAAAAAAGCCGGTTTTAAAAATAAGTGAGGCAACAAGGCCGGTTCTTGGCAGACTTGTCGACGGCCCGATTGGTGTAATAGTTGATGTTCTGTTTATGTTCGGACTTATGGGTGGTGCAGGTACTACACTTGCACTCGGTACACCAATGATAGCACAAGGGGTAAATGATATTACCGGCATTCCCGTTACACTTGGCATGAAAGCTGTTATCATGCTTGTCTGCACAGCAATTTTTGCGGTAAGTGCATATTCCGGCATCCGTCGCGGAATTAAAATACTGAGTGACATCAACTTATGGCTGGCTATTTTTATACTTTTATTCATTTTTCTACTTGGTCCGACATTGTTTATCAGTGAAACAACCTTTACGAGCGTTGGGCTGATTATGGATAACTTTTTCAAAATGGCCACATGGCTGGAACCATTTGCGAATCTGAGCGGATTTGAAGAAACCAGATTTCCGGAGTCATGGACAATCTTTTATTGGGCATGGTGGGTTGTTTATGCGCCGTTTGTCGGGTTGTTCGTTGCCCGGATTTCCCGGGGGCGGACAATTCGCGAAATGATACTTGGAACCATGATCTATGGTACAATCGGCTGTATTCTATTCTTTGGAATCATGGGTAACTTTGGACTGTATCTGCAGCTTAGCGGAGGTTTTGATGTAATTGGGTTCATGAATGAAAATGGAACACCAGCGGCGATTATTGCCATTTTGCATCAATTGCCGTTAGCAAACATCATCGTTGCGTTGTTCACGGTGCTGGCGATTATCTTCCTGGCGACGACTTTTGATTCATCATCGTACATTCTTGCAGCGGTTGTACAAAAAGAGGTACAGAGTGAACCACTTCGCTGGAACCGTCTTTTCTGGGCATTTACGTTATGCCTGTTGCCGCTCGTGCTGATGTTTGTCGGTGACCTGGAAACATTGCAAACGGCCAGCATTGTTGCCGGGTTCCCGGTTATCTTTATTATGGGACTGCTCGCATGGTCCTTTATGAAGGCATCCAACAGTGACATCAGAGAATCAAGGGATTATGAGCCGCCAACGATTCATATCAACCGCCGTGATATTCTTGACCGAATACGCCGACGGAAAGACTCAAAGCGGAAACGTTCCGCACTGGAAGCAATGGAGGATAAAGATATTGATGAATGATAACGAGGCTGGGACAAATAGTCCCAACCTCTTTATTTTTTACGGGATTTAGCTTCCTCGGTCAGTTGCTTCATCCCTTTTTCGTATTTCTCCCGTTCCGAGGAAGTGAGTTCCCTGTTGCCATACCGCACTTTTCGGTAACCGGCGATAACTGTATCGAGTGCTGCCGTGTTAAAATCAAGCCGATCAAACCAATCCTCGACCGATTCATGCTGGTAGCGTGGATAACCTCTTTTGGCCAGCGTCTTCTGCAGTTGGTACAGCCTTTTGCGAACAGCATCTTTGGGCGGTCGACTTCGTTGAAACCGTTGTTTAACCGTATTTGCCGATAGTTGTCCGGTAATCTGATTGGAACCGGCTGCTTCCATGTCAATACTGATTTTTCGTTTGTAGAAATAAATGCCCAGGCCGATCAAAACGATGACAACAACTGCCAGCACCATCAATTCGTTCATGAACATGGATGGGTCTTCCTGATTTTCCATCTTTTCCATCATTTCCTGGTTCTGGGTTTGTTTGTCTTTGGACTCATCCCGCTCCGGCAACTCCGCCTCATCACCAATCAGAAGCTTCAGAAACCATTGAACCGGATAAATCAGCAACCCCGCCACAGCGCTAATTCCGGAGAACAGACTCATCAATATTGTTTTGACCGCCGGAAATAAATAAATGCCAAGAAACGAAATGGCAACAGCCGTTCCGATCGTTCCAATTCCCCACATCATATATCTGCGACTGCCTGATTTTATCTGGCTCTCCACCATTTCAAGGACCTTTAGTGTAATTAAAAATACAAATTGGATAAACGGAAGCACGAGAAGAATCCCATTATTTCCATCTGTCATCGGAAAATAGACAATTATACAAAGTGCGAGCGATACAATAAATAAAACATGCTGATTTTCATGTTCAATATCAATTTTCACGAAATGAATAAAGGCACGCCAGACGATAAACGTTGTCCAAAGCACGGATGCGTACACGTTCAATCCCGTGAAGAATCCAAGCAAAAGGCTTCCTAAAATCAGGACGAGCAGCATTGGCAGCGGAATCGTCTTTTTACGTTGAAAGGATAAAAAAAACACAGCATTCAGGACAGCGACAAGTAATACCGGCAATACCGGAACATGGCCATATGCAATAATGTACAAAATTTCCATCAGGGTGAACAGAAAGAAACATTCATAGAAAAAATCAAGCCAGCGTTTGGTTATGCTCATGAAACCGCCTCCCTCTTCCCGGAGGCTTTTGTAATGTAAGAGGCATCGTCATTATGCTCAACATCAAATAAAGCTGCACCTTTCTTTTCCCATTTCTGATAATAACGGACTTCCTGTTCCTGCCTGCCGCAATTGAATAAAATGACTACCGGCGGCCGGAACATCACCCTGTCTACATAGGCAAACAACATTTCCTGTGTGACCGTTATACTGTTAAAATTGATTCTTGCCAGCAGTTCAAGGGCTTTGGAGAGCTGGTTTCTCCCTTCCCCCGGTTTCAGCTGCATAATAAAATCCCGTCCGCGTACTTTGATATTGACAAAAATACTGTAAGGAACACCCCTGGCGGTGGCGTATTTACACATATAGGCAATGGAACTGATGTTTCTTTCAAGATCATCCGATTTATTGGAAAGATCCGTCCGTTCTCTGCTCAAATGAAGCACAAACATCCATTCCATACCGGTCGTTTTCTCAAATTGTTTTGTCTGCAGCTGCGTTGATTTCGCGCTTGCTTTCCAGTGAATCCGATTGAAGGGATCCCCTGGCGCATAATCCCTGCTGCCGATTGACGCTGTTAAATCCTCAAACAATGAAAATTGCATCGGTTGTGCACCCTGTTCAAATTTTTTCAGGTAGTGAAGTCCTCCAACAGCCCTTAGTTCAGGAAACACAATTACTTCAGTGTGAAAAAACGGATCATACTTCATTTGCAGTGTTCCAAGCCCGAGTAGATCACGGACTGTTAGATTAATACCGCTCACTCGGCCGACACCCCTGCTCAGACCCCTTACCTGGAACGAAAAATCCGCCTTCTTTTTTCCGGCAAGATTATAACGAAACGAAAATTGATTTCTCTTTTTCGTTCCACCTTCCTGCTTTATATCATCAAACATGATATTATCCTGAATACTAAACAGCATTTTCCCGCTAAAAATGGGTAGCCTGCTGCGATTCGCTAACGTAAACGTCATTATATCGTTTTGATCCTTAAACAGCTTCACCTGTTGTTCACGATTTTCCAGATGGAGCGTATTGGACATCCTTTTCAGATACAAGTGCGGAATCGCAATAACAAGCAATATCAGGAATGTCAGTAAAATAAGTATCGGTTTGTGCTGATACAGTGAAATAAAAAACAAAACAGCTGCAGCAATTAACAGCTGCATCGAAAATATAACCTTTATCGTTCGGTGCCAGTTCATTGACGGACCGCCCCTGATTCAACCGGGACTTCAATTTCATCAAGCAGCATATCCAGAACTTGCGGTTTTGTTTTACTCATTTCCCCTTCCAGTGAGAGTACCAGCCGATGTGCAAGCACAATTGGTGCCATTTCTTTCACATCTTCCGGTATTACATATTGCCTGTCCTGCACGAACGCCTTTGCTTGGACCGCCCGCATAAAAGCAAGAGTTCCACGCGGACTTACACCAGTATCAGTCAACTCTGACTTTCTTGTTCCCCGCACAATTGCCAAAAGGTAGTCTTCCACCGCATCCGAAATCTCCACTTCCTTCACCTGCTCCTGCAGATTTATGATCTCCTCAGGTGAAAAAATCTCCTCCAGTGTGTCAATCGGTTGCGCTCTCCGATACCGATGCATCATCTCTTTTTCTTCATCACGTGTTGGGTACCCGACCCGAATCTGCATCAGAAAGCGATCCATCTGTGCTTCCGGTAGCGGAAATGTACCCTGTGATTCAATTGGATTCTGTGTCGCCAAAACAATAAACGGCGGTTCTATGGGCAGTGTCTCGCCCTCAATTGTCACTTGCTGTTCTTCCATCACTTCCAGCAGACTTGATTGCGTTCTTGGTGTGGCACGGTTTATTTCATCAGCCAGTAATATATTTGTCATCACAGGACCCGGGCGCAATTCAAAGCTTTGATATTTCGGATTAAAAAACTGTATTCCCGTCACATCACTCGGCAGGACATCCGGCGTAAACTGGACTCGTTTGAAATTACCGCTGATGGATTTCGCAATGCTTTTCGCCAGCATCGTTTTACCTGTTCCCGGCACGTCCTCCAAGAGCACATGTCCGCGGCAAAGTAATCCGATCATCACCAGTTCAGCTGTTTTCTCCTTTCCTAAAAGAACTTTCCCAATACTTTCTTTTACCTTCTCTATCTGTTCATTCATTCAGTCGACCCCCATTTTAAAAATTATCTTATAATTTCCAATATAGCGTATTAAGTGACCATTATCAAACTTTTTCCTCATATCGAACAGCAGAAATATCCACTTCTTATTTCGCATGAAACGACTTATTTTGGAAAAGTTAACAGTGGAAGGAGGCGGAAAAATGGAACAGGCATGGATGTCTTTAATACCCTTTATCATTGTTATCGGACTGTCAATCTGGCTAAAAAAAATATTGCCCGGGCTTGTTCTGGGTCTGCTTGTCGGGGCACTTCTGGTCAAGTTCAGTATACTTGGCGGATCACAGCAATCAGTCGAATACATCGTTACGACGTTATCAAATGCGGATAACATTAAAATTATCGGGTTTTTGTATTTGTTCGGCGGTCTGATCGGGATGATGCGCATATCCGGTGGTATAAAAGGTTTTTCGGAATGGATTGGAGAGCGGATTGAATCACAGCGAGGCCTGCTTGGCTTAATATGGCTGACCTTGCCATTTACGTTCATGATGCCGATGTTCCGGATCATGATGATCGGCCCTGTCATCAAATCTTTGATGGAAAAAATGAAGCTGAGCAAACAAAAGGTCGGCTTTACCATGGACATCTCTACCGGTTCCGTAATTGTTCTGCTGCCTGTAGCAACCGCTTTTGTCGGTTTTATGATCTCACTTATTTCCGGGGGTATCCAAAAATACAATCTTGACCTTGATCCTTACCAAGTATTTTTACTGAGTATCCCTTTTAATTTTTATGCAATCGCCATGCTGATTATCGGGCTGATATGGACGTTTAAATCGTCTTCCGAAAAAGGTGATAAGGAGAAGAAAAAGCAAGATAAAGAGAAGCAGGACCCGCACCGCAGCGGTATTAAAAAGGAGTTGTCCATGGTAAAGGCACAGCCATGGAATTTGATCGTACCATTGATCCTAATTTTAGGTTTAACCATTTATTTGCTTTGGGAGAGTGGTATATCCAATGGTGCCGATTCTGTTTTTGAAGCTTTTTCGCAGGCAGATGCCACATTTGTTATGCTGCTGGCCATCTTCATCACCCTTATTATCACGTTTGTTTATTATGTCATTCGCCGGCAGCCGCTTGATGAGCTGATTTTTCACTTTTTTGATGGCGGTAATCAACTGATGCAGGCAATCATCCTGCTTGTTCTCGTCTGGTCGTTATCGCTTGTTGCAGAGGATCTAGGGTTTTCCAAATTTATCAGTTCAACACTTGGATCATATTTACCCGACTTCACGATACCAGCTATTATTTTCGCCATTGGTGCTACTATAAGCTATTTCATTGGTTCATCCTTTGGTACATGGGGCCTGATCATGCCACTTGGTATTGCACTGGCGGTCTCAGCAGATGCATCTGTTGCAATGACGGTCGGAGCGGTTTTTGCAAGCGGTTCATTCGGGGCGATGACCTCCCCGCTCGGCGACACAACGATTACGACTGCGTCAATATTGGATATGCCGCTTGTCGAATACGCTCGCTACAAGCTGAAGATTTGCGCAATTGGTGCCGGGATATCAATCGCCGGGTACCTCGCAGCTGGATTCTTTTTTATGTAGGTATATAGGAAGCCCACTCCATAGATGGACTTCCTTTCCTACTTATTCATTCTGGAGAAAAAGTCGCCGAGTGGATTTTCTTCTTCCCGCTCCGGCTCTTCTTCATCCTCAACATGTATGTCTTCCATGTCGCCCAGATTAACATCATCCAGATCCAACGAACTGCTGCTTTCTTCCATTGCAGCTGCCGTTTCAGTCTGTTCATCAGGTTGATCAGATACGGGCACATCCATTGCAGGTGCATCAATGTTAAGCGATGCCAGAATAGAAGTTGCGCGCATCGGATCCTGGAGCAACTGATATAAAATGGTGCCAACCATCGCTTCAGAATGTTCGTGTTTCAGCCAGCTCTTTTGCTCTTTTGTCAGTTGTTTCGGGAGAGGAATAGTCAATGTTTCCTTCTTTTTCGCATAGGTTTCATTGACACCGCGCAATACAAATTTAGCGATTTCACTGGAAAAATTGCGCCGCTCCGTCTCCTTCAACTTCTGCAATTGCTTTAACAGGTAATCAGGTGTATCTGACGGGACACGAAATGTTATTGACTGCCCCCGTTCAATACTCTTTTTCGCTTCACGCATACCATCACCCTACTTTTCCTTTGATGCTGCTGTTTTCCCCTTCGTCTCTTCTTTGGGGGCACTTTCCCCGATGAGCTGCGTAATCAGCTTATAATACGCATTCGCCATCATCCAGATGCTTTCATTTTCATCTTCAAAGAAGTCGATATTAAAACCGTCCAACTTGTTATTTAATGCTTTCAAATAATCCTTCAACACAGCAGAACCACCGCCGACAAAATAACAGATTTCCGATTGTGAATTCTTTTGCCATACATTGCGCAAATATCTGTACTCTTTTTTGGCAAGTTCCAGTAAAATACGATCGGTTATATCATGGACATTTGTCCTGCTTCCTTTAACCATGATGTGATGACGGTCATTTTTTCTGGTTATAATATCAACCACATCACGACGGCTGTCCAGCTCAACCCCATGTTTGGTACGGATTTCTTCACGAATTTCCTCCAATGATTCAGCAACACCCAAGTGAAAACCTTGCGCCTTATCATCATCAACATTCCGATTGCGGATTACGGCAATATCAGTCGAAAGGCCGCCAATATCCTGAATTAGAATTTGCTTATCAATCAGATCCTTATTAATAACGTTCAAATCGTTGTCCATAATTAAGTTGACATATGCAGCAAAGCCTTCCGGATAGACTTTCACTTCATCAAACTTAATATTTACTTTTTTACCCTGGTGTTTTGGTGTTACTAAAAATTCAACCTGATGAACGGATCCAAGCAACTGTGAACGGTATCCAACATCTTTGCCTTCTTTAACTTCTCTAAGCGGAAGTCCCGTTCCCAATGTGTAATTTGCGTCGATCACATCATTTTTTCCCGGTCTGAATGTTTCTCCACTTACAGCATCAAATGCAATGGATGCAAACAACATAATCAGAGTCTGATCTGCTTCCGATTTACTGCTTCCCGGATCAAGTTCAGTTGAATTGTTTGTTTTGGTTGCAAGATTTCCGACACGATAAATTGCGTTATTTTCTTCCAGGGCAGGGGAGTGGACCCGAATATGTAAATTATCAAGCGGCTCCTTTTCATCAAGATCCTCTATCCCGATTACCGGCCGATCTTCAATATCCCTTGCAATTACATTCGGTATATAAATACTGCTTTCCATCTTTCCAAAATTCGCCTTCAGGGCATCATTTCCTACATCTACCGCAGCAATTCTTGATTTTGCCATCGTATGATTCTCCTCTCTAAAATTCAATCTCTATCTAAGATTAATAGATTGTATATAAAATTGCAATCAGACTTTAAGCGCATTCTTTTTTGTACACTTGCACACATTTATGCAAACATTATTAAACCAACGTGTACACTTGTTTGTGTACAAGAAAACAATATTGTACACATTTGTAAACATATTTGTGTACAAGAACACAAATATGTACACAGAGCATTTTATATTATTTTCTATTGGATTGGAAATAGTGTGACTTCTATTGTTTAGAAAATACTAGGAGAATAGATAACAAATTTTAGAAGTTTGACAAAAATCGAGGAAGGCATGAAGCTATTCATTCCAGAGAGCTTGTTAAGATAACAGAAATAATTGTCGAAAAACGCGACAAGCGGCTCTATATCGCCCCTTTTAAATGAGGGAGCGATATTTTGCATCGAACTGCATACTAGTACACATAACAAGAACTAATTGCAAAATTCGGGCCGCTGACAGCATTACAAAACGATAGCATTTTCGACAAAAGTTTACACAGATCCCATCGTTTCACTTATGTATAACGTATTTACTGTTAGAAAACTTGGTTGTCACCAAGCCTTTAGGTGACAGCCTTAGTTGCACTTATGCAGTAAGAAAGTTTTATACTATCTTATCTGCCAAAAAAAAGCGCCTGAAAATCAGGCACTCTTCTTATACTGCATTTTTCTTTTTAATTTGCTTACTTCTCAGCTGTCCGCATGCGGCATCGATGTCTGCACCGTTTTCCCAGCGGACACCGCAATTTATACCGTTTTCCTTCAACGTTTCGTAAAACGCCTGAATTGCAGCAGAATCACTCCGTTGGTACTGGTTATGCTCATCAACTGAGTTGTATGGAATCAGATTTACGTAACTCAGATGACGCTTATCTTGCAGCAGCCTAGCCAATTGCTCTGCTTCCGACTTATGATCGTTCACATCTTTCAGCATGATGTATTCATACGTTATTCGCCGATTCACCTTTTCCAGATAATAATCAACCGAAGCCATCAATTTTTCAATTGGGAACGCCCGATTGATTTTCATGATCTGTGTTCTCAGTTCATTATTTGGAGCATGCAGCGATATTGCCAGGTTAACCTGTGTGCCTGTGTCCGCCCATTCATAAATCTTATGAGCCAGACCACTTGTTGACACGGTAATGTGCCGGGCGCCGATACAAAGTCCTTTATCATCGTTCACCACATTGATGAAATCCATCAAATTGCTAAAGTTATCAAAAGGTTCGCCGATTCCCATTACAACAATATGACTGACACGGTCGCCTTCACCCTTTTCATCCAGGTGCTTCTGAACACTCATAATCTGTTCAACAATCTCTCCACCGGATAAATCGCGGCTTTTTTTCAAAAGCCCGCTCGCACAGAATGAACAGCCGATATTGCAGCCAACCTGAGTCGTAACACATACAGAAAGACCATAATTAAACCGCATCAATACCGTTTCGATTACATTTCCATCTGCCAGTCTGAATAAATACTTAATCGTGCCATCAGATGACTCCTGCTTAATTTCCTCACCCAGTGTGTGCAGAACAAAATTCTCTTCCAGCAATTCAATTGTCTCTTTGTTGACATTTTTCATATCAGCAAAGGTTGCCACGCGCTTCTTATACAGCCAGTTCCATACCTGATCAACCCGGAAGCGACGTTGGCCATGATCCAATAGCCAATCAGTCAATTTTTCATATGTCATTCCATAAATGGATGGTTTACTCATCATACTTACCCTCATTTCAAACGTTGCAATTCTTTTATTGTACTATATTAATGGATGAGTGGCAATGAGGCAAATGATAAAAGTCAAGTGAACCGACCATTATGGGCTGATTAACATCAACCCGCTTTGTCCATGACGCCATCTATCCGGCAGTAAGAACTTCATGGAATAGGACCGACTGTCTAACGGCGAAAACATGGATTCGATCGGCGAACTCAGAGGTTCTAACAGCAAATTTTATATTGATTTGACCAAAAATTACGTATCCTCTCAAGTTAAATTATTAGGCAGAATATTGGAAGATTGCATCCAAAGGACGTATCATTTCTCCATAAGGAGTGAGTTCATATGAAAACATTTCAAAATATACCATTGTCTGTACTGGATTTGGCACCTGTTCTGGAGGAAGGCACCCCTGTCGAGTCCTTTAAGAACAGTGCGGATCTGATTCAGGCTGCAGAAAAATTTGGATTTAATCGGTATTGGGTGGCTGAGCACCACAACATGCCGGGCATTGCCAGCTCGGCAACATCCGTATTTATCGGGCATCTCGCCGGAGTAACTGACCATATTCGGGTAGGTTCAGGTGGAATCATGCTGCCAAACCATGCCTCACTTGTCATCGCTGAACAGTTCGGTACACTGGAAAGCCTATACCCGGGGCGCATTGACCTCGGACTTGGACGTGCACCAGGAAGTGACCAGGCAACGGCCTATGCATTGCGCCGTACGTTAAATCAGCGTGTGGAGGATTTTCCAATGCAGGTTGAAGAATTGCAGAATTATTTTGCAGGAACAGCCCGTGTACGTTCTGTTCCCGGAGAAGGACTCGATATCCCAATCTGGCTGCTTGGTTCAAGCGGATTCAGTGCACAACTTTCCGCTGAGCTGGGGGTGCAGTTTTCATTCGCAAGCCACTTTGCACCGGATTATACGATCCCTGCACTGAACCTGTATCGTGATAATTTTAAACCATCTGACAAGGTTAAAGAACCATATGCCATGCTAGGTGTTAATATTATAGCTGCTGATACCGAAGAAGAGGCTAAGTACCTTGCGACATCACAACAGCAGCAATTTTTAAGTATTCGCCGCGGCCAGCCAACCAAACTGCAGCCGCCAATTGAAAACATTGACAGCGTTTGGTCTGATATGGAAAAAGCAGCCGTCGCGAAATCCATTGAATCAAGCGCGACTATTGTTGGAAGCAAGGAAACAGTGAAAGCCGGACTGGAAAAATTCATCGAGGAAACACAGGCAGATGAATTAATCGTGAACGCACAAATCTATGACCATGAAGCACGCAAACGGTCCTATGAGATTGTTAGTGAACTGATGGATTAAGCCTCGACAATTTTGTGAAAAAACCACTCTGAATTTAACTTCATGAGTGGTTTTTTATTTAAATGAACAACTTCAGCAAGTAGTGTCGCTTTTTATACGGCGGGTTCAGCCTTTTGTTCGGTGCGTTTCTCACTTCATTCAGCGGCCTGGCCTTTTGTTCAGCGAGTCATACCAAAGGGGTCCCTTAATTACCAAGCTGGACGGCAATCTCTGCACCAACTGCTGCATTGTGTTTGACCAGTGCTATATTGGCATCCAAACTTTTCCCACCAGTTAACTCGGTAACTTTGGCGAGTAAAAATGGCGTTACCTCTTTACCGGAAATATGGTTTTCTGCTGCTTCTTTCAATGCTGTATTGATAATATTTGTAATAGCCCTTTCGTCCATCGCGTGTTCTTCCGGAATAGGATTCGCAACAACTGCTCCACCATTAAGATTCAAATCCCATTTTGCCTCTAATGTCCGTGCGACACTCGCTGCATCGTCTACTTTGAAATTCACCGGAAAGGCACTTGTCCGTGTGAAAAAGGCAGGCAGAACATCCGTCTGATATCCCATAACAGGTACACCTTTAGTCTCCAGGTATTCCATCGTCAAACCGAGGTCGAGAATTGATTTTGCACCTGCACAGACAACCGCAACATTCGTCTTGGCCAGTTCTTCAAGGTCAGCAGAAATATCCATCGATGTTTCTGCACCGCGATGCACTCCGCCAATGCCGCCAGTAACAAATATGCGGATACCGGCAAGTTCAGCACAGATCATCGTTGCCGCTACTGTTGTTGCACCTTTTTGTCCGGTAGCAAGTAAGTATGGCAAGTCACGTCTTGATGCTTTGGCAACTCCTTCACTTTTGCCGAAATCCTCCAGTTCCGCATCACTCAGGCCAATCTTTATTTTCCCTTCAAAGATTGCAATCGTTGCCGGAACTGCGCCGCGGTCGCGAATAATCTGCTCAACTTCCCGTGCTGTTTGTACATTTTGCGGGTATGGCATGCCATGCGAAATGATCGTTGATTCCAATGCAACAACCGGTTTTCCCTGATCTTTTGCAGCCATCACTTCTTCTGATAAAGATACATATTCCTTCATAATACTTCCTCCATATCTTCGCGTAATTTTTTCGCTGATAAATCCTGTCTAACAGTAAATGAGGATTGCAACGTTCTGCTGGCATTGACGATTCCAGCCTTCACAGAACTGAAAATGTCCTCCCCTTCCAGCCATGAATAAGTGACTGCCGCAGAAAATGCGTCCCCTGCACCAGTTACATCTGATACATCATCGATTTTCAATGCAGGGACAAGGTGAATACCCTCAGAACGATTACCGACTGCCGCTCCTTCACTTCCTTCTGTTACCACAACATTTGCCACGCCGGCGTCAAGCCATTTTTGAACCGATTCTTCGCTTGTCAGCTTGCAGTCAAAATATGCTTCAGACTCCGTGCGATTTGTTATAACCCATGTCACGCCTTCCAATTTTTCCGGCATATTTTGCATTTTTGGTGCCGACACAGTTACTAAAACAAGCGGAATTTCCTGTGCAGCCGTTAACTGTGTCAGCAGTTGCAATGTATCTTTCGGGCAATTCAAATCAGCAACTGCACATTTTGCCTGATTCAATATTGAAGCACTGTTCTGCAGCCACTCCGGATTCATCCGGTCAAAAATGTCCATATCCGCAAATCCGACTGCCAATTCACCCTGTTTGTCCAAAATAGCAGTATATGACCCGCTGTTTTGATTGGAAAAATGATTCACGTGATCAAGTGTCATATACGGAGATGATACCTCCTCAATCAAATCCCACTCAGCATCTCTACCCGCAGTCGTAAGCAAGGTTGTTTCCATACCAAGCCGCCCAAAGTTCTCCGCAATATTGCGTGCAACCCCTCCGACTGTCTGATTTGCATGAATTGGATTGGAAGTGCCCATCTGCAAGTAATCTTTTACGTAAAACTTCCGATCTACATTTGCGCCGCCTATACAAATGACAGGCTTACTGTCATTTAAAATATACGCTTTACCGCGAATATACCCTTTTTTAACAAGCCCCGATATGAGATTGGCAACAGAGGGACGCGACATTTGCAGCGTATCAGCCAGCTCCTGCTGGGAAACGTATGGATTTTTTCTGATTAGCGTCAGCAGCTTTTTTTCCCGTTCATTCACGAAACCGGCCTCCTTGGTTAAAACACTTGTTTAGAAATTAAACATTTGTTTGTATTATATGCTTTCTTCATTTTTTAGTCAAGATGTTTTATTTTAATCTGAGAAAGGAAATTAGTATGGTAGACAGAAAGGGAGGAATTACGATGAGTGAATTAATGTACACACAGTTCAACACAACAAGAAATATGCTGTTGAAAAAAATAAGCGGTCTGGACCCGCAAAGTATTGATGTCCAGCCGATTGGTTTCAACAACACCATCCATTGGCATATCGGTCATATTCTGACGGTAACAGAGCAATTTTTATTTGGCTTTCCGGACAACTCAGATAACATACCCGAAGAATATAAAAACCTGTTCGGACCCGGGTCAAAACCTGCTGATTGGCCGGATAATGTGCCATCTGTGGAAAAGTTGGAGCAGCAGTTGAAGGAACAGCTGGAACGATTAAATTCAATTCCTGCAAAGAAATTCGATGAAAAATTACCACAGCCTTTTCTCGGTAATGAGACAGTTGGGGAGTTGGCTGTAATGGCAGCATTCCATGAAGCAAACCACCTTGGAAGAATTCATTCGATGGAAAAGGTCATTAAAAATCAATAAAGTAATAATTTTATACAGAGGGAAGATTCATTTCTTCCCTCTGTAAGTTAATTGCCCCACTTACAATCACCTAACTGTTCAAAAGATTGCTGCACCATAATCAATAGTGGTCATAACGTTAACTTTTCCACTCCATTCTACATGTTTGCCTTGTTCTAATTTGGTATTATCCGACAAAAAACAACAATTCCATGCTTTTCCTAGTCTTCTGGAGTAACTTTTGGTAATCTTAACAGTGAGAGCATTTATATGTACATAAGGGGTTTTTGCTATGAAAAATTTAGTCATCTTAGGCGGTGGCTATGGCGGACTTCGAATTGTTGTTTCACTTATTGAACAAAACCTTCCTGAGGATGTTCATATCACCGTCATCGACCGGAACCCGTATCATTCTATAAAAACGGAATTTTACACGATTGCTGCCGGGACATCTGCTGATAAAGATGTCCGTATGGAGTTTCCGGAACATGAAAAAGTCAGCTATATCTATGCCGAAATCAAGGAAATCGATAATGAACAACAGCAGATTAATTTTCATGACCGTAGTGAGCCGGTACCATTTGACTATCTTGTTATTGGACTCGGCTGTGAAGACGACTACCATGGGATCGAAGGCGCATCCAAATTTACGGAGAGCGTTCAATCGTTTGGCGCAGCCCGTCGTGCCGGGATGGCAATCGGCAACCTGAAAGCGTACGGAAAGGCAACAATTGTTGGTGCAGGACTGAGTGGTATTGAAGTAGCTTCCGAAATCAGAGAAAGCAGACCGGATTTGAATATTCGCCTGCTTGATCGCGGTGCTTCCGTGTTAAAAGCTTTTGACACAAAAATTCAAAACTATGTGGAAAACTGGTTTTTGAAAAGGGACGTGGAAGTTGTTCACCATGCCAACGTCGAATATGTCGAGAAAGATGGCGTTTGCAACAATGGTATCTGTTACGTGAATGATGTGACGGTATGGACTGCCGGAGTCAAACCGAACCATATTGCAAGTGCATTACCATTTGAAAAGGACAGACAGGAAAAGCTCGTCGTCAATGAGTTTTTTCAAATTCCTGAGTCACCGAACATCTATGTCGTCGGCGATTGTGCATCATCCGAACATTCCCCGAGCGGACAGCTAGCGGGTGAACAAGGAGAGCGGGTTGCAGCAGTTATTACGGCTGTTTTAAACGGAAACCAACCAGACAAGCCGAAAGAGATAAAATTAAAGGGAACACTCGGTTCGCTTGGAAGCTCAGAAGGATTCGGGGAAATGATGACCCGATCGGTTACCGGGTATCTCCCGCGCCTTGCTAAATCCGGTGTGTTATGGCTTAATAAGCGACACTGACTGTCGTTGGTAAAGCAGAATAGAATAACAGTAAAAACCGCGTAACACTTTTAAGGTTGCGCGGTTTTAGTTTGGCGAGTGATTTAAATAATACTTACCTGGTTTAGTCGGTTCTTGCTCGAGTTCAAGTACAGCTCGCACGATTTGACCACAGGTTCGTTCGAAAACAAGATGCGCTCGCTCGATTCAGACAGTGGGTCGCTCGAAATGGCAGTGTGCTCGCGCGACTTCCAGCTAATCTGCCGGGGGTGACTCTTTTAGATATTTCTATGCTCCGCCTCCTCCACCGTTGCCACCTGAACTGGCCGCAGCTGCAGCACAGGCAGCGATTACGGCAGTCTGCATTGCATCTATTGAAACCTTCACCGCATCACCATAATCATTATTCTTACTAATTTGATCAATCCGCTTTTTGGCTTCTTTCTTTTCCCTTGTAGAAAACACCTCATTGATAAGGTTACAAGCCTTAATTAAGCTGAGCAGCATAGCGGTTCTTGCATCAGGTTTCTGATCACCGAAAATACTTGCATGCACCCGTTGGCGTATTTGCTGTTCCGGCACATCTCTTTCCGTGGGATAAGTATTTCGGCTAAATACCCACAGAATTTTTTGCTCTTTCTCCTCCAACACACCTTTATCCACCAAATCACGCAGCATATCTTTTCTCCATTGTCCCATTCGATAGTTCATACTCTGTACCCAGCGTTTGACACTTTTTGGCTTCCTTGCCTCGATTACTTGTTGTAAAACTGCATCATTCACCTTATTACCCGTTGGCGTTTCATCAATTACCACAACTTTTTTGTCTTCTAAACCAATTCGTTCCTCTATGGTCAGTTCAGCAAGAGCTGCACCAGCCAGGCCATAATTCAACGAACTCCCGGCTGAAAAGACAACCGTTCCCTTATCATCATTAAGCGCAAGCAGCAAAAGTTCCTCTGGAATAGTAAGCATCTTTTAACCTCCAAAATGAGTCCTATTATGTAATACTGTTTAACAGCCAAAAAGTTTCATTTCTTATTGCCCATCAAACTACTTTTTTCTAAAACCTAACCAGGTTGCAGCGCGTCACCCTCCTTTTTTAGGCGGGAAGCATCATTATCCTTCATTTTAACGAATAATACACCATTTGAAAGCCATACTAAAAGTAAAACAATTTACAAGGAGTGTTTATTAATGGGTGAATACAGTCATTTTCGTTTCGGGCAAAAAGCGCCAAAAAACGGTGTGTATAAAGAAATCGGTGAAACTGGAACAAGTGTCAGCGATCCAAAAATCGTTAAACTGGAGTCAGGTGAAAAATTCCCGCAAAATTCGAATCATGACCGTGTGTGGACAATTGAGAAAAACTGATTGCCGCTGTTATCCTACCTGCTCCGATTGGTCAAAAATTCAAAGATAACCTTAATCATTTTCACCGCAATCAGTGCCGGAAACCACCCCAACAACAAATTGGTTACATTCATTACCAGAATTGGCCAAAACACAAAGTCGGCATGCGTCACCAGCGAAATAATGAGCAAAGCAATACTGTTGCCGATTATGGCCACTACCAGATATTGCAGCGGCAAGCGCCATTTTGTATAGTTTCTCCAATACACCAGAACACTCGGTATCAATATATTGACCATCGTTATACCAAATAATATGGTACTACTCGTTTCATATGCCCCTTCCCCGTCCAGGGGCAAACCCGGTAAAATCACCGCACCTGCAAAGAGCGCGTAAACAAACAGTGCAATCACACTTAGTTTCTCTGCTTTCCTTGTGACCTCTTTTCTTTCTTTTTCCCCTGGATCTTTTAATTCGCCTTCATGTTCCCAAGTGAGAAAAGGATTCCGCCTGCTTTCCTGGCCTACTGGAGGGGGTTCCGTTATGTCGCTCCACGGCACACCTTTAATCTTTGTGAAATCGACATAATGTGTTGACCTGTCCCTGAGTGCCGGAGCCAAATTATAATCTGTAAAATATATGGGACATTGTTTATCCTCCAGACGTGTTACCCAATCGTTAAACTCATCCATATTCTCCGCTTTTTCAAAATACGACTCCGCTCCATTTATCAAAATAATTAATGCTCCGAATCTGTTGAAATCAACTCCCTGTCCGGTAGGGAAATTGATGTGATTCACATAATTGCCGATTAATACTTTATCAATATCCTCAAACAAAAGATGATATTCCGATTCCTTTCTCGTTTTATGATTAATTGCGTATTCATGTATTCCAGTCTCGTTTAGCTCAAAGTGTGTTTCCACTTCCCCATCTTTGGAAAACCAATGTACAAATAGAGCAAGGACTCCAAAAATAGCCGCAACAATAATACATAAGATTCGCAAACCGGATGAATCCGTATCATCTATTTTAAAAATCATGATTGCCAACAATACGATTGCAACCAGCAGAAACAACCACTTAAAAAAGGCTAAGCAACCCTTTAGCTGCTCAGTAGTTTGATTGGAACGATGAATGGGTTCATGAAGATTTGTGGCACTCATAAGAACATCCCCCTTTCTTTCCACGCCTTAGTAATTTTTGCGAATCGATTCATTCATTAGAAAACTTGGTTGTCACCAAGCCTTTAGGTGACAGCCTTAGTTGCACTTATGCAGTAAGAAAGTTTTATACTTTATTATCTGCTAAATCCAAAAGTTCATTTCTTTCAATGTATCAACCAGCATCAGATTAAATTTTTCAGTACCTGGAGGCGGATTTCCAGCAAGCAGCAATTGAAAATACAAACTGCGCAAAAAACCCTTTACATTGACATATGTACTGGCCATGTGTGCCGAGGACAAGCAGGATAGCCATTCCTCTCCATTGTTGCTGGCAAACTGCTGCAGCCATTTTCTCAAAACCTGTATTTCAATCACGTCACGTCGGAGCAAACGCAATACAGCATACGAAATCCGCTCATCTTCTGCAGCAGTATATGTGTGTGTTGGCTGCAAACCTCCCCCTCAAACGTGCGAACTCCCATTAATATGTCCACACCAACCTCCTTTACGACATATCCCTCCTCTGTCTGGATAATTTTCACTGCTGCTCTAAAAATAACTTCATATCAGGTAATAAAGCCGGATCGCTCCAATGCACATAATGCCCGCTGTCAACTGGTCTGTAGGTGATTGGCGGCTGGGTATGCCGTTTCATTTTTTCCACGTGTTCCAATGTATTTTCGTATTCCTGTTTATCTACCCCTTTAAATGTTGCATACGCCAGATATGTCGGCACCTTAACCTGAGAAAGCAGCTTCGGCATCTGTAACCGATAAAAACCAAAATATAAATTTAGCATATCCACCGAAAAACCGATATTTCGTTCATGCGCCTTTCGTATGTATTTATTTTCTTCAATGGCAAAAATTTCACAAAACCGTTTGACTCTCTCATTCGAATCGGCATCGTCGTTGTCTGAAAATATTGGTTCCAGCAATCTTAAAATCGGCTTTCCAAACAATGCTGCTGCAATGTTTAATAGAGGAACTGCATATGCGAACATGCCAAATTCACGTCTTGGAATACGCGGAAACGGTTTATGACCTTGATCGAGCAAGACCAGTTTTTTCACCCTGGCAGGAAAATGAACAGCAAATGCCAATGCCAGGGCACCGCCCAATGAGTGTCCAATAACTGACACCTTATCAAACTTCTGCTGGTCCAGATATTCTTTCACCCATTTCGCCATTTCTAACGAATGAATCTGATGAGCTTGAATCCCCATGCTTTTCCCTATACCAGGCAAATCCACCATGTGTGTTTCAAAGCCTTCTGCCAGATACTCGGCTATATTCAGCCCTTCATTTCCTGGGTATCCGGCTGCCGGCAAAAAGATAACAGGGTCACCTTCCCCCATTTTTTCAACATAATAATCATACATAATTTCCGTTGACATCACCCGACTACCTCCTGTCTTAAATCATTCGACCCGTTTCCCTATAAATCCTGCCGTTAGTCCTTAATGAAAGCTCCCCTGCAGTTATCAATCCCACTTTTTAATCTTCTGTACCACTTTTTTTCTGAATACGCTAAGCAATGTCTGTTTTCCATTTGCTGTTTTTTGCTTATGCCATTCATTATAGCTTGCCACAGTAATCAGGATTGATCCGGCAATCAGGAGGTACCCCCACCACGGCAGATTGCCCCAATATGGTCTTGTTTGCAGGAAAACGTTTAACAGCAATACCCCTGCACCGACAAAAAAGTACGACTTTAGCTGAAATGCTGTCCCGGCGAGCATCGAGGCGAGTGACAGCACCCCGATAATCAGGGCATCATATATGGTCGAACTGGCCATACCGTCCTGCACAAGCAGTAATGCAACGATAACGAGAACCGACCATTCTGTGTACGTTACAGCTGATTTATGCATGTTGCGGTCTATCTTTCTGAATAAGACTCCCAGAACAACCCAGGGCAATACATATAGCTCCCGTTCGAGGAGATCCGGTAATGATATATTGCCCAGCACCGTATAATATGGCTGCAAAAGGAATACACAAGCGGCAAAAACAACCCATTTCGGTGCTGCCAGCGGAATACGTTTTCGCTGCAGCAATAAGTTTCCGAACAGGAGAAGACCCGGAAGCAATTGTGTCCATAATACTTCAGATGCAGCTATATACAGGCTGATCATTGCCAGCACCCCGACAATCGTATACCAGTCCATAACCGGCAACCCCTGCTTAACTGAGGGGTTGCGGAAAATTATCCGGTATAACAGAAAGCCCGCAATGGTCAGCATGACAGCAAAAACAGTTATACCAAGTTGTTCCGCATTCTCAAACGTTAGCTTTTCTGTACAAAATTGGATAACGCCGATGTAAAGAAGGATTAATGGGGCAAGATTGAAAAAATCCCATTTCTCCATATGCATCATATACAGCAGTCCAATTGTGTAGCCAATCAACACCACAAATGGCAGCAATGCAAATGGCTGAACAGACAGGAACGCAATCATGCCGATTGTCGAAAACGGAACAGCGTAATAAGCAATTTTCCGGTCCCATGAACTTCCGGAAAGAACCCAGGCTGCCCCTGCCACACCACTTGTTATGAAAAAGGCATAATGTACCAGCGCGTCGAATTCCAGCAGGATAAATCCGAGCGATACCGCAGCCCAGAAACTTGTAACACAGAAATACAGAAACACCGTTCCCACTGCATCCGGTTTCGCCTTCCAGACACTCATTGCGTATACAGCTGTTGCGATCAGAAAGGCCCAAACTGCCTGCTCGCCGGAGAACAAGAACGTGAACAATACGGACAGCGGCAAATACAGATGACCAATCAGCAGAAAACTTTTCATCAGCCAACGATCACGCTTTCCGATAATAACACCTGTTCCTAAAAGCAGCAGCGCCCCAAAAATGAACTGCAGTGATCGAAACAAGTCTGATGTCACATCAGCCTCGATATAAATCGCATACAGCGCCGTAAAATAAACTAGCAGTGAAAGTGTGCTGATCACATAAGGTATTGCCGGCCAATTTGTTTTTCGGTAAACCAAATAAGCCATACCAACTCCGCCCAGTACAACGAGCGTTCGCAAGACATCATCAAATGCAAAGCCAAATGTCATCACTAAACCGTAAAAATAAAAACCCTGTGCTGCAAAAAAAGTACTTCGATGAAAATCATTTCGCTTGGTTTTCTTCCAAACCATGGACACAACCAACATCACGAGACCGGCAAACACATAGTTGGCAGCATCCATTGCATCAAGATATGGCACTTTGCTGTCAGATAAAAATGCTATTGCCGCAAATCCAAGTGCTACCGCATGAATCCATGCAGCAACATCAGCACCGATAAGACTTTTGCGGTTTTCAAACCGGTCCATTTCCAACGCAGCCACCGCCAATAAAAGAAACATAACGCCGAGTTGCCACGGGGAAACCACAACATAACCCGATATTACACAAAAGAACATTACGACGCCGCCTACATCACGTGCAGCTGGTTTAACACGGTCCAGAAAGCCCGCGTTCATTCGGCAGCCGAACACAATATACAGGAACAACCCCGCGATAAATACCGGAAGAACCATCGATTCAAATCCAAACATATCCCTGCAGATCAGCACAGCCTCATATAAAGCGGACATCATAAACGACGCGCTCAAATACGCAAACAGCGGACGTTTAGCCTGATTGGTTAAAAATACAAAATTTGCTGTAATAATGATATAAGCAATCAACAGCACCATAGACGGTTCGTTCATCCGAAGCAAAATACCTTCAAAGCTGATATACAAAAATGCCAGCACAGAAACGACCGCACTTGTCACCCGGAATGCCTTTTGCAAGGCCCCCGCACCTTCCAGATATTTTGGCAATGCCAAAAATACAAAGCCGAGCAATGCATAAATAACCGCTCCACCCTCATCAAGTGCAGAGAACTCAATTAACTGATAGGCACCATATACGAGCATAGCACTGAATACAAAATGATAGCCCTTGTGACTGGTTACAAATATCATGAAAAAATACAAAACGGCTGTGAGCATCAAATTGTATCCATGGACCAGTTCATGATCATAAAGAGTGAGCATCAGCACGGTGGACAAAATCAAATTTGCCTGGATATAAACAACAAATTCCTTTGTGAAAAGTTTAAAGCGCTCATATTTATTCAAGTAATGGCAGCCAAAAATTAATGCGCCATTGAACAGCATAATACCCAAGTAGTACCCGTCAACAGGCAGTTTAAGGGAAGCAATAGCAAAGCCTGCAAAAAGGGTTAACACGACATAGGAAAACCATACAAACAACCTGGAAGCCAATCGGATTGCCAGGAGCAGATAAACCGGCAATATGACAAGACTACCGGCTGCACCGAACAGAAAGCGTCCTTCACCGGAAAAAGAAAAATAGCGGCCAAATAATTCAAAATAACCCGCTGATATAATCACAATCGGCAGAAACAGGGCGCCAAGCACATGGAACGCAAAAGCTGTTTTCTCAATCTTCAAGACAACTCTCGTGAAATAAGCCAAACCAAAAAACAGTAATGAAACAAGTGCAATCATCCCGGTTTTCGCCAGGGGACCCATCATATCCCATGTACTTGTTGCAAGAACCGTGCCGCCAATAAGTAACAGGATTACCCCAAGAATCAATGACCATGTAATATTACGTTCGCGGATTTCTTTTGATGACAAAGATTTTTTCACCTTTTTTGGCTGTGGCTGAACACGTTCTGATTCCGGCCGCGCCGAAGTCTCCTGCACTGAATTGGATGGTATTGATGTTTCCTCCTGCCCAGTGTATTGCTCCTGCTTTACGGATTGCCTGCCTTGATCCTCTTTTGGCTGCCCCTTTGCTTCTTCCAGATGCTCATAATAGCGTTTGTGTGCACTTAGTATTTGTTTATATGTACGGTTATCGATATAGTTGCCTTTCTCGAGCTTATACAGTTCATTTGCTACAACACGCTGCCTGACATGATAATCGGCCACAAATCTCCCCCCTGTCTCATCTTGCATACACAGTTACAGCCACCTGCAAAACAGATGGCTGCATGGTTTTTTTATTTTTGTGCAAATGTTGCAGGCATTACTGCTGCAACAACTTCACCCTTCGCACAGCATTCATCACCGGCAAAAACTTCCGTATGTACCTTAAATTTTTTCGGATGTACTTCTTCCACGGTGCCGATTGCTTTCAGCGGTACTTCTTTAGGTGTCGGTTTTACAAACTTTACTTCCAATGATGCTGTTACAAATCGCGGCGGTTCCACACCATCACCTGGCTCATGGCCATTTTTCCGGTGCAGCGCGAGTGAAGCAGATCCTGTCCCATGGCAATCAATCAACGATGCAATCAGTCCCCCATAAACAAATCCGGGAATTGCCGTATGCTCAGGTCTCGGTGAATAAACGGTCACCGTCTGTTTGCCGTCCCATCCCGTTCTGAGATGATACCCTTCATCATTCAGCCTGCCGCATCCATAACAATGAGAAAAATCATCCGGATATTCATCCTGAATTGCATGCACTACCTTTTCAGTCATCTCCATATCCCCTATCAAGTAGAATTTTCAGTAAACTGCTGTTTATTTCATATTATCAAAAATCGATATAGATTCAATAATGTATTGGAACACATACTACTTTTTCATCACTAAAAATATGGCAGCCTAACATAAGTTAAGGCCGCCTGGAATATCACCGACTATTAACCTGTCGAATAAACTCTTTCATCAATCCGGGCACATCCGGCCATGCGTGCCCGGTTACAAGATTTCCGTCAGTATGGTTTGATTCTTCAATATACGTTGATCCTGCTGCTTCTACTTCCGGTTTGCAGGCAATATAGGCCGTCATTTCCCTTCCTATGAGGTGATCTTTAACCGTCGTTAACACCTGACTTGCATGACAGACGGCAGCAATTGGCTTATTGGTTTCAAAAAAGTGACTGACGATAGCCGGAATATGCTCATTCAGACGAATATGTTCCGGCGCCCGGCCTCCCGGAATAATCAGTCCATCATATTCTTCCGGATTTATTTCATCGAACCCTGCTGTTGCCTCAATTTGATAGCCTTCTTTTTCCGTATATGTCTCCCAGCCGACAAAATCATGGACAACCGTATGCAGCTTCTTGGCGGAACTTGCTGCAATCACCGTATCATAGCCTTCTTCCAGACAGCGGAAATACGGATAGTAGATTTCCAGTGCCTCGACCGCATCACCAGCAATAATCAATACCTTCTTGGACATTAATCTTACCTCCTGGATATAAACATCGTTTCACTGTGTATATATTCGGCGAAAAGGTGCCAAAACCCTTTATTTTTCCCCATTTTTCTTCCGTTTAAATTGAAATTCTCCTTTCACCTCACCGTCCAATACTGCAATTGCCATAGGATATGTCAGCACCTGAATATTAATGGAACCTTGCTCGGGCTCTGTCACACTGTAGCTCACCAGATTAATGCTGTTGCCATTTTCTGTTTTGGCCCGACGGATTTGTTCCATTTCCACGTTGTAACCGCCTGTTGTCTTTTGACCGAGCAGGATTACAACATACGTTTTCCCGTTTTCACGAAACACTTTATTCTGTTGCTTTGAACGGTTTTGCCGGATCCATTCCTGAACATTATCAGGTGCAGCATCCACTTTGGTTTTTTGAAATGCAAGTTTGTCAGACATTGAGCTGTCCTCCTTTACTGTTGATCCGCAACCGGGTAAAAAAATCATTAATACCACGATTATAGAAATGCTGATGGATTTTTCCGCCATTGCTTCCATCCTTTCTATATTATGAAATCAGGATGATTGTGATTACTTTATGAAAGCGGGATGTCCATAAACCACCCTGCCTTCATTCTTCCAAAAAACCCTCATTATGTTCTGTCTCTTTATAGCGCTGCCGTTGACGATGCCCGTACATAATTTTCCGAACTGCTTCGTTATCTTCAAGACCCGACCCGATAGCTCCTGCAATAGTTGCAACGGATGTGACGAGCCACGCAAGCTGAAAGAAATGGCCGGAAGTAACTTCTTCTCCAAGTCCAACTGTGCTTTCAAACAGATCAGGCGGAACGAAAAAGACAACCGCCAGCAGGAACAAAACATACATGACGATGTAATAGGCTAATACTGCAGTCGTTAACGTTCCCACTGTTATCATATTGTAGAGCAATGTTAGCTTCCGGTTGGTTCTTACGGAGTTCTTTTCCCATAAATTATGCGCGAAAATGATCCAGGTAACCATCGCCGCCATTGCAACTATCATGAGTACAATGAACCGCAAATAACCGTATGCTGCACTGATGCTCCACAATGTCGTGAAAACCAACCCGTACGCACCGGAGGCAAAGGCGATTGCAACGACACTTTTAAAAGCCGGAATTATTCTCCATGGCCGATTGGCATACGTCATCCCTGCCAGAAGTCGAAAAATCCCTTGTATCCTTGGTACCACAATAAACCGGACTCCGGTATTTCGCTCGCTTGGCAAAACCATTTTGACTGGGGATAAAACAAGTCCGCTTCTTAACAGCTTTTTATTATTTTGTATCGAATGGCCACTATCCCCGTCCATACGGAAATATAATTCACCAACCATTTGTATAATCGCTTTTTTGACACGGGTCTTTAAGGGGAACGCACCACACGCCGGCAAGGAAATCTGTGCAACACCATACCGGTCATCATCCTCTGCCAGCACAACTTTTTTATCAGAGAAGATAGGCATGTCCGTCAGACATATCGCATAATGCCAGCTGTTCTCCTTTTTTAATGTTACCGCCCGTTGTATAATCTCATCGCCTCTTCCTGAAGCACCCGTAAGCTGATCACGAACAACTTCAACATTCCAGGAAATCGTACTGTCAATTTGCCTTGAAAATGCAGATGCAAGACTGCCAGCCAGCTTATTGACTATATCCTCGGGCAGCTCAGGCGCAGGAATCAGTCCGACTGATATCTGTTTCAAACATAAAAACTCCCATTCTGTGAAAGCGGCTCAGCTATGATTTAATAAAAAATGTTTCTCCCTATATTTAATACCCATATATTTCCCGATTCAAGCAATGACAAACACATGAAAATCCAATTACCGTGATTATCCTAGTCATTTCTGGCAAGACTATTTTTTAGAATGCTTTTTATGTTCAACTTACTATTTGAAATGGAGGAAACAAAATGGCTGATAAGAGAGAAACAAATTTGGAAAAGGATGACACGTTAACGACCAGACAGGGCCATCCGGTCACCAACAATCAAAGCATAAGGACAGTAGGAAACCGCGGCCCTGCAACACTGGAAAATTATGATTATATTGAAAAGATAAGTCACTTCGACCGCGAAAAAGTGCCTGAACGAATTGTACATGCCCGCGGTGCAGGCGCACATGGTTATTTTGAGTCGTACGGAACAGTCGGCGAAGACCCGGCATCCAAATATACCAGAGCAAAAGTATTTCAGGATAATGGAAAACAAACGCCGCTCTTTGTTCGTTTTTCGACGGTTGTGCATGGACGGCATTCCCCGGAAACAGTCCGTGACCCACGTGGATTCGCCATTAAATTTTATACCGAAGATGGTAATTGGGACCTGGTTGGAAACAACATAAAAATCTTTTTTATCCGCGATGCCATGAAATTTCCGGACATGATTCATGCATTCAGACCGGATCCGGTTACCAATATTCAGGACAGTCAGCGCTTTTTTGACTTTTGCTCAAGCTCGCCTGAATCATTTCATATGGTGACATTTATGTATTCACCATGGGGAATTCCCGCAAATTACCGGATGATGCAGGGTTCCGGCGTGAACACATATAAATGGGTGAACAGCGATGGTGAAGCCGTCCTGGTGAAATACCACTGGGAACCAAAACAGGGAATAAAAAATTTAACGGTAAAAGAAGCCAATGAGATTCAGGCCACCAACTTTAATCATGCAACACAGGATTTGTACGATGCGATTGAGAAGGGCGACTATCCGGAATGGGAGTTGTTTGTTCAAATAATGAGCGATGGGGAACACCCGGAACTGGACTTTGATCCACTGGATGACACAAAACTATGGCCGGAAGATAAGTTCCCATGGCTGCCGGTGGGAAAAATGGTGCTGAACAAAAATCCGGAAAACTTCTTTAACGAAGTCGAGCAGGCAACATTCGGTACAGGTGTACTGGTTGACGGGCTCGATTTCTCCGATGATAAGATGCTGCAGGGAAGAACATTTTCCTATTCAGATACACAACGATATCGTGTTGGAGCAAACCACTTACAGCTTCCGATCAATGCGGCTAAAAAACGGGTAGCAACCAATCAGGATGGCGGACAGATGCGTTATGAAACAGACCAGTCTTCTAAGCAAAACCCGCATATTAATTATGAACCATCAACAATTGGCGGATTGAAAGAAGCAGAACAAACCGGCAAGGAATATACGCCAAAAGTGGAAGGGAACCTTGTTCGTGAAAAGATCGACCGCCAAAGCAATACAAAACAGGCAGGAGAAACGTACCGACAGTTTGACGATTGGGAAAAAGATGAGCTGATATCCAATCTAATCGGTGATCTTGCCGAATGTGACAAGCGAATTCAGGATAAAATGGTTGCCCTTGCGGAAGAAGCAGATGATGAGTATGGCAAGCGGCTTAGAGAAGGACTGGCACACGCGGAAAAGTCCGGTTCCAGCAAAAATCCGCTCGGAAATAAAGACAGTGAAAAAGCACCAGATCAGGCCATTGAAAAAGGACATGACGCAGATAGGTATTGAATGGAAGCACCTTTCTAATTTGGAAAGGTGCTTTTAAAATTAGAAAGTGTACAATATATCTGTACAATTAATCTCTTGAGTGAATCTAACTGCTTTTGTCCCATATTTTGTTAAAGTACTGAAGTTCACAATTGCGCCTTCACTAACTACTGGTCATGAAGAAAATGTACTTGTCAGTTATGTATCAGCACATATTCTTTGGTGAAATGACCAAATTCGCTCAGTCAATTGACAGCATTGCACCGACTGCACCACTGTATTCACCCTTTTCCAAAAAAATCGGGGTCTTCTCCAGCATGATGGTATACTTGCTGACAGTCTCCCGCAAAAGCCGATTCATGCGGAATGATGAACCTATATACACCATTTGATCCACGTTATATTGCATTGCCGTCGGGATGGTGATAGACACGATTACTTCCCCAATCATTCCGGTGATCGAAGCCAGGATATCTGCATTTTCAGGGGCGTATGCCGCCATTTTTTCTGTTTTACCAAAGTTACTTGCAGTCAAATCACCTGAAATTGGCGAAAGTGTTCCTTCAAAGATATCCTTCACTTTGAGATCAACGTTTCCCCTGTTACCATTCCCGGCAAGCTGCACGATTTGTTTATAGTCATGGATGCCCGTTGTTAATTGAGCAAGACCCATCAATGTTCCGCCGCCAATGCCTGATCCGCCTGTCCGTTCCTGTTTGCCGTCATTTACCACATGAATCGATGTGCCTGTGCCGACATTTACGAACAGAAATGGCTCAACAAGCGCCTGGTCCTGGTGATTTGCGAGAAACTCGATGCCTTTTGTTGTTGCATCAAACTCGACCATCGTTTTAGCAGGCGCCTGCCATTTTTTCGTCAGCAGCTCACTTTTTCCCCCAGTGACACATACATCAGGATTATCAAGTTGACTCGACAGCCACTCGACAGTATATTCCATATCGGCTGACGGCACCGATTGATAACGTATGGATCCATTAGTTTGATACGCAATTTTAGTAAGTGTCCCGCCAGCATCAATACCTACTTTTGTTTGGACCATCTATTATCTCCTCCGTTATCCTTCTACCATAGATTAAATAATCCAAAAGCATCTGAACTCAACGTATAATACATGACAACAAGCCCAAAGATAAGTTGGTTAATCGTCAAAAGGTAATCGTTTTTTCCTTTTTTATACTTAAACTCCATAATTGCCCGTAGAACCTCTCCTAAATTAAGAAAAATTACCGTTAAAATCATTGATACCTGTGCAGAATATTTCATAAGCTGATAGTTGCTGCTGAAAACAATGATCGAAACCAGGACAAGAATGATGTACACTATCCGTAATGACCAATCCGCTTTTTTATGTGTTTCATTGATATGACCGGAAGAAAAGAATTTTTTCCGTTCTACATGAAGCACCTTTCGCATTACCGTATTAAATACGAAGATTACCAGCACCAGCCAGCCAAGCATTCCGAACAGCTTTATCCAAAACCCAGCGTCCGGGCCATAGTAATCGATGCTACCCCCCCTTTTTTCTTTTGCCGATGAGATTTATTTCGACAAAATCAGCCGAATCCCCTTCCCAATTCAGATTATTTTTACTGCACAATTCTTATCCCTCATCCTCTTCAAAAAGGATTAGAAAACTTGGTTGTCACCAAGCCTTTAGGTGACAGCCTTAGTTGCACTTATGCAGTAAGAAAGCATTTTATACTTTCTTAACTGCCAAACAAAAAACCGGACAGCGCAGCAGCACCATCCGGCATAAGTAGCTTTTTTAGTTATTTATATATTTCTCGAAAATTGCTCCGAAGTCTTTTTCATGGTATTGTTCACGGGCATTTTTAAACCATTCAAAGCTGAATTCAGTCAATGCTTTGTATTGATCCGCTGTATTGGCTTCCGATGTACGGGAATTGTGCAGAATCGTTGCAGCCTTATCCAAACTTTGCTCTGCTTTATTCAGAATAATACTGTTTTCATGTGTTTGTTCAGAAATAAACAGCAGGGCTTTATACAAGTCTTTCAATCTGTCAATCTGGTCTTTCTGCACATCGATAGTGATGGGGATATTTCCTAATGTGAATTTTATCTCGATATCCATATCAATTGTTCCAGCTGTTTCCAGCAAAACATCTGAAATTGTATACTGGGAATACGGATAGCGTCTTAGTGTGCGTTTGGAAGAAGTTGCTTTCTCACCGTCAACATGAATAAGTGCCACATTGGTGAAGCAATACTCATCCATTTTTGTCTTAATCAAAAAGTAAATCTGTTCATCATCTTCATGTCTCACATAATCATCGGCATCAGTTTTATCGTAATCCTGCGGGTCAATAATTTTCCCGATATCGGACAACCCCAATGCGTCTGAAGCAAACTTTTTAAACATCAGTGACTCCCTTTCTTCTTCAAAATTGTTTATTCTGAATCATTATACCATTACATGTGCACGGTTAGAACCCGATTAACATGGATTTTAAAGTTTTTCCAATTCACGTTTGTACACATCATAGTCCTGATCAGAAAACAGTGTCATAACCACTTTTCCAAATGAGTAGTCTGAAAGAAATTCCTTTATCGTTCGGACAGCTGTCCCGGCAGCCTGCTCGAGTGGAAACCGATAGACTCCGGTTGAAATCGAAGGAAACGAAATACTGCGCAGTCCTTTTTCTCTGGCCAGTTCAAGAGAATTTCGGTAGCAGTTTGCAAGCAGCTCGTTTTCTTTTCCATTGTGATTATTCCAGATTGGACCGACCGTATGGATCACATAATCTGCCGGAAGATGATATCCGCCGGTAATCACCACTTCACCAGCAGGCAATTGGCGTCTACAAAGCTGTTCATTCCGGACCGCCTTGCATTCCTGTAACAGTTCACTTCCGGCCGCCCGGTGAATAGCGCCATCCACACCACCGCCGCCCATCAATGAGCCATTTGCTGCATTTACAATGGCTTCTGTCGTTTGCCTGGTAATGTCACCGGTAATCAGTTCCAATTCATTGCCGTTGATTTCTGTCAGCATACGTAACCTCCTTTTCTCAGCTGAACAATTATCCACAAAAACAGGCATTATAACCTGTTCACTACCCTTCTTCCGCCCTCTCTTCTGTTCCTTCAAGTTTATCCCGCCTGAGATACATTGTCGTGATAAGTGCTGCCTCACTGACAATGAACAGGCATCCACCCAGTACAAGGCCACCGTAAAACAATGCCTCGCTCGTTCCCCAAACACCCAGGAACCAGCCAAAAACCGCACATGCTGTGAGGAATAAATTGATTACGCATGCCAGAAACACCTGCGAGCCAAAATAACCAGTCATTCTAATCATTTTGTACCCGGAAAAATAACTGGCAGCCAATGACATAATAATAAAGAATATATAAAAAAATAGTGCTGAATTATTTCCTTCCAGAGTCATGTTGATGTTCCTTTCTACCCATTTTCGATGATGCCTTCCAATCTATGTTTGTTGATATTTTCACCGGATATCCATCGGTCAAAATGGAAATCAAGTACGTGCTCACTTTTGGCGATGGCGGTCAAAATCCTGGAGTTCTCTCGTTCATAAGAAAACGTGTGCAGCGTTCCAAATAACCCGGCATAATCTTCATAGAACAGAGGGGAATTCTGGTCTCGAAAATAATTAAACGCTCCCCTCTGCGATAACAATTCGCGTTCCATTCCTCCCAGGTGTGCCTGCCGATGCAATGAATTATCGATTTCAAGTCTGTTCTGTTTTTGCATGGACTCATCCTGAAAATGATTTACACACGTCAGAAATTCTTCATGACGCCGAACAATCACCTTTTCAGGGCTAGCTTCCACAACAACAATGTTTCCGAATGTATCAGACATGGAAAAATTATAGCAAGCTGCATGTGGGATTTCACGCAAAAGATTGATAGCTTCGTCCGCGGTCGTACATGTGTCAAGCACCATCCGCACTGCCATCCATGCGGAAATCCCTGTTGTATAACCGGTATTGCTGACAAAATGAAGTCCGATCACCAGCCCATGCTGATTGACGCCATCATGCCGGCCGAGCACCTGGAGATTATATCCTGCTGTGGCAAACGCTTCATCAGGCTGTATCAAACTAAAGTACCCATCATACAAGTCAGGCGAAAAATCATAATTCCGAACGTAAAAAGTGTTCGTCATCATCGCTGTACACCCAAGTGCCTGTGGTCTGGGCACATCATATCCGCTGAATAACGCTGCAGCTTTTAACCTGGACAGCTTTGCACCTTCCGCAACCCCATACAATTCTTCCAATAAATGGGGTGCAATTGATTGATAGATTTGTTCCATTTCTTTCGTATCAATTTCCTGCCTCGTAATTCCGTCAAACATCTTCATGATCGGGGTTCCGGCAATCTTGTTCCCCAATTCAAACCCAATCTCTCCTGCGTTTCCCCTATGCTGAAATATATGTACGATAAAATCAGACATATCGAGTCCCCTTTAATTATCGGTTCTTATAAACCAAACTTTTCCTGTATCATGCCCGCCGTTTTTGCAGCACTCAGATTGGTATTATGGATTCGGATATAATTCTTATGCTTCATTTCACCATCAAATGAATTAAACCGTTCTTTTTCCATGGATTGGAGCAGTTCTTTTTCGGAAAACGCCGTATTCCTTTTGGTCGGCTTGTGTTCCAGCCTGTTTGGGGTATTATTCCGCTTGAGCCGTTCATCAACATCCGCTTCCAATTCAACAAAATAAATGTCAGCCCCGGCATCCGAAAAAATGTCGCACATTTCCCTAACCGCATCCCAATCCTCTTGCCGGTTTAATGCCCAGACGAAGGTGAAAATCAGGCCATCGAGATCACTTTTGGCAACTGCCTTAAAAATTTCCATCCGAAACATGTCTGAAAGCCGCCACATCTCCTCGCCGAATCCGAAAAATGGTTCAAGCAAATCAATCGTCATGTGGTTATGGAGGAGTTTTAATCCGGTTATTTTTTCCAACTGCTGTCCCACTGTCATTTTACCCACTGCCTGTGGTCCGAACAACAAGACGAGTTTCATATGGATTCCTCCTGCAGGCGAAAAATGTTTTGCATGACATCCGCTCCCCAATCGTTTTATTCATACATTACCGTTTAACCGCATCCAAAATCAAGGATGGGACCCTGATGATGCCACCCTGATTTCTCGGATCAATTTTTTTGGAACGGAAGATCGCCCCGTCATTTATATCCCAATCCGTTTCATGAAATTGGCCATATTCATCACAGTATTCAAGCAGGTTCACCTCAAACCCTGCATCTTCAAACAGTTTTGTTAATGTTCGATGATTGTAGACGATTTTATGGCTGGCGGCAGGATGATCCGCCGGCCCCGGTCCGCCTACTTGAACGATTTGTTGATAGGACTCATCCGGAAAATAACCATCCGGCACTGCGCAACGGATATAACCTGCCGGCTGCAGATACCGGTAACAGCGCCTGGCTGCTTCCAGTCCTTCGTCATAGGTAAGGTGCTCCCAGACATGTTCAGCAAGAATCGCTGTAATGGAATTTTCCGCAAACCGGTTTTGCCAGGTATGTTCCTGCAGCAGGTCCAGTTCATCTTCATTGGTATGGCTCCAACCGGGATTGTTGTTATATTCCCCGGCGCCGATTACAATTTTCGTTTCCATTCAAAACCACCTCATATACTCACATCGCGCTTTTTAAAGATAATAAAGGACAGGGATAAAAACAGAGCCAGGTAGATAACGAGCATGATGATTGAAAATTGCAGCGTCATCCCCTCCACAATTGGACCACCTTCGAAATACAAATTCAGATTGGTGTTGGCAAACAGGGAATATTTTGCCCAGTCAGTGACAATAGCGAGCATGTTCGTTGCCATCGATCCGATAAACAACAGTACGATAGAAACTGCAATCGCAATGGCTTCGCTTCTGAAAATGCTTGATATCATGAAGGCCAGCGCAGTGAGCATCAGCAATGTTACACTGCTGGACAAATAACTTACGCCCAAGTATAGTGTGCGCGACCACTCGTAAACTTCGCCGCCGCTTGCTGATAAATGTGTTGCTGCTCCATCAAAGCCAAACAGAAGGCCTCCAACCGCAAACGAAACCACGAAAAGCAGCAGCAGCAGGAACAGCCCGAAGAGAATAGCGGTCACAAATTTGGCTGCGAGTATTTGAATCCTCGATGCTGATCGGACAAGCAACAATTTGATTGTGCCCGTTTTAAATTCCTGTGAAATAATAGCTGCTCCGACGATGATGACGAATGCACCGATAAGTTGTACGAGACTCATGTTGGTGTCCATATACGTCCAGGCATTTTCCTTCTCATACGGGGAAATACCATGCTCCAGCCGGTAATCGTTAATCGCCTGCTGATTAATCGCGTAACTTTCCAGGTAAGGGTTATTTGCTTCTTTTTCCTCCTTGGCCAATTCCTTGTTCTCCTGTGTCAACTCGGTACGCCACTGTTCCTCACCCGGAAGTTTTTCATCCTGCTGATTGTAAAATGTAAATATTGCCGTGGCGGCGATCCCCAGGATTACCAGCCCGCACATCACATATGTGCTGATTTTGTTGAACAATTTCATCCATTCATTACCGATCAATTTAAAAAACATTATGATACACCTCCACTCGTCACTTCAAAAAAGCGATCTTCGAGTGACTGTTTTTCCAAAATAGATTGATAGACGATAATTTCATTTCCAACCAAGTATGTGATTATTTCTCCCATTTGGTCTTTTGTTGCCTGAAGACGGAGCCGACCCTCCAGAAACTGAACGTCGATGGATGGAAATCTATCAGCGATCAGTTCTTGTGCCTTGTCTCGTTCATCGACCTCCAGTGTAAAAAAGCTGGTTCTAGCTGGTTGTTCTGATTCTCCTTTTACGTTTTCCACCTTGGCAATTTTACCTTCCTGAATGATGGCAAACCGGTCACAGATCAGTTCAATTTCTGACAACAGGTGACTGGAGATTAAAATAGCGACATTCTCTTCTTTCGCCACCCTTCTGAGATAATCCCGCATTTCCTTAACCCCGGCAGGATCAAGTCCATTTGTCGGCTCATCCAAAATCAGGACATCCGGACCGTGCAGCATCGCCTGTGCAATTCCAAGCCGCTGCTTCATCCCCAGTGAAAACTTGCGTACCTTCTGTTTTTTTACATGAGATAACCTGACAAGTTCCAATCGCTTTTGGATGTCCTCTTTTGTAACATTGCTGCTCATGCGTCCAAAGTGGATCAGGTTCTTTTCAGCCGTCAGATATTTATACATTTCCGGGTTCTCAACAATTGTGCCAACATGCCCAATCGCCTTTTTAAAATCATGTACAACGCTTTGCCCGCTAATGGTAATGTCACCTTTCGTAACGTTCGTCAGCCCGACAATCATGCGAATTGTTGTTGTTTTCCCGGCCCCATTCGGTCCGAGAAAGCCAAATATCTCACCCGGATAAACATCAAATGAAACATCATCAATAATTTGTTGCCTTCCTATTTTTTTGTGAACATTTTTAAGCGATAATACCGGTTCCACTATACAACCACTCCCTCATTTATTTTTCATCCCAGAACAGATCATCAAGTGTTTTGCCCAGTGCCTTGCAAATCGACAGACACAAACTCAGGGTCGGATTATATTTTCCCAATTCAATCAACCCGATAGTCTGTCTGGAAACCCCTGTCCGTTCGGCAAGTTCCTGCTGTGATAGATCATGCTCCGCCCGGGCCATTTTCAGTTTAATGTTTTTCATCGGAATCACCGTCTTCATCCATGTCATCCAGCTGCTTTTCCACTGCTTTGTCACTTTTTTTCTTCATGGCAGTGTGACTGATTACAAGTACCAAAACGAAGAACGGCACATAGATGATCAGGGAAACAAACATGACCAGAAAAAAGGTGTAAATCGGGTTACCGGTGTTTTCACCATATAAAATGGCACTGCGCGTTCCGAAAAAGAGTGCAATAGCAACCCCAAAAATCAAGCCCTTTATCAGCATTTTCTTTTCCATGGGCATTTTGCTGGTGCGGTCGTGCATTTCCACTTCATCGGAAAAAATCCCCATGCCCGCGGAACGAAACGCGTAATAAACTCCCTGTGCTAAAAGAATGATCATCTCTGTATAAATGGCATCCGTTCCCATTCCATACAAAAAAATCTTAATGATTGCTGATATCATACAGATGACCAGAACAAGAATGTACAGTTCCCTGTAAATTTTATTCTGAAGATTGATGACCCGCTCATCTTTCATGTTGTTTTTACGAAAAAAACCCATATCGCATCCTCCATTCGTGATGTGTGAGTTTATTATATGTCAGGCCGTAGCATTTTGCAATATATATTTTGCATTTTAATAAAAATAATTGTCATGCGGTAAGTTTTCCAGTTTCGATCTGATGCCGGCTGATGGTTTTTTGGTTTAGTACGGCGGGTTTGGGCTTTTATACGGCGGCTGCACACTAAAGTACGGCGGTTCCGGACCAAAGTACGGCGGGTTTTGCTGAAAGTACGGCGGGTTTCACCAAAAGTACGGCGCGTTGGCTTTTTTTGGGTGGGTTCTTTTGCTACTACATACGGAGCGTTGACCTGTGGTACAGTTACACTTATAAAATATAAATCCGCTTGTTTTTATCCCCGGTAAAACGATATTGTCCCCGTATCAGTAATCTTTTCATTTGATACGGGGAATTTACCAGTAAAAATTCTCTAGCTTCACGATTTGTAATACTATTTCCAATCAACAGCTTACGATCGGTTAACGAAGAAAGATGCGCATCTTTGGATGAATGGTTGCAGCTGCCACAATGCCAGTTTCCGTTTTCCAGAACCATTGGAACAGCATGGCAATTTGGACAGAACACCCCATGTATCAGCTCATTTTCCGCTACATGGAATTTGTGTAATACATCGATTTCAGGATCAGTATGCTTTTCCATGATAAGTGATGTCAACTTGTTTATGACGCCTTTATCTAGAATAGAAGTTTGATATTGTTTGTTTAATCTTTGGATGTTTTGGTGCAGAAGGTTACTGTGTATTACTTCTTCCGGGATGGACTGGTGTGGAAACATCGGTTTGATAATTGTGGTGGGATAACTGATGACAACGAAATGAAGAATTGGAATTTGTGGGAAACCATGCTTATTCAGCCATTTCCTCAGGCGGTAAGCTTGCAGTTTAACTTGAGGTATCGGGTTTGGGAGTCCTTCTTCCACCCCTGTATCACCTATGCGGATTACCTGTTTGTCTTCATCAAACAACAGTGTGCCATACCAATTTTTGGATTCAAGTAAAAGGATATTGGATTGCGCGAGGAGTAATACATCTATTTCAAAGAACTTATCATTGGAATCTCCCAATCTCGGGTTGTGAATGATACCGTAATCTGCTTCGGGAAGTAAACTCAGTGGAAACGTTAACGCCTGCTCCCCCCTGAAACCAGTCAGTTCGTTTCTGAGTTTGTTTCCAATCCTTTCTTTTTGTGGATGAAGCTCGCTGACTCGTCTATCCAGCGCTTCAAGCTGAAAAATATATCGAGATTTTACCAGTGGTTTCAATATCAAAACTACCACTACCTTTCTATGTTTTTTACTATAATACTATACTTCTTTGAAAAAGTGGAATTATTGTGGTTTTCAGCGGGATTGCAAGGTAAAATTTTCAAACAACATAACCCGCACATAAAGCGTGTATGTACGCTCGTGTGAACAGGCCGCCATCCAGCAGCATTCAGGGGGGGGGGTGACTCGTTCTTCGGCGGGTTTCGGCTTTTTATCGGCGGATTTGGCGCTTTCATCGGCGAGTTCCGGCTTTTTATCGGCGGGATCCCCTCTTTCATCAGCGGGTGCGACTCGTTCTTCGGCAGGTATGTCACAATAGGAATACTGTGCAGCAAAGTATTTATGCGGACAAAATTTGCCCGCTGTTGTGAATTTGCCAGGACTCTTTCCATTCTTTCCACATCAAATCTTTACTTACAGCACAGTTTAGCGTACTATTTATGTAATAAAATTTTCACTATTGCGACTAGTGGAGCGGAAGAAGGTGAGATGATGAATCTTACATATTTTCTGTTTTTCCTTTGTATTATCGTATGTACGCTGATTATTACCTATTGGGCGGCAAAACAGAGCAATACGGCCAATCAGTTTTATATTGCGGCGGGGAGTCTGAGCGGGATTCAGAACGGGATGGCGATTGCCGGTGACTATATCAGCGCCGCATCGTTTTTGGGAATAGTCGGGACAATTGCGATCACTGGGTTTGATGGCTTGCTGTATGCGGCCGGATTTCTCGTTTCTTATCTGATTGTTTTGTTTTTCATTGCAGAGCCGATCCATCACCTTGGCAACTATTCACTTGGGGATGTCATCTGCTCGCGTTTTCCGAGTTATCGGATGCGGTGGATGATGGCGGTTGGAGCATTTATTATATCTATTCTGTATATCATTCCGCAGCTGGTGGCAGCCGGGTTGCTGATTCGGTTGCTGCTGGATATTGAATATTCCACGTCAGTGCTTGTTATTGGGAGTCTGATGACGGTTTACGTTGTATTTGGCGGAATGTTCGCGACGTCATGGGTGCAAATTGTCAAAACAGTAGTGCTATTATCTGGAACGTTTCTCCTCTCACTGATGGTATTCGCCCAATTTGACTGGGATATCACACAACTGACAGAACAGGTCAAACAAGGAACACCGCTCAAAGAAAGCTTTTTTCTCCCGGGCAATTTACTGGAGAAGCCGCTGGAGGTAATTTCCCTGCAGCTCGCGCTTATTCTTGGGACCGCGGGCTTGCCGCATATTTTGATTCGTTTCTTCACTGTCCGGAATACAAAAGAAGTGCGCAAGTCGTTATTGACCGCGAGTTGGATTATCGGCGTTTTCTACCTGATTACACTTATTCTCGGGCTTGGGACGGTTGCACTAATAGGATATCACGAACTTATTGCAGTTGATCCGACCGGGAACCTGGCTGCTCCTCTGCTGGCGGAAACACTCGGTGGTGACTTCTTAATGGCGTTTATTGCCGCTATATCGTTCACGACAATTGTTGCTGTCGTTGCTGGTTTGGTCATTTCAGCCACAACTGCCTTCTCACATGATCTCTACTACCATATTATTAAAAAAAAGCAGACGAGCGAAAAAAATCAGGTGCGCGCAGCAAAATGGACAGCTTTTTTCGTTGGACTGGTCTCCACCTTGTTTGCACTGGGGCTGAAAAATATCAATGTTACATTTCTTGTTTCGTTAACGTTTACGGTGGCAGCATCAAGTAATCTGCCGGTACTGCTGTTTACGATTTATTGGAAGCGGTTTAACGAAACAGGAGCGATCATCGGGATGGCTGCCGGAATGACTGCATCCCTTATATTACTTATGTTTGGCCCGCATATTATGAACCCGGATAGCGGCTGGATTGCTCGTGAACCGCTTTTCCCACTGCAAAACCCGGGCATCATTGCGATTCCAATCGGCTTTCTTGGTGCAGTACTCGGATCTTTTTTCAGCAAAAATACGGAGCAAAGCAACCGGGAATTCCGGCGCTTTTATATCAAAGCGCAAACCGGAATCAACACAAAGGATGAGGCATCATGAAATATTTGACGATTGTATTATTTGAGCGGCTTGGACTGTTGCTTGTCATCGCATTTGTATTGACGCGCATTCCCGGTTTTCGTTCACTATTATACAGAGAATACGGCAAAATGATGTCACTTGTGCATATGTGTGTGTTCGGCCTATTCGGCATTACCGGCACAATTACCGGTGTGGTAATCATCGGTGATTCTACTGTCATTCGTGATTTCGTCTGGTCGGTTGAGGAAGGGCAGATGGTTGTCAGTTTGAGCCTGGTTGCCATTGTCATTGCCGGGCTGCTCGGAGGTCCTGTTGTCGGGCTTGGTGCAGGAATCATTGCAGGTGCCCATCTTTTTTATCTTGGAGGTATTGGTGTGATTGCAAATGCACTCGTCAATCCACTGACAGGCCTTTTGGCAGGATGGACAGCACGATTTTTTTCACAGGAGCGGGTTATCTCACCACTGAAGGCCTTGTTTATTGGTGTCTTCCCTCCCGTATTACACATGCAGCTACTGTTAATCGTTGAACCGGACCAGGAAAATATGATTGCGATTGTGAACGCGGTCGGCCTTCCGCTTGTGCTGTCAAATGCGATTGCGATCGCTATTTTCACAGCAATGATTGGCATCGCATTGCGTGAACAGGAAAATGAAGCTGCCCTGGCGACCAAACAAGCGCTGACAATTGCCGAAGAGGCACTCCCCTTTCTAAAAAAAGATTCACAGCAGGAAATGGCAGCCGGGATTACTGAACTGCTCTATAACCGGTTGAAACTGGCTGCTGTTTCCGTAACGAATGAAAAAGAGGTGCTGGCACACAATGGACTTGGAGCGGATCACCATCGTGCAGGCGACCGGCTGATTACCTCCCTGTCCCATCAGGCGCTTACTTCCAAGCAGATGCAGATTGCCTATTCCCAAGCAGACGTAGGGTGTAAAAATGACAATTGTCCATTGCAGGCTGCAATTATCATTCCAATCATGGACGCAAATACTGCAACCGGATTGATCAAATTTTACTTTAAAAAATCTCAACATATACGCCCGGTGGAAATTATGCTGGCACAGGGGCTTGGACAACTTATCTCTAACCAGCTGAATACACTTGCCACCGAAAAACTGAGAACGAGTATGCGGGATACCGAACTCCGGAACCTGCAGGCGCAAATTAACCCGCACTTCCTGTTTAATACCTTGCACCTGATTGCAGCACTATTTAGGAAAGATCCGGTCAAAGCCCGGCACATAACGATTCAATTGGCGCAATTTATGCGTTTCAACATCGGTCTCGTATCCGAATCGCTCGTCACGATGGAAAAAGAATGTGAGCATGTCAACGCATATATTGCCATCATCCAGACACGATTTTCCAAACAAATGGAAATTTCCTTTTCGGCGGCAGAAGGCATTTCCCACGTTCACATACCGCCATCGACCATTCAGCCGCTGGTTGAGAATAGTGTTCAGCACGGACTCCGGAACATTACTGCGGGCGGAAAGGTGACGGTATCCATCGAAAAAGCCGAAAATTCGCTTCACATAAACGTCATGGACAATGGAAGCGGTTTTCCAGAAGAAATTTTGCAGTTGGCCGGACAGACCGCATTGAAGAGCCGAAAAAATAAAGGTGCGGGCTTGTATAATGTCAACCAGCGGCTCATCAGTCTGCTCGGCGAACAGGCAAAACTCCGTATCCGAAATCTGAAAAGCGGCGGCAGTGAAGTTGCATTTACCATTCCAAATGAGGATCTAAGGAAAGGTTGATTATATAATGAAAAATTTGCATGTCATGATTGCTGAGGATGAACAACTGGCACGGGAAGAACTTGTCTATTTACTGGACAAAGAACCGGACGTGATTACCTGTCCAAGTGCAGAGACGGGTGAACAATTAATTGACCTGTACGTGAAGCATGAACCGGATATTATTTTCCTCGACGTACAAATGCCCGGGATATCCGGGGTTGAAGCTGCCAAAAGGATAGCTGACCTTGCTTATATCCAGAAGCCGTTATTTATTTTCACAACTGCTTTTGATACGTATGCCATGGATGCCTTCGAGGTCGAGGCGGTGGATTACTTGTTGAAGCCATATGATGAATCCCGTTTCCGGAAAACAATGAGGCGCATTCGAAAACTGATGACACAAATGGACGGAACCGTTCAGCAAGACATGGAGGAAAAAGAACCGTCACCAGGTGAGAAACTGCTCATTGATGATGGTGAGCGCATGGTTGTGCTTTCCCCGGATTCCATTTATTATGCCGTCCCGTCAAAACGTGTCCTTGAAATTCATACCAAGGGTGAGGTTATCGAAAGCAAAATGACGTTAAATGAACTGGAGAACAAGCTTAAAGGCGGATCTTTTTTCCGAACACACCGCAGCTATCTGGTTAACCTGGATTATATCCGGGAGATCACCCCTTGGTTTAACGGTACAAGCAACGTAACACTTACAGATCAGGACCACACAAGCCTGCCAGTCAGTCGCGCTGCCAGAAAAGTTTTGCTTGAAATATTTAAAAGGTAACCATTAATCCATCAATTTGTACAATTCAAACACATTTTACTGCCATTTACCCGAAAACACACTGCCTGTTCAATTCATCCCGTATACTAATAGAAAGCGTTTTCATTAGGTGGTGATCTATGCGGGAAATGAATGTAAATTTGGGGTTTTTGTTGGGCAGATGAAAAAGCGCAATCATATTCATATAAGGGAGAGGGTTATCTTGAGTAATGAAACACATGAAAAACAGCATGTCATCCCGAGTGAACAGATAGATTTTGAAAAGGTGGAGCAAAGCAGCAAATTCAAAAAGCTCATGCAGGACAGAAAGAAATTTATCTTGCCCATGACCGTCTTTTTTCTTGTCTTTTACTTTTTACTGCCGATTTTAACGTCCTACACAACATTCCTGAACACACCGGTGATTGGTGATATTTCATGGGTATGGCTGTTTGCCATTGCACAATTTGTGATGACATGGGTACTGTGCACACTTTATGTTAAAAAAGCGGCAATGTTTGATAAACAGGCGGATGATATTATTGAGGAACAGCTTAAGCGGAAGGGGCGTGCTTCATGAATACAACAGTAGTCGTCCTGTTTCTCGCAATTGTTGTACTGACGCTTATTATTACGTATTGGGCTGCAAAACAAACACAGACAACAACTGACTTCTATACGGCCGGCGGTGGACTGAAAGGATGGCAAAACGGAATAGCAATCGCCGGAGACTATTTATCGGCCGCCTCATTTCTAGGTATTGCAGGTGCAATTGCACTTTACGGCTTTGATGGATTCTTTTACAGCATTGGGTTCCTGATAGCCTATCTGGTCGTGTTGTTCCTGGTTGCAGAACCACTGCGAAACCTTGGAAAATATACGCTTGCTGATATGCTGAAGGCTCGGTTTGATGCTAAAAAAGTCCGCGGAACTGCCGCATTAAGCACCATCACGATATCCATCTTCTACATGATTGCCCAGCTTGTCGGGGCAGGCGCACTGATTCAGCTGCTATTCGACATACCATATTGGATTGCTGTTCTGATCGTTGGTGTCATGATGACCATTTACGTTCTGTTCGGCGGGATGATTGCGACAAGCTGGGTACAGATTGTCAAAGCAGTTCTGCTCATGGCAGGAATGGTTATTATTTCGTTCCTCGTATTAATGAAATTCAACTTCAATATCGGATCTATGTTCAGTGAAGTGAAAACAGTTACAAGTCATGGCGCTGATTACTTGAAACCCGGATTAAAATATACCGATCCAATGGGAACCATTTCCCTGATGATTGCCCTTGTACTCGGAACTGCCGGTTTGCCGCATATTCTGATGCGCTTTTTCACCGTTAAAGATGCGAAAACGGCAAGAAGTTCTGTTATTACCGCAACATGGGTCATTGGTATTTTCTATATTCTTACATTATTTCTCGGCTTTGGAGCGGCAGCATTTGTCGGGGAGTCAAACATTCTTGCAGCAAACCCGGGCGGCAACATGGCAGCACCACTGCTTGCGGAAGCACTTGGCGGCGACATTTTGTTCGCGTTCATATCAGCGGTAGCCTTTGCGACCATATTGGCGGTTGTAGCAGGACTCGTATTGTCCGGAGCGTCAGCATTCGCCCATGATCTGTACGGCCAGATTATCAAAAAAGGCCAGGCAACCGATAAAGAACAAATGATGGCTGCAAAATATGCCGCACTTGCTGTATCTGTGTTGGCCATCATCCTGGCACTGTTCGCACAATATTTGAACGTCGCCTTCCTGGTATCACTGGCTTTCTGTATCGCAGCAAGTGCTAACCTGCCCGTTATCCTGTATACCGTGTACTGGAAAAAGTTCAATACATCCGGAGCTGTCACCGCGATGCTGACCGGTTTATTCTCGGCATTGATTCTTGTTTCGCTAAGCCCGAGTGTTTTTTCCCCGGTTGAAGGGGCAGCACTGTTTACCGGTGATCCAATCTTCCCGCTGTCAAATCCGGCATTGGTATCAGTACCATTAGGATTCCTGGGCGGATATCTTGGTACCGTTCTATCCAAAGAAGCAAACGCAAAACGTTACGCAAAGGTAAAAGTGAAGGCGAATACAGGTTTCCGGGAGGCGGAATAATATTCAACCCCGAAATTAAGAGTGCCATTATAAATGGCGCTCTTTTTTGCTGGATTATTTGTAAGAGGGAGTAATGACTCGCAAGTCCGCTGAGGCTGTTGAAAGGACTGTTTTCCCTGTGAAGGACCGTATTCCCCTAGCACATTCTTTTCAGAAAAAGGGTCAGTCCGCTCAACTGACCCTTTTTGTGCATTATGCCAATTTTTGCAGTAAGCCTTCCGCATACTGCTTGCACGTCTCAATATCTTTTTTATCCGGCTCCAGCTCAATTTTCAGCTTTTCGCCATATAATTCTGCACCGCGTTCTGAAACCTTCGTTGCTAACGTGTCAAGCGCAGCACCATAAACGGGGTAGAACGAATCACAGGATCCGAAAACACCAATCAATTTTCCTGCCAGATCAACGTTATCCAGCTCATCATAAAAATCTTCTACCTCAAACGGCAGGTCATCGTCCCACGTGTAAGAGCCTATCAGAATTCCATCATATTCAAGCATGTTCTGAGCACTGTCGAGCGGTTCAAAATCAAATGACCTCTGATCCGCTTCATGCCCAAGTTCACGGATATGGTCACACATCGCTTCTGCCATCATCTCCGTACTGCCGGTCATACTTGCATATATCACTAAAATTTTTGCCATCAGCATACATCTCCCCTGTGTCATGATTACATCTATATTATACGTTGGAATGAGAATGATTTTCAATTAAATAGCGCTTGAATTCATGAATCTTTTGTGAATGAAGAAATATGGAACAAAATTGCATTGCCATGGGAAATTTGGTAATGTTAAATATCGTAATTATGTCTAATATTTTATTGGGGGCACCATGAAAAAAATCTCGAAAGTATTTTTTATTACATTATTTCTAGTCGTAATTGCGGTTGCACTGGGGGTAGCATTCCCAGAAAAGTTTGAAACGATTACCGGAAATATCAAATCTTTTGTGGCAACTTCTTTTGGGTGGTATTACATGCTTTTATTATCCGCCTTGGTTATACTGGCAATCTTTTTTGCAGTCAGTCCATATGGCAGAATCCGATTGGGAAAAGATCACGAAAGGCCTGATTTCTCCACAGCGTCATGGGTCGCCATGCTGTTTTCTGCCGGCATGGGAATCGGACTTGTTTTTTATGGTGCTGCTGAACCTCTCTTCCATTACATGTCCAATGCGCCACTGGCAGAAGAAGGATCAAATAAGGCATTTAAACAGGGGCTGTCGTACGCATATTTCCACTGGGGGCTCCATGTTTGGGCAATGTACGGCGTTACGGCACTTTCATTAGCTTTCTTCCAATTCCGAAAAGATGAACCCGGATTAATTTCATCGACATTGAAACCGTTGTTTGGTGACAAGATGAACGGACCGCTGGGTGTTCTGATTGATGTACTGGCAGTTTTTGCAACGGTATTCGGAGTTGCAACATCACTTGGCTTTGGTGCCGTGCAAATCAATGGCGGCCTATCCCATTTATTTGGTTTTGACGTTGGCTTTACATCACAATTTATCATTATATCCATCGTGACCATCCTGTTTTTAATATCGGCATGGTCCGGCTTAAGCAAAGGAATAAAGTACTTGTCGAACGCGAACATGGTGCTGGCAGTAATCCTGCTGATTGTCGTTCTGGTTGTCGGTCCAACATTGCTGATTCTGAACATGTTCACGGAAACGTTCGGCCTTTATTTTCAACATATTATTCAGATGAGCTTCCGTACCGCTCCATTGGAAGGAGACAACCGGGGATGGCTCGACAGCTGGACCATCTTCTATTGGGCATGGTGGATTTCCTGGGCACCATTTGTCGGAATGTTCATCGCTCGTATTTCCCGCGGCCGGACCATTCGGCAATTTATTACCGGTGTACTGATTTTACCGACACTGATCGTTTCCATCTGGTTTGCCGCATTCGGGACAACTGCCGGCAATGTGCAAAACAGCGGGGTTGATCTGACACAATATGCAACAGAGCTTGTTTTATTCAATATGTTCGATCAGCTGCCATTATCCATTGTGTTATCGATTGTAGCCATTCTGCTGATTGGGTCCTTTTTTATCACTTCAGCCGACTCGGCAACATTTGTACTCGGCATGCAGTCAACGAATGGCTCCTTGGAACCGCCAAACACGGTTAAAGTAGTGTGGGGTATCGCACAATCGGCGGTAGCGCTGATTTTGCTGTATGTCGGCGGTTTGGCGGCTATTCAAAATACCATCATCATAGCCGCACTGCCATTTTCATTTGTAATGATATTAATGGTAATTGCGTTATTCCGCGCATTGAATAAGGAAATAAGATAGCAAAAAGCAGGTATCGTCCAGAGAAAGGATGATACCTGCTTTTACTATTGCGGTTGTTCACTCTCGGGCGGAAAGTTCTATCAGCGAAAAATCACTTTCTATCAGCAACTTCAGCTGCCCTATAGCATCAGTATTTCCGATTTTGCGTCAGGTCCCGGTCAAAAAAGCGTCCAGTTCTTTCCGTGTTGGCATTCCTTCCTGTGCACCAACTTTTTGAACCGCAAGTGCAGCCGCTCCATTCGCGAATCGGATCGCTTCATAAACGTCCTTTCCTTCAGCCAGGGCGACGGCAAGCGCCCCGTTAAATGCGTCCCCTGCACCAGTCGTATCAAGTGTTTCCACCGGATAAGCTGGGATGAGTTGTTCTTGGTAAGAAACACCTGAACTCCCTTTCGTAACAATCAGCTTGGATTGCAGCCGTTCAAGAACCGAAACATCAACATCCGTAAATAATTTGGTTGCTTCTGTCTCATTCGGCGTGATATAGGCAGCTTTAAGCCAATATTCATCCGGCAGTTCAGCAGCTGGTGCCGGGTTTATAATAAGTGGCGTGCCGACTGCAGCACACAGATCGATTGCATCCATGATGGCGGAAAGCGGCAGTTCAAACTGAATGAGCACCACATCGCTTGTGCGAATCACCTCATTAAATTCAGTTATATATGCCGCATCAACAGTATGGTTGGCACCTGGAGCAACGATAATACGATTATCATTGTTGGAGATGGTAATCGAGGCAATGCCGGTGCTGGTATCGGGATTTTGCCCTACGCCATCTGCCTGAATGCCCTCACGTTCAAACATGGCCATCATTTCCGTTCCAAATGCGTCCATCCCGACTTTCCCAACCATCTGAATCTGTGCCCCAAGCCTTGCAGCGGATACTGCCTGATTCGCTCCTTTGCCGCCGGGTTTTGTCTCGAACGATTTTCCGATGACGGTTTCACCTTGCTGCGGAAAATCATCCGTTATCGTAATCAGATCCATATTGATACTGCCAATCACTGTAATGACAGGCTTCATCTCAATTCCCCCTTAGCTGCTGTACGTCGTTAAAGCACGGTAAAACAGATCCCAGAATTTTTTCGGGTCCAGTTTGCCGGCGAATTTGGCATTTACATGATCCGAAGCGACCCCTTTGTGCACACATGTCATCCCATACGTAAATTCACCTTTTGTTTCCACATCAACATGAACCGGCTCCAATTGAAAAATGGATGGATCGATCAGATAAGCCACAGGGCACGGGTCATGGATAGCTGCACTGGTACGTCCAAGCAATCCCTGATAAGCATTCAAATAAAAGGTCAACATATCGCTGACCGCCGTTGCTACCGGGTTTCCAATTGCCCTGATTTCCTCGATTGTTTCTGCATTTGCCCGTGCCTGATGGGTCACATCGAGTCCGAACATGGCAATTGGTGCACCACTTTCAAAGACAATTTTAGCTGCTTCTGCATCGGCAAATATGTTAAACTCAGCTGCCGGAGTTCTGTTGCCATATGTACCGCCGCCCATCAGCACAATCTCCCTGATTTTCGGAATAATCCCCGGCTCTTTTCTGATTGCCATCGCAATATTTGTCAACGGCCCCGTAGGTACAAGTGTAATAGCTTCCTCTGATGCAAGCAGTTTTTCGATAATCAGGTCAGCGCCATGTACCCTGACCGTTTGTTTCACCGGCTGCTCCGGCATAGCCGTGCCATCCAGCCCGCTTTTTCCGTGAATATCCGCAGCAATCAGCATCTCGCGCACAAGTGGCCTCGAAGCCCCTTTTGCGACTGGAACATCTTTTAATTCCAGCAAATCACAAAGCCGGAGAGCATTCCGTGTATTTTTGTCCACATCGACATTCCCTGCAACAGTCGTAATCGCTTCAATCCGCAAATTGCTAATGCTTGATGCGGCGAGCATCAGGGCCATCGCGTCATCTTGGCCGGGATCACAATCAATCATAATTTTTCGGTTCATCCCCTATACGCTCCTTTTTAAAATGTTTGCATGCATCATACTCCGGTTTTAATTAGAAAACTTGGTTGTCATCATGCCTTTAGGTGACAGCCTTCGTTGCACTTATGCAGTAAGAAAGTTTTATACTTATCTGCCAATGAAAAGACAACTGTATCATAGTGCTGCCCGTCAAACATATACGTTCCCCTACAAAAATGTGGTGTGATTATATCTTATCACACCACATTCGCATCCGTTATTCTTCTTTCCTGCTGACAAATTGATTCGGTTCGTCACCGCCACGGGAGTTGCTGTTTTTATACTGGCTCTTTCTGCCATTACGGTGTTCCCCGTGGTTTTTGTTTTCTTTAAATTGATTGTTTTTCTCAGCCATCGTGCACCCCTTTCTGCAGGTTCACACCTAGCTTTTGACAATCAAAATCCGATTATTCACTTCATCCAGCCCTTTTCCTTAAAACGGGAGATGGCTTCAATCCGATTACTGACCTCCAGTTTCTCCAAAATCACGGAAACATAGTTGCGGACAGTCCCGGTTGTAATAAAAAGCTCTGCTGCTATTTCTTTCGTGTTTTTACCCCCAGCAATCAGCTTCAGCACCTGTTCTTCACGATCTGTCAGCGGATTTTCATTGTCATATGCCATGTCAACAAGTTCCGGAGCATAAATCCGTCTGCCATTCATGATTGTCCGAATCGAACTTGCCAATTCCTCACTAGGACTGTCTTTAAGCAAATAACCGCTGACTCTCGCTTTTCTGGCACGTGCAAAATAACCCGTCCGCGCAAACGTGGTTAAAACAATTACATGACATGGATCATCTTTCAATTCCTCCGCTGCATCAAGACCTGACTTAAGGGGCATTTCAATATCCATCATACAAATATCCGGTTGGTGCCGTCTCACCAGGGTCAGCGCTTCCTCACCATTTACCGCCGTACCTACAACTTCCATATCGTCTTCCAAGTCAAGCAGTGAACCAAGCGCTCCCAGCAGCATGCGCTGATCTTCAGCTATTACAATTCGTATCACAAACGCTCCTCCTGTCCCGTCTGCTGAATCACATTAGGCACGCGAATGATGATTCGTGTACCGTTTTTCACAACAATTTCAAGGGTCCCATTCATAAACTCCAGCCGCTCACGCATCCCTTGCAGCCCATTTTCTCCCGAGGAACCCGCCTTTTCGGAAATACCGATTCCATTATCCTCCACCTTCATCATCAATTCATCAGACGATTGCACTATCGTAACGTTACATACCGATGCCTGGCTATGTTTGACCACATTGGTAACAGCTTCTTTCAGACACATACTCAGAACGTTTTCTACCAATGGCGGGGCAGCCGTCAATTCCGGACTCCCCTCCAGCTGAAAATCCATCTGTGCAGCGTCCAACACTTGCTGAACCCGAACTGTTTCATCACGCAGACTAGCACCTTTCATATCGGAAACAAGCTCACGGACTTCTTTTAAAGCCGTTCGTGCGGTATGGTGAATGTCAGTAATTTCACTCCTTGCCTTTTCAGGTTTTACATCCATCACTTTATTTGCCAGGTCACTTTTTAACCCGATCAGTGAAAGTTTTTGACCCAGTGTGTCATGCAAATCACGGGCAATGCGCTGACGCTCCTCAAGTACCACTAACTGGGATAACCGTTGATTAGCATCTTTCAGCTGATTTTCCAGCCGCTCACGCTTGTTGCGGTTGTAGATAGTTATCGGCAGAAGAATAACTCCGATCACACTAATAATAATGAATGGCAGTTGTGACATAAAATCATCATTTTGTGTAAAAAAACCAATACTGACTGCTGCTAAAGTGGTGGCCAGATGAACAGCATAAAGTGAAATAAACACGGTTTTATTCTGTAAATTTCCGATATAAAAGGCCAAAAACAAGCCGAAGTAAACATAGCCAAGAAGTACAGTCATCACAACACTGATCGCCATTTCTATACTCACTGAAATGTAAGCCGTCCATCCCTCTGATAAAAAGGAAACCCGGTATGCAGTGAAAAAAAGCACGATCATCAGAATACCGAAAATAATGGCAAACGTGGAGGACGACCGGAACACAAAGTAAAAAGGCAGTACACAAAAGATAATCCACGCATAAATACTGAGGCCGGTGTTCTTGGGAATAATATGATACCAGTTCTGCATAGCGGTCCACCCTTTCTGCTTCCTTAAAGTATACCAAACAGATAGCCCTCCCATACAATATGGAAGGGCAGGTTACCAAACTTTATTTATTTTTCCTGGACAGCTTTTCTTCCAGTTCCCATTTGTATTCCGTTTTTTCGTTTACGCAAAATTTCTTTTACTTCCCTGAAGCTGACAAATGATTTGCTTGCCTCATCGTACAATCGGAACCGAATCGATTGCAGGCTGGACACCAATGTGATGGTTGTCGCCTTTTGCAGCGGTGGTGTTGATTCATGTGCCTCTTCCAATTTATAGTTAGGAACTCGCGGGCTTAAATGGTGTACATGATGAAAGCCGATACTTCCGGTCATCCATTGCATTACCTTTGGAAGCTTATAATAGGAACTTCCATCAACTGCAGCTTTCACAAAATCCCATTCACTTTCATTCTCAAAATAGGAATCCTCAAACTGATGCTGGACATAAAACAACCAAATACCCAGTGATCCTGACAGAAATAGGATTGGCAGCTGTATGATTAAAAAAGCCTGCCAGCCGATGGCCCAAATCAGCGCTGCATAAATAACAGCAATCGATGCGTTAATCAAATACGTATTCCATCGTTCTTTCGGTTTTGCTCCTTTTCGATTGAAACGATTCGACAATAAGAAAAGGTAAAGCGGACCCAAGCCGAACATAACAAGCGGATTTCGGTACAGCCGGTATGCCAATCTTCCCCAAAAGGATGCTTCAGCATATTCATCCACAGTCATCACCCACACATCACCGGTTCCCCGTTTATCCAGGTTGCTGCTTGTTGCGTGGTGAATGGCATGACTCCGTTTCCATTTTTCAAAAGCGAACAATGTAATAATCCCCGTTAACGTTCCAACAATCCTGTTTGCCTTCTTATTCTTGAAAAAGGATTGGTGGGTACAGTCGTGGAAAATAATAAAAATACGAATGACAAACCCTGATGCCACAACGGCAAGTCCCAGTGTCAGCCATACCGAAACCGATAGACTCTGATACGCAAGAAACCAAAGTAAAAAGAACGGCAGTAGTGTGTTCAATAGTTGTTTAATACTGGCTTTCATATCCGGTGTTGCAAACGAAGCAACACTCTTTTTTAATTGTGCCTGTTTTTGTTTACTCATCATTTCCTCCCAAAACGTACGAAATACCATCTCATAACTTATTTTAAAGAAGTTATAAACACTGTTGTAGACATAAACGTCAAGGAGTGGGTATGACAGTTGTCATGGTTTCATCTGTTTCCAGTATTCAGATATACATATTTTCACACGTATACCCCTCCGTTATGCAGCTAAACACGCGACACTACTATAGGCCTATTCCATATATAGATATTTTTTACTATTTTAGCAATATTCCTTTGAAAATATTTACAATATTCATTCACAGCTATATCATTAGTATTGTGAGATTAATAGATTTTGCAAAGGGGGAGGGACAGCGGGAATTCTGAAGATCATAACTTAGAAAAATAGGGGGAGTTTGATGGTTTTGAAGAAAAGTTTACTCATTTCCACGGCAGCAGTTCTTTCACTGGGACTTGGTACAGTGAATGCTGAAACTTTACAGTCGCATGACCCAGGCAATCATCTATCATCTGAAGTAACTCCGGCACAAGGGTCACCAACGGACGTGGGTATTGCAAACGATGAAAAACTAATCAAGATGCTGAAAGAAAACGGCACGATTGATAAGAATGCCACACATAAGGAAGCACAAAAAGCGCTGAAAAAGTACTTAAAAGGTAAAACAAAAACCAGCAAAGAAATGAAGGTCAATACTCCTAAAGATTTGAATCAAAATATGAAGTCATCACCTGACAAGAAAAATAATCCTTTGACAAACGGTAAAGGAAATAAATTGGGACTTGCCAAGAAAAACAATGTTACTTCCGTTGTAAGAGAAGAATATAACGGGGACGTCCGCAAAGACAAAGTATTGGTTCTTGCGATTGAATATCCTGATTATCAGCACAGTTCGATTACACAGGAAGAAACCGATATGTGGTATGAAAATTACCCGCTCAGCCATTTTCAGAATATGATCTTTGGTGAAAGCGGTTACGAAGGCCCGAACGGTGAAAACCTGATTTCCATGAAACAGTACTATGAGAAACAATCAGGCGGAAGCTACACAGTTGGCGGACATGTTGCGGGCTGGTATACGGCTGACCACCCGGCTGCATACTACGGTAATAATGTCCCTGCTCCGGATGGCAGCGATGCACGTCCACGTGAACTTGTATTTGAAGCACTGAAAAAAGCTGCACAAGATCCGTCGATTGATTTAAGCGAATATGACGTTTGGGATCGCAATGACTATGATGGTGATGGTGTGAAAGATGAATCGGACGGAATTATTGACCACTTGATGATAATCCATGCAGGTGTCGGTGAGGAAGCCGGTGGCGGCGCACTTGGAGGGGACGCTATCTGGTCACACCGCTGGAATCTTGGGGCATTGACGGCTATTCCCGGTGCAGAATCAGACAGTGACCGTTTCAACGGGAAATTAGGTGCCTACGATTACACCATTGAACCGGAAGATGGAGCAGCAGGTGTCTTTGCCCATGAATACGGACATGATCTTGGGTTGCCTGATGAGTACGACACCCAATACAGCGGTGCCGGTGAGGCAATTGGATATTGGTCATTGATGTCAGGCGGCAGCTGGGCCGGTAAAGTACCCGGAACAGAACCACCTGGAATGAGCCCATATGCGAAAGAAATGCTGCAAACATTGCATGGCGGCAACTGGTTAAGCGGAACAACCATCCATGCAGATGACGTAACAGATGATGGCGTATCTGTACTTCTGGATGAAGGTGTAACAAAAGGTACAAATAATGATGCTGTCCGTGTTGACTTGCCGGACAAGTTGAACGTACTAAACAAGCCTGCTGAAGGGCAATACGAATACTACGGCGGCAAAGGTGATGAAGCAGATCACAAGATGGTCACAACAATCGACTTAACAAATGCAATGAATGCAACACTTGATTTTGATGCATGGTATAACATTGAATCAAATTGGGACTTTGCGATGGTACAAGTTTCCACTGATGGTGGAGAAACATGGAATTCGTTATCAAGCGAACGAACTACCTCAGAAGTAAGTCCGGATGGATACCCGGCAATTAAGGAAAACCTGCCTGGTTATACCGGCTCAAGTGACGGCTGGGTGCACGAATCCATCGATATCAGCGAATATGCCGGTCAGGAAATAAAGCTTCAATTCCGTTCTATGACAGACTGGGCTACAAATCTTGATGGTTTCTTTGCTGATAACGTATCCGTAACCGCTGACGGAAATGAGGTTTTCTCTGACGGCGCAGAAGGTGAACCGAAATTCGAATTGAATGGTTTTGAAAAACATGATGGTAAGTACTATACAGAACACTATTATCTGCTTGAGTGGAGAACTCATAATGGTGTGGACGAGGGACTGGCACACATTGCCCGCGGCGACAGCCTGATGAGTTATGATCCGGGTCTTGTTGTCTGGTATGTGGACAAATCCTATGACAACAACTGGACAGGCATCCACCCAGGTGAGGGATTCCTTGGTGTAGTTGACGCTGATCAGCATACATTGTATTGGAGCGATAAAAGTGCAGCGGCATCCGATTACCAGATACATGATGCTGCATTCACCCTGGACAAAACAGATAAAATGTTCCTCGATTACAGAGACCTGCTTGGTGTAACGTTGAAAGATAACTTTACCAAACGTACACCGGTGTTCAGTGACGATGCTGACTGGAGCAACTCCGGACAGATTGACGCGGGACGCAATGTTCCGGAATACGGACTGAACTTCCGTGTGATTGGACAAAGCCAGGACAACACGGTAAGTAACGTATTAATTTATAAGTAACACACTTTGATCTGCCTTCAGCAAATGCTGGGGCAGATTTTTTTAGGTCAATTCCCCTTCTTTCCCTTGCATTGCATTGTTTTTGACAGTTCGTGATATGGTACTGTATGTTTATTATACATAATTCCTATTAATAATATCGGAATACGAACTAAACAGAATGGAGGCGGCACTAAATTGAAGGCAATCTGGCGTGGATATATCGAATCATCACTTATCGTAAAAATAACAATAGCTTTAATCCTTGGGGTGGCAGTCGGACTGATCTTCGGCAAGGATGCGGCTGTGCTGGCACCTTTTGGAGACTTGCTGATCCGGCTTCTGAAGTTTCTGATTGTCCCGCTTGTATTATTCACATTAATCGTCGGTATTAACCAGACTAATTTAAGCAGCCTCGGACGAATGGGCGGAAAAGTTTTTATCTATTATGTTCTGACATCTGCTTTGGCAATCATCACTGGAATTACTGTGGCAAGCATGTTTGATCCGGGAACCGGGATGACACTAAATACAGATGAGGAATTTAAAACGCCCGAGAATCCCGGGGTAACAAGTGTGCTTCTGAACATTGTTCCGGAAAACATTATAACCGCATTCAGTGAGCTTAATTTGCTCGGCATTATTTTCACTGCCATTGTATTCGGAATGGCCATATCGGCATTACGCTCGTCAACCGAGCACGCACAGCTTGGCGAAAGTGTCTTTAATGTCGTTAACGGCTTAAACGAAGCTACGATGAACATCATGAAAATAATCATTCATTATATTCCAATTGGCGTGTTTGCCATCATTGCTGAAGTTGTCGGGAATCAAGGTGCAGATACACTGATTGAACTCGGCAGCATGGTATTGGTCTTATATGCAGCACTTATCGTACAAATAGGATTTTATATTGTGTTTTTACTGGTTACCAAAATAAATCTGAAAAACTTTTTCCGTGAAGCTCGCACACCAATGATTACAGCATTCGTAACACAAAGCAGCTCAGGCACACTGCCCATTACGCTCCAGGCTGCCAAAAATATGAAGCTGTCGAACAGTCTTTATGGATTCAGCCTGCCACTAGGTGCAACCATCAATATGGATGGTGCGGCTATCCGTATCGCTGTTTCTGCGGTATTTGCAGCCAATATTATCGGAGATCCGCTCAGCTTTACTGACATGCTGCAAGTAGTTATTATTGGAACCCTGGCATCAGTAGGTACGGCAGGAGTACCGGGAGCAGGTATCATCATGATTGCGACGGTATTTGCCCAGTTGGGTCTGCCAATGGAAGCAGTTGGATTATTAACTGCAATCGATGTGCTGGTCGGCATGGGCTGTACTGGGTTAAATGTAACCGGAGACCTTGTCGGAACAACGATTATCAACAAATCGGAGAAAAAACATCAGATGGCCGACAGCCAGGAAAATGCGTGATAATTGTTCCTGGTTTTCACTTTAATGGAATGAACACAATGGCGATACGAATAGTGTATCGCCATTGGTTTATTCGCCCTTATTATTACTTTCAGCTTTTTTCCGCTCTTCCAGATAGAGTGTCAAAGGCTGATCAGAACCGGTCATAAGCTTATATACGTAGGAAGATGTCAGGTTATAGCTGTTTTCGATCCGTTCCGCAATATAATTGGTTCGCTCGAAAAGAATGGACCGAAAATGACTGACTTGCCTCAATGTTTTCTCCATCAATGCTTCCTGATTTTCCAATTTATCCATTACATGATGCTGATGATCGTCCTGCTTGGAAAGCTCCGCTGACATTTTTTTATGAAGATTTACCAGTTCGCCCATTTCCTCAACTAATTCCTGATTGGAAGATCCGTAATGATTTAATTTATCCACGATCTCCTGATTGGATTGCCGGAGATGCTCAATCCGCTCCGTAACATCCGCTTTAAATACATTCTCATTTTCCATCAGCTGTTTCATCTCTGCATGATTCCGGTCCAACACGGTTAACCACTCCATTGTTTCACTTTCGAATTGTTCATGCTGAAAACTGCGCTCCATTAAAGAAAGCAGTTGATCGTTTATTTCTTTCCACTGGTCAGCCTGCGTATGTTTTTGTTGCTCATACAGCTTTTCAAGGTTATGGAACGAGCTAAACAGTGTACTGTTCACACGGTTCTGTTCCTTTAACAGTTCATCAAAATAATCCAATTTAAAATAGCTCTGATTAGGCTCCTCAATTGACTGATTATTTCTGAAGACATCCGGATGTTCCGCCTTATTCATGAATAATCCCATATGGTTTCACGTCCCCTTAGCAGATTACGGTATTATCCTATGCAACAAATGAAAATACGGGACATTGAACCATCAGCATGATTAATGGAAAAAGCGTTCCTGCTTATACAGAAACGCTTTAGTAGTGAAAGCATAAAATTTATACCGTTGCGGGAAGTCGCTCCTTCAGCGAAACTGGATACAACTTATACTCTTAACGATGCGCGGAACCCTCTTCCACCGTAGTAGGACTCTGCCCCATTGTGATACACGAAAACGTGACCGAAACGAAAATCGCAAAAGATAGCACCACCACGATCTCTGATATCAGAAGGTGTTTTCACCCAGCTTGACGTTTTCTTATCGAAATCTCCGAGTTGCTGCAGCTCGCGGTATTGTTCTTCGGTTAACATCTCAATGCCCATGGCAGTTGCCATATCGATGGCGCTGTTTTTCGGTTTATGTTTTTTTCTTGATTCCAGCGCTTCACGGTCGTAACAGATACTCCTTCTGCCTTTGGGACTTTCCGCTGAACAATCATAAAAAATATACTCGTCCTTCTCTTCATCATGTCTGACAACATCCGGCTCTCCGCTGGTTTCTTCCATTTCATTGAGCGACCATAATTTTTGGTCATTTGCTTCCAGCTTTGCCTGAACATCAGCCCATTCCATACCTTCATGACGATTCATGTTTTTTTCGAAACGGTCTTTTAATGTTTGCAGTAATTCCTCACGCTGTTCTGATGACAACTTCTCGTTATAGACAATTTTCATTTCCTTTGTCATGTCGATTTCCTCCCTTATTATGTTTAGGCTTGGATTCATAATCGATCCGATAGTGTCTTTACTATTAATTCTATATTAATTACAGAAATTATTCCATTCTTATATGATGTTGGTTACAGCCTAAATTTTCTCCAGACCAGTTTCCTGAGCGAATTATTGTGGTGATTACAGGCATTTTAATAGGGAGTTTGTACGTTTGGATGAGGAATTCGCACGTTTTAGCCGGAGTTCGCTCGTTTGGACGGGGACTTCGCACATTTGAGCGGAACTTCGCACGATTCAGGACTATACACGTTTTTCACTTCACTTTAAAAAAACAGCTATTAAAAAATTTAATTCCTAACATACTTGAGACAAAAATGAAGAGGATGGGACAAAAAGTGTTTTATCAAAAGAAAAGACGAATTAACGTGATAGGCTCAGCCGCTCCGGAAATATACTTCGCTTTCCGCGGGCGGCTGTTGAGCCCTCCTCGTGCTTACGCACTGAGGGGTCTCATCTAGGCCTTTCCTCCCGCAGGAGTCTACGTATATTTCCTCCGCTAGTCCTTTGAACCGTTCGTCTTTTAATTTTCACTTTCTGATTTGTCCCAACCTCTTCGTTTTTCAGTAACTCTAAATATACCTTCTCGTCACCTTGCTCCCATTATACGTATATACAATCTGCTTTTCTTCCACGACCGTTTCCATATGAACGTTTCGTCCCCACAACTGATAAATATACGGAAGCACATGCTCCAAATAATGCAAATCAAGTTCCATGCCTTCATAACCATGTTTCAAATATAATTCGCCGCTCCGGAGATAGTCGCCATCTTCCACATAAATATATGGAAATCCTCCGTTAAGCCGCATCGAGATGAGCTGGTCACGGACATTTTCGTAATCCTTATCGGTAATCCGGTAATCTCTTCCCTGCTTTTCAAATAAATACATATCTTCTTCCTGAACCATTTCTTTCGTTAAATAGTTGCGGATAAAGGAAATATCGGATTCAATTTCCCTTGCCTCAAAAATTTTCTCTCTGCCCGATCCAGGCTCAACGCCAAGTTCCCGCATTCTTTCTGTCGGATTGTTGTATCGCTCCTCAATATTTTCATACATTTTGACCCCAAGATAGTATGGATTGATTTGCTGTCTGGATGGCTGCACAACACTTGCATTTAATGCTGAGAATTCCACGACCTCATCTGTGGTCAGGTCCATTTCTCTCAAAATATGCTGATGCCAGTAGGATGCCCAGCCTTCGTTCAAAATTTTCGTTTCGAGCTGCGGCCAGAAATAAAGCATTTCCTCACGCATCATTGTCAAAATATCACGCTGCCAGTCCTCAAGGTCCCGGCTATGCTCCTCAATAAATAAAAGCAGATCTTTTTCCGGCTGAACCGGGAACTTTTTATTCGCCAGCCGTTTTACTTTCTGCTTGCTCTCCGGCTTCTTATCCAAGTTCCATAAATCGTCATACGGTGTTTTGACCGGTGCTGATTCTGCTTCCACGTTGTTATTGACTTCATCGTTTCCATATTTCGGTTTGACCAATGAAGGATCGATATGTTCCTGAACGGACAAAACAGCATCCAAAAACTGTTCCACTTCATCCTTTCCATATGTCATTTCATAATAGGAAATCCGTTCAGCGGTTGCAGTCATGCTCTCCACCATGTCCCGCCGTGTGTTGGCAAACCGGACATTATTTTTGAAAAAATCGCAATGTGCCAGTACATGCGCAATGATCAGTTTGTTTTGGATCAGACTGTTCGTATCCAGCAAAAATGCATAGCACGGATTTGAATTGATGACCAGTTCGTAAATCTGACTTAAGCCAAGGTCATAATGCAGCTTCATCTTATGAAACTGCTTTCCGAAGCTCCAGTGACTGAACCGTGTCGGCATGCCATATGCCCCAAACGTGTATATAATATCAGCGGGACAAACTTCATAACGCATTGGATAAAAATCAAGTCCAAACCCTGAGGCAATTTCCGTTATCTCTGCAATTGCCCGGTCAAGTGCTTTTGTATCTGCCAATATAACCCCTCCCTATTGTTCGCGGCCATGTTTCCGATGAACATGGTATAGTTTATGTTCTTACAGCATGAAACTTGACCACCAATCACAAATTGGTACCAGTCTGTCTTCTATAGGGAACTTTTACGGTCTATCAGGGACTTTTCAATTTTTACCAGCATTGGCCACCAGTTCCCCGGCAACACTAACTTCAGGAGGAATGATTTCCATGCAACCGTTTTTATCAATTGAAGAATTTAATGAAATGCTGACTCAATGGAATGGGCAAACAATTAAAATTTCTAAACTGGAACTGGATGATCTGGACGAAACGATTGTTGCCCTTGATCATATTTCATATGCTGCCAACACAAGACGACTTGATGACTATGAACCACTGCATGCCCTGCAATTAAATGGCACCGGCAGTATCCAAACCGATACCACCGATGCCAGCCAAGTCCTGCCGTCATCACTGTATGAAATTCCGATTGAAGATGATTCCCTTTATGAATTTGACGGAACACGGTTTTTAATCAGCACATCACGCGGCGTGTATAAGATTGAATTGGTGAAGTAAAAAAGAAATTGGTGTTATATAACGCCGCTCCGGAAATACACTTCGCTTTCCGGGGGCGGCTGGAGAGCCTCTCCGTGCTCGTCGTGTTGCAAGTGATCTCAGTGAAGCAGCACTCCTCGCAGAAAAGATTGCTAACGCACTACGAGTCTCACCTATGCCTTAGCTCCCCCAGGAGTCTTCGTGTATTTCCTCCGCTAATTTCCTTATTGTTCGTTATGATATTCCCAGCGCCTGATCACACACCAGCTGCTTCTTTTTTCTGGAAAAAGTGTTTCAGTGCATGATAGACGTCCTCTTTTTCCTTAAGAATAAAATGCTGGAACTTTGGATTGTCAAAATCCTTGTAGGCGCGCATCAGTGTTGATTGGCGATTATATGAATTCACTTCGGCATATCCGAACATGTTGGACACATCCATCAATTCGTTCACGAGTGTCATGCATTGCGGATTGTCGGAGGTGATATTTTCGCCGTCGGAAAAATGAAAAGGATAAATATTATAACGCACTGGATGGTACTTTTCGTCAATCAGCTCCAATGCCTTTCGATATGCTGATGAACACATCGTTCCACCGCTTTCTCCTTTTGAAAAAAATGATTCTTCAGGAACCACTTTTGCCTCTGTATGGTGTGCAATATAAGCAATATCCACCATTTCATATTTCGTCCGCAGAAACTTCGTCATCCAGAAAAAGAAACTCCTCGCCAGATATTTCTCAAACGTGCCCATTGATGCACTGGTATCCATCATTGCGAGAACAACTGCTTTAGACTCCGGCTTAACTACATCATTCCATGTCTTAAAACGCAAATCATCGTTACGGATCGGCGTAATTCCCGGATCTCCTTCCGTCGCGTTCCGTTTGAGCGCGGTAAGGATCGTGCGTTTTTTATCAATATTGCCCATCAGCCCTTTTTTTCGGACATCGTTGAACTCCACTTCATCTGTCGTAATTTCGTCCTGTTCTTTTTCACGTAAATCCGGCAGTTCCATTTGCCTGAACAATACTTCCTCCAGTTCAGCCAGTGAAACCTCTGCCTCATAATAATCCTGGCCCGGCTGATCTCCTGCCTTTTTTCCTTTCCCGGATCCACTTTTCCCCTGCTCATCACCATTTGGGTCCCGTGCGATCACATCGCCTACTTCACTGTCTCCATCCCCCTGGCCAACATGCTTTGATTTATTGTAATTATAGCGGATTTTATATTCATCCAATGAACGGATAGGGATTTTAATAATATCCCGTCCATTGGACATAATGATATTTTCCTCACTGACCAAATCAGGCAAATTATCGCGAATGGCGTCTTTTACTTTATCCATATGGCGTTTCTGATCTTGAAACCCCTTGCGATGGAGGGACCAATCTTCCTTAGAGACAACAAAATTTTCCTTCTCTTCCCGCATGTCTTCCCCTCCTCTATTATTTTAATACATAGCATATGCAGCCGGCAGCAAACGTGTATATGCGCGCATGCACATTAAATAGAATTCGACAAAGTTCGGGTGATGCCTGTCACCTGTCGAGTAAAAAAATAACAAGACCGGATATTTCATCAGTCTTGTTATTCGATGCTTTTAAGATCATTAATCAGCGATTCAGCAGACTGCCGACGTAACGCAGCAATTCATTGGCGGACGTTGAATTGTAGCCATATTCGTCGATCAGCCTGGCAATCACTTCATTTATTTTCTTCAGTTGTGATTCATCCGGTGTCTGGGAGGTAGTGGTTATTTTCACAACATCCTTCAGATCCGCAAACAGCTTTTTCTGAATTGCTTCTCTCAGCCGTTCATGTGAATTATAGTCAAAACGCTTTCCTTTTCGGGCATATGCAGAAATACGGATAAGAATCTCTTCGCGGAATGCTTTTTTGGCATTTTCCGAGATGCCAATCTGCTCTTCAATCGAACGCATCAATTTTTCATCCGGCTGCATTTCTTCCCCTGTAAGCGGGTCCTGCAGCTTGGTTTTATTACAGAATGCTTCCACATTATCAAGATAGTTATCCATCAGTGTTTTAGCTGATTCTTCATACGAATAGACAAACGCCTTCTGTACTTCCTTCTTGGCAATTTCGTCATACTCTTTTCTGGCAACAGCAATATAGTTCATGTAGTCTTCCCGATCCTCATCGGAAATGGACGGATGCTGATCCAGACCATCTTTCAGGGAGCGAAGCACATCGAGTGCATTGATCGATGGAACTTCCTTGCGAATAATCGTGGAAGAAATCCGATTGATGACGTAACGCGGGTCGATTCCATTCATCCCCTCTTCCGGAAACTCCTTGCGCAACTCATCAACATCAAGCTGGTCATAGCCTTCCACACTGTCACCGTCGTACAGACGCATTTTTTTGACCACATCAACACCCTGCTTACCGGAGTCCTCCAGCCGTGTTAAAACAGAGAATATCGCAGCAACTCGCAGTGCATGCGGCGCGATATGGACATGTGACATGTCACTTTCCTTAATCATTTTTTGATAAATCCGTTCCTCTTGGCTCACACGCAAGTTATATGGAATTGGCATTACAATAATCCGGGAATGGAGTGCTTCATTCTTTTTATTGGAAATGAATGACCGATATTCTGCCTCGTTCGTATGTGCGACAATTAATTCATCTGCTGAAATAAGCGCAAATCTGCCTGCTTTGAAATTTCCTTCCTGGGTCAGGGATAACAGATGCCATAAAAACTTCTCGTCACATTTCAGCATCTCCTGGAACTCCATCATGCCGCGGTTTGCCTTGTTTAATTCGCCGTCAAAGCGATATGCACGAGGATCAGACTCAGAACCATATTCAGCAATCGTTGAAAAATCAATACTCCCGGTTAAATCAGCAATATCCTGTGACTTCGGATCGGACGGACTGAAGGTGCCAATACCTGTCCGTTTATCCTCGGACAGAAAGATGCGCTCAACCTTAACATCCTCAATCCGGCCGCCATATTCTTTTTCCAGTTTCATAGAATTTAACGGGGAAAGACTTCCTTCGATGCGAATGCCGTATTCCTTATAAAAATCTTCCCGAAGATGTTTGGGAATCAGATGCAGGGGGTCCTCATGCATCGGACAATCCTTGATCGCATAAACTGCCCCTTCGTCTGTTCTGGAATACTTTTCGAGTCCGCGCTTAAGCATTGTTACAATGGTTGATTTCCCGCCGCTGACCGGGCCCATCAAAAGCAGGATCCGTTTTCGTACATCAAGCCGCTTGGCAGCGGGATGAAAATATTCTTCCACGAGCCGTTCAATTGAATCTTCCAGTCCAAAAATACCTTCCCCAAAGAAGTCATACATTTTTTGGCCGTCTCTTTCGGTAATACCAGAGTTTTTAATCATATTATAAACCCGCGAATGAGCCGTCTGGGCAACTTCCGGACGTTCCTTCACAATCTCCAGATATTCCGCAAAGGTGCCTTCCCATTTTAAACGATTTTCTTCTTCTCTGTGGCCCCTCACTTTATTGAGTATATCCATTAACTTCCCTCCAACTAGGATGCGGTTAATAAAGCTTATGCAGGTGATTCATCTAACATGCTGACAACTTTTAAAGAGCTGACGCTTAAAAACACCCTCATTTTGGAGGTCAATGGAAAAGAACAAAAGCGGAAGCGCCCGTTTAGCGACGTACAAACTGTGCCCGCGCATCGCGGGTAGGTCGGCGTTGCCGCGCAAAGCGGCGGTTTTAGCCGATCTTCCTTAAATGAGATAAAGGAAACA
>NZ_BAAADS010000018.1:109121-380611 GCF_039522605.1 Virgibacillus siamensis
GGTATAAGTGCGACTAAGCCTCTGGTTTCACCAATCGGCAAGTCTTCTTTATCGTAGTGAGGAAGTGTGAAGTTTGGGACTGCGCTAAATGCTCGTCCCACCAAGTTCACTGCTAGTCGCTGGGCGCTGGAGCTGGACGTGGCTGATTAGGAGCAAGTGCATTATCCACATCCACAAAATCTTAAAGTTTCCTAAGCAAAAATAAAGCCGGATGCAAGATTGCATTCGGCGTTATTCAACATATCCAGTTTAAGTCAGGCAGTCAGGCACCTTTAAATGCCCGGATAAATGCTTCCGGTGACGTTTTTACGGTATAGGAAAAAACTCCTTTTATCGTATGCAAATACAAAAGACCACCGCTGCTGCCGACAGTTCGGTAAGAGATGTCCAATATGTCCTGAATCGGGAACTGGCGATGCTCGGTAACCAGCGTCTCATCATACAGATATAAAACACGCTCTTCCTCGACGTCCTTCTGCTCGATACTGTTCACAACCCGTGTTACCTTGATATACGGCTGTTCCGCAAGCAGCTTCATGTTATCACTCCGGTTTGAAAATGACTTAAGATAATATTCGATTGGTGTGCCATGCACCTATTTATAAATTTTGGAAAAATAGCCGCACGACATCAGCACCGCCTATAAAGGTGCCCAGGGAGCTTCCGAGATTGGCCAGGACGACGACGAGTAGGATCCGGGTTACTTTGTTATTCCAAAACCCCTTGACACTGTACACATCGTCTGCCAGCATTTCAAAATCCGCCACATTCGGGCGTCGGAAATATGCTTGTACAAACCCGGCAAACCAGCCTGCTGCAGTGATTGGATCAAGTGAAGTCAACGGTGCGGCAACAAAAGCGGTCACAATCGCGAGCGGATGTCCTAGTGCAAGCGCCACCCCGATTGCTGACAGTGACCCATTCCACAATATCCATGACAGTGTTTGCTGAAGGCCGGCAGAAGGGTCTGCCTGAAACGTAAAAATAATCATCGCAATAATAATCACGGGTATTATCCAGCCGATTATTTTGGGTACCTTGGATTTGGGCGGAACCTGATTCAGTTTGTTGAGATCATGCTCGCGGTCCATTTCCTGTTTAATCCCGGGAACGTGTGCTGCACCTAATACCGCTACCACCTTATCACCCGGCGCATCCTTTAATTTCTGGGTCAAATATTGATCACGCTCATCAATTAACGGCGTTTTCAGTTTCGGAAAATGTTCCGTAAACTCCTGCAGCATGGAATTGAGCATATCCTGTTCCTTCATTTTCTCCAATTCTTCTTCCGTAATCGTCTCCTTGCTGAATATACTGCCGATTACCTGCATCAAAAGAATTCCTTTTCCCTTCAGCCCGATATTGCGCCAAATCCGTGAAAAGGTAATCTGAATATTCCGGTCAGCCAAAACAAGCTCTGCACCCGTTTCTTTTGCAGACTCAATTCCCTGGAGCATTTCCTGACCGGCATTAATTCCAAATTGCTTTGCCATCCGCTTCTGAAACGACGAAATAGCCAGGTTCATTAAAAGTAATGTCGACTTTTTTTCCTTAATTACTTTAAATATATCCGTGTCTTTCCACTTATTACCGTCCATCATGGACTGATACCGCTGTTCATCCAATTCAATACAGACCGAATCCGGCTGTTCCTGTTCAATAACGTCCTTTACCTGTTCCGCACTGTGTTTCGATACATGTGCCGTTCCGATCAGAATCAGTTCTTTTTCATCCAAATATATTCTCGTTATATTCTCTTCCGACATACAGCTACCTTCCTTTAGAAAAACTAAAAGCCTGGTTTTCGGCCAGGCCTTTGCTTGTTAAGACATCCATTTCGGTGGAATATTTTTATCCCAGTATATCTCACCGATTTCGTGATGTGTTTCAAATTTATCATTTCTTACGTGATAATGAAAATTAAACCAGTAACCTTCCAGCGGCCGGTTGTCACGGCGCACATGGAATCTGGCTATATCTTTGCCGGTCCGGTTATCATAAACATTGAAAATCTTTTCGCCGAACCCGCTTGATGGATATTCGGTTATACCAATGTATGGAAGATTATCTTTCCCGGCTTCGGCTAAAATCATGCTCAGCGATTCTTCCATCTTCGGTAAAATATCATCTTCAAAATCTTCATCAATCTGGTTCGCAATACGCGTACCAAGTTTATTAATCGTTTGTTCCTTGGCCTTACTGGTAATCTGACTCATAAAATAGGATTCATCAAGCTGAGGTATCTGCTCAATTTCGGGGATGTCCACTGGAATATTATCATTGGTGGAATCCACATCAGAAGGTGAACTGACAGCTCCCTTTGCCTCATCTGCTTCCGGATGCATATGAATAGTCGGGACATAAATTCCCAGCGTCATGATTGCAACAAAAATTACAGCTATTTTTCTCATCCAGACCTTCATACGAATCCCCTCTTTTTTTATGTATTCACTTAAGAGTTTACCATTTTCATATAAAAAGTCTATATAAATTTTGTAATAATTTTGTGAAAAGCTTCCGAAGATCCCTTTTACTTTTTTTACAACAGGTAAAAATACAGTATTACCCCGAACCGCAATCACTGATCATAATTCGGAGTTGTTTCGAATTGTTCGATGCAAAAGGGGGCGGCACGCGACTCCCTGGTTTTGTTCGGCGAGTTTGGTATTTTGTTCAGCGGGGGCGGCAGTTTCTTCAGCGGATTCACCCGTTTCATCAGCGGGGGCGCGGTTTCTTCGGCGCTTTCACCCATTTCATCAGCGGGGACGGCGTTTTCTTCGGCGGTTTCACCCATTTCATCAGCGGGGACGGCGCTTTCTTCGGCGGATTCACCCATTTCATCAGCGGGGGCGGCGCTTTCTTCGGCGGTTTCACCCATTTCATCAGCGGGGACGGCGCTTTCTTCGGCGGATTCACCCATTTCTTCGGCGGGAACGGCGCTTTCTTCGGCGGATTCACCCATTTCTTCGGCGGGGACGGCGCTTTCTTCGGCGGTTTCACCCATTTCATCAGCGGGGACGCGGTTTCTTCGGCGCTTTCACCCATTTCTTCGGCGGCTTTCCCGGTTTATTGGGCGCTTCCCGATTATAGCGCCCAAAATATAAAAAGGCCTGCCATCCGGGCAAGCCTCTTACAATACTATCAACTACTTAATTCAGCTTTTCCACGTCGGTGACAGTGAAGTTGTTCTTCTCCAGGTCCCGATTGACTTTTTTCATTGTGTTCTCATCGACTTCTTCGGGGAGCACGATACAGACACGACGGACATATAAGGAATTATTATTCAATGAAATAACACTTTGCACATTACAGTATTTATTAACGATTTTAAGCATCTTCCGAAGTGCGCCGGCATATTCAATTGTGCCGATCGTTAAGGAGTAGCTTCCATTATTGGCACCCCATGCATTCTCCAGCACCTGAATGACATTGCCATTGGTAACAATCCCGCGGAATTCTTTCTTCTCATTGACCAATGCCAGGTACGGCAGACGTTTAATCGCGGAGAACACTCGGAAAAACGCATCATCCTCCTGTACATAACCGTCATGATCCTTTACCAGTTCTTTTACTGGTTTCGTCAAGTCATGTTCTTTTTCATATTCCAAAAGATGCACTTTATATATATTACCGGCAAATTTTGTTCCGGAATCATCCAATACTGGAATGCAGCGGTAACCTGAGTCCTCCAGCGTTTTAAGAACGTCATCCATTCTATCATTCTCTTTTACATATACAACATCTTGTTTTCCTAAATAATCATTTTTGACGAGCATTCCCCTCATCCTCTCCATTAAAGTTATATGTTTATTTTCCTATATTTTCATTATAATTGCAATTCATGAAAAATTATTATATCTATGTAAAAAAACACGACTTTATCAGCTTATTTTGAACTAAAAGGTAGTATGCATTGAAAAATTTTTAAATACTGAAACAACGCCTCATCATAATCCATTTACTTTACCGATAAACACAAAATTCCGTTACACTTTTTGAAGTTTTTAAAATATTAGTGTATAATTATATCTTACCCTGTATTATTAATCAGCTTGTCTTCTGGCACCACGTTTGATCTGACAATTAAATATACCCTTACTTATCAACAATAAACCACTTTTTAATTGCGTTCTTAAAGGAGGAACTATATGAAAGCATTACAAGGAAATCAAGAAACAAAAAAGAATACTGCAAAAGCATATACAGATGATGTGTTTGAAAAAGTTAAGGCACGAAGTCCGCATGAACCGGAGTTTTTACAAGCAGTAAAAGAAATCATTGACTCCCTTACCCCTGTTTTTGAAAAGCATCCGAAATATATGGACTTTGGTGTACTGGAACGCCTGGTTGAGCCTGAACGTTTTATCTCATTTAGAGTGCCATGGGTGGATGACCTTGGAAATGTACAGGTAAACCGCGGATTCCGTGTGCAGTTCAACAATGCACTTGGGCCGTATAAGGGCGGCATCCGCTTTCACCCCTCTGTCAATAATAGCATCGTTAAATTTCTCGGCTTCGAGCAGATTTTTAAAAATTCCCTGACCGGGCAGCCAATCGGGGGTGCAAAGGGTGGATCAGACTTTGACCCCAAAGGGAAATCCGAATTGGAGGTAATGCGGTTCGCTCAAAGTTTTATGACGGAGCTATCCAAACACATTGGCCCGGATACTGATGTGCCTGCCGGTGATATCGGTGTTGGAGCAAGGGAAATCGGGTTCATGTTCGGTCAGTATAAAAAACTGAACGGCGGGTTTGAAGCAGGTGTCCTGACCGGAAAAGGACTTGAATATGGCGGCAGCCTGACACGTACCGAAGCAACCGGGTATGGTGTTGTCTATCTTATGAAGGAAATGCTGCAGGATAAAGGTCTTGACTTCAACGGCAGAACAGTCGTTATATCCGGATCCGGAAATGTTTCCATCTATGCCATTGAGAAAGCACAGCAACTGGGTGCAAAGGTTGTGGCCTGCAGTGATTCTGACGGTTTTATTGTCGACACAGATGGCATAAAGCTTGATACGGTTAAAAAACTGAAGGAAACCGGCGACGAGCGTATCAGCGAGTATGTCACCGAACATCCGAATGCACATTACTCTGAGGATTGCACGGGGATTTGGGAAATTCCGTGTGAGATTGCCTTGCCATGTGCGACACAAAATGAATTGGATGACGCATCGGCACGTCAGCTGATTGCGAACAATGTCATTGCTGTTGGAGAAGGAGCAAATATGCCGTCAACAGAGGAAGCAATTGATGTTTTCCTGGAGAATGACATTCTGTTTGCACCAGGGAAGGCTGCCAATGCCGGTGGTGTGGCTGTTTCCGCATTGGAAATGGCCCAAAACAGTGGAAAAATTTCCTGGACTTTTGAAGAAGTGGATGTCAAGCTGCAGGAAATTATGAAAGAGATTTATCAAAAAAGTATGAATGCGGCTGAAGAATATGGTACATCCGGTAATCTGGTAATCGGCGCCAATATTGCCGGGTTCCTCAAAGTAGCTGATGCGATGATTGCGCAGGGAGTAGTTTAAAAAGCAACACTTTATACAAAAGAGGCTGATCCACTGCAGTGGTGTCAGCCTCTTTTGCATGAAGTAATTACTTCTTCAATTCAGATGGATGCTTCATGAAAAATGGCACTTCTTCAACACCAATCATCCGTACATATGTGAACAACTGTCCCTTATGGTGAATCTCATGGTCAATGGCATTGGACAGCCAAAAACTTCCTGGCGCAACGTCCTTATTAAACTCCACTTCCTCCGTCAATTGGGATTTGCTGAGCGATTTTAAATCCCTTGTTGTTGCAGTCGTGTATTTATGAACAATTTCCCGGACGTCTCCGATTGTTTGATAGTCGTCTTCCTTTTGCGGCATGGTAAATTCACCATTCAAAACTGTTTTTACAAACATATCCATCGAAGTCGCAATATGTACAGCCAGTTCACCAAGTGATTTTGCGCCTTCCCATGGTTTAAAATCAACATCCTTATCATCAACCAATGCAAGCAGATCATGAACTACCAATCGATGCTTCAGCCAGCCATCTACAACTTCATCCATTGTGCTCATTGTAAATCCTCCATTCTTGAGAAAATTTTTATACACTCTATTATACAACTTTTTGGAATCTTTTTAAATTAATATGCAGGTTCGGCACTTTTAAAGGCGGGCCCCACATATTTTATCGGTCACTTTTACCCGTTTATCAGTCACTTTCATGATGTTATCAGCCACTTTCGCACTTTTATCGGTCACATTCATAATTTTATCAGTCACTTTGACCATTTTATCAGTATTTCCTGTCAGAACAATTCCCCAATCAGCCCAATTGTGCATACGATAATTCTGTATTAGAAAACTTGGTTGTCACCAGGCTTTTAGGTGACGACCTTAGTTGCACTTATGCAGTAAGAAAATTTATCCTTCTTATCTGCCAAAAATAGGAGGTATTACTATGTATCAATATCCATATCATCCGGCATATTATTACGCTGTGCCACAGGAACAAAGGATGAATACACGGCAGCAGCCAAGTTTGCAGCAGGTGATGCAATCAATCCGCAACGAACACGGCAACTTATACACACAGCTGGAGCAGTCCGGACTGAATCGGGGACTCGCTGATTATTTATTTTCACTTGTTGCTGGCTACACCCTTAACCAGGCAAATACAAACTTGCCGCCATACCAAATTTACAATCAATTTCAAGCACAGGTGCCATGGATTGGATTTCTATTCAACTATTATCCAGAAAACGTGCTGGACCGCGTCCTCATCAGAATCATTGAAATAGTACTGAATGCAATTGGTGGCGGCAATGGCGGCCAGCCTGATCAAGGATGGGTCGGCTGGGAAAGTCTTGGCGGAACACTTACCTCCGCACCATCCGTCGCGTCGTGGCAGCAGAATCGCTTGGATGTTTTTGTCCGGGGTACCGGCGAAAATATGTACCATAAATGGTGGAATGGGCAGAGTTGGAGTGATTGGGAAAACCTTGGCGGCAATCTGACTTCTGCGCCTGCAGCGGTGTCATGGGGACCAAATCGCATTGATGTGTTTGCGAGAGGAACCGGCCAACAGCTTTATCACAGATGGTGGAACGGACGCAGCTGGAGCGATTGGGAAAACCTTGGTGGAACGCTAACGAGCGGCCCGGCTGTTTCGTCACGCAGGTCCAATCAGCTCGATGTCTTTGTCAGAGGATCGGGCAACAATCTGTACATGCGAACATGGAACGGCTCCAATTGGGGGGATTGGGTTAATCTGGGCGGAAACCTTACCTCAGAACCGGCAGCCGTCTCATGGAATGCCAACCGGATTGATGTCTTTGCCAGAGGTCAAAATAACAATTTAATCCACAAATGGTGGAACGGGCGCAGCTGGAGTGATTGGGAAAGCCTCGGCGGCACCTTAACAAGTGCTCCTGCTGTATCTTCCCGCCGTCCTAACCAGCTCGATGTTTTTGCCAGGGGAACGAGCAACAGACTTTACAAGCGAACCTGGAATGGATCCCAATGGACCAACTGGGAGAACCTCGGCGGAACATTAACTTCATCACCGGCAGCGGTATCATGGGGCCCTAACCGCACCGACGTCTTTGCACGCGGGCAGAACCAGGATCTGATCCATCTGTATCGCAATCAGTAGCCTAACAAAAGGGAGCTGCTCCACTGATACTGGAACAGCTCCCATTTTTGTAAGGTAAGAATTATTTTTATCTCGAAAGGCTTGCTATCCAATTGCAGCCTCGAGCTGACGCGTATAATAAAAACGAACGATATAAAAATAAATGATTTGAATGATAAGAAAAGCACTTAACACAAGTACGGATTCCAGAAACAGATTGTAATAAAACAGATGAGATAATGCGGTAAGCGCAACCGCTCCATGAATTAAGGCAACAAGTACCGGCGCAAAGAAAAGAATGAATGTTTGTCTGTTGAGCACCTTTTTCAACTCTTTTCCCGTCAGACCCATTTTGGCAATCGACTGGAACTTTTGCTTGTCATCATCCAAATCGGTATAAAGCCGGAAATACAAAAAGCTCCCTGCGGATACAAAAAATACAACTCCAATAAACAAGCCCACGAACATAACCGGGCCAAACATTTTATTTAATCTGTACACTTCATATTGACGAGAGGTTAATTCAGCTGAAGAAATTTGACCGTACAGCTTTTCCATCGCTCCCATGATATGCTGTTTCCCATCTGTTGCCTGCCAAGCATAATAGCTTTCCTTCCGAACAGGTGCCGGAAGTGCTGCAAAATCCTTATTTGAAACCACGTAATAGGTATCTTCCGGCGACAGTGCCCTGGAAGAAACAAGCTCTTTCGGTTCCAATAACGATCCAGTCTTCAATTTTACCGTTTTATTCAAGAGTTCATCTGACTGTGAAAACGCCACTCCGGCAAATTCAACTACTTTCAGCTGACCCTTTTCCAAATCAATCGGCTCCTCATCAATCAGCCCGGCAAAGCGGTTGAATGCAGACTCTTTGACGACCAGTACTTCATCATCGTTTCCAATTTTATAGTAGTGAAGCATGAGATGTTCTTGTTCAGTTTCAATATTTCGCTCACGCAGCGTATCATTGATTAATGCCACATCCTGTTTCTCCTGATCATTTGCCATATATGTTAATGTGTTTGGATTCATGTCTTTCATTTCCGTGGTCAGAAAAGACTGAAAACCAAACAGCGTTCCAATAGCACTAAATGCCACTGTAGATATAATAGCTACCAGAAAAAAAGTTCGTGCATTATCTTTCATCCGAAACGAAAGATCTGACAGCAACAGAATATTGGTTTTATGCAGGAAAATCGAATCTCTTTTCTTAAGCATTCGAATCAAGTAAACACTTAATTGAGTAAATAGAAGATACGTGCCGATAATTACCACAATAATCACAGGAACCATTGCTATAACAACTGACAGCCCTTTTACAAGCAATGCAGCAGTATACCCAAGCCCGAGCAGCAATACAGACAGGACCGTCAAAAATATATTTGCCCTCGGTTCCCCTTTGGATTGCTGTTTCCCTTTTATTAAGTTAATCAGCTTGCGACTGCGCAGCACATACGAAACAAATAGGGAAATAAAGAAAAATAAAACGATAAAAGAAACCAATGTCAGGATTATTGCCTGAACCGGAAAATAAAAGTGAAGCGTCTTTTCAATAATAAGGACCTTTTCTGCTATTAATAAAATTACCTTTGCAAACACTAAACCGAGTATTATCCCGCCAACAGTTGCTGTTAACCCGATCAGCATATTTTCCAGAAATACCATCGAACGAATCTGTCTTATTGACATTCCCTGCATCATCAATAAGCCAAATTCTTTTTTCCGTGACTGCAAAAAAGAACTCATCGAATATAACACGAAAAAATACGAAAAGATGTAAATAATTGCTGAGGCGGTATACATTCCATACTTTACGTAACCACTCATACCGCTCCCGCTCAGAACAGGGTGAAATGCAAAAACAGCAAATGTGAAAAATACCATAACTGTAAACATACTGCTCAGAAAATAAGCAGCATACAACCTTTTATTACGGATGACATTATTAAATGCGAACCGACGAAAAGTCATTGTCATCCCCTCCCAATAACGAAAGCATATCGATAATTTTTTGGAAAAAGGCCTGACGGTTATTGCCACGGTGAATTTCCGAATAGAACTTTCCATCCCGAATAAAAACGACCCTGTTACAATAACTTGCTGCCTGTGGGTCATGTGTCACCAGCATCATTGTTGCCTCGTCTTTTTTATTAATCACTTCAAGAAGCTGCATTACATCCTTCGAGGACTTGGAATCAAGATTCCCCGTCGGTTCATCAGCCAGCAGTAATTCAGGGGTGTGAATCATTGCCCTGGCAATCGCCGCCCGTTGCATTTGACCTCCAGAAATTTCATAGGTTCTTTTTGTCAGAATATCGGAAATCCCCAGTTTTCCAGCAATTTGGGCGGTCTTTTGTTTCATCTCCTTTACCTTTCTGCCATCAAGTGTCAACGGAAGCATAATGTTCTCCTCAACGGTTAACGTGTGCAATAAATTAAAATCCTGGAAAATAAATCCCAGTTCCCGACGGCGAAACGTTGCCAGTTTATCTTTTTTCAATCGATGCGGGTCATCTCCGTTAATCAGGATTTCACCGGTTGTCGGCTCATCGATTGTTGCAATCATATTCAGCAGCGTTGTTTTCCCGCTCCCGGATGGTCCCATAACCCCGACAAATTCTCCTTCTTCGATAGTAAGATTAATATCTGTTAAAGCCCTGTATGCAACCTTACCTTCATAAACTTTACTGACTTGTTTTACATGAAGCATCCTTCAAACTCCTTCCAACGTATAATCACAACATCTGTGTGCAGTATAACGATGGCTTTCGGGAACAACTATTGATTCATCTTTCACTTACCTTACATAGTTGTAAGGTTTTGTGTTTCCGGGAAGATAATTCGGAATACAGTTCCCGTACCTGCCTCCGACTCCATTTCGATTCGGTGATCAAGATGATTAGCAGCCTCTTTCGTTAAATAAAGCCCCATCCCTGTCGATTCCCTGAATTTACGTCCGTTTTCACCGGTATAAAATGCATCAAATACCCGCCGCTCATCTGTTTCAGGTATGCCAACACCAAAGTCAGTCACTTCAACAACAGCCTCTTGACCTCTTTCAAAAATGGCAATATCCACCCTGCTGCTTTTTCCAGTAGAATATTTCACTGCATTATTGATGAACTGTGACAACATAAAAAACAGCCATTTTTCATCCGTCTCAACGGTAATGGATTCACTTTCAACGGATAGTTTTGGATACACTTTGTTTCGGATATAAAAACGTTTGTTTTCACTGTTCACGTCATGCACGATTTCCGACAGGCTGACTGGACCAATATGAAAATCCTGCTCAATAGTGCGGAGACGTGCCATATACAACACCGTATTTAACCCGTTTTTCATACGATCAGTCTCTTCACGAATACTGGATGAAACAGGCTCGTCCAGATTCTGCGCTGTTAATTCAATTACCGAAAGCGGTGTTTTCATCTGGTGAACCCACTGATCCATAAACTTGCGGTGTTCATCTTGTTGTCGTTCACTAGCGTTTAATCGGCTTTGGTAAAGTTTATATTGATCTTTCAGCAAATGATCAAGTGCTTCAGACATGGGTGCCTGACCCGTTTTCTGGAGGGAATCATCAAGTGAGATAAGAGAATCACTGAGTCGATGATAAAACATGCGACGGCTGAAATAGTAATAAATCAGAAAGCATACAAGGAAAAAAAAGCTGAGAAAAGCCGTATAAAGGAGCAACTTCACATCGCGGTAGCCGGCAAGCCAAAAAATGAGAAGAATTACTCCCAACTGCAGCCCATGTACGGCAATAAGCAAAACATGTTCCCGTATAAACAACTTCATTATATCTCCCCCGCGGAGATATTCAGCCGGTAACCAGCCCCTCTTACCGTCTCCACAGCCCCAGTAATTCCTAATTCATAAAACTTTTTCCGGACCCGTGTAATATTCACATTTAAGGTATTTTCATCAACATAGGTATAATCATCCCACAGTTTTTCCAGCAAATCTTCCCGTCCGGCAATTCGGGGATACCGCTCTATCAACAATCCAATAATATCGGCTTCATTCTTTGAAAGGATGACTGTTTTTTCTTCAAAACACAGTTCCATTCTTTCCGGAAAAAGCTTCACCCCTTGTCTTTCCAAAATCCGCTCATCTGTTTGAAGCGAATAATCACCATATGCACGCCGAAGTTGACTGCGTATTTTTGCCAACACGATTTCCGCACTGAAAGGCTTCGTAATAAAGTCATCACCGCCGTTTTCCAATGCCATCACCTGATCCATTTCCCCTGTCCGTGCCGACAGAAAAATCACCGGACAAATCGATTCCGTACGAATTTGTCTGCACCAGTAGTAACCATCGTATCTCGGCAGATTTATATCAAGCAGGATAAGATCCGGTAATTCCCTGTGAAAATCATCCATAACATGATCAAAGTCCGTCACTTTTGCAACATGATATCCGTATTTATTAATATGTGCCTGCAGATGTTCCGCGATTTTCGGATCATCTTCAACAATCATTATTTTTTGCATATCAGCAGCTCCTTTTTTCAGGTTAATTATGGCACATATTTTGAACATCTACAAAAGGTAAAAAGCTTACAAAAATGTAAGCTGACAGTAAGAAAAATAGATTTTATCCGTATGCTGATTTTCATATAATTTCCTTCAGACAAAGCAAGGAGGTATTACAGTTCATGAATATACACGAAATAAATGTTGAGCTCTTTCGAATGATTAATAATTTGGGTAAGGACTTTACCTATCTGAACCCAGTGATGACGTTCATCAGTGAGTACATGGTATATTTTCTGGCCATAGGAGTTTTAGTAATGTGGTTTACGGGAGATAAACGAGGCAGGATGATGATCATCAGTGCTGGCATCACGTTTATAACAGCTGAGATTGTGGCGGAAATTGCCGGCATCATCCATTCCAATCACCAGCCATTCGCGGAACTAGCCAATGTAAATCAGTTGATAGCACATGAGATAGATAACTCCTTCCCGAGTGACCATACGATTCTCTTCTTTTCATTCTGTAGTATGTTCTATCTTTATTGTAAACGATCGGGTATTCTATGGATTTTGCTCGCATCCCTTGTAGGCCTTTCACGTATTTGGGCAGGGGTACACTATCCTGCCGATGTCATTGCAGGGGCAGCGATTGGTATCTTTATAGCTTTGGCAGTCTATATGCTGGTACCTAAATGGGGATTGATGTGGAAATTGCTGAACCTGTATGAGAAAGTTGAGCAGCGTATCCTGCCGGGGAAAAGAAAACAAAAGAACATTGGAAATTAATGTAATGCCAATAGCCGTCCAGTCATATGGACGGCTATATAAACTGCAAACAAATCGTATTCAATTTATCCCTCTTCCTTGCCAATCAACTCCACAAAATGCGTCAGTATCCTGGCCGTGAGCCCCCAGATAACTTTATCTCCATAAACATAAAACAATTCATCCATTTTCCGTGGGCGCCAATCGTAGTTCCTGCCGCCTGGAAGAAGGTCATACGGAAAGCCCTGTTCCGGTTCCATTCGGGCATGCACATAATGTACTTGCGGCGGATGGTTCAGAAAAAAGGAGAGTGGTACCTCAAATACCTCGTCGACCTCTGAGGGGTTGGGCTGAATCGATTCCGGATGATAGATCATTCCGGCATGCGGGTAAATCATCATGCCAAACGGGGAAACCAGAAAATCAAGCGGGAAAACATCTGAAATTTGTTCCGTGCTGATACCCAGTTCTTCCGTTGTTTCTCTGATGGCTGTATCCTTATCCGTTTTATCCTGCGCATCCATTCGTCCACCCGGAAAACAAATTTCTCCCGGCTGTCGCCTCATTTTATGTGACCGGACTTCAAATAAAACATGAATATCATTCTGTTTTTGGATTAGCGGCAGCAAAACCGCATACTTTGAAAAAGCTTCATTTCCCAATACGGAAGGGGAATGGCTTTGCAATTTTTGCTTGATCGAATTCAAATCCATATTTCCACCCCGGTATTTCTATATTTCTATTAGTATAACATGTGCAGCTATTATCACGTTGGTTACAAGTTTTTAGACAGGAATTACCGTCGATTTTTTTGTACAATGGATAGCAGAAGTATTTACATTCGGGAGACTTTACGTATGAAAACTACCATAAAAAGACCATGGCTGCTCGTCCTGACGATCGGGCTTGGTACATTGCTTAATCCATTGAACTCATCGATGATTTCAGTGGCGCTGACCCGGTTACAGCATATTCTGGACCTTTCCTTTGCCAGCGCAACCTGGCTGATTTCCATTTTCTATTTGGTAAGTGCAGTCGGACAGCCTGTGATGGGGAAACTTGGTGACATGTTCGGACAAAAGAAATTATTTTTGACCGGGTTAATCCTTGTTGCCATGTCCTCTGCGCTGGCGCCATTAATCACAAATTTCGGATGGCTGCTCGGTTGCCGTGCGTTACAGGCTTTGGGCAGCTCCTCGCTGTTCCCAAGCGGAATGGCGATGGTGCGAAACTATATTACAACCGGCCAAGCAAAAGCACTATCTGTTCTGGCAGTTTTTTCATCAGTTTCAGCGGCGTTTGGGCCGACAATTGGCGGATTTCTGATTGAAGGGTTTGACTGGCAAGCCATCTTTCTCGTTAATCTTCCGTTTATCGTTATTTCGTTCCTGATGGCATTATTTATTTTGCCAAAACAGGGCGGCGGCAAAATAGCACTTGGACGGATTGATTTTGGCGGAATCAGCTTATTTTCCGTGTCCATCGTCTTTTTAATTCTATTTTTACTTTCATTAAAAGATGACATTCGTTTCTGGACAATACCGATTTTTATTGCCGGTTTCATTTTGTTTTATTTGTACGAGAAACGGAGGCGGTTTCCGTTTATTGACCTGGACGCATTAAAAAGCAATACCAATGTGATGCTAATCTACCTGCAGTTTATCAGCATTAACATCGTCTACTATTGCTATTTTTACGGACTGCCCACCTTTCTACTGCAAGTGCGCGGGTACAGCGAAGGCACCACTGGCTTGATAATGCTGGCAATGGCGGGGTTCGGGGTAATTATTGCGCCACTGGCAGGCAGATGGATCGACCATCGCGGCTCAAAACCGGCCGTACTGTCAGGAGCGGCCGCATTGACAATCGGAACGGCATCGCTATTGCTTATCCATGAGACAACGCCATTGATTGGTCTATTGGTCGTAATGTCCGTGCTTGGAATGAGCAACGGGTTTAACAATATCGGCATGCAGACATCGTTATTCCGGTTTGCCGAGCCGGAGAAAACAGGAGCCGCTGCCGGGTTATTTCAAACAAGCAGATATCTTGGCGCAATTTTGTCGACCGCATTGCTCGGTATTTTCTTTAACGATCAAATTGATGTGCAGCACTTCCACATCGTTGCTGCCATCAGTCTGGTATTCTGTGCATTCACATTATTTCTTTCCATCCGAATGCCGGGAAAACGGGCAGTTTCTTAAAATCAACCGGTAATGCAAGCAATTCCTTTGTCCGGTAACATAATGCGCTGTCGGCTGTTTGCCATTTCCAGCAGCAAACGCATCATGCTTATCCGGGAAAATATCCAGATGCAGAAATGGGTGTAGATCAGATTGAAGATTATTTTTTGGTCCCTGCAGTGGGCACTATTCATATTAATGAGCAGTGTCGTTGTTCCGATTGCCATCGCCTCCAGTTACGGACTTCATGACATTGCAACAATCGAATTTGTACAGCGAACATTGTTCGTGCTTGGACTTGCAGGTATTTTGCAAGCCGTGTTCGGACACCATATGCCCATCCAAGAGGGGCCTGCGGGTCTTTGGTGGGGTGTTTTCTCATTATACGCCGGATTGGGCATTGTATTATATGGATCACATATGGAAACATTGCGCGTTTTACAGTATGCCTTCTTGTTAAGCGGCATCATCTTTATTTTGTTAAGTACATTCGGACTGGTGGAAAAACTGGCAAAGCTGTTCACGCCAACGATTGTCGGTATCTACTTGATCCTGTTGGTTGCGCAGTTAAGCAGCTCCTTTTTTCATGGAATGTTTGGACTTACTGGAGAGCATCAAACCGTTCAGCCGGATATTTTGCTGCTTTCCATACTGATTGTCATCCTTTCTTACTGCTTTATGAAAATCCCCAGAATCGGGCACTACTCCGTTTTGTTCAGCATTATTTTTGGATGGCTGTTATTTTCCATTTTTGGCCTTGCAAAGCCTGTCACAGAGGTAAGTAACTATTTCAAACTTCCGGAAATCTTTGCATTCGGAACACCAAGAATTGATCCCAACATGATTATCATGGTTATTTTCATTACATTACTGCTGCTTGCCAACCTGCTTGCAACGGTAAGAGTCGTTCAGCAAGTACTCGAACGCCAGCATGTTACAGTTGACACCAATCGTTTAAAGCAAACCGGAATGATTTCAGGGGTTAACCAATTATTAGGGGGCTTGTTTTCTGCAATTGGGGCTGTTCCTGTTTCCGGTTCGGCGGGATTTATCGAAACAACCAGCATTACAAGCAAAAAACCGTTTATTCTGGGTTCACTTATGATCATCGTTATCAGCTTGTTTCCGCCATTTACGGCATTTGTTGCATCACTCCCGGAAGCGGTGGGATATGCAGCCATTTTCCCGGTTTTTGCCAGCATCATCAGTTTGGCTTTCCGGCAATTCGAAACAGTTGAAAATAAACCAATCCTGTTCCGTGTAATCAGCATATCCTTATTTGCAGGAATTGGTTCGATGTTTATTCCTTCAGAAGCATATGCAGAAATGCCACCGGTACTGGTGTCCATCCTGAGCAATGGTCTTGTTTTTGGTTCCGTAATTGCCATCATACTCGAAGTACTATTGACGCGGATAGACAGAAGGAAAGAAAAACGATTCCATTATCAATCACATTGAAAATACCGCTTACCGGAGTGATTTTCGCATTTATTTCATCATCAGCAAAAAAGGGTTAAACTAACAATAGGATGATTAAGCAATTGGAGGGAGACACATGAATCAGGAATTGCCGCATAAGGTTGCGTTTGTAACAGGGGCAGCGAGCGGAATTGGCCTGGAAGTTGCCCGGGAGTTTGCCGAACAGGGTGCGAAAGTGGTTATTTCCGATTTGAAAGAGGAAGCAGCACAACAAGCTGCCGACGCGCTTTCAGAAAAAGGTTATGAGGCGCTCGCCATCGTCTGTGATGTGACCAATGAAGATCAATTGGCACAAAGCATTGATAAAACAATAGAAACGTACGGCCGACTTGATATCGTAGTCAATAATGCCGGGCTGCAGCATGTTTCCGCTATTGAGGAGTTCCCTACTGAAAAATTTGAGTTCATGCAGAAAGTCATGGTTACCGCTCCATTCATGGCAATCAAAAAAGCCTTTCCGATTATGAAAAAACAAGGCTTCGGCCGCATCATCAACATGGCATCGATCAATGGCGTCATCGGCTTTGCCGGAAAAGCAGCCTACAACAGTGCCAAGCACGGGCTGATCGGACTCTCAAAAGTGGCCGCGCTAGAAGGTGCAGCAGAAGGAATCACGGTCAACGCACTTTGCCCGGGTTATGTTGATACACCGCTAGTAAGAAATCAGCTGCAGGAAATTGCTGATACACGGGATATCCCAGTCGAAAAGGTTATCGAAGAAGTGTTTTATCCGCTTGTACCGCAGCAGCGTCTGCTCGATGTCCAGGAAATTGCTGACTACGCCGTCTTTCTAGCCAGTGACAAGGCAAAAGGCGTTACTGGCCAGGCTGTCATTTTGGACGGCGGATATACGGCACAATGAGGAAATGAAAATGCATTTCCCGAAAATGATATAATGCCAGGAACAGGACATACAACGGTTGATATTTTACAGCTAGCGGTTGATGTTTTGCTCCCAGCGGTTGATGTTCGCTGCTTACGGTTGATGTTTTGCCGCCAGCGGTTGATGTTCCTCGCTTAGCGGTTGATGTTGACGTTCAGCAGTTGATGTTTTGCCCCCAGCGGTTGATATTCGCTGCTTGCGGTTGATGTTCTGCCCCCAGCGGTTGATATTCGCTGTTTGCGGTTGATGTTTTGCCCCCAGCGGTTGATATTCGCTGTTTGCGGTTGATGTTTTGCCCCCAGCGGTTGATATTCGCTGTTTGCGGTTGATGTTCTGCTCCTAGCGGTTGATATTTCGCCGTTTGCGGTTGATGTTCTGCTCCTAGCGGTTGATGTTGCTCGATAACGGATGATTCAATAACGGTATCTGCCGGGAAAGAGACCTATAGTATTTCAACAGTGTGGTGAAAATAACATGTCTAAAATTTTACTAATTGAAGATGATCAAACGCTTTTTGAGGAAGTTCGTGATCGATTGTCGCAATGGTCATATGAGGTGCATGGAATTGATGACTTTGGCGATGTCATCAAAGAATTTACTATGGTCAAGCCTGATTTGGTCATCATCGATATTACGCTGCCAAAATTTGATGGATTCCATTGGTGCCGGCTGATCCGCGCCCATTCCAATGTGCCGATCATTTTTCTGTCATCACGCGATCACCCGACAGATATGGTCATGTCCATGCAAATGGGGGCTGATGACTTCATCCAAAAGCCGTTCCATTTTGATGTGCTGATTGCCAAGGTGCAGGCCATCCTGCGCCGGGTTTATAACTACAATACGGAAAACACCATCGAACTCAGGACATGGTGCGGCGCCAATGTCGACTATGCGAAAAATACTGTCGCAAATGATGCAGGGGAAATCGAGCTGACCAAAAATGAGATGTTCATTTTAAAAATTCTGATTGAACATAAAAATAAAATTGTCAGCAGGGAAGAATTAATGCAATATCTTTGGGATGATGAACGGTTTGTGAGTGACAATACGCTGACCGTCAATGTGAACCGGCTGCGGAAAAAACTCGGGGAACTCCACCTCGGCAACTATATCGAAACGAAAGTCGGACAGGGCTATATTGCACTGGAAGGAGAACCATCATGATTCTAAGCTATCTGAAAGAACGACGCAGCTGGATTTTATTGATTCTTATCCTTCAGGGCATCACCCTGTTTATTGGATCGATTGATCCGACCATCCCATTCCGGTCAAGCCTGTACATTGTATTTGTTTCAATGATTATATTTATCATTTTTTTCATTGCCCGTTACCGAAAAGAAACAAGCTTCTATCAGAGCCTGCAAGACTGGGATAAAACGTATGACTTGGAGACCATTGAATCTCCTGAAAGTCCGTTTGAAGAAATCGTTGAAGAAAGTATCATGGAGCAAACCAAACAGTACAAGCAGAATATTTCGGAAAACCGACTCAGCGTGGAACAGGAAAAGGATGAGCTTATGTCCTGGATTCATGATGTAAAAACGCCGTTAACCGCAATGCATCTAAAACTGGAACGATTAGAGAATCCGTCCTTAAAATCCCAGCTCATGTATGAATGGCTCCGGATTCACCTGCTGCTTGACCGGCAGCTCCACCAAAAGCGGATTCCATTTATCCGAAACGATTTGTATATGGAAACCATCAGATTGGAACAGCTGATCCATCGTGAAATCAGGGACTTGCAAACATGGTGCATGCAAAAAGGTATTGGCTTTGATATATCCCTTGACGTTCCCGCCATTACCAGTGATGCCAAGTGGCTCAGCTTTATCATCAGGCAGCTGCTGACCAATGCATTAAAATACAGTGAAGCATCCGAAATCGCGATTCATTCGTATACAGAAGATGAATTGGTCAAACTGGAAATTAAGGACCAGGGGCGTGGCATTGAAGCCAAAGACTTACCGCGGATTTTTGACAAGGGGTTTACCTCAACTATTGATCACGATAACAGTTTCTCCACAGGTATGGGACTTTATTTAACCAAGCGCGTTGCTGATGTGATGCACCTTCATATTGACGTGAAATCTGAACCCGGCAACGGCACAACTTTCACGCTTACCTTCCCAAATAAGAATGAATTTCTCAACATTACCGGCATGTGACGAAAATGTCACATGCTTTCCTGTTTTGTTAGCGGAATCGAAGGAATCCAGGCTGCCATCTGTTTTATGATAAGGATAGCAATTAACAGGGAGTGTTTATTTTGACAGTACTGAATGCGAGTAAAATTTCAAAAAGCTATGGGAATAAATTCAACCGGCAGCAAGTATTAACCGACCTGGATTTATACGTTAATAAAGGTGAATTTGTCAGTATCATGGGAGCGTCAGGCTCCGGTAAAACGACCTTACTGAATGTACTATCATCCATTGACAAGGTCAGCCAAGGGTCGATTGTTATTGACGGCAACGAACTGACAGCCATGAAAAACAAGCAGCTGGCCGAATTCCGGAAACACCATCTGGGATTCATCTTCCAGGAGTACAATCTGCTGGACACATTAACGGTTAAAGAAAATATCATGCTTCCATTATCCATTCAAAAGGTTTCCAAAAAGGCTGCTGATAAAATGTTTCAGGCAATTGCAGCCGAGCTTGGTATTTTGGAAGTACAGGATAAGTACCCGAATGAGATTTCAGGCGGGCAAAAACAGCGAACGTCAGCAGCGCGGGCCTTTATCCATGACCCAAGCATTATCTTTGCTGATGAGCCAACAGGCGCATTGGATTCCAAATCGGCTTCCAACCTGCTGGATAAATTAAGCGAGTTAAATGAAAAACGCAACGCGACCATTGTCATGGTGACACACGATCCGGCAGCAGCCAGCTATTCATCACGGGCAGTCTTTATAAAAGACGGGCAAATTTATACGCAGCTCAATAAAAGTGACGAATCACGGCAGTCCTTTTTCAAAGACATCATCAAAACACAAGGTGTCCTGGGTGGGGTAAATTATGAAGATTAGTCAGCTCATTTACCGTAACCTGCGCAAGAATCTGAAGATGTACTATTTATATGTGTTTGCGCTCATTTTCAGTGTCGCACTTTATTTTGCATTTGTAACCCTGCAATATGATCCATCCATGGACCCGGCAAAAGGAACCATCAAAGGGGCTGCCGGACTCAAGGTGGCTTCTGTATTGCTGATTGCGATTGTCGGTGTCTTCCTCCTGTATGCAAACAGCCTGTTTATCAAACGGCGCAGCAAAGAAATCGGTCTGTTTCAATTGGTCGGTTTTACAAAGGGGAAAATCTTTCAAATCCTGACACTGGAAAACCTTGCCCTGTATGTTGGTTCAATGGTTGCCGGAATCTTTCTCGGATTTGCATCATCCAAACTGTTTCTAATGGTTATTATGCAGCTGACCGGAATTGAAGGAGTTGCCCAACTGCATTTTTCCAGTGCGGCACTCAGCCAAACAGTACTCGTTTTTGCAATCATTTACTGCCTGATTATGCTAATGAATTTTATTTTCATCAAACGACAGACAATCCTGGCATTGTTTCAGGTTAAATCCGCCGCAGAAGTAAATATTAAAAAGTTGTCTTTCTTTCAAATGGGAATTGGCATTTTGGGACTTGCTCTGATTATCCTGGGATATTACCTGTCTACAATATTATTCAGCGGTGATTTAACCGGGAATGCACAAATGCTTACCACCATGTTTGCTATACTCGGCTCTGTCATTTTGGGAACATATCTTTTTTACAAAGGGTCCATCAGCTTTATTTTTTTCCTGATCCGGAAAAAGAAAAATGGCTATTTATCGATAAAAGAAGTATTGTCCCTGTCATCGATTATGTTCCGGATGAAATCAAACGCCTTGCTGCTGACGGTCATCACAACTGTATCAGCACTGGCAATCGGGCTGGCATCGTTAAGCTATATTTCCTATTATTCGGTAGAGAAAACAGCTGTGCAGCAGGTGCCAAATGATTTTGGCATACCAAATGAAGAACATGCACAGCAATTTCAGCAAACGCTCGAACAGCATAATATTGATTTTGCAACAACTAAAATTAACTTTATCCAGATGCATGCGAACATTTCGGATATTCTTGGTTCATACCCGAAAGATGCACCGTTCAACCCTGGTGTGACAACCATGATAGTGGTCAGTGATGCAGACATTGAAAAAGTCGATGTTGCTGAAGATGAGACGGTATTTGTGAATGCAGGCAGTGCACTGGAAGGACTCTTGTCGTTCAAAGATAAGGGGAAGATCACCTTAACCGGTAAAAACAACACGATTCGATTGCAATACAAGGGATTGAAGGAAATACAGGTTCTGCCTTCCATAACAACGAATGGCGGCTTCCCTGCTGCAGTTGTCGATGAAGCCAACTATCAAAAGATGACCAATGATTTAGATCCATCTATTAAAAGGGAGTATTCCACGTATGTTGGAATTGATGTACAAAACAATGTGAATCAGGCAAATGACCTATTCCAGCAAGCGTTTGGCGAAAAACCGGGTCACCGTTCACAGCTGAAACTCCGCACTTTATTGAAAGAAAACATGGGGCTGACCATTTTTATCGTCGGATTTCTCGGGCTTGCCTTCCTGGTTACATCAGGCTGTATTCTGTACTTTAAACAAATGACAGAAAGTGAAGAAGAGAAACCGAATTATACCATTCTCAGAAAACTTGGCTTCACACAGGCAGATCTGTTAAAAGGGATCCGAGTCAAGCAAACTCTGAATTTCGGAATTCCGCTTGTTGTCGGATTGGCACACAGTTATTTTGCCGTCAAATCAGGCTGGTTCATGTTTGGAACGGAACTATGGACACCGATGATTGCCGTGATGGTTCTATACGCCGCATTGTATTCCATTTTCGGCATGCTGTCAGTGTTGTATTATAAAAAAATCATTAAAGCGTCATTGTAGTGGAAATCCCGGTGGAGAACCGGGATTTCTATTTTTTCCATCAGAATAAGGGTGCAGTCGGCCCATCTTATTGTTAATGGATTGCAAGAATGGTAGTGTAAGCCATAGAGTTGCAAAAGGAAAATGTACTGCGTGGAGGGATCAACGAATGAAAAAAAGAAAAATGCGTATCATTCTGTTAACCGCAATATTGGCAATACTGCTTGCTGCCTGTGAAAATTCATCCGAAGCATCAAGTACTGCTGCAGACGAGCCGTCACAGGATAACAGCACATCTGAAGGCACAAATAATACGGATTCAACTGAGCGTGCGGCAAATGATGACAGCGCTGAAACAGGCAATCACGAGACAAACGAACAAACAGATGCAACTGAAGAAGACAATGGATCAGCCGACAATACCGCAGCAAGTATGAAAGAAACCTATCTCAAAAAATTAAATGAAACAAAAAGCGAAATGGAAAACTTGGAAGCAACCGATCCATCCACATATGCGATGAAAAAGGTGGAAAATGACCGATATGACACCTGGGATGAATTACTGAATGAAATTTACGGAGTCTTAAAGAAACAGCTTCCTGCAGAAGAGATGGACCAATTAAGAAACGAACAACGCGATTGGATTGAACACAGAGATGACGCAGCAAAAGACGCATCCCTGAAATATGAAGGCGGTACACAGGAACAGCTGGAATATGTTGCAGTCCTGGCAGATCTTACGAAAAAAAGATGCTATACATTAGTCGAGGAATACATGCAATAATGCATAATGGAGTGCTGAAATCATTGCGATTTGGCACTCCATTTGATTTTTGCCGTTAAAGGCGGGTGCGTTATTGTGAGGGTCAGCGTGATGAATCCGGAAAAGTAAAAGCATAAACCGCCGATACGGCAGTTTATGCTTTTTGAACAGTATTTTCGACTAAGCCGAGCGCTTCTGCGGTCATTTCATTGATTTCATGAAGAAGCTCCGGATTATCTTTTAATGACTTACCATATGAAGGAATCATTTCTTTAATTTTTGGTTCCCATTCTTCAAACTCCTGCGGGAAGCATTTCTCCAGTATTTCCAGCATGATCGGAACCGCAGTGGAAGCGCCTGGGGAAGCCCCGAGCAGTGCGGCAATAGATCCGTCAGATGAACTGATGAGCTCAGTACCAAACTGAAGGGTTCCTTTGCCGCCGCCTTCCGTATCTTTGATCACCTGTACGCGCTGACCTGCTACGACCAAGTCCCAATCCTCGCTCTTGGCATTCGGGATAAAGGTACGCAATTCTTCCATGCGCTGTTCTTTCGATAACATCAGCTGTTCAACAAGATATTTTGTCAACGGAATGTTTTTTGCTCCTGAAGCCAGCATTGTCAACACGTTATACGGTTTGACTGAGCCAAATAAATCCATATTGGAACCGGTTTTCAGGAATTTCGGTGAAAACCCGGCAAACGGTCCAAACAGCAATGTCTTTTTGTCTTCGATAAAGCGTGTGTCAAGATGCGGCACAGACATAGGCGGAGCACCGACCGCAGCTTTGCTGTATACTTTTGCATGATGCTGCTCGATCACGTCAGGATTGTTGCATACCATAAACAGTCCGCTTACCGGGAAACCGCCAAGATGCTTGGATTCAGGGATACCGGTTTTTTGCAGTAATGGCAATGCTCCTCCACCTGCACCGATGAAGACAAAGCGGGCTGTGCGGTATTCAATTTTTTCATCACTGTGCACGTTCACTTCCCATGTGCCATCGTCCATTTGGCTAATGTCGTCAACCGTATGCCCGTAGTTTACCTCGACATCTGTTTCCTCCAGGTGCTTAAACAATTTACGGGTTAGCGCACCAAAATTAACGTCCGTTCCAGAGTCGATTTTTGTTGCGGCAATTGGTTCAGTCGATGTACGGTCTTGCATAATAAGCGGAAACCATTCCATCAATGTTTCCGGATCCTCGGAGAATTCCATCCCTTCAAATAACGGGTTATCTGACAATGCGGCAAATCGTTTCTTTAAAAAATGTACACTGTCTTCCCCCCGCACCATACTCATATGCGGCAGAGGCTTGATGAAATTTTCGGGATTTTGGAGCAAGTTTTGGTGTACAAGATGCGCCCAAAATTGCTTGGTAACCCGGAACTGCTCATTTACTGTTGTCGCTTTACTGGTATCGATGGATCCATCCGGGTTTTCTTTTGTATAGTTGAGTTCGCACAATGCAGAATGTCCCGTACCCGCATTATTCCATTCGTTAGAGCTTTCCTCGCCTGCCTGATCAAGCTTCTCGTAAACGGCAATCTTTAAATCCGGTGCCAATTCCTTGAGCAGTGTCGCCAAGGTTGCGCTCATAATTCCAGCACCAATCAAGATAACGTCTGCGCTGTATTGTTTGCTACTCATTTAAATTTACCCTCTTTACCATATAATATTTGAGAATAATTCAAGCATTCCCGATAACGTTTCAACACAGGAATTTATCTTTTCTGTTTCCATTATAACCTTATATATTGTATCATAATTATATATAGATTAAAATGTTTACTGTCTGGAATAGTACCCCAACAGTAATGGTTAAGAATTCTTCCACAGTACCAGGAATTGTGGTTGCTGAACATATATCGTATAGGAGTGATAATGATGAATCAAGGTCAACTTGAAAAAATCAAAAACGGAAAAGGATTTATCGCAGCACTGGACCAAAGTGGCGGAAGTACACCTAAAGCACTGGCAGCGTATGGCATTCCTGAAAGTGCGTATTCCAACGAGGATGAAATGTTCGATTTAGTCCATGAAATGCGGACAAGGATTATCACATCACCTTCTTTTAACTCGGATAAAATTTTAGGTGCGATTTTGTTTGAGCAAACAATGGATCGTGAAATTGAAGGCAAGTACACCGGGGATTATCTGGCTGAAGAAAAAGGGATTGTTCCTTTTCTCAAAGTCGACAAAGGACTTGCTGACGAATCCAATGGCGTCCAGCTGATGAAGGTAATTCATGATCTGGATGAAACATTAAAGCGTGCAAATGAACGACATATTTTCGGTACAAAAATGCGCTCCGTCATTAAAGAAGCCAACCCGGAAGGCATCAAAGCAGTTGTCGATCAGCAGTTTGAAGTGGCAGAAAAAATTATCGCTGCAGGACTGGTTCCAATCGTCGAACCGGAAGTGGACATTAACAGTCCGGAAAAAGAAAAATGCGAGGAACTGTTGAAAGCGGAAATTGAAAAGCATTTGGATAAACTTGGCGATGACCAGCCTGTCATGCTGAAGTTGTCCATCCCTACCAAGACTAACTTATACAAAGACCTGATTGAGCATCCAAAAGTAGTGCGCGTTGTTGCCCTTTCCGGCGGATACTCAACAGAAGAAGCGAACGCAAAACTGAAAGAGAACGATGGCCTGATTGCCAGCTTCTCCAGAGCATTAAGCCAAGATTTAAATGCGGATCAGTCCAATCAAGAATTCAATGAAAAGCTTGCAGAAGCAGTAGAATCAATTTATCAGGCTTCTGTTTAAAAGCTATTTGTATGCAAAGAGCAGTCCGTTTCGAAACGGACCGCTCTTTTTTAATTACCTGTCATGGCAACCCGGGCTATTCTTCGGGCATCGTTTTTTGATGATGTCTTTATTGAAACGTCGTGAATAATCGATAAAAAAGGATGGTTCCCACATGCTGCATGCCGATTTTTTGCCCATTCCACAACGTTTAAGGCAAAAAGCAATGGGGACACATGCGAATGCCCCCTACTTCCAATAGTTATTGGCGGCTGCCACCGTTTGATAGTGGACAGCAATGACATGTGAGGCCATGATCAGACTATCGGCATTCCTCGCATACTTTGGCCGCAGCTTTTTCCTGATACTTTCTGATGGTTGTGTATATTCCACACCCATCTGAGCCAAAGTAATGGCCAATTCAAACCCCTCCTGAGGCGTTTTCGTTATTAAGCTTGTTAGCCGGTCACTCATCAAAATATCCCCCTCTCGCTATATTCTATAAGCAAGCAACCTGAAAAATTCCTATGCGGATCAGGATAAAGCGGATAACGTGCGATCTCCGGCTGAATCGTGCGATCTCCAGCTGAAACATGCGAACTCATCTTCGAAACGTGCGATCTCCAGCTGAATCGTGCGAACTTGCCTCCGAAACGTGCGATCTCCGGCTGAAACGTGCGAACTTGCCTCCAAAATACGCCTGAATTGCAATGACCTCCATATGTAAAACCAATTAAAAACAGGACGCATACCGCAGCGCCCTGTTTCATCAGCATTACTTTTTTTCAATGGCGTTCGCCAGCTTTTGCACCCCGTCTGCAATGTCATCGCGGCTGGCGTAACTAAATGACAGCCGAAGAAATTCCTTTCCATCCGCCTCATTCAGGAAAAAATATTGACCGGGAACAAACGCAACACCTTCGTCCAAAGCGCGTGGCAGTAATGTCGAGGTGTCGATTCCGGACAGTTTTACCCATACAAAATATCCGCCTTCCGAAATATACCAGGAAGCAGATGATGGCATGTAGTTTTTCAATGCGGAAATCATCACATCGCGCTTTTCACGGTATGTCTCCCGTAGCAGGTTTAGCCGCTCCGCCATATCGTTATTTTCCAAAAAGGCCGCCATTGTTGCCTGGACAAATGGATGATCCAAATCCTTTTTAAACCAGGCAAGAGCTGTAATTACTTCCGGAGCGGCATTCACCCAGCCAATCCGCATTCCCGGCGCCACAATCTTGGATAGCGAACCGACATGCAGTACACGGTCATGACGATCCATTGCCTTCAACAGTACGGCCTGGTCCCGGAAAAATAACTCCCCATATGCATCATCCTCGATAATCAGGAAATCAAATTTGTCAGCCAGTTCCAGCACATGCTTTCTGCGCTCCGTTGTCATTGTCGTCCCGGTTGGGTTCTGGAACGTCGGGATCGTGTATAAAAGCTTTGGAAGACGCTGTCCATTCCGCTGACGCTCCGCAAGCACTTCCTCCAGCTGGTCTGTCTGCAGTCCATATTCATCCACGGGGATACTCATAAAATGATCCGTATAGTTTTGGAAGACTTCCAACGCCTCCATATATGTCGGTGACTCTACCGCTACCAATGTCTGATCGTCAATGAAAATTCGGGCGAGCAGATCGATTCCCTGACATGCACCGGCTGTGACCAGAACTTCCCCGTCCTTCATCTCGCGTTCCTGCAGCCGTTGCTGAATATACTCTTTTAACCGGTCAAACCTTGGGCTTCCCACATAATGCAGCGGCAAATCCTGCTCTTCTTCAAGCAGACGATCCACTGCATTTTTTAACCCGTCAGCAGGTATAAGGTCCGGCGCAGGAAAGCCGGAATTCAATCGGATACATTCATCCGGCAAATCAAACATCCATTCACCGGGCGGATTTTTCTGGAGTGCATTCTTTATATACTTGGAAAAATAAGCTTCCATCTTCACGAGAATCATCCCCCTCTTCGTTCATACGCAATACAGCCTTCACACTAACAGAAAGCATTGGCGAACACCAATGCTTTCGGGATTGTTGTGTTATTTTAAAAGAAAAATACATGTGCCATAACAGCTGCAATCGGCAGTGTGATGATCGTCCGCTGCAAAAAGATAATGAACAGTTCCACAAACGAAATCGGAATTTTTGATTTGAGCAGCAGCACTCCGATTTCCGACATGTAAATCAACTGTGCCAGCGACATAACGCCAATCACGAAACGGGTCAATTCCGATTCAATCCCACTTCCAACCACAGCAGGCAAAAACATATCCGCAAAACCGACAATCATGGCCGGAGCAGCCGCCTGCGCTTCCGGAATCTGCAACAACTCCAGTAACGGCACAAACGGATAGGACAAAATATCAAATACAGGCGTAAACTCAGCAATTACTAATGCGAAGGTGCCTAACGCCATAACGAGCGGAATTAACGCAAACCAAATATCAATGACATTCAGCACCCCACTTTTTGCAACGCCACGGTAGCTTTTAACCTGGCCGGCCTTTTCAACTGCTTTTTCGATACCCCACTGAAAACTCGATACCTGTTTTGGAACCTCTTCATCAATTTGCTTTCCGACCGTCTCCAAATATTTTTCCTTTTTGCCGGACAGCGGCGGGATCCGTGGACAAACAATCGCTGCAATGACACCTGTTACCACAACAGTTGCATAAAACGATATAAACATATGATCGATATTCAAAAATCTGGCGATGACAAGACTGAACGCAATCGATGCAATGGAAAAATTCGTTGCGACAACTGCCGCTTCACGTTTCGTATAATAGCCCGATTCATACTGCTGCGTCGTCAACAGCACACCGACCGTCCCACTGCCCATCCATGAGGCAAGCGCATCAATCGATGAACGGCCCGGCAGCTTAAACAACGGAAACATAATCTTCCGCACCATTGTTCCAATAAAATCCATCAGGCCAAATTCCAAGAGCAATGGCATAAATAAGCATGCAAACAAAAACCAGACCATCAATACCGGGATTAAATCATAAAGCATCACTCCGCCCGTAAGCTCCGAAGCGACCATTTCAGGACCAGTCTGTGTCAATGTAAAAACCGCAAACAGCGCCCCCACACACCTCAAAACGAGCCAAAAAGTAGAAATATCAAATAATGCCGATAAAAATGGACTCTTTTTAATGAGGCTGAGATCGGTAAATTTTACAATCAGACTGCCGACCGCAGACAAGCAAATCACCGTTGTCATAAACAGCGGAATATAATCCGCAATCGCATACTGCAATGCATCCGCCATAATTCCAAGCCCGATTGTTACTTTGCCATTCACCGGTATCGGAACCAGAAAAAGCAGCACCCCTATCAAAGAAGGCAACCAAAATTTCATGTATTGCTTCGCTGTATATTTTTTCTCAACCCCAGCCTGTTCGGTTTGTTTAAGTTGCTCCATCATCATGATAAACCCCCGTTTCTTGTATTTTATCTCCGTAATTGAATGATTATAAATATAACATTTTATGTATAAATATACAATAGATTGTATGAATTTTTATAAATCCGTATTGACCAGCAGCTTTTCGGACTAGTGCCCAGGTATTGACAATTGCAAGGGTTGATGTTTCTGATCTGCGGTTGATGTTTGGCCTGTTGTGGTTGATGTTTCCGATCTGCGGTTGATGTTTTGCTCGTTGCGGTCGATGTTTTCGATCTGCGGTTGATGTTTTGCTCGTTGCGGTTGATGTTTCCGATCTGCGGTTGATGTTTTGCTCGTTGCGGTCGATGTTTCCGTTCTGCGGTTGATGTTTCCGATCTGCGGTTGATGTTTTGCTCGTTGCGGTCGATGTTTTCGATCTGCGGTTGATGTTTTGCTCGTTGCGGTCGATGTTTTCGATCTGCGGTTGATGTTTGGCCCGTTGTGGTTGATGTTTCCGATCTGCGGTTGATGTTTTGCTCGTTGCGGTCGATGTTTTCGATCTGCGGTTGATGTTTTGCTCGTTGCGGTCGATGTTTCCGTTTTAAGGTTGATGTTTGGCCTGTTGTGGTCGATGTTTCCGTTTTGCGGTTGATGTTTTGCTCGTTGCGGTTGATGTTTACGTTCTGCGGTTGATGTTTGGCCCGTTGCGGCAGGCGATTCAATCATTGCCACTTCTTCGATTAATGCGTACCGTGGGAATCCTATTTTCATGGATTATTCAGCAACGAAAGGAGCAATCACAGCCTGGATACGCAGCATTGCCCAAAGCCTTGCAAGCAAGGGCATACGCGCTAATTCAGTGGCACCCGGACCTGTATGGACGCCGCTGATTCCGTCCTCTTTTGATGAAGACGGGGTGGAAAGCTTTGGCCAAGACTCACTAATGGGCCGTCCAGGGCAGCCTTCCGAACATGCCTGGCCGTATGTAATGCTTGCTTCTGATGATGCTTCTTACATGACAGGACAAACCGTTCATATCAATGGCGGCTCATGGACGTCATCTTGAGTAACATTAGTGGGACAGATTATCTGTCCCACTATTTATTAAACCGGGACAAGGAATCGACTCCCCTATCGGTTTTTAACCTCCCTCATCAGGGAAGATAAAAAACATCACGATTTCCGAAGAGGAGACAAGTTATGCTGGAATTTATACTTGATTTTTTGAAACAATTTGGTCCGTTTGGTTTATATATTAGCCTTGCAGTGGAAGCATCCTCCGTACCATTTCCGGGTTCACTAGTAGCGCTGACATATGGTTATTTGCTCAACCCCTCCGTTTTAGGGTCCGTCTGGATTTCACTGCTGGCCAGTTTTGTCTATACTGTTTTCAGCTTTATTCCATATGGGATTGGCTATAAACTGGAGGAAACAATAAAGCGAAAATGGAACAGGAATAAAATTGAAAAAGCCCAAAACGTTTTTAATAGATTCGGCCAATGGAGCATTTCCTTTTCAAAGGGTTCTCGGTATCGGCAACTATATTTCCTATGCAGCCGGAATGAGCAAGGTCAAGCCTGTCCGTTTTGGCATCTTAACGTATGTCGGAATCCTGCCATGGATGTATGTCATGCTGCTCCTTGGACAAGCAGGTAATTTAGATACAATCACAAGCTTGCTTTCCAGCACACAAAAATATATCATTGCTGGAATCATCCTGCTGATTGTTGCATACATTATCTATCGTTTTATGAAAAAAAGAAACAAGAAATCTCCCGGGGCTCATTCACAATCGCATGGGACTTATGGAAGTTAAACGCCATTCAACACTACAAAAAACATCCAAATACTAATTGACAGGGAGACTTCGGACAGCAGTTTCCCTTCCTAATCCCAATAATCGGTTGTCAAATGCCCAAAAGTCTAGGATACTAGAGGAAACGCATTTTCCCCGGGGGTAATCACGTTGAGCAATCAAACAAAAAGTAATAAAAAATTGCAGGATGGCTTACCGAACATGCTGGAAGCCCTAACTAAGATGAAAGCTGATTTGGACGCAAGAGAAGAAAAGCATACTTGGCGTGATATACAGGTCCCGATTAGCCTTTATGATGCCCTGTCCAGATTGACAAAAGACGAATTGACCGATATACGTAAAAAATTGGATATTCAAAAAGCAAGCAGCTTAAAAAAAGGTGAATTAATTCAGCTCCTGCAACAAAGAATCCCGGCAATGTTTGAAAAAATATGCTTACAACTGGATTCTGTGCGCTACAGCCTCATCGAAAAAATTGCGCATCACAACGGATCTATGAATGCCAAACACCTTCCGCACAACATACATAAAAACCTTGGCAACTATGGTGTCGTTTTTACAGGGAGCTACAAAAATGAGAAAGTTGCGGTCATCCCGAACGAGCTGCTAGAAGCCTTTCAATCGTTTAACCACACCAACGTATTAACAACTGTCAACAGGAATACGGAATGGATCAGGCTGACGCATGGCCTTCTATACTACTATGGTGCACTTTCCACATCAAAATTGATTGAAATGGTTAAAAAATATTTGGCTTATGATATGGATACGTTTGAATTTCTAACAGTTATTCACGATGCAGAGAATTGCTATAAAAAAATGAAGGCTGATTGGAATGGATTCGCACATGCAAAGGTTTTTGATTCCAAAATTGTATTGGACGAACACCGAAACAACCAGGACATACCGTATTATCCGTTTTCCAAAACACAGCTGATTACGGCAGGTGCGCCTGGTTATATGGAACAAAACAAAAGTTTTAAGCAGTTCGTAACGTTCCTTACACAGCTTTATGATATTTCGGTAGAAGAAGTAGAGATGGACGTAAATGAATGTGCACATGGCTTTAAGATTGGACAAACCCCACAGGATGTATTGGAAATCCTGCAAAAACAATTTAAAATGGACAATGATGACATTGTAACGTTTTTTATGGATTTTCTCTTGGACCTGTACAACAACACGAGACAATGGTTGTTAAAAGGGTATACGCCGGAAGAACTGCATGAGATGGAGAAGCGCAATTTAAAACCATCGCCAAAACAAACAGATAATGTCATTGATTTTCAATCCGGAAATAAAATCGGCCGGAATGATCCGTGTCCATGCGGAAGCGGGAAAAAGTATAAGAAGTGCTGCGGACGTTGACATCCTGGTAAACATTATGGGGCTTTCCCTGCTTCCAGATGCATTGATGGTAACCCGGATTCCGGCTCTTGCGGTTGATGTTTCTCTCCCGGTGGTTGATGTTCCCGTTTGGCGGTTGATGTTTTGTCCCCAGTGGTTGATGTTTTCATTTTGCGGTCGATGTTTTACTCCCAGTGGTTGATGTTTCCATTTTGCGGTCGATGTTTTGCCGCCGGCGGTTGATGTTCCCATTTTGCGGTTGATGTTTTGCCGCCGGCGGTTGATGTTTTCATTTTGCAGTCGATGTTTTACTCCCAGTGGTTGATGTTTCCATTTTGCGGTCGATGTTTTGCCGCCGGCGGTTGATGTTCCCGTTTTGCAGTCGATGTTTTGCTTCCAGCGGTTGATGTTTCCATTTTGCGGTCGATGTTTTGCCGCCAGCGGTTGATGTTCCCGTTTTGCAGTCGATGTTTTGTCCCCAGTGGTTGATGTTCCCGTTTTGCAGTCGATGTTTTGTCCCCAGCGGTTGATGTTTCCGTTTTGCAGTCGATGTTTTACTCCCAGCAGTTGATGTTTGCCCAGTTGCGGTCCGCTCCCAACGATATCTTCGTCAACAGATCCTTCCTACTCGTGGAAGATCCAAAGTCGATGTCCAAAAAATCGGGGAGACCGGCTTTTGCCTTGTCTCCCCAATTGGATTCCTATTCACGATCATGCATCACCTGACTGATTAACCCTCAGCAACAGGCTCCTTAACCACCTTCGGGCCTTTTTTCGAGGCGTTCATCGGTTTAATAAAGAACGACATTATCAAAGCGACAACTGCAATAATCGCTGCCAGCATGAATGCATCGGACATTCCCTGTATCATCGGATGTGAAAGTCCTTGGTGGGCAGCTTCCTTGCTGTTGTTCGTCATGACCGTAATCAGTGACGCTGTACCTATTGAGCCTGCAACCTGCCGCATGGTGTTGTTCATGGCTGTACCATGTGGAATCATGTGGTTCGGCAGCTGGTTCAGCCCCGCTGTCATAATCGGCATCATGACAAGGGAAATTCCGAACATCCGAATGGCATAGACCACCATCATATACAAATACGACGACGAAGCGCTCATTTGGCTGAATAAAAATGTCATGACCGCAACGATTGTCAATCCTATAATAGCCAATGGCCGTGCGCCAATCTTATCAAAAATCCTACCCGTAATCGGCGACATAATCCCCATGACGATCGCTCCAGGTAATAGCAGTAACCCGGATTCAAATGCGGTATAATCAAGCGCATTTTGCATATAAAGTGGCAGGAGCAGCTCGACGCCAATCATGGAAACCATCACCATCATCCCGATAAACACGGACAAGGCAAAAATTTTATTCTTAAAGACTCTGAACTCCAGCATTGGTTTCTCGAGTGTCAACTGCCGCCAGATGAATAATCCAAGCGCCAGCGCACCAATTATCAGAGCAACCGTCACCTTTGTACTTTCCCAGCCATCATTGCCGGCAGAACTAAAGCCGAATAACAGTCCGCCAAACCCGAATGATGACAACACAATCGATGTCAAATCAATTTTAGGATGCGTCAGCTTTGTCACATTTTTCAATGCAAAGAACGCAAAAACGATATCAAGCAGTGCGATCGGTAGAATCATATAAAACAATACCCGCCACGAATGGCTTTCTACAATCCAACCGGAAAGTGTCGGCCCAATCGCAGGTGCAAATGCAATGACAAGACCTACCATTCCCATTGCAGCACCACGTTTCTCAACCGGGAATATCAGCAGAAAAATCGTCTGCATCAATGGAATCATAATGCCGGCACCGGATGCCTGTAAGACCCTGGCAGCCAGCAACACCGGAAAAGTTGGTGCGATGGCAGCTGTCAACGTTCCTGCCGCAAACAATATCATCGCCGTTAAAAACAGCTTTCGCGTCGAAAATTTTTCAATTAAAAAGGCAGTGACTGGAATCATCACGCCATTGGTGAGCTGGAATCCCGTTGTCAGCCATTGAGCCGTCGCGGCACTCACCGATAAATCACCCATAATCTTTGGTATAGCAGTATTCAGTAACGTTTGGTTTAAAATTACAACAAAAGCACCCGCAAGAATCACCGAAACAAGTAACGGTCTGTTGATGCTTTGGCTGGATTGCATTTCTTCATTCTCCAAAACTTCCTCACTCCTCTAAAAACAAAGCTTTCCTTTAAAGTTTTTTCTATTTCCTCCGTATGCTGATCGCATTACGGTTTATATAGCATTTATAGTTGCCTTTATTCGATGCAAAAGGCCCTTCAGTTCCGGGTTTTCCTCCAAATACAGCAGCAATGCTTTGATGAAAAAGGATCTCGGCTCATTTTCATAGCATTCATTTTGCAACGATTGAATCGCCGACAAACACTCTTCACGGTCCTTATCAGATACCGGCAGCCGTTTCGCCTTCCCTTTAAGCTCTTCCAGAAGATTATCCAATTCCTCTGCCGATGTATCCGGCTCCGCCCCCTCCTCGTATTCCACGTATTCTTTCATCTTACTTGGAGGCAATACCGGTTCCAGATCGGTTCCATGACCAACCATCGTATCAAACCGCTCCACGACAAAGCGCGCAACACGTTGAAAGTCGATATCCTTATTGTCATGAATGGCCAGCGAAATATACTCCCGCAACATCCCCTGAAACATGATGGTATAGTCCCAAATATACGGTTTTGCCTTTTCGCCGTATGCTTCGAGCAAACAATCCTTATACCAGTTCGTCATGGTAACCTTGATTCTTTTCATAAGTGATGCAATCTCAGGGTTATCATGGGGTGGCAACGCCCGAAACAGCATGACCATAAAATCCTTATTGTTGCGAAAGCCATCAGACTGCGCAGCAATTTTTCGGATGAGTTTTTCTTTAGCGGACAACGATGGGTCAAAATTGACATTCGCAGCGCTTTGCAGCATTTTTTTATGATTACTTTCAATAACCTGAATCAACAGTTCTTCTTTGGAATCAAAGAACTGATATAAAGTTCCTTTCGAAATCCTGCAGTCATCAGCAATTTCCTGAACCGACGTTGAGAAATAACCTTTTTCCGAAAAAAAGCGGATTGCCGATCGCATGATCTCCTGTTTTCTTTCCATTGTTTCCGCCACCTCTTATCTCATCACTAACCGTCGCAGGATACACCTGCAACGACGTGTTTATATTTGAAACAGCATCTCGCTGAAGATTAAACCATTCTTTTTCAAGCTGTTGACCAAACAGTCAAATTAGAACTATTAAGTCAACAGGATTCTTATTTTATATGACTAACTGGTTCTATGTCAACCAGATAGTTCTAAACGTATTAAAAATCCTGTGTAACACGCACCGGGTACGATGACCATTCAATCAAAAAAAGACATAAAGTGCCGGGAAATCCCAACCTTTATGTCTGCTATGACTTGGTTCATCGCAGCCACGTGTTACATTACAGTATTATTATTGTTTTCTTTTGATAGCGTATATGCTATCATATAATTGTATAAACTATTGGAGCTGAAAAGTTCTATATCAATTATTGTGAAAATGACCCATCTCTTTATCCGTATTTGAAAGGGTGATTAGGATGCAGGACAATTTTGGAAAGTGGTTAACCAGCGTTATAGGCGAAGATGAAATGAGAGAATTAGACAAAAAAGCAACCTTTCGTGCCCAGATGATTAAAGCGCGTCATAATCTTAAATTAAGCCAGCAGGACTTAGCTGACAAAATTGGAGTGGCAAAATCAACCATTGGCCGTATTGAAGCCGGCAATATTTCACCTAAAGTATCGACACTCCAAAAAATAGCGGATGCTCTGAACGTCTGTTTCGTAATTGATGGAATACAACGTGATGATAGGGATTATCTAATAAAATCATAAATAGGGTGGACACAAAGCGCCGGGAAATCCCAACCTTTATGTCTGCTATGACTTGGTTCATCGATCGAGAACAGAATGTGGAAACGCAGGAACGGTCCAACTGCTTCCATCGTTGCATCCACATTCTTCGATCACGTAACGCTATATTACTTCAGATTATTGTCCTCAATAAATTGTTCAAAATCATCATCTGACTGTTTATCAATTCGATTTTGATTATATTTGCTGTACTCCTGAATTGCTAAATTCTCAGCAACCACCTTGGAAACTTTACCTGCATTTGTAAGAATTTCTCGATCATTAAACTGAAGAAACGCATCAAGTTTGCCAATCCAATCTTTCATATACATAGGACGCTGTCTTTCTGCCTGATCTTCCGCATAATCCAAGTACATCGTGACAATTCGATTGAGCGATTTCAGCTCTTTTTCGGTTAAATAATTTTTAGCAACTATGACATCTTGTTTACGTACCTTATCACCTTTCCATGATGTCAGACCCATATTCTCTTTATCCGACTTAGCTCTATCTGCTATGAGTTCAGCCGCTGTTTGCCCATGTATTGCATAATGGAGTTTATTTTGAACAGTTGCGAAGAATTCCTGTGTAATATCAGCACTTGAATCATAATCAACAGATGTTACATATATATCCGTTATCTTTTGATAGAACCTCTTTTCTGATGCACGAATATCGCGAATTCGTTCCAGTAATTCGTCAAAATAATCCTGCCCAAAATTACGCATTTCCTTAAGGCGGTCATCGTCCATTGCAAACCCTTTGACAAGATATTCATTCAAACGCTCTGTTGCCCATTTCCGGAATTGTGTTCCTCGATGAGAGCGAACACGGTAGCCGATTGCGATAATCATTTCGAGGTTGTAATGTTTTGCTTTTCTTTCAACTTCTCTTGTACCTTCTTTTTGAACTAGTAAGTAATACTTACAAGTTGACTTTTCCTGTAATTCTTCTTCTTTAAAAATATTATTTATGTGAAGCGTAATATTTTGGGGAGAAGTTTGATACAACTCCCCAATCGCCTTTTGCGTCATCCAAACAGTTTCATTCTCCAGCCTGACGTCTATTTTTGTGTTACCGTCCTCCGTCTGGTAAATCAACATATCGGTTTCATTACCCATTGTCGCCAACTCCTTTTTAATAACACCTATTTTTATAATTATATCATAAATACGAACGTTTGTTTCAATCATTAAAAAGTTTAGGCCCATTTTAGCGCACCAACAAATCAATTCGTACTACCTGATGCAGCCTAGTAACCCAGCTGGTTTTATTTGGAGACGTAAAGAAAACCTCTAAACCCAGGATTTTCAACTGGGACAAGGAACTGTCCTCCATCCCACTACGCATTATTGTATTAATTCTATTATTTAGTCACTAAACTAATGTAATAAGCAATTTTAAGCTCTCATGCATGTAAACGCAGTTAGACAGTCGGATATAAGTTGTTATAAAGTGTTCATTAGTGACTTCAAAGGAGGACTAACATCATATGTCGAAAAAATTTGGAATTATTTTCTTAACCTTAATTTGTACAGTCGCATTATTGCTTTCTGCCTGTGGAAGCAACAATGATACAGGAGCGGAAACAGGATCTAATAATGGGGTTGAACTCGGCCAAAAAGAATTAACGATGCCTTATGTTTCGTGGGCATCCACAGTTGCGGGCGTAAATGTTATAAAAGTAGTACTTGAGGATTTAGGGTACGAAATTGAATTAACACAGGTAACCCCCGGGGCAATGTTTGCGGGTATTGCTGACGGATCGGCTGATATGTCAGTTGGGGCTGTGACACTTCCATATACGCACAAAAGTTATTGGAAAAAATATGGTGACCAAATTGATGATATCGGGATAACCATGAAGGACAGTGTTACAATCGGTTTAGCTGTACCTTCCTATATGAAAATTGACTCACTTGAGGATTTGACCAACAATACGAATAACATTGGTAAAAAATTAGAAAAGACCATCGTGGGCATTGATCCAGGTGCCGGTCAGATGCAACTTACCAAAAACACGGTTATGCCTGGTTATAAACTGGATAACTGGACGTTACAAGCAACATCCGGCCCCGCTATGACAGGAGCACTTTCAAGCGCTATTGAAGACCATAAACCGATTGTTGTGACACTATGGGAACCGCATTGGGCTTTTATCGAATGGGACTTAAAATATTTGAAGGATCCACAAAACCTTTTCGGGGAACCGGACAGTCTTCATGCGGTTGCACGTAAAGGCCTGAAAGAAGATGCGCCCGCTGCATATAAAGTTTTAGACCAGTTTCAATGGACCAAGCAAGATATGGGAAAAGTCATGGTGAAAGTACATGATGGAATGGATCCATTAGAAGCAGCCAAAGAGTGGGTCGAAAATAACCAGGACAAGGTGAAAGATTGGAAGAAAGATTTAAAAGCTGCAAAATAGCATAATGCATCAAGTACCCCCATCTGATTGATTTTCAGATGGGGGTACTTGATGTTGTTTCGATTATTTTTAATAAGCTATTGGAAGCAAGAGCTCTGTCCCTATTCTTTAAACAACATACATCTGAAACCCAATATATCCCACCAACACAACCATCAAAGCCATCAGAATTTGTTCAAAAAGCCCGCCAGTATGCGTATATATCGGCAGCCGTATTTTCAGATTCAGCGGCCATAACAATGCAATGCCGCGTGCGGTTGCTGCATCCAAAAGCAAATGACTTGCGATACCAATGAGGATACCGGCTGTAATGCCCGCTGGTAATGGTGTGGATGACAATATAGCGCCCAAAGCAACCATGAATAACAGGCTGTGTGTAACGGTCCGGTGACCAAACAGGATTCGGATCAGATGTGATAAGACAGGCAATTTCCGTCCGATCTTGGAGCCGCCGTGACAAATATCCGGCACCAGTGCTCCGGCTGTACATGATGCTAAAAACAGCAGGTCCTGCGCATGATAGTCTGCAAAGTATTGTGCTGCTATCCCCGCTGTCAAACCTCCAATAAGATGTGTTTTGCCTGTCATGTGTGATTCATCCTTCTACTGTTCACAGCAAGGGTGAACTTATTCACCCTTGGCCTTACTCAATATTTTTTCTTTAAAGTCTGGATTGTTTTTAAGAAATTCCTTCGCCGCATCTTCATTCGACATTCCGTTTTGAATATTGAGCATGATATTCTGATTTTGTTTTTTCGTCAGGCGAAATGCTTTAATGATTTTATAGGCCAATGGCGAATCTTCTTTAAACCCTTTTCGGGACGCCGAATAAACGTTATCGGGGTCACCGTATTTATTTTTCGGATCCTTCAATATCTTTAAATCAAATTTATTGAATGTCCAGTGTGGTGTCCAAAGTGTTACAACAATGGGTTCTTTATTATCAATAGCCCTCGTTAGTGCTGCCGCCATTGTAGGGCCTGAACTGGATTGAAGCTCCCAGTTTTCATCCAAACCATAGGCAGGCATGACCTCGTTTTTGGTCAGTTTCATCTCACCCGCACCAGGACTGATACCGGTAATGGTCCAATCCAACTTCTTACCAATATTGTTCTTATTATTAGCTAAGTCTTCTATTGTATCAATATCTTCCATGTAAGATGGTACAGTCAGTCCAAGTTCCACCTTTTCTGTAACCATACTGATTTTATCAAGCTTGTCTTTATATTTTTCCCAATAACTTGCATGCGTGGTCGGTAGCCATAACCCAACAGAAGCATCTGATGACCCATCTGCAAGGCCCGAAAATTCAATACCTACATCTGTTGACGTAACCGTAACATCATAGCCAACTTCTTCCAGCAGCAGTTTAACCAAATGTGTTGCCCCGATATTGGAAAGGTATGTATCTGTTGCCAATTCCACTTCTTTCGTACCCAGATTTCCCTCGCCTTTGTCTGCATTTTCTTCGCTGTTATTGTCACTGCTACAAGCTGTCAGTAACACCATAGATAATATAAAAACAACGCTTATGAAGCTAAATTTTTTCCACATAGTAGTTTAAATAAACCCTCCATTTACTTAATTTCAATATTCTTATCATATAACAGCCAATCATTGATTACAAGCCCACGTACGTGAAGGGCTCCACAGTGCAGATGCCACACCACCCGCCGATTCAGTATACCAAAGGGGTTGCCTATAACCTATTTTGCAGTCCAAACTTAGCTGCTCCCCATTACTACCTACAAAACTGGTAACTTACCCCAAACCCTACTTCAGCAGCGCACCCCAGCTGCGTGCTGTGATAAAATAAAGACGGAAAGTGAGGTGGATCCAATGCGAACAGGTATGGCAAACGCTCCGCTCCATGGCGGTCATTGCCCACCATGGTTATTTGCCAAAATGAAGGACTTGGGTGCTTCTATTATCGAAGTCATGGTCATGGAATATGGCACGACAGAGGTTTTGCGAAGGTTGTCAGACCCCATCTGGTTCCAATCCTTTGGCAGTGTATTGGGATTTGACTGGAATTCCTCGGGCCTTACAACGGTACTATGCGGCGCTCTTAAAGAAGGACTGCGTGATGCACAGGGCGAGTTGGGGTTGTTTCTTGTTGGCGGCAAAGGCAAGGCATCCCGGAAAACACCGATGGAAATTATGGAGGCGGGTGAACGATACGGTTTATCCAATGATTTAATCGAACTGCAGCAAACGAGCCGTACCGTGGCCAAAGTAGATTCAGCCGCAGTGCAGGATGGCTATCAGCTTTATCATCATTTCCTCGTGTTTGACCGCTCCGGGAATTGGGCAGTTATCCAACAGGGAATGAACGCTGCAAACCGCTATGCGAGACGGTATCACTGGTTAAAAGAGGGGATGGAGAACTTTACGGAAAATCCCCATCAAGCTGTATGCGGCACCCAGGAGCAACAGGTGCTTAATCTCGTATCCGGTGCAAACCAGGCGACAAGAATGGCCTCCGTTGAGATATGCCAAGATAAACCCGACCAAGTCAAAAAAGCCTATGATGCCATAATCAACAACCGTGTCGGAAAAAGAAACCGGGCCCCGCAGCAGCTAAGCCTGTTTGATACCGAGGATAACAACGCGAGTGAACATAACGTCACCGGCCCTGTCTTAACCCTGCCGGAAAAGCACGCCATTCCATCTCCCAACTATTTGGATAAAGTTTTATATAAAATTTATGAAAAACCCCCGGCTGATTACCAACAGTTGTTAGAACTGGAGGGAGTGGGACCAAGTACGCTGCGTGCACTTGCGATGGTGTCAGAGGTGACCCATGGTGCACAGCCATCCTTTCATGATCCGGTTCGATATGCATTCGCCCACGGAGGCAAGGACAGCTATCCGTTCCCCGTACAGCGTGACGACATTACCAAGTCGTTGGATGTACTTAAATCGGCCATTAAAAAAGGGAAAATCGGGGAAAAAGATAAATTACAAGCGCTCCGAAAATTGTCCAACCGGGAATCTCGGCTGGATAAAGTCAGCGGCACTGAAACAACCCAAAACAGGCGGTAACCTGCTTTGGGTTGTTTGCATTTCTGCCCGTTTAGAAGCGTGGTGAAAAAAATCAGCCTTTTTCAGCCAGTTCGCATGTTTGGGCCGAACTTCGCACGTTTTAGCTGAACTTCGCACGTTTGGATGGTAACTTCGCACGTTTTGCCTGAAGTTCGCACGTTTGGATGGTAACTTCGCATGTTTTTCACCACGCTCTTAGGCAAACGGACCTAAAGTCTATGTGTTAAAGCCAGATATTAAGAGGCAGACACTTCTACCGCAATACTCCCTTCATCACCTTTGTCTTTGTCTATAACCATCACCCGGCTATCTGCCTGATGATACGCCATATAATCTTCCGTACCTTCCTCCAACCAATTTCAACTCCAAATCAAAAAAGGTTGATGAAATTTTAATTTTGATGCCACCTTTTTAGCCTTCGATTCGATTTTATAGTAACAGCACCACATTTATTTACCGGAGTTTATGACCCCGGAAAAAATCCCATATAAAGAAGAGGCGATAACATGAACTATATCAAAGAAATGAACGCGTTTTATCATCACGTAACGTTCAACCCGATCTCTGGCGGGGCAGTCTCGCTCTGGTCGACACTGATGCACTTTAACAACAAAAATGGTTGGCAGAAGACTTTCTCAGTCCCCGCCGGCCAGCTTGAATTATTGTCCGGTGTAAAAGGCACTACCTTTAAACGGGCACGCCGCGAATTAACTGAATGCGGCTTTATCGAAGTGACAGCAGGCAAAGGAAACAAATCGGCAACATACCGGATGATTTCGCTGGCAGACAAAATGGTTGGCAGCACCGGTTATGTTGCAAATGAAACGAAAGCAAGTTATGAGGATTCACCAACAACAGACAACCAATCACAGCATGAAAGTACAGAAGAAAATACAGACACGGGTGAAGAAACTGAAGCACATACTGGAAACAAAACAGAAGAGATTACTGCAAAAAAAGCCCACGACCTGGCCCGAAAGATGGTCCACAATCAAGACCACAAGTTGGCCCACAAATCGGACCGCAATATGGCCCACAGTCCGGCCCCATTATTTAAACAATACATAAACAAAACACAAACCAAAGAAAAACCAAAAAAACAACTACTACCTAGCAGTTGTGATTCAGACGCAATCCGTTTTTACCAAGAAAACTTCGGCATGGTCAGCCCATATGTCGCCGATGATCTCACAAACTGGATTCAGGATACCGGCGAGGCCTTAGTTCTGCATGCCATGAAACAGGCACTGGACCAAGGAAAAGCGAACTGGAGCTATGTGAAAGGAATTCTGAAGGCATGGTTGCGAAATGGGGTTAAAACCGTTGAACAGGCTGAAGCAGAAGCGACTGCATTCCGTCAGAAAAACAATCGCGGCAATTGGAATAACTCCCAACAGGAAGAGGTCATTCCTGATTGGTTCCAAGAGCGCCAGCAAAAGCAGGCTGCAAAAAGGGCTGCAGAAAAAAGGGCCGATGCACAAACCGGGATGACCAAGGAGGTGGACATGGAGGTGTTTAACGAGTTGTTGGCCGAGTTTACGGGGAGAGATGGTGTTGAGACTAGCCAGATCAACAGTGTTCAAAATTGATTGGCGGGGTTCATTTAAAAATTGGTTGTTGCTGCATGAATTGCTGAGCAGCGCCATTGTTCTTTGGCATTCCTTAATGTGCATTGTGTATAATGACAATAAAGCTATTTAATTTTGAAGCCGAAAATGAGCATTACACCGTCCTCAAGCGAGGGCGGTGTAAAAATAAAGTTGTTTAACCTCTTATAAAATTACTGAATACGAACTTATGGAAGTAACAATAAAGTCATTTAAAAATCAATTCCTTATGTCACAATCGCGCCCGATAAAGGAACAAGGTTTTTCACTGTTACCTAAGAAAAATTGACAAAAAAGAGTGCGTATTTAGCGCTCTTAGTTACTATTCCTGTTTTTTAAAATATATAGTTCTTTCTCCATCTTATTTACCTTGTCAACAATAAAATCCATTTCATTAATTCTTGATTCATTAGTTAATTCAAACTTCCCACCAACACCTTCTAGTTTGGCTTCAACAGTATCAAATCGATTATGCATTTCCGATTTTAAAGAATGAATTTCTGATTTCATACTTTTCATTTCTTTATTCATTTCGGTAAGTAGATCAAAAATTTGCTTATCCACTTCATCACCCCTATGTGATTATTATAATTGATATTAGTTAAATAAGCACTACCTTTTTAAAAGTATTCGTTAGTTCCGTAAGCGCCCGATTGATGAACAATCTCTTCAAAATCGAGTTGTATTGTTTAGTAAGATTAAACATTATTCCCAACTTCATTAAGGAATTTATTAATAACTATACTGTCGGGTGGAGATAAATCAAGTGGAATTTCTTCATAGTTAAAAAATCTTAATTCTTTTACCTCTGCATTATTTTCATTTAAGGCCCCTTTAAAATCACTGCAAATGTAAGCAGAAATGACATTGTATACCTCATCACCATTGGGATATTTATAATACAGGTTTTTTCCCGAAAATAAATCAAACAACTCAATGCTATTCGCTTCTAATCCTGTTTCTTCAAAAAGCTCTCTTTTTGCAACATCTTCCATGGTCTCTCCTAATTCCATAGAACCTCCAGGTAGTGCCCACAATCCGTTATCCGTACGTCGCTGCAACAACAGATATTGATTTTTACATAATAATACACAGGCTCCAGTCGCTATAATTGGTCTGGAACCCACAAACCTTCTTAATTCCATTATGTACCCCAATAGAAACACCTCATCAATTTAGTTTCTCCTACTCCGCGATTGCGTCCGATCGTATTACTTAATAAGATGACTAGCAATTTAGCTTGCCTATTCCTTTATTAATTTCTAATGCTTCAAAGAAATATGCAGCCTGCCCATTGAATCTATTCCCTGACTACTTCAAATTGTTTAGCTATGTGTGGATCATTGATTCCTAGAGTGTTAAACAAAAAATCACTCAAATTATGCAACCATTTATGTTTAGAATCTAAATCCCCAAGTTTGCAGTCCAATACAAATCGCAAATATTCTTCCTTACTTTTACCTTTTGAGAAATGATAAAAATTCGCTAAAGAATATACTCCCAGCCCTAATGCATTTAATTGTTCCCAAATAGCTTTCTTAGAAGAACACCCTTTGAAGTAAGCAAAAAGATTGCTCCAATAATGATTAAGCATGTATTGATTTAACTCATTCAACTGATTTCATTTCTGCTGCACAATTTGTTTTCTTTCTTGTTCTGCAGCCGTTCAATCTTCACAATCAATAACGACTTTTTCTCTCATTCGCTGTCACGCAATGGGTCATACTGCGCCGTCAAAATGGTTGAAGGCGGCAATCCGTTCATATCATCATATAATATCGGTGAGGCATATGGATGATTCGTGTCCTCTTTTTTATTGAAATAATGATTATTGAACCACTTCATACTTTCTTCCGTTAAAAAATATCCCTCGGCATTTTCCTTAATGGAATCAGATTCACCCTTAAATCCATTTACGGGGTAAATTAAAAGTTGGTGACAGATCACAGGCATTTGCTGTTCTTTTGCCTTAATCGAAGCAACAGCGGCAAGGTTTCCACCTGCACTGTCACCCCCAACCGCGATTCGGTCTGGTTCAATAGCAAATTCCTGTGCAGCGTCGCGACCCACACAAGGGCATCATAAGCATCGTCAACCGCAGCCGGAAACTTGTGTTCAGGTGCCAGGCGGTAATCCACGGAGACAACAACACATGCAGCTTCATTCGCGAGGTGCCGGCAAACTGCATCATGCGTATCTAGACTGCCGATTACCCACCCCCCTATGATATGTCAAGGAGAATACTTCTTTAGAAAACACGAAAACGGTTCCAACAACTCATTTGGAAAAGGAAACAAAAGCTCCTGCGCCCATGCATCCACTCGGGTTCCCTAATTAAGCGAACACTTCCAGCAAATCCGCTGACAATCCCTCAAATACATCGGAGTAAACCGCTTGGCGAGCACTTTTTGAATATGTTTTATTGTTTACGATTTCATTGTCCTTCAGCGAATAAACCAATATGTGTTCATTGATTGGATCGACTATCCAGTATTCTTTAACACCACATTGCTTATACAACTCAAGCTTCGTCAACATATCCTTACTTCTCGTGGAGGGTGATAACACTTCGACTACCAAAGTTGGTGTACCTTTATAATTATCCATCTCATCCAGATTGTATTTGTCGCAGATGACCACAATATCCGGTTGAACCACACAGATATTCGTTTGTTCCTTCATGAAAGTTATATCAAATGGGGATGTAAGCGGCGTACATGTTTTCCCTTTAAACCAATTGTAAAAAGTGCCAAAAAGTTCACCAACCGCATGCTGGTGCTTATAGGAAGGTGAGGCAAGATTATAGATGACACCATCAATTAGTTCAAACCTTTTTTCCGAGTCCTCAGTCAGTTCCAGAAATGCCTCATAAGTCACCCAGCCACTGGAGGATTTATAATCTGATTGCTCTTCTCCTACAGAATCTGCACTATAACAAGGCATGATTTTGGCCGCATCTTTTCCACTTTTCGTTACAATGATTTGCTCACCGGCTTCCACATACGTCAAGTATTTTCCGAAACTATTTTGCATTTTGGTCGAAGGTACTCTCACGTTAACCACATCCATTATTAGCTAATTTATTATTATTATATAATGAATTAGGTATTAATACAACTGAATATTAGCTAATCAGGGAAGCAAATGCTCCGTCCCTATTCTTCTACGTCATTCAATCTCTATCTCCTTACTGCGCTCCACATACCATTTGTGAAAATCATTCCCCATCGTTACCGGCACATCCTCAATCGATGTGTGACGGACCGGCTTGGCGCGATTCACCATGTTGACAGATGACAGGCCGAACCGCTTCTGCAGTCTGGTGCGGGATATTTCCACTTCAATGATCTTTTTACGTTTGGACACAAACATCGTCGTTTGCATGCTTCCTTGTTTGAACTGAACAAACCCTTCATTCAGAACGTATCGTGTGTTCACATAGTCCAAAATCCGGAGAGCATAAATAATCACGAATAACCCGATTGAAATAATCCACCATGCTTGTTCGATATCCAATACAGGCGGTTTGAAATAAACTAATGCAATCGTTGCGACAATCCACAGCCAACTGGGTTTTAACAAGCGAACCCACAGTGACTTCCGTGGTAAATGATGCATCTCTGGTGTCACTTCATATTCCGGCAAAATTTCCGAGACCATCGCATATGCCCGCCCCATTGGCAGAAACGGATACAGTGAATTTGTTTCCGCTTCATCTTCCCCGACACTTCCGGCACTGATCAGCTTCACTTCCGCAAGCCCAAGCACCCGTTTTATCACCGACTGGGTAATTTCAATCGCCTGTACCTTATCCTTGGAAATCGTAAACGTCGACTTATTCAACATCCCTTTGGAAATAAAAATCGTGTGATCATCCGAAGCAATTTCATATCTACCGTATTTTATAAAAGTCCGGACAACGCCAATCGCCACCGACAAGATAACCACCCCCACAATCAGCAGTGTAAATATCCACCAGGTGGCCGTGATCGACATCAATATCTCCTTTGCTTTACTCTCCACATCAAATATATCTTTGATATCCGATGATACCGAGAACACGATTGGAATCAACACGAGGAAACTCAGCGAAGTGAAAGATGCTTTCACCGTATCTTTTCTTGTCGGCCGGAAATGAACGGTTCGATTCGCTGGTTCTTGCTTCACGGCTGGATCTGTTTCATCAGTCTCCTCAAACTCCATGCTGTCGGAGTGATGGATCTTTGTTTCCAGGTCATCCAGTTCTTTTTTTGAAATGACTTCAAATTTAATCGAAGCATCTGCATCTGACATACTCGTTTCAAATACAACTGAAGTCAGTCCGAACAGTTTATGGATAAATGTCTGCCGGCGCTGCATATTGTGGATTTTGGAATAGGGAATGGTGCGCTCCGATTTATTCAAAAGCCCTTTATACAAATAAAAGGAAACATTGTCCGCCGCATATTTTTGAGTAAACCATTTATAAAAAATAGAAACAATGGCAAGCACAATCACTGCACAGAAAATAATCCTTCCATACTTCACCCAGGTCGCTTCAGAACCAATATTGATCACGAAAAGAATCATTACAATGAAAAATGTACTTTTTATCAAGGTCCAAAAATCAAACAGGATGTTCAATGGATGGTATCGTTTTAGCTGTCCCATTATTCAACTTCCTTTATCTTGGCAAAATGGGCAATCTGATTCCGTAACGCAAAGGCATCTTCCTTCGATAATGCCGGAATTTCATGGTTGGATGCCATCGTTGTAATGGAGACAGCGTACAGCCCATACTTTCGCATAATCGGCCCCTGGTTGGTAGCCACAGCCTGTATTTTCGTCATGGGAACGAGCTGATGCTCCTCTGTCAAAATGCCTTGTTTGATTTGCAAAAACTCCTCACTCACGTCATACCGGAAATGGTTATATTTCAACGATGGTTCAATAAATAAAGACCATATCACCCCAACAGCGAAAAGTATAATGGCTACCAATAAGACCCAGCCAATCCATTCCCACCATGAAAATCTAGCATCGAGAAAATAAAGTACCGCAATAATGACGAAACCAATGATAGCGCCAATGATTTCCCTAATGATCCATACGTTTTTAACATACTTGGACAACCGCTGCTCAGGTGCAGCTATTTGCTGATCCATAGAAATCTACTTCCTTATCTGTAATGTGATTTATGATGATAGTGTCAGAATCTCATATACCATAAATAATATATCAAATAAGAAGTTCGTTTGCCTATCCTGTTTTAGGTAATTGCATTATTATTGGTTTTTGTATTGGTGGATGGGTTGTTCTGCATGTTTATACTGGAAAGAGGCTTTGTGGAATTGTACTTATTGATTTTGCACTGGGGTTGAAAACCGCTGTCCATACATGGAGGAAAACAGGCAGACAATATAACGATGGAATAGGCGATTATCAATGATTAGAATAAAACTTGATGTATGATGGCAGAGCGCAAAATGTCATTAAACAAACTGTCCGTAATAGTAGGAATAACACCAGCCAATTTATCAATCCTCAAAAATGAAAAAAGAAAAGCAATCCATTTTGCGACGCTTGATGCGCTATGTAAAACATTAGATTGTCAGCCGGGGGATTTGATTGAGTATGTTGAAGAGGGGGGATCTGGGTTAGGTGGGGTGGGTTGAATTTTGGATCGTATCCTGGACCGGAAGATGGTTTGTAAGCTCCCCATGCTTCTTGTAATAACATGCCAGATAAATTATAGAAAAGCAAAAAACGCCCCAGCGCTTCTTCCGGTTCCTCAAAAACATCCGTAATAGTACAAGCTAACATATGCATAACTTGTTCACATAAGGAGTGATGCATATGATAAAGGCACATAAAAATATGCTGTATTTTGGAGATAACCTCTTTGTTTTAAAAACTCATATAAAAAGTGATTCTGTTGATTTGATATATCTGGACCCTCCGTTTAACAGTAACAGAGATTATAATCAAATCTTCACATACCCTGATGGGGCCAAATCAACTGCTCAAATTGAAGTGTTTGAAGATACATGGTATTGGAACAGCGATGTGGAAAAGTCATTTGCTGAAACAATAAACTATTATCATAACAATCTAGTATCTAATTTTTTAATTTCCATGCGTCAGCTACTTGGGACAAATCAAATGATGGCATACTTGACTATGATGGCTCCCAGATTGCTCGAAATGTATAGGGTGTTAAAAACTAATGGCGTATTATTTTTACATTGCGACCCTTCCGCTTCACATTATTTGAAGATGTTAATAGACGCGGTTTTTGGATTTAAAAACTTTCAAAACGAAATTATTTGGTGCTACAGACAAGGTGGGAGAGGAAAACGCAATTTTGCTAAGAAACACGATATCATCTTCTTTTATTCCAAAGGCAGAGACTATACTTTCAATATAGATGAAGTTAGAGTACCATACAAGGGAACGGGAGGCTATCAAACCAGCGGAAAGGGGGTAACGAATTCCAACGGTAAAACCTATATCCCGAATGAAAAGGGAAAAGTACCGGAAGATTGGTGGGATATTCCTGCATTACCTCCTATGGCGAAGGAAAGAGTTGGATACCCCACCCAAAAACCTCTTGCGTTGCTTAACCGTATTATTAAAAGTTCCTCCAATAAAGGTGATGTGATTTTGGATCCTTTTTGTGGGTGTGGGACAGCAATCGTGTCTGCCCAGAACCTTGAACGAAATTGGATTGGAATTGATATAACCCATATTGCCATAACAACGATAAAGGACCGACTAGATAAGGAGTTTGGTATGGCAAACAATTACGAAATTGCCGGTGAACCCATAGACATTGAAGGTGCAAAGCAACTAGCTGAAAACAGCCGTTTTCAATTCCAAATTTGGTCATTATCCTTACTGGGAATTAACTATAAGGATGATTTCAATTCTATAAAAAAAGGTCCTGACGGTGGGATAGATGGTATTCGCTTTTTTTACGATGGAGATGGTGGCAAATTTAAAAAGTCTATCATACAAATTAAAAGCGGAAAAGTGAGCGTAAAGGATATTAGGGAACTAAATGCGGTAGTAGAACGTGAAAACGCTGCAACGGGAGTGTTTGTCACCCTTAATCCCCCCACGCGCAATATGATAAATGAAGCAGCGGGAGCCGGTATATTTAGAAATTATAAGGAAAAAGAATATCCGTTTATAACGATTGTGAAAATAAGTGATTTATTACTACATAAAATCTTGCCAAGAAACATTTTTCCGGATTAATATTATGCCTCTACCCACCATTACATCTTAGTATTTAGAATGTTTGAATTGTACTTCTAATATTCATAATTGTCTCTATAGTTAAGGAGCTATGTGGGGGTAATCGTAAATAACCGGTAGTCAAAATTTGGTCTGACCTGCCTCACACCATTAAGGGAATGATTCCCTTAATGGTGTGCAGCTGGTGCCCAATCGTCTTTCCAGATTTGAAGGATACCATAAGCGTTAATGAAAGAAGAATTATTGTTATGTGATAATGTAAATACATTCAATAATAAATTATAAACTGTCAAAGTTATTTAAACACCGATTTCCTTCATCTCTTTCCTCTTCGCAAATGGGCTTAGATTCATAAATAACTCCTTCAATTGTTCTTCTCCTATACCATTACTCAGCAATTGATCCAGCAAATCACCCTGCCGTGCTTGGCCAAGGCTTAACCGGTACAGTGTCAGCACCTTCATTAACCTTCTATACTTTGCCCCATCACGGCTGAGTGGATATAAAGGAAAAACGCGTTCAATACCTTCTCCATCTTTTCCTGGCAATGACCAAAATGGCACAAGTTCTGATGTGTTATCATCTCGCTCCACCTCGTTTGCCTGTGTGAACATCTCATTCCATATTTCTTTATTAAAAAAAATGTTTCCATAACGATTGGCGATATTCTGCCTGATCGCATGGCATTTATAACGGTTAATTCTGCCATCCCGCTGTTCCAGGTCAATCGGATTCGATGGCAAATTCCAATGCATGATTTTTCTGCAATAATAATGAAAATCCAGCCCCTCCTGACCGATGGAGGTCGTTGCCAGAACAAATGGACGAAATGGTGAATTAAAAGCTAACCTGACATTATCTTTACGGTTTTTAGATTTATCTGCATTCCGTTTATCATAAAACCCTACTGCGAAATTAGTCCGCATTTTAATGGATGTATCGTCCTTTCCAGATTCACCGCTTGACGCACGTTTTTGAAATGATTGATACGTGTCAACATTTAAACTGGCAGAGTGGGACTTTAATGCAGTCGTCATCACATTCAATAGACGTTCATTCCGCTCTTTCGCCTCCATTCTGTTCAAACCGCCTTCTTCAAGAAGCATATGGGCGTATTCATCAAGCATTGCCTGGAAATTTCCATCCACGCAATATTTAAGAACTCCTTTCCAGTGGGCATCTTTGGCATATTCTAATTCAACTATTGAAATCATTTCCTGTATATTAAAACGATCAATGATTGTTTTCCCGAGTTTAATAGCATAAGGCAAATTTTCGCTTTGGACATTTGCCATTAAACGCAAAGCACAAATTGCCGGTGAACCTAATACCATTGCAGTAAGCACATCCAATAAGTCATCTGGCTGCCTGCCCAGTACTGGCGGTGAATCCTGATAATACATCTCCCGAAGCTCTTCAAAATGCTGAGCAATTCCGGCAAGATCATCCTCATTCCCCTGTTCACCTTCATCTTCCACCGATAGCAAATTTTCTTGTTCAAACCAGTTTTGAATGACTGGTTCATCTAAATCAAATAACAATGGAGCTATATAATACCAGCGTTCATCACGGCGCGTTTCATTAGCCTTGGACTCATAGGACAACCCACCCAGCAGACTGGACAGTTTATCTTTAATCTCAGCCTTAATTGCTTCCAATGACAACCCGCGGTTTAATATATCAACTGGATCAAAAAGCTTCGCCAGTGTCACAGATGGATATAAAAGTGTTAAGTGATTCATGTTGGCAGGTGCATTATTTTTAATTCTAAAATTCAATCTTGGACGCGGATAGCGTTGTTCGGCAAAATAGTTATAAGCCTTGGACCGTTTTTTCTTCGGTGTTCTCTGTACCAATTCACCAACTGTTTTCCGCTCCGCTTCATAAGACAGAAGTGTCGCAATGGAGCGTGGAACCATTTCCCAGCCGGAAAAAACGAGTACCTTTGAAAAGGAGCTCATCCCTTTGTAGCACCCCTCAAACTCATAGTATGGCAGTGAAGGAGGAATCCACATCAACCGTTCCGCACCGTCGGCTAGTGCAATTTCTTTCAGCTTTTTCATTCTGGCATTCGTTTCCCGTAACTTTCCGTACTTTCCTATCGTTTTTCGATTAACCCACAAAAGCGGATTTTTAAGCGATGCATTGTTTACCGGGTTCCTGCTTACTTCATTCATTATTTTATCTTTCAGTTTGTAATGATCCATAAACGACATTAAAAACGGCGCAGACTTTACATATTCAACTGGAACACTATCCTTTAAACCAACCCGCTGTAATAACTTGTCCATTTCTATATAGGACGCCACATCATCTTCCGTTATTTGTAATGTTGTTTTATCGATTGATTCATTACTGACATCTGTATTACCTTCTTCCAAAACACGTTCTGTTCTGGCAATTCCTTTATAAAGACTGTCTTCAGCAACCTGCTTTTTGGCCAGAATCATCGCAAAATCCTGTGTCGAAACTTCACTTAGAGATGTTGAATAATCATCCCATACACGCCGGAACTCTTGTTTATGCTGTGGGTGCTTTTCAAACAGGAAGTCAGTAACCTGCATAAATTCTTTATAATGTTCGTCGGTTCCAGATTCGGATATTTCTTCCAGTGTTGAGTATGGTTTGTATGGAGTAGCAGACAACAACAGAATTTTCACCTGAGAATTATCCATCTTTGGATTGTTAAAAAATTTACTTGCCAGCATAGCTGTTTCACTTTCACGTTCCGCGTTAATCAGTTCCGGAAAGCGTTGAAATTCATCCATAATTACAAGGTCGGCATCAATTAAATCAACACTTGCTTCTGCCATCATCTTCCGCAGCTTTTGAATGACCTGCGTCTGACCTTCTACCCGCTTTTCAGGATCACCTTGTTTTTTTAATATGTCACAGACATCACTAAATTCTCGTTGAAATCCTGGATTTTCCGAAAAAAATTGATCGATTTTCGTATGCATCGTCTCTAAGTAGGCACCAGCCGATTTTTCATCACATTCCCTGACTCTTTTGTTATATTCTTCATTCCAAACAGCCCAACCTTTATAAGCAGAATCAGTCATCATTATTTCCAATTCTTTTAAGTAAGGTTCAAAAAATCCATGACGCTTCAATATCGCAAAAATCAACGCCCTTTCCCTGACACTGCCACACCCCTGGGTCATTTTAAATGAGGTGGAAGGTGTTAACGGGATAAGCTGAATATAATTTTCCTGTACTGCTTCACTGTATTCATCTTCAAAAATCTTAAGATGCTGCATGGATAGGCGCGTATCTGAAAGCCCATCCAAGGTAACTCGATGATCAATTCTTAACTTACTAAGGTTTTGGGAAGCAATATTCTGGTTGGAACATACATAAACAACTTTAAACAAGTTATCATTCTGTTCCTGATGATAACGGGCAGTTTTAGCAATTACTCCTTTTGCAACCATCGTCTTGCCAAGGCCGACTTCATCTGCAACGAGAACCCTGGAATAATTAGTTGTGAACAGCTGATGTACGCGTTCAACTGTTGCCCGCTGAAAATCTTTTAAACCAGCCAATATTTCCTTTTCCTTATGATATAAATCAATCATCGTTTCACCTTCTTTGCCGCCTGAATAAATGTCTGGTACAACTGATTAAATTCTGGAGGAACAATCGAGTCATCATCAATCATGCGAATCACGCTTTCAATATCCTCCAATTTTTCCGGTGAATGCGCTGCAGTTTTTAACATATTTTCATAAATTACTGGAGTATCACTTTCCTGCACGTCCCAGGAATCCAGCCCGAAATTTTGCTTATCTTTATTTTCTATAGCTGCCATTAGAAAGTCATCTGCCAATAGAAAAGCTATATATTTTAAAAATGTATACGAGTTCTTAACGATTGAACGAAAAATTTCATGTTCTCGTTCCACAGGCAAACCAGTGGTATCAATTTTGATAACCCGCTCAATGGATTCACCTTCTTTCTCCACCCGAACTTTATAAAAATGTCCAAGTTCAAGTATGTTCAATCCATTAATTATTGTTGACTGTTGCAGTGTTGCGGTTGCTGTACTAAGCAAAGGACCTATTGTAAATTCAATATCTTCATTTCCGTGAAAATCTCCAAGTGTTATTTCTACGGTGTATGTATTGTCATTTTGTGTTACTGTTGCATGCAGCTGCGATCTGCAAAGTGACTTAATCCCTTGTTGAAGTTGTTCCAATATATCGGATTCTTCAACTGCTTGCTCCGGAATTTCTTCAACCCGTTCAAAAGGATTATCGTCATCCTCCCCGAAAAGATCATCCAACAGATTCATAATCTGAAACCCACGCTTCCGGTAGTTCAGCTGTAATAAAAACTCAACATTGCCATGAAATGCATTACGTGAACAATTAGCCGAGCCTACATATATAACATGATGATTATACTTGGATTTAGCATACAATTTGGCATGTATATCCTGAAGCTGTGCCATTTCACCAGACTCATCTTCTTCACTTATCGCACTTTCTCCGTCAACCACTGAATCTTTTAACGTATAAACGATAAAATCATGCATGAGTTCAGGTGTTAGCTTATGGAGTTCAGTTTTCCTTGTAATCAATACCCGTTCAGGCACGTTATGTTTTGATTCCGTCAAGGTTTTCTTATGGAGTTCCTTGATAGTCGCCCCACTTATAAACGGCGACATAACAATTAGTTTATGAAAACTGTCAAATACACCTGACGATTCTTCCTCATATCCATCGATTCCAATTGGACAAAATTCAAAATCAGCGTATTGATTTAAAACAGGGTTAAACTGTACATAATCCAGTTCTGAAATAAGCTGATTTATTTGCTCGGTCTTATCTTGACTTGTTGAAAACTCAGTAAGAAACTGCAGAAAGTCAGCCAATGGACGGTTTTTATCAGTTGGTTGATATACCTTTTTTCCTTCAAGCGCAATGGCAATGTCCCAGCTCCGGTCAAATGTCATGTTACGCGTCAGAACAAGTAGCCTGTATAGTTCCTCCTGCTCCTCATTCCGATATTTAATCAGCCATAACTTGGGATGAAATGATTTTCCATTCTCCAAGGATATTTCAAATACACTGTTTTCCATCAAGGCAAAAAGTGAATTGTTTTTCCGTGGCACCTTTATTTGTCCACCTTCACAAAAAATCGCAAATTTCTCCGCACTTTTTCGTAATCCCTCGAGTACGTATACCGGGTCTTCCATCATCGTTTGATCCATCTCTTCTGACAACCCTAAGGCCAATGGAACACCAACCAAGGCCTCTAAATCAAGAGAATATGTCGTCCCCACTGCAAATTCAACCACATAACCAACAGGAGGTGTCAATAGTTCAGAGTAGTTTAGCCTATCTTCATCTGGCTTCAGCATATTTACCCTCCAAACCTGTAGCGATGTCTTCCATAATTATTTTTGAATCCGGGAAACGATATTGCAGCCGGTCATTCCCGATCCAGTCTCCCTCTTTATAGCTGTACATTTTGGAATTGTGTAATTTTGCCCTGTCTTTTGTCTTAAGTTCAATTTCCCGACCGATTATTAACTCATCCATCGCATTATTATGCCCAGCAACAACCGCTTCCTGCCATTCACGCAGAAAACGGAACAACGGATAGTTATGGATAGAAAGCCTGTGAAGAATTTTTTTAAATGGAAATGTGGCAAATTCATATTTAACAAAATCACTGTTAATCCAGTTGGTCCATTTTTTCACAGCAGTTTCACTTTGCCCATTGGAGGCAATCAGGTTATAACGGATATGTGCTCCATGTAGAAACTTACTGAATTTATTTGCCTGATCATAATCGTCTCGCAATTTGCCACTTTCCGGAATAATTGAATCCAATGCCTCAAAACTCTCAATATCTTTCCATTCCCTGTGATCCATCTGTAGCAAATAGGATAATAAACTATCTTTGGACTTGTCTGCCGAAGTAATTCGGGTTTTTAAAAATTGCGCCTCATCATATCTAAGATCCATGGTAAGATTGTTCTTCCAGTCTGATTCGGGCAAAATACACTGCCAGAAGGTCCCGAAATATGCACCATCATTATCACCCAGATCATCCAGTTCCTCATTACCGTACGTATTCACTAACTCTTTATTACGTTTCATCCGAAACAACGCTTTAGCATAATTCATCAGTGAAAGTGATGGATAGCGAAAAATTTCATATGTCCTTAGACCATTCCAGTAAATCTCTGAAGGCTTCCGTTTAAGCCTTGTTCCAGCCCGTCCGCCAATCACACCGTCTTCCCCTTCCTGATTAAGTGTTTCAATTAAGGAAACCTCTTCATCCCCAAGTTTCTCCAACAGTTCTTCAGGTTTTGCATACCTTTCCTTTTCTAGTTCCATCAGTAAATATGGCACAATCAAAAAATACTTCGCTCTCGTCTGGATGGTCGATGTACCCGGGAAAAGAATATCAGCAAACCCATCCCGTATCCGGCCAATACCAAGTTCATCCACTGCCCCCGGAGCAGTAAGTGCATCCAGGACCGCCATCACCTTATCCCTGTGCTCACTGGAGTAATCGATCCAGCCCAGTTTTAGTCCATCCAATGTAAAACTCCTTCAAATTAATGTTTTCAATATAGTGATACGAATAGTAACATATGATAATTGTCATTTAATAAAGCAAGTCAAAAATAAAATTATCCTTATCGTTCGGCAAACACTTTTAAAATAAGATCACTTCGTTCGTCACCTCGATTATCGGAAAAGAAAAAGCTTAAATTTGTGTCATTACAAAATCGTTCATACAGATGAGGAGGCAATGTCTCTGCTTTGTTACTATTTTTAAGGTTTTATACAGAGAGGCAGGCATGATAACGTATTATGTGTGAGCCAATATCCTTTGATATTGGCGCCTTGGCCCGTGAATCATGCCCGCAGAAGCTCCGTGTCAAACCGACTTCGATTCTATCTGTTGGTTATGCTCCCAACATCAAATAGCGAGCAACCATTTAAATTGAATTATTAATACCTAATCCATTCAGTACCGATTCATATAACCCATTCTTTACAATATGCAAACTTTCCTTAGCTCTAGTAATTGCAACATAATGATTTTGTTTAGCAAAATTATTATGGAAATCAAAAAACGAATCCGCATTTATAAAAACATGTTCAAATTCCAATCCTTTTGCACTATGTATAGTTAGTGCTAGCTTCTTAGGTTTTTCAGCTATAAAATTTACACTATACTGTTTATCTAGGGTTTCAAAAAAGTTTTGTTTTTCTACCTCCAAGAGATTCCTGTCCGTTATTTCTTCAATTTGTTTCAGCGCCTTTATTGTGTCGATATTTAGATTTTCTTGAAGAAGTTCAGCTTTACGAACCGTTGAACTCTTAATTTCAACATCCAAATCGTCCAACATACTATAAATATTATAATGACTGGAATCAAAATATAATTTTAAAACCGGCTCCAACACTTCATAATTTGGATAACTCGAATTTAGGGGAGTCTTGTCTATAAAAACAAAACCCTTGTTTTCCCAATAAGTTCTTTCTCTACCCCACTGATTTCTCCTAGCAAATAAATAGACAAAGGCATCGTCTTTTGTGCTTGGTTCACTTATAAACATATTAATATTTTTCAAAACGTCTAAATTCGAATAATACCTAATTCTATTCTCTTCATGGGGTATATCAAGGCTTTGTTCAAAAAATTGATAGCTATAATTTACAATTGATAAATGGGATCTGAAGTTATGGATTAAACGATAATTATTAAATTCATAATCATCTTCTAAACTTTTCATGATTTCTGCATCAGCACCTCGGAAGCCATACAACATTTGCTTTAAATCTCCAACAATAACTAAACGAATTTTTAATTCATCTTTTAAATACATATACAAATGATGCATATCATAATCTACATCTTGATATTCATCGACCATAACAACCTGAAAACGCGCTTTCAAATATCTTTGTGCATTTAAGGACTTTTTTAAAATCTCTAAACCTAATTGATATGTAAAATTCTTATTATTATCCCTATAACTTCCAATCACATTTTGTCCCTTCATTTGCAATAACCCTTTATCGAAGTCATCAAATTTATAAATATTATTATAATTTTGAACGAAGTCCTCCCCGCTTGGAAACTCTTTTCCAAAAGCATCTCTTATGAAAGGCTTTATTACTTCAGATAAAATAAAAGATTCAGTAGTTATAACCTTAATCGCCTTCAAATAATGTTTGTTATCAGTACTTTCCATAGGAAGCAACTCTTTTACCTTATCCTTAATTTGTCTTGTGGCCAATCTAGTGAATGTTATCATGGCTATTTGTTGATATGGTTGGATTAGTTTCTTTTCTATCATAGCGAAAGCCTTTTCAACTAAAATCGTTGTTTTCCCGGAACCTGCACTTGCCGATATTAAGTAATGTGGATGATTACTAGCTAATATTTCGTCTCTTGTATTTTGATCAATAATCATACTCGTCAACCTCAACTAATTTTTTCAGACAATTAAACCGATCATCATAAAAAATTGTTTTAGCTATATCCGTAGTTAAGTAATTATTAACGTATTCATTCATATTTTTCTTTTTTGCGTCTTGTAAATGAGTAATAAAATTACTAAAGGGAAGTTTATGTATATGATCTTCAGGTAGTGCGGCATATAAATCTTCTTCAAGTTCTATTTCTGACAAGTATATTCCATTATCTGCCCATTTTTCTATTTCACTTTTATATGTTGTATATACCTCATGTTTTACTTTATTTCGATCACTGATAGATTCATAATTCAAGCCTGTGCAATACTGATATGGTTCAGCTAAGCCATATTTATCATTACTTACACCGTTAATCATGGCGTTCATTTTTTGACATCTTCTTATCCCAAGTAATGTAACTTTGTTTTCATTATTAATTTTTTTAATGTCATTATCAGTTTTTATTAATGCCGTTATCCCTAGTTCATTTAAAATTCTAATGTAACTTTCAAAACCTATTCCTTCTATACTTAATACTTTTATTTCTTCAACTACATTAAAATCTATACATCCGACCTCATAAATCATTTTTTCAATAATGTACTCAAAAAGGATTTTTTCAGACATACCTTCTACTAACAACACTCTATCGAAAAATAATGCCTCTGCTAATTTTTCATTGAATATTTTTCTAGTACCCTTATATTCTTCAGGCACTAAAAAAAATACTGAGTTATTTTGCACAAATCCTTCTTTATCTTTGTATATTCGTATTAACTTTACTTCATCCGCATATGTAAACATATGTTCCGAATGTGTAGTAACAAATAAATACGGGTATAAATCCTTATTTTTGTAAAATAAATTACGTGATATAATTTGTTGCATAGTTGGGTGTAAACTATTTTCGATTTCTTCCATTAGAAAAATAGATATTCTTTTATCCGCTTTTTCTTCAATTTTTAGTTCCTCAATTAAATTTGTAAGTGCATATGCTAAAATCTTTTGTCTACCGTCTCCAGCTGTTGGATATAGAAATTCTTCTACTGCCGGATTTTCATCATGAATATACGGTGTTAAATGATTAAATATTCCACTTACCTCATGTTCCGATTGTAATTTTATTTGTACACTTTCACTCCTAATTTCTTTATATTTCTCAGTTAATTGACTATTAACATGCTGAACTCTACTGTCCTGACTTATAACTGTATTTAAAAATTCTATTGCCCTATTGATTTTGTCTGTATTATCTGTTTTTGTTTCTTTATACAATAGTGTTCTGTGCTTTTTAAACAATTCAGTTGGGGATATATTTGGACTAACGTATATTACTTCGAATATATTATCCAAGGAAGATATAATACCCTTTTGTGTAATAAGTGACATCTCATCAATTGCGCCACCCCATTTTAATACTGGATTTCCTATTTGTTTCTCTTGATCAAATTCACCTTCAATCTGGATTATTAATGTATCTTCTGAAAAAGAGGTTGCTCCCTTCACCCTTGCTCTAATAAATTCATTATCGTCACATTGTTCACTTATATCTAATTCAACTTGAATTATAATTTTTTCATCAATATTCCGTTTATGATAATCAGTTATTTGAAAGCCATTTTTTCTAACGGTTGGATCAAACAAAAAGCGAAGTGCATATAAAAAATTTGTTTTTCCAAAATCATTTCTTCCAAAAATAATATTTTTATTATCCAAGTCCAAACTTACTTCCTTAAAGTTACGGAAATTATTTATTTTAATATTTTTTAATTTCATTTTATCCTCCCCTTTAATTTTGCCGAAGTAAAAGTCTGTTTCTTCAAAACCACACCATATTCGATGCCACTGAAGAGTGAGTGGAGGTCCTTCTTCACTGTTCCCTTAACCGCCAATAAACCTCTTCCTTCATCTCATTCATCAAAAATGCACGCTGCTCCTCATTCTCCATCATCTTCTGGAAGAAGTTCCTATCTGTCATTCGATCAATCAGGAAGTCCATAAAACGATCCTCAAACGTAAATGCAAAGTTATCCATTGAATTATTTTTTGCCCTTTCTTGTAAGTCTTCATCCTGCACCATGTCTTCCACTAATTGATCTCGGGATAGTTTATCTTGTGGGTCAAATTCTGTACCAAATCGTTCATTCATCCGTTCAATTATAGATGACAACTTCTCTTTTTCTTCCTCAGGGTTGCTGGCACTACCACCGTGTTGTTGCCCGTCTAAGTTCACTTGCCCTTGTTGTTCTAATCCAATGCTTCCTTCGAATACTTTTTCATTCCGGTAATATTCTAGGGCAACATCATCTGCTAAATATAAACGTTCATTCGGCTTTTTAGGTAATTTCCTTAACATGTAGTTCAAATACACATACAGTTTATGCAGCACCACATCTGTGAATGGACCTATTTGCAGCACAAATGCATATGTTCGAATGAATTTTGTTGCAAGACTTTTAAATTGATCTTGCTCTTCTTCTTCTAATTCATTCTTGAATCGATCAACAGCTTGATCAATGATTGGATTTAATCTAGCTTGTGCTTGTTTATTTTTTAACTTCCCGTTAAATTCTAGATTGCTTACTGCGTTGATTTCAGACTCTGTATATACTTGCATTGTCCCAAGTTCATATTCTAAATCGTATAAAATGTTTGGGTCTGTTACATCATTTAATCCTGTTACTTCATAATAATCTTGAAAAGCATTTTGAATTGTTTCGGGCTCATTGACAAAATCAAGTACAAAGGTATCTCCTTTTCCTCTGCATGTCCTGTTTAGGCGTGATAATGTTTGCACTGCTTTAATCCCGCTTAAAGGCTTGTCCACATACATCGTGTGTAACAATGGTTCATCAAAACCTGTTTGGTATTTTTCAGCAACAATTAACACTTGATATTCATCTGTTGAAAATTTATCGGGAAGTTCCGCTTCATTTATTACGTTCATTTCGGCTTCCGTATATGGAACACCATCATCATCAACCGTACCAGAGAATGCGACAAGTGTTTTTAAATCATCATAGTTTTGTTTTTTAATATAATCATCAAACGCCCGTTTATAACGAACAGCATGTAATCGACTGCGTGTAACCAACATTGCTTTTGCTTTTCCATCAATCTTGTGTTGTGTCACCTGCCTATAGTGCTCAACGATAATTGCTGTTTTTTGTGCAATACTATGCGGGTGTAAAGAAACAAAACGGGCAATTTCCTTTGCAGCCTTTCGTTTTGCAACTTCCGGGTCTTCATGAATACTCTTTTCTACTTTATAAAACGTTTCATAAGTAACGTAATTCTGCAATACATCCAAAATGAAACCTTCTTCAATGGCTTGTCTCATCGAATAGACATGAAAAGGCTCAGGTATACCATCTGCATTAGGTGTGCCAAACTTTTCGATTGTTTTTGGCTTTGGTGTCGCGGTAAAAGCGAAGAACGAGATATTATTTTGTTTTCCGCTTTTTTCAATCGTTTCAACAATCTTTTCTTCCGTATCGTTCAATTCTTCTTCCATCACCTTGTCAGCCTCATACGCATCCTCTAGTGATTTATCAGATAAAATACTAGTCATCGCTGTAGAAGCTTTTCCGCCTTGCGAACTGTGTGCTTCATCAATAATAATCCCATATTTTCCGCGGGCAAACTCGCCAACTTTTTCAATAATAAAAGGAAACTTCTGCAGGGTTGTAATGATGATTCGCGTTTTATTTTGGATAGCCTCTGCTAGTTGATTGGAATCTTCATCAATTTTCTGGACAACACCCGCTTCATGTTCCAATTGATAAATTGCATCCTGAAGTTGTTTATCCAGCACTCGGCGATCTGTGATGACAATGATACTATCAAATATTGCCTCATTGTTCTCATCATGTACTTTTGCCAAACGATGGGAAAGCCAGGAAATACTATTCGTCTTTCCACTACCAGCGGAATGTTGCACAAGATAGTTGTTTCCAACATAGTTCTCTTGCACATCTTGTTCGACTTTACGTACGACATCTAACTGATGATAACGTGGAAAAATAACTATTTTCTTTTCATCTATCACTTTTCCTGTCGCATCTTTCACATCTTTTTTCTCGATATAGACAAAACGGAACAAGATATCCAGCAAACTGTCTCTTTGTAAAACAGAGTTCCAAAGGTAGGACGTACGGTAATTATTATAAATAACAGGGTTCCCTTTCCCGCCTTGATTGCCACGGTTAAATGGCAAAAAGAATGTCTGTTCTTTATTGAGCATGGTTGTCATCCACACTTCATCGGTATCGACAGCAAAATAAACAGCAACTCGTTTTTTAGGCTGAAACAGAAGTTCCTTAGGATCACGATCTTTTTGAAATTGAAGTTTGGCATGTTCCACTGTTTGACCCGTGAACTGATTCTTTAATTCCATAATAACGACAGGCAGCCCATTTATAAAAAGCACAGTATCCAAACTGTTGTTATGCGTACTGCTGTAATAAACTTGTCGGCTCACCGTAAAAATATTGCTTTCATAGTTTTCGATAAGCATTTTATTTAACTTACTTGGCGGCTTATTGTAAACAAGTCGGAGTGAAACACCGCGGTCCTTGATTCCATGCCGAATACAGTCAATCACACCACGACGATTTAGCTCCTGTTCTAAGCGATGTAAAAAACGTTTTTCAAATTTGGCTCCATAAATTGTTTTTAATCGTTCCATTTTTTTCGACTGTGTTTTCTGCAGAAATTCAAAAAGCATTTCCACGTCAATCGCGTGTTCTTGAAAAGCTTTCAATGCTTCTCCTTCCAATCGACGTTGTCTGTAACCAGACTCGAGTAAGCTTCTTTCAATGTTCGCTTCTAAACCTTCTTCTGTGTAATCAATTGCCATATGTTACACCTCTTTCCGCTACTAAAGAATCCGTTTCTTGTTTATAATCTCGTAAATCTATCTTGCCTGTGACCGCTTCGTAGATTAAGGATTCACGGTATTCTTTTAGTTGATGAATTGACTTTTTTAACGCCTTTATAGAGTTAAATATGCCGTTTGAAAAACTGTTTAGCTTTTCAATTATTACCTTTTGTTCTCTTATCGGAATCAATGGCACATAGACATTACTCATAAATTCCCATGAAGCTCTAGGCATCTTTGCACCATAAGTAGATGAGTTTACATATTCAATGAAATCATTAGATAATAATAATTTTGATAAAAGACTAGACAATATCAAGGAATTATCGGAAGCTAACACTAAAAATTCGGACGAGCAGCAACCATGGAAGTCTACCCTTGTTGCTTTTTTAAGATATGGACGTAACTTACCAAAAAGAACATCGCCTTCATCAAAAAGTAAAGATTCACTTTCCACTTCATTGCTACTTATTTTACTTAATATAGTTTCATTATTACTTTCTATATTTTCCAAACCAACATAAGGTAATTCTAACTCTTTTTTCTTTTTATGTGTTTTATTATTCACAAGAAACTTTAGTCTAATTACTTCCCAATACTCCGGTATTTCCCCAATCCATTCAATACCGGAATCCTTCATTTTGACATTTGGATCAAATCCTTTTGTGACCGTTTCTGTAATCACAGCTTGACGTTTTTCCTCCAGCAAAGAAATAAGTTTTTCTTTATCCGCAATAAGTGCATCGATTTCGGAGGTTTTTTTGTCCAAATAGTTACTAATAGATACTTGTTCTGGTAGTGAGGGTAGCTTTAATTCAATATTTTTTAATGATTCGTTTGATAGTTCAAGGAAAGTAGTTCCTCTACCTAACTGATTTAAATACTCTTTGTTTATACTTAAATAGTAGTAAAAGTAACGAATATCTATGTCATTATTTCTTTCTAAACTCTTACATCCTTGATTTGTTGCAAAAGGGGAAGTCACAATTTTTATGTTTCCAATTGGTGCTCTAGTTGATAAAACTATACTTCCTCGTTTCACTAAATTTGCTGATGAATTATTCAATCCCTCGTAACTAATTTTTCTCTTTGAAGTATTTATTTTTGAATGACCTGAACTTAGATCTTCAGGTGTAATCCATACTATTTCCCCTGGTTCCCAGTAACTGGGTTCGCTACTTTTAGGTGTCCCCCCATTCTTTATATTTAAAATACGTTTGATTTTTTTCTTTGGCCATATTTCTTGTGATATCATTCCATCACCTTCTTCAACTTCTCAACAATACTTTTTTCCAGTTCTTCAATCTCTGCCTTAATTTCACTTGACGGACGTAGTTTTGTATATTTATAAAAATAACGTGTAAAAGGAATCTCATAACCAATACGTGTCTTATCTTCACCAATCCATGCCTCCGGCACGTGTGGTAAAACTTCACGTTCAAAGTAGTCCTCGATATTTTCCGAGAGTGGAATAATTTCTGTATCCCTTAATTCCGAATCTGCTTCCACTTTGTTTTTGCTCTTCATACAAGGTTCCGCTGTTTCATCACGTTCAGATAAAGCCGTCCAAATTGCTTTTATCAGCGGTGCGCGTAAATTAACATCCGTGTCTTTAAATGCTTCTTTGATTAAATCAATAAAAGCTTCTCGGTTTGCATACGCGAAATCACTTTGCATATCCATTAAAACACGCTTAATTGTTTCTTGCTGTTCTTTGCCATGTGCTATTTCTACTTCCTTTGCTTCGCCTTTTTTCCGGGACTTGGCCAAGTTTTGAAATGCCCGTTCATCGTCTAACCGATTTATTCGTTCCTCTGTTATTTGGAAGTTTAGGCGAAGCGGCCTTTCCACTGTGACGCGATAATATCCAAACTCCTCATTATCAAAAATTTTCACGTTCTCATCATCGGAAGTTTGACCATACAACTGTACAATCGCATTGATTTGTTCTTCTGTGATTTCATTCCGCTTATTCCCCAGGCTCTTCCGCATTTTTGAAAAATAATCAACTGCATTCACGAGCCTCACTTTGCCACGACGATAGGTTGCTTTATGATTCGTTAAAATCCATATATATGTTGAAATACCTGTGTTATAAAACAGTTCATCTGGCAGTGCAATAATCCCTTCTACAAGGTCATTTTCAAATAAATATTTACGAATCTCACTTTCACCACTTCCGGCATCTCCTGTAAATAGAGGAGAACCATTCATAATAATAGCTACACGTGAACCATTTGGATTGTCTTCTGTAACAGGTTTCATTTTCGAGACAAGATGCTGCAAGAATAATAGCTGTCCATCCCCGATTCGGGGCAATCCGGCACCAAAGCGGCCGCTAAACCCAAAGTCTTCATGTTCTGCTTCCACCACATTTTTTGCTGGTTTCCATTCGACTCCATATGGCGGATTCGTAATCATATAGTCAAACTTAGCATCTTTAAATTGGTCATTTGACAATGTATTTCCCAATTTAATATTGCGAGCATCATGCCCTTTAATAAGCATGTCTGCTTTTGATATCGCATACGACTCCCCGTTGATTTCCTGTGCAAAAAACTCCAAATGTGCGGATGGGTTTTGCTCTTTAATATATTCTTCAGCTACCGTACCCATGCCACCCGTACCAGCACAACTGTCATAAAGTGTTTGCGTGACACTTGGTGTATTTAGGATAGGGTCATCTTCAAAGAACAACAAATGTACCATCAAACGAATCACTTCACGCGGTGTATAATGGTCACCCGCCTCTGCATGTTCAGAGAAACGTCGAATAAGCTCTTCGAAAATGTATCCCATTTCCATATTCGAAACGACAGATGGGTGCAAGTCAATTTCCGAGAAGCGTTTTATAACAAGATATAGCAGGTTATTATCATCCATTTTGTCTATCTCATTGTCGAAATTGAATTGATTTAAAATTTCACGTGCTGAGCTCGAGAAGCCTTGAATATAATCCCGCAGGTTATCCGCAATATTGTCTGGATCGGTTAATAACTTTTCCAGATCAAATTGACTCGTATTATTAAAGCCTTGTTTAGCTTTACGATTTAATATTTCATCCTTTGTGGACTCTGGTAATGATTGATATTTTTCATTCTCTTTTAAAACAATTTCTTTTGTATCTGCCAAGACTGCATCAAATCGTCTTAATACGGCCATTGGCAAAATAACATCCCCATAATTTTCTGGACGGTATGGACCTCTTAATATATCAGCAATCGACCATATAAAACTTACTTTATCTTGAAAATTTGCAACCATTAGCTTATCCCCTTTTCGTCAAATTCTAGCTCTTTTTTAATTGAATAAATCGTACTTCTTACAATATTAGTTTTTCGACGAATATCCATCACACTTATCCCCGACAATAGATTTTTCACAATCTCATCATAAGTGATTTTATCTTTTCCCGTTGCATCTGCATGATACTTTTTATTTTCCTAAATCAACTGTTACTCAAACTTCTCCAAAATGCATTTTATTTCGCATTTCCTTATAAACTAAACACCCACTAAAATCCTTTCAAATCGGGTACTTGCCCAGCAAGATTTTTGTCTTCCAGAATTTATCCTTGCACAATCAATAATCATTCAAAAAGATCTCGGTATACAAACACATTATCATACCACCTTAATCATACATTTGAAACCTATTCAAATCAATGTTTGTTGCGTGGCTTAGGGATACTCAATTTGAAAATCGCCTCGAAATACATTATTAGAATCACGGGACAATTCTCATGCTTCCTAGACAGAAATACAAAACAAAAAAATCATCGGCGTCAATCACATCCAACCCCACATAGCCATACACACATTCCCCCCATGAACATAGCCTATACCAAAACGTCTAAACGTATAGGAGGTATGCTCCATGGCTGATGAAGAAAAAAGTGATTCAGAAGTTCCTCAGAATCGATCGAAGTGGCATCTTTATGAAATAATTGGTGTTTCCATTGTTATCATCTCACTTGTCCTGCTTTTCTTTGCGCCTGACTCACTTTCTAAGCTTTTTGATACCATTATCAAAGAGGTAAAACCAGTTGTTGTGGACACTTTTTTAACGAGTGAAGTTGGGATTGCTGTCATTGTCAGTGTTATTGTGGGACGTGTATTAGAGCGCCTTGGCTTTACGGATGGGTTAATCCGGCTTATTGTTCCGATTTTGCAGTTGTTCAAGGTAAATCCGGCCGTTGTTATTCCAAGTGCTTATAATATTCTTGGCGATATCAACGCAGCTGGTAAAATTGCGGGTCCTATCCTTGTGAAAGCAAAGGCCACGAAAGCCGAACAAAAGATAGCGGTGGCAACTATGATTCAATCACCGCAATCATTCGCAACTTTTGTATTAGGACTCATTGCTTTATCCGTTTTTGGGATAAATGCGTTTCCACTCATTATTTTATCCATTTTTGCACCTTTAATTGTTGTACCTTTCCTATTATCAAAAACCATTTACCGCGATACGAAAAAAGTTACCCTTAATGAATTACCAAGGTTTACACCAAAAACGACATTTTTAAATACCATCTTTTCCTCTGCCAAAGAAGGAACAAGTTTACTGTTGTTAGTGATTATCCCAGCTGTCACTGTCGTATTTATTTTAATCGGAATTCTGAAATTCTCTGGGGTTTGGGCTCCAATTGAAGGAAGCATGGCAAGCCTTTTTACCATCCTTAGCATTGAACCCGACACAGGAATTGTCTCATTTCTGGTTGCGCCAACATTAGCGGTAGCACAAATGGCTGAATTGGCAGCTACGATTGACCCGGCATTAATTGTCGGCGGCTTTGTCCTGGCAAACTCCGGCCTGCCAATCTACGTCATTGTTGGCCAAACACCTGCCATCTGGGCGGAAGCATCTGACTTGCATGAAAAAGAAGTCATTTACGCTGCATTGGTCGGAATGATCATCCGAATTGCGACTGCATGTTTACTTGGGTATTTCCTAACTCCTTTCTTGGTGGGGGCTTAATTCATGGATAATGTTTATGTCATTCGTGCGGGTAAATTAGTAACCGTAAGCAGTCTAGGCACCATTTATGATGGGGCAATGGTGGTTAGAGATGGAATGATTGAGGCGGTTGGAGATTGGGACACACTCCATCAACAATTCCCTTCCCTTCGTGTCATGGATTATTCCGATTTGGTGGTCACACCGTCTTTGGTCGATTGTCATACACATCTTTTGGAATTCGCGCCGGGTTCTCTTTACACGATTACAGCCGAAACCCATTTTATGGCAGGTAAATCACTACTGTTACACGCCTTAACTTCCGGCATAACCGCACTTGGTGAACAGATATGTGGGCATCCCAAAAGCGTTTTTTCGATTAACGATTATCGGAATGCTGTGAAAGATTTTCCAATGGATATAACGTTTGCCGCAACGAGTATCTCGATTGGGTTTAGCGAATTAGCTCACTTCACATCGATCACCGGGGCAAAAAGTGTCAGTCAATCGGATTTATCCAATCCACAACTAATAAAGGATATGGCAAGCAGGAATGATTACCCGGGTGAGAATCTATTTGTTAATGCAACACCAGCAAATTTTACAGCAATTGATGTTCCACGGGCAGGAGAAATCATCTACACCCTTGACGAACTGAAAGAAATAGTCGGGATTTTCCACCAACAAGGGAAGGAAATCGGTGTGCATGTTGCCGGTGAAAAAGCAATTGATATGACACTGGATGCAGGTGTCGACGTTCTGCATCATGCACATGGTATTACCGATGAACAGATTGCAAAAGCAAAATCACAAGGCTCAAAAATCGTCGCAACTCCAATGGGCGGAACACATTTAGAACCGAACTCACCAGAAAATATAGTTAAGTTAGTAGAGAATAATATCGATGTCTCCATCGCAACCGACGCCTATTTACCACCTTACCCCGAAGTCGATTGGCTGCCATTTAAAACACAAGCATTACAGGGACCGGATGTTTTCATGCTGATTGCCCAACCCGGAATGAAACTATTACAAAGAAACGGGTATGATGAAAATCAAACACTGGCATTGTTGACCGCAAACCCGGCATCTATTTTAGGAAAAGGGGACCAGTTTGGAAAGTTACAAATAGGCATGGATGCTAACTTTTTAGTAGCGGACGGCATCCCTGGACTAGAAATCACGGATATAGAGAGTATTCAGCGAGTTTATTTTCGTGGGAAGTTTGTTGTTGATCGGATATTTGGATAGGTTGGTTGAAGATAGTCACTTGTCTGAAGTAATTCGGCGTTATAAACAGGAACTACCACATTGACGCTGTCCCATGAAGCACTGGGACGGTTCGACTGCTTCCATTAGGAAATATGAAGCAAAAGCTCCGTCCCTATGCTTACATCCTGTTTCTGATAAAATGAAGAGGACCCGTGTCCTGCTTCACCTACCCACTTCTCCTAACTACATATTTAGTCGATGTCAAAGCTCCCAACCGCATCGGCCGGAGCATGATGCTTCAGTGTACTTATCCCAATATCAGTACCAAATCCAAATTCAAAGCCATCTGTGAAACGGGTTGAAGCGTTGTGATGGACAGCTGCTGCATCAACTTCTGTGAAAAATTGTTCTACATTTTCTATTGGAATGTTTTGTTCCATATTGATTAATGTGCTGAATTGCGTCTTCAACGTTTTCGACCACCGTCCGAATCAATCTTCCGCTGCCGCATGGGATTAAAACATCAAGATATTTATTCAACTGGAACATTTCGGATGTCGTTTCCCGCCTTATGTTTTTCAACAGTTGATTCAAGCGCATACTGGTTGACGTTGACAATGACCTCCAATTTTAATTTTCTTCCGCCGTTACCCACCAAAGTAACAGTTCCGGAGCACGGTTTATTTGTTCTAATTGGGGTGAATCACTTTTATACCATGTTTAAATATCCTATCCATATTTCTGCCTATCAAATGATATAAGTATCTCTATATGATTTCTTTCCCAATTCTTATATAATAGATATATAATATTAAGAAAATACATTAAATTAGGTGTGTCATTATGAAAAAACAACAATCCATGATTGATTATGTTTACGAATCATTAAAATCTGCTATTTATGAACAAAAACTGGTGCCAGGACAAAAACTGGTGGAGAATGATATTTCAAATTCACTTTCAATCAGTCGAACTCCAATTCGTCATGCATTTTCACGGCTGAAGGAGGAAGGATTTCTTACTATACTACCTAATAGGGGAGCCATGGTGATAAATCCCTCAGTCGATGAGATTGCCGATGCTTTTATTCATCGTAAACAGCTTGAATTATTGGCATCGGAAAAAATAATGGAAGCCATTTCCGCTGATGATATTACCCGATTGAAGGAACTTATCCAGTTGGAAAAAGAAACGCATACACAAAAAAATCTTGTGAACTATATTAAAGTGAACAAGGAATTTCACTATTTATTAATAAACAGTTGTAATAATAGATTTTTAATAAACCATGCGAAAAAAATGATTGATCAAACACATATTTATCTTGCTTTATATGATCGTTTTTATTTCATCCCTGAAAAAAAAGACATCCGTGGCCCGAATGAGCACCAGATGTTAATTGAGTATATTGAACAAAATAAAGCGGAGGCATTCTTTTCTTTATTAGCAACACATATTACCTCCGCTATTGATGAATATAAAAACAGGGTTCAACATTTTCATCAAGCAAAGGATTTATTTAATTGACGCTTTGTTTCCTTAATTGTAATGCCACGTTTATTAATCTCGTCAATAAACAACCTATGAGGTATATCTGTAGTTGGTGAAAGCACACCTTTTTTGGTTATAGTTCCATTCGCAACCATTTGAGCCACGATGCTGGCTGTATAACCAACCGTTCGATTCATGGCAAACAACCCTGTATGCGAATCTCTTTTGTCCAGCATCTCATAGATTATTTCCTGGCTCTGGCCATTCTTTTTACCTCTAATAATATTTTTCATTAGTACAAGATCTTTCTCATCCTTTTTATATTGCAGGCGAGGTTCCAGATGTTTTTTCATAAATTCATAAGGTGTAATATGATCTTCTATTCCCTCAACGGGTACTGTTTCCAATAATCCCAATTCTTTTATGTCACGCAAAACCTGAGCGTGCCCGGACCATCGAATAGACCGGCGCTCCATATTAATTACTTCATAATCAATTCCCAACGTTTCCGCAAAACTCATTGCATCACCATTCGGAATTGATTCAAGTCCCTGAATTCCAGATACGGTAATATCGTTTATCCACTCCTTATTATGTTGTTCCTTAGCAGGAATATCAACAATCTCACCATTTTGTTTCATTACAGACGGACGTTTATATGACATCAGGATACTATCTAAATTCCAGGAAATTTTATATTTTAATATGTTATCAGCTGCGTTGGCCTCCGGTACACCACCACAATATGAATACATCTCATGAACTTCATCTAATTGGTTGACACCATAACCACATAGCACCAAATCAATTCCCGGGTCTAAACCGGACTCAGGCACTATGGAAACCCCTTTTTCCTTTGCTTTCTCAAATACTTCATCCGATAACCCATTAGCATATGAACAATTAACCAATGGCACCTCTGTTTTAATGGCTACTTTTGCAATAAAGTCATTAAATTGTTTTGGAAGTAAATCAATCACAATATCAATGTCCTCTGCGAAAAGTATTTCTAATTCTTCCGCTGAGGTAGCATCCACTTCCCTTTTTTCTATTTTCTCCATATTCAAGTGACGACTAAACGAATCTAAGTCTTCAAAAGATACGTCAGCACATATAACTTTCTTTACATCCTCGTTATTACCTAGATCCTGCAATGCTGCCCTGCCTTGTAAACCTGACCCACCTAACACAACAACTTTCATTAGAAAAACCTCCCTCTTAAACTAACAATCCAAGTGCTAAATATATACATAATCCGATAACGCCAACTACCACTGCGTAAGGAATCTGTGTGCGGCAATGATCAATATGGTCAACAGCTGCACCTGTCGAAGCTAGGATTGTTGTATCTGAAAGTGGAGAGCAATGATCGCCAAAGACTCCTCCACCTGCGACTGCAGCAATAGTTGCTAGAACAACCGTATTAACGTCACCCCCTGCAAAACTAAATGCTAAAGGAACTGCAATTGGAATCATGATTCCAAAAGTTCCCCATGATGTCCCTGTAGAGAATGATATCAAGGCTGCAAGCAAAAACGTTATTGCCGGTAATAACCCAGGATTAAGCCACGATTCAGTTACTTGAACCAAATAATTGGCCGTTCCCATTTGTTCACTTAGTTCATTTATCGTATAAGCAAAAACCAGAATCATAACAGCTGGCATTATACCTTTTATCCCATTCATAGCGGTATCCATAATATCTTTCACCGGTATTCCCTGAACCCGCATTACAATGCCTAAAAAAATGGCTGCCGCGAGAAATGCTTCCATTGTTTTTGCAGACCCTAAACCAATATAAGTACCCACTGCAATAACGATAATAAGCAACACAGGCATAAAAAAGTTCCATGTAATGCTTAATAATTTATCCTCGAAATATGGAGCAATATTAGTTAATTCTTTCGAGATTAATGGGTCTGAATTATCTCGTATTAATTTCCCCTCGGTAATTGCTCTTTTTTCTGCCTTTTTCATTGGACCAAAATCTTTGATGATGCCGGATGTAACGAGCCCAACCAATAATACAGAGAACACGGCGTAGAAATTGAACGGAATAGATTTAGTAAAAACGTCCAAGGCGGCAGCTTCATTTTGTATCGGACCCATCCCAATTAATAAACCAGATATAAACACAGCCCACCCAGTAATCGGGACAATGACACTTACCGGTGCAGATGTGGAATCACAAATATAAGCTAACTTTTCACGAGAAATTTTCACCTTATCGGTCACCTTTCTCATCGTGGATCCAACAAATACCGGGCTAAAGTAATCACTAAAGAATACAAACAGTCCCATAAACCAAGTGGACATCCCAATACGCTTCCTTGAGTAATTTTTATTACTAATAATGTCGGTAAAACTTTGAATTGCTCCTGTACGTTGAAAGAAAGCAATTAAAATGCCAATAAAAATTTCCAACAAGAAAATCCACGAAAAGCTTGCATTCCCCAACGCTTCCTTCATTAAATTCGGAAACCCGAGTAATCCTTCCCCCGCCATAAGAACTCCAACAACACAAGCAATTGCCAAGGACAAAATGGTATCCCTAGTCCAAAAAGCAAGTACAATAGCAATTAACGGAGGCAGTATTGACACAAACCCCACTGTCGTAGCGCCGTCCATCTTTTTTCCTCCTCATCAAAGTTTTAGTAAGCGTTTACATTATTATATTTTGTACTACAAAATTATAGTACAATTATTTATTGAAATTATACATTAATTTTGAATATTTTCAACCCCTTTCATTTCTCGCATATTAAAATAACCAGCCTATAATGGAGCCTAACCATCCAGCCAACTGTCAGGTATAACAATACGGTTTTCCAAAAACAAAAGGGTTAAAATACCACCGTATTTCATGAAATGTCGGATGGTATTTTAACCCTTTAACGTTTACCTTTTTACTTTTTAATACTATTTCTCAGTTTGCCGCAAAATTAACTCCATTAAAGAATGAATGTCTGCACTTAGTTGGTCCTCGGCTTCATCGGAGACATGACCTGGGTTCTCTTTGTTTAAGTGTTTCAAGAATCCCCGCAACTTCTTAATAGATTGTGGAAAATGTTCTTTATCATATTGGTCTCCTGCTTGCTGCAATTTTTTTGTCAATTGCTTAGCCCGCGGTCCTGAGATATCTCCACTTTTTATAAATTCATTCAAAACGCTATGCACTTTTTCAAATTGGTTACCCATATCTCCATAACCAAGTAATTCAATTTCGGCAAATGAAGTGGAAGAAGCACCTCCATTTTCGTTAACGCTGAGTCTGTAGTACGTGTACTTACCAGGATTTTCAATTAAAAAAGGTTTTGTAAACTTTCGCCATTTAAAAGATATATCTTCTCTTCTGTCAAGAACCGCCCAATTTTCACCATCATTGGATCCTTGCAATTCCCAACTCCTTGGATCTTGTGTTGGATCCTCTGCTGTTGTTACGGTATACATCTGTGCCCTTTTCCTATGGTGCTTGTACTTAAATTGGATCCAAGGCTGGTCTCCATTTAAGGTCAGGTCTGTCTCTGATGTATTGTCAAATAAATGGGCCGCATTTGATTTATCACTTGTTAAGGTTTTTGCTTTATCCTTTTCAAGTAAGTGATCCGTCAAATCCCTTAACGGAAATGGAAGCAATGATGACCCATCCGTTGAAGCAGGGGTTATGGAAGATGGTAATGCATTTTCACTTGTGCCCCACTCCGATGGTTCCTGTCCCATTTCAAATTCCAACGTTGCTCCTTTTGTCAGCATGTCATGGGAGATTGTCAGCTTGTTATAGGACTTCCCATTTACTTTTAATCCCTGTACATATTTATTTTTATCACTTACATTCGGTGCCTTGATAACAATATCGTTGCCGTTTTCAAGATGAATTGTCATTTTTTCAAAGTATGGTGCACCAATCGCATATTCCGGTTTCCCCATTTGCAATGGATAAAAACCTGCTGCACTGAAGATATACCAGGCTGACATTTCCCCATTATCCTCATCACCCGGATAACCTTGTCCAATTTCACTGCCGATATACAGTCGTGACATCACCTCATGAACTTTCTCCTGCGTTTTCCAAGGTTGTCCGGCATAGTTATACATATAAGCGATGTGGTGCGATGGTTGATTACTGTGACCATACATGCCCATTCTTACATCTCTTGCTTCGCGCATTTCATGGATTAAACCACCATAATGACCTGGATGTGATGCTCTCTCCGGAGTGGAGAAAAATGTATCCAGTTTATCCGCCAATTTATTTCGCCCGCCATATAAATTTGCTAATCCTTGTCCATCCTGGGGAACATGGAAGGCCATATTCCAGGCATTCGTTTCCGTATAGTCGCCTCCCCATTCACGCGGGTCGAATTTCTGTGGAGTAGTCCGCCATTCTCCCGATGGTTTCTTACCCATAAAGAAGTCCACTTTTGGATTAAACATTTCTACGTAATTTTGTGCACGGTTCATGTAATATTTATAGTCAGTCCTGTATTGTTCATAATCAGGATCACCTTTATCTGCTTGTCCGGAGAGTGCCTTTGCCATATTGGCTATCGCAAAATCATTAATATAACCATCCAATGCCCATGACATGCCTTCACCTGTTTGGGTATTTGTAAAGCGGTCAAAAATTGAAGTTTCAAGCCCTTTCCTTCCGACAGCTTCATTTTTGCTCACAACTGCTGCATTTTTCAATGCAGATTCATAAAAAGCTAACACGTCAAAATTGGTTACGCCTTTCAAATAAGCATCGGCAAATGCAACGTCGGAGCTAGTTCCAACCATAAGATTCGCATATCCTGGTGATGACCACCTGGAAATCCAACCGCCATCTTTATACTGTTGCACAAATCCATCAATCATTTTACCCGCCTGTGTTGGTGTCAACAGTGAATAAGCCGGCCATGTCGTTCTGTAAGTATCCCAAAAACCATTATTTACATAAGGTTTTCCTTTTACAATTTTTGCCCCGGTTTCGGTCGGAGTCGGCTCACCTGCATGTTCCGAAAACGGACTGGCATATTTGTACACCGGCTTCTCTACTGTTCCGGTATTTTCATAGGACTTATTCGGGTACAGGAAGAGACGGTACATATTGGAATGTAGTGTAACAAGCTCTTGCTCACTTGCCCCTTCAACCTCAATGATACCCAATTTTTCATTCCACTTCTCTTTTGCATCTGCTTTTAACGATTCAAATGTATCTTCCGGGCTGATTTCCTGTTTCAGATTTTTCTTGGCCTGTTCAACGCTAATCAGTGAAGTTGCGATTTTCATGGTTACCGTTTTATCTTCTTCTGTTGTATTAAATCCAATATAACCGGAAACATTATCTCTATTCTCGCCTGTTAATTTCCCGCTTTCCGATATCTTTTGGTCAAAAGTGGCATAAATAAAAATTCGAGATGCCCCTGCCGAAAGACCACTTTTAACATCGGAATATCCGGTAATAGCCTGCTTATCTGGTTTTAGCGACAGACCCCCATTATTATTAACATTATCAAAGATGAGATTCGAGTTACCATCATTAAAGGTAAATCGGAACATTGCAGCATGGTTTGTTGGAGTGATTTCCGTTTTGATCCCATTTTCAAATGTTACCGAGTAGTAATGTGGTTTTGCCGTTTCATTTTTATGTGTAAAGGCTAATGCTCTTTCGTCCCGATTTGCACTCGGCTGTTCAGCAGACGACGGCATTACCTGAAACGTCTGTCTATCTCCCATCCATGGACTCGTTTCATGACTGAGTGAAAATGCTTCGATTTCCGGAAGATTCTTCTCATTATTCGCCTGTTGATAGCTGTATAACCAACTTGTTGAACCTGCATCGGTCGCCGGAGTCCAAAAATTAAATCCATGGGGAACAGCTATCGCTGGAAAGTTATTACCTCTTGAAAACGTGCCATTGGAATTGGTTCCCCTTAATATATTCACATAATCAACAGGACTTGAGTAACTTTCTGTCTTGGGATTGCCGTCAATTTTGATGTCATCAATACTACCTTGAAAAATACCAGGCCCTTCAGGATTATCATAAGCAACTAGTATTCTTTCAATCGTTTTGCCAGCAGCAACTTTTCCTATATCAGCGACTTTATAATTCCATTGATTTGGATATAATGTCTCTGATTTCCCCTGTGCCTGAGGATTCATTTTAATGCCGTGTTGATCTTTCGCACCAAGCTCACTAAGATAAGTTCCATCAGCAAATGCCAAGTCGACAGAAACAAAGGTGCTGGAATAATCCATATTCTCTTCCCCCATCAATTGCGGATGGATGAAATAGGATAGCTCGGTTTCCGGCGTAATTTCAATATCTACATCAAAAACTTTGTTATACGAATAGGCTCTTCCCTCCTTTAAATGCGTGCCCGCATAATGGAAAGCCTTCATTCCAGTCCAGCCAGCATTTGTTTTTCCTGTGTAACTGCTATCGGGACCATCTCCTGTATGTGTTTTCATATCAGATGGTGGTGGCGGCGGTACATCGATTCCATTTGATAAATTAATCTCAGCCAACTGTGTTAAGTCATCACCGGCATTTGCGTTTATTTTAATGCGGTAATATTTATAAGCGGTATCATTTTCAAATTCATAGATTTTTCGCTGATAACGTTCCGTGAAGTTTTCACCGCTTCTTTCATCCAGCTTTGACCAGTCATCACCATTATTTGACCCATAGACTGTCCAATTTTTGGGATCACGTCCAGGTGCATCATTGCCGGAAGTGAAGGCGTATTTTATGACAGTTTCAGGTTCAGATAACTTCATTTCAATCCATGCTGTTGATTCAAAGGCAAGCCATTTTGTCTGGTCATCGCCATCAATTAACTTCGAAGCAATTTCACTTGGAGGATTTTCGGCGCTCACCGTAATTTCTTCAACCAACTTTGTTATGTCCCCCTGGATACCATCATAAGGAATATTCCCATCTATTCCTGATTCCTTTTTAGTACCATCTGATGTCGTTTCAACAGTATTTTCCCAATCCGGTTGTGGATCATTTTTTTCAAATGAAGTAAAAAAATCAGTTTCCTGTGTATTATCGGAGTCATCCGTTTTGGCTGATGCTTTCTGAGGTGTCGGCATCTTAATGATTCCTACCGTTAAAACAAGGCATAGAAAAATGGAAAAGTGTTTCATAAACCTTTTTTTCTTCAAGCTATGCAACCTCCCGAATTTTAATTATCTTAACTTCACTAAAAAACCAACGCGTTATCTAAAACGATCCATCAATCATGAAAACGGCCACCTCCTTCAATACCTGTTAAGCTAGTAAAAGGTACGATGAATCACAAGTGCAGCAGCACCCAATACCACACCATTCTGTAAATCAGACTGAAAAACCTTTGTATTTCTTCCTCGTATACCAGTCACCCTTGTTTGTAAAATCTCTTCAGTTTTTTTTATAATTATTGGGTGCGATGATCCTATTTTGCCCCCTATAATAACTGTTTCAGGTGCATATAAATTAATTAAATTAGCTATACCAACACCAAGGTATAAACCTATCTCTTCTAAAATCTGAGAAGCTATAGTCGAACCTTTTTTAGAAGCAGATAAAATATCTTCAAAAGTAATGAGGTTGGTATTTTGGTGAAACATGGAATGCTCGGCTTTTGTTGACAATTTTAAACGCTTCTTAAATCTATTAAGAATTGCGGATAAAGAAATAAATGTTTCCAAACATCCATAGTTACCACACGTACATTTCTCCCCAAATACATCAATGGTTGAATGTCCAAGCTCACCTGCTTCGCCATTTATTCCACGATAAATATCATTGTGAATAATTAAACCCGAACCTACCCCTACGTCTGCCATGATATAAGCAAAGTTTTCAATCTCCATGCCATTTCCAAACCACTTTTCAGCGAGCGCAGCGACATTTGCATCATTATCAATCGTTACTGGAAAAGATAATTTGTTTTCTAAAATGTCTTTTAAAGCAACATCGTGCTCCCCATAAAAGTTTGGTGGAGATAGACGGCCATCTCCTGTTTCATTCAGTGGCCCCGGCATCCCAACTCCAACACCTAAAATATAGGAAGCCTCAACCTCTGTCTTATACAAGATACTATTTATACTATCTTCTACCAATTGAACGATGTCTTTAATAGTATATTGTTGCGTTGTTTCTTTCATCACGAATGAAAGTAAGTTACCTTCCAAATCTGTTAATGCAACTTTTATATCTGATCTCCCCAATTCAACTCCAATAGCATACGAACAATTCTTATTAAATTCCAATAGGATCGGGCGTCTGCCACCGGAAGAGGTCCCTAGCCCTTTCTCCTTCAAAATTTTAGCCTTTACTAATTTCTCAATAATTCTAGTCATTGTTGGCTGCGAAATATTCATTTGTACAGATAAATCTGCTCTCGAAATTGGTCCCTTTTCACGTACATATTTAATAACGCTTCTTGTATTTTTAGAATAACGATTTATTATATTTCTTTTTATCACTTTTCATTCGCCTTTCTATTTTAAAGCGCTTTCATACCTTTCTGTAAATTATATAGGACAAGCAACATAATTTCAATATGAAATTAACTAAAGATAACGGTTTTAATAGAGTCTGTGGTTATTATGAAAATAAGGAGGAGCTTGGATTTCTGTCAATGGAAAATTACTTCGGGCTTCGCACAATGGTTATGATCACCTACTGGCGGTCGGAAGAGGATCTGCTTGCCTATTCAAAAGGGCAAAAACATTTGAAGGCGTGGAAAAACTTCAACCGTAAAATTGGGAATACCGATGCGGTTGGTATTTATCATGAAACGTATGTCGTGCCAGCGGGGAAGTATGAAGCGATTTATGGGAACATGCCTGTTTATGGATTGGCTAAAACTGCGAAACATATGCCGGTGACTGCTGAGATTAGGACTGCTAAGAAGCGGTTGGGAACGGGGTTGGAGTAATTACATTGTTAGATTGTTATCAGTCTGCAGCTGAATTTAAAAAATCATAAAAATCGGCGGGGTGGATTCGCTCTATATTACCAATTTTGGCCGGGAATCTTCTGCTGTTGGCAGTGACGATAGAATCACATTTTTCCTGAATAGCTGTTACCCACACATGAAAATCTTCCTGATCAAAGCGATATAGCGGTTCACTCAATTCTGAAGAAGAGGCAATTTGTTCCGCCATTTCATCACTGCAGCCGCTAAGTTCAGTTAGCACCTCTCCAATTGGTCGATTCTCTCTTATAATCGTTTCCACACTATAGCGGCCAACAATACTATTTACCGGAAGATCCGAATAATACGCTGTTATGGGGCTTATGAATTTGTTTAAAAAGAACTCAATCTCCCGACTCTTATACTTCAACATTTAATCGCCTTTACCAAGACCTTTTGAAGCATTTCGTACAAACTCAAATAAACAAACCCTTGAAAGTACCGGGCGATAAAAATAAGGAAACTGGGCAGCTCTGAGGATTTTACGGTTAACGCCTTTTTTTCGTATTGCTCCACATAATACCGTGGTATCCAAAAAAACTTTCGGGGGACTTTTTTGCTTAAAGATTGAATTCATCAACATCCCCCGCTTCTTCGTTTCGCATATCAATTTGTTCAAAGAATTCGTCAATCCTTTTATCTTGTTTCTTTGATGTTATGAAGTTTTCTTCCGGAATTCGCCAGTGTCCTCCTTCTGAACGATACGCGCCTTGAAATCTTTCATTTTCACACATTCTCCGGATGGTTTGATCACTGAGACCTAATTTATGGGCAGCTTCTCTGGTTGTATAGTAGGGATGGTTACTTTCTTTTTGGGTATTTGTCGCAACTGTTTTATTCATTGGTGAATGAAGGATTTTTCCAACATAAGTAGGTCTCTGTGTTTTTTCAGCCAGGATGGATGCCAACATCTTTCGGTTCGTTTCTTGTGGTTTTTCGGTCATTTTACTGATCATTTCGATATAATCCAACAGTTCCTCAAAAATCTGTTCAGACTGGGATATTTCGATTTTCTCCCGTATTTGAGCATCTATTTGTTTCATTTCATCTAAATAGCTTTCAACTGGAACAGAAAACCTTAATTGCGAAACAACTGGTGTATAAACATTCATCAGTCTCAATGATTTTTCGATTGTTGTCTTTAGAAGGGTTTCAGCCTTTTCTTTATCCTGTAATTGGCTTAAAAGCTTCACAGTATTCCATAATGTTTTTTGTTCATTGTCCATCGTAGTTGCCATTTAAACTACCTCCTTTCTATTTATATTTTACTACTTAAAACCAACATATTCAACAAATCCAAAATAGTTAACTAATATTTGTTAGTTATGTGGTTTTTTTCACAGGAAGAGATAGGTTTTAATGACGGGACAAAGAGCATGTCCTGCCGTCCCATCTGTGGTTATTTTTACATAATTTGGGCATACAATATAATGAGGTTTCGCAAAGTTTCGTTTATTTCTTTTAGTTTCGATATCATAGTATAATGGAGGTGGAAGGAAGGTGAATGATATGTTGAAGGTACTTGATGAAATCAATCTAAAACCCGATGAGGACTCCATTCATAGTGAACGAGCCAAAAAATACCTGAAAATAATCAGATTCACTGAAGCCCTTGAGAAAGAAAAAGAAAAAATTACTGCAATGCTTGATGAAGATGAGAAAAAAGAGGTATTCCAAGCGCTCAGTAAACAGTTTGGTATCCCTTATTACGTAAATGTTACTGGTGCAGCTGATATAATGGGAATTTCCCCACAAATGGTTAGAAGACATTGTGCAGATGGAAATCTAAAAGCCACCCAAACGCTACAAGGCAGTGGTAAATGGAGGATTGAAACCAATCAGCTAATGGATCAGCCAAATTGGGAAAAGTATCTTGAAAAAAGGGCTCAAATTAAACTGCAATCCCATAGTCTTGCTGATAAAATGATTGATTACCTTGACGACGATGAAATTGAGTAAAGAACAAGGGGGAGTTCCGGGGAAGATGAAGCAATATACAGCTAAAACAAAAAAGAACCGCACATCCATTATGAGGAACGGCTCAATTATTTCTTACGGCGCTACGATAACCTTATAAAGGCTAAATTATTTCCATTGGAGTTTTGTTGCAAGAATTTAAAAGAATTAGTTGAATAAAAGCTTTCCAATTTTTCATTTGGCTCATACTCCACACATACAATTTTCAGGCCTCGTACTTCACTCTCCTCACCAGCTTCAATAAGATTTGATAAATCTATAATTTACATTTTCTAGATTTTAGGATGTTCGAAGCGTAAGCAATCCTTTCCTTATCACTTAAATATAAATCATTAAATTCGTCGCTTTTACGCAATGTGATTGGGGAGGTGGAAATAATCTTCTTTGCTGCTTGTTCATCTAATATATATTGTTCAGTTAATGATAGGACAGGCATTTTATCTTCCTCCTTATCATTTTCCATATACTTCACCACTTTTCCAAAAAGAGTGTAATTTTGTATATTAAACATAATATACATCTGAACAAATAAAATCACAAGGTATATAATCGAAATTGAGGGCACTAGAAAAAGGATTCCACTTTTTTGCAGTCGGATATGTTACGATAAATTACATATTCATTACGAAATAGGCATGCAAAGGAGCTTAATTCATGACAAAGAAATTATACCTAGTTATTTTAACGGCACTACTCATTTGCATTTTGGGAGCTTGCACGGATGAAATGGGCAATCAAAGTGATGATAAAAATATTGAGAAGAAGGAAGTGAAAAAAGAATCTTCGGGTGAGGACACAGGCAAAGAAAACAACAAATATGGATGGGACAAACTTCTGGACACGGCTGAAGTTCCTCAAACAATTGAAGAAATTGCTAATCAGCCAAACGGAAAATTGTCCGACTATAATATTAGCGGATCTAATAAACATAGAGAAGAGGACTTGGAAGAGGTGTTGGAGTTCTTTAAGAAATTCCCGAAATTGGAAGAGGGTGTTTCAAAAGAAAGAATGGATGCCTATTGGCGAAAAATGGTGTTCTTGTTCCATGAGGATTATCCTTCTCCCAAAAAGCTGGTGAAGGAGCTGAAATATTCCCGGTTTGGCAGCCCCGAAATAAAAGATAAACGGTTTCATTTCAAGCAAAATTTAAATGTCGAAATTATTATTGATGCGAGTGGAAGCATGGCTGGAGATGCTGGCGAACAAACTAAAATGGAATCAGCAAAAGAATCCATTCGGTCATTTGCAAAATCGCTTCCCGGAAAAGCCAAAGTTGGCCTTCGTGTATATGGTCATAAAGGAACAGGTTCGGATAGTGATAAAGAACTTTCCTGCAGCAGTTCCAAGCTGGTTTATAACCTCCAACATTATAATAAAGATAAATTCAATGATGCTTTAAATAAGTTTAATCCAGCCGGCTGGACTCCGATTGCCCTTGCGCTGAATGAGGCAAAAAATGATCTTGCACAGTATCCAGCCAAAAAGAATACGAATATTATTTATCTTGTAAGTGATGGTGTATCAACTTGCGAAGGAAATCCGGTAAAAGCTGCAAAAAAATTAGGCGAATCCAATATAAACCCGATCGTAAATGTTATTGGTTTTGATGTAGACAACGAAGGACAAAAACAACTGAAAGAAATATCTAAAAAACTTAATGGAACTTTCGCTACCATACAAAATCAGGAACAGTTAAAAAAGCAATTTGAAAAGGCTCAAAATATTGCCGATAAGTGGGAGGATTGGAAAACGAGTGCCGGTCACGAAGCAAATATAGAATATAATGAACAAGTATTTGACATATTGGGATTCACCAATGAATGGGGAGATCAAAATTGGCATGAATACTTGAACATTAGCGGCACACTATCAGGACTTAGGGAAAATGGATATATAACCGGGGAAGCCTTTGATTACCTTGATTCGAAATTATCCGAACGAACCGATCAGTTTGAAGCGTATTCCGATTACATGGAAAACAAGCTAGACAATATTAACGAAAAAGGTTTAGAGGAAGCTAAAAAACGGATAAATGAAAAGTTTAATAAGAACACGGAAAGTGCCGGATAAAAAATTTATACCTACCCTGGAATTCAAATAAAGAATTTAATAAAACAGGTTAACTCTTTCCGGGTTAACCTGTTACCCCTAAGCGGGGATTTATCAGAGATTTGTAAGTTCGTCAAAAAGAGTACGGTTTTCTGCCAATGGAAAATCACTACAAACTCTGCACAATAGTGATGATTTCTTACTGGAGCAGAAGAAGACCTACTCACTTATTCAAAAAAATCAGGGACTTGTGCGGCACTACGCATGATGCGATTTCTCTATTCATTTTAAGTTTAAGCTACCCCAAAGGACTAGAGCGTCCTATTTCTGATAAAACGAACAAGACCCATGTTCTACTTCACCTGCCCATCCCCTCTAACAACATACTTACTCGAAGTCAAAGCAACTAACCCCATCGGTCCACGGGCATGAAGTTTCTGTGTACTAATCCCAATTTCAGCACCAAACCCAAACTCAAATCCATCTGTAAAGCGGGTTGAAGCGTTGTGATAGACTGCTGCTGCATCAACTTCTGTGAAAAATTGGTCTACATTTTCCGCTGAGGCAGAAATAATCGCTTCGGAATGTTTTGTGCCATATTGATTAATGTGTTGAATAGCTTCGTCAGTGTTTTCAACAACTTTTAATGCAACTTCCAGCCCTAAATATTCGGTGCCGTAATCTTCTTCGGTTGCTGGAGTGATATTTGTTCCTGCCTGTTGTACCGCTTCATCTCCATGAATCTGGACTTCTTTTTCCTGCAGTGCGGTTATTAAATCGGCTATATGGTTGGATGCCCAGTCACGCTGGACAAGAATGTTTTCACACGCATTGCATACAGACGGACGTTGTGTTTTGGCATTGATGGCAATATCAACGGCCATCTTTGGATCGGCTGTTTCATCAATATAAACGTGACCATTGCCTGCACCAGTTTCCAATACAGGGACCGTCGAATTTTCGACCACGGTCTGAATCAATTTTGCGCCGCCGCGTGGGATTAATACATCGAGATAGTCGTTCAACTTGAACATTTCGGATGTCGTTTCCCGCCGCGTGTCTTCCAGCAATTGTACAGCGTCTGTTGGCAAATCAGTCGATTCAAGTGCATGCTGAATGACATTGACAATGGCTTTATTGGAGTTGATGGCTGTTGAACTTCCGCGTAGCAATACGGCATTTCCTGTTTTTAAACAGAGACTTGATGCGTCCAACGTCACATTTGGTCTGGCCTCATAAATCATGCCTACTACGCCAAGCGGAACACGGATTTGGGCGATGCTAAGGTCATTTGGACGTTCCCATTTGTCCAGCACTTCCCCAATCGGATCTTCAAGTTTTGTTAATTGAATAAGGGCACCTGCTATGTCTTTTATGCGTCCTTCATTCAACTTTAAGCGGTCAAGTAACGATTCGCTCATTCCATTTTCTTTTCCGGCCAGCAGATCTTTATTGTTTTCTTCTAAAATAAATGCTTGTTCGTTGATCAGCTGTTCGGAAATGGCATAAAGTGCTTGGTTTTTCTGTTCTGTCGTTGCTTTTGCCAATTTGGTAGATGCAGTTTTTGCTTTTGCGGCTTTTTGAATTAACTCATTATCCTGCATGATTTCGGTCATGCTTCATTCTCCTTTCGTTTTTTACTCACCCAATGATCCCTGTGAATCACAACGCGTTGATTACTGTTGATTTTCATCATTGCTTCTGAACTGGACAACCCTTTAATTTCCAATAGTTGATCGGATGAAAAATTCACTTTGCCTCTTCCGATAATATTGCCCCTGTCATCGGCAACCCGGACGACTTCATCTGCCCGAAATGTTCCCGATATGTCTGCTACACCGGCCGGAAGCAGACTTTTGCCATGTTCCAATATAGCAAGTGCAGCACCCTTGTCAACCTCAATTTTCCCGGTCGGAATAGAATGGAGCGCGAGCCATTGTTTGGACGTGTTCATGCTCGGTATGGAGGTGTCGCCGATATAGGTTCCGTCCCCATTTCCGGCGAGAATATCAACCAATTTTTCTTCACCGGTTGGACATCCAATAAACACTTTAACCCCCACATTCAATGCTGTTCTTGCTGCCTCCAGTTTTGATTTCATCCCGCCGGTACCCACCTTTGTACCGGTTCCGGAAGCACGATAAATTAACGCTTCATCAATGTCATGAAGATAGTTATACCTTTCTGCATTCGGATGTGTTCGCGGATTTTGATCATAGATGCCGTTGATATCGGTCAGGATCATTAAAAAATCCGCATGAACCAAGCCGCTTACCAATGCTGATAACATGTCATTATCGCCAAAGGTTAATTCATCCACTGCCACGGAATCATTTTCATTAATAATCGGCAGTACATTGCGTTTTAAGAGCTCGGATAAGGTTGCATTGGCATTGTTATATTGATCTTTATGCAGGAAGTTTTGCCGTGTCAGCAGTAATTGTGCTGCGACAATATCGTGTCGTTTAAATTCTTCCGTATACCCTTTTAGTAATAATCCCTGTCCTACTGCTGCAGCTGCCTGCTTGCTGGCAATTGTTTTGGGGCGTGAAGGATAACCCAAGTCAGCAAACCCTGCTGCAACCGCTCCGGATGAAATGAGGATCACCTCATGCCCCAGCTGCTTTAAACGGGCAAGCGCACCCACATGCTCATGCAACTTCTCATCACTCAGTCCGCCATTTTTCGTTGTCAAAGAACTGCTGCCAATTTTGACCACCATTCGCTGCTTTTTCATGATTTGTCACCTCGCATTTATACAGAAAAAAATGCCCTTCCATCCCAATAATAAGGACGGAAGCGCATTGTATCCGTGGTACCACCTTCATTGATACTGCATTCATTCCAGTATCCACTCCATACCCCTTTAACGCAGGAACTCGGTCGGGTTTTAGCCCAACAGTTCAAGGGACAGGTTCGATAGCATTGCAGGTTGTAAAATCTTTCAGCCGATGAATTTTACTCTCTTTCACCCGGGGACTATGTACTAACTCCCAATCATTACCACTTTGTATAAAATTGCACGCATTTGTTTATTTATAAATTAGCAACATTATGGACTAATTTTAATTTTATGTCAATGGGGAGAAAAAATAACCATCCCTGCTAAACTGCAAGAATGGTTATTTTTCAGCTACCCTTTTTGATCCGTATCATCCAGAGGGATATAATCATATATTTCGCCGGATTTCGTAAGTTTGGTCAGCTTCTCCAGCCATTGGTAATAGATCATGGCCTCATCGAGTTGCTCATAATCCAGCTTAGCCCGTTCCCGTAATGTTTCATCGGTTTCATCATCTTCAATTACCTCTTTGAGTTGTTCTTTCGATTTCCTGATACTAACCTGAAACATATCCACTTCTCGTTCCCATTTCATACCAAAAAAATGCGTGAAATAATTAAAGAAATTCTTTTCAGCCATGTATGAATCTTTTCTCGAACCTCTCTGCCATACCTTTTGAACGATATTGATATCCTGAAGCTTTCGGACCGATGTACTCATGCTTGGTTTACTCATGCTGAGGGCTTCTTTCATCTCATCCAGGGTAATTGGCTGATGTTTAAAATACATCATGCCGTACAGACGTCCCACTGAAGGGGTGACACCATAAAGATCCATCGTTTCTGAAATCGTATTTACCATCAAACGTTCGGCCTGGTCGATTTTTTCCTCGGCTTTTTCATAATTAAGATTATCCCGATTTCCTTCCATTGCGGCACCTCTTTAGAAACTCTTTATTGTTAAATTCGTTCATAATTAATTAAACGTTTCTTCCATCTTATAATGAAAAGCACGGATATGCAACTTAAATTCCGTTACAGCGAAAAGAGACGATCCCATTCCGAGAATCGTCTCTTTCCTGCCGTTTATTTCACCCATTTATTAACCAGATCCTGATTTTCTTCTACCCATTTTTGTGCGCCTTTAAGCGGATTGTCTTCATGCTTTTTGACTTTAAGCATTAAGTCACCAAGCTGGTTATCGTTCAATTTAAAGTTTTTCAGCCATTTACTGACTTTTTCATAGTCAGAGCCAAATCCTTCACGGGTTGCCATATAAATTTTTTCTACCCCGCCATAGGTTTTCTTCGGATCATCCAAAAACTTTAAGTCCACTTCGGCAAACACATAATGTGGTTTCCACAGTGGTGCAACGATTGGTTCCTTTGCATCTACCGCTTCCTTAATGGATGTAACCATTGCTGCTGTACTGCTCTCTATCAATTCATAATCAAGACCGTATTCTTTAATTACATCTTCCGTTACCAGCATTGTTCCTGCTCCAGGCTCAAAACCTACTATTTCGCCATTGAATTTCTTTTTGTTTTTCTTTAAATCTTTAATGCTGTTTATATCTTCCATATACGTCGGAACGGCCAATCCAACTTTCCCATTCGTATACCAAGGGTCTTCGAAAAAGTTAGCATCGTCTTTATACTCTTCATAATAACTCTTATCCTGCACCGGCAGCCAAATTTCCGGTGCCACATCTAATTCCCCTTGGGCTAAAGCAGACATCTGCGGACCCATCTCAATAAGCTTTAACTCCACATCATAGCCCTTATCTTCCAGAATAGCCTTCCACATATTTGTAACGGCAATATTTTCAGGCCAGTTAATCTGTCCAAATGTGATTTTTCCTTTACTTTCACTTGTACTGCCTGAACCTTCACCTTCACTATTTGAACCGCAAGCTGCTAATGCAATAAGCAGAACGGTAAGTAAAATCAATTGACTAACTCTGCGAAAACTCATTAAATGACATACACCTTTCGTATTTAAATTTTGGCAAATCTATTTAGACTAAACACACCTTTGCCAAGCATGCTATTATTGAATGATTCCGATTGAGTAGTGAATGCCGGCCTCCTTTATTAAATTAAATACATTTAATATTTTTTAAACAAAGTGTCTACATAATATGATAACGAAAGATATTATTTTGTCAAACTGCTAAATTAAATTAATCGTCTTATATGATTTGCCAAGTATGCTAAATAAATTCTTTCCAATCAGTGAGGAGATCCTGGAATGGGCAGCGAATGGCGCGGAAACAGTCTAAAGAAGCGTGAGTTGAAAGAAAAGCAGAAGGACGCACCAATTCGATTGGCGCGCCCATTCTATACCTTATTTCACACGTATTTTAAATAGTTTTTCCTGATCTTTATCCCGTATGATCATCTCATACGGTATCTTATCAACAGATAATTTATTTCTTTTTACCTCAACGACTTGTTTGGCATATGTTGCAATTTTTTCTGCCTTCTTCTTGTCTGCCTCTCCTTGTGACAAGGAAGTTTTCAAGATAATTTCAAGCGGTTTAGGATGGAAGGAATAAGCAAATCCGGTTACTGCGTTATATTCCTTATGCGCTTCAGCCATGACGGTTGAAAAAATTGGCTGCCAATTCTCATCCCTGATTTCTGCCTTGCTTTTCCCGGATACTTCAATGGTATAATCCATATTCATTTTGGCATCTATTGCATGATGCACGAGTTTCCCGATCTCCGCTTTCATCTTATCTGAAACCTGCCCCTGACCTTCCATTTCAATACTGATGCTATGTTTTCGAGGATCCATACCTAAGGCACTAAAGCTGTATCCATTTTGTTCCAGGACATTCTGTGTGATGTCTAACAGTTTCCGCGAATGCTCCATTTGTTTTTTATCTTTTTTACTTATTTCCGGTTCCCATACTTTTATATTGACTCCAACATCGTCAATATTATGGGTTTCCGCCAATTCTTTAATGACGTCATTGATTTCATTTTCATATTCATTTTTATACTGTTTATCTTCTACCCGAACAAGCAGCGTAGGCGGCTCGGTGGGGAAAAATGTTGACATCGAAACCCCGCTTATACCCTCGTAATCATCACTACCTGCCAGCGTTTCAGATACGTTTTTATAGAAGCTTTGTAAATCTTCTTTCCTGTTTTCGGTTTGTTCCATACTCTCGATAATTTGATCTAAGTATGGTACATTTGCCATTACTTTAGCCATCGTCGGGGATATAAATGCGGACGCCACCAACAAACCAAAAACGATAACGGCTGCACTGCATATATAAGTAACCTTTTTGGCAGGACTCCAGTGTTTCTTCTTAGCCCGTTTAATCGCACGTTCAACAGCAAGATCCAATTTCTCTTCAGGTACTTTTATGCGGTTGATATCCTTCTTAAAATCATCTCTCATCTGGTGTGTCCCTCCTTTAAATCCACCCTTAACTGTTTAATTGCACGATGCAGATGCGTCTTTACGGTTCCTTCAGGACATGAAAGTGTATCCGCAATCTGTTTAATGGAAAAATCTTTATAATACCTTAAGATAACTACTGTCTTGTACTGCTCTTCCAACCGGTCAATTGCATCAACCAAGTCAAGATTGTCTTCTACCGTATGAACTTCCCATGCGTTTTTCATGCTTTCAATCTTATCGATAGGAATCACACGTCTATTTTTCCTGATGAAATCCAATGCAGCATTTATCAAAATCCGAGTCAGCCAACTTGAAAAATACTGTGGTTCCTTTAGCGTTTTTATTGATATGTACGCTTTATATATCGCTTCCTGAACAATATCCAGAGCATCATTTTCATTTTTTACATATAAATAAGCCATGCGATAAAGTTTGTCTTTTTCATCTTGAATTAATTCTTGAAAAGCTTTATTATTTCCTCTTTTCGCTTTTTTCACCTGTTTGTTCTTAAGCATTTTCTTCTCCCCCTTCCCACGTTAGACTCAGATACTCTTTAAAACGTTTCAATAAAAAAAGGAACCTTTCATGTAAGATTCCTAACATCACTTTCCGATACTGATTCGTATTAAGGAGAACCGTAATGCCTACGCATCTGAGTTTCGTAAAATCCGCCATCCTTCATTGTCATGGAATTGGAAGAAACCGATATTCCCAATGCGTCCGGCATTCATTCAATTTATAATACCCCTCTGCCTCATCTTTTGACATATAGCTGCATTGCTGACGCGCATTATTAAAAACATTTTGCACTTCATTTTCTGATGCACGATAGTGACTTAAGTCAGGAGTAACCCCAATCCACGCCTGATTGGCATTTTTATCATACCTTGATTTTAAATCATAAATAAGCACACCCTGTGCCCCTTCATCTATCACTACCCTAATTTCACTTTCATTGTTTTTGCCGTTTTCGCCAGCGACTTTCATGAATTCTTCCAGTATATCTTTATTTTTCAGTTCATTATTTTTCAATACAACATCATCTTCATCCGGATGATATTCTTCCCGATTTGTTTCGTCCTGTGCACCGTTATCAGATGACTCCCGTGTACCTTCCCGTTCTTTTAATTGTAATACAGCGTTGAAGACAGCAGATTGAAGACCGAATGCAATCGCATAATTCTCACTCTGTTCCCCGTCACTTGTATCAATTTTATCGATCGCTTCAAGTGCTTCGTCAATTTGTTCCTGGTCTGTTGAATCTTTTATCTTACTTGATTTTCCCTCTTTGACTGCTTCCTCATTTTCTATCTCAAATAAATCGCTCACCTTTTTGGCTGCTTCGTTGATGTTATTTACATTCTCGCTTTCGGTATTGCATCCCTGCAATACCAACACGGCGCTTAAAACAATAAATAAGCTGATTGTAATAACTTTCTTTTTGGGTTTTACAGCAGATTCATTATTCGGTTTCACGAAATCGTTGCCTCTGTTCAACTTACCACTCCTTAGTAGTAATGATTACCCCTTCCATGAATTTCAGTATATCACTTCATATTCCGATGCACTATATTTACATGCTCTTATGCTGCTCTTGCGCCCGTACATGTCAGAATGTTTTTATGACATTAGACAACTTTAAATGAGCCAAATATAATGAAATAAAGAATGATTTTTTGAACTAATTCGTTTAAAGGGAGGGAGACAAATTGACAGGTCAAAAAAGTATGGTAATTGCATATCTATTCTGGTTTTTCCTGGGACAGCTTGGAATTCACCGGATTTATACCGGACGAACAGGTTCTGGTATTATACAAATAATATTAGGGGTTCTTGGGTGGATGACCACTGCACTATTAATAGGGTGGTTACTGCTAATTCCGCTTTGGATTTGGTTATTCATTGATATATTTCTTATTCCATCGATGTGCCGACATCCACGCTAAACAAAAATATTAAAAGCCAAATTCTCGTTCTTCATTTGAACGAGAATTAGGCTTGTGATTTTTCAAGCGTCTGATTGTCAGATCTCACAATCAATACGATGCTAAATAAAACCTTGGTATTTTTGTGCTCCAAACAAGACACGCATGACAACAACTTGTTTTTCTTCTTCCCTAACCAGATAAAATGCAATGTAATTCGCAACGATTAGCTTACGATAACCTTTATTTTTTAAAATTTCATCCGTAACAAGACTACAGGGAAAAGGGAATTCTTTTAGCCTCATGACACTCGTTTCTATCTGCTTCAAAAGGTTATCGGCTGCACCTTCATTAAAAAGTTCATTGTAGATGTAGCTATAAATATCATCCAAATCTTCAAATGCTTTAGGTGCAATCTTAATTGCATATTTATTTTTTGTCATATTTTTTCTTTAGGTCCTTAAAAACTTTTTCCCCATCTAGAAGTTCATTTCCTTTTTTAATTTGGGCTTCCGCTTGAGCTAATTTTTCGTATAACTCCAGTTTACCTAGAGAGTCCTCATAGGCTTCCATACTCATAACAACCATATCACCATAACCATTTTTTGTGATGAATAATGGTTCCTTTATTTGGTGACAGAGTTCAGAGATTTCCGTTGTATTTCTTAAATCTTTTATCGGGCGGATTTTAGGCATAACACCGTCTCCTCTTTTCATCATTATGTCTTAATTATATCATTATTATGTTCTTTGATCAATTTAAGTTTCGGTTCCCACAAAACCCATTTCATTACATTCCTGCAAATTTCATCCTTTAGAAAAGTCCAATATAGGAGATTTGCTTAACACCTTATTTAACAAACTGTCCCGATCAACCTCTCTTCACATCGCATCATTTATGGTACGGCTCATTCCTCATAATCCGGAACGACCGATAAACCTGTTCCAACAATATCAGCCGCATAACCTGATGCGGAAACGTCAACTTAGAAAACGACAGCGCCAGATCACTCCGCTTCTGCACCACTTCGCTCAACCCGAGTGACCCGCCAATCACAAACGCAACTTTGCTCTTTCCATACGTAGCCAGCTCATCCATCTTTGCGGCCAGCTTTTCTGAACTCAGCATCTTCCCATCAATCTCCAACGTAATCACATACGTATCATGTCCGATATTGCCAAGAATCCGCTCTCCTTCCTTTCGCTTCACTTCCTGCATTTCCGCTTCACTCATGTTCTCCGGTGCTTTTTCATCGGCAACTTCCGCAATATCAACCTTTGCATAGGCGCCAAGGCGTTTCAGGTACTCTGCAATTCCCTGTTTCAAGTATTTTTCCTTCAGTTTACCAACTGCAATGATTTTGATGTTCATTTTCTTTCCGCTCCGTTTCCGTTCATATTTTTCCGGTATGCTTCATTCAAACAAGTGATGCAGCAACCGCTCCCGGTCTTCAAAAAATTGTTTCATGATGCTGTACTGACTCGTTTCTTCAAGGATGACTTCCTTCATACCGTCCTCAGTCAGCTGGATAATCTTCGCGTGTTTGTAAGCCATGATAATTGGCGAATGGGTGGAGATGATCAGCTGGGAGCCCGCATTAACAAGGTCATCGATTCGTGCCAGGAGTGACATTTGTCTGAGCGGGGATAAGGCTGCTTCGGGTTCATCCAATATGTACAGGCCGTTGCCGGTAAAGCGGTGCATGAAGGCAGCAAAGAAAGCTTCACCGTGGGACTGTTCGTGCAACGATTTTCCGCCAAATCCATCGATGATCTTTGGTCCGCCCGGTTCACTATCCAGTTCTTCAATGTTGGTGGAAACATTATAAAATGTCTCGGCGCGGAAGAAGAAGCTGTCCCGCGGTTTGTGCACCCCTTTGCCAATCCGCAAATACCGATCGAGATTGGAGTGGGAATCATAGCTTGAGAAATTGAAATTACGGGTACCGCCTTCTGGATTAAAACCCATGGCAACCGCAATCCCCTCTAATAAGGTCGACTTGCCCATACCGTTTTCGCCGACGATATAGGTCACATTTGGATGGCATGTGATGGGCCGGAAATTTTGGATCACCGGTAAATTAAGCGGGAACTGGTTGTAATCAGTAATCCGGTCTTTTTTTAAGGAAAGCTGTTTGATGAAAGCGATATCTGACGTCAACCTCATATCCGGGGGGGCCCCTCCCTGCATGTGTTTTATTGGGTTTATTGTACCACACCAACGGGGGCAAATGGCGAGCTGCTTACTTCGGTGGGTTTATCAGCCAATTTCAATGGTTTATCGGTCACTTTCGGGAGTTTATCAGCCGGTTTTAATCTTTTATCAGTCACTTTTGGTAGTTTATCAGTCACTTTCACTCTTTTATCAGTATTTCCGGAATTCCACCATTTCCACAAGGCGATGTATCCTGTCATCACAGGTTATTTTTTGTTACTTTCATTCATATATTTTATATTCGGAACTGTTTCACAATGGATATATCGGGTATTACATATAACAAGCATACTTTTTTTGAGAGGGGGGGCTGGTCGATTTACCATCCATCGTGAATTCCACTGTTCACGAATTAGCGCGGTGTTAAGGCATGGCGGGCAGGCATATGCAATTTTCGCCTAACAATAAAATAATCCAATATAGTAGACATTTTACAACCAAGAAAAGCATCCATTTGTTAACGGGTGCTTTTTTATTTTTACAGATAGTACATGACAGCAAGGAGGGGGCAATTTGAACAAAAAAAACAAAAGTAAAATGCAGCTGCCTTTCCGGTTAAACATTTTATTTTTCATCGTCTTTTTATTATTTTCCATTTTGATTATCCAGTTGGGGGTTGTCCAAATTCTGAATGGGGAGGAATACCAGCAGGAAATCAACGAAACCGATCAGGAATACACCCAGCTCCCTGTACCAAGAGGGAAAATTTATGACCGGAATCATCAACTGCTTGCAGGAAATGAGTCGGTATACACCATCACATACACGCCGGCAAAAGGGGTTACGGCAGAAGAACGGCTGAAATTGGCTGAGAAGCTGTCCCATTATATTTCCATGCCGCATGAGGATGGTGACTATGACCTCAGCGAACGAAATAAAAAGGAATACTGGTACTTAAAGCACACTGACAAAGCGGAAAAACGGCTGTCCGATAAGGAAAAGGAGAAGATGGATAACGGTGAAGCATACAATACGATTCTGGAGCGGATTAAAAAGAAAGAAATGGGTGATTTCACCAAAAAGCAACGAGAAATAATGGCGATCAAAAAACAATTGGACCAGGCCATGACGCTGACACCGCACGTCGTTAAAAATGAACATGTGACGGCAGAGGAATATTCCAAAATAGCGGAACATCTCGGTTCGCTGCCGGGAATAAATGCCACAGTCGGATGGCGGCGCGTGAAACCATATGATGAAACACTCAGCGGCATTATCGGATCGTTGTCATCCCAAAAGCAGGGTATCCCTCGCGATAAGAAGGAGTATTACACAGCTTTGGGGTACAAACTTAATGACCGGGTAGGCACAAGCGGACTGGAACAACAGTATGAACGTGTGCTGCGAGGAAGAAAAACAAAGATAGAATACACGACGAACAGTAATGGAGAGGTCATTGACTCTGAAGTCGCTGTAAAAGGAAAGCGCGGCAAGGATCTGGTGCTGACAATTGATACGAAATTGCAAAAGAAAGTAAATAAAATAATACGGCAGGAATTCGATAACGCATTACAATCCAATCCGTATTTAAACCGATTCATGGATGAAGTTTATGCGGTTGTGATGAATCCGCAAACCGGCGGACTGCTTGCAGTGACCGGCCAGCGTTATGACCAGGAAGAAAATAAATTCCGAAACATTGGTGTAAAAGCGATGTATGCAAGTTTTGAACCGGGGTCATCCGTCAAAGGAGCAACCGTGCTTTCCGGATATGAATCAGGTGTCATCAACATCGGCACAACTTTCCTTGACAGACCGATTAAAATTGCCGGCACACCGGAAAAGAGCTCCTATGCTGCATTAGGATCGGTGAACGATCTGGATGCTTTGCGATTATCATCTAACGTCTATATGTTTTACATTGCGATGCGGATGGGCGGCGACTTTCATTACAATCGGAACCAATCCCTGAACTATGATCCCGATGCATTCCGGGAAATCCGTAATTATTTCAGCCAATTCGGGTTGGGGGTGCCGACCCAGGTGGACTTCCCAAGTGAATCCGATGGTTATGAAGGACCAGATCCAAAAGCAGGTAACTTACTGGACTTTGCGATCGGCCAATATGATACGTACACCACCCTGCAGCTTGCGCAGTATGTATCCACCATTGCGAATGACGGGTACCGTGTCAAACCGCACTTTTTGAAGTCCGTCCACACCCCGGTGCCGCACGAGCAGGAACTCGGGCCAGTCGATAAAAGTGTTGAAACAGAAGTATTGAATAAAATAACGATGGATGAAAAATATATTGAGCGGGTTCAGGAAGGCTTCCGGCAAGTTTATCAGGAAACCGGTGGAACAGCTGCAGGAGCCTTTGCAAGTAAGCCATATACTGCCGCCGGTAAAACAGGGACTGCCGAAAATGATATTTACAAAGATGGAGAAAAGGTATTGGATGCTGAGAACCATATCCTAGTCGGTTATGCTCCAGCTGATGATCCACAGGTTGCCTTTGCCGTTATGGTGCCAAAAATGGGCGTCTCCACCTCTCAGCCGGAAGTGAGCAAAAATATCGGCGAGCGCATTTTAGATACGTATTTTCAAGTGAATGAATGAGGGCTGCCGCTCCTTGATCGGTCAACCGAGCAAGGCGCCCGCCCTCTTTTTTAATTATCAAACAGTTGAACGAGCGCTCAGTCTACGCTAAAATGTAAACGGTTTAAAAAATAGAGAGGTGACATCACATGAGCGAGCAACAATTATCAAGAGGTCTGAAAAACAGGCATGTTCAGCTGATCGCGATTGGAGGAGCGATTGGAACAGGGCTGTTTCTTGGAGCCGGAAAATCTATTCATCTAGCAGGACCTTCTATTTTATTCGCGTACATGATTACAGGTATTTTTGCTTTTTTCATTATGCGTTCACTTGGGGAGTTGCTATTAACCAACTTGAAGTATAATTCGTTTGTTGACATTGTAAAAGATTATTTGGGCAATTTGCCCGCGTTTATCACAGGGTGGACATACTGGTTCTGCTGGATTACCATCGCAATGGCTGACTTAACGGCAGTCGGTGTCTATGTTCAGTATTGGATCCCGAGCGTGCCGCAATGGATTCCGGGGTTAATTGCGCTGATTATTTTACTGGTTATGAACCTTGCAACGGTAAAACTGTTTGGCGAAATGGAATTTTGGTTCGCATTGATCAAGATTATTGCCATTCTGGGATTGATTGCAGTTGGCGTTTATATGATTATCAGCGGCTTTTCCACCAGTTCAGGTCCATCCAGCTTTTCGAATTTATGGAGCCACGGAGGAATGTTTCCAAATGGCATAACTGGCTTTGTCCTGGCATTCCAAATGGTCGTGTTCGCTTTTGCTGGCGTGGAATTGGTAGGGCTTACAGCGAGTGAAACATCAAACCCGGAAAAAGTGCTGCCGAAAGCGATTAATAACATCCCGCTTCGAATTTTAATTTTCTACATCGGGGCACTGGCTGTGATTATGAGTATTTATCCGTGGAATGCCGTGGAACCTGCAGAAAGCCCTTTTGTTCAAGTGTTTGTAACGGTTGGAGTCGCTGCAGCTGCCGGTATTATTAACTTTGTTGTGCTGACATCCGCAGCATCTGCATGCAACAGTGCCGTTTTCAGTACAAGCCGGATGCTGTATTCGCTGTCCGAAGAAAAAAATGCACCTGAACAATTGTCCAAACTGAATAAGCGAAATGTACCATCCAATTCATTGTTCCTCTCAACGGTCGTCATTTTTATTGCAGTTGTGCTGAATTATGTGATGCCAGACGGTGTATTTACACTCGTCTCAAGTATCGCGACAACATGCTTCATTTGGATTTGGGGCATTTTGGTTATCTGCCATCTGAAATACCGGAAAACAAGACCGGAACTGGCAAAGAAAAGCAAGTTTAAAATGCCATTGTATCCGCTGTCAAATTACCTGACACTTGCTTTTCTGGCATTTATCCTTGTTGTGCTTGCACTGGCAGAAGATACACGTGTAGCCTTGTTCATTACCCCTGTCTGGTTTATAGCTTTGGTTGTCATTTATAAAATGCAAAAATCAAAAGAAGCCGGGGAAGAACAGGAAACGGTACATGCAACACACTGACTGACGGCTATATAAATGGTGTGCCATAAATGGTGGCATGCCATTTTTTTAAGTTGGTGCCTGAAAATGAATTCAGGTAATCCTATCCGGGAGACCCACTGAATATGATAAAATAAAGACTGGAAGAGCATGATTAGGGAGGTTGCGGCAAATATGGCAGCAAATGAAGGAAACAGGTCAAATAAAGGCTTGTGGGGATGGATCATTGCAATCGGTTTATTCCTTCTGGCAAAAATGAAATGGGTGTTTGCCCTGTTTAAAATCGGCAAGTTTGCGACGCTTGCTTCGATGTTCGTTTCATTGGGCGGGTACGCCTTAATATTTGGCTGGAAATTCGCTTTCGCCATCGTATACCTTATTTTTGTCCACGAAATGGGACATCTCGTCGCAGCAAAAATGAAGAAAATCCCGACCAGCCCTGCCATTTTCATTCCATTTATGGGAGCGGCAATCGGAATTGATCCGAAAAAAATAAAAGATGCCGAAACAGAATTTTTTGTAGCATATGGCGGTCCATTGGCTGGGTTAATTTCCATTCTTCCAGCAATCGGATTGTACCTGGTTACACAAGATCCATACTGGGGACTGATTATACAGCTTGGCGGCCTGATCAATCTGTTTAACCTTTTTCCGGTCTCTCCGCTTGACGGAGGCCGTATTGTTACCGTTCTGTCAACGAAAATATGGTTAATCGGACTGCTGGCAATGATTCCAATTATTTTCCTGTCACCGGACCCGATTATTATTTTGATTTTCATCTTTGGTATTTTCACCTGGTGGGACCGGTTCAAAGACAATGCACGCGTGGAAACGATGAAACATGAGGAAAGTGTTTTGACAGGGGTGAATAACGGGTTGAAACACATCGTGGCATCCAATCCGTATCAATCCAACCCGGAAATGCCGGGATCTGGAGATATCGTCTCCCTGAAAAATAAAATCAGCTATCGATTAAATGAAATTAATAAGCACCTTTCAGCAGATTCGGGATCCGCTCTCCCCGTCATTCAGGAAAAAAAGCGAAATTCCCTTAAAAAGCTCAGCAGGGAAAAAGAAATATTATCTATCATGCTGAACAAATTAAAGAACTATGAACTGTCATTTTACGAATATACACCAGTCAGCACGGACCTGCAGGAAGTCATCAGCGAAAACGAAGCGAAATTAACAACGATCCGGGAAGAAATAAACCGGGCAAAGACCTATTACAAAACATCCGCCGGCACAAAAATCCGTGCATTAATTCTCTATCTCGGCCTTGCCGTTATATTGGCACTGCTTCTTATGTATGGTATGGGGATATTGGAGTCAAGTCAGCTTTTGAGGTAGGGGGTTGAAATTTATTGGGTGGGCATGTTTTTGCCTGCCCCTAACTTGTTTAGTTGAGTTCTGCAGCTTCCATGTCGTGGTGCAATGAGACAGTCCGTACAATAAACAGTTGGAAGGATTGTAATGGGAAAAAAGATCTTTGAAGGAAGATATACGACAGAAAATAATCAGGATATAGTTGTGTTCCCGATTGGCATGCGAATTAACAAGTGGCTTGCCGTCCGAAAATGGCTGCCGGTATTTACCGCTCAAAATAATGTTTCATGCAAATAGTTGTATTAAAACTTTATGTCATCCAATTTAATTGCCATTACGTGTAATTCATTATGTAATTTTACTTTTGAGAAATTTTGTCTTTCAAAAAAACCGACTGATTCCTTCAATGCCTCTAATATAATGAAATTAAATCCAACGTACTCGGATATATATATACATGTATCAAGCGCAAATAATAATAACAAGGCACCTAAACCCTTGTTTCTGTATTTCATATCTATTCCTAAATAGTGTAGCCGAATAGCCGGGAAATGCTGGCTTTTCATTGCAGTAGAGACATCTCTCCAGCCTTCACTCATTCGTTTAGAATTAACAAGGTTTACATAATCCGTAAATAATGTATAAAACCCTATTAACCTATTATTATAATAATATAATATTGTTCTACACGCATTACATTCTTCCAATCGTAAAGCGTCCCTTTTTAAAAAATCCTCGACATTTGGTTGGTCGGAACAATCAAAAAGGCCAACATCCTTCATCGAATCTTTGGATAAGGGTGCTGACCTAATGCTGGCAATATCTATGTTGTTTTTGGTCACTTTTCATTCATCCTTTTTTTAATTGCTCTTACTTCCATGATTTTTTTCCTCATTTCAACCATGTCAGGATGATTTGCAGTACTTTTGTCGTTAGCCCATTTTATAAAAGCTTCCTCTTCTTTACGACTGTTAAATTTAATGTCCATAGGTTTAACGTCTGCTACCTTTGGCATTTTTATTCTTCTCCTCTCGTAGCATCTGCTCACCTCCATTAGGAGCCTATGCTATAGTGTAACTAAATTATACTTGTCTATACCTTTTTTTTCAACTTTTCACACTTTCTTATTTTCTTTATCAAATCAAGTATAGACGTGTATTTAAACTTTCTCGTTTTATTGAGTGACCTCCCAGTGTCAGAGTATCCTTAATTAATTTCTCAATCAAATTGACACTTTTTACTTAGCTATAACGGTTATAGTAATGAAAAGAGAAGGACTAGTTGTTTTCCATTAGAAATAGGAAGCATGATCCGTCCCTATGTTTCTCCTATAATTTTATTTGTTATCTCCTTTTCCTCCTCAAGAAGATCCCGCCATTCATAATAGTCTGAAGGATCATCCATTTCATCAATGTCTATTCCCTCAAAGGCTTTTTCAATGTAAGGCGTTTTGTATTTCTTTTTGAATTGCACTAGTTCTTCATATACTTCACTCAAACGTTCTTCGGGTGTTTGCCGTAATCGTTTCTTCTCTTGATAAAGATATTGCATCTTAATGCAGTACACTGGGTCTTTCCAAAGATCAACTGCATGTTTTGGAATCTTATTATGAGAAGACGTATCTATATGTTCGAACCCCTGTTTCATATATTTGTTCAGCGTCACGTTAGACACACCTAGAAATTCTGCTGCTTGTTTTGGTTTGATTAAGTAGTCCTCTCGATATTCGAAATCAATATCTTTTCCACTAATTTGATAATACCAGTCCTCTAAATCCAACTTTAGCTTTCCAAACTCCAAATCAGTGGTTGGTATACTAAACAACATCAGTCGTTTTAACCATTCCAACAATGCTAGACGGTTCTTATCCGATAAAATGTACCGCTCATTGAAATGAAGGTAGGTCGTATCAAAGTTAATTTCTTTTAGGCGATCTTTGAAGGTTCCTAACATGGTGACGATAATTTGGCTAAGAACGTAACTTGTCTCTTTTTCAATCTTTGGTTTACTTTGTAACTTAAAGGCCTTTTCAATGTCTTTTTCTGTTTCCTCAAATATCGTTGCAGTCATTATTTTCACCTTCTTTCACCTCCATTATATCCCTTGTGTTAATAAAAGGTCAATTTTAATTAATTAATGATATATATAAATTCATTAACTATATTAATCATTAAGTGATAAAAAATGCGTAAACCACCCTACTGACTGACTTTTTACCACTATGCATGGGCTTGCAATGAATTGAAACATTCGAAGTACTTATCACACGCATTTACCAACTTTATCAATTTTCTCCTTTCCATTATTCTTATAAAATAATATGCAAGATGGGAGGATGGTAGACTAACATCAAAAACTACCCGCCCTGTTAAAGTTGTATATGTGAAAGTAAATAACCATTATAAAATAATTTATAAGGAAAGTTTTGCTCTGCCACAAGTTACCGCATACCAATAAAAAAAGAAGTATAACTCCAAGGATTCTTAAATAGAGTTATACTTCTCTTTTTAGTTAACAAGTATTTTTCTTCTTATCACCAAATAACCTATTGTTGTCTAAAGGTTATTATATTCCCGATTTATCCGTTTTTGCTGTTCGTTATGCCAGTTACTTTTTCACAACAAAAGAAAAATCAACCCTGGTGTCACAATCGACACAATCACTGCACTTGATACCATAGCAATCGTGCTGACGGATCCTTCTGCCTGGCTGTTTTCCATCATCGTGGCGGTTCCGATGGCGTGGGAAGCGCTGCCCATGCCGACGCCGCGGCCAAGATAATGGTTGAGACGGAACAGTTTAAAGACGCTCTTGTGAAGCAGCACACCACCGATTCCCGCAATCATGACAAAAACAGCGGTCAGAGATGTGACACCGCCTGCCGAGCTGGAAACAGCCATGGCAACAGGGGTTGTGACGGACTTCGGAATAATCGAGTGAATAATTAATGTATCAAAACCGGCCGCCTTGGCAAGCAAAATGCCGCTTGACATTCCGGCTACCGCTCCGATAAACGTTCCAAACAGAATCGGCAAGAAAACGGCTTTCAGAATGTCCCGCTGCTGGTAGAGCGGGTAGGCGAGGGCAACAACAGCGGGCCCAAGCAGCTCATCAATCCATTTGCCGCCAGTCATGTACGTTTCATAGGATACTTGTGAAAGCACAAGAATAAGTATGATGACGACCGTAGACGTGAGGACCGGGATGCTGAATGTGTGCTGGATTTTTTTATGTACAGTTAATGCGGTGAAATAAATGATGCACGTACCAATAATGGCACTGCACGCGATCAAAATGTCAATCATGATTCCATTTCCTTTCTCTTTATCATCCACTGACTGATAAAACCAGCACTTCCCATAACAAGAATGGTGCTGGCAAGAACGATCAAAATCAGCAGAACGCCTTTACCTGAAAAGACACTGTAGTACTGCATGACGCCCACGGTTGCCGGGATGAAAAACAAGGTCAGGTGACGAACAAAAAAGGATGCACCTTCCTCGATCCAGCGAACATTCACAATGTTTGTCTGCAACGCGATAAACAATAAGATCAGTCCAATAACACTTCCGGGAACGAACAGGTTCAGGGTATCCTGAATCCATCCGCCGAACATGTAGATTCCATATAGAACTGCAATTTGAAGGATAAGTTTGATAGATTTCTGCACGGTAGAACACTTCTTTCATCGGTGTCATTAAAATACTATCATAGTTTTTCCGGACGGCTTTGAAAAGTATTTCGCTTGATTGGGACTGTTGATTACCGGCACCGGTGATGGGTGCTTGGGTAAACAAAAATGTCCGGCATGCGAAAATGCCGGATAAACACCCTTTTTTTCCGAATAAAATTCAAAAGTGCCGAATTATCGTTGGTTTTTTCCGAAAAAAACAAAAAAGTGCCGGATTATCACCTGAATTTGCCGAATCCATATCGAGCCGCCGCTCCAGTGGGTCACATTAAAAAAAAGGACCGCATTAATTTTTTTCACACAAAAGGGACTATTACGATGGATAGTCCCTTTTGTAATCAATGTGCGTTTTCTGCTGTGTCCACATGGCGGATATGTTTGTCATTCAGCCAGATACACAGGACGGAAAGCCCGACAAATGCGGCTCCGACATAAAACGGTACACTGGAATTATAGATTTCGGACAGCTTTCCGGCAAGATATGGCGCGATGGCTCCGCCGATAAAACGGAGAAAACTGTATGCTGCAGACGCAGTGGATCGCTGAACAGGGCTGGCGTTCATGACCGCGGTTGTTATAAGTGTGTTGTTATTGCCGAGCAGTGCGCCGGCCACAATCACTGCTGCAATAACAACCCACTGTGTCGATGTCCAGATTCCCATTGCCAACAATAAAAGTGCGAACAGGGCGAGCATCAGGCACATCGATTTGACGGTTCCAAAGGCCTTTTGCAGTTTTGGTGCCATGAAAACGGACGTGACCGCCAAAAGCAGCCCCCAGCCAAGGAACACGAGTCCAAGTCCATGTTCATCCAGTCCAAGCACAAATGGTGCAAAGGCAAGCAGCGTGAAAAACCCGAAATTATACAAGGCTGCTGAGATGCCGAATACGAGCAGGGATCGATGTTTCAGTGCGCGGAATGGATCCAGCAGCGATGTTTTTTGTTTAGCCTGTGCCGTGGACGGAGCTGATGGCATCAGTGTCATCAGTCCGACAAAAGCAATGGCCATCAATGTCGCCACACCAAAAAAAGGACCGCGCCAGGACATGGCGCCAAGCCATCCGCCGATGAGCGGACCGACGGAAATGCCCAGTCCAATTGCTGCTTCATATAAAATAATTGCTTTTGCATTGCCGCTGTTAGATAAGGTCACGATGGCAGTCAGTGCGGTGGCAACAAAGAGCGCATTTCCGAGTCCCCAGCCGCCGCGTAACGCAACAAGTTCCCAGATTCCGTTTGACGCTCCGCCAAGTCCGGCAAATACGGCAATAATGATAATGCCGGCAATAAGTGTGCGCTTGATGCCGATGCGTGATGTAATGGCACCGGTAACAAGCATTGCAAAGGCCATGACGGCATTATAGCTTGTAAAAAGCAATGTGGTTTCGCTTTTTGTGGCATCGAGCTGCTTGGAAATGGCCGGCAGAATCGGATCGACCAGCCCAAGTCCCATAAACGCAATAATCGATGCAAAAAAGACTGCCCAGACTGCTTTTGGCTGGCTGAGAATACCGCTTTTTTCAACAGCAGCAGCGTCGGGCACACGATGTTCCATTGATTTGGATGCAGTTGGTGTTGACATATGCTTAACTCCTTTAATTTTAAAAATACCAATTGATTGTACCATACAACTAAATGGTTGTATAGTACACATAATAAATTGACATTTCAACACAGAAAGTTATGATTGTCGTATAATAATCGATGAGGTGTTATGACAATGAATGACGAAACCATTGCGGGAATTGAAAAAGAAATTACGAGCTTTATCCGGCGTATTATTTTATCGGAAAAACGGATGGACGGACTGGATCGTTCCACATATGTCATTCTGAGGCAATTGGCTTCACATGGGCCAGCAGGGGTGAAAAAATTATCCGATGACCTGCAACTGGATAGTTCCACGATAAGCAGACAAGCTGCAGCACTCGTCCAAAAAAATTATGCGGTGAAGGAACCGAATCCTGCTGACGGCCGTTCGTATTTTTACCAGATTACAGATACCGGCAAAAAAGAACTGGAAGCAAACAGAGAGCGCAGATATGGGCGGCTGCGATATATGTTGTCGGAATGGCCGGAGGAAGACAGAAAAATATTCGGGGAGCTGCTGCGACGTTATAATGAGGGCGTAGAAGATATGAACGATCAATAATTTTAGAGGGTTGTTTATACTTTTTCTGCAGCGGGAAATGGATTGATACGACAATCCAAAAAGGAGTGTTACCTGATGGAGCAGATTCTCTTCATCCAGACAGGAACCGGCATGGATGTGCATGGCCAGGATGTAACAAAGGCGGCTGTCCGTGCCATGGAAGATGCGATTTATCGAAACTCGATGCCGGGAATTGAAAAGAGTTTACCCGATCAGAAACTTGAAAATATGAAAGTGAATATACGGCTTGCCGTACCGCTCGACCGTTCAAAATTGGACAAGGATAAAGTAAAAGAAGTCCTGCCATATGGTACGGTAACAATTGATGTTACAGATGGCGGCATGGCGACATCGAGTGGAATTATTCTGGAGGACAAGGACGACGAAAATGACTTGATGTATATCGTAAATGCAGCAGTTGAAGTCGGCTATTAATATGCAAACAGGGAGTGAAAATTCACTCCCTGTTTTCTTTTTTAATCAAATTCATACTTCGCCAGTACGGTTGCTATTTTATCCTCAATTGCAGTGATGTTGGACGATGATCCAAGATAGTTATTGACCAGGATCGAGAAGATTAATTTCTGTCCGTCCTTCGTTGTCACATACCCGGACAAGGTGGACATGCCTGTCAAGGAGCCTGTTTTCGCTGTTACATTCCCTTTTGCCGGTTCCTCGGTCATCCGGTAGCGCAGTGTTCCGCCAACAAATCGTTCAGACATTCCGGCGACAGGCAGTGATTTTTTAAATGCAGGAAACCAGCGCTCATCCTGAATGGCATACAGCAATTGGGAAATCTCATTGGCCGGAATCATATTTTTATGTGACATACCGGATCCGTCGCGAAGCCTGAGTGTATCAACATTCACCCCAAACGTTGCCACAGTCTCCTCAATCACTTGCAATCCCTTATCCCAGCTGCCTTCATTCTTTACGATTTTGCCCATTTCCTTCGTCAATATTTCGGCATGCCCGTTATTGCTTAACTTCATGAATGGAATATACAAATCCTTCAGCGGCATCGATTTTCGTGATGTAAGCAAAGTGGCATCTTCCGGCGTGACACCTCTCTTCACTTTTGAATTACCGACAAGTTTAATGCCATGTTCCTGAAGCGATTTTTTAAATACATCCAGCGCGTAACCAGTTGGCTCCCAAACCGACACCCATGATCTTGATCTGGAACCATCAAGCGGGATGGTACCCTTCACTACAATGTCATTTGAACCATGCTCACGCTTGATGGAAATATCTTTTGAACCATCGGCGGACACGGTCTTAGCTTTATTTACAATCGTTACATAATCTGTTTCTGGGGTTACCTTCACTTTCGGACCTTCGCCGGCCTCTGACGCAGGATATACTTCCACAATAACGGTGCCCGCATCATAATCCTCATTTGGTGACAAAGATAGTGCTGAAACTTGTGCACCTGTATAAAAAGGCTCATCCGACCAGTTTAAATCCTGTGATAGTCTGACAGCATCATACCAGCTGTCATCGGCAACCAGGTTCCCATGAATATTCCGGATGCCCTTTTCCTTCAATTCCTTGGCAAACTGATCCAAATCCTCTTTCATCAACGTTGGATCCCCTTTACCTTTTAAATACAGGTTACCCTGGAGTGTTTTACCTCTGATCTTTCCATCCGTTAATACTTCTGTTGTGAACCGGTAATCAGGACCGAGGGTCGCAAATGCTGCTGCTCCAGTCAGCAGTTTCATGTTGGAGGCAGGGTGCAGCCGTTTATCTCCGGCATGTTGGAATAAAATATTGCCTGAATCGGCATTACGAATACTTATACCAGTTGTCGTCCCATCCAAATGTTCATTTTGCAGGATTTCTTCCAATTTTTCATCGAGTTGAACAGATTCTGCGGAGGCAATTTGTGTGGAGTCTTCGGATGTTGACGCTTTTCCCCCGTACATAAATGCAACGGAAACCATCAGTACAAGAACGAGGAAAATGGAAGCTTTTTTAATAAAACTTCGCTGCATAAACAAGTTCACATCCTTTATCATTTTATTTGTCGTGGTGGTATCGAATATGTAGCAATCATCATGAGTGGCTGGGTTAACCGCGTGAAGTAATGTGCCATAATAAACATGTTGTGCAGAATCGTTTTGAAGCAGATACGAAACATGGTCAACCATTATAATTACGTTTAAGATTAACAGTACTGCCGGTCATTTACAATAAACGATCAAAGAATAGGTACTATTTGCGCATACTATATGCACTGTTCCTGTGTATTTATTCACAAATTCAATAAGGAATAGATCAAAAGGTTTACCGCTGCCCGAATTATCGCTAGGGCTGTAAATGATGTTCAGTCACACGGTCTGCTTGGTGTCTGATAAATTCCAATACCTCCCGCAATCCTTCCACTTCCGTTTATTAAAATTCAACAAACCAAAAACCCTTATGATTCACCATAAGGGTTCAATATTTCCCGGGAAATATCGACAAATTTCCCAGCTTATTTTGCTGTCGCATCGTATAATTCATCAAAGTGGTTGACCATTTCAAAATCCAGGTCTGTCAGGCCTTTCATCTGCCACGAGGAAATTTTCAATGTTACGGCCTTATAGTCAATAGAAATAAATGGATGATGCTGTTTTTCTTCAGCATATGCCGCTACCTGGTCAACAAAGCGGACTCCATTCAGAAAGTCCTTAAAACGGTATTTGCGGGCAATCCATTTTTCATCCAAACGTTTCCAGTCCGGTACTGCTTCCAATTCTTTTTCAATTTGTTCCTCACTTAAGCGTTCCATCGATTTTCTCCTCCTTATTTTTAACGTAGTCGAACCATGCTGCTGTTTTTATTATACCAATCGTTGTATAAATTGGCTAAAGCTAACAATTATTAACAGGTTATCCACAGAAAATTGGGGATAACATGAACATTGTATAGGATCTTTCGAAATGGCCAAGCTAATAAAATGATTCTGATTAAGCGGGGTATTTTGCAAAATGAGCGAAAAAGAACAGGAATTGTATCAGCAAATTTATCATTTAAAAGAACAACTCGGAGGTCTTATTACAGAATACTGGAAACTTTATTCCAATCCGGGAACGATGTTTTTTTGGATTAATATACTCACCGTTTTGATACCGCTGATTATCTGGTTTATTGTCGTAGACCGGAAAAACATCTTCAGGATTGCGTTTTTTGGTTACTCCAATCATATCCTGTGGGTAACGGTGGACAGCTATTTGACCTCAAACAATTACTTTAATCACATTCACAGTCTTTCCTATCTGCTTCCACAGGGAATAACCGTTTCATCTGTTCTATTCCCGGTATTTTTCATGCTTCTTTACCAATACTGTATGAAACGCAATAAAAACTTCTGGGTTTATTCGTTAATTGGCAGTTTTGTTTTCGCATACGGTTTTGGATCGCTGGCAGAAGCCGTTGATATGGCCCGATTTCATAAAGGGATGAATCTGTTTATACTGGCGCTGATTGATGTAGCAGTTGTCTTTATTGCTTATGCAATGACACTGTTGTTTCAAAAAATACGGCGTACTGACGATTAAAAGGCTCCACTGTTTTTCGCAACAGCAGAGCCTTTCTTTTATCACTTCATTAGCGCATCTGCACCTTATGCAAATGTGCAAAAATCCCGTCGCGCTCGAGCAGTTCTTCATGACTGCCTTCTTCCTCGATGCCTTCCTTGGTCACGACCATAATCCGATCAGCATTCTTGATAGTGGCAAGCCTGTGGGCGATGACTAAAGTTGTCCGGTCTTTAGAGAGCTCAGTCAGCGCTTTTTGGATAATTGTCTCTGTCTCGGTATCAAGTGCTGATGTTGCTTCGTCCAGAATGAGAATCGGCGGGTTCTTTAGAAACATGCGGGCAATGGCAATCCGCTGCTTTTGACCGCCCGACAATTTCAATCCGCGCTCCCCGACCTGTGTTTCATAACCATCCGGAAGTTCCTGGATGAAATCTTCCATATGGGCTTGTCTTGCAGCCCGCTTTATTTCCTCATCCGTTGCATCAAGCTTTCCGTATGCAATATTCTCCCGCAGTGTTCCGGTAAACAAAAACACATCTTGCTGCACAATACCAATCTGTTTCCGCAGCGACTCCTTGGTCATCTCGCGCAAGTCGATTCCATCAATCATAATACTGCCGCGATCGACATCGTAAAACCTGGGAATCAACGAGCAAATCGTCGTTTTCCCTGCGCCGGACGGACCAACAAATGCGACGGTTTCACCCTTTTGAATGCCAAAACTGAGATCATGTAAGACAGGTGACTGTGTTTTTTCATAGGCAAACGTGACATCCTCAAACGTAATCCTCCCTGTCAGCGATTCCACTGTTTTTGCATCTTCCCTGTCAACGACATCCGGTGCAATATCCAGCATATCGGTAAACCGTTTAAATCCGGCCATGCCTTTCGGGTACAGTTCCAACAATGCGCTGATTTTCTCAATTGGCTTAAATAACACATTCACAATCAGCACAAATCCAACCAATTCCCCAGTGGACAGCCTGTCATTAATCGTTAACCACGCACCGATAACCAAAACAATGATAATAATCAACCGCATCATCATGTAAATATTGGAATGCACAAATGCCATTACTTTATATGCACCAATTTTCGCTTTTCGGAAACTGTAATTATCTTTTGTAAAACGATCCATTTCATATGGTTCATTAGTGAATGACTGAACAACACGGACACCGGACACAGCATCCTCAACACGCGCATTCACCTCAGCAATATCACGGTACATTGCGCGCCACGCCTGATTCATTCTTATATTACTGTACGAAATCAGAAATACGAGAATCGGTACCGCAATTAAGATAATCCAGGCAAGCTGTGCGTTTTGATAGAACATATACCAGAATGCACCAACAAACGTCATTATCGCGATAAAAAAGTCCTCTGGTCCATGATGGGCAAGTTCACCGATATCAAATAAATCATTGGTGATCCGGCTCATAATATGGCCGGTCTTTGTATTATCAAAAAACCGGAATGACTGCCGCTGCACATGCTGGAACAAGTCCTGGCGCATATCGGTTTCAATATTCACTCCGAGTTTATGGCCTAGGTATGTAACGACATACTGCAAAAATGTGCTCAGCATGTATACGAACAGCAGCCCAATACTGACCAGTACAATTAAATCCCAATTATCGGTTATCAGCAGCTTATCAATGAAGGCCTGTACCGCAATCGGAAAAGCAAGTTCGAGTAATGCCACAATCACCGCTGAAGTAAAGTCGACAACAAACAGCCGGCGATGCGGTTTATAGTATGAAAAAAATCGTCTGATCATGGTTGCACTTCCTTTACGTTATATACAAAAGAAATTATACGATTAAACAACAGGAATGGCAATGGATGGATCTTTCTTCTTAAAAAAGGTTGTCAAGGTTGTCCCTGAAGCTGCATATATATGAATCAGAATGACCGTGGAGGTGTTTTGATGAAGAATTTACCGATGGATAAGTGGATCTGTTATGCAGTCGGATTTGTCTTTATTACAACCGGAACGCTCAAGCTGATTGAACAAGATTTTAAACTGGTATTTACCGATTTGGGATTGCCATATCCGCACACGATACTGTTTGTGGTTGCGCTTGTAGAAATTGTGTGCGGCGCGCTTGTTGTTGCCAGGCTCTATTTAAAACACGCGACCGCACCCTTGATTTTAATTATACTGGCGGCAATTTTTCTTACCAAAATCCCCATTCTGACTGGGAACGAAGGGATTTTACAATTCCTGCTTCATGCAAGATTGGATATTGTCGTACTTATCCTGCTGATTTTGATTTTTCAGCATGCACCTGGCAAACTGCTGAAATGAATTATGCTTCTGCCTTTGAAAATCGTATCGTGGCAAAAACAACAAACACAGCACCAATGACACCAACAACAATAGCTTCCTCGGCAAATGTGATGATATGATTGAAATTTTCCAGGTCGAGCCCCATTGCCTGGCTTATTGCAGCACTCATCGTTTCCGGCTTCAGGATAATGTCTTTGAACATATCAACCGAATAGGTGAGCGGATTAATTTTTACGATAATGTCCATCCATAGGGGAAGCCCGTTCAGTGGAAACATGGCACCGGATAAAAATAGCATCGGGAATAACAGAATTTGAATGACCATTTGAAAACCTTGTGCTGTTTTTAGTGTGCTGGCAATTAACAGACCGATAGCTGAGATGGTAAAGGCAACTAAAAACATCACCGGAATCAGCTGCAAAATCATCGATATGTACCTGTTTGTGAAGAATCGTTCGTCATAAGCAGGTATTTCCTTTCGCATTCGAATATTTCGTACCCTAAATAATTTAGTATACTCTGAATTATATGTAAACGACACACTATCCACAGAGTTATCCACATATGCACAAATGTTCGCAGTTATTTTGTTATAGAATTTTTGTTCTGTACTATATATAGTTTTTATAAACATTTTATTCACAGGTTGGGGATAACTTATTAAAGTGGTCATGATCTCCCCTACTATCTCAATCTTAGAAAACCTGGTTGTCATTAAAGGGAATCTTATGAAAGCGTTTTGTGCTTTCTTAGAAGCCCTTATGCTCTTGAGTGCAAGCCTTTAGGTGACAGCCTTAGTTGCACTTATCCAGTAAGAAAGTTTATCTGCCCTAAAAAAATAAGCTACCCGCAAAGGATAGCTTATTCCTGTACACCAAGTTTGATTGTCGTTTCTTTTTTCTTGCCATCGCGGTAAAACGTTACGTTCAGCGAATCACCGACTTGTTTTTCCTCATACAGGATCTTTCGCAAATCAATCATGTTCATAACTTTTTTTCCATCGATTTTTGTAATGACATCCAACCGCTTCATTCCTGCTTGATCTGCTGGTGACAACGGTTCAACCGTCCAGACGTAAACTCCGCCTTTTACATTTTCCGGGAGATTCAATGTCTTATCCCATTCGGTCTGTGGAATATCATCAAGGGAATATATTTCAACCCCCATGTATGGTCTGGTGATTTCCCCTTTTGTCTCCAGTTCTTCAATAATCGGCTTGGCCGTATCAATCGGAATCGCGAATCCAATCCCTTCGACCGATGTTTCATTAATTTTCATCGAATTAATCCCAATCAGCTGACCTTCAATATTAATCAGTGCACCCCCGCTGTTGCCGGGGTTGATCGCAGCATCGGTCTGGATAACTTCCGCTTGCCAGTCAGCACGGCCGTCCTGGTTGAAATCCTGGGGAATCGTCCGTTGTTTCCCACTGATGACCCCAGTGGTTACCGATCCGGAAAACTTCATTCCAAGTGGATTGCCGATCGCTATCGCCGGTTCGCCGACTTTAACTGATCCCGAAGTACCCATCTTAATGGTATTCTTAACCTGTTTGGCCTTCATACGCAAAACAGCCAAATCGGAAAACAGATCACTCCCAAGAATTTTTGCCTGAACACGTGTATCGTCTGACAACACGACTTCGACGGTATCAGCACCTTCGATAACGTGATGATTGGTAATGACGTATGCATAGCCATTTTCCTTCTTGTAAATGACCCCGGAACCCGTGCCAGCCTGATCATCCTCCTGCTGTTCCCAGAAGTTCCCTTGCCGCTGAATATTTATGACACCGACTACTGCTTTGGAAACTTCATCGACAACATCGGTAATCTGTGTGGATACATCCACAGATACAAAATCAGTCGACTTCAATCCACTGCCATCCTTGCCTGAATCCGTGATTTCCGTGCCGCCAGTCCATGATTCCGGAAGTATGTCTGATTTCAATATCCCGGGTAATGCTGCCAGGACGATAATCATACCAATGATAATCCCCGAAAGAACCGGAACCAGCCAACGCCGTTCTTTTTTCGACTTCGGTACGTAATCTTCATCAAAGTACCCCATTGACCCATCTCCTTCAATAAAAGGATTAAACGTATGTGTTCAAAAATCCTCTTATACAGTTCTATACTATTGTCTGTTTCCGGGGTTATGATTATACGACTTCATAAAGTGATGTTGCCGTTTTCGGGTCTGTATCCTGGATATCAAGCTGTATCCCGCGTTCCTTCAGCACGTTGGAAACGGACATACGTGCCAAATCCTTCATATTGTTATCCTGGCTTAAATGTGCCAGATAAATACGCTTGGTCCGGTTGGAAATGATGTCGCTGAGAGCAAGACCGCTGTCCTCATTGGAAACATGGCCGGAGTCACCAAGGATGCGCCGTTTCACATTCCACGGATACCGTCCCATCCGCAGCATACTGACATCATGATTGGCTTCAAAAATATAGGCATCTGCATCCTCCACCGTCTTTTTGATCCGTTCCGACACATAACCTAAGTCCGTAACAAGCGCTACCTTTTTCCGGTTATGGTGAAAGGTAAAAAACATCGGTTCTGCAGCATCATGAGATACGCCGAATGATTCCACATCGATATCACGGAATGTTTCGATTTCACCTGTTCCAAACGTGAATTTCTGATCCAGTGAAATAGTTCCTATTGCGTTCTCCATTGCCTTCCATGTATTTTCGTTAGCATAAATAGGCAAATTATATTTACGCGCAAAAATCCCGAGCCCTTTTATATGATCACTGTGCTCATGCGTTACCAGGATGCAGGACAACTCAGCCGGATTTACCTGAATTTCCCCAAAAAGCCTGTCCAGCTGCTTCCCGCTGAGTCCAGCATCAACAAGTATCTTCTCCCGGTCCGATTCTATATAAAATGCATTCCCCGTACTCCCCGAGGCAAGTACACTAAACCGTAATGTCATTCTGTCTCACTCCGATTAAGTTCTGATAGCTTTTTATTAATACGATCCATGACAAATTCCTTCAATTTTGTCTCTTCTCCGGTCGTTCTGACTTTATTAAAAACAGATCTTGCAGCCGTTTTTAAGAAGTTAACCTCATCACTGGTAAAGACGCGATTTTCGATAGCCGTGACGTAAAAATCCTCTTCCTCATTAACGGTGATTCCCCATGTCGGAGCGAACACCTGTACACCACTATCGAGCGGGTACCGTGTGTAAAATCCGATACTGACATCTGTAACCACATCACCGGAAACAAGTTTGTTATTGACAAACAGGATGTTAATGGCTTGCTTCGGCTTAATCAATGAATTCGTATCTCCCGGTGACTGTGTTTCACCAAGCATTGTCTGCGTAAAAAACATCATTTCATTTTCGTCATTCAGAAAAACGAGCACAATTCCGCTTTCATTGAAATATATCGGCCTGCCATCCTTTTGCTGAAAAAAGACCAGCACATTCATCTCTTTATTCCAATCCCAAAATGTATAGCTGTCCGGTGACAGAATAAATGACTTCACCTGCTCCGCAATCACCTCATCCGATGCATTTTCCTGAAAAGAAACAGGCTCCTCAAACCTGCCAATCATCAGATTGTTTTTAATCATCGCCGCCTCAAGATTTGTCTTGTCTTCCAACTTCTTTTCGTCTTTTTTGGTAAAGTTTTTCTGTTTTACCGATATGAATGACTCCTCAAGCTGCTGTTGAGGCAGCTCAGCTTTGATGGAAATATCCTCATCCTCCAGATCCTCAACAGCAGATGAAAGTGTTTCGGCTATTCCCAAATCCGCATCCTTTTGTTTCTGAAAAAACATGACCAGTAAATAAATATCCAGAACAAGAAAGCAGAGGATAAATAACACTTTAATCTGTTTCCATTGCATCCTCAGCTCCCACCTTCCTGAAATTGCATCTCTTCATTAAATTCGACTCGCTGCCAACTTCCGTTATTTTCCATAAACCAGCCTGGTTGCAATTTAACGACATTGTTCGTGTCAATCCCCTGGTATGACAAGTAATAACCGACCCGTAAGTCACTGATGTTTTCCAGTTTATAGGATGAATCGTTTTCCAGATAACTTAAAACTTCGGATGCTGATTTCAATGTTACTGGATTTTCATTAATCAGGTTGTTTAGACGGAACAACGGACGATTGTAACTGTTCAATTCCACACTTATTTCAGTCGGCTGCCATTCCTGCATAAGAACAGACAAGCCAAGTGTGCTGTAGATCGGGTAACCGTTGTAATACATCTGATAATAAATGATATTATCCGGTGATTTAATATGCATCAGATTATACTCACCGGTCCAGCCTTTCGCCGAATTGATTTTTTGCACACTTTGGGTGATCAGCTCCGTATCCTGAAGCGGTCTGCTTGCTGACTGATACGGGTTCTGAAATTCCATGCGCTGCGTATTCTGATAGACCTTCATGCCACGGATGCCATCCGTAAAATACAACTGATTTTCATTAATCTCATTCGGCCTGACAACCTCGGGAGTGTTAAACAGCGCGTCAACCAATTTCGACGGGTTAATCGTGTTAACGGTCAGCACTTTTTGGTTCATTTTAATTTGATATTTCGGAACATAATACGGTCTGCTTCCCGACTTGACCAGCTTGTACTCCCTCAGTCCTTCAAATGTTGTGAGGTAGCGCCAGAGCCTGTCGTACTTTTTGGAGTTGTTCACTACCGCTGTAGCACGCCGTTCCCCGTTTTCTGCTACAAAAATAACCTTCAAAGCTGAATTTTCCGTATTAAACGTGATATACATCTTTTTAAAGCTCCATTCCGGAACAGAACCGACTTTATTAAATGTAAACAAGGTTTTCGCCATTTGCATTGGCATCGGTTCCGGAAAAATGATCTCGAGCTGTTTTTCCTGTGACGGTTCGCCGTTTTTTTCGGAAACCTGAAAATCATACATTACCCATGACTGCATATCCCGATATAACGATTGCATATCTTTCGGATCGGAAAAGCCGTAAAAGGTGTTGCCGTTATGGAAAATGATTGATTTTGGCTCGATTATTTCCTGTTGGGTAACTTCTTTTCCGCCTAGATCCACCTGATCCACATACTCACTGTTGTTGGAAAGCTTCAGGTTGGGCTGAAAGTTCCATAAACTGAATGTGAGCAGTAGACTTAACAACACCAGGACCCACAAAATGATCGACTTAACGGTTTCTAAATTCATTTTTTACCCCTCCGCTTCTTATTCATCAGCGGAAGTGTAAAGAGAATCGTTGTCCCTTTACCTTCTTTGCTTTTCGCCCAAATCCTGCCGTGATGAGCTTCAACAAGTTCTTTTGAAATGGCCAGGCCGAGTCCGGTCCCCCCGAGCTTTCTTGTTCTTGCTTTGTCGGCACGGTAAAACCGTTCAAAGATTTTATCCACTTTATCATAGGAAATTCCCATGCCCTCATCTTCAATACTGATCAGCAGCTGACTCTTCTGTTTTGCTGCCCTGAAACGGATTGTTCCGCCTTCAGGAGAATACTTGATGGCATTTGTAATAATATTGTCCATCACTTGGATCATTTTGTCTTTATCCATCCAGACGTAATACTTGCCATCAGGCAGGTCGCGTTCCAGATGAATTCCTTCCTCCACATTCATTTCAAAGCGGTCAATAACATGGTGATAAAGCTCCATAAACTCCACTTTTTCCATTTGCAGCGGATGTTCTTTACTGTCCATTTTTGACAGCTGCAGCAGATCATTTACCATGCGGATCATGCGGTCGGTTTCATTTTGCGCGACACCAAGAAAACGCGGAGCTATTTCCTTGTCCTCCCACGCACCTTCCGTTAATGCTTCAATATAACTTCGCATCGTTGTAAGCGGCGTCCGCAATTCGTGTGATACGTTGGAAACAAACTCACGGCGCTCCTGTTCGACTTTTTCCTGCTCTGTGACATCACTGATAACGGTTATAAATCCGGTAATATCATCTTCTTCGTCAGAAATCGTGGAGAAGTTGGCACGAATAAGGAAAATACTATCCTCTTCACTAAAATCAATAATAATCGAACCTGTATCAGGCAAGTCTGTAATATCAATCGTTTTTTCATCAAGCTGCAGCAGATCCATCAAATAAGTCCCCTGCGCTTCTTCGGGACTTACTCCGATTAATTTTGCCGCGGCATCATTCATTAATGACACTGCACCGGACTTGTCTGTTGCGATGACCCCATCAGACATATTGGATAAAACCGAGCTCAGTTTGCGTCTCTCTTCCTCGGTTAATGCCCTGGAATGTTTCAATCGTACATTCAAATCATTAAACGTCTCGGCAAGCTGTCCGATTTCATCCGTACCATACACATTTACCTTTTGTGAAAAGTCACCCCGTGCCATCGTCTGGGCCTGTCTGCGCATTTCCATAATCGGCTTGGTGATCGTTCTGGCGACGAGAATCCCCATAAATGCAGAAACGGTAATCGCCAAAACAGAGCCCTGCACAAAGATTCGGTTTATCTTTTGCAGCTGATCATAAACATTTTTCAGCGATGCTTCCAGGAAAATAGTTCCAACCTGGGTCTGCTCATTATCATAGATGGGAATTGCTTTTCTGTAGACACGGGTTCCCGTTTCCCGATTGTATTGCCTGGCTTCCTGGACAACTCCAAAGCGTACAACTTTATTAATCAGATCATTTGTCGTTTTTTTACCGACAATGTTCAGATTTGAATAATCACTTGTTGCCATGATCCTGCTCTGTTTATCAATGACCTGCAGCTTCGTAATGGGGGCGGTTTTGTTGCTTCGTACAATGTTCTGCACTTCCTCCTGCAGGGACATGCCTTCCGAATCATCTGTCCGCTCCTTATTAAACGCTTCTTTCAGATTCAATTCCAGCAAACCCACCCGCTGGTTAATCTGCTGTTTAAAACTATCGAACAGCTCGCTTTCCAGTTCACTTCCGAAATACGAGCCGATTACCTGTATGGCGACAAGCAGCAGCAGGATAAATATAATAATGAATTTCAGTTGAATGGAGCGGAAAAAGCCCACTTTTTGCATAAAAACTACTCCTGTTCAGGATTGCGTAAATAATAGCCGACGCCCCTTCTTGTGACGATCCACATTGGGTTACTCGGGTTTTCCTCAATTTTTTCACGCAGTCTGCGGATCGTAACATCAACCGTCCGAACATCACCAAAATAATCATAACCCCATACAGTCTCAAGCAAATGCTCCCGGGTCATAACCTGGCCAATGTGTCGGGCAAGATAATGCAGCAATTCAAATTCACGATGTGTCAAATCCAGTTGGTCACCGTCACGCGTAACCGCATATGCATCCGGATGAATGACAAGGCGGCCGATTTCAATATTCTTGGTCGTTTTCACGCCATCTTCCGGAATCTGCTGTTGTCTGCGCAGATTAGCTTTAACCCTGGCAATGATCTCCCGGTTACTGAATGGCTTTGTTACATAATCGTCTGCACCAAGCTCAAGACCAAGCACCTTGTCAATTTCAGCATCCTTAGCTGTCAGCATAATAATTGGCATCGATTGCGTCTTGCGGATTTCCCGGCAAACTTCATTACCATCCTTTCCGGGCAGCATAATATCCAAGAGGACAAGATCGGGATCTTCTGCACCGGCAAGTTCGATTGCTTCATCGCCATCATTTGCAATGACAACCTGATAGCCTTCCTTTTCCAGATTAAATTTCAAAATATCAGCAATTGGCTGTTCATCATCTACTACGAGTATTTTTTGTGTCATGAAAGTCACATCCTTTTTAACGTTCCTTTGCTCTATTCTATCGTACTTTGGCGTAAATGTCTTTTTTTACAGTTAATTCAATTTATCGATTGACCGGAAAGTTGTTTTTCAGCGTTAGAGCAGGAAAAATTGTGAACTTCCAGCGCTTGTATGGTTGAATTGTTACACCTATTGTGTGAACTTCTAACACTTGTTATGGAACTTCTAACACTTTCCATACAAATTCTCACGCTTCTGTATCTTGAGCCCTCCACTTATAAATAAATATCATTTATGAATCCATTTGATAATTGCTCTTTAAACACGCCTTATAAAAAGACTGACTCTATTTTAGAGCCAGTCTCTATGTTTGCCTATTTGATCTTGTTAATCCGTCTTTACAAGTAGTCTTGCGGGTTTTCGAGTGATCCGTTTTTGTACACTTCAAAGTGAAGGTGAATGCCGGTGGAATCACCGGTTGTACCCATCACCCCGATGGCACTTCCTTTTTCCACTGTTTCGCCCGGACTGACACTAATGGATGAAAGATGGGCATACACTGTTTTCATCCCGTTATTGTGATTGATTACAATTTTGTTGCCATAACCGCCGCTGTCCCATCCAGCCGATACAACCGTTCCATTATCAGCTGCCAGAATGGTGCGGCTGCTTGGCCCGGCAATGTCCATGCCTTTATGCATTGATCCCCAACGCATACCCATATTACTGGAAACATGACCGCCTGCTGTTGGCCAATGCAGTTCACCTGTTCCGCGTGATGGCACTACTTTCGTCCCTTTCACGATGATTTTTTTTACCGGTTCTTCGGTTGTCTTTTCATGTGTTGTTTCTTTTTCTGTAACCGTGCCATTCTTTTCTGTTATGGAATAATGGACAACCTTCTGACCGTCATGGCCTTCCTGCTTAACTTTTTTATCACCTTTATACAGATCATCTGATTTGACGACTTTTGTTTCATATCCGATTGTCTGCTCCACTTTCTTTTCTTCATTAACGATTACATTCGCAAAGGGTTCATATTCCATTACCTGCAGTTTCTGACCAATACTGAGCACTGCATCTTTGGCTAAATCATCATTTAATTCGATGAGTTCTTTGACCGACATATCGTACTTGCCTGCAATACCGCTCAGTGCTTCCCCCTCCTGAACTTTGTGCTTCTGCTTTTCCAGCGTTCCTTTTTTCAGTTTCTTTACGCCGTCTTTAACTGTCAGCACTTTTGCCGGCGACACTTTTTCATTGCTAATGGATACATCCTTTGAAAAAGTTACATCTGTAATGACAGATTCTCCGACAGAAAGGGAAAGATTGTCCGTATTTTCAGCATGATGAGCTGTTAGTCCACTGCTGTTTTCGCCGTCTGATTGTTTAGCCAGCTTTTTCAAAACATCCTTGTCGACATATTCTCCCTTGAATTCCGTAAGTGCTTTGTCAGCAGTTTTCCGGTCTTTAAAAAATCCAACTGTGTGATCGCCAATTTTTATTTCAACCGCTTCCGCTTTAATGGAAAGGTTATTCTTAAACTGTTCAGCCACCTTATCATTGTTAAAGGAAGGGTCAAAAACACGCTCCGGCACTAAATTGATTTTCTCACCGGTTGTAAGCGAAAGATTCTTGTATTTTTCTTTCATATTGGCGATTTTGGAATCAATCACATCCTGCACAACATGCTTTTGATCTACTTTACCTATATGTTTACCATCCACATATACGTGATAAATTGTTTCCAGTGATCCATTCTTATCGGCTGCAAATGCTGTTGTAAAAGGAAGTAATAAGCCGATGCATGCAACAATTGCAACTTTCACAAAAAGGCTTGTATTCCCGTTTCCAGCTTTGTTTCTATGTAACACGCTCGTATTTCCCCCTAGCAATTTCTATCTAGTTCAAAAGACTTTCTTTTTCCGTCCCTAATCTACCATAGATAGAAAAAGCAAAAAAGAGAACGTCTTCAAATGTAAAGCAAATGTATAAAAACTTACATTTTTATACATTTTCTACTCTTTTTTCGAGAGTTTTCCTTTACCAGGGACTGTTTTTTCGTTCCGTTTTGCCGTGTTTTGTAACTGTATTGTAATAAAGATTGGGGAATAACCGAGAAAATTGTAAAATCATAGGGGAACACCATATTCATGGGATTTGGTTAAAAATAAACACCCTTACCGATTTGATAAGGGTGCAAATTTCTGTTGATTCGCCTTAGCTGTATACGCTTCGCACAACATTAGTTTGCGTGCGGTCCGGTCCAACGGAAAATATGGATAACGGGATTTCCGTCAATTGCGAGATCCGCTCCAGGTAATGACGAGCATTTGCAGGCAATTCATGAAGACTGCGAACATTTGTGATGTCCTCAGTCCACCCCGGCATTTCTTCATACACCGGCTCACACTCCGCCAATACTTTCAGACTGGCAGGGAATTCATTCATAACTTCCCCTTTGTACCGGTATGCAACACAAATCTTTAACGTTTCAATTCCGGTTAAAACATCCAGGGAGTTCAGCGATAAATCGGTTATCCCGCTTACACGCTTGGCATGACGGACAACAACACTGTCAAACCAGCCAACACGGCGCGGCCTTCCTGTTGTCGTTCCATATTCACGGCCGGTTTCGCGGATCTGATCACCGATGCTGTCTTTTAATTCTGTCGGAAATGGTCCATCACCAACACGGGTCGTATAAGCTTTCGATACTCCCACCACATGATTTATTTTTGACGGACCAACACCTGAGCCAATGGTAACTCCGCCGGCTATCGGGTTGGACGACGTCACAAACGGATATGTCCCTTGATCAATATCCAGCATAACACCCTGTGCACCCTCGAACAGGACACGACGCCCTTCATCAAGTGCATCGTTCAAAACAACAGATGTATCACATACGTATTTTGCCATCTTCTGGCCGTACTCATAATATTCGTCCAGTATGTCTTCCATCTGCAAAGACTCCGTTTCATACACTTTTTCAAACAACCGGTTTTTCTCTTTCAGGTTCTGTTCCAACTTCGTGCGGAAGGTTTCCTTGTCCATCAAATCAGCAATCCGGATGCCTGACCGCGCAGCTTTATCCATATATGCTGGTCCAATGCCTTTTTTAGTTGTTCCTATTTTATTTTCACCTTTATCTTCTTCCTGCAGCACATCCAATTTTAAATGATATGGCAAAATAACGTGCGCACGATTGCTGATACGGAGATTATCTGTTGAAATGTTCCGCTCATGCAAATAGGCAATTTCCTCGGTAAATGCCTTAGGATCAATCACCATTCCATTCCCCAATACACATGTTTTGTCATCAAAGAAAATTCCGGATGGGATTAAATGCAATTTGTACGTAATATCATCAAATTTGATGGTATGTCCGGCATTATTTCCACCTTGGTAACGGGCTACAACTTCTGCGTTCTGTGACAGGAAATCCGTAATTTTACCCTTTCCCTCGTCACCCCATTGCGTGCCAACTACAACTACTGAGGACATAACGCACCTCCACTATTATTATCATTTGTATTTCATGTTTAACAGAGTAAGTTTATCAGTAAAAAAAAGCAATGTCAATTACTAAATACGAACATTATAGACTAATAACTGTTTAATGTTCGGCTGAAATCAAGAGAGTGGAATTATCGCCTGGTGCTGCTGTACATAATGATGCGTGTGTTAAATTGCTTTTAGCTCTTTGAATAGGGCGGCTTTCGGGTTTTATTCGGCGGGTTTTGCCTTTCCATCGGCGGCTTTTCGCTTTTGTTCGGCGGATGGTGCGATTTCTTCGGCGGCTTTTCGCTTTTCATCGGCGGCTTCTGCAATTTCTTCGGCGGCTTTTCGCTTTTCATCGGCGGGTTCTGCAATTTCTTCGGCGGCTTTTCGCTTTTCATCGGCGGGTTCTGCGATTTCTTCGGCGACTTTTCGCTTTTCATCGGCGGGTTCTGCGATTTCTTCGGCGGGTCTTCGCTTTTCATCGGCGGCTTCTGCGATTTCTTCGGCGACTTTTCGCTTTTCATCGGCGGCTTCAGCCTATCCATCGGCGGGGCCCCAGGAAAGCTGCGCGTTTCAAATTCATAAAAAAACAGCCCCCAAAAATAAGAGACTGTTTTACGCATGTGCGGGCTCCGGCGGTACATCACTGTCGGTATACCGGTGATCCAGGTCCACAAACTTATTATATTCTTTGACAAATGCAAGCTCCACATTCCCTACCGGACCGTTACGCTGCTTGGAAATAATAATTTCAATAATGTTCTGCTTTTCCGATTCCTGATCATAGTAATCGTCACGGTATAAAAAACCGACTATATCCGCATCCTGCTCAATACTTCCCGACTCACGCAGGTCGGACATCATTGGCCGCTTGTCCTGACGTGATTCAACACCACGTGACAGTTGTGACAGAGCAATCAAGGGCACGTTCAACTCACGGGCTAGTGCTTTTAATGCACGTGATATTTCCGAGACTTCCTGTTGCCGGTTTTCCCGGGAATTTCCGCTTCCCTGTATCAGTTGCAGATAATCAATTAGAATCATTCCAAGTCCGTTCTCCTGCTTCAAACGGCGGCACTTTGACCTGATTTCACTGACACGGATACCGGGGGAATCGTCAATATAAATCCCGGCATTGGACAGACTGCCCATTGCCATTGTCAGCTTACTCCAATCATCCGCTTCCAGTTTTCCTGTCCTGAGGCGCTGTGCATCGATATTTCCTTCTGCACAGAGCATACGGGAAACCAGCTGATCTGCACCCATTTCCAAACTGAAAATAGCTACATTTTCATCGGTGTTAATCGCAACATTTTGCGCAATATTTAATGCGAATGCCGTTTTACCTACAGATGGACGGGCTGCGACAATGATTAGATCATTCCGCTGAAACCCTGAAGTCAGCCGGTCCAAATCACGGTATCCGGTTGGAATCCCCGTTACATCGGCATCATGGTGCTGAAGCTGTTCAATATTATCATATACATCAATCAGCACATCTTTTATCGCTTTAAAAGCACCCGTATTTTTGCGCCCGGATACCTCAAGAATATTTTTTTCGGCTTCGTTCAAAACATCTTCCACGTCATCTTCCGTATCAAATCCGGACGTAACGATATCTGTCGCAGTACGAATAAGCCTGCGCAACAATGCCTTTTCTTCAACAATTTTACTGTAGTATTCAATATTGGCTGCAGTCGGAACACTACCGGCCAAATCAGACAAGTATTGAACACCGCCAACTTCATCCAGCTTTTTATCATTGGATAATGATGTTGTAACCGTTACAAGGTCAATCGGTTCACCACGGTCTGTTAACTTCAGCATTGCATCAAAAATACGCTGATGACTTGCACGATAAAAATCTTCCGGCATCAGCGACTCGGCAGCAGAAGATAAGGCTTCAGGCTCCAAAAACACCGCCCCGATTACAGCTTGTTCCGCCTCAATGTTATGTGGCGGCGTTCGATCACTCCATATTTCATTCATGCACATTCTCCCCTTTTTAGAGGCTTGTTACGAATCTGGCTGAGACACGACTATTTTTCAGATACGTGAACTTTGATGGTACCGGTAACCTCAGGATGTAACTTAACCGGAACATCCGTATAGCCCATCTCACGAATCGGATTATCCAGTTCAATTTTACGTTTGTCGATTTTATGACCGTGTGTGCTCTTCAATTCTTCGGCAATTTGCTTACTGGTAATGGAGCCGAACAATCGTCCGCTGTCTCCGGATTTCGCCTTAATTTCCACGGTCATGTTGGCCAACTTATCCTTCAATCTTTTTGCTTCATCCACTTCTTCCTGTGCTTTCTGCTTTTCTTTATTCTTTTTCGCTTCCAAGGCCTTTAAATTCCCGGAAGTTGCTTCCACCGCCAGATTGTTCTTGAGTAAATAGTTTCGTGCATACCCGTCCGAAACGTTTTTCTGTTCTCCCTTTTTGCCTTTTCCTTTTACATCTTTTGTGAAAATTACTTTCATTCTGTTTCCCCTCCTTCAAAATATTCCTGCAGTATCTCTTTTAACAATGCTTCAGCATCTTCAATTGTTGTATCTTCAATCTGGGTTGCGGCATTTGTTAAATGTCCGCCGCCATTCATCTGTTCCATAATGACCTGGACGTTAACATCACCAAGCGAACGGGCGCTGATTCCGATCCGGCCATCATTGCGCTCGGAAATCACAAACGATGCCGAAATACCGCTCATTGTCAGCAATGTATCTGCAGCCTGAGCGATCAGCACCCCACCATAAACTTCGCCGGACTTACCTTTTGATATGGCAATCGTATCATGAAAAATTTCCGCACGTTCAATTAATCTGCTTCGTTTAATATAAATATCCAAATCTTCTTTCATAAACTGCTGGACAAGAACGGTATCGGCGCCTTTTGAACGCAAATAGGAAGCAGCATCAAATGTACGTGATCCGGTTCGTAGTGTAAAACTTTTCGTATCCACGATAATTCCCGCCAATAAGGCTGTTGCCTCCAGCATTTTCAGTTTTAATGTCTTTGGCTGGTATTCCAGCAGTTCGGTTACCAGCTCTGCCGTCGACGAAGCATATGGTTCCATATATACCAGTGTTGGATTTTCAATAAATTCCTCTGCCCGTCTGTGATGATCAATGACCACCTTATATTCGGATTTATTCAATAACCGTGAATTGGCAACCATGGACGGTTTGTGTGTATCTACCACTACAACCAGACTTTTACTCGTTATGATTGCTTCTGATTCCTCAGGTTCCACAAAATGCTGCCACAAATCGTCCTGATCTCTTATTGCATCAATCAGCCGGTAAACACCCGTATCAATATCTTCCGGATCGAGTACAATGTACCCTTCCACACCATTGATTTTTGCAATGTTCAGGATACCAATTGCTGCACCGACTGAGTCCATATCAGGTGATTTGTGTCCCATGATGATAACATTTTCACTTTCCTTAACCAGTTCTTTTAATGCGTGGGAAATGACTCGCGCCCGTACTCTGGTCCGTTTTTCCATCGGGTTTGTTCTGCCGCCGTAAAAACGCACTTTTCCGGAATCATCTTTTATTGCCACCTGATCACCGCCGCGGCCAAGTGACAGATCAAGACTGGACTGAGCCAATTCCCCCAATGCAGGGAGCGGGACATTTCCATAACCAATGCCGATACTCAATGTCATCGGAATATTATGTTCAGCATTCAGGCCACGAACCTCATCAAGAATATCAAACTTCGATTTTTCAAGCTGATCCAGCGTTTCTTTCGTTGATACAGCCAGAAAACGATCCTGGGAAGTACGTTTCAAATAAATCCCGTAATCATTTGACCAATTATTCAATACGGAAGTCACCTTTGAATTCATCTGGCTTTTCAGTGTATCGTCCATGTTCTGGGTGATCTCCTCATAATTATCAAGAAATATTATTGATAAAACCGTCTGTTCATTGTGATAAAGCCTCTGTATCTGTGCCTGTGTCGTCCGGTCAAACAAATAAAGCAATCGTTCATTTTTTTTGATGACCGTTTGAAACCTGTATGATTCCAGCTGAAGCCAAACTTCACTGCTATCCTCTTTTATTTGTGAAATCAGGTTGTCATCCAAAATGGAAAGCGATGTGCCGACAAGCGTATCATTCTCCGCAAATTCATTCATAAATGGATTTGCCCATTCAATCACATACTCATCATTGAAAAGCACAATTCCGATGGGCATCTCCAATAACGCCTCCTCACCAACCCTTTTTATGCGATGGGAGAGAGTGGAAATGTATTGTTCCGTATTATGCCGTATTGCGCGTTCCGTTCGGACACTGTAATAAAAAGACGCAGCAAAAAGCACCGTCATTATCAGCCCAAGCATCCATTGGTAATACCAAATAAACGCAAGCACGACAACAGATAACAGATAGATTACCCACAGATGTCTGCTCAGTTTTGGTTTCTTTTGTGAATCCGGCATGAAATCAGCTCCTACTGCTTCTTTCCCGCTTATTTTTTGCCATTATCCCCAATTCGGTCTCTTAATCCGAAACCTATATCAATTATACCTAATAAACGTACAAGGTAAAGAAGCAAAAATGGGAAAAACAAAGACAGCACCACACTTAAAACAGGCAATGCCTTTGAAATGTTTTTCTGGTGGGCATAAAAGAAAATAAATGAAAACCCCTGTAAAGTCATCAATATTCCGGTTAGCCACATAATATTATTTACCGCCAAATATAACGCACCATTTGGATCCGGTTCAAAAAATGTGACTATCAGGGACAAAAAGTAAATCCAAATTAGCGCCACCGGAAACCTTAATGTGCGAAACGGTGGGAATCTCAGCCGTTTTTGATCCAAGCGATTGATAACTTTAAATGCAACCCACTGGCTGATAAAAGCAAAAAGGATCGCCACAATTGCCAAACCGACCGGAAGCAGATTCGTTATCATGGATAATTGCTCTTTCACAGTATTCCATTCTTCGTCTGTCAGTTGTTCGAGGCCGAACTGATTCATGAAGTTTTGACTCATCTGCATGGACTCGGTCAGCATCGTATTTAATTCGTTAATCCAATTAACGTCAAATACAATCTGGCTGAACAGGAATGTAAACAAAAGACCGATAACAAAGCCGATTGATCCGCGTGCCCATGTTTCATATGCGGATAAACCATTATGGATTGCCACCCCGATCATAATCCCGCCTAAACAGGTCAGCACCGTGATTGGCAATGACAGAAAGGTTGCAAAAAGCGACGATAATATAAGAATAGCACCGACCATAATGGCTGCCGGTTTCCAATTATATCGGGCGGCATACATAATAACCGGAACTGGCAGAATAAATATCGCCACAGTCGAGATGAATGGCACAAAAAAAGCAATCAGCAGCAAAACGATAAATAACGCTGTAAGCATTGCACCATCTGTTAGTTTTTTCGAATTCATATATTGCACCTACATCTTTGAAATTTTATCATTAGTATATGATAACACGATTTCACCCTTAATTGGTGGATAAACAAATTATTTCCCGGGCAATAATTTGCTGAATCATGTCTGTTTTTGCGAAAAGTCATGGAATCTTCATTCCTGAAAAGCGATTTTATCATTGTTTTCCATTATAATATAGAATGGAAGCAATATATTCATTAAGGATGAAAGTGATGATCTTTTTACAGGCTTTTTTACATAGCATCAGATTACCCAAGAAGCAGGCAATGTTCAAATTAAACCGCATCGGAATGGACATAACCGTCGTATATATGTTTATTCTGATATTTATCATCTCATTGCCTTCGTTCGTAAACCGGCTTACTTCAGCGGAAGGGCTGGGAGCAGACATGCCTTTTCTGATGCACCTTGTATACTTTTTTATGTTTTACTATTTACCATTAACCATTATGCTTTTTTTGCTTATTTCATTAATTGCTTATGTCGGAACACTGATTGCAAAAGCACTAAACCGCAAAATCCGATTTTCAATTTTGTGGAAGATGACAGCATATACCACGACTATTCCGTTTTTGGTTTATGCGATTGTGGCCATGATTTTTCCAGTAAGTGATTCCTATATATGGATTTTCATTATCTATTCCATGCTGTTCATAATTAAAATAATTACGGTTTATCCAAAGCGAAAAAAACGAAAATAGGAGTTTTATTGCCGATGAAATACGTAAAGTTATTTTCCATCATGTTCATATTACTTTTGGCAGCAGGGTGTTCCAACAACACAAGTGATGCAGAACACAAAATTTTTGTTTCTGCAGCAGCGAGTTTGTCCGGCCCTTTAAATGAAATTGTGGATGAATTTCACAAAAAACATCCGGATACTGTAGTTACATTACAGTTTGGCGCATCGGGAAAACTTGCCCAGCAAATTCAGCAGGGTGCACCAGTTGATGTTTTTCTGTCTGCTGATGAAAGAAGAATGGACATTCTTGCAGAGCAAAATATGATTTTGGCAGATACGAGAACCGATTTTACTGAGAATAAACTTGTTCTGATAGCAAACAAAAATACTGATGTAACCATCGATTCACTAGAAGCGCTTCCTTCAACCAATCTCAGTCAGATTACACTCGGGAATCCGGAAAGCGTTCCGGCAGGCACATACGCCAAACAGGCGCTGAAGAATGTCGGGGTTTGGAACCAACTGGAGGGGGATCTTGTATTTGCAAAAGACGTGCGGCAGGTGCTCACCTATGTTGAATCAGGAAACACTGATTTGGGATTTGTTTATGCATCTGATTTAAAACGATCTGATCTGGTGAAGGGCATTGCCGAAATTGATGAAGACTTGTACGATTCAATCGTCTATCCGGCAGCAGTGACTTCCTCGAGTGAAAGCGCTGAACAAGCTAAAACATTCGTTCAATTTTTGAATACCAAAAAGGCTCAGTCGATACTGGCCGATGCCGGATTTGGTTCCTGAAGGTGGGTACAGAATGGATTTCACACCATTATTTCTGTCATTAAAAATAGCAGGAATTGCCTCGGTAATCGTACTGGTGCTTGGTGTATTTCTGGCACGGGTTGTTGCCCGCAATCAGTTTTCCGGGAAGCGGATTTTGGAATCCTGTCTGATGCTCCCCCTGGTCCTGCCTCCTACTGTAGTCGGGTTCGGCCTGCTTTTTTTATTTGGACGTAATGGTCCGATTGGCAGCTTGTTGCTGTCCTGGTTCGATTTTCAAATCGTATTTACCTGGATTGGTGCTGTTATCGCTGCGGTTGTTGTTTCGTTCCCATTAATGTACCAGAGTGCCGCAGCTTCGTTTCAAAACTACGATCCGAATCTGGAAAATGCAGCATTAACGATGGGAGCATCCAAATGGAAGGTTTTCTGGACCATTTCCTTTCCGCTTGCACGCCCTGGCCTGATTGCCGGACTCGTATTAACATTTGCCCGTGCCCTTGGTGAATTTGGTGCAACATTAATGATTGCTGGATACATCCCAAACCGGACCGAAACGATACCGCTCACCATTTATTTCGCTGTCGAATCCGGCAACATGGATGCAGCGGTGTTTTGGGTGTTGAGTATTATTGCGGTTGGATTTTGTGCAATCTTATGGCTCAATTGGTGGAATGGGAAAAATATTCTGCGGTTTTCGACTGACAAATAACAGGTGGATTGATGATGCTGACATTGGACATTACCAAAAAACTGAAAGACTTTTCGATTGATGTGACCTTAGACATTGGCGGGGAAATCGCCGTCCTGTTTGGGCCGTCCGGGGCTGGAAAAACAACCATGTTGAACTGCATCTCCGGACTGTCCAAGCCCGATTCAGGCCGCATTGTCCTAAATGAACGGGTTCTTTTTCAGGACCGGGAGCAGTCAATTGCCGTGCAGAAACGAAATATCGGCTATCTGTTCCAGGACTATGCGCTTTTTCCGCATATGACGATTAAAAAGAACATTACATACGGGATGAAAGATGAGGCACTCGTTCATCAACTCGTGGAAGTAGTTGGGATTGGGCATTTGCTGGCGAGCTATCCACACCAGATTTCCGGGGGTGAAAAACAGCGTGCGGCACTAGTACGGGCTCTTGCAACCAAACCTGACGCATTGCTGCTGGACGAACCATTTTCATCACTCGACAAGAAAACAAAGGATGAATGCCAGAATGAGCTGCTTCGGCTCCATTCGATATGGAACATTCCCATTATTCTGGTCACCCATGATTATAATGAAGCTGTCAAACTGGGAAATCGGATTCTGCGGATGGAGGACGGGAAAATAATAAATAGCTGAATGAAATGCGAAGATGACGCGTGGTACGACAGAGGTGTTTAGTCAGCGGGATAACCCCTGTATATAGCGCGTTTCGGGTTTTATGCGGCACGCTTCGGACTTTATTCAGCGGGTTTTGCGATTTCTTCGGCGGCTTCGACCTTTTATCGGCGGGTTCCACGTTTGCTTCGGCGGCTTTGCTCTTTTCATCAGCGGGTTCCACGTTTGCTTCGGCGGCTTCGACCTTTTCATCGGCGGGTTCCGCGATTTCTTCGGCGGCTTCGACCTTTTCATCAGCGGGTTCCACGTTTGCTTCGGCGGCTTTGCTCTTTTCATCAGCGGGTTCCGCGATTTCTTCGGCGGCTTCGACCTTTTCATCAGCGGCTTCCACGTTTTATTCGGCGGCTTCGACCTTTTATCGGCGGGTTCCACGATTTCTTCGGCGGCTTCGACCTTTTATCGGCGGGTTCCGCGTTTGCTTCGGCGGGTTCGACCTTTTCATCAGCGGGTTCCGCGATTTCTTCGGCGGCTTCGACCTTTTATCGGCGGGTTCCACGATTTCTTGGTGCGTTGTATCTACCCGAGCCTTTTCATTCACTTCAATAAAATAGGAAAAAGCGGGAGCACTATTGACTCCCGCTTTTCGTATTACTCAGTCACATATGGCAATAATGCCATTTGACGAGCACGCTTGATTGCTTTTGTAAGTTTGCGCTGATATTTCGCAGATGTTCCAGTTACACGACGAGGAAGAATCTTTCCGCGTTCAGAAATGAAACGTCTCAGCAAATCAACATCTTTATAGTCAATGTGTGTAATTCCATTCGCTGTGAAGTAACACACTTTACGACGCTTTGCACGACCGCGACGAGCTGCCATGATAAAACCCTCCTTCAATTATTTTATCCATTCAGCTTAAACATCCGATAACCCGGCGTATTACTTCGCTTTCATACGTTGCTGCAGATGCAAGCATTTCCTAGAATGGCAAATCATCATCTGATATATCGATAGGCTCACCGTTATTTTTAAACGGATCCTCTTCGTTTTGGTTTTGATTCTGGTTCTGGTTCATCCGGTTCTGATTCTGGTTTTGCTGGAATCCTGATGACTGCTGATCTCTGTTTTGCGAGGAGCCTTTTGTTTCCAGGAACTGAACACTGTCTGCAACAATCTCTGTGACAAATGCAGTTCTTCCATCTTTTGTTTCGAATGTTCGTGTTTGAACACGTCCATCGACACCTATCATACTGCCTTTTTTCATATAGTTTGCAAGGTTTTCTGCCGGTCTGCGCCAGACGACACAATTAATGAAGTCCGCATCACGGTTCCCCTGCTGATTGGAAAAAGGACGATTGACTGCTATGGTAAAGTTGGCTACTGCCACTCCATTTGGTGTATAACGTAAATCAGGATCCTTCGTTAATCTGCCGACAAGTACGACACGATTCAACATCAGAACCACCCCTTATTATTGATCATCTTCTCGAATTGCCATATGACGAATAATATCATCAGAGAACTTAGCAAGACGATCAAACTCATTGATTGCCTGTTCATCACTGCTGAAGTTGATGATTACATAGTATCCATCACGGTAATCATTGATTTCATAAGCAAGACGTTTCTTGCCTTTTTCATCAACTTTTTCAATCTCCGCGCCATTATCGGTCAATACGTTGTTGAAACGCTCAACTAAAGCTGTTTGAGCTTCTTCTTCGATATCCGGGCGGACGATGTACATGATTTCGTATTTTCTCATCCGTTGCACCTCCTTTTGGTCTTAGCGGCTTCATTTTCATGTCAGGTTTCCATGTAATGGATGTCCATCCACTGTTACCCGGCATTTAACGAAGCAAGGAGTAATCTGCTTGCATTACTCACGACAATGTATTATACCAAATCTTGTTTTAAAAAACAACCATTCGAGGGATCCTTTTTACTGTTATACATTAAATCGGAAATGGATGACATCGCCATCCTGGACGATGTATTCTTTTCCTTCCAGACGAACCGTACCATTTTCCCGGGCCTTGGCCATCCCTTGTGCTTCCATGAGATCATCATAGGATACCGTTTCGGCACGGATAAAGCCTTTTTCAAAATCGGTGTGAATAATTCCGGCTGCCTGTGGTGCCTTAATCCCTTTACGGAATGTCCATGCACGTACTTCCGGTTCGCCGGCGGTAAAATAAGTTGCCAGTCCGAGCAAACTGTAGGAAGCTTTAATCAACTTGTCCAGGCCTGATTCACTTATGCCGAGATCATCCAGAAATTCTTCTTTCTCATCCTGTTCCAGTTCAGCAATTTCTTCTTCAATTTTGGCACAGACGACGATTACCTCAGCATTTTCATTTGCAGCATATTCTTTTACCTTTTGCACATTTTTATTTGCATCAGGATCCGCCACTTCCTCTTCACTGACATTTGCCACATACAGTGTTGGCTTGCTTGTCAATAAATGAAGGCCCTTCACTACTTTCCACTGATCCTCAGTAAATTCCAGCGCTCTTGCAGGCTGGTCGCTTTCAAGCCCTTCCTTCAGTTTCAAAAGAATATTCTGCTCAGCTACCGCTTCCTTATCTTTCTGCCTGGCCATTTTCTCGACCCGCTGTAGTCGTTTATTAACGGTTTCCAGATCGGCAAGTATCAGCTCCAGATTAATAATCTCAATATCATCAATCGGATCAATTTTGCCTGATACATGAGTAATGTTATCATCCTGAAAACACCGGACTACCTGGCAGATTGCATCAACCTGGCGGATATGGGATAAAAACTGATTTCCCAATCCTTCCCCTTTACTTGCGCCTTTCACAATCCCGGCTATATCAGTGAATTCAAAAGCGGTCGGGATTGTCTTCTTCGGTTTTACCAATTCCGTTAATTTATTTAAGCGATTGTCCGGAACTTCCACAATTCCAACATTCGGGTCAATTGTAGCAAATGGATAGTTTGCCGCTTCTGCCCCTGCCTGTGTAATTGCATTAAACAATGTTGATTTACCAACGTTTGGAAGTCCGACAATTCCTGCTGTCAGTGACATTCAACTTTCACTCCTTAAGGGTTACCATTCATATGAACGCTCTAGTCATATCAATTATAGATACAACAAAATAAATTGACAAGTTATCAAAAAACAAAAATGGGCAACAAAAGTCACCCATTTTTGCCTTTTACCCTATTATTTTTAAATTTTCTATCTCTGTATAGCTCTATAATACTATTTTTTGGACAGATTAGTCAATTTTAACTAATTTATTTTTCCGCTTTTTCCAGGACTTTTTTCATTTTCCTGGAAAATTCTTTACGCGGCAGCATGACACTATGGCCGCATCCAAGGCACTTAATGCGTATATCCATTCCCATCCGGATAATTTGCCAGCGATTTTCGCCGCATGGATGCTGTTTTTTCATTTGTACAACATCATTCAGTTCGAATTCCTTATCAACCATTCGATCCATACCTCGCTTTCCATTATGGACACCCTCTGCGTTTGATCAAATGCCCAGGTGCAACGTTTCCCACATTATTCTGCACCATCCCCATCTGTTCCGATATCTCGTCTGTCAGGTTTCCACCTGCCTGACTCTGTTTTCCTACCCGCTAGTTGGCTATCCGAATCATCCGTTGATTGATTCTCACTTTTACTTGCGGCAGTTTGTTTTAAACTGTCATGTTCGTGCGGCAAGTCAGCCTGTTTACTCTTGTCGTGTTCAGCTTCCATCGATGTTGGCTGCTGATTTCTTGTATACATAACAAGGCGTGGCGCAGGAATTTGAATTCCTTCGTTGTATAGGCGCTCTTTCACTTCTTTCCGGATTATCCGGGCACCTGCCCACTGGTAAACAGGAAGCGTATCCGCAATGACACGAATAACATAATGGGAAACGTCCAACGTCTGTATACCGTGTATGATTGGTGTATTGACAATCTCTTCATATTTGTCCGGGAGACCCTGAATGACATCTTCTATAATTTCTTCAGCCACCGTAATGTCACTTTCATATGGCACATTTATGTCAATAACAGCCAATCCATTATAGATGGAATAATTGGTTACCTGTGTAATATTGCCATTCGGCACGACATTCAATTCACCTGTCCAGCTTTGGATTTTGCTGGTACGCAAACCAATCTCCTCAACGGTTCCTTCTACTCCTGATGCAATAATGTAGTCACCAACTGAAAACTGGTCCTCAAAAATAATGAAGAAACCGGATATGACATCTTTGACAAGACTTTGTGCACCAAAACCAATTGCAAGACCCGCAACTCCTGCACCAGCGAGAAGTGCACCGACCTCAAAATTGAATACGCCATCCAATATCATGATAAGTGCAGTAAAATAAACTGTATATTTAAGTGTATTGGTGATTAATTTCTCAAGTGTTTTTTCTCTTCGTTCTGTAATACGAAGCGGGCCTTGTCTACGGCTTTCGAATAAATGATCAACCAGTTTTGATCCAATCCGTATTACCAATACAGCAACAATTATAATTACAATTATTTCAACAATGCCCTGGACAATCGTAGTCCATAAATCGGGACCCGTTACATAATCCCATAAACTTATAATCCTGTCACTGAAATAGTCCACATTCATCCCTCCGGCAAACGAATACTTATATATAATTGTACATTACTCTCAAGTCCAATGAAAGGAATTGCACTGTTCGTTCAACCCTTTTTATTCCAAACAGGATAAAGTAATAATCTCGTCAGCACATATAAATTTAAAATTCCATATATAGGATAAATATAGCTTATTAACGCGGAAAAGCCAAGGGTTGTCAATGGAATCATCAAAACCAATATGACAGTAGCGAGCAGCCACACAGGACTGTTATGCCATATCGTTTTCAACCTGGAAACAATCCCGAGTACTCCTGCCGCAGCTGTGGTAAAAATGGCAAACCATAGCATAATCGACATGAATATCAGCATGCCAAACGGATAATGTTTTAATATGGCAAATAATGGGATTTCATACAGGAGCAGTTCATCTGCTATCTGAATTAAGCTGCTGTTATATACATAGGAAATGACCCCAAGCAACAGCCCGCTCCCGAGTGCTGCAATCCATATTTCACGCTTCGACTCCACCTTGCTGCCAATTGCGCCGAGTACAGCAATCAATGGCAGGATATTTAATGCGGTAAATGGAAATGCAGCAGTCCAATTTCGCTGTTCATGCCAGTTTGGTGATAAATTAAGGTTTTGATCCAATGTGAACAACAGTAAAATAAACAAGAGACCACCAAGCAGCAACGGCAAAATAACCTGATTTATCGCCAACAAACCACTGATATCCTTCATAAACAGTACAATCAGGGCGATTACAATGAAGAAGACACCCCACCAGTACGAGAAACGAAATGCCTGTCCGGTTGCACCACTTCCCGCTATCATGACAACAGTTGTGGTAAACAAATATAGAAATATCATGACATCATAGACACGGGTTAATTTTGACCCAACAATAATTTTTAATACCGGCAAATAGTCGGTTGATTTTTTTTCATAGCTGATTTTCATTATAACCAGACAGCAAATTGAGAAAAAAATCATAAACAATATGATAGCAAGTCCACTTTCATGGCCAAAAAATTGCCACAGCTCTCTCCCGGAAGCATAACCTGCTCCAATTGTTGTACCGATAATTAAGAACATCCATTTCAGACCAGCTTTCCACATTGCATTTCCTCCATTATTTTCATGTATTTAGGTATAGAACGAAATTTATTTCCGTATACTTATACCAATATGTTTTTGGAGGATAAGCTATGAATCTGATAAAGCGTTTTGATTCAAAAAATAATAAACTGCAAATGCTTCACACCAACCCTTTTCTATTAAATAAAATGAGTCAAAAAATTATTTCCCTGATGCCTGAACTTGCTGAGGACTTTCTTATCGTCTGCATTGGAACCGATCGCTCCACCGGTGATGCACTCGGCCCGCTTACAGGCTCCTATTTGGAAGAGCAGCAAATGGGTGCTTTTACCGTTTACGGCACACTGCAAAATCCCGTCCATGCTATGAATCTGAAAGAATATTTGACCCTGATAAACAAACAGCACCATAATCCGTTTATTATCGCTGTCGATGCCTCCCTCGGAAAAACCGCAAAAGTTGGCAGTATTATATTGGACAAAGGCCCACTGCGTCCGGGAGCTGCTGTGAACAAGGATTTACCACCGGTCGGGGATATTCATATCACAGGAGTTGTCAATATGAGCGGATTTATGGAGTACTCCATCCTGCAAAATACAAGGCTTTCTGTCGTAGTGGAAATTGCCAAAAAAACCGCTGAAGTCTTACATTTGGTGGATCAGAAGCTGACAGCAGGCGCATTCCCGCAAACACCAACCACGGTCACGAAAAAAACATTACTGTGAAATTCGTATTCGCAGTATCCACTCTGCCGGGAGCGACAGGATGTGAACAACCCCGCAACTCAAAGCCTATTCGATGATTCGTTCTTCACTGCATGTATACATCACTGCCGGAATTATTTTCAACAATCGAAAGTCAAGCCGCATTCTTTCAATGAAAGATGCGGCTTTTTAATTAAAATTTTCGGGAAAAGTTAGCATACATGAAACATAGGTCCCGACAAATTCCGTATAGAAAATATCGAGTAAAACATTGTTTATAGCGTTATTATGTATTTGTGAAGGAGGGGAATGCATGTTACAAAAGTTCAATCATTTAATGGATTACATCGAAACCCATTTAACAGAAGAGATCTCTGGAAAAACGATATCAAAAATCGCAGGAATATCCGATTATCATTTTAAACGAATGTTTTCTTACATGGCCGGAATCTCACTGAATGCGTATATCAAAAACAGGAGATTATCCGTTGCAAATGTTGAATTAATAAACGGAGCCAAAGTGACAGATGTTGCCTATAAGTATGGCTATCAATCCATAGACGGGTTTTCAAGAGCCTTTCGTGAATGGAGTGGTTTTTTGCCATCCGAAGTAATGAAAAACAACATTCAAAAATCATTTCCCAAATTTACATTCATTATCGATATACGAGGAGGAATATCCATGGAATTTAAAATTGAAAAGAAGGAAAAATTTAATATTGTAGGTGTATCGAAAAGGGTTCCCATTCAGTTCGAAGGTGAAAATAATGCCATCGTAGAACTGGCCCAGTCCATTACCGAACAACAACGAAAGGAAATGCATCAATTAGCTGATTTATATCCTCATCAGGTTTTAAATGTCTCCTACGAATTTGATGATGGTTACCTTGAAGAAAAAGGATTCCTGACGCATATGATTGGTTTTGCAACGACAAAGGAAAATCCATTTGATGATTTAGAGCAAATCTCTATCGATGAAAGTTTATGGGCAATTTTCCCGAATGAAGGACCATTCCCTGCTACACTACAGGAAACTTTCGCAAAAACGTATTCTGAATGGCTGCCTTCTGCCGATTATGAAATAGCAGATCTGCCCGGAATTTCGTTTACAAATCACACGGGCGATTCCGAAAATGTATATAGTGAAATTTGGATGCCAGTAAAGGAAAAAAACAATTAGACCAGTCAGATGTGACTGGTCTATTTAGTCTTTATTCCTTCAACATCGGAAATATGATGCAATTTGTTTTAAATTTCTGTCAATTACCTTAATTATCAACATAATTATTTTTAAACTGATCGGAACCAATACCGCCGATTATCATGAAAGCTAACGGTAAAAAATTCGATATGATGTTTGGTATACCATCTGGAATCATAACAGCAGTACCAAAAAAATGATGCAGGCCAAAGATAATAAGCTTTACGACCAATAGAAATACTCCTAATAAAAACACACTGTCAAACAATGCTTTCCATTTCGGATGCGCCAGTTTTTTACTGTCCCGAATTACTTTTTCTTTCAATTCTTTGTCACTCCTTAATAATTCGTCTATCGTGATACCGAATAAATCACTTAATTCAATGATCACTTCGATACTGGGATAATTTTTGCCAATCTCCCATTTTGAGACTGACTGACGACTAACATGGATTTTTTCAGCGAGGTAAGATTGTGACCACCCTCGTTTTTCCCGTTCTTCTTTTAACCTTTCACCAAAATACATGTTCATCATCGCCTTTCTTTTTTTCCATTATTGTCAGAGTGAACATCTTAAGTAAAGATAGTTATAGGCGCACCGGGGCGCAACCAGTCGTTGCCCCTTCCTTATTTCATCGCATCACTGGAATATGCCCTACGTCATAAAAATAAAACAGACGAAATAATTATAACTATTATCATAGAAAAACCGGCTCTTCACAGGTTAAATTCTTGCTTATTCCAAGTGATTGCCGGTTATAATAGGTCGTCTTTTAAGTTACACTTTTTAATTTGTACCAGTCTCTTTGAGTAACTTCAGCTGAATAAATTTTTTTCTGCAAGGGATGGTTTCCGTATATTACCCTACAGTCACATTAGTCATTCTTTTCCATAACTGCGAAATAGTTTTGTTCGCTATCTGCAAAATTAAATACTCTGCCAGATAGCATGTTTACAATTTCTCCAACCGTGACATTGTTACTTAATAAATCGTCATGCAACGTATCGAGACTTTCCGTGAAAAACATTAATGAAGGTGTATCCAGGTTTAATTCAGGCTGCATTTTAGCAATTAATTCTTTATTGTGGAGTACAATACTCGTTCCCACGCCCTTTGATGGTGCTATTTCAATTCACCTCATACCATGGCCATCATTATCATCAGAAATTACATGAAACCCGACTTTTTCTGTCCAAAATGTAACAGCCTCTTCCTGGTTATTAACGTACAGCATAATTTGACCAATCTTATTAATCATTAAATTTCCTCCTCATTTTTTATTTCCATTCAACGTCTCCATTGGCTTCACTTAACACTATAATTTTCCGAAAATTGTTTCAAAACAGCAAATATATATAATAGACAAACCCAACAGTAAGTAATGAAGGCAGCAAGTTTCCGACACGAATTTGAACCACCTTCAACAGATTCAAGCCAATCGCAACGATTAACAACCCGCCAACTGCCGTTATTTCCGTGATCAAGCCATCAAGGAATGTTTCCGGAAGAAGCTGTTCAATTTGCGTGGCCAATAAAGCAATCGAGCCCTGGTAAAGAACTACCGGAATCACCGAAAAAATGACACCAAATCCAAGTGTTGTCGTTAGAACAAGTGCAACAAATCCATCAATTACTCCCTTGGTCAGCAGTATTTCATGATCTCCCCGCAAGCCGCTGTCCAGAGCGCCAATGACTGACATGGCACCAATGACAAAGATTAAGGAAGCGGTGATGAACCCTTGGGAGACGCTGAAATTTTCATTCGTCGTTGAAAAATGCGAGCCAACCCAGGTACCCAAACGATTTAGCCCCTCTTCTACATGGATAAGCTCCCCTATTATTGCCCCTGTTAATAAACTCAGCAAAACCACAATGATAACTTCTGTTGAAAAAGCCATTTGCATGCCAATCAGAATTACAGCCAGTCCAATTCCATGCATCACCGTTTCTTTGTAACGTTCAGGTATTTTCGTAAAAACCAGCCCTAACAGGCTTCCTGCTATAATACAGGCTCCATTCACTAATGTTCCATATAAGACCATTACAACCTCTCCAATTACCCTGTTATTTATATTTGTTCGTATGCTGAACCTATTTCTTTAATTGCTTCCAAAAAAGCTCGTACTTCTGCTTCGGTATTATATATTCCCAGGCTTGCCCGCACCACGCCTTGCTCTGTTGTATCCAGTGACTCATGACCAAGCGGACTGCAATGAAGGCCGGCCCGCACAGCGATATCGTAATGTGAGTCCAATATCATGGCCACTTCCTGTGAAGAAACATTTCGAACATTAAAGGCAGTAATCGGCACTCTTGGCTGGTGTTCATCTGGACCATAACACGTAATTCCAGGTAGTGATTTAAGTCCGGTTACCAATTGTTTGGCAAGCAATGTTTCACGTGGAACATTCCCATTTTGTCTTTTTTCAACCTGTTTCAAAGCAGCATTGAAACCAGCAATTCCTGGTGTATTCAGTGTTCCGCTTTCATATCTTTCCGGCCATTGTTCCGGCTGATCAATCGATTCAGAATGCGCGCCTGTCCCGCCATGATGAATCGGCTCCAATTGTATTTCTCCATTCACAAGAAGCATACCGGTTCCCTGTGGTCCAAGCAACCCTTTATGGCCAGGAAAAGCAAGCATGTCGATATCCTGTTCTTTCATGTTTATCTCTGTATGTCCGGCGGTCTGCGAACCGTCAATCAGGGTGGAAATGGAATTATCATGAGCAAGCTTTGTCACTTCTTCAATCGGCAGGATAGCACCGGTTACATTTGATGCATGTGTCATCACGATCAGTTTTGTATCGGCAGTCATCGCCTTTTTAACATTATGTATAAACTGATCACTGTCATCTTCCCATTTTACATACGTCACATCTATTCCTTTTTGTTTTTTAACATACTCCAACGGCCTTCTAATGGAGTTATGTTCAAAAGAAGAAGCGATAACATGATCTCCCGTCTTCAGTGGAAAACCTTTAATCGCCTGATTCAGGGCAGCCGTGGCATTCGGATAAAAAAGTGCTTTTTTTGGATCTGTACACCCAAAAATATAGCTTGCTCTTTCCCTGGTTTCCTGAATCAAATTCGCAGCCCTTCTTGCTAATTTGTGACTCCCTCTGCCAGGGTTTGCACCTGCCTCATTTAACGCGTACATCATTGCCTCCCCTACTTCAGGTGGTTTTGGGAATGATGAAGCTGCCTGATCAAAGTATATCATCAGATCTCCCCCATTTATATATGTTGAATTCCTGTCATGCCATCTATAGTAGATGCCAAACTATTTTCACCACATTTAACATTTCTTGACATTATTTAAAAAAGACTGACAGCGTCATACAGCTAATCAGTCTGTTTTCATTTAAACTGCTTACTTGTCCAATGTCGTTAATATCCGTTCAAGATCATCATTCGAATAAAACTCTATTTCAATCTTGCCTTTCCGTTTTCCGCGGTTAATGGATACGGCAGTACCTAAACGGTCACGGAGAATTGTCTCACGTTCCTTGATAAATACATCTTTTTCAGGCTTCTTCTTTTTCTTTATTTGTTTACCTTTTTCATTTAACTGTACAATCAGTTGTTCAACCTGTCTTACATTCAGCTTTTCTTTTCGTATTTTATCAACGAATGGCATAATTTTTTCGGTATCCTTAATTCCCAGCAATGCACGGCCATGCCCCATTGAAAGTTCACCATTATTAATGTAGGCAATCGCCTGATCCGGTAAAGATAATAAGCGGACAATATTGGCAATATGGGATCTGCTTTTACCAAGCCGTTTTGACAATTCATCCTGGGTAATTTCTAATTCATTCATCAGATTGGAATATGCGTAAGCTTCTTCGATTGGTGTTAAATCTTCACGTTGCAAGTTTTCCAGCAAGGCTACTTCCATCATTTTTTCATCGGTTAACTCTTTGACTACTGCCGGAATCACATCAAGACCGGCATCTTTTGCAGCGCGAAAACGGCGCTCACCGACAACAATTTCATAGCCTTTTATGCTTTTTCGTACAATTAACGGCTGAATAATGCCATATTCCAAAATAGATTCTTTAAGTTCTTCAATTGCATCCGCATGAAATGTCTTTCTTGGCTGATAAGGATTTGGACGACAATCTTTAACAGGGATTTCCTGAATCAAATCATCTTCCTTCTCCTCTATATCAGGAGGAAAAAAAGCATCTAATCCTTTACCTAACCCTTTCGCCACTGTTCATCACTTCCTTCGCTAATTCAAGATATACCTCCGCACCTTTGGATTTCGGATCATACGTAATGATTGGCTGACCGTGACTTGGTGCTTCACCCAAACGGATATTTCTTGGAATAACAGTTTTATAGACTTTGTCCTGAAAGTATTTTTTAACCTCTTCGATAACCTGAACACCAAGATTTGTCCGGGCATCCAGCATTGTCAGCAGTACACCTTCGATCATCAATTGTTTATTAAGGTGTTTTTGAACAAGTCGGATTGTATTCAGCAGCTGGCTCAAACCTTCCAATGCGTAATATTCACATTGTACCGGAATCATAACGGTATCAGATGAAGTCAGCGCATTAATCGTCAATAATCCAAGGGATGGAGGGCAATCTATAATAATATAATCATAGTTATCCTTCAGTTCCTCCAGTGCTTTTTGCAATCGAATTTCCCTTGAAATAGTCGGGACAAGTTCAATTTCTGCTCCCGCAAGCTGGATTGTCGCTGGAATAATATCCAAATTCTCCGTATTAGTAGGTACACAAACGTTTTCTGCCGGTAAATCCTCAACCAGCACATTATAGATACACTGGTCCATATCAGCTTTGTTGATACCAACGCCGCTGGTGGCATTCCCCTGTGGATCAATATCTACAATCAGCACCTTATTATTAAATTGTGCCAGGCCTGCGCTCAGATTTACCGATGATGTTGTTTTTCCTACGCCACCCTTTTGATTTGCAATGGCCATAATTTTTCCCATGCTGTCACCCACCTAAACTCTATACGTTTTATTTTACCACTTTTTTTGTCGAAATACCTCTTATTAATGGTTATTGTTAGAAAAAAGTAATCTCAAATTCAGTGGTCATTACCAAAGACTCTTTTCTTAAAATATGGTTGCTGTCCTCAGTTGAACAAAACTGCGACGTAACTGCTGGAATGTGTTCTATAATCATGTCCGCTTCTCACCCTGCCGTCCAGGATCGTTCCGGGCGGATGCTTTTACCACTGGCATAAGTGAAAGCGACGTGTATTTCCGCAGCGGTGGTAGAACATCATACTATGTCGCAGTTTATGGATATTGTCCAATAACAACCTTTTAGAAAACAGTCTTATCTAAATAAGCGGAATGAAAAGCCACTCATCCTTCCAGCAAAGATGAATGGCATTTTAATTCCGGTATAAAAGCTAAAAATGTATTATTTCTTTTTAGGTATTTTTATTGTAATCTGATAAAAATCGTCTTCGTCCTTCTCGTCCGATTCCACATCAATTCCCGTTTTGGAAACCATGTTCAGTGATTGGCGAATCGTATTCATTGCGATTCGAATATCTTTATTAACACCCTTCAGTTTGGGTTTCTTTTTTGCGGATTTTTCTTTCGGTTTATCGAGTTTTTCAATATATTCTTCTGTTTGCTTTACATTCAACTGCTTTTCCAAAATTGCATTTAGAACTTCACGCTGCTTGTCCTGATCACTAATTTTAATTAATGCTCGTGCATGCCTTTCAGTAATTTCTTTATCCAGCACTGCCTGCTGAACTTCAACAGGAAGTTTCAATAAGCGCAGTTTGTTCGCTATTGTTGACTGATTTTTACCAAGGCGCTGGGCTAACGCTTCCTGTGTCAATTCATGGAGTTCCAACAAACTTTCATATGCCTGCGCCTCTTCAATAACGGTTAATTCTTCACGCTGCAGGTTTTCAATAAGCGCGACTGATGCAGTTTCCGCATCAGACATTTCCCGTTTAATCGCCGGTATATGCTCCCATTCGAGCGATTGTACCGCCCGCCATCTACGTTCGCCGGCAATAATTTCATAAGCCTCTTTATCATTTAACTTACGAACAATTATTGGCTGAATCATACCATGTGTATGTATTGTCTGCGCCAGTTCATTTATTTTTTCCTCATTAAAAATAGACCTCGGCTGAAATCTGTTAGGTTCAATCTTTTCAACAGGAAGTTGTTCAACTTCATTTGGGTTATATGATTCTTCCTTTTGGTTGGAATTTGATTTATCCCCCAGGCCAAATATTTTATTAAAAGGACTTGCCATAATCAAGCACCACCTTAGACTCGTACGTCAATGACGATCACTAATGCTAAATTGTTCCACGTGAAACATTGTATTTTGATGATCGAACAGCCAGACATAATCTATAATCCTATTTTATCATATGTACACATGAATGAGTATGTATTTACAAAATTATATCACGGTATTTCCGAGCTTTATTCAATAGGATCCTTATTCGGCAATCCAGGTTTACGTGGATATTTCTTCGGTGTTTTTCGTTTTTTATCTATGATAATAATGGAACGTTCACTTTCTTCCATCGGCAATGTAAACGTATGAAATGCGTTCATTTTTCCACCCAGTATTTCAATTGCTTCATCGGCATTTTCTAATTCAGTTTCAGCCTGTGCCCCTTTCATAGCAATAAACACGCCGCCCTTTTTTGTCAGCGGCAGACACAATTCACTTAATACAGACATTCGGGCAACTGCTCTGGCTGTGACAACATCAAATGACTCCCTGAATTTCACACTTTTGCCAAATGTTTCTGCCCTGTCATGATAAAATGCTACATTTTCAAGATCCAACTGTACTGCAAGTTGATTTAAAAAATTTATCCGCTTCTTCAGTGAATCAACGATTGTCACGCGTAAATGTGGAAAACATATTTTGAGTGGGATGCTCGGGAACCCGGCCCCGGCACCCACATCACAAATATGGGAAGCATTCGTGAAATCATGGTGAAATGCAGCTGTAATGGAATCAAAGAAATGCTTTAAATAAACATCTTCCCTGCTTTTCAATGCTGTCAGGTTTATTTTTTCGTTCCGTTCTGTAAGTGTTTCAAAATAGCGATTAAATTGCTCCAGCTGGGTATCGCTTAATTGAATACCCTGCTGACGCAATTCCTCGGTAAATTGTTCTGGATTCATACAAAGACTCCCCACTCATTAATTGGCAACCCTGGCGATTTTTCCTTGTTCAATATAGATAAGCAAAATGGAAATATCGGATGGATTTACACCGGAAATACGTGACGCCTGACCGACAGAAAGCGGGCGTACTTGTTTCAATTTTTCCCTCGCTTCTGTTGCAATACCGCTGATATCATCATAATCAATATTATCCGGTATCTTCTTATCCTCCATTTTAAGCATCCGTTCTACTTGTTCATTTGCCTTTTTAATATACCCTTCGTATTTAATTTGGATTTCCACCTGTTCACGGACAACTTCCGGCAAATCAGGATTTGGCTCAATAACGGTCTCCAGTCTGTCATAGCTGATTTCCGGCCGCTTTAGAAGATCGTATGAACGCACCGCTTCTTTTAATGGCGTTCCATTGGCGTTCCGCATCATTTCTTGTACATGTTCCTCCGGCTTGAGCACGATTTTGTACAGGCGGTTCTTCTCTTCTTCCACCATTTGATTCTTTTCAACGTATTTATCGTAGCGTTCTTCTTTAATCAAACCAAGCTTATACCCGATTTCTGTCAACCTGAGATCTGCATTATCGTGACGAAGCAGCAGGCGGTATTCGGCACGGGATGTCAGCAAACGATACGGCTCATTTGTTCCTTTTGTGACAAGGTCATCAATCAGCACGCCAATGTATGCCTGGGAGCGATCTAAAATCAGCGGCTCTTTACCAAGCACTTTGGATGCTGCATTGATTCCAGCCATAATCCCCTGTGCAGCAGCTTCCTCATATCCGGATGTTCCATTTATCTGACCGGCTGTAAATAACCCGGGAACTTTTTTCAGTTCAAGTGTCGGCCAAAGCTGGGTCGGAATAATCGCATCATATTCAATCGCATATCCGGCCCGCATGATTTCCGCATTCTCGAGCCCCGGAACAGATTTCACCATATCATGCTGGATATATTCCGGTAATGACGTTGACAGCCCCTGTACGTAAACCTCTTCCGTATCTCTGCCCTCAGGTTCAAGGAAAATCTGATGACGTGGCTTATCATTGAACCGGACAATTTTATCCTCAATGGAAGGACAATACCTTGGACCAGTCCCCCGTTTCATCCCGGAATACATTGCCGACAACGACAAGTTATCATTGATGATCTGATGTGTGAATTCATTCGTATACGTCAGCCAGCACGGAATCTGATCGGTGATGTATTCCGTTGTTTCATATGAAAACGCCCTTAATTTTTCATCACCCGGCTGAATTTCCGCCTTGGAATAATCAATCGTGTGACTGTTTACACGAGGTGGTGTCCCCGTTTTAAACCGCGTCAGTTCAATTCCCAGTTTCTCCAGATACTCTGACAATTTAATGGAAGCACGCTGGTTGTTTGGACCACTTTCATATTCCAGGTCCCCCATCAGTACTTTTCCACGCATAAATGTACCTGTTGTGATGATGACATTCTCTGCATAATACGCTGCTTTTGTTTCCGTAATCACACCTTTACAAACGCCATCTTCCATAATCAGTTCGTTGACCATACCTTGTCTCAGTGTTAAATTTTCTTCATTTTCCAGGACATGCTTCATTTCTTTTATATATAAAGGTTTATCCGCTTGTGCACGCAATGCCTGCACAGCCGGTCCTTTTCCAGTATTCAGCATCCGCATCTGGATGTGTGTCTTATCGATTACTTTTGCCATTACACCGCCAAGCGCATCCACCTCACGAACGACTATCCCTTTAGCAGGACCGCCAAGCGATGGATTACACGGCATAAACGCAACCATATCCAGATTCAATGTCAGCATTAATGTTTTGGCACCCATTCGGGCAGCAGCAACTCCTGCTTCCACACCCGCATGACCAGCACCAATCACAATAACGTCATAATGCCCAGCATCATATACCATGTCTATTCACCCTTTCTTTATTAAAATTATAAGCTTATCCAGCCCAATCATGTCTAGCTCCAGCGCCCAGCAACTAGCAAACGGGCGCTTACGCTTTTCCTATTTTCCTAAACAAAACTGTGAAAATAACTGATCGATCAGACTGTCACTCGCTGTATCGCCGATTATTTCCCCTAAAAATTCCCACGTTCTTGTTACATCTATTTGAACAATATCCAATGGCATATTCATTTCCAGGCTGGCCATGGCGTCTTCCAGTGACTGTTTAGCCTGCTTCAGCAACTGAATATGTCTGATGTTGGATACGTACGTTAAGTCGCCTGTATCGATTTCACCGGCAAAAAAGGTTTGTGCAATGGCGGATTCCAGTTCATCAATCCCCTCTTCTTTAATCAATGAAGTGGAAATGACTGGATTTCCCTCAGCAAGCTGCTCCACCTTTTTTAAATCAAGTTTTGGCTCCAGATCCATTTTATTCATTATCACAATGAAATCAAGACCCTCTACCGCTTCAAACAATTTTTCATCCTCATCCGACAGCTCTTCATTATTATTTAGGACAAAAAGAATAAGATCTGATTCTTTTAAGACCTGCCGGGAGCGTTCGACACCAATTTTTTCGACAATATCCTCCGTTTCGCGAATTCCTGCTGTATCGACAAGTCTTAACGGCACTCCGCGTACGTTTACATATTCCTCAATTACATCGCGCGTTGTTCCGGGAACTTCGGTAACGATTGCTTTATTTTCCTGAACAAGCGAGTTCATCAGGGATGATTTCCCGACATTCGGACGGCCGATAATGGCGGTTGCCAGCCCTTCACGCAAAATTTTCCCCTGCTTTGCCACTTGTAGAAGTTCCTCGATCTCATCATGCACTTCCTTTGTCTTCTGCTGCATCATTTCGTTCGACATTTCTTCTACATCATCGTACTCCGGATAATCAATATTCACTTCGACATGTGCAACTGTTTCAAGCAAATCCTGACGGTACCGCTGAATCATCGATGACAAACGTCCATCCATCTGCTTCAGTGCAACCGACATTGCTTTGTCTGTTTTAGCACGAATCAGATCCATAACCGCCTCTGCCTGGGACAAATCAATTCTCCCATGCAAAAAAGCCCGTTTGGTAAACTCTCCTGGTTCTGCAATCCGTACGCCTTTACTAAGCATTATTTCCAATACCCTGTTTACCGATACCATCCCACCGTGGCAGTTGATTTCAACAATATCTTCCCTGGTAAAGGTTTTTGGCGCCCGCATAACAGAAACCATCACTTCCTCAGCAATCTCATTCGTCTCTGGATCAATTATTTTTCCATAATGCATCGTATGTGATACAGCTTCAAGCAAATTCTTCCCTTCAAACACCGATGCAGCAACTGGAATCGCCTCCGGACCACTTAACCGGACAATCGCGATCGCCCCTTCGCCAATTGGCGTCGAAATTGCTGTTATCGTATCCGTCTCCATATCATTCACCCCATTTCCATCCACATGTTAATATCTATAGAAACATCCATTCATTTTAATGTCACTAACTTCATAGAATATCACAAATTCCAACAAAAATAAACTTATCCACATGTGGACAGCGCGAATTCGACCGATACTGTCCCCGTCCGAATTTTTGTCGATTCCGGTAATGATTTCATTTACAACGCTTTGGGTTCCCTCCAGCTTTTTATGGACAAAAAAATATCCCAGGACAGGCCTGGGATGAGCTGATCTGCTATTATGGTTTGATGACGATGTGACGGTGCGGATCCACACCATCTGAATACGTGGAAATCGTATCGTTTCCTTGCAAGGCACTATGAATTATTTTGCGTTCAAACGCCGGCATCGGTTCAAGTGCCACTTTTTTATTTAATCGGACAGCTTTGTCAGCCATTTTTTGTGCCAGTGATTCAAGCGTTTCTTTTCTTCTTTTACGATACCCTTCCGCATCGACTGTCACCGTGTAATATTGCTGTCCATCCTTATTCAGAACAAGATGTGCCAAATATTGAATCGCATTTAGTGTTTGACCGCGTTTACCGATTAATAAGGCGATTTTTTCCCCGGCCAGATTAAATGTTACATGATGCCCGTCAATTGAAGTGGTTACCGCCGCATCAACATTCAACTTTTTAGTAACTTCCACCAAATATTCCTTTGTCTGCTCAATTTGATTTCTTCCCATTTTTACTTTTACAATCGCCCGCTTGGAACCAAAAACGCCCAACAGGCCTTTCTTTCCCTCATCAATCACTTCGACTTCCACATGGTCCCTGGTTGTATCTAACTGCTCTATTGCTGATTGGACCGCTTCTTCAACAGTTTGTCCGCTGGCAGTTATTTCTTTCACTATTTGTCGCCTCCAGTTTTAGCATCCTTCATCATTGGTTTACGAATAAGAACAGTTTGCGCAACCATGAATACGTTACCGACAACCCAGTATAGTGCCAGTGCTGCCGGGAAGAAAAATGCGAAAACCGTAATCATGATCGGCATGACATACATCATAATCATCATTTGCGGATTTTGCGAAGCCGGACTTCCGGCCATCATCAATTTCTGCTGCAGGAAGGTTGCCCCGCCGGCTATTAATGGCAAAATGTAATCCGGTGACCCCAATTCAAACCATAAAAAGCTGTGTTCCTGAATTGGTTCATACCGCATAATGGCATGATAAATTGCTATTAAAATAGGCATTTGCACAAAAATCGGCAAACAACCTGCTAGCGGATTAACGCCATGTTTCTGGAATAATGCCATTGTTTCCTGCTGCAGCTTCTGCTGTGTATTGGCATCTTTTGAACTGTATTTCTTTTGTATTTCCTTTAATTCAGGCTGAATATCCTGCATTGCTTTCGAACTCTTCAGCTGCTTTACGTTTAATGGCAGCAGAATCAATCTGATAATAACGGTTACAACAATAATCGCAAGACCAAAGTTACCACCAAACAGTTCGGCAAAAAATTTGATAAACTGAGTCATCGGCCATACAAACCATTCCGCCCAGATCCCTTCCGTATTTGCATTGATTGGGTCGTTTACGTTTGTACAACCGGATAAAACTGCAAGCAACCCTGTCAGGATTACCAGCAATAAAACCTTTTTTCGCAATTTATTTCCTCCTTACTGATCACACCAACAACATCTTGTCCGAATGACAGATGCTTTTAATCCATATGTACTCACTTTAGTTGTAGTTTATCATTAAATCAGTGCAAGATTCTATATAAAATTACATAAACTTCTTTTTCTTCAGTAAGCGTTCTTTTGATAAAACATGGATCAGACTTTTTTTCACCTTATGAAAGTTCATCTTTTTTGTAGGCTGACGCGCAATAACAACTATATCATAGCCCCGAAGCATTCGATCATCCAGTTCATGCAGACTCTGCCTGAGATAACGCTTAATCCGGTTGCGTATTACTGCATTTCCGATTTTCTTTCCCACCGAAAGTCCAACCCGAAAATGATCCTGATCCTGCCTTTTTATATAATATATGACCAGCTGCCGGTTTGCAAAAGACTTTCCATGCTTAAACACATATTGAAATTCTTTATTATCCTTTATACGGAAAATCTTCTTCATGACTATCACCTTTAATAGAAGACTCTATTTACTCAATCTGCAAAATATATGTTGTCTTCTTCATCATTTTCCTGTTTTAAATCATCGACAGCAGGAAGTTTTTCACTCCCTGGCTGCCGATCAGCAAAATGGATTATCACCAGGACTTCAGGTGACAATCTTTACTGCACTTATCACGTAAAAAGCATTTATTACTTTAACTGCGAAAAAAGACCACTGAGTTTTTCAGTGGCCTATGCAGACAATACTTTTCTTCCTTTGCGGCGACGACGAGCCAAAACTTTACGACCATTTTTGGAACTCATTCGTGCACGAAAGCCGTGTACTTTTTTACGTTTACGATTATTTGGTTGAAATGTTCGCTTCATTTTATCTTGCACCTCCCTAAGGAATTAAAAATCTATACTAAAAAATTTCCTTTTAGACAGTCTAAGTAATTATACGGAAAAAATACGGCATCTGTCAACTTTATTGGAAACATTTTTTATCCACACGGTCTTGTTTCTACAATTTATTTCGTTTTTTTCTATCCACAGTCACTATCGACAATATACTCACAAAATATAGTATTGTTGATAGGTTTTGTCTACAATTGGTGGAGATTGTGGATAACTGTCGAAAATCCATTGCACCATTTGATTTTATTTGGTATTATTATTGTGTTTTAATCTGTGGAAAACGATTCGTCATTATTCCTTTATCCACAAATTGTGGATAGCATGTGGATATTTATTAACACACTTGTTTAAACACTTATCAACAAAATTGTGGATGACGTATATAACTTTTAAAAACACTGTATTCATCTGCTCTTTTTATCCACAATCAAAAAAATCATCGATACACACCTGTCCATCTCTTGCTTTAGGAGATTGAGAGAGGTTTTTTCTATCACTTATATTATCGAAAGGGGTGAATTATGTTGGAAAACATTAATGAGCTTTGGACTGCAGCACTGGAAAAAATTGAAGAAAAAATCAGCAAACCCAGCTTTGACACTTGGCTTAAAAACACAAAAGCAGAATCACTGCAGAATGATACATTGATTGTTTCAGCTCCGAATGAATTTGCCCGGGATTGGCTGGAGGGAAGATATACCCAGCTGATTAGCGAAATTTTAACTGAAATTACCGGATCCAGTCTTACAACCCAGTTCATTATTCCGGAAACTCAGCAACAGCCGGAAGATATAAAAACACCGCCAAAAAAAATTCATACGCATGATAACGATGGAATGAACTCACCCAAAACCATGTTAAATTCCAAGTATACGTTTGACACATTTGTTATCGGATCAGGCAACCGCTTTGCACATGCTGCTTCACTTGCGGTCGCAGAAGCACCGGCTAAAGCATATAATCCGTTATTCATTTATGGTGGTGTGGGACTCGGTAAGACTCACTTAATGCATGCAATCGGGCACTACATTCGTGATCACAATCCTGAAGCTAATGTTGTTTATCTGTCATCGGAAAAATTTACAAATGAATTTATTAATTCGATCATGGACAATAAAGCTGCCAATTTCCGCAATAAATATCGGAATGTCGATATCCTGCTGATCGATGATATTCAATTTCTGGCAGGAAAAGAACAAACACAGGAAGAATTTTTCCATACATTCAACACGCTGCATGAAGAAAATAAACAAATTATTATTTCCAGTGACCGGCCGCCAAAAGAAATACCAACATTGGAAGACCGGCTCCGTTCACGGTTTGAGTGGGGGCTGATTACCGATATTACACCGCCTGATCTGGAAACCCGGACGGCGATACTAAGAAAAAAAGCAAAAGCAGAAGGACTTGATATTCCAAACGAAGTCATGCTTTATATCGCAAATCAAATTGACACAAACATCCGCGAACTGGAAGGTGCACTGATACGAATTGTTGCCTATTCATCTCTGGTCAATCAGGATATCGATGCTTCACTTGCAGCGGATGCACTGAAGGATATTATCCCAAGCAATAAACCACGGACAATTACAATTAATCGGATTCAGGAAACAGTCGGAGAAAAATATAATGTAAAACTGGAAGATATGCTTGCCAAAAAACGAACAAAATCAATTGCATTTCCAAGACAGATAGCAATGTATTTATCCAGGGAAATGACTGATTTTTCACTGCCAAAAATAGGCGAAGAATTTGGAGGCCGGGACCATACAACCGTTATCCATGCACATGAAAAAATTACCAAAATGATGGAAAATGATACGCTTCTTCATAAAGATATAGAAGAACTAAAAGAACAATTGAAGTCATTTTAAGTTATCCACCTGTGAGTAATGTGAATAATGGAAGCACACTTATAAACACGCTATCCACATGTGAATAACTTTTAGTTAAACGGATAAACCCAGTTATCCACATAATCACAGGCCTTATTACTATTATTACTATATTTTATAAATAAAAAATAACTATATGTGCAAAAAGGAGAATAAATTCAATGAAATTTATTATTCAGCGTGATCAATTAATTTCCAGCGTGCAAAACGTAATGAAAGCTATCTCATCACGTACAGCAATACCAATTTTAACTGGTATGAAAATAGAAGCATCACAAAGTGGAATAAAATTAACCGGAAGTGATTCTGATATCTCCATCGAGTCATTCATTCCTGCAGAAGAAAATGGAATTGTCCATGCAGAGCAAATTGAACCTGGCAGTATCGTTATTCAAGCACGCTATTTCCCGGAAATTGTCCGGAAACTGCCCGAGAAAACTGTTGAAATCGAGACAGATGGCAGTCTGAATGTAACGATTCGTTCCGGTAAAGCACAGTTTAACCTGAATGGCCAGGATGCCGATGAGTACCCGCAACTACCAAAGCTGCAGACGGATAATCATTTCAAACTGCAAACAGATCTGCTGAAAAGTTTAATTAAACAAACCGTATTTGCTGTTTCAACGATGGAAACACGTCCAATTCTTACCGGTGTTAATATTAAACTGGAAAATAATACGTTAAGTTTTACGGCTACAGACAGTCACCGGCTTGCGGCCCGCGAGATTCCTGTAAATGAATCGAATGGAAGCTTTTCCAGTATTGTTGTACCTGGTAAAAGCTTAAATGAGTTATATAAAATCCTGAACGACTCCGATGAAGATATCGAAATAAGCGTGACAAATAATCAAATTCTTTTTCAGGCGAAACATGTAAAATTCCTGTCCAGACTGCTGGATGGTAATTATCCGGAAACTGCCCGGCTGATTCCGGATCAAAGCAAAACAACGATTAATGTGAAGACAAAAGATTTGAGTCATACGATTGACAGAGCTTCACTACTGGCAAAAGAAGATCGAAATAATGTAGTCAGACTAACTACAACAGGCGAAAATCTATTGGAAATCACCAGCAATTCACCGGAAGTTGGACAGGTTGCCGAAGAAATTTCAGTGACATCAATTGAAGGTGAAGAATTAAAAATCTCTTTCAGTTCCAAATATATGCTGGATGCATTAAAAGCAGTTGAATATGATGATGTTAAAATTGAGTTTACCGGAGCGATGCGGCCATTTATCATCAAACCGGCAAATGATAATTCCGTACTGCAGTTAATATTGCCTGTCCGGACATATTAAAAAAATTAAAGGCTCTTATCTAATATGATAGGAGCTTTTTTCATCGATTAAACAGTCTTTCCTTTCCATACGTCCAAAACTTTAGTAAAATAGATAGAAGGTACATTGGAAGGTTCATTTAATGCAATTTAAGAAACTTTACCTGAAAAATTTGGTGATAATGAATGCATGAAGAAGTAGAAATAAATACAGATTTTATTACACTCGGCCAATTTATAAAATTAATTAATATTTTGGAATCGGGCGGAATGGTTAAAGGGTTTTTGCAAGAGCAGGGAGCCCTCGTTAATAACGAGCTGGAACACCGCCGCGGCAGAAAGCTTTACCCAAATGATATAATTGAAATAGAACATGTCGGCTCTTATAAAGTCGTCAAGGATTAATTGTGGTGATTTTTGATGCACATTGAAAAGTTAAAAATTAAAAATTTCCGCAATTACTCCCAATTGGATATAACGTTCGATGACAAAGTAAATGTGATTATCGGTGAAAATGCTCAGGGTAAAACAAATTTGATGGAAGCAATCTATCTGCTGGCTTTTACGAAATCACACCGCACCCCAAGGGGAAAAGAGCTGATTCAATGGGAACAGGATTATGCTAAAATAGAGGGCAGGATAACAAAACGCAGCCAATCTTTTCCGCTTGAAATTGTGTTGTCAGGAAAAGGGAAAAAAGCAAAACTCAACCGGCTGGAACAACGGCGACTCAGTGACTATATTGGGGCACTGAATGTTGTCATGTTTGCACCGGAAGATTTGACACTGGTCAAGGGGCCGCCTCAAATACGCAGACGTTTTATCGATATGGAATTGGGACAGATTCAGCCAAGCTATATCTACCATCTGGGACAATATCAAAAAATACTGCGCCAGCGTAACCACTTATTGAAACAGATTCAGCGGAATCATCAGGTGGACCGTACAATGCTGGATGTACTGACGGAACAGCTGACGGAGCATGCAAGTCCATTGCTTGAGCGAAGATTTGTGTTTCTTGACCTGCTTCGAAAATGGGCCCGTCCGATACATTACGGGATAAGCCGTGAACTGGAAAAGCTTGATATTGAGTATGCTCCAACGATTGACGTATCGGAAACCGCTGAAAAGGGAACAATAGAGAGTATCTATCGCAAAAAGTTTCAGGAAATACAAGAAAAAGAGATTGAACGCGGAACTACTTTAATCGGACCACACCGGGATGACCTTATTTTTTATGTCAATCATAAAAATGTACAAACGTATGGATCACAAGGCCAGCAGCGCACTGCAGCCTTATCTGTAAAGCTTGCAGAAATAGAATTAATCTACAATGAAGTTGGTGAATACCCGGTATTGCTGCTTGACGATGTGCTGAGTGAATTGGATGATTTCCGGCAATCCCATTTATTAAATACAATACAAGGCAAGATACAAACCTTTGTATCCACAACCAGTGTCAAAGGAATTAATCATGAAACACTGCAGGAAGCGGAACTTTTCCGTGTGGAAGATGGAAAAGTATTTACATAGGCAGATAAGAATGTATAAAACATAAACATTCTTACTGCATAAGTGCAACTATGGCCGTCACCTAAAAGCTTGCACTCAAGAGCATAAGGGCTTCTAAGAAAGCACAAAACGCTTTCATAAGATTCCCTTTAATGACAACCAAGTTTTCTAAACGTGGAGGAATACGATGTTTATTCACATTGGCAATGATAATGTTGTTCAATCAAAAGATGTCATAACCATTATCGATCGCAATGTTGTGTCGTCTTCAACGATTATGGAAGAAATGATGGACAACATGGGGAAACAGGAAAAAGTCTTTGGGCCGACAGATAAAGCAAAATCAGTAGTTATTACAAATGAACAAATATATTTCAGTTCATTATCGGTTTCGACACTAAAGAAAAGGGCCAGCATGATTTCAATGATAAGTAAACTGGAAGATTTTTCAGATGAGCTGGAAGAAGAATAAAGGTTTACAAGGAAACGTGGGTGAAAAAAATGTCAGATGAAAAAATTAGAAATGAACAAGCGTACAATGCTGATCAAATTCAAGTGCTTGAAGGTTTGGAAGCAGTCCGGAAAAGGCCTGGTATGTATATCGGATCAACAAGTGAGCGGGGATTGCATCATCTTGTATGGGAAATTGTTGACAACAGTATTGACGAGGCGCTGGCAGGCTATTGTGATCACATTCAGGTCATCATTGAAAAAGACAATAGTATTACAGTCAAAGATAATGGACGCGGTATTCCAGTTGGTATTCAGAAAAAAACCGGAAAACCGGCACTGGAAGTTATTATGACTGTACTGCATGCCGGCGGTAAATTCGGCGGCGGGGGCTATAAAGTCTCTGGTGGACTCCATGGAGTTGGTGCTTCTGTTGTTAATGCACTTTCCAGCAATTTAGAGGTATATGTCCACCTGAATGGAAAAATACACTTTTTAGGTTTTGAAAAAGGAGTTCCTCAAGGTGAAATTGAAGTTATCGGGGATACAGACATTACCGGGACTGTTACACATTTTAAGCCTGATCCGGAAATTTTCACGGAATCAAGAAGCTACGACTTTGAACGGCTTGAACAGCGTGTGCGTGAGCTGGCATTTTTAAATAAAGGCATTAAGATCTCGCTTGAAGATAAGCGGACTGATGAAGAGCCAGTTACGTATCATTATGAAGGCGGAATCAGTTCGTATGCGGAATACATTAACAGTACACGTGAAGTGCTTCATGAACCGTTTTATGCAGAAACAGAGGAACAGCAAATCACAGTGGAAGTCGCCATTCAGTACAATGACGGCTTTGCCAGCAATATTTTTTCGTATGCGAATAATATCCACACCATCGAAGGCGGGACACATGAATCCGGCTTTAAAACCGGTTTAACCCGTGTGATTAATGATTATGCTCGTAAAAACAGCATGTTTAAAGAAAGTGACCCGAATCTGACCGGTGATGATGTTCGTGAAGGATTAACTGCAATTATCTCAATCAAGCATCCCGACCCGCAGTTTGAAGGACAGACGAAAACAAAACTCGGCAACAGTGAAGTCCGGACGGTTACCGACGCAGCATTCAGTGAATCCTTTTCCAAATTTCTGTTTGAAAATCCAGATGTAGCCAAAATTGTTGTGGAAAAAGGACTGATGGCTTCACGGGCCCGTATGGCTGCCAAAAAAGCACGTGAACTGACCCGAAGAAAGAGTGCGTTGGAAGTTTCCAATCTGCCCGGTAAACTGGCTGATTGTTCATCAAAAAATGCTGAAATCAGTGAGTTATATATTGTAGAGGGTGACTCTGCCGGCGGTTCGGCAAAACAAGGCCGGGATCGTCATTTTCAGGCAATCCTTCCATTGCGTGGTAAAATTTTAAACGTGGAAAAAGCACGGTTGGACAGAATTTTATCCAACAATGAAGTCCGGGCTATGATTACGGCGCTGGGAACCGGTATTGGCGAGGAATTTGATTTGTCGAAAGCAAGGTATCACAAAGTCATTATTATGACTGATGCAGACGTTGATGGTGCACATATCCGTACCTTACTATTAACCTTTTTCTATCGATATATGCGTCCATTGCTTGAACAAGGTTATATATATATTGCACAGCCGCCGCTCTATAAAGTTCAGCAAGGCAAAGCGGCCCATTATGTTTACAATGATGCAGCGCTGGATGAACTGCTGGAAGAACTTCCGAAAACACCGAAACCCGGCCTGCAGCGCTACAAAGGTTTGGGTGAGATGAACGCAACCCAGCTTTGGGAGACGACAATGGACCCAGATACACGTACACTGCTTCAGGTTAATCTGACTGACGCAATTGATGCTGATCAGATTTTTGATATGCTAATGGGCGATAAAGTGGAGCCACGCCGAAACTTTATCCAGGAAAATGCCCAATACGTGCAGAATCTGGACGTATAAAACAAGTTTTATATCAGCGTTGAATAACCGGCGTTAACCAGACGCTTACGCCTTTGTTTAATGATTTGGAGGTAATTTTAATGGCGGATCAACAACGTCCCAGTGTTACAGAAATAAATATAGGTAAGGAAATGCGCACATCATTCCTGGATTATGCCATGAGTGTCATTGTATCACGTGCCCTTCCCGATGTTCGTGATGGAATGAAGCCGGTACATCGCAGGATTTTATATGCCATGAATGACCTTGGAATGCATGCAGATAAGGCTTATAAAAAGTCCGCACGTATTGTCGGCGAAGTTATTGGTAAATATCACCCGCATGGTGACTCAGCTGTCTATGAAGCAATGGTGCGGATGGCACAGGATTTCAGTTATCGGAATCCGCTTGTTGACGGCCACGGAAATTTTGGGTCCGTTGATGGTGACTCAGCCGCGGCGATGCGTTACACCGAGGCCCGCATGTCCAAAATTTCAATGGAACTCTTGCGTGACATCAGTAAGGATACGATTGATTATCAGGATAACTATGACGGAACAGAGCGGGAACCAATGGTATTCCCTGCCCGTTTTCCGAATTTGCTTGTTAATGGTACATCCGGAATAGCAGTTGGAATGGCAACCAACATCCCCCCGCATAACCTGGGGGAAACAATCGATGGTGTGTTGGCTGTCAGCCGCAACCCGGAAATTACGATTGACGAACTGATGGAAAACTACATACACGGTCCGGATTTCCCAACATCAGGTGAAATTCTCGGGAGAAGCGGTATCCGGAAAGCATATGAGACAGGAAAAGGATCGATCACCATCCGAGCAAAAACGAACATCGAAGAACATGCGAATGGTAAATCAACCATTATCGCAACAGAACTGCCGTACCAGGTTAATAAGGCAAGGCTGATTGAAAAAATCGCTGAGCTTGTCCGGGAAAAGCGGATTGATGGCATCACCGATCTCCGTGATGAGTCCGATCGCACCGGACTTCGTGTCGTAATCGAACTGCGGCGCGACGTGAATCCAAATGTTGTTTTGAATAACCTGTATAAATATACGGCACTGCAAACCAGTTTTGGGATCAACATGCTGGCACTTGTGGATGGAAGGCCGAAAGTTTTGACCATTAAACAATGCCTGGAACATTATCTGGAGCATCAAAAGGAAATTATAAAAAGGCGGACAGCTTTTGAACTGCGAAAAGCAGAGGCCCGTGCACATATCCTGGAAGGTTTGCGTATTGCATTGGATCATCTTGACGAGGTTATTTCGTTAATCCGTAATTCCAAAACTGCGGATATTGCACGTGATGGCCTGATGGAACGTTTTGGATTGTCGGAAAAACAATCACAGGCAATTCTGGATATGCGGCTGCAGCGTCTGACTGGTCTGGAGCGGGAGAAAATTGAGAGTGAATACAACGATCTGATTAAACTGATTGACGAATTGAAGGCTATTTTGGCCAGCGAAGAAAAAGTGCTGGACATTATCCGTGACGAGTTGACAGCCATTAAGGAAAAATATAATGACACCCGTCGGACAGAAATTGTTGTCGGCGGTGCTGACTTCATTGAGGATGAAGACCTGATTCCGGTAGAAAACATCGTGATAACACTCACTCATCAGGGATATATTAAACGCCTGCCAGCTTCCACATACCGAACCCAAAAACGGGGTGGACGCGGCATTCAGGGAATGGGAACGAACGATGATGATTTTGTGGAACATCTCGTATCTACCTCGACCCACGATACGATTCTATTTTTTACAAACAAAGGGAAAGTTTATCGTGCGAAGGGGTATGAAGTTCCGGAATTCGGCCGAACAGCAAAAGGGATTCCAATCATTAATCTACTCCGGATTGAGAAAGATGAATGGATTAACGCGGTCATTTCCGCTAATGATTTCAGTGAAGACTGGTATTTATTCTTTACGACCAGACACGGAATTTCCAAACGGACCCAGCTGTCACAGTTTGCCAACATCCGTAAAGGCGGCCTGATTGCGGTGGGACTTCGTGAGGATGATGAACTCATTTCCGTTCGCATGACAGATGGTACAAAGGATATCATGATTGGTACCAGGAACGGTTATTTAATCCGTTTTCCGGAAGACCAGGTCCGCTCCATGGGAAGGACAGCAGCAGGTGTACGCGGTATATCACTGCGAGGAGATGATGAAGTAATCTCCATGGAAATTCTCGAGGAAGGACTGCAGGTGCTGCATGTTACCAATAAAGGCATCGGTAAACGAACCCCTGAAGATCAATACCGGATTACCAACCGCGGCGGAAAAGGTATTTTTACCTGTAAACTGGCGGACGAGGACCATGTGGCAGCGATTAAAGCTGTAACAGGCGATGAGGATATTATGCTGATAACTATTGCCGGTGTGTTGATTCGTATCCCGGTTTCAGGAATTTCCCAAACAGGCCGAAATACGATTGGTGTCAAACTTATTCGGCTGCACGAAGAAGAGGGAGTTGCCACAGTGGCAAAAGTGGAACCGGAAGAGGAATTGGAAGAAATTGATGAATCGGGAGCGGATGAATCTGCGAACGAACCAGCAGATGAAACAACCCAATCAGACGACAATGAAACGTAATGGCGTTTCGTTCGTATAATGAAGGTGACATGCAAGGAATACTTATTCTTTGCTGTCACCTTTTTAATTTGGGTTTTTCAAAATAAAAAGTAAACTTGATATATGGTTCTATATCAACACACAATTACTATAATTGTTTCTCATTAAATCATTCTTTTAATAAAACTACTTAGTATTACAATATTTTGACAAATGTTAAATTTATATTATAATAAACTTGTTGGCGCTTACAATTATTTTACCAAGGAGGTCTGAGATGAAGATCGCTAAAAAACTGTACATTGTAGTTTTATCTGCAGCAATGGTGTTATCGGTTGGAAGCTTAACAGTATATGCAAATAATTATACAGATACAGCTTTTGATTTTACATTTCCACCTCAGTCATATAATTCACAGTATACTAATGCTCGAACCAAAACAGATAGCACCTCATCTTACATGAAATTGCGTAATTTGAGTCAATCTAATGTAGCATTTTATGCTGAGGTTGTTCATTTTGATTATTCAAGTTTTTCAAAAACGTGGGTATACAAATTTGATAGTGGCGATTTACATCGAGGTAGATACTTGTTAAATTATGCATTTGAAGACTATGGGCATACTAGGGTTCGGATTGAAGCCGATAGAGCTGTCAGCCCAAATTTAGGTTTTACGGCTGATGGTGTTTGGAGTCCGGATTCTATTTAACCTGTCTGCGGATAGTATGACGATACTATCCGCAGTTCAATAAGAAGCTATTATAATTTTTTGGATGGAGTTTTTGAAATGAAGAAAGTTCTTCCTGCAGTGTTTATTTCATTGCTTGCTTTAGCCTTGGTAGGTATTAAATATTATCCTCACGTAGCTCAAAAATTTACGGCTGATGAAAGTAACGATTCAATTTCTTTGAGTAAGAGTGATCAATCTGCAGCTAATGCCAACCAAAAACACAAAGACCCTTCTTTGAGCGAAACATATCCATTCGGAAGTATAGATGCTGAGAAATTTGCTAAAAAACATCCAAAAAAGTTTAGTATTGTGAAGAAAATGCATTATGCTTGGGATAATTTAAAGAATGTACAGGGTGATTTTGAATGGGGATACACTGGAGGAGAGACATTTCACGTATCCTTCTACTTGGATCTGATTGAGGGAAAAAATCGTGCAACTTTAAAAAGGAAAAGTGGAGATAAGATTATAGAAATAACTAATCTCCTTTTCAAAGATGGAATCGCTATTCGTCAAAGACCTCGCAAAAATAATTACACAAAACAAAACACAAATAACGATCAGGGAGACTATTATCATTACTTGCGATGGTCCAATACCATAGTAACAAGTAGTCAGTGGTCTGCGTTTATTTACGATAATTATCCCGATTGGAGTTATCATGTTGCTGAGGAAAACGGCATGCAAGTATATAAGATTAAAGGGACCATTTCAAAAAGTACGTCAGAAGCGGCGGCAGGGCCTTTCGAAATGACAGTTGCCAAGAATACTGGTGTGCTTTTGGATTTGAAAACGTTTGGAAATGATAATCAGGTCGACCTCTTTGTAAGAACAAAGAATCTTAAAATTAATGAAGGTATTAAAAATGAAAAAGAAGTATTTCAGCTGGATGTTTCAGATGATAAGAAAGTCTCCAATAAAACATTTAATTTAAGTTCAGTTGGCGCCGAAGCTGAGAAAAAGTAGTGGGGAATAATATGCTTGAATACAAATATTGCACCAAGAAAATGATGTTTTTCAGTATTGGTTATACCCTTGTCATTGCGATACTTAGTACTGTCTATGCTGCTAACGGGTTCAGCAATTCGTTGTTTGATTACATTGTCAATCTCAGATCAGGCGGAAGTATGAATGTAATTACGTTTTATGTTGGAGTATTGCCAACACTTGCCATTCTGCTTCCAATTTTAATGGATCGGATGGAAAATGACTTTATTATTTCCAGAATAAAAGAAAAGAATAAATTATTGAATCAGCATATAATTTTTGCAGCAATAATTAGTGTTATTATAATTGTTTTATTGGCAATGACCGGTATAATAGGCTCGTTTGTGGCAGTTGGACATATCCATAATTTGTGGCCGACTGAGCAGGGAATGGTCTATCTTATTTTGGAAAATAAAATGCACTTTCCCCTTTATGTAAATCATGTGACAAGTGTGAAGGTTTGGAGCTATTTGCTGACTTCGAGATTTTTAGTAACTGTTATAATTGCCTTCATCATCATTTTTTTAAAAACAATATTACGTAATAATATGTATGTATTCTTTGTTTCGCAGATGTTCTTTTGGATTGATAGTTTTCTTCCTAAAGGATTTAGTCTTTTTACAGGGAAAATACGAACAGGTTTGGATACTTGGTTATCACTCCAGGAACAGTTATTTAATTTTGTTTATCTCATTTTAGTAATTGTCATTCTTTATTTAGTTTGCAGACGCTTATATAAAACAAAGGAATTCTATCACAAAATAAATTAGGTGAACTTTTATGTTAGGAATGGAACTTAAACGGGTAATAAGTCGTCCGGTATTATATGTACTACTGTTTACAGGATTTGTTTTGGCACTACTGCCGGTAATTGCAACATGGCCTGGAAATGTAACCAGTGATTATTACGTCTTTTATCCAAGAAACCCCTTTGTAAGCTGGATGTTCTTTGGAGCTGCCACATACAATATTTATGTTTTAATATTTCCGTTGCTGGCTGCACTTCCTTATGCAGACGCTTATGCCCAAGATTATAATTCAGGACTTATAAAAGCAATTTTAACAAAGGTTAAAAAGCGTAGATATCTTAATATCCGATTTATGGTTAATTTTATTGTAGGTGGAGCGATAGCTATATTCCCGCCTGTTGTCAATTTTTTATTGGAAATGATGGCTTTTCCGTTAATAGAAAACAGTATGTACTATGGCATGAATTTGGTTGGAGTGGATTCATTTACACCGGGTCTTTTTTATAATTACCCTTTTATCTACATACTGGTCAGAGTAAGCATGTTGTTTTTATTGGGAGGAATGCTTGCATCACTTGGACTTGCACTATCTACTGCCGTTAAAAACAGATATGTAATTCTTGTTTTTCCTTTTTTAGTTTTTATGGGACTGGATGTATTGTTTGTCAGTACTGGTTATGTTAATTATTCTATTTCCATGATGTATTTATTTGATGTCCCTTTCCATTGGGGATTTCCGTTATATTTATTAATTGGAACGATTGGAAGTTACGTTTGGTATAAAATTGCCGGTGAAAAAAATGAAACGATTTAGTATCATACGTATTTCGTGCCTTGGATTAATGTCTATCAAAAGAGTTTGGATTATCGGCTTACTTTATTGTTTTGCAGTTCTGTGTTGTCTATTGCTCATCTCTAAACAAGGGGCTTGGTCTAAATGGGGTATTTTTGACTTAGTTGCTGATATTGGTGGACTTTTGGGCAGTACGAATTTAAATATGTTTCTTATTGCGGCCATTCCTTTTCTTGTGATTGTCTTAACGAGATTTGTTGATGAAAGTGAGCGAAGCGGATTTTTGTTGGCGTTAACGTCACGTTTCCATATATGGCATGTGCAAGTGGCTTCAGCAATGATGATTTCTTTTATGTTTACGTTGTTTGTTTTGGCAATTTCTTTTATTGGTGGCGGGCTGCTGATTGGTTTTGAGAATACCTGGATTCAGGAAAGCGGATCAATTGGTCAAGTAATTGGTGAGAATGGAGACTTTAAAAAAATAGTTGGGAATTTGGATGCAAATAGAATTATGGCTGTGTTATTTATTACCAAATTTCTTGGTTTTCTCTTGATTTCTTTTTTGGTGCTATTTCTAAAGCAAATTATAAAAAATGGCGCCTTAATAATGATTATTCTGGTTATCCTTGCAGGTATTGATTATGCAGCTTTATTGCCGGTGAAAATTTTTGTTGGAACCGCGGTGTTAACGCTTAAAGACTGGGTGAATCCATCTATTACACTATTTCACTGCAGCTACCTGTTAATTGTGTCATTGGTTTTGTATGGAATCACCGGGTTAATCTTTCAAAGAAAGGACTTCCATTCATGACCATCAAAGGTTTTTTTAAGCTGCTTTTTCGTGATTTAATCAACAGTTGGCAATATGGGAAGTTTAAATACATTGTCTTTTTTATCATGATTATATTTTTGTCAGTCATGAAAAGTCTGCAAATAAAACAATTTGATGCAAGCAGTGTCGGCACCTTTTTTCTGTTACTTCAGGATAATGGGTATATCAAGCATATTACCGATTATCAAATCCCATTTTATTGGAACTTTATTCAATTTTTTATTCTCTTTTTGATTGGCGATTATTTATTTTATGATTCGCAAAAAAATAAAACCTACGCATTAATTCGAAGTGGTTCAAGGACTGCTTTTATTTCAGCAAAGATTGGTTGGATTATAATACAGAATACGATAATAGTGGTATGCCTATTTTTGGTCATTTATATTTCATCTGGAATAATTTTTGGTGATTTTTCGATAGATCGTTCTGATTATTTTCTAAATAGGATTCAACCATTCATGAATATATCAACATCACCTGAGAAGCTATTGGTTCAATTGTTGGTTGGTTTTATCCTATCGAGTGTTGTGCTGTCAGGCATCATATTGTTAGGGATGCAGTTTTTTGAGAAGATATCGGTGTTTTTCAGTGTGATTATTTTGTGTAGTATATCAACTTTTTATGGAGGTAAATGGTTACCGGCCGTACATTCTATGATTATGAAACACCACATTTTTAGTCAGGATTACAGTCTGACGTTTCTCTTTTCTATAATTTACTGTATATGTTTCTATATTATTTTGGGCATTGCTGTTGTATTAGCGTTTAGAAGAAAGGATCACTATTAAAGGGGGATTATCAATGGCAGATTCAGCCTTCCTGCAAGTGAGTCAACTGTCAAAAGCTATAAAGAAAGAACCTATCTTGCAAGATATTAATTTATCATTAAACAAAGGCAGTATTTATGGGTTCAGGGGTAAAAATGGTTCCGGGAAAACCATGCTGTTCAGGGCGTTGTGCGGCCTGATTCTTCCATCCAAAGGAACAGTTAAGGTCGATAGTCAAATACTTGGTGAAGAAATCTCATTTCCACCGAGTGTTGGCGTATTAATAGAGAATCCGGGTTTTTTAAATGGTTATACTGGTTTTAAGAATTTGAAGTTACTCGCTGATTTAACTGGAAAAATCAGTGATGAACGCATTAAGGAATCGATACGCATAGTGGGTCTGGATCCGGAAGATAAGCGAAAGTATCGTAAATATTCTCTGGGGATGAAGCAAAGGTTGGGAATTGCCCAGGCGATTATGGAAGAGCCTGAACTTATCATTCTGGATGAACCGACCAATGCGCTCGATTCTGATGGTGTAGAAGAGTTTAAAGCATTATTATTAAAATTAAAGTCTAAAAATAAATGTATATTATTGGCAAGTCACGACAAAGATGAACTCAACTTTCTTTCAGATACCATCTATTTAATGGAGAATGGTAAAATTATGGATACATATGACATGCAGGGTGAAGAAGATGAGTAAAAAGAAATGGATTCTGGTCATTTTATCAGTAATGCTGGTCATTGCCTGGGGGTTTAGGGTCTATCAGGTTAATGCAGGTGTAGCAACGGAGTATAAAATCAAAACCTATAAGCTTGGAGAAGAAATAAAGTTAGACAACGCAATTTTACAAATCAAAAGTGCCTCTTATGGTAAAACGGAAGTAGAAAACAATTATAAATCAGTGCCGCTGACGCTCGAAATGGAAGTCCGTAATATATCCGATAAAAAAATAGATGTCATGCATCTGATTACAGCCAAATTAGGATATGGACTGGAGTATTTTCAGACCAGGGATGGAAATTTTGATGTTGAAAAGTTACGCAGTTTAAAACCTGACATGTCAACCAATATTGTTTTGATTTATCATGTTTCGCCTAAATACAATGGTAAAACGCCAAAGATTTATCTTAATCAGCATTTATATGAAAAAAAGGTTGTAGACAGTTATAAAGAAGGGGTTAGACTTGGAATAGCAGTTCAATTATAGAACTGGACCCTGTGAAACAAGCTTCTGGCTTTAAATTCGCTAAAGGAGAAGCTGGTGTGAACAGTCTGACAATGCGCACTGGTCGAATGGACAACTAAAATTACTTTTTGTGCTAAAAACTTTGTCAGAACAATTGAAGAATTTTTATAAGGACGATGCAGATGAAGCATTACGAAGAAACGGTTAAGGTTGAACTGATTGAGTGGCGTAAAAAAATGGCCAAAAATTCAACCTTCATCAACAAGCTTGCCAAAAAGGCGCAAAACAAAATAAATGAAAAAATTCCGGAGCGAGCTCATCAGGTGATTACCGAAAGTATCAAGAAAATGGTCCAGGCGACATTGATTGGTTCGGAATATACGGTTAGACCGCCACAGGATCCGCCGGTGACACTTGAGGACAAAGAAAAACTTGTTCTTGAACGTAAGGATGTCTACAAACGGACGGCCGCTGCTGAAGGTGCCGGAACTGGTGCGGGCGGAATATTTCTTGGGCTTGCCGATTTTCCTCTGCTGTTGTCCATTAAGATGCGTTTTCTGTTTGAAACGGCTGCCCTGTACGGATATGACGTGAAAGACTATAAAGAGCGTCTGTTCATTTTGCACATTTTTCAGCTGGCATTCTCCAGTGACCGTTATCGGGAATATACTTTCCGAATAATTGAAAACTGGCAGCATAAAAAAGATGAACTTGCTGAATTGGATTGGCGCGTTTTTCAGCAAGAGTACCGGGATTATATTGATCTTGTGAAAATGCTGCAGCTGGTGCCGGGAATTGGTGCGATTGTCGGGGCGTATGCCAATTACAATCTACTGGACCAGCTTGGTGAAACGGCGATGAATTGCTACAGATTGCGTTACTTTCTTGATTCCGGCTCTAATTGATCCAGGAGTTCTTTGCCCAACAAGAGGGGCACTTTTTCAGCGGTAACATGAAGAAAGTGTCGGATAAACGGGAAATCAGCTTCTGTTCTGGCAGTGAGCAGTTCCCCCCACCACTCTGTTTCATAGCGGCTGACCATGCTTAAGTTATACAGCAGTAAATAATGGATAAGCAGTTCAGGAAGTGCAAGGAAATGCTCCCTGTCGTTCGGAAGGTAAATAATGCCTGTTTCATGATGAATAAAAAAAGGGCTGGATGCCTCATTAACCGGTGCTGATAATACCACTTCCATGTATCCGGATACTGTCTGAACATGGGTCAGCCCTGCGGCATGTTTGTTGATCCGTTTGATGAACGCTGCTTCGGTCAGGTGATAGCCGTCAAGGATTTTTTCCGGGAAATACAACTGATCGGAATCCTTCTCCCCCACTGCTGTCAACTTTTGTGAATTGGTGAACGTAAACAGCTGATTCAGTTCCGGAATAAGGGAAAACAATTGCTCCATCCTGATTTTTTCAAATGGAAATGACCCGACAGCGTATAAATATTTAGCAAGGTATGGAAACAAGCCATTATGTTGAATTTTGACTTCATCCTGTAAAAAGGTATAATTCTTCTTTTTTCGTTTTCGTGTCGAAACGCCATGGGCTAGTACCGCTGTTGTTTCCGGATAGTCCGGCCTTTTTGTCAAAAGACATGCTTTGCACAAATGCGTCATTCCGTAAAATAATAAAACCGGCATCATCAGTATATCCGTATCCCGCGCATTTGTCAGAAAACGTCTGCCATGGTCGATGTAATGCATAAGCGCACCTGCATTCTCATAACTCTTTGTTTCTGCTTCCGGCAGATTTTGTCGTCTGTAGCATTGCAGCAAATAATCAAATGCTGTCTCCTGCGATTGCAGATATGTAAACAATAACGAAATATCTTCTTTATTCATCATTTTCCCCCACAATCTATTCAAATATTTTGAATCTAATTTCTTTTTGTCTGACCTGCTAATCCTGTTGAAAAAGCGCGCTTGTTGGCGTATTGTATATAACAATAGAAACATGAATAGTTTGGCCTAATTAATGATTTATAATCATTTGACAAAATATATCCATAAACAGGAGGAGGATGAACATGCGCGAAGATAAGTTTTCCAAAGAAGGTTTGACATTTGATGATGTATTGCTGATGCCCGCAGAATCTGAAGTTCTTCCGAAAGATGTAAAACTCAATACGGACCTGTCGGACAACATAAAGCTAAAGGCTCCTTTCATCAGTGCCGGTATGGATACTGTTACGGAGGCAGGGATGGCAATTGCAATGGCACGTCAGGGTGGACTTGGTGTCATTCATAAAAATATGTCGATTGAGGATCAGGCCGAGCAGGTTGATAAGGTGAAGCGTTCGGAAAGCGGTGTTATCACAAATCCTTTCTTTTTAACCCCGGAACATCAGGTTTATGACGCAGAACACCTGATGGGAAAATTCCGCATTTCTGGTGTTCCCATCGTCAATAATATCGATGAGCAAATCCTTGTTGGCATTATTACAAACCGTGATTTGAAATTTGTTCAGGATTATTCCATTCCGATTAAAGATGTCATGACCGGTGAAAACGTTGTAACTGCTCCTGTTGGCACCACATTGGATCAAGCGGAAAAGTTGTTGCAGCAGCACAAAATTGAAAAGCTGCCATTGGTTGATGATCATGGAATGCTAAAAGGATTAATTACGATTAAAGATATTGAAAAAGTCATTGAATTTCCGAATGCAGCAAAAGATTCGCAGGGCAGATTGTTGGCTGCAGCAGCAGTTGGTGTTACCGGTGATGCGCTGAAACGGATTGAAAAATTGACGGATGCCGGTGTCGATGCGATTGTCATTGATACGGCGCACGGTCACTCTAAAGGGGTACTTGAACAAATACGACTGGTACGGGAAGCATATCCTGATTTGGACATTATTGCAGGAAATGTTGCAACTGCTGAAGCGACAAGAGCATTGATTGAAGCTGGAGTAACCGTGGTAAAAGTCGGTATTGGGCCCGGATCCATTTGTACAACCCGTGTTGTAGCAGGTGTTGGGGTACCACAGATTACAGCAGTTTATGACTGTGTTCAGGCTGCTGAGGAATACGGTGTTGCCGTGATAGCCGACGGTGGCATTAAATATTCCGGTGATATCGTGAAGGCATTAGCTGCCGGTGCAAGTGCAGTAATGCTTGGAAGCCTATTTGCAGGTGTAGCTGAGAGTCCCGGGGAAACGGAAATTTTCCAGGGAAGACAATATAAAGTGTATCGCGGCATGGGTTCTGTTGGTGCGATGAAAGCTGGATCAAAAGATCGCTATTTCCAGGATTCAGAGGATGCGAAGAAACTGGTTCCGGAAGGGATTGAAGGAAGGACAGCATACAAAGGACCACTTGCTGATACTGTCCATCAATTGACCGGTGGATTGCGTGCCGGCATGGGCTATTGCGGAACGCCTTCTATTGATGCACTGCGACATGATGCGCGTTTTATCAGAATAACCAATGCAGGATTGCGGGAAAGCCATCCGCATGATGTGCAAATTACGAAAGAAGCACCGAATTATTCATTTTAAAAATGCTGAATGAACGTCCGGATTTTCCGGAAAAAACGCGAATGTGCCGAATGAACGTTTAAATTTTCCGGAAAAACAGAGAATCTGCCGGAAAAACTGTCAAATTTTCCGAATTAATGTACCGCCTGTTAAAAAAAATTACAGGTGACAAAACAGTATAATTTACCTATAAAGTTTTTTAGATGGGGGTCATTCCCCGTCTATTTTTTCATCATTTTTTATGGTAAAATATCAAGGTGCTTCCTATTTTGCTAGAAAGTAATAGAAAGTAAATCATATTATGTTGGAGGTTAAAGAAAGTGAAACATACGCTACAAAAAGGATTGTCGTTTTTACTGATTGCAGTGGTAATGATGACTGCAGTTATTGCACAGCCATTTTCTGCACAGGCAGCGGGATCATTAAACATAAAAGCAGAATCAGCTATTCTGGTTGATGCTGAGACAGGAAAAATAGTTTACGCTAAAAATCCTGAAATGAAACTGCCTCCAGCAAGTATGACCAAAATGATGACAGAATATTTAGTGTTGGAAGCCATTAAATCCGGTCAGATAAGCTGGGATACGACGACACAAGTCAGTGATTATGCGTACAGTATTTCCGCTGACGAAACTTTTTCGGGAATCGGCCTGACGAAAGGCAAGCCATACAAAGTGAAAGAGTTGTATAAAGCAATGGCTGTTTTCTCGGATAACGGGGCAACGATTGCACTTGCGGAACTGGTCGCCGGATCAGAAGGAAAATTTGTTAAAATGATGAATAAAAAAGCCAAGGAAATGGGTTTACCTGAATATAAATTTGTAAACTCCACCGGCCTATCAAATGAATGGCTTGGTGACAATGTTCCAAAAGGCACTGATCCAAATGCGAATAATCTGTTGTCAGCAAGGTCAGCAGCCCTGCTTGCTTTCAATCTGATTAATGATCATCCGGAAGCATTGGATTATACAAGCATGACGGAAGCAAAATTCGAGGGCTATAAAGTGGAAAATCTGAACTGGATGCTCCCGCATAAAGCTACATACTTAAAACAGTTTAAGTATAAAGGTGTGGACGGACTGAAAACCGGTTATACAGATCTTGCCGGATATTGTTTTACCGGCACTGTCAAGCGAGATGGACAGCGTTTTATTTCAGTTGTGATGAAAACGGACAGTAAAGCAGAACGTTTTCAGGAAACCGAAAAGCTGTATGACTACGCATTCAGTAATTTTGAAACAAAAGAAGTTTTCGAGAAAGGCTATCAACTGGAAGATAAGTCGACCATTCCAGTATCCAAGGGAAAACAAGAGACTGTTGAAATAGCTGTAGAAAAGGCATTCAAAGCACCTGTTAAAAATGGTGAAGATAAGAAATACAGCATTAAATATCATATAAATAAAGAAAAATTGAATAAGAACGGTGAACTGAAGGCACCAGTTGAAAAAGGCGAAAAAATAGGAACCGCTGAACTTGTTTACAATGGAAAAGCGGAATATGGGTATATTTTTCCTGACGAGAATAAGCAAACTGCAGCATTAGTTGCACAGGAAAAGGTAGAGAAGGATAATTGGTTTATGCTCACGCTAGGGGCAATTGGAAGCTTCTTCTCTAATTTATTCGGTTCGATTGTGGATACTGTAAAAGGATGGTTTTAATTTAATAGAAATACGAGGGGGAAACGAAATGACAAATACAGGAACGGATCGCGTTAAACGCGGTATGGCAGAAATGCAAAAGGGCGGCGTCATTATGGATGTTGTCAATGCGGAACAGGCTAAAATTGCTGAGGAAGCCGGAGCAGTGGCCGTAATGGCGTTGGAGCGGGTTCCATCCGATATTCGCGCAGCCGGCGGGGTAGCCCGTATGGCAAGTCCGGAAGTTACCGAGGAAGTACTGAATGCGGTATCCATTCCGGTGATGGCAAAAGCACGAATCGGTCATATCGTTGAAGCCCGTGTACTGGAAGCAATGGGTGTTGATTATATTGATGAAAGTGAAGTGTTAACGCCTGCTGATGAAGAATTTCATTTAAAAAAATCTGATTATACGGTTCCATTTGTTTGTGGATGCCGTAACCTGGGTGAAGCTGCCCGCCGTATTGGTGAAGGTGCTTCGATGCTGCGCACAAAAGGTGAACCGGGTACAGGAAATATTGTGGAAGCGGTACGCCATATGCGTCAGGTACAATCAGAAATCAGAAAACTGACCTCGATGTCGGAAGATGAAGTAATGACATTTGCAAAAGAAATCGGTGCACCATACAATCTGTTACTGGAAATAAAAGAAGAAGGCCGTCTGCCAGTGGTTAATTTTGCTGCCGGCGGTGTAGCGACACCAGCTGATGCGGCATTAATGATGCAGCTGGGTGCTGACGGTGTATTTGTCGGTTCCGGTATTTTTAAATCAAATAATCCTGAAAAATTTGCAAAAGCAATTGTTGAAGCGACAACCCATTATACTGATTATCAATTGATTGGCGAACTTTCCAAAGGCTTGGGTACTGCCATGAAGGGTCTGGAAATGAGCACATTGGAACCTCATGACCGCATGCAGGACCGCAGCGAATAGAAAGAAGGAATCAAGATGACTACAATCGGTGTACTCGCATTACAAGGAGCTGTGCGTGAACATATCCGTTCAATAGAAGAAGCAGGTGCAAAAGGTGTCGAAATCAAGCGGAAGGAGCAGCTTGATGCAATTGACGGGCTGATTCTTCCCGGCGGTGAAAGTACGACAATGCGCCGCCTGATCGACAGTTATGATTTTTTTGATGCCATCCGGGAATTTGGCAAACAGGGCAAACCAGTATTTGGCACGTGTGCCGGTTTGATTTTGATGGCCAGTGATATTGAAGGACAAGTTGATGCCCATTTAGGCTTGATGAATATGAAGGTTGCCCGTAATGCATTTGGCCGGCAGATAGCCAGTTTTGAAGCGGATTTGTCGGTAAAAAATATTGGTGACCATTTTAGTGCAGTATTTATTCGGGCACCATATATAGTGGATCCCGGATCTGAGGTGGAAGTGCTTGCTTCGTATCAGGATCGTATTGTTGCGGCACAACAGAAGAATTTTTTGTGTACAGCATTTCACCCTGAATTGACCGATGATAATCGTTTTATTGAATATTTTGCCCAAATGGTGGAACAATCTTTAAAAACACTTGCATCTTAGCAGGTAATTGGGTATGATATATCATAATATATGATCAGTTATGCAAGGAAATAGTATCTGAAATGCTTATCCCAGAGAGTCGGTGGCAGCTGAAAACCGATATAGGCATTGCAGAGAATCCATCCTTAAACTGGTTTGCTGAACAATATAGTAGGCAAACCCGGTTAGCAGCCGTTATGTGTGTTCGAGCCGGAAGAGTATATCTCTTCAATTAGGGTGGCAACGCGGGAATCAACACTCTCGTCCCTGTTTTATACAGGGGCGGGAGTTTTTTATTTGGTAATAGTATTTTTATCGGTAAAACCGACCAACTATGCACGAGGAGGCTCACCAGCCGCCCGCGGTAAAGAAGACACAGCGAAAGTGATTTTCTTGAGCTGATGTCGCACTTATGCTCAAAAGTGAAAGCGAAGTATATTTCCGAAGCGGGTTCTATGCATTATCCTTAGTTTTCAAAGGATGTTTTAGCCTTGCATAAGTGCAAAAAGGCTCTCTAATACAAAGGAGGAACGAATTATGCTGGATATGAAGTATTTGCGTAATAATTTTGAATTAGTTAAGGAAAAGTTGGCTCATCGTGGTGAGGACTTATCCGAACTGGACAAATTCGGTGAGTTGGATGCGCGACGCCGTGAGTTGATTGCCGAGACGGAAAAAATGAAGGCGAAAAAGAATGAGGCTTCCAAACAGATTTCGGCTCTGAAAAAGGAAAAAAAAGATGCGGAACCGGCCATTAAAGAAATGCGTGAAGTAGGTGAACAAATTTCTGCACTGGATAAAGAATTGAAGGAAATCCAGGAAAAGCTGAATCATATGATGCTTTCCATTCCGAACATCCCGCATGAAACGGTGCCGGTTGGTGAAGACGAAGATGACAATGTCGAAGCACGTAAATGGGGCGAGACCCCGGCTTTTGATTTTGAAGCAAAGCCACACTGGGACATTGCAACTGATCTGGATATTCTCGATTTTGAACGTGCAGCCAAAGTAACCGGCAGCCGCTTTGTATTTTACAAAGGGTTGGGTACAAGACTGGAACGTGCTTTAATCAGCTTCATGATGGATTTACATGCCGATGAACATGGATATACAGAGATGATGCCGCCGCAGATTGTGAACCGCGGAAGCTTGACTGGAACCGGCCAGCTGCCGAAATTTGCGGAAGATGTTTTTAAACTGGAAGAATGGGATTATTTTCTGATTCCGACCGCTGAAGTGCCGGTGACGAATTTCCATCGTGATGAGATTTTGTCCAACGATGACCTGCCGAAACGATATGCAGCGTACAGCGCCAATTTCCGTTCTGAAGCAGGTTCTGCCGGACGGGATACACGCGGTTTGATCCGACAGCATCAATTCAACAAAGTGGAACTTGTCCATTTCACAAAGCCGGAAGAATCCTATGAAACATTGGAGGAATTAACCGGTCATGCTGAAAAAGTGCTGCAGCTGCTGGAACTTCCATACCGTGTGATGAGTATGTGTACCGGTGATCTGGGATTCACTGCCGCCAAGAAATATGACATTGAGGTATGGATTCCAACCCAGGAAACATACCGCGAAATTTCTTCCTGCTCTAATTTTGAGGACTTCCAGGCAAGACGCGCTGGTATTCGTTTCCGCCGCGAAGAAAAAGGAAAACCTGAATTTGTTCACACACTGAATGGATCCGGGTTGGCGGTTGGCCGTACAGTAGCCGCTATCCTGGAAAATTATCAACAGGAGGATGGATCTGTTGCTGTTCCGGAAGTACTGCAGCCGTATATGGGCGGTAAACAGGTAATGAAATAGAAATGGATGTGTCGGGCCACCTGGTGTGGTCCGAAACCCTTTTTACACGGGTGAACTTTTTGTGGAATTATGTTTGACAATGGTTGTACAGCATGGTATATTAAATCTTGTCGCACACGGAGGTATACCCAAGTCTGGCTGAAGGGATCGGTCTTGAAAACCGACAGGCGGGTCAAACCGCGCGGGGGTTCGAATCCCTCTACCTCCTCCATTTAACAATAAGCGCATAAATTGGAGATATTTAAAAATCGTTGCTTTTGCAGCGGTTTTTTTACTTTTGATAAAGTGCCGGCATTTTTCCGAATTCATTTTCTGTATACATAGCTCCACTCTTTTCCCTTGAAAAAAATGCATTCATTTGGCATGATATATGGAATACTGTCAGGTGCACGCTTTATTACGATAATGATTTAAAGGAGGTTATGTCAATGGATAAAAAAGTTGCTTTTATCGGAGCCGGGTCGATGGCTGAAGCAGTCATTTCCGGTATTGTTCATGCAGAGATTCTGCAAAATGAACAGATTGTTGTTACAAACAGAAATAATAAAGAACGAATTGATCGGCTTGAGCGCCGGTATCAGATACAAAGTATTCAGGACAAGGAAAAAGTTGCCGTTGATGCTGACATTGTTGTTTTGGCTACAAAACCGTATGACCTGGAACCTGCTGTACAATCGATTAAGGAATATTTGAACCCCAATCAGCTGATTATTTCCGTTATTGCAGGCATTTCAACGGATGATATAACAGCATTAATCGGGAATCAATCACCTGTAATCCGCGCGATGCCGAATACATCAGCTTCCATTGGTTATTCTGCGACGGCGCTATCTGCAGGGAAGTATGCTGGAGAAGAACATGTGGTGGAAGCAAAGGCATTATTTGACACAATCGGGACGACAGCAATTGTTGCCGAAGATGATATGCACACCGTAACAGGAATTTCCGGGAGCGGTCCCGCGTATATGTATTATTTTGTCGAGGCTATGGAAAAGGCGGCTGTTGAAGCCGGACTGGATAAAAAAACCGCAATGGAATTGATTGCACAAACAGTTGTCGGAGCCGGTGAAATGTTAAAACAGTCAGGTGAAACGGCTGCATCGTTACGAGAGAAGGTTACGAGCCCCGGCGGAACCACACAGGCAGGGCTTGAAGCACTGGCTGCCGGCGGATTTCAGGAAACTGTTCAGGAGTGCGTTAAAAATGCCCGCAAGCGATCGGTTGAGCTCGGGGAAAAGAATTAGTGTGTAACAAAATTAATATATAAAAACGCTCTTTCAGTCCACTGAAAAAGCGTTTTTTAATGTATGATATTATGCATCAAGCACTTTCGTATGTTGCCCTTGTGTATGCAGGGCGGTGATCATTCCATCAAAGTTTTTACTCCTCCTCATCAGTAAATGTTTGAATATCGGATAAATCGGCTTCGACAACTATGTCTTTCTCATTTTCCATACGAATGGCAGCCATGAATTTCATCTTCTCCATCAAAATTCTTCTCTATCTTTATACGGTTTGCATATCGGTGATTTCTATCACTTTCGGCATATTTTCAGTTATCAGCATTATTTCGGAGTTATTGGCATTAAATACCGGAATATGGATAATGTGATGATTGTAGGGAAGGCAGATGCCACCATATACCCAATTTTGGTTTAAAATCATATTTTTCTAAAAAGTGAATCTTTGATAGTATTAATTGTATGTATTGCTTAAAAAATCGAAGGGGGTACACAACAATGAAAAAGAATAATTGGAGGTTTTTAGGGCTTATTCTGTTTTCCGTCTGTCTCCTGTTTGGACTGGCAGCATGTGGAGGCGGTGATGAGACAAGCAGCTCTGATGGCTCAGGGGATGATGGTGGATTAAAAGATAAATATACCGTTGCCACCGATACCGGATTTGTTCCGTTTGAATTTAAAAAGAACGGTGAGTATACCGGTTTTGATATTGAACTGATTAGAGCTATAGCTGATGAAGTAGGTTTTGAAATAGATTTGGCACCAACAAACTTCGATGGTATCATTCCGGGGCTGCAGACTGGTAAATTTGATATTGCTGTTGCAGGTATCGGCATTACCGAAAAACGTGCTAAGAAGATTGACTACAGTGATCCATATTATAAATCGGGACTGCGTATTGGTGTTCCAAAAGATAACACATCAATCAAAGGTCTTGAGGATCTGGAAGGAAAAACAGTTGCAACCAGACTGGGCTCAACAAGTTCGGCATTTATTAAAGAAAACATTGAAGGTGCAACACCTAATGAATATCAGCAAATGAGTCAGGTGTATCTGGCAGTGGAAAACGGCAGTGCTGACGCTGTTCTGTACGATGCGCCAAACGTTGCCTATTATATCAAGACAAAAGGCAGTGACAAACTGAAATTAGTTGGTGACTTATATAAAGCTGAAAACTACGGTATTGCCATTTCAAAGGGGCAGGACGAACTGGTGAAAGCTATTAACGATGCCTTGGCAACACTCAAAGAAAATGGAACATATGCTGACATTTATAAAGAATGGTTTGGAGAAAAACCACCAAAAGAATAATAAATGCAGTTGAAGGGTGTAACCATCCGGTTGTTACACCCTTTTACACTTTTGGAGAGACAACAAGAGAGGTGAAAGTATGCTGGACAGATTTAATTTTGCCGGTGTGGTTGAATTTTTACCACAACTCATGACCGGTCTTTATTATACGCTGCTGATCTCAGTGGTTGGTCTTTTGATAGGTTTTGTTCTTGGTGCTATTTTTGGATTGGGGCGTATATCAAGATTTAAAATTGTTTATTGGATTTCTAGTATTTATATTGAAATTTTACGCGGTACCCCGGTTCTGGTTCAGGCTATATGGATTTTCTATGCACTGCCGCTGATTATTCAGTATAATTTTGAATCCGTTACGGCTGGTATTATTGTTATCGCTTTAAACTCCGGTGCATATATCGCAGAAATTGTGCGTGGTGCCGTCGTATCAATTGAAAAAGGTCAAATGGAGGCAGGCCGTTCACTTGGTTTGAGTCATCGACAGACGATGCGTCACATTATTTGGCCACAGGCGTTCAAACGGATGATTCCGCCGCTTGGCAACCAGTTTATTATCAGTATTAAGGATACATCGCTCTTATCCGTTATCCTCGTTCCGGAATTGATTTTCCAAGGACGGCTGATTGCGGCTAACAACTTTAATGCTGTTGAAATTTATACGACCGTCGCCGTATTCTATCTGGCCATCACGCTAACATTATCCTTCGTCTTAAGCATTGCCGAAAGGAGGCTGGATGTATAATGATAACAGTTGAAGATTTGCATAAAAGCTTCGGAAAATTAGAGGTGCTGAAAGGGATCGATTGTAAAGTTGAACAAAAAGAGGTTGTTTGTGTCATCGGTCCGAGTGGCTCCGGAAAAAGTACTTTTTTGCGGTGCCTGAATCTGCTTGAGGAAATAACAAGTGGTGACGTTAGCGTTGACGGTGCCCATTTGAACGATCCAAAAACCAATATTAATGAAGTCCGAAAAGAAGTCGGGATGGTTTTTCAGCAGTTTAATCTGTTCCCGCACAAATCCGTTATCGAAAATGTTATGCTCGCTCCAATGAAAGCACGCGGAGTTGCTAAGGATGAAGCAAAGGAACGTGCACAAAAATTACTGGAAAAGGTCGGATTAAGTGATAAGGCGGAACAGTATCCCAATCAGTTATCCGGTGGTCAGCAGCAACGGGTGGCCATTGCCCGTGCACTTGCCATGGAGCCAAAGGTGATGCTGTTCGATGAGCCGACTTCCGCACTGGATCCGGAGCTAGTCGGTGAAGTGCTTGCGGTTATGAAACAGCTAGCCTATGAAGGAATGACCATGGTAGTTGTGACACATGAGATGGGATTTGCTAGAGAAGTCGGGGATCGCGTTCTCTTCATGGATGAAGGAATTATTATGGAGGAAGGCGATCCGGAACAGATCTTTACCAATCCTGAATCAGAGCGGACGAAAGAGTTTTTGAATAAGATATTGTAGAACCAATAAAGCTATTGGCCCAGCTATTGAGTGGACCGGTAGCTTTTTTGTTGTGAAAAAAGAGTAAACCATTTTTTCTTAACCTAACCGTGTTATATAAAAAAAAGAAATCGGAGTGATTTTAATGGAAAAGACGTTGAAGCAAATACTCAGCGAACTTCAAAATGTCAATCAAAGAATGGATGGTTTTGAAAAACACTTTGATAACTTACTCAACTTTCGCACCAATAAAATAATCTTAAACTGTCAACAAATGAAATAAAAGACTTTAAACGCATAATAAAAAATCGATAAGGAGTGATTATGCTCCTTTTTTGTTTTCAAAAATCTTTGGGCGAACCGGGTATGGCGAATTATTTCCGCGTGCGCTAGGATTATTAAGTTAAATTGTAAAGGCTAAAACGTTCAAAGAAGGTGAGTATAAACATTCTTGCGTGTGAAGCTTTGCAAGTAGAAAAAAGTGTTAAGGATTGGTTGACATTGACGAAAACGGATGATGAAACCAGTTCTAGAATAGTGGAAGATTTAAAGAATGAATTGTCCGGTGGTAAAGAGACGTGGTTATTTCCCTTTTATAAAGAAGATGAACTTATGTTTTACCACACCTATTTCAAAATCATCGGAAGCAAATAACTATTTTTGTATCGGATTCTTGAAAACCTGAATTATACAACATATGATATGAGAAAGGTGGGATAGCATGGCAAATAAAGTGGAACTAGGCAAAACCGGACTATATATCCATCCAATTGGGCTTGGTGCCAATAAAATAGGATATGAAAACAAGGAAACGAATACAGAATATGGCGGAAAAATTATTACAGAAGCAATGGAGCATGGACTGAATTTCATTGATACAGCGCTCATGTACGGAAATGGACTTTCTGAGGAAATTATTGGCAAGACACTGAAAGATGCAGGAAATCGAAGCAATGTTGTGTTGGCAACGAAAGGATCAAATCGTAATGAGGGTGATAAAATCGTTCATGATAATACCCCTTCATTTCTGAATAAAACAGTGGATGAAAGCCTGAAACGTCTTAATACTGATGTGATTGATTTGTTTTATATCCATTTTCCGGATGAGGATACACCAAAATATGAGGCTGTCGGGGCACTGCAGCGTTTGCGGGAGGCAGGAAAAATCCGTGCCATCGGGGTTTCTAACTTTTCCATGGATCAGTTGATAGAAGCCAATCAGGATGGCTATCTGGATGTAGTACAGGGACATTATAACTTGCTGGAACGTTCGGCGGAAAAGGAATTGTTTCCATACTTACTTGAAAATGAAATTTCATTTATCCCGTATTTCCCTTTTGCATCAGGCTTACTGGCTGGTAAATATACGAAAGATACGGTACTTTCTGATCGATTAAAGAAAAGACCACCATTTCAAGGGGAAACGTATCTAAGAAACCTGGAAAAAGTGGACATTCTGCATCAGATTGCGGATAAGCACAGTGTGGCACCGGCACATGTGGTACTTGCCTACTATTTAAACCTTGCTCCGATTGACGCGGTTATTCCGGGGGCGCGCAATGTTGAACAGGTCACGGATAATTTGAAAGCTGCCGAAGTTCATTTATCGGAAGAAGATGTACAAACAATTGAAAAGGTATTTCCTGTACAGGAATAATAAAGAAGCGGTGCTCCAATACGAGAGCACCGCTTTCATCTGAATTATCGTATAAGTTCTCTCGTTTTCCATTTTCGTGATTGCTGGATGAAGTGTCCGACTTTTTCCAGAATCGGTTCGATGGTATCTTCTTTATTGATCAGGTCATAGTCGGAAATATTCACCCGCAGAATCGGACAGGAGTTAAAATTGTTAATCCAGTTTTCATAACGGTTATACATTTCTTCCCAATATGAAATTGGCGTATTCTTTTCCATTTCTCTGCCGCGCACTTGAATTCGCTCCAGTACTTCATCAAATGAACCTTCCAGATAAATTAAAAGATCTGGATGCGGGAAATACGGCGTCATGACCATTGCCTCAAAAAGGTTTGTATAGGTTTCATAATCTGTTTTGGACATTGTACCATTTTCATAATGCATTTTAGCAAAAATACCTGTGTCCTCATAGATGGAGCGGTCCTGGATGAATCCACCACCATACTCAAAAATTTTTTTCTGTTCTTTAAAACGTTCAGCCAGAAAATAAATTTGTAAATGGAAACTCCACCGTTCAAAATCCTCATAAAATTTGCCGAGGTACGGATTTGCATCAACTTTTTCCAGTGACGTTTTAAAATTCAATGCATTTGCCAATGCCCTGGTCATGGTTGATTTCCCAACCCCCACAGTACCGGCGATTGTTATGATACTGTCATGCGGAATCTGGTATTTATCACGTAATTTCATATTTGGTTCCCCTTTTTTCATTTCGATATCACCTGATGGTTGTTCAACTGCCGTCCGACATGTTGTATAATTGTGTCCAGGTCATCCTGATGCTTTACAAAGTCTGTTTCATCCCCATTGATGCGAATGACTGGGATATCCGGATGAAGCACTTCAAATTCATTCATATAATCCTCATAATCCTTTGCCAGCTGTGCCAGGTAGGATGGTTTGATATTCTGCTCAATATCCCTGCCGCGCATGCGTATTCGCTTTAGAATGGTATCAAGGCTGGCATGCAGATAAATCATCATATTTGGTACAGGCATATCCTTCGTCAAAATGTGATAAATCTGTTCATATTTTTTAAATTTGTCGTCCTGCAGTGTTCGTTTCGCAAAAATCATGTTTTTCGATATATGATAATCGGCAATGACTGCCCGGTTTTTGTCGAGATACTTTTTTTCAATATCTTCCAGTTGTTTATAGCGATTGCATAAAAAGAACATTTCCGTTTGAAAGCTCCACTCATCAATATCATTATAAAATTTACCGAGAAATGGATTTTCCTCGACAATCTCCCTTAATAGATGAAAATTAAAATGGACAGAAAGTTTTTTTGCAAGTGATGTCTTACCAATCCCAATCGGACCCTCAATTGCAATAAACGGGACTTCTGTCATAACGATCCCTCCAATCTATGTAACAAAATTCGACAGATGAACTCTATTTTAGCATATATACAATCAAACTTCATTCCGGTGAGGTATTTTATCTTAACTGGTGCTAATATATGATTCCTCAAAAGAAAAATCGATCCTTCAGGAAGAAATACAGACCTTCAGAAGAAAAATCGATCCTTCAGGGAGAAATACAGACCTTCAGAGAAAAAATCAATCCTTCATGAAAAAATACAATCCCAAAAAATGACTGGATCACGTTATATATTTTCTTTCCTGTTAATGAAAGAAGATGAAGTACTTTTCAAGATGCCGTCTGTTTTGTATAATAGTGATTGTTGCGTTTTAACGTACCACATTTTGCCCCCGTAGCTCAGGGGATAGAGCAATGGTTTCCTAAACCATGTGTCGCAGGTTCGAATCCTGCCGGGGGCGTAGGCTTTAATCAAACATTGATTGTCTTATTATGGAAGTCAATACAATCCCGCTTCAAATTACGAATCTCAAAAGCAGCCAAATAACCAGCTATAAAAACGCTGCCTAAATCTGTAGGGGAAGAGTGCAGAATTCCATCTCCTACTAATTCACTATATTCCCTCCCATACAATTGATCCTGCTGTCCAACAAACTTATTATCCAACTGTGTCGGATGCATTAGCAAACTTTTTTTATAATTTTTTCACTCATTTTCTATATTTATCTTTTTGTAAAGCGAATAGCTGGTTTTGAGGGTCATGGGGCTTTTCCGTTCACCGTCTCAAACTTAAACCGGATCAATAAAAAACAAATAGAAGACAGCTTTTGTTTGTCCGTATTTAATCAATTTGTTACTAATACACAGTGTGATTTTTGTACAACAAACAGACCGGGTGTGAGATCCGGTCTGAAAACTTTATGGCTGTCGTTATTGATAATTCACTACTGCCGGAGCTGGATCCAGTTTCAACACTTGTTTCGGGGTGAGAAGCGGTTTGTCTATTTTATAGAAAAGCTTGAATCCTCCATATTGAATCGGTTGTTCTTTAACCAATTTTCCGTATGCAGCCATTTTGATGGCATCCTTGCCGAAACCATCACTATTGAGGACAATTTCAACGTTTTTGGTCGGGTGAATCCGCTGTTTATGCGTAATAATGCCATTCCCAAACTGATGGACCAGGACAATTTTGTCAGGGAGCTGATATTTTTCAACCATTTCAGTGACGTATTGGATTGCTTTTTGAATCTCAGCACCGTCCACATGACCAAGATCCTCCCCTGGAACTTCCCCCTCCTCAACGGAATATTCCGTATCGATTGCTAAATGTACGAATGGAAGTTTAAGATACTTTTCGACGGCTTTCACACCATGCATAACCGGGGCATTTCCCAGTTGAACATCTAACATCAATAATGCATCATTTTTTTTCGCGAGTTTGACATAGCGTTGAATCACGTCATCCGGAGTTTTTAATACATAGTTTCCATCCGGTCCCGGACTCCCCTGGGCCACGGTTGCAATCAACTCAATTGTTGGTACTGCGGGATGGGCAGGATCCAGTTTTGAATAGACACTGGCTTGTTTTTTGAGTTTCTTCATAATCTTTTTTGGGGGATACCTTCCCAGGATGCCCATCTTGCTGGAAAGTGGGTTACCGTAATATGTTACTAGTCTGTAATGCTGAAGCGGCCCGTCTGTTAGATCTTTTTTTTCTAAAAGGGTTTGACCCAGAGGTACTGTCCTAGCCGGATTCTTGCCGTGTGCCTCTTCCGATGGCATTTTCTTCTTCACCTTGTCCGGGTATTTTGTTTTTAAAGGTTTCGCATTTTTTGGCGGAGGAACAGGAGAAAACGGTCTCTCTTGTTTTGTTGCTTCAGTTTTGTCCGATGGGTCTTTCGCTGCCTTTTCTTTTTTGTCAGCTTCTGCGTTTTCAGCTTGTGTCTTCTCCGTAACCTTGTCGGCTGACTCTTCTGCGGATGTCTGCTCCCCTTCTGCTTCATCCGAATTTGCGGTGGCAGCCGTATCACCGCATCCGGCTGTCAATAATAATGACCCTAAGAAAATTGGAAAAATAAAATTAGGTTTCCTCACCGTTTGCCACTTCCTTTTCAATTGTGTTTCTGAATGATGTGTAACTTAGCATATACTACTGAACTATCATAGAAAATCCTATGATAAAAATTATGTCGTTTCCAGTCTATTCATTCCCCAGTTTGATAGATTTCGGTGGATTTTGCAACCGAACAATAATTAAATGTAACAACTTTTATGTGAGCAATTATAGAGAGATGGACATTTAAGTCACCGTCTGAAATAGGCGGTTGCAGTTTAAAGTCCATCTCCCATCTGTACATGTAATGTTAAATTTTGTAAATTGTAGACACCTGATAGATTCGATGCGAGGGCTTTCCGCCCAACACACCCTTTTCCTGATCAATTCCTTCCTTAGTTCCACGATTCTTGTGGGCGTGCGAATAGGCTGAGGAATTCTGCCAGTTTTTGAATGAATTTATCGAATCCCATTGAGAAAGAATGACGTACATATTGCCACTCAAGGGTCGCAGTGTCCGAATAGCCCAAAACCCATCTTCATTTTCTATTTTCTTTGGTCTGTTTTGAAACCGTTCCTCAAATTTCATGCGTCCTTCCAGCGTAATCGGCACGTAATTTAGGATGATAACTCCATTTGGCTGAAGTGTTCCGGCATGATCGATAATTTGATAGTTTTCGTTGTTTATTATACAATTTATGTCTTTTTCCTGAAGGGTTAAAGCTTCTGAATTATGTAAATCTGTGAGTGTAAGGTTAATTATAATCACCACCATTTTCCAATAATTGTTAAAATAATGTGTTGTTCTGATTCAATAAGCAAGTCCGACACGGTTATGAACACAGGTTTGTTCAGTAAACTCTTTATAAGCAAATGCAGCCGTGTCACGGACTGAAATTTTTATGCCATTTTCCGGCAAAACGTTTTTGCCTGTGCGGTATTTGCCAGTCTCTTCACCGTCAGGCAGATAAGTTGGGCAAGCAATGGTCCACGTCAAATCCGTCTTCTCCAATTGTTGAAAAGCAGCTAAGTGATCTTCTGCCGCAGCAGTTGATTTGCGTTTTGATTCGTTCGTTTGAAAGCGATACATTCTGCGTTGTATCCTGCTGTTAAGAATACCGGCAGTTCCAATTGTTAAATTGTTACGATACGGTGGAGTCCATATTCCCGCATAGCTGACACAATGTAAGGCATACATTTGGACAATGTTTGGTTTTTATCGGTGTTCAAGGCTCACCGTAGAAGCTCCCTTCATCGAGTCATGCACTGCTTTTTCGTCCAGTACGTTCCCCTTGTAAACTGTAAAATAATCAGGCGATACTTGTAATTTCTCCGGTGAACGGACGAGAGCGGTTACCTGATGTTGACCAGCTATCGCCTTTTTCAAAATGGATATATCGTTTAACTTTACTCCAACAGTATTATCATAAGGCAAATCTGCGATCGGATATAAAAACCATCAATGCTGCGTATGAACCGCTGAAAGAGATGATATTCGGCCGCAATGCAAAGATTCCCAAGTGATAATCTACCGCAAATCGTTAACGCCCTTAGTAGGTTATGTTTAAAAAGCAGTTGCCGGCTGAAAAAGGATATCATTTGCTTGCTTTAATTCAGAAAAGTACCGGTCAAGCAATTTGTATGCTAAATTAGTAACTCCTTTGATATAATACCGTTTTTCTGCAAACCTTACATAATAACAACCATCCTTTTACAAATATGCTCTTAATGTAACACATCATTATACAATTTAATATAAATAAGGTGTAAAATTGCTATAAATCATCTATTCAGACCTAAACATTGTACAATAAATTATCAATGTGTAAAATGTTTTAGCAAACAAAAACTTCAGGAGAAATTATATGGTAAAGAATGTAATCTTGTTTATAATTTTATATACTTTCAGCAATTAAAAGATATGTGTAATGAAAAGGTTATATTGTTTCCAATTTGGGTATTGTACGGCAGGGAAAATAATTAAAAGTAATGAGGATATCCACTCTATCTATGTCCATTAATTTCACGGAGGGTTTTAAATGAGTTTTGGTAATAAGAAAGGGATGACTGAGAAATTAATTGATTACAGGATTTTTATCCCTGCTCTGTTAATTATGATTGCAATCTGCATACCGTTTGCGTTGTATGAGAGTCAATCATTGGAACTTTTAAATAGTATTTTTAATCAAGTTGTTGAAATGTTTAACTGGGGATATTTATGGTATGCCATTTTAATGGTTGTAACAGGTTTCTACTTGGCATTTTCAAAATATGGAAATGTTGTTTTAGGTGACCCAATGGAACCACCACGATTTAAATTGTTTGAGTATGCATCGATTATTATTGCAATGGGTTTGGGTTCCACCATTATGCGAACTGGAATGACAGAGTGGGCGAATGTTGCAATAGATCCTCCAATTGGTGTGGAAGCAGGATCTGCACAAGCGTTGATGTGGGGAAATGCTTATAGTATGTTTTTATGGAGCTTTCAAACCTTTGCCATTTTTGTAATGGCTGCACCAGCGATGGGATATCTTGTACATGTTCGTAAGAAACCACAAATGAGAATTTCAGAAGCATGCCGTACTATTTTTGGAGATAGATTTACAGATGGTATTGGCGGTAAAGTATTGGATGTGCTTTTTTTAGTGAGTATTCTTTCGGGTGCTGCTGTTACCTTGGGACTTGGTACACCTATCGTTACTTATAGCATAGCAGAACTGTTTAATATTGAGATCACATTTACATTAACTGCTATTGTGACAATTGTGTGGGTCATATTCTTCTCGGTTAGTGCGTACTTAGGAATTGACAAAGGGATTAAGAAATTAAGTACCTTAAACATGTATCTTGCAGTTGCATTTGCAATATTTATCATGATTGCAGGTCCTGGTGTGTTTATACTTAATTATTTCAGTGATACTGTCGGTTTTTTATTTACACATTATGTGGATATGTCCCTCAGCACGAATGCTGTCGCAGGAAAGGATACGCATATACAAAGTAATACGGTTTTCTTTTTTGCATATAATGCCACGTGGGCCATGTTGCATAGTATATTTGCTGCAGCCATTTCAAAAGGTAGAACGATTAAAGAGATGTTGTTAACGTATTTATGTGCCCCATTGCTTATTTCTTGGGTTGCGACGGCCGTTCTTGGGGGGGTTGGAGTAAAAAGCTATCTGAGCGAGAAGGTGGCTGTATTGGACATTGTAAAAGATGATGCAATGGCTGCAATCCCAGCAATATTAAGGACACTGCCATTGCCCATTGTTGCACTGGCGGGTTTCATTATTATCGCCATGATTTTTATGATTACTACACTGGATTCGACAACATATACGATTGCCACATATGCAGGAACAAAAAACATGAGTAAATCAGAACCCTCTAAAAATCTTCGGCTCATTGTTGCAGGAGTAATTACTATTTTTGCACTTTTATTAATGCGAATTGGTGGACTGGCTCCCTTGGAAGTTGTTTCAGGATTAATGGGGATATCAATAATAATTGTACAATTATTACTCATTTATGCTGCAAAGAAAATGATGGACGAGGATAAAGCATGGATAAATAATGTAAGGACTAACAAAGCAAGGAAACAGTAATTTTAACAAGTGAACTACTCACCACTAAAGAAGTGAGAGCTTCCTATTTCCATGACAAAAGCAACCTTTTTATCTTGGGAATCGCGCAATGCTTCTATCGCATATGTTACGAGTTGTGTAATAACATGCCAGTTACCACCTATAAAGGGAATCCGTTATTTTTCTAATGGGTATTTTTTAGAGCTGTTTGGCATTTGTAAGTGCCAATAATGCGTTAATATGCCTCTGCATAGGGGGACTTCTACTGTATTGAAGTGTTTTCTGTCAAATTACACTTCCTTTGAACGTGGAGGTTCTCTTTTAGTCTTTTTAAATAGGAAACAAGTACAAATCCTTGGTAGAGAAAATTTTGCGCGTTTATTATAAGTAGATGTAAAAAGGAGAAACATACATTATGAAACAAAAACGACAATTGTTTTTCATTATATTATTGACTATTACATTCTATCTGGCATTTTTGAGTGAAGCAACTTCCTTAATTAGGATAGGTGCATTCGTTGCTTATCTATTGCTCGTGTTTTGTATATCTTATGCGTTAATGTTAGAAAATCGCTCACCTTATAAAACGCTTCTATGGATATATTTGATAGTGTTTGTTCCAGTATTCGGATATGCATTTTTTATTTATTCGGGACAATTACAGGTAAGAGGTCATTTATTTCAAAGAAAACGAAAGAGTAATCAAATGTATTTGAAGCAGGTTAGTAAAAAAAACTCTTTTGATTCTTGGATAAGTATGGATGGTGATGAAAAATTTATTTCAAATATGATTGCAAAAGAGTCCAAATTTCCCATTAATTTTTCGTCTGATACAACAGTATTGAAAGATGGTGAAGAGACTTTTGCTGCTATTAAAAATCAACTAATACATGCAAAGCAATATATACATTTAGAATATTACACCTTACGAGATGATCAGATTGGTATGGAAATTATAAATATTTTGGTAAATAAGTCCATGCTTGGTCTTGAGGTTAAAGTGATTTATGATGGTGTTGGCAGTGCTTCGTTGTCAAAAGGAGTAATTCGAAAATTGAAAGCAGCCGGGGTTGAGATAGCTTGTTTTTTGCCTTTGAAATCTGGTTTATTTAATCAAAAAATAAATTTTAGAAATCACCGTAAAATCATCGTTGTTGATGGTGAAATAGCTTTTGTCGGAGGATTGAACATAGGTGATGAATATTTGAGCAGGGATTCAAAAATAGGATTTTGGCGAGATACACATGTAAAGTTGAAAGGAGAAGCCATTCGAAGTCTTCATACTATTTTTCTTGGAGATTGGACCTATTTGACCAATGAAGTCTTAGATATTAAAACATACCCAACCCAACCTCTTAACAAGAATGACCTTGGAGGAGTACAGGTGCTGGGGAGTGGTCCAGACGCAAATCAAGGAATTATGAGTGAACTTTATTTCAATATGATTGTTTCTGCTAAGCGTTCTTTATGGATTGCAACGCCTTATTTTGTACCAAACAAGGACATTCGAACAGCCTTGTCAATGGCAGCAAAAAAGGGAATTGATGTCAAACTGATGGTGCCTGCAATTAATGATGGCTTCTTAACGCAATATGCTACCCGATCTTACTTTGGTGAACTGCTTGATAATGGAATTGATGTGTATTTGTATCAGAAGGGATTTATGCATCAAAAAATTATGATTGTTGATGGTCAATTTGCTACTACAGGAACAGCTAATGTAGATTTCAGAAGCTTAAATTTAAATTTTGAGGTAAATGTATTTTTGTTTCATACCAAAAGTGTGACAAACCTTGTTGAGAACTTTACAGAGGATATCAGACACTGTCGGAAAGTAGAATCCGAAACGTATCATAATCGAGGATTCATCGTTCAATCTAAAGAATCATTAGCACGCCTGTTCTCTCCCGTTTTATAAAATATGTTTTTACGGACTGTCTATGTACTTTTTATCAGAAAGGAGAATTAATTATGGAGAAAGTTATCATTATCTATAATCCAAATGCTGGAAAAGGCAAATTGAGTCAATCAATTGGCCTAATTACACAGAAGCTTCTTCAAAAGTTCGGGGAGGTCACTGTATATCAAACACAAAATTCGGGTGATAGTGCAGCTTATGTTAGTAAATTTGCTGAGAAAGTGGATTTGTTAATTGCCGCGGGAGGGGATGGAACAGTTAACGAAATCATAAATGCGCTTTGTGCATTGGAAAGACGACCGGTCTTTTCAATAATCCCAGGGGGGACAAGTAATGATTTTTCCCGTGAAATTGGGATGAATCAGAATCAAGTAAAAGCAGCGGATCAGATTTTAGAACAACGGGTCATGACAATTGATGTTGGAAAAGCAGATCAACAATACTTCCTGAATTTTTGGGGGATAGGTTTGATTTCCAAAGTATCTGCGGCAGTTGATACAGGTTCTAAAGCGACTTTAGGGCGGCTTGCTTACTATTTACGTACGGCACAAAATTTAGGAGAAGTAGAACCATTTCATTTGCAAATGGAATCAAGCGAATGTCAATTTGATGGCGAATCGGTTATGCTCATTGTCGGTAATGGTACTTTTACGGGAGGCGTTCAGGCCTTTTTTCCAAATGGTAATATCCAAGATGGTTTACTGGATGTTTTAATAATCAAGGAAACTTCACTGCAAATTTTTTGGTCTATGGTTCAATCAAAAATGACTCCTGAAATGTCAAATGAAGAAGGTATAATCTATTTTCAGACGAATAAACTTCGTGTTTCAACCGATCCTAAACAAACCATTGATTGTGATGGAGAACGTCAACATACCACCCCCTCGGAAATTTCCGTGCTACCCGGACATTTAAAAATGATTGTAGGGACAGATAGATAATAAAATTAAATAATCATAATACTGGGTGGCAACAGAAGAAAACTTTTTATTTTGTGGTTCTGATATTACCCCAAATTTTAAGAAATTGTTGTTTATTTGGTATACACTCGTAGGAGTGCTGAATTTATTCACGAAGCTGGTAAATTTTATAAAGGTTTTTGCTGGTAACCTTTAAAACGGCATATAAAGGAATCGCTAGCAAAACCCCAATAAATCCATATAAGGCACCTGCAACAACCAGCAATAAAATAACAGTCAATGGATGTAGGTCTAATCGTTTGCCTAACACTTGTGGAGAAATAAGATTACCTTCCAATTGTTGTACAACGATCGTTAAAATTAAAATGTAAATTACCTTCACTGGATTTAATAATAAACTTACCATAATGGCTGGTAATATACCTAATATGGGTCCGATTAATGGAATAATAGCGGTAACCATAACGAATATTCCCAGAACAGCGGCATAAGGAATTCCTATTATCAGATATCCAATATACATTAAAATCCCATCAACGAAAGCCACCGTAAGTTGACCGATAATGTAAGCAGAAAGTGTACGATCAATATCATTTAAAATTTTTTCCCTTCTTCATAATGGTTATCCGGGATAAGTTTTTCCATCAGAGAAGCAAACTTGTGATCTTCTTTAAGAAAATAAAACAAAATGAAAGGCACAATTACTAATGTAGTGGCAATGCCTGCGATTAGGGAAATAATTTGGGAAATATTACTGCCTATTCCACTTAACAAATTACTAGAGTAAGAAACTGCTTTTTGTTTTAGTTCTTGAAAAGAAAAAGAACCGAACTGGGAACTGTTCACTAAATGTTTTGTTTCATTTGCCAATTGTTCAATTTTATTCGGAATTTGTTTAGAGAACTGTTCAAATTGTTGGCTGATGACACCTCCTGCAAAATGTCCGGCAAGGAATACTAGCATTCCAATAATCGCATAAACTAGTAAGATAGCAACTGGTTTAGGTATATATTTCGGTTTTGATAATAATTTAACTGCAGGGTTTAAAATATAATAGAGAAGTCCTGCAATAATAATTGGAAAAAGTAAAGTAGCCACTACTTTTTTGAATGGAGCAAGAAAGAAATCTATTTGCCCCAGAAAAAAGATAAAAATTACGACTAGTATGGCACCTGTCATGTATTTAAAAAAAGGATGGCGGATCCACATTTGCTTTAATCACCTTGTCTTTCGTTAATAGTTTAACAATTGATTAATTTAATTCCTCTAGGACATCAGGATGTTCAAATTATATAATGATCAATAAAATAATGTAGACACCGGACAAAATTTTATCATCCAGTGTCTTTTGGAGGACAATGTAAATAATACAATTGTACACCCTTTTCCTTCAGGTTGTTCATGCATTCTTGCAAATACTCGTCATTGTGTTCCGGATAAATAGGTGCATCTCCTTGATGGTTATTGCATCATCTTTTAACTGTTGATCCTTATATGGCGGGCAAGCTTCTCCCCAATAATGCGTTCTCCCACACTGGATTATTGTGCTAGCCTCTCCGTTTCATTTCATTTATTACAATCATGTGGTACATATAAAATTTATATGGGGAAAAGCTGAATACATAATTAACGGTTGCATGATTTTTTCCACAACGGTTCCCTCGTAATGCACAACACTCTCTATGCTGGCCAAGTAATTGCTGCTGGGGTAAGTCAGATAGCAGCTGTTCATGCCGTAACCGCATCATTTGGCCTCTGTTTGTCTGATAATTTCTTTTATAAACGTTTCAACGACTTTTTCACTTCTGGAAACTCCATTTTATTATTGGTGAAAAACTCTTTTATTAAATATTCCCCGTATTTGACTGCCTGATCAAAATGGATTTTGCCTGGAAGCGGAGCCATATCTTCTATTGCGACATCAATCACAGCCGGTTTGGAAGATTCAAATGCACGTTTTAAATCATTGGATAGATCCTCCGATTTTTCAATACGATACCCTTCACCACCACATGATTCAGCGAATTTGGCAAAATTTATTTCACCAAGACCCGTTTTGTAATTCAGGTTCCCCATTTCCTGTTGTTCATATTTGATCATAGCGAGGCGACTATTGTTCAGTACAACCACTTTAATAGGTAAATCATATTTAACAGCAGTCACAAAATCGTGCATCACCATGGAAAAGCCGCCATCCCCGCAGATTGCTACTACTTGTTTGTCAGGGTTGGCAACTTTTCCTGCAATCGCCCCGGGAAGACCGATTCCCATCGATGCCAGTCGGCCGGAAATGATAAACTGCTGATTTGTAAACGGGAAGAATCGGGTGGTCCAAACGGTTACATTTCCGACATCACAGGAAATTATTGCATCATTTTCTACTTCTTGTTCCAGTGCATACATCAGCTGTGGTGCTTGAATTGGATTCTGTTCCTCCTTCTTTTCTTTGATCATGTTAATGTGCCACTTCTTCATCTTTTCCTGATACTTTTTCAGATACGCCGTATGTTCGTTTGCCTTCACTTTTTCCGTTAATGAAGGCAAAATCTGTCTGACATCCCCGCATAATCCCGTCGTAATTGGGTAGAGGCTGCCAATCTTTTTGGATTTCAAGTCGATTTGAACGGCATTTGTATGGTCAGGCAAATATTCCCTATATGGAAACGATGTACCAATCAGCAGCAATAAATCTGTTTCCATTATTGCCTCATAAGCGGGTTTGGTCCCGATTTGACCATGCTGGCCAAGATTCAGTTCGTGGTAATCCGGAATAGTGCCTTTTCCAAGCAAACTTAACACAATTGGTGCATTGATTTTTTCGGCAAAATCAATGAGCTCTTTTCTTGATTCGCGCGTTCCACGTCCAGCGAGAATGATTGGTTTTTCAGCCTGGTTAATAAGGTTTGCCGCTTCCTGAATAGATTCCTGATTAGGTTCGTATTGAGATTTAACGTAAGTAGGGGCTGTTATAAATTCATCTTTTTCATGCTTAACAGCAAATAAATTATCAGGAACAACCAAGACGGAAACCCCACTTTCCGTGTAAGCAGATCGGATTGCTTTATTAAGCAAGTCGGGTAGTTGTTCAGCGGATTCTGCACGCCGGTTGAAAACTGCTACATCATCAAATAATCGTTCCAAATTAACCTCTTGGAAAGCGTCGGTACCAACCATGCTGCTCGTAACCTGCCCAACAATTGCCAGCACGGGTGCCCCGTCCTGTTTTGCATCATATAATCCATTTAGCATGTGAATGGCACCGGGGCCAGTAATAGATAGGCAAACGCCAAGTTTACCGGTCAATTTCGAATATGCACTTGCTGATAGCGCTCCAACTTCTTCATGTCGTACTTGTATAAAACGGATTTTATCTTCCTTATGCCGTAAATCATCAACAAATTCGTTAATCGAATCCCCAGGAAGACCGTAGATATGGTCTACTCCCCATTCTATTAATTGTTCTGTCATGATTTCTCCGGTACGCTTCTCCTTCATAACACCACTCCTCGTCTAGGTACTCCAATATTCTATAACCAACTTTGGGGCAAGGAAAACCTGTACCTGTGATACAGGCTGTTGCCTAAAGTATTTTAATTACTCTTTTGGTTACTGTTTTCTTCTTGCTGGTCACGATAGTATTTGGAGCGCTGATTTTGCCTGTATCCATACATAATATTACGAACCATTTCTTGATTTTCGAGACCAACACCAATTGACCCTGCAAAAGTTGCAATTGAAGTTGCAAGCCAAGCTAGCTTCGTATAATTCCAAAATTCAACGGATGATTTTAATCCCCCCAATGATTGAAACAGACTCGGTGGAACAAACAAAAGGACCGTCAGCAGGAATAATACAAAAAGCGTAATATAATAACATAATACCGCCACTGTTAAAGTAGCTATTGTTGTTCGGTTGTATAATTTTCTAACAAATTTATCGTTACTTTTCGCTGGCCTTTCCCATAAATTATGGGAAACGATTATCCACACAATAATACTGAAGATTGCTGCAATCATTAATCCTAAAAAGCGTAAGAGTTCAAATGCTCCGCTCAATTTCCATAAGGTCGGGAAAATAAGGCCGTAAGCCCCTGTTGCAAAGCCGGCTGCCACAACGGGTTTAAATGCCGGAATAATCCCCCACGGGCGATTTGCGTATGTCATTCCGGACAGAACACGCAGCCTCGCTTGAATGCGGGGACGAATGATGAGATGGAGATCCATTTTTTCACCTGTAGGAGTGGAGTGTTCCCGGCGAATCAAAGAAAACAAAAATTGTCTGGACACAGTGCCCCTTTCACTTTCCGTCATACCGTCTTCTGTTGTTGCGGCCGTTTCATTCCTATCGTTTTGTACCTTATGTTGGTATAACTCCCTTACAACTTGTAGCAATACTTTCCTAACGCGAATGTTTAAAGGAAATGACCCGAACGCTGGAATTGAAATTTGTCCTATTTGCCGATTATAGTCACCATCAGCGACTACTAAATCTTTATCGTCAAACAAAGGCAAGTCTGTTAAGCATGGCAATATCCCAATTCTTTTCCTTCTTCACAGCATCCGTTTCGTCCATCAATTCCTGCGTATCTTCAGCTGAGCCAATAAGAGGATCTGTTGTAACTTCAATAGACCACTCCACTTGTTTTGAAACATTTTTTGTTAAGAAGTCAGGTAATTTCTTTTTGAAGTTATCTGCTAACTTTTCTGGTGCATCGGGACATGGAATAAGTCCGACGGTTAATTGCGACAATTACCTCACCTCCATTTTTATTATGACATGTTTATCCAGTCAGTTTTCGGCTCCAGTGGCGATGTTCAGTAATGGCTTCTATGAATTGGCGAGTGAAGACCTTCCAATCGTCTTCCGTTATGACACCGCTGTTTCCGCTCAATTTGTGTTTGTCCAACCATTCTTTGCCTTCGTGTGTTGCACCGATTGTCTTATAATGTGCAAAAGTCTCATCGGTATAATATTGTATCTTTTTTAATGAAGCTTCATTGATATCCTTACCTCCTGCAACGTAAAGTGCATCGAATAATACGGGGTCAGCAGTTTCAAACGTATGGTCTGCTTCTAGTTCGATGCCGTTAACGCCTCTTTTCAATCCTAACCGATTACTAATAATTTCCGTTTGGACACCTTCACTATTTAGTGAATCGATAATTCGTTTCACATCCTCCTCAAACCCATCCATTAAAATAACACCGGTTTTCCTGGTTGCTGGCGTTTTTATAGAATTTTCTTGACTTAATGCAGGGGAGGATTTTGTAATCAACGTGTCCTCACCGGACGGTATGTCAGCACCTATATTTTTTGCGAATTCTTTCGCCAGACTCATGCTGACATTGGAAAACATATCGACGATTTGCTGACGGATTGATTTGTTTTGCACTTTACCTAATTCAAAACTGAATGCATCTATAATATGTTGCTTCTCAGGCTCACTCATACTGTTCCAGAATAAAGTTGCCTGGGAAAAATGCTCCTTAAAGCTTTCACTCCTTGATCGAACTTTACGCCCCTCCACTTTCTCATGTACATGCTCATATCCACCTTCCTCTGGAGAAGCAGGGGTTGGAGTATTGTTAGCAAGGTAGTTTTTGTAGTAACTGGTCTGGCCTTGATTGATTGTTTGTCGTCCGTAACCATCCCTCTGATTGTTGTGGAAAGGACAAACAGGTCGATTGATAGGAAGTTCATGAAAATTTGGCCCTCCCAGCCGAATTAACTGGGTGTCCGTATATGAGAATAGTCTTCCTTGTAATAAAGGATCATTGGAAAAGTCAATACCAGGTACAACATGTCCAGGATGAAAAGCAACTTGTTCTGTTTCAGCAAATACATTATCGACATTGCGGTTTAACGTCATTTTGCCTATTAATTTTACCGGGACATCCTCTTCCGGCCAAAGCTTGGTTGGGTCCAATATATCAAAGTCAAAATTAAATTCATCTTCTTCATCGATAATTTGAACGCCCAATTCAAATTCAGGATAATCACCATTTTCAATAGAGTCATATAAATCCTGACGATGGAAATCAGGGTTTTTACCGCCTATTTTTTGAGCCTCATCCCAGACCAGTGAATGCACTCCAAGAACAGGTTTCCAGTGGAACTTGACGAAACTTATTTTGCCTTGCTCATTAATAAAGCGAAATGTATGAACACCAAATCCCTCCATCATTCGATAACTTCGTGGGATGGCCCGATCTGATATATGCCACATAACGGCATGGGCTGTTTCTTGATTATTTGCTACAAAGTCCCAAAAAGTATCATGTGCAGATTGAGCTTGCGGCATTTCATTATGCGGTTCCGGTTTTACCGCATGAACAAAATCGGGAAATTTAATGCCATCTTGAACGAAAAATACCGGAGCGTTATTTCCAACCAAATCGTAATTACCTTCTTCTGTATAAAATTTGGTTGCGAAACCCCGGATATCCCGTGCCGTATCGAAAGAACCCTTGGATCCTGCTACAGTTGAAAATCTCACAAATACTGGCGTTTTAATGGATGGATCCTGTAAAAATCCTGCTTTTGTGTATTCTTTCATTGATTCATAAACTTGAAATTCACCGTGTGCAGCATAACCTCTGGCATGTACAACACGTTCGGGAATACGTTCATGATCGAAGTGCGTCATCTTCTCACGGAAATGAAAGTCTTCCATGAGTGTCGGTCCACGCTCACCAGCTTTAAGTGAGAACTCATCCTCAGCCATTTTCAGACCTTGGTTGGTGGTAAGTTTCTTTCCATGGTCATACGCCCGAAATTGGTCTAACTGTTGTTGTTTATCATTCTTTTCTTCATTACTCATTTAAGGATCCCTCCTGTAAAATTAACTATTTGTCACGGAACGAATTAGCTTGATAATGATTACAATCACCGCAACAATCAATAGAATGTGAATTAATCCTCCAAGTATGTGGAAGGAAAAGCCTAACAGCCATAGGATTAATAAGACGGCGATAATTGTCCAAAACATGTTGTCACCTCCAATATGCAGCTGTCCATTTAAATTTATCTACCCGAATTTAAAGATATAAACACATTGTGAAAATTAACAATTTGATAATATCTCCAGTTGGAAGGTGAAAAGGTGTAAAGAAATCTATTTAATAAAAGTGTAAAGATAGTAAAAGTAGATTGACAAGTACACACTTTTCTGTAATTCACTTACTGGAATATACTTTGTTGGCAGTTTTTTGTTTTATTACAAGTCGTTAGAAGAGCTTGCCATAACTTTATTTATAATTGGAAGTGCTCAAATGGCTATTGGTCTCATTATTCGCTTAGCACATAAAATTCATAAAAAAGAAATTGAAACAAAGCTGACAGACACTCCCTCAAATTACAATGGTCACTCCCATTCATAACTACAATCTTAATTACAAACAATACACCACCGGAGCAGAAGATTAGTTACCATAGGGATAATAAGGTCTGCAATGATTTCAGTCCTTAAGATTATTTGCTTTTTTATCTGCAGACCATCTAACTATTAGTATACTTTGGTAACTATCAAACTAAAAAGTGCCTACTTGTTAAAAGTTTATTAACCTCTATAAAATTTTTATAGAGGGGGTAACGTTTCTGATGCCAGCAGAAGATAATCAAATAGTTCATGTGATTGAAATAAACAGCGATAAAGATATAATTCGTGCCAGAAAAATAGTAAGAGCACTGACAATTGAACTTGGGTTCGGAAAGCTTGACCAGGCAAAAATAACAACTGTCGTTTCTGAATTGGCACGAAATATTTTCTTATTTGCCCATTGCGGTGTGATTAACGCCATGTCAGTGGAACGGGCTTGTAAAATAGGCATTAGTTTATCCGCGGTTGATAACGGGCCAGGGATTGGGGAGATACAACGGGCTTTGCGACCTTACACTTCATCGTCAAATGGTTTGGGAGTAGGATTGCCCGGTGTCAGAAATATCATGGATGAGTTTTCAATTAAATCATCGGAATGTGGTACTGAAATTAGTACAGTTAAATGGCTTGAGAAATACGGGTAATTATATTTGACTCAGCCAGCTTATAAGTTATTAAAAAATGGTTGGTAGTTAACCAACCATTTTGCACAGGTGCAAAGGGTACATATTTTTGAAATGTTTATTCATTCGTAATTACGAGTAAAATTTCACCATGGTCCAACTTCTCTTCCAACTCACTTGCTTCATCTTTTGAAAAACCGAGTTCATTAAACTTAGTTCTGAGTTCATCCCCTTTTTTCCGAAAGATATTATTTACTGCGGTGTCCAACCCTTCTTCTTGGATTCCAACCTTGTTGGCATCAACATTTCCAGCGACCCGGTCAGTTCGATCATCATCATGAGACATTACGTACATGTTATCCTTGGATACTCCTTTTCCTGCCTGTGACTTTACTTCTTTCATTAATGCCGTGTCATCCTGAAATTCTTTTACGGTTGGTTTCAATTTTAACCCTCCTACGGAATTTTGTTCACTTATTTAATTCGTTACCCGATCTCTGTTACTTTTAAACTAATTGTTCAAGTTAAAAGCGTAATGGAAAGGACCGTTTAAATTCACTCTTCTTTTTTCGCTTTAACCTTTTGCAGAAAGAAATTACTTTTCAATTGTCACCAAATGTTCTAAAATAGAAATTAGTTACCAAAATCTCATGTTTGACAGTAAAAATCACAGAAACGTCTTTATACTAGGCGCATCTGTGATTTTTTTAGTGCTAAAAAGTGAGTACTATTTATGTTTTTTTACCTCTTTTAAAGTTTTTTTCATTTTTTGTATTGGCACGATTTCCGTGTCTGTTCGAAATCCGAAAACGTCGTGCAATTTGTCTGTTAGATCAGTTCTGGTATAAGTAGGAATGTAGCCTTCGTTTGTAGCTTTCAATACACGCATTTCCCGTAATGTTTGAATGATTTCAAAACAGGTAGCTGACTCGTCCATTTTCTTTTCAATTAAGCGGTAAGTCAATAATGACAAAAAGCATACTAAAAAGTGGGCCTTGATACGCTCATCTTTTTGGAGGAAGACCGGTCGCGTTCGCATTTCACTTTTTAAGATGCGGAAGGTCTCTTCAATCTCCCAGCGTCGTTGGTTGATTTTAACGATTTCTCCTGGTGTGCTTTCCAAGTTTGTACATACACCATAAAAGCCATCAAATTTCGCTTCTTCATCAACGAGTGCTGAATTAATGGTGTACTTACTCTTTCCAGCAATCTCTCCATCTTCTGTGACATGTGTGGACTGTATAAAACGATCTGGTGAGTTGGTCCGCTTTTTCTCCATCCGAGAAGGATTATCGAGCTTTTTTAGTGCGCTATCTATTTGTTTTTCACGAATACCTGCTTGATAGCGTTTATGTTTCGGCGAAAAGGTAACGACCAATTTTTGTTCTAATCCATTTTCATTGATCCAGCGTTCTTTATGGTATACGTGCTTATCCTTTTTAAGATCAAGATCATTCAGGTTGATTGTTTGTTTTCTTTTCTTGGCGGCCACTTTCTGAGTAGAATCCACCATCTCCCACCCTGAAGGATCCAAAGCCCACTCTTTCAAATGCTTTTTTAATTTTTTGATGGATTGTGTGGTGACATAAGCCCGTTTATTCATGGAATTGTACAATCGGTTTTCATGGGAAGAAAGCCCGGCATCTGTACAGACGACAAATTTAGATAGGTGAAAATCTTTCAAGATCCTTTTCTCCAGAGGCTTTAATGTTGGCTGCTCATTTTGACTCCCACGGTTGATTACAAAGGCGAGTGGAAGACCACTGCCATCCATAAATAATCCCATTTGAACGATTGGATTCGGGCGGTTTTCTTTCGACATCCCATATTGTTTCAGGCCTTCTTCTTCTTCAATCTCGAAATAGAAATTTGTACAGTCATAGTAAAGGAGCTCAGTCTTTCGTTCAACGATAGCTGTGCTATTTTTGTATACTGTCTTTTCGATCGTATCGGATTCCTCAGCTAAGATATCTAATGCCCGGTATATATGCTGTGTATCTACTGAATGGGACTCCAGTAAATCATCCGCCCTCTCTAGTGTTCCTTTTTTTGAAGTTGGGTAAATAACACGCATGTATATGAGGAGAGCTAGAATCTTGTTTAAATCGTATGTAAAGTTGTGTCGGTCAGAAATATCTTTACATATTTTATCTAGTTTTAGTTGATGATAAATCGACTTCAAGAAAAGATAACCAACGTTAAAAGATCGTTTTTCCCCTTTTGGTATCGGCTTCGTTGGATTGTGCTTGATGATAATCGTTTCTGACTTTAGCTTTTTTTCTTCACTTAATTTTTTTGCATAGGCACGCGCCCATGCTTCGGGGTCAACACCAGGATGTCTTTCACGAATTTCCTGTTCGTTACCTAAAGCTTCAATGACTTTCGTAGTTGATTTCCCATTAATATCTCTAACATTTTCAATAACAGAATAGGAGACAGAATTCTTGGATACACTTTTTTTAATGCGCATGGATATCCCTCAAATCTTTTTAGATACCCCTATTATAATATAGTACTAAACAGTACTCAATAATTTAATTAAAAATTTGAAAAAAAATAAAGCCATCATAAGCTTTAAAGGCAAATTCTGAATATATAAGTGTCAAACTCCCGAGTTATTATAAAGACACGGATAAGGCGCAATACCGTAGGAACAATGATTTATACAAAATAAGCATAGAATTAAGATGTAAATGATAGCAATATGTTACAATTAAATACAATAGACTGGCTTCGCATGAGGGGTATGGTAGCATTGTCGTTCGCCGTTAGTCTTCTTTGGGAGACTTCCCGGGGAGGGAGGTGCTTACCATGGACATTGTTGGTATATTATCGGTCATGATATCCTTCGGGGTACTGGTGGCTATTATTATGTCTGACAAAAACCAAAAAAAATAACCCCTCACATGCGTTGGGTGTAGCGGAGGGATTATTTTTTCCTTATGCTACCTAGCCCCTCTTGATGGGGTTTGGTCTATTGGCCGCCTCATGTAACAGCATGGGCGGTCTTTATTATTTTATGAACTTTCTACATACATTATACCACGAATAACATGAATGTACACATTCTATATTCTGATTTTAAGGTTTTTCATATTCCATAATTGTGCCTTATGATGCAATATCAGCGTTAACCCATATTAGACATTAGCGCCTTAACACGGCAATTTTGGGGCTGTTCTTTATTCCGGAAAACGTCCGTTTGCGGTATTATTAAATGTTACTTTTTTGGAAAGCAACACACTTATATCAAATGTGCAATCATTAAACAAACACAATTTTTTCGTCCCACTTTGTTTCAAACATTATATCATGTGTTTTATTCCTAATTGAAACTTTTTAACATTTCCTGTTGACACGGGGTACACCCCGCATTGTTTAATAAGGGAAAGCCTTTTTAACAAGGCAACATGTCATCTTTACAATGACGTCAATTGAACATTGACGCGGATGACAAATGAATGGAGGAGATAGAAGAATGAAAATCGGCGAATTTATTACAAACCTCAACACTACAAAGGATACAGTTAGGCATTATGAAAAGCTTCATCTACTAAGCCCCAAGCAAGACGGCACATATAAAGAGTACAGTGAAAAAGAAGTGATGGACTTCCAAGCAGTTACCGACATGAAAGAGATGGGGATGACCCTAAAGGACATCCAACTCATTTTTCAGATGAAACAAAGCTTAGGATGTCGATCACCTGAGTTGATCAAGAGCGTGAAAGCACAACTCAAGGAACATTTGGCATCCATTATTGATGAAGAACAGCAGCTGCACAAAAGGCGTATTAATCTTGAAGAAACGATTAAAGAACTCCAGCAAATCCAGGTCTAAATTAAATAGTGGCCCCATCAACACGCGGGGCCGCCATTTTAAAAACTCACTGACTTTGTATATTCATCCGCGAATCTGCTAAATGTCCAATCCTTGAATGAAAAGCTCAACTTATTCAAGAATGGCGCCCGTTTCTGGAACTGTTAAAATGAACAAACAAAATTATTTAAGACGGTCCTCTAAGGATTCAATTGCCAGTTTAAGGGCAGTTAAGCGACGCTCATTTAATGTTTTTTGGGAACTACCTTCTTTTGCCTTTGCTATCTGTTTTTCGATGGAAGGAATCATACCTCGTAGAACGTCTTTAGAAGTCAATGCAGTTTCCTCGTCATGAGAAAATTTTCTCCCATTCCAAGTATTTTTAAGGCTTTCTAAACCAATTTTTACAGCGTTTTGTCTCTTTTTGACAAGGGTTGTATTTGAACCTTTCTCTGTCATGCTTTTATAAGCATTTGAAAGTTTATTAAAGGTCGATTCCAAGGATTCAAGCGAAAAATCCTGCGTTTCTTCGTTAACAGTCTCCATCTACTAACCTCTCTTTCGTTTTAAGATTTATATAACCCAACAGTTTATGGAAATATGCCCTTTTGTACAGTATCAATGAAGTAACCTATTAAGCGAGGGGGAAACAAGGTGATCACCCAGATATTTCACCTTTGATATACTTATTCAGTTCATACAGTTGCCAATCTCTTTCTTCCGTCACCTTCATAATGTCATTGTTAAAGGCAAGATTAATTACTTTAATTGCATAATCCGTAGCCATCATCGCATGACCTCTCATATGTCCCACGCCAACAGCCTGACCAACGGCTCTTGCTGCTGACTTCGCTGTTTCGCTCTTACACTCCCTAGCAACTTCATGAACCTTAAAACCAGCCTGTCTAACCTGATGAACAGTTGCTTTTCCTCTTTGCCAGAGTTCGTTGGTTTCAAATCCGTTTGTTATTTTGTCGCTGTTGGGAAATTCCTTTTCAAGATACGGAAGTATGTGCTTTGCTACAATAATTGCCCACTTTGCAAGGTCAACTTGACTAATAAGATCAGCATTTTTCTCAATCTTTTGTCTCAAATCCGCATCATCAACAATTTTGATTTTAGGCCTATTTACCATAGGAAAAGAACCTCCCATACTCTAAAATGAGATACCTTTATTTATACCGCAAAATGGGCCTTGTATTTAAATACACACCATATGTCAGTCCATAAAAACCCCAGCAACGAAAAATGTTGACTGCTAATTAAAAACTAATAATTGGTAATTATCGTTCGATATTATTCTCTCTACTTTCATTGTACTATTATTCATAAATTATTTATAGACTACTCTTTCTAAGATTCGCATACTATACTGTTATATACAAATCTAAAAATATGAGAGGTGTATAAATATGGGTGACAAAAAAGATGCCTTAGATAGTGGTCCTTTCTTTCATGGTACTAAAGCAGAACTAAAAATTGGAGATTTATTAGAAACTCAACGCTTATCAAATTACCAAGACAAAAAATCCAACTATATATATTTTACTGCAACATTAGATGCTGCTAAATGGGGTGCTGAATTAGCAACATCTAAATCAAAAGAAAGAGTTTATATTGTAGAACCATTAGGTGAATTTGAAAATGATCCGAACGTAACTGACAAAAGGTTTCCTGGAAATCCAACACGTTCTTATAGGTCTAAATCTCCTTTAAAAATAATAGCTGAATTAGGTTCATGGGAAAGACATTCCGATAAAGAAATAAATCATATGCTTACATCTTTAAAAAAGTTACGTGAACAAGGAAAAGCTATAATATACGATTAATCCTTAAAATCTATAAAATCATGACTTAATAAAACCAAAAATCAAGCCCCTCAATCCTTGAGGGGCAACTTTCAACAAACTGGGCCTAATGCAATATTGGCGCTCTCCCTTATTAATGAAATGCGCCCGATAGCGGCATAGGCTAACGTCATGAATAATTATCATTTAGCAATATCTTTTGTTGAAAATCAGTTGCTTCTTTTAGCTTTAATTCGTATGGCATCCGCCCAGAATCATCTAGGAGAAAGTTTAAAATAAACATACAAAAATAATCCTTTTTAAATTCGGGGTGAAACTCAAGTTGAAAAATATCAAATACTTTCTTGAAATGGTTATCAAATTCACCATTTAGATAGCACTCGTAATATTCACTATGACCATTCACATCTAATTCATTCCACATGAACTTGAAAAAGTCATAAAAGAAAATATAATCTCCTGATTCATCCCAGTCAATGTACCACATTCCTAAAGGTTCATTTTTTTCTTTTTCCAAAAGAATATTTGCTGTCCATAGATCCCCATGAAGTCTGATAAAGGGAAATTTTATTTCAAATAATTGGGTGTTTATATTGTCAAACATGTACTTAACATGCTCAACTTGAATAGCATTAGAACTGGTTTTTAAAAGATCGTTCAACGTATAATAAGCTAGTCTTGATTCACGTTTCATAGTGGAAAAGTAACTCGTATAGTCATCATAAATATTTTTCAATATGAATGGAATGTCTTGATTACTTTTCCTTTGACAATCAATATACCTTTCTACCAGTTGATATTTATCATCATCTTGGTATATCAGTTCTGGAAGTTTAAAATATCTTGAAAAATACGCATAGTTCCCAACCCTATTCAAATAATTTTCTTTGTTATTACAAATGGTCAATGTTTCAGTTTTAGAAAATACTTTAATGTCTCCATTGCTGCAAAACCACATCATGTTTCCTCGAAAAAGTTTGTGTTTGTTATTTTTAACCTCTAAGGGTTTTTGCCAGCTCTCCAACTCTCCTTCTTCTAACTGGGGTGACCATTTTTGATCAAAGTCATGAGTGTCAAATGAACTGTCGAGAATGGGGGAATTACTTTCCGTCTTATTAAACAGAACTCTTAATTCGTTATTAAACTCATAAATGCCATGATCCAGATAATGTTCTAGTTGGCGTACTTTCTTTATTTTAGCCTTCTTCTCTTGTACATAGTGGTTTCGTTTTTGCATTGTTTTTACCCCATATTCTTATTCCACATAATAGGCCCAATCGTATTCTGGAATAACCAATTACTAAAACAGTACCATATTTTTCACGTAAGTACATAAATTTTAAACAACTTTTTATAATTTAACAAAAATTCTATTTTTAAGCTATATCCATTTATTGCAGGGCATTAATAGCATATACAATCAAATCAATTTTTTCATGGATAGTCATTCCAGGAGTGGAACTAAAAGCTCATATTCTGGTCACACATTTGGTAAGTACAGGTCGCAATGAATCAGAATAAATTAAAATGTTTTTGACCAATTTAGTCGGCAGCCCCCGACAAATTAACAAATTAAAAATGATTGGAATGTCGTGAAACGCTTTCTATGTGTTTCCTAAACCATGTGTCGCAGGTTCGAATCCTGCCGGGGGCGTAGGTTTCAACTATTAAATGTTATGAATGGGTTCGGTTTTCGTGTATGAAAACGAATATGCCAATTCATTTTTTTCCACAGTAAAAACACCGTTACATCCCTATTTTCTGGATGTATCGGTGTTTTCAATTTAATGACTATTATGATCCCTTTTTTGTCTGTCAATCCGGTCTTTCTCTTTGGTCCACCAAAGTTCATCGTTGTCATTACTGATTGTCTCCTGCAGATTTTCTTCTTCTGCAATAGCTGGCGGGGATCCTCTCAATGGTTTTCCGGATGTTTTCTTGAGGAACAGGGAGACCACTACAATTCCTATCAGCGAAACAAAAATCACATAAAATGCCGGTGCAAGATGACTTCCGGATATGTTCACCATCCAGGAAACCACAAGTGGTGCTGTTCCGCCGAATAAGGAAACGGAAATATTATACGTTAATGCCAATCCGCCGTACCTTACCTCTGTAAAAAACAATGACGGCAGCTGTGATGGCATGGTTCCCATTAATGCTGCCAGGAGAATGGCCATTATCATAATTCCAATAAAAACAAGAATCGTAGTATTGGTATCAATCAGCATAAATGATGGAACCGCAAGTAAAATAAACCCGATTAAACTTGACTGAATGATTCGTTTATTACCGATGCGGTCACCAAAATAACCCATCAGCAACACGATTGGAATCATAATAAACATGACAATCAGAATTAACAGCAACCCTTTTGTTTGTCCGTATCCGAGTACTGCGGTTAGGTGGGAAGGCATATAGGTCAAAATTGTATAATCAATCACATTGTAGAACAGAACCAGAATCAATCCCATTAATAATGCTTTTCGGTGATACAGAACAAGATCTTTCAGTGGAACATGACGGGATTTTTCCTCTGACTCTTCTTTTTGTTCCTCCATCTTTTCAAATGCTGGTGTTTCTTCCAGATGTGTTCGCAAATAAAAACCGATAATACCGATTGGTGCAGCGATTAGAAATGGAATGCGCCAGCCCCAATCCAACATCGTGTCAGATCCAAGCACGAAGGTTAGAAGTGTCACAATACCGGAACCGCCGATATAACCAATCAATGTCCCAACCTCAAGACCGCTGGACATAACCCCGCGTCTGCTGTCCGGGGTGGATTCGGAAATAAATGTCATGGCTCCGGAATATTCCCCGCCGGTTGAGAAGCCTTGAATCAGCCGTGCTACCAGCAGTAAAATTGGTGCTGTCAGACCGATTGAAGCATACGTTGGTATCAGACCAATGCTCAATGTCGCAAATGCCATCATAATCAGCGTAATCGCCAGAACTTTTTTGCGTCCGATCTTATCACCAAGCGAACCGAAAAACATTCCCCCAAGAGGCCGTACAAGAAATGCAATGGAAAATGTTGCAAAACTGAACACTAACTGTGTCGACCCTTCCATTTCCGGAAAGAAAATTTTGCCGATTGTTGCTGCCAGGTATGAATAAATCCCGAAATCAAACCATTCCATGGCATTGCCGATACCTGTTGCAACCACTGCTTTTTTGGCAACGTCCTTATCGACAACCGTAACATCATTTTCCGTCAATTCATTCTTCTTTTTCCGCTTTAACTTCTTTTCAGGTTTGTTTTCCTTTCCCCGCTTCATGGAAATCATCCCCATTCATAACCAATCATTGTGGTTTGTTTCACCAATATGGACAGTATATTTAACACCATTGCCATAAAATTATGATTAGTGAAGTTTATATGTAAGCGCATTCCCGTAATATTTTTAAATTAAACCATGAAGAATAGCGATGAAACAATCGGGATTCCGGGAGAATTTCAGTTAAAAATTTTTGCTGTGTGTATATTACTTTTCAATTGTCACCAAATGTTCTAAAATAGAAATTAGTTACCAAAATGTTTTAACAATTATATATAATTGCATATTTGATGCAATTGTATCGTATTCCTTTATTAAAAAGGATTGCAAACGGTTTCAAAATTTTCAGGATGAGGTGATAGGATGCATACGGAAAAAATACCTGCACGCGAAGGTAATCATAATCTACAGGACTATGAAAAAATGCGGAAGACTTTTTCATGGGATGATATGAAAAAGAACTTCAGCTGGAATGAAACTGGTAAAGTAAATATGGCATATGAGGCAATTGACCGCCATGCCGAAAATCCGGATACGAAGGACAAAATTGCGCTGCATTACTCCTCACCGGATCGGGAAGAATCATTGACTTTCGATGATTTGAAAAAAAGCAGTAACCAGTTTGCCAATGTGTTAAAAAAATACAATGTGGAAAAAGGCGAACGAATCTTCCTGTTTCTCCCTAGAAGCCCTGAGTTTTATGCGGCATTTTTAGGGATTCTCAAAGTGGGGGCAATTGCCGGTCCGCTATTTGAAGCATTCATGGAACAGGCAGTACGTGACCGTCTGCAGGACAGTGAAGCAAGCATGCTGATTACGACACCGGATTTGCTTGAGCGGGTGCCGCAGGATGATTTGCCTGATTTGAAAAAGATTGTTCTGGTCGGCGACAGTAAGGAAACATCTGACAAATACATTGATTACGATAAGGAAATGAAAGATGCATCAACCGATTTTGAGATGGAATGGGTTGATTTGGAAGATGGCATGGTCATTCATTATACATCTGGTTCCACAGGTAAACCAAAAGGTGTATATCATGTCCATAATGCAATGATTCAGCATTATGCAACCGCGGAATGGGTGCTTGATCTGAAGAAAGATGACGTATACTGGTGTACAGCTGACCCGGGCTGGGTTACCGGAACAAGCTACGGTATATTTGCCCCATGGCTGTATGGAGTGACCAACGTTGTCCGTGGTGGCAGATTCAGTCCGGATGCATGGTACGGGACACTTGATAAATATAATGTAACGGTATGGTATACAGCGCCGACCGCCCTGCGGAAATTGGTAAGTGCAGGTTCAGAAATACCGAAGAAACACGATCTTTCTTCATTGCGCCATATTATGAGTGTCGGGGAGCCGCTGAATCCTGAAGTGGTTTCATGGGGACTGGAAGCATTTGATTTAAGAATTCATGATACATGGTGGATGACGGAGACAGGAGCACAGCTTATTGTCAACATTCCTTCCATGGAAATCCGATCCGGTTCAATGGGTAAGCCGCTTCCTGGAATTGAAGCATCGATCGTGGATAATGAAGGAAATGAACTTCCGCCAAACCAGATGGGCAACCTGGCGATCAAAAAAGGATGGCCATCGATGATGCGTAAAATCTGGAAACGTCCGGAGAAATTTGAAAGCTATTTTATCAACGGCTGGTACGTCTCCGGTGACAGTGCATATAAGGATGAAGATGGGTACTTCTGGTTCCAGGGTCGTCTTGACGATGTGATCAACACATCCGGTGAACGTGTCGGACCATTTGAAGTTGAAAGTAAATTGATTGAGCATGAAGCCGTTGCGGAGGCTGGTGTTATCGGTAAGCCGGATCCGGAGCGCGGTGAAATCATCAAAGCGTTTATTACGCTGAATGATGGCTATAAAGAATCTGATGAATTGCTTGAGGAAATCCGTCAATTTATTAAAACGGGTCTGAGTGCACATGCTGCCCCAAGGGAATTGGAAGTAAAAGATTCCATTCCAAAAACGCGCAGTGGTAAAATCATGCGCCGTCTCCTGAAATCATGGGAGCTCGGTCTTCCAACAGGTGATACATCAACATTGGAAGAATAATAGATACAAAAAAGGGTGCCTATCTTGCAGGCACCCTTTCTTGAATGAGTTTTAAGCAGTTATTGCTTTTGCTGGTCCGAAAAATTCAAAATGGATATCTTTTTCCGCCACATTGTATTTTTTCAGGTTTTGATACATTGCTTTCATGAATCCTTCTGGTCCGCAAAAATAAAATGCACTGTCATTTGTCGGAAGAATGGATGACAGCCATTCCAGGTCGACATATCCTGCTTTGTGATATGCTCCTTCATCTTCTGCTGCCGGATCCGCATAAACGGTATATGCATGCAGCTGTTGATGTGCATCATTCAATTTCCGGACGTAATCTTTCATCGCATGAACATTTCCGTTATGTGCTGCATGGATAAAATAAATTTCCCGATCCGGATTTTGTTTAATCGTTGTGTCCAGCATGCTCATCATGGGGGTCAGGCCAACACCGCCGCTCATTAGTACCAGTGGTCGTGTATCTTCCTGATCCAGCTTAAAATCACCGGATGGCGCGCTGATTGGCAGCATACTTCCTTTTTCGATTTGTGTGTGCAGATAATTGGATACAATCCCTGCCGGCAATCCATTCAGGGCGTCCTCCCGTTTAACACTGATCCGGTAATATCCTTCACCGGGAGCGGCTGATAGACTGTATTGCCGCAAATGGGTATATGGTTGTCCGGCTATTTCTGCTTTTACTGTAATATATTGGCCCGGCTGATAAATCGGAAACGGATTTCCATCGGCAGGTTCCAGGTAAAATGATGTGATGACATCACTTTCCGCCACTTTATCCACGACTTTGAAGTTGCGGAAATCAATCCATCCGCCAGTTGTATTCTTCAGTTCCTGATACATTTCCTTTTCGGTATCAATAAATACACCGGAAATAACACCATATGCTTTTTCCCATGCATTGATTACATCGTCACTTGCTGTGTCCCCCAACACATCTTTCATAGCAAGCAATAAATATTTTCCGACGATTGGATAATGCTCCGGCTTAATGTTCAGGCTCTTATGTTTTTGGGCAATTTGTTTTACTTGCGGCAGGATATCGCCAAGCTGATCAATATTGGCTGCCGCCGCATAGACTGTATTTGCCAGTGCCTTTGACTGATTCCCTTTGCGCTGGTTCGTCTGATTAAAAATATTTTTCAGTTCAGGATGATTTTCAAACATGAGCTGATAAAACCTGCTTGTAATGTCATCCCCTCGCTCCTGTAATACAGGTACGGTAGCTTTTACAATATCCCTTGTCTGTTTATCCAACTCCACTGTAGCTTGTGTAGTCAAAACAAAACACTCCTTTTATCCTAAAATAAAATATCCCCACTACTTTATTTTATTCCTGTAGAAGACATGGTCACTATGAGTAAAAGGTTGGTTTAAGTGTTAAAGCTTTGTGAAGTTGTCACATATTATAGGTCTTTTTACCTAAAAATGTTCACAAATTGGGATGGATGTTTTATTTTGAATCATACGGGAAGAATTCTTGATGAATCATCTTCGTAAAGGAGTGGAATTAAGATGAGTAAAAAAATAGCAACTGTTATTACAAATATGTTTGAAGATGTTGAATATACAGATCCGGCCAAGGCGTTTAAGGATGCCGGACATGAAGTTGTAACGATTGAAAAGGAAAAAGGAGCTGCTGTAACAGGCAAAAATAAGGAAGCGGAAGTTACGATCGATGAATCAATCGATAACGTGAAGGCGGAAGATTTTGATGCCTTATTCATTCCGGGTGGCTTTTCACCGGATCAGCTTCGCGCTGATGAGCGTTTTGTGAAGTTTGCCAAACAATTTATGGATGCGGATAAACCAGTCTTTGCCATTTGTCATGGACCACAGCTGCTGATAACAGCAAAAGCGTTGGAAGGACGCAAGGCAACCGGGTTTACATCCATCCAAGTCGATATGGAGTATGCTGGTGCAAATGTGCAGGATGAGGAAGTCGTTGTTTGCTGCAACCAGCTTGTTACAAGCAGACAGCCGGATGATATTCCAGCATTTAACCGTGAAGCATTGAAGATTCTTGATAAATAGTATATGGATTCCGCAACCCCCCCTTTTTTTAAGTTAAGGGGGTATTTTTATTTCAAATCCTGATAGAAAGGTAAAAGTTCCCGATAGAAGTTAAAATAATGTTCTACAGCGGGTCAAATCGGATCGGTTTTCGCTTCCATTACCGTTCGCATCAGGTACAGAGCATAGTCATTACCATCCTGCTCTTCAGAGGCCATGCAATTTTCCGGAACATGCATGGAATACCGGTACATATAAGCATCCTTTGCGGTAAACAAAATGCAAATGTCGCCCGCAATGCCTGCCATAATTATATGCGTCCGGTTCAGCTCGTTCAGCAGTGAGTGTAATGGTGTTTGAAAAAAAGCTGAATGCTGCGGTTTGATTAAAAAATAATCATTGTCATCCGGTTTCAACTCGGAAATAATCTCTTGGCTGTACTCATTTTCACAATGAGCAATGATTTTTTGAAAATCTGCCTGCCAATAACCATAATGATCATTTACATAGATGATGGGAATATTATTTTTCTTGCCGAATTCCCGTAATTTTTTCAGATGTGGTAAAATCGGTTTAGTATGTGTGAGCAGTTTTTCGCTGCCATTAAAATTAAAGTCATTTATTATATCAATAAATATAATAGCACTGTTTTCAATTGAATCGTTCATGTTTGGACTCCTTTCCTGTTCTTTATTTATTTCCTGAATTTCATATTTCAAACTTATGGGGTGGTAATCCGTGGATGATAACATACATATGCGCGACGCAATAGATCAGGCGTTGAAAGCGAAGGAAATTGGTGAAGTGCCCATTGGTGCGGTGATTCTTTTCAAAGGTAAAGTAATTGGCTCCGGTTACAATGTGCGTGAAACTTCCCAGACAACATTATCCCATGCTGAACTGATTGCCATCAAAGAAGCAAATGAAACAATTGGAAGCTGGCGGTTGGAAGATTGCACCTTGTATGTAACGCTTGAGCCGTGTCCGATGTGTGCCGGTGCGATTGTGCAATCAAGGATCAAACGGGTTGTCTATGGTGCACCTGATCGGAAAGCAGGTTGTGCCGGAACTCTGATGAATCTGTTGAATGAGGAGCGGTTTAATCATCAGGTGGAAGTAACAAGTGGCGTCCTGGGTGAAGAATGCGGACAACTTTTGACTGATTTTTTTAAAGAGCTTCGGCAACAACGAAAAAAAAATTAACGTTTCCATATTCTTTCATCGAATTTGAATTGCATTATTTAAGCAAAATGGTTATAATGGGTAGTGCCGTGCTAAGTGGGGAGGTAGCGGTGCCCTGTACTCGCAATCCGCTAGAGCGAGACTGAATCCCCATTCGAGGTAGGGTGATTTTAAGGTCTGCCTCAAGGGATTGGTGTTGACGTTCAGGTCCTGCGCAACAGAGACCCATGAATTCTGTCAGGTCCGGAAGGAAGCAGCAGTAAGTGGTCATCTCTGTGTGCCGCGGGGAAGCCTGGGCAGAGCCATGAACTTGGGTAACGCTTAGGAACATCTTATCGACAATGGGTGCACGGTATACATAGCAGAAGGCTGCATTGCTCTCAATATGAGGTGGTGCAGCTTTTTTTGGTCGCAGGCGCTTAGGTGCCTGTACCACCCAAATTTTGTCGAAAAATGTCGAATTCATTCGGATAATTTGTTCGCTTAATGGTTCACATTTACCCCTGAAATCGAGTATAATTTAGGTAGACTTCACAAAGGGGAACGTATATTATGAGTTATCAGGCTTTATATCGTGTCTGGCGTCCTAGAAATTTTCAGGATGTGGTTGGACAATCACAGATAACACGAACACTGCAAAATGCGATTGTTCAGGAGAAATTTTCGCATGCATACATTTTTTCCGGCCCGCGTGGAACCGGTAAAACAAGTGCGGCCAAAATTTTTGCCAAGACGATTAACTGTGAAAAAGCCCCTGTGAAAGAACCGTGTAATGAATGTGATGCATGCAGAGGCATTCAGGATGGCTCGATTTCCGATGTAATTGAAATGGATGCGGCATCCCATACGAGTGTTGAAGATATTCGCGATATCCGTGATAAGGTAAAATATGCCTCAAGTGTTGTCCCATATAAAGTTTATATTATCGATGAGGTTCACATGATTTCGGTTAATGCATTCAATGCGCTCTTAAAAACGCTGGAAGAGCCGCCGAAACATGTTGTATTTATTTTGGCCACGACTGAACCACATAAAATACCACTGACGATTTTATCCAGGTGTCAGCGCTTTGATTTCAAACCAATCTCCAGTCAGTCGATTGTGGAGCGAATAAAGACGATTATTGAAAAAGAGGAAATCAGCGTGTCATCTGAAGCATTGGATACGATTGCGCTAGCCGCAGAGGGCGGGATGCGTGATGCTTTGAGTATTCTCGATCAGGCAGTCTCTTACAGTGATGAAGGTGTGGAACTGGATGATGTTCTTGCTGTAACAGGAGGCGTATCCCAGAAAATCCTGACAGAAATTGTTGGAGCGATGTATGAAAAGGATGTACAGCAAGCCTTATCACTGCTTGATGAAATGATTCAAAACGGGAAAGATCCAGCTCGCTTTGTGTATGATCTTATTTATTTCTCCCGTGATTTGTTATTATATAAAAGTGCCCCGTCACTTGAAGGAATTCTGGAGCGGGCGATTATCGATGAAAGCTTTAAACAGCTTGCCGATACGGTATCAGTGGACTGGATTCAGGATGCAATTATGCACCTGAACCAATGTCAGCAGGAAATAAAGTGGACGAATAGTCCAAAAGTGTTTATTGAGATTGCACTGCTTACCATAACAAATAAAGAATCGGCGGCACATGAATCCGGTAGTGCTGCAGAATCAGAAGCAGTTACCGGTCTTTTAAGCAGACTGGAACATTTGGAAAAAGAGCTCACTGCATTGAAAGACGCACCTGCAAGTGCCCCCCGTCAGGCACCTGCTGCGGAACCGAGACGGCCACAGGCAAGGGCAACACGAAACAGTTATAAAATTCCATATGAAAAAATCCGCAATGTGCTGCAGGAAGCGGAAAAACCCGCGCTGAAGGAAGTGCAGTCACAATGGGCGGCATTTTTAAATAAACTGAAGTCCGCAAGTGCCCCGGCACATGCAACAATTCAGGACAGCAAACCAGCAGCTGCATCGCAACAGGCGCTTGTGGTACAGTTTAAATATGAGATTCATTGTTCGCTTTTTCTCGAACATCGGGAAACAGTTGAATCCGTACTGACCAGTGTGACAGGCAAGAAATTGCCGGTCATTCCGATTCCGGCGAATAATTGGCAGGAATTGCGCAATGAATATATTAGCAGACAGGAACAGTCAGCAAGTAAACAGGATGATCAGGAGGAAGACCCGCTCATTTCTGAAGCAAGAAAACTTGTTGGTGACGATTTACTGGAAATACATGATTAGCATAATTTAAATTACAAGGAGGCGATTTCCATGAAAGGTGGAAATATGGGTAACATGATGAAACAGATGCAAAAAATGCAAAAGAAAATGATGAAAGCGCAGGATGAACTGCATGAAATGACGTTTGAAGCATCCGCGGGCGGTGGCATGGTTACCGTAGTGGCAAATGGTAAAAAAGAAATTACCGATGTGCAAATCAAGGAAGAAGTAGTTGATCCGGATGATGTGGAAATGCTGCAGGACCTTATTTTGACCGCGACAAACGATGTGATTAAACAAATTGATGATAAAACAAATGATACGATGGGACAATTCACGAAAGGATTAAATATGCCTGGTGGAATGTTCTAATTTCAGAACATCAACATGATGATTGACCGAATTAAGAAAAACTTCGGCACTCACATCACGTGTGGGACTATGCCTGAGTTTTTCTAATTGGAGGCATATTGTATGTATTATCCTGAGCCGATTTCCAGATTGATAGACAGCTTTACAAAATTGCCGGGGATTGGACCGAAAACCGCTGTTCGACTGGCATTTTTTGTGTTAAATATGGAAGAAGATGATGTACTGGATTTTGCGAAATCATTAGTGAATGCGAAACGTGAATTGACTCATTGCTCCACCTGTGGTCATATAACTGATCAAGATCCATGTTCCATTTGTCAGGACACATCGAGGGATCAGTCCATCATCTGTGTTGTGCAGGATCCGAAAGATGTCATTGCGATGGAAAAGATGAAAGAATTCTACGGGAAATATCACGTTTTGCATGGAGCCATTTCACCTATGGACGGGATAGGACCTGAGGATATTAATGTGCCTGACCTCATCAACCGTTTGAAAGATGAGGAAGTGGAAGAATTGATTCTGGCTACAAACCCGAACATTGAAGGGGAAGCAACGGCAATGTATATTTCAAAACTTGTTAAACCATCAGGGATAAAAACGACCCGAATTGCGCATGGTCTTCCTGTTGGCGGTGACCTGGAGTATGCGGATGAGGTTACACTCTCGAAAGCGTTAGAGGGAAGAAGGGATGTATAGCCTTTTCTTCTACACGGTGGATTGTAAGTTTTTTAGCAGTTAAGAAAGTATAAAATCCTTTCTTACTGCATAAGTGCAACTATGGCTGTCACCTAAAGGCTTGGTGACAACCAAGTTTTCTAATATAACGTCATCCATTTTAGATTTATGGATGGCCTTATAAGAAAAATGAAGGCACTTGCTGTCGGGCGAACACCAAGTTTTTCTAAAAGTTGGGTGACAACATGGCTAAAAAGGTAAAAAAAAGAACGGTGGATGAGCAATTATTACAATCTATTTTTGCGTTGGAAAGGGAGTGGAAGCAGATTCAGGCTATCCTGGGAAAGAGTGTGGAATCATCCTATGACGGGATGTTCACGGAGAAACTCGCGCGGGAAAAATATTTGTATCTGCTTCGGGAGGCACGGCGGCGAAAAATAAGTGCTGTACGATACAGTAAATAGAATAATGTTCTTTTTCTTCATTCCTTTTCATATATAACTAGAAAGGGACAAGGAAAAGGAGTGATTTAACTTGAGCTCAACACTGGTTATCTCGGTTATTGTCGGATTAATCGTTATTCTATTGTTCGTAGGTGCTCCTGTTAAACCAATGCGTTTTATCGCACATAGTACGATTAAGCTTGGGATTGGTATTTTATTCTTATTTTTCTTTAATGTGTTCGGAGGGGCTATCGGGTTGCATATCCCGATCAATCTGTTTACCGTATCTGTATCCGGATTTCTCGGATTGTTTGGGCTGGGGTCACTTGCGGCCATTCACGTAATCCTGTTATAAGCAAGTGTCTCATGCATGTGAAATCGATGATGGATTTCCATGCACTTTTTTGGCAGTTAAGAAAGCATAAAAGCCATTCTTACTGCAGTAAGTGCAACGATGGCTGTCACCTATTTCAGAGATTGAAGAAAATGTGTAAAGAGATAAGCCTGCGCAGCATATACTGAAGAAAAAGTTTCAATGATTCCAAGATTTCTTGTATAAAATTCGTTAGATTAGGAGATGCTAACTAACGGAGGTGGGGAGATGAAACAAGTAATTTCACATGAACGGTGCGGTATTTGCGAAGAGGAGAAAGAACGAGGAATCCATTTATACAAACTGTTTATCTGTTGTGAATGTGAACGAAACATGATTCACACGGAACCACGTGAGGAAAAATATCACTATTATCTTCAAAAATTAAAAAATATGAATCAGCCAACTTTACACTCATAAGCTTTTGCGGTTTTCTGCAAAGGCTTTTTTTCTGTTTGAGAGATAGTTTGATTGATGGTGGTTTTATTCGGCGACTTTTGGTCAAAGTACGGCGGGCAGGGGTTTTCACCAGATAAATGTGCCGGGTGTTTGCGCGATTGCTTCTTGTAACATTCGGGCGTATCCATTATGGTAACCTTATAAGTAATACATACAAACAAAGAGGAAAGATTACAATGAAACACAATCAGCAGGCAACCCCGTTATTTAATGCATTGAAACAATTTGCAAATCATGACCCGATTTCTTTTCACGTCCCTGGACATAAAAACGGAGAGCTTTTTCCACGGTTGGCCCGTGAATATTACCAGTCTGTTTTACCGCTTGATATGACTGAATTATCAGGGCTGGATGACCTTCATGCTCCACATGATGTTATTAAGGAAGCACAGGATCTGGCCGCAGCTTATTTTGGGGCGGAACAGACCCATTTTCTGGTTGGTGGCAGTACCGCGGGAAACATGGCCATGATATTGGCCGTCTGTTCTGCGGGGGAAAAGATAATTGTGCAGCGCAACAGCCATAAATCCATTTTCAACGGTTTGGAGTTGAGCGGTGCCAGTCCTGTTTTTATAGCCCCGGAATTTAACCATTCAGTTAATCGGTATACGGCACCTGATTTGGATACATTAAAAAAATCGTTGGCACAACACCCGGATGCAAAAGCGGTGGTGCTGACCTACCCGGATTATTTTGGTCAAACTTTTGCTGTAAAAGAAATGATTGACCATGCACATGAATATAATATACCAGTGCTTGTTGATGAAGCACATGGTGTCCATTTTTCCACGGATAATAATTTTCCGGCATCGTCACTTGATCTGGGAGCGGATGCGGTTGTCCAGTCTGCACATAAAATGGCACCTGCCATGACGATGGGATCCTTCCTGCATGTGAATTCCAGCAGGATTGACGGCAACCGGGTGACACATTATCTGCAGATGCTTCAGTCAAGCAGTCCTTCCTATCCAATAATGGCGTCGCTGGATATTGCTCGGTATTTTCTTGCCAGTTTGTCAACGGATGAAATGGAGGACGTTATGAAAAGTGCCAGTCGTGTAAAAGAAATTCTGAATGAGAATGATGCGTGGCACGTGCTTTCGGCAGATGATCCATTGAAAATAACGTTGCAGATGCACCACGGTATTTCTGCACATGAGGTGTCTGGTTTGTTTGAAAAGGAAGGGGTTTATCCGGAGCTTGCCACACATAATCAGATTTTGCTGATTCACGGGCTCACCCCATTTAAACATTACAAAGAACTGAAAAATGGGATAATCCGTGTTAGAGAACAATTAAAAAATATCCGGAATCATGCTACAATAGAGATAGGAAATCTATTTACAAAGCAGATTCAGGAACTTGCGATGCCCTATCAGACGATGCCACAACGATACACCACGAAAATTCCGCTCAGTCAGTCGGCTGGCTGTATAGCGGCAGAGGCAATAACACCTTATCCGCCCGGAATACCTTTTATCCTGAAAGGTGAGCGGATTACAGAAACACACATCAGTATTATCAAACAACTGATTCATCAGGGTGCAGCCATACAACATGATAATGTCACTCAGGGAGTCAGCGTTTTTAAATAAAGGAGCAAACTTAAGTGAACGGATACTTTGTAACATTTGAAGGTGGCGAGGGTGCCGGTAAATCATCCATTCTTCAGGCTGCCGCACAAAAACTGTCAGAATTGGGATACGATATATTAGCAACCCGGGAGCCCGGTGGAATTGAAATCGCTGAAAAAATCCGGCATATCATCCTTGACCCGCAAAATACAGCAATGGATAGCCGAACGGAAGCGCTTTTGTATGCAGCTGCACGCCGACAGCATTTGGTTGAAAAGGTATTGCCCGCTCTTGAACAGGGAAAACTGGTACTGTGTGACCGCTTTATCGACAGCAGTCTGGCGTATCAGGGGTATGCGAGAGGTTTGAATGTGGATGAAGTGTTATCAATCAATCAATTTGCCATTCAGGATTGTATGCCGGACATGACACTTTTTTTTGATATTGAACCAAAAAAAGGGTTAGCACGTATTACGGCGAATAAAGAAAGAGAACAAAACAGACTGGATCTCGAAAAACTTCCGTTTCATGAATATGTTTACGAAGCGTACCAGTTACTTGTTTCTCAATTTCCGGATCGTATTCATGTTATCAATGCGGACCAGGGCTTTGACCAGGTTGAAAAGGATGCTGTGGATACCATTATTTCCTGTTTTACCAATAAAGCGTAAGGGAGGTAAGAAAAATGAAGCTGATTATTGCTGTTGTTCAGGACAAAGACACCAATCGCCTGACAGATGCGTTGGGCGGGGAGAATTTCAAAACAACGAAGCTTGCAACAACAGGCGGATTTTTAAAAGAAGGCAATACCACCCTGATGATTGGCTGTGAGGACGAATATGTTGATGAAGCGCTGAATATTATTCGGGATAACTGCTCACAGCGCGAACAAATGGTAGCACCAATCTCGCCGATGGGCGGAAATGCAGACTCCTATATACCAAAGCCTGTCAAAGTCGAAGTAGGCGGCGCAACCGTATTTATCCTGCCAATTGAACAATTTATGCAGTTTTAATACAAAAGTGAAGACTGTGCAACATGAGGCTGGAATACAGCTAAACCTTCAATTTACTATTTTAGCGGAGGAAATATACGTAGACTCCAGCGGGAGGAAAGGCATAGGTGAGACTCCGAAGTGCGTATGCACGAGGAGGCTCACCAGCCGCCCGCGGTAAAGAAGACACAGCGAAAGTGTTTTTCTTGAGCTGATGTCGCACTTATGCTGGCAGTGAAAGCGAAGTATATTTCCGGAGCGGATTATATGCACCAATTCACATATATAATATTCTAAGGACTGGTAACTATGAAAACGTGGTCTGAGGTTGCTGAAATACAGCCACTGGCAAGCAGGATCATTACAAACAGCATAATAAAGGACCGTATATCACATGCGTACTTAATCCAAGGCGCACGGGGAACCGGGAAAAAAACAATCGCCCTGCTGCTTGCCAAGACCGTTTTCTGCACGAATAAAACAGATTCAGAACCTTGCTTGGAATGCAATGCCTGCAAACGCATTGAGTCCGGAAACCATCCCGATTTACATTGGATTGAACCGGATCCGGACAGGCAATCCATTCGAAAGGAACAAATTGACCATTTGCAAAAGGAATTTAATTACTCCGGCATGGAATCCAACAAAAAGGTCTATGTTATTTCGGATGCCGATACATTAACGATGAATGCGGCGAATCGCATTCTGAAATTTTTGGAGGAACCAGGTAAGGAAACAACTGCAATCATGCTGACGGATAACAGCCAGTCGATTATTCCTACTATCCGTTCGCGCTGTCAGATTATTGATTTGAAACCGCTGAATCCGAATGCTTTCCGCAAGCAGCTTATTGAATCAGGCATGTCAGAACGGGATGCTTGGCTAATGAGTGCACTTACAAATAATTTGGATGATGCGTTTTCATGGACTGCAGATGAGTGGTTTGCGCAGTCACGAAAGTTAATGATACAATTGATAGAAATGTTTTCGCGGAATCCAAATGAGATTTTTTTGTTTGTTCACAATCAGTGGATGCCTCATTTCAAGGATCGGAAACAGCAGGAGCAAGGACTTGATTTATTGCTTCTTGCATTTAAAGATATACTATACTTTCATATCGGTAAGCAGGAGGGAATGGCAGTTTTCCAACAGGATGGTGATCAAATAGAGAACCTCTCGATGTTTTTTTCACAGGTACAACTGCTGGACATTCTGAACAAACTTCTGGAAGCCAAACGGAAGCTGAAGCAGAATGTCAACCCGACGCTCGTGATGGAGCAGCTTGCCGTTCAAATACAGAGGTGATATACATGATTGAAGTAATTGGTGTCCGTTTTAAAAAAGCGGGTAAAATATATTATTTTGATCCTGGAGACAATGATATAGAAGTAGACAAATATGTTGTTGTTGAAACGGTTCGGGGTGTGGAATTTGGCAAGGTGGTTATTAGGAATAAACAGGTTGATGAGGAAGATGTTGTGCTTCCATTGAAAAAAGTGCTTCGGATTGCTGATGAGAAAGATAAGCTGACCGTAACTGAAAATCAGCAGCATGCCGAACGTGCTTTTGCCACCTGTGCAAACAAAATTGCCGACCATCAGCTGGACATGAATCTGGTGGAAGTGGAATACACATTTGACCGCAATAAATTAATCTTTTATTTTACTGCCGACGGGCGTGTGGACTTCCGTAACCTGGTAAAGGATTTGGCTTCGCAATTTAAAACCCGTATTGAACTTAGACAAATTGGAGTACGGGATGAAGCAAAAATGCTTGGAGGCATAGGTCCTTGCGGAAGAATGCTTTGCTGCTCAACGTTCCTCGGTGATTTTGAACCGGTATCCATCAAAATGGCCAAAGATCAGAACCTTTCACTCAATCCAGCCAAAATTTCCGGATTGTGTGGCCGGCTTATGTGCTGCCTCAAATATGAAAACGATGATTATGAGACAGCCAAGCGTGAATTGCCTGATATGGGTGAGAAAATTACAACGCCATATGGTGATGGAAAAGTAGTTGGCTTGAATATGCTGGAGAGGATTATACACATAGAAATACCTGAAAAAGAACGGGTAATTGAATATACGTTAGATGAACTGATTGATGAAGGAATTATTACTGCACAAGCCACAGAGTAGTGGGGTGATCGGGCGTGAAAAAGAGACAAATTTTTGATCAGGTATCAGATATGGAAGAACAAATAGGCGAATTATATGAACAGCTTGGTGATTTAAAGGGGAAATTAAGTGATCTCCTCGAGGAAAATCACCGTCTGGAAATGGAAAATCATCATTTGCGTAATCGCTTGAATGACTCCGATGAGGATTTTAAAGATGATGAGATTGTTAACCCCGCCAAGGATGTTCCGGGTGAGGGCTATGATAATCTTGCACGGTTGTATGAAGAGGGATTTCATATTTGCAACGTCCATTTCGGCACCCCCCGTCAGGATGAGGATTGCCTGTTCTGTCTATTGTTTTTAAATAAAACGAAATAGGGAAATATCGGTGGCTGTCTCTATTGTTTGGGGGACAGTCTTTTTAATAGGCTGGGATATAATTATAATGTTTAATTTTAAGCGTAGGAAATATACGTAGACTCCAGCGGGAGGAAAGGCCTAGGTGAGACTCGTAGTGCGACGAGCATTACTTCTACCGAATATGCTACGAGTTGCGAGGAGTGCTGCTTCTCCGAATATGCTTGCAACACGGCGAGCACCATGCACGAAGAGGCTCATCAGCCGCCCGCGGTAAAGAAGACACAGCGAAAGTGATTTTCTTGAGCTGATGTCGCACTTATGCTCGAAAGTGAAAGCGAAGTATATTTCCGGAGCGAGTTATATGCACCAAATACTGCAGAAAGGTTTTTAAAATGGTACCACTTTACAATGATGAACGAATGGATTACTTGCTCGCTGAAGAACATATGCACATTATTCAGAGTCCTTCTGTATTTGCATTTTCCCTTGATGCGGTGCTGTTGGCGCATTTTGCTTATGTGCCAATCAGGAAAGGAAAAATCCTGGACTTGTGTACTGGTAATGGTGCTATTCCGTTGTTACTTTCACGCCGTACCAATGCCGAACTGATCGGAGTTGAAATACAGGAACGACTTGCTGATATGGCAGCGCGAAGCATTAAATTGAATGAACTGGATGAACAAATATCAGTCATTCATGGTGATTTGAAAGACATGAAGGCAACATTGAATCACAGTGCATTTGATGTGGTCACATGCAATCCGCCATATTTCCGGACATCGGAAAAAACAGAGCACAATAAGAATGAACACCTGACCATTGCCCGGCATGAAGTTTATTGTACGCTTGAGGATGTTGTGAAAGCATGTAAACTGCATGTGCGTCCTGGCGGAAAAGTCGGAATGGTTCACCGGCCCGGCAGATTGATTGATATCATAACATTGTTCCGCAAATACCGGCTGGAACCGAAGCGCCTTCAATTCATTTACCCGAAGCATGGACGGGATGCAAATATGATTTTGATTGAAGGGGTTCGGGATGGGAAAGCAGATCTGAAAATTTTGCCGCCATTATATATTTATCATGATGACAATACGTACACAAAGGAAGCTGAGGATATCATTTATGGAAAATAATGAACATATCGTTTACATTTTAAGATGCAGTGATAATACACTATACACTGGCTATACCAATGATCTGGAACATCGGCTGGCCATGCACGAAGAGGGAAAAGGCGCAAAATATACGAAAGGCCGGGGCCCATTTCAGGTATTGTTCGTGGAAAAGTTTCCAGAAAAATCGGAGGCCCTGCAGCGGGAATATCAGATTAAACAGCTGACACGAAAGGGAAAATTTCAATTAATTCGGGATAAGTTGAAGGAAGTGATGCACTATGAAGATTCAAAAAAGCTTTGATGATGAAAATAACGGAACCGTTTATGTTGTCCCGACTCCGATCGGCAACCTGGAAGACATTACATACCGTGCGTTAAAGGTATTGGAATCTGTATCCGTGATTGCAGCAGAGGATACGCGAAATACAAGAAAATTGCTGAATCATTTTGAGATCTCAACCCGTTTGGTCAGCTATCATGAACATAATAAAAAATCCAGGGAAAAAGAGCTGTTTGAACACCTGGAAAATGGGGAGACTGTTGCGGTAGTAAGTGATGCGGGCATGCCATCGATTTCCGATCCCGGATATGAACTGGTACAGGCCGCGATTGAATTTGGGAAGCCGGTTGTTGTGCTGCCAGGTGCAAATGCCGCCTTATGTGCACTGGTTGGATCTGGACTGCCTGCTGATGAGTTTTTATTTTATGGGTTTTTACCCCGTAAAAAGAAGGAGAAGATGGTTGAGCTGGAGCGGCTTCAATCGGCCAACGCGACCATTCTGTTCTATGAATCCCCATATCGGCTGAAGGATACGATTAAAGCCATAAGAGAACAGTTCGGAAATCGCCGGGCAGTTGCAGCGCGGGAACTTACCAAAAAGTTTGAGGAGTATGTCCGTGGTACATTGGAAGAGCTTCTTGATTGGTCAAATGAGCATGAGCTGAAGGGAGAATTTTGCCTTGTTGTCGAAGGAACGGATACATCCGACCTTCAGAAAGATTATTTGTGGTGGAGTCATCTATCCGTTGCGGAACATGTGAGCCATTATATGGAAGAAGCAAATATGGGAAGTAAGGAAGCCATTAAACAGGTTGCATCGGATCGGGATATGGCGAAACGGGATGTTTATCAGGCATACCATGTGAACCGGTAAGCGTATGCAGTTAATTAAACGTGAATTTCTTATACCGTAAATCATGAAATATGTTGGATTTAACAGCCTTGTTTACCAGTAAAGAAGGCGTTCATACACGGATTACGAAATACTGGTGTTTGCCGGGTTGAAATGAACCAATAAAAAAAGCAGCTGACGAAAAAAGGGAAAGGTGGTGCGCGTCAGCCACTTTTAACACATTATTCAAATTTTTCTGCTACTATTCTTCTTTTACCAGCCGGGTCTGGATTTCATTGATTAATTCCTCTGCACCTTCAGGGCTGAGAACAAGTTTGCCGTTTGCCAGCACCAAATTCTCATCGGATGTTTCCCCGGTAATCTGACAGGTCATGGCAGGTTTGAATTTCTGTAAGATAACTCTCTCTTTATCAACGAAAATTTCCAACGTATCTTTCTCCTTGATGTCAAGGTTACGTCGCAATTCGATTGGCAACACAACTCGTCCAAGTTCATCGACTTTACGTACAATTCCAGTAGACTTCATTTTCCTAACTCCCCTCTGAAGGATGGAAAAAACAATTCGATCATTGTTTTTTCATTGCTTACAAAAATTTTTCGTCATGTTTCGACATCTGCTTATGACATATAGTACCAATCATTACTAAAAGTGTCAATAAATTTTTACCGAAAGATAAAATTAATGCGAAAATTGTATAAAATAGTTGTGCGGTTAGCAGATAAGGTAATCCGGAAATACTGTGAAAGATGATTGATAGTTATCCGTTAATGGAAATCTTGTGATAAAATCGCTACAATGGAAATAGTGATTGAGGGAGGTAAAGGTAATGCCAAAAGAGAAAAATACGTTTTATATAACGACACCAATCTATTATCCGAGCGGCAATTTACACATTGGGCACGCGTATTCCACGGTTGCCGGTGATGCGATTGCCCGATATAAGCGTTTGCGTGGATATGATGTAATGTATTTGACCGGCACGGATGAACATGGTCAAAAAATACAGCGCAAAGCGACTGAAAAAGGGATGGAACCACAGGAATATGTCGATGAAATAGTCAGTGGTATCCAGGATTTATGGAAAAAGTTGAAAATAACAAATAATGACTTTATCCGCACAACCGAGAATCGTCATAAACGAATTGTCGAAAAAATATTTGATCAGCTTGTAAAACAAGGTGATATTTACTTGGATGAATATGAAGGATGGTATTGTACGTCTTGTGAGTCTTTCTTTACCGAGCGGCAGTTGGATGATGGTCATTGCCCGGATTGCGGCGGGCCGGTTGAGAAAGTGAAAGAGGAATCATACTTCTTTAAAATGAGTAAATATGTGGATCGACTTGTCGAATTTTATGAAGCGAATCCGGAATTCATTCAGCCGGAAAGCCGTAAAAATGAAATGCTGAACAACTTTATCAAACCGGGTTTGGAGGATCTTGCGGTTTCACGGACCACGTTTGACTGGGGTATCAAAGTTCCCGGTGATCCAAAACACGTTATTTATGTTTGGATTGATGCACTGACAAACTATATTACAGCTCTTGGTTATGGAACGGATCAGGATGAACTGTATCAGAAATTCTGGCCAGCAGATGTGCACCTGATGAGTAAAGAAATTGTCCGTTTCCATACTATTTATTGGCCGATTATTTTAATGGCGCTTGATTTGCCGCTGCCGAAAAAAGTGTTTGCACATGGATGGATTTTGATGAAGGATGGTAAAATGTCCAAATCGAAAGGAAATGTTGTCGATCCTATTCAATTGACAGATCAATATGGTTTGGATGCATTGCGCTATTACCTGCTTCGTGAAGTGCCGTTCGGTTCTGACGGGGTATTTACACCTGAAGGCTTTGTGGAGCGTACAAACTATGATTTGGCCAATGATCTTGGCAACCTGCTAAACCGGACTGTTGCCATGATTCACAAGTACTTTGATGGCAAAATTCCTGCGTATATCGCTTCCGAAACAGATTTTGAGGCGTCACTCGAGTCCTTGCAGGAAGAAACGGTGGATAAAGTGGAAGATTCGATGGATAACATGCAGTTCTCGGTCGCGCTTTCCTCGTTGTGGAAGATGATCAGCAGGACCAATAAATATATTGATGAAACAGAGCCTTGGATTCTGGCAAAAGATGATGCGAATAAAGAGCGGCTTGGAAATGTGATGGCTCATCTGGCAGAGTCATTACGTAAAACGGCGATTATGCTGCAGCCGTTTTTGACTGAGTCACCCGGCGAAATTTTCAAACAGCTTGGAGTTAGGGATGAAAAATTGCAGGCGTGGGACTCCATCCGTGATAATGGTCGGATTGAAGCAGGCACTTCCGTAACAAAAGGTACGCCGTTATTCCCGCGGCTTGATGTGGAAAAAGAAGTTGCAGCCATCAAAGCAATGATGACAAAGCCTGCACCGGAAAAGAAAAATCCTGCTGCTAAAAAGGCGCCGGAACAAAAAGAAGAAGTTACCTTCGATGAATTTATGAAAGTCGATATGCGTGTTGCAGAAGTTTTGAAGGCTGAACCTGTGAAAAAAGCTGATAAGTTATTGAAGCTTCAGCTTGATGTCGGTACAGATAAACGGCAGGTTGTATCAGGCATTGCTGAGTATTATCAGCCGGATGATCTGGTAGGCAGGAAAGTAATTTGTGTTACCAACCTGAAACCTGTAAAACTGCGCGGCGAAAAGTCAGAAGGAATGATTCTTTGCGGTGAGGATGAGACAGGAAACTTAACCCTGGCATCTGTTGAGCAATCATTGCCAAATGGTTCGGTTGTAAAATAACAATCAGAAACAAGGTCACCCTCATGGGAGGTGTTGGCCTTTTTCTGTACGATAGGAGCGTTTAGTATGTTAGTCGATACACATGTACATTTGAATGCAGAACAGTTTTTCGAGGATCGTGAGGAGACAATCCAGCGGGCATTTGACGCTGGTGTAACGTATATGGTTGTTGTCGGGTTTGACCGGGAGACGATTCCGCTGGCAATAGAAATAGCAGAACAGTATGAAACCATTTATGCTGCGGTTGGCTGGCATCCGGTTGACGCAATTGATATGACGCAGGAAGATCTTGACTGGATTGAAAAACTGTCAGCACATCCAAAAGTGGTTGCTATTGGTGAGATGGGGCTGGATTATCATTGGGATAAGTCACCAAAGGAAATCCAAAAGGAAGTTTTTCGCAAACAGATTAACCTGGCCAAAAAGGTGAAGATGCCAATCATTATTCACAATCGTGAAGCAACGGAAGATATTATTGAAGTTATGCAGGAGGAAAATGCACAGGAGGTCGGTGGAATCATGCATTGTTACAATGATTCACCGGATTATGTACAGGCGTGTCTCGATATGAATTTTTATATCTCACTGGGTGGTCCGGTAACATTTAAAAATGCAACGCTGCCAAAGGAAGTAGCGGTACAGGTGCCGGAAGACCGGCTGTTGGTGGAGACAGATGCCCCGTTTCTGGCACCACACCCAAATCGGGGGAAACGAAATGAACCTGCATATGTAAAACTTGTTGCTGAAAAAGTGGCTGAACTAAGGGAGACATCTTTCGAACAACTCAGCAAAATTACGACAGAAAACGCTTTTCAATTGTTTCATTTTGAGTAAAAATCGGGTATTTTGTCACGATTTCTGATAACAAAAACAAGGCAAAATATAGGTCATTTTAAGGAGATCGGAACATTTTCCGGTCTCTTTTTAATGTCCATAAAACCAGTCATGTCAGTAACTTGGTGAGTTGTGTCATACGATGGTTACCTTATGTAATTTAATTGTAAACAAACCGTAAACGGAAATCCGTTGAAATCACATACATTTGTTATATATAATCAGAGTCGCGTAAAGGAGGCAAAGGGCATGAAATTATTTTCAAGGCTATTGCCGGCGTCGAAATTAAAATTGATTTTATCTTGTATTGGTGTTATGGCGCTGGTTGTTTTTTCTGGTTTTGTTCTGTTTGAAGCAACGAAAGCTGAAGTGGCCGTTACGGAAAATGGAGAAAAACAAACAGTCCAGACTCACGCAAGCACAGTTAAAGAACTGCTTACAGAATTAAACATAACAGTGGGAGAGCATGATTCGCTTTCACATCAGGTCAACGCAGAAATTAAAAATGGAATGCACATTACATACAAGAAAGCCAGCAAAGTGATTGTTACGGTAGACGGAAATGAACAGGTTTATTACACAACTAAAGATACGGTCGGCGAATTTTTGAAAGCCAATGAAATGGATGTTTCAAAGCGTGATGAAACTTCCCACAAGGCATCTGAGCCCATTAAAAATGGCCTGACGCTCACCATCAATAAAGCATTTAAGGTAGCGGTTCATAACGGCGGTAAAAAAGAAAAACTCTGGTTTACCGGTGGAACGGTTGGTGAACTGCTGAAACAGAACGATATTTCATTGGGAAAATTGGATAAAGTAAAACCGGCCAAAAAAGAAAAGGTAACGAAAGACACGCCGATAAAAATTACACGGGTCAAAAAGGATACGAAAACAGTTAAAGAAAAAATTGCCTATGAAACGGAAGAGCGGAAAGACAGCAACCTTGACAAAGGGAAAAAGCGGGTAATTGCTGAAGGCTCAGAAGGTCTTGTTGTGAAAAAGTACGAAATCACCAAGGAAAATGGCGACGTGGTTAATCGTGAACTTATGAATAAAGAAGTAAAGCGTAAAAGCGAGAAACGGGTTGTTGCATTTGGCACGAAAGAGGAACAGGATCTTGTCACACTGTCAAGCTCCAGCTCAAATTCCAGTTCCAACTCAAATTCTGATTCCAGTTCAAGCGGCGGTTCAAACAAAAGTGAGGATACAGGGTCATCAAATAATGACTCAGGAGACGTTTATTCCATGACAGTAACGGCCTACAGTGCTGACTGCGGCGGTTGCTCAGGCGTTACCGCTACAGGAATTGATTTGAACGCCAATCCGAATAAAAAGGTAGTTGCCGTCGACCCGAATGTTATTCCACTCGGCACTAGAGTGTGGGTGGAAGGCTACGGATATGCAGTAGCAGCAGATGTTGGCGGTGGTGTAAATGGTCATCATGTTGACGTCCACGTACCAAGTAAAGCCGATGCACATGCATTTGGAACAAGGTATAATGTTACTGTAAAGGTTCTTGATTAATATATGATACAATGCTCTTACCGCGATAAAGTGGTAAGAGCAATTTTTTGCGGTAAGGCTAAGTTTTCGAGTGAAAAGAGGACAAATCATTGAAAATAAAGGAAATCATTGTTGTGGAAGGTCGTGACGATACTGCGAAAATTCGTCAGGTGGTTGATGCCGATACAATTGAGACGAATGGATCAGCGGTAGATAACACAATTCTAAAACAAATACGGCATGCAAAGGAAAAACGGGGTGTGATTATTTTTACCGATCCGGATTACCCCGGGGAACGCATTCGCCATATTGTCGATCAGGCGGTACCCGGCTGCAAGCATGCATTTTTGAAACGGGAGGATGCACGCGCTAAACATCCCGCAACGAAAAGTCTTGGAATTGAACATGCTTCCGCGGCGGCAATCCAGCATGCATTGGAAGGTGTTTATGGACTGAAGGAAGCGGTATCCGGTGATATTATGAAACAAGATCTTTTATCCTTTGGGCTGATTGGAAGTGCAAAGGCGAGTGTCAGGCGGGATCGTCTGGGAGAATTGCTCCAAATAGGGCATACGAATGGGAAACAACTGTTGAAACGCCTGACGATGTTCCAAATAACCAGAAAACAATTTGAAGAGGCGGCAGCCCAGGTACTTCAGGAGGAGAACAATGACAACTAAAAAAATCGCAACGCCAAAGCGGACCCGTGAAATTTTAGATAAATACGGATTTCATTTTAAAAAAAGTCTCGGTCAAAACTTTTTGATTGATGTAAACATCCTGGAAAATATTATGAACCATGCAGGTATTGATAAGCAGGCCGCAGCAATTGAAATTGGTCCAGGTATTGGTGCATTGACGGAACAGTTGGCAATTCATGCAGACAAGGTACTGGCTTTTGAAATTGATCAACGTCTGCTGCCTATCCTCGAGGATACGTTACAAGGTTACGAGAATGTTCAAGTGCTGCACCGGGATATCCTGGAAGCAGATATAAGGAAGACGATTGATACATATTTTAAACCGGAACAGCCGGTGCATATCGTGGCAAATCTTCCGTATTACATTACAACGCCGATTTTAATGAAGTTACTCCGGGAGAATCTTCCCGTTTCTAGCATTACGATCATGATTCAAAAAGAAGTCGCTGAGCGGATGGCAGCTGTCCCGAACAATAAAAGTTATGGATCCCTTTCCATCGCTGTTCAGTATTATACCCATGCCGAAGTAATTATGAATGTCCCAAAAAGTGTGTTTATGCCTCCGCCGAATGTTGACTCGAGTGTATTACAGTTGACAATTCGGGATACCCCGCCGGTAAATGTGGAGAATGAAGAACTTTTCTTTGGCGTGGTTCAGGCAAGTTTTGCCCAGCGCAGAAAAACGTTGCGAAATAATTTAACCCGGCATTTTAAGGGCACGTTTGATAAGGAAAAAATCGCCCAGCTGCTTGAATCGGCAGGCATTGACGGATCACGGCGCGGCGAATCATTGAATATGCAGGAATTCGCGAGTCTTGCCAACACATTTTATCATGCATTGGAAAAATAAAGTCATTGCAGTTCTGCTGCGATGGCTTTTTATAAATGATGAGTGCTATAATACCGCTCCGGAAATATACTTCGCTTTCACTTTCGAGCATAAGTGCGTTTGATATACTCCAACCTATTAGTTCAAATACTCAAACATAAATCCAGGCACAGGAATGGGCAGTGCTTCATAGTCTATATAGGAACAGGTTTATTTGAACGATGGCTGTGAGGTGGCTTTATGGATTTTTCAACAGGAGAATTTGTGACACGTAAATCACATAAGCATGATCTGTTATTCCGGATTGCATCGGTTACAAAGGATACTGCAACATTGCACGGAGAGGATATTCGTCTGGCAGCTGATGCCCCGCTGTATGATCTGACACATGTTGAAGACAGGGATCTGGCAAAGCGGAAACGGAAAGGAAAAGAACAGGAGGAATCCTCCTATCGGCTTTTTCGTCAGGATTACCAGTTAATGCGGGAAAAGCGTGAGTACCAGGCAAGTAATGGATACCATAACAATATAAGTTATTTTCAACTGCCTGCAAAAGTACTTCATATTGATGGTGATCCCTCCTATTTAAGAAAGTGTATTGAGCTGTATAATCGGCTTGGATTGCAAGTTCACGGAATCCATGTAAGTGAAAAGGAAATGCCCTTTGAAATTGCCGGATTAATGGAACGCATACAACCTGACATTATCGTAATTACAGGTCACGACGCATTTTCCAGAAATAAAGGCGGAAAAGCTGACTTGCGTGCTTATCGGCATTCCAAATATTTTGCGGAAACGGTTCGTGCGGCGCGGCAGATAAACACCAGTCTGGATCAATTGATAATCTTTGCCGGAGCCTGCCAGTCCCATTTTGAATCGTTGATCAGGGCGGGAGCAAATTTTGCAAGCTCTCCATCCCGAATTAATATACATGCGCTGGACCCTGTTTATATAGCCGCCAAAATCGCTTATACTCCGTTTATGGATAAAGTTGGTGTATGGGATGCACTGCGAAATACGCTTACCGGAGAGAGAGGTCTTGGCGGAGTGGAAACAAGAGGACTTTTACGAACTGGTATGCCTTACACGATTGATAATGAAACCGAAGAAAATAGCTGATGTGTGGAACATCAGCTATTATTTTCCTGGGACATACATAATTTGTTAAGAATATGAAATAATAATGGAGAAATGTGATTTTTGTTGTTGACATTAAAAAAGCTATACTGTTATAATATAAAGTTTTATTTGACTTTCTAAACAAGCTTATGGTATTATTATAAATAGTGAGGTGGAGTATAGTGGCAAAAACATTAGTCGAAATTAAGCAAGGTCTTGAGTGTCAACTTGGCAAGCGTCTTAAGCTTAAAGCCAATGGCGGCAGAAGAAAAACAATTGAACGTTGCGGCATTTTAGCGGAAACATATCCGTCTGTTTTTATTGTTGAATTGGATCAGGACGAGAATGCATTCGAACGTGTTTCATACAGCTATGCAGACGTCTTAACAGAGACAGTTCAAATCAGCTTTCAGGATGGAGCGCTAATGGTTGAGCAGTAAACTAAAGTTTGCTGCTTTTATCTTTGACAAATAAATTCTCCCGTGTTAGTCAGTTTTTCTTTGATTTCGGAAAATATGTCCCCCGGCACTACATAAATAATTTCCTTTTTTGTATACATCTGACTGGTGTACGGTGTAATGATCTGCACATACTATAAATGTCGTATTCTTAACAGAAGGGGGAGCTCTTTCATGGGTAGACGTGGCGGAATAATGTCAGACCAAATGAAAGAAGAAATAGCCAAGGAGTTAGGTTTTTACGACACAGTGCAGGAAGAAGGCTGGGGCGGCATTAAAGCAAAAGATGCCGGTAACATGGTGAAACGGGCAATCGAAATAGCTGAACAAAACATGAACGGCAGACCCTAATTGGGTTTGTCGTTTTTTCGGAACGCCATGGAAGGTGCCATCATCATTCCGAGCACGCAGTACATTCGTCATTGGACAGTCGCCTTCTCATTTCTTATATGGTACAATTTGTGTACATATTTAAAGTGGGTGACGGAGATGATTGTATTTGAACGGGCGCCAGCTAAAATCAATTTGTCTTTGGATGTCCTCGGCAAGCGTGATGACGGGTTCCATGAAGTGGAAATGGTGATGACTTCCATTGATTTGGCCGATCGTATTGAACTGATGTCGTCAGATGATAATGTAATTCATGTTGCCGCGGACAATCAATATGTGCCCAATGATGAGCGTAATCTTGCGTATAAAGCTGCCCTCGCTTTCAAAAATAAATATCAAATCAATAAAGGTATCCGGATTAAAATAACGAAAAACATCCCTGTTTCTGCCGGTTTGGGTGGAGGGAGCAGCGACGCAGCAGCTGTCCTGCGCGGTCTTAATAAGCTTTGGTCAGTCGGGGCGGACAAGCGTGAACTGGCCCTGATTGGTTCCAGCATTGGTTCAGATGTGCCTTTTTGTGTTTATGGAACGACAGCAATCGGAACCGGTCACGGGGAAAAAATTCAGGAATTGCCGGCACCGCCACCATTTTTAGTGATTTTGGCCAAACCGAATATCGGCATCTCCACGAGAAATATATTTCCGAAAGTGATAATGGAGGAAATTACACATCCGGATATAAATGAGGTTATGACAGCACTTTGGGAGAAGGATTTTTCCAGATTGGCAGCTGCCGCCGGAAATGCCTTGGAAAGTGTTACGTTTTCGTTATTTCCCAGTGTGGGGCTCATTAAGGAGAAGATGCTTAAGGCTGGAGCAGATGGGGTACTGATGAGCGGATCAGGACCAACCATGGTTGGGCTTGTTCAACATTACAGCAAGGCAAAGCGAATCTATAATGGGCTTAGGGGATTTTGTGACGAAGTTTTTGTTGTACAATTACTCGATCGCCGCTAGCATTTGCTAAACACGTATAATGATGGTATATTTAAACTATATTATTCGGATTTAGAGGTGCAGATATGAAAAGAAGCGATCGTTTGGTTTCGTTGTCTCATTATTTTTTAGAAAACCCAAAACAACATACGTCATTACCATTTTTTTCTGAAAGGTATCAGGCTGCAAAATCATCCATCAGTGAAGATTTGGTTATAGTGGATCGTGTTTTAAGAGAGGAAGGTATCGGATATTTGCAGACATCTGCAGGTGCAGCTGGCGGCGTTAAGTATATTCCGTATCTTTCAGAAAAAAATAGTACAGCATTTATTCACGAGCTTTGTAAAACATTGGAAGATCCGGAGCGCATTCTTCCAGGGGGTTATTTATATATGAGTGACATACTAGGTAACCCGAAAATGGTGAAGCTGATTGGACGGGTACTCGCTTCGGCATTTTCCGATTTGGATATCGATGTGGTCGTTACCGTTGCAACAAAAGGCATTCCGCTTGCATATTCCGTTGCATCAGTTCTGAATGTGCCGGTTGTGATTGTACGCAGAGATCCAAAGGTGACAGAGGGATCGTCGGTGAGTATAAATTATGTTTCCGGTTCATCCCGAAAAATACAGACGATGGTGCTTCCGAAGCGCAGTTTACAGGAGAACGCCAATGTTTGCATCATTGATGATTTTATGAAAGCCGGCGGAACGATTAATGGCATGACAAGTCTACTTAATGAATTTGATGCTAATGTCAAAGCCATCGGTGTTTTGGCGGAAGCGGATGATGAAGAAGATGAACGCGTTGTGGAAGAATATACGTCACTTGTAAAAATTACCAATGTGGATATAAAACGAAAAAATATCGAGGTTATTCCGGGCAAATTACACGGATAACAGCATTAAAAATCTTTCTGATAGATGAAAGATTTTTTATTTTTTTATATTTTTTTAAAAAATTAGCAGGAATTCTCATAGTTTTGTTGAATATTGGTAATAAGTTCAAAAGGGAAAAGGTGGTGAATCATCATGGAAGTGACTGACGTAAGATTACGCCGCGTAAACACAGAAGGAAGAATGCGTGCTATCGCATCGATTACTCTCGATCAGGAGTTTGTTGTCCATGATATCCGCGTTATCGATGGGAATAATGGACTGTTTGTGGCTATGCCGTCCAAACGCACTCCGGACGGTGAATTCCGGGATATTGCACATCCGATAAATTCGAACACCCGTGCAAAAATCCAGGATGCTGTCTTAGAAGAATATCACCGTGCTGGCGAAACAGAAGTACAATATGAAGAAGCAGGTGCTTCCTGAACCACACGAGTACAAGAGGTCTAATCTGTAATGGATTAGCCTTCTTTTTTTATTCTGGACGAAATGTGTTGATTCTGTGGATTAACTGTACGGAGCGAAACATCGACTTCCCGGGGCGGAACATCAACCGCTCAGGGCAAAACATCAACCGCAAAAGTGGAACATCAACCGCCCAGGGCAAAACATCGACCGCAAAAGCGGAACATCAACCGCCCAGGGCAAAACATCAACCGCCCAGGGCAAAACATCAACCGCAAAAGCGGAACATCAACCGCCCAGGGCAAAACATCGACCGCAAAAGTGGAACATCAACCGCCCAGGGCAAAACATCGACCGCAAAAGTGGAACATCAACCGCCCAGGGCAAAACATCAACCCGTGATTCTATTCACGTACTATACACTATCAAAACAGATTGCATAACCCGTAACTCTCGCCTTCGCTATTGTTTCCTATTGAAATCATTGGCCATTTGAGATATATTCATATTGGATAAAAGAATGGAGGATTATTTCATGGCAAATCGATATGCTATCATCCTTGCAGCCGGACAAGGGACCCGAATGAAGTCAAATTTATATAAAGTACTTCATCCAGTTATGGGCCGTCCGATGGTACAGCATGTGATCGATCAGCTGGAACAGGCACAACTCGATGAGATGGTTACAATTGTGGGTCATGGTGCTGAGAAAGTGGCTGAGCATATTGGTGATCAGAGCAGGCTTGTTATTCAGGATGAACAGCTTGGAACGGGTCATGCCGCAATGCAGGCGGAAGATGTGCTGGGGAATCAAGACGGCACAACGATCGTCGTATGCGGAGATACACCATTAATTACGAGTGAAACATATCAGGCGCTTTTTGATCATCATGAACAGGAAAATGCAAAAGCAACAATTTTAACTGCAAAAGCTCCCACCCCCGCTGGATACGGCAGGGTTATTCGTAATGAAAAAAATGAAGTGGAGCGGATTGTGGAGCATAAAGATGCAAGTGAACAGGAACGTCAGATTGATGAAATAAATACGGGTACATATTGTTTTGATAATAAGACGTTATTCCAGGTATTAAAACAAGTTTCAAATGACAATGCACAGGGCGAATACTACTTGCCGGATGTTATTGAAATTGCCAAAAAAGCAAATCAAAAAGTCAGTGCGTTTATGACGGCAGATTTTGAGGAGACACTTGGAATCAATGATCGCGTCGCATTGGCACAAGCCGAAAAATCAATGAAAAAACGGATTAATGAAAACCATATGCGGAATGGTGTGACAATAATTGATCCGGACCATACTTACATTGATCCTGATGTAAAAATTGAACAGGATGTAATCATCCATCCCGGCTCCATTATAGGAGGCAAATCAGTTATCAAATCGGAGGCTGAAATTGGTCCGCACAGTGAAATCCGTAACTGTTCTATCGGGGAAAATTCAGTAGTCAAACAAAGTGTTGCAACTGACAGTACAATTGGCAAGCGGGTAAAAATCGGTCCATATGCACATATTCGTCCGGAAGCTGCCATTGGTAATGAAGCAAAGGTCGGCAACTTTGTTGAAGTGAAAAAAGCAGACATTGGAGATGGAAGCAAAGTTTCCCATTTAAGTTATATCGGTGACGCAGATGTAGGAAATAATGTTAATATTGGTTGTGGGACAATTACCGTCAATTACGATGGTAAAAATAAATCTTTAACGACAATTGAAGATGATGCATTTATTGGGTGTAATTCCAATTTAATAGCTCCAGTAACGGTAGGAAAAGGCTCGTACGTTGCTGCCGGTTCCACCATTACAAAGCATGTACCTGACGATTCGTTATCAGTAGCACGTGCCAGACAGACGAATAAAGAAGGATACGCTTCAAAGATCAAAAACAGAAAATAATTAAACGGAGGGTTATGTCATGGTGTCTGGATACAAAGATCCATATTTGAAAGTGTTGTCATTAAATTCGAACCGAAAATTGGCAGAAGATATTGCAAATCATATTGGAACAACATTGGGCGAATGCACCGTTTCAGCGTTCAGTGATGGTGAAATACAGATCAATATTGAAGAAAGTGTTCGTGGCTGTGATGTGTATGTTGTACAGTCAACATGCTCACCGGTGAATACCCACATCATGGAACTGCTGATTATGATCGATGCGTTGAAGCGTGCATCAGCAAGATCCATCAATATTGTTATGCCATATTATGGTTATGCGCGGCAAGATCGAAAAGCACGTTCAAGAGAGCCGATTACTTCCAAACTGATGGCTGATTTGCTGGAAACTGCCGGTGCTAACCGTGTGATTACACTTGATCTTCATGCTCCACAAATTCAGGGATTCTTTGATGTTCCGATTGATCATTTGCAAGGTGTGCCGATTTTATCGGATTACTTTGAAGCGAAAAACTTTGAGGATGTAGTGGTTGTTTCCCCTGATCATGGCGGTGTAACACGGGCGCGTAAAATGGCGGATCGTTTGAAGGCGCCGATTGGAATCATTGATAAACGCCGCCCGCGTCCAAATGTCGCGGAAGTAATGAATATTGTTGGTAATATTGAGGGTAAAACAGCAATACTGATTGATGACATCATTGATACTGCAGGTACAATTACCCTGGCCGCAAATGCACTCGTTGAAAATGGCGCCAAGGAAGTTTACGCTTGCTGTACACATCCTGTATTGTCCGGACCGGCCATTGACCGTATAAATGATTCGAAAATAAAGGAACTGATTATTACGAATTCCATTCCGCTCCCAGAAGAAAAGCAGAGTGATAAGATTAAAACCTTGTCTGTGGCACCATTAATCGGCGAGGCAATTACGCGTGTGCATGAATTGAAGTCAGTAAGCATTTTGTTTGACTAAGGATACTTTTTTTAAGGCATGCTGATGATAAACATATAAACTGTTAAATAAACTCATCTATTGAGTGTCTCTGAACACGGAACTGACATATACTCGCTTTCACTTATGCTGGAAGTGAAAGCGAAGTGTATTTCCGGAGCTGTAGCACATCATCAAATTCCATCGCAGTTTATTTCAACTAAAGGCTATGTTTACATCCACTAAAATGCGGGTAAAAGATAGTGATATTTTATAAAAAGCAATTTTTATGTTTTAATAGTAAAAGACAGTAAAGAAATTGCCATGTAAACTTGGGTTTAACCGGGTTTTTGAATAATGGAGGGTGATAACGATGGCAGCAAAATTGAAAGCAGCACTTCGGGAAGATCATACGAAGTCTGCCACAAAAGAAATTAGAGAAAGTGGACATGTTCCATCTGTAGTATATGGAAAGGAAAAAGAATCAAAATCCATTTCAGTTAACAGCATAGAATTGGTGAAAACAGTTCGCGATGAAGGTCGAAATGCAATTATTTCACTTGATGTCGAGAATGATAAACCAGTTGATGTTATGCTGCATGATTATCAGATGGATCCATTGAAAGATGAGTTAATTCATGCCGACTTTTACATTGTTGACATGTCCGAGGAAATGGATGTTGAAGTGCCGCTTAATCTGACAGGTGATGCACCGGGTGCAAAAGAAGGCGGCGTATTGCAGCAACCGATGTATGAATTGCAGGTACGTGCTAAACCGGCAGATATTCCGGAAGAAATTACCGTAGATGTATCAGAACTTCAGATTGGTGATACCATTTCGGTTTCAGATTTACCAAAAGCCAGCAGCTACGAATTCCTTGAGGATGCCGATACGACAATAGCAACAGTTGTTCCACCGGATACGCTAGATGCTGAAGAGGAAGATACAGACGAGAACGCTGAACCGGAACTGGTAGATGCGGAAGACAATTCAGACGAGGAAAAATAATAAGTTTGTAATGACCCTCCTGCTAATAGGGGGGTATTACTTTATGTATAATAAGAATACTTTCAATCATTGCTATAGATTGAAGCAGACGTAATGATTAAAAAAGAATCGAAAAAGGAAGTAACCGAATGAAATGTATCGTTGGTTTGGGAAACCCTGGACGCAAGTTTAAGAAAACGCGTCATAATATTGGCTTTATGGTTATTGATGAGCTTGTGGAGCGCCATGACTGGAAATTGAAAACGGATAAGTTCCATGGAAAATCAGTTGTCGAACATATTCACGGTGACAAGGTTGTATTGCTGAAACCCCAGACATATATGAATTTATCCGGACAGTCAATCAGACCATTAATGGATTTTTATCAAATAGACCCAACGGATATTCTCGTTATTTATGATGATATGGATCTGCCGACAGGGAAAATAAGGCTGCGTCAAAAAGGCGGTCACGGAGGGCACAATGGGGTGCGCTCCACTATTGAACATGTTGGTTCGAAGGAATTTAAGCGGTTGCGAATTGGTATTGGGCGCCCTGATACACGAATGCCTGTTATTGACTATGTAATCGGTACCTTTTCTAAAGAACAGCAGCGGGATGCAACAGGCAGTATTCAAACTGCAGCCGATGCATGCGAAGCCTGGCTGGAAAAGCCGTTTGATCAGGTAATGAACGAATTTAATACACAGTAATGACATACAGTATAAAAAGCTTCTTTTCGGATAAACTTTATGAAGAGACCCCGTGTTTATTCGAGGAGGTTTACGTATGGCTATTGTGTATACATGCAAACACTGCGGGAATACGATTGGAAGATTGGATCAGCGGACAGTTGATTCGACGATGCTTGGATTGGATCAGCTATCCAGCGAGGATAAACAGGAAATGGTCCATTATCAGCGCAATGGCGACATTCATATACAGGCAATCTGTGAAAACTGTGAAGACTCGCTTGACAGTAACCCGCAATATCATGAGCTTGATTTTTTTATACAATAAAATAGGCAAAGAAGCTTTGGTTAATCAGAATCATAACGTTAGAACCTGGAAATGCTTACGGGTGTTTATGCTGATCAATTGGCCAAGGCATTTTTGCACGTAAGCAGGTGGGGGAAATGAAGGGTATACATGATTTTTTACAGTCAAAAGAAGATATTGAATCAATAATTGACGGGATTTCCGGCGGGTTGAATGAACAAATGGTGGCCGGATTATCTGGTTCAGCAAGAAGTTTACTGGTTTCTGTACTGAATGAATCGGTCAAAAAACCCATATTGCTCGTAACACATCAGCTGGCACAGGCACAACAGCTATATGATGATTTGGTGGAATTGGCAGGGGAGGAAGATGTACATTTATACCCAGTCAATGAATTGATTGCCTCCGAAATAGCAATTGCCAGTCCTGAGCTGAAAAGTCAGCGGATTGAAGCACTGACAGCATGGTCACAGAAGAAACAGGGGATTCTGATTGCTCCGGTTGCTGCATTAAAGCGGATTTTACCGCCAACATCATACTGGGGAAACTATCAATTGGACTTTACGTATGGTGAAGAAATTCAGCTGGGTGACTATTTGGCATCATTGGTTGATATGGGCTATGAACGAACAGAAATGGTTTCTGCTCCTGGCGAATTCAGCAGGAGAGGCGGGATCATTGATATTTATCCGGTTACGGAAACACATCCAGTGCGTATTGAGTTATTTGGTGAGGAAATCGACTCTATACGTTTTTTTGACGTGGAGTCACAACGTTCCCTGGATAAGCAGACGAAAGTTTCCGTTGGCCCTGCTGATGAACTTCTGTTAACCGAAGAAGATTTGGTTTCAGCTGCCCAGCGGATTGAAGAAGCATTGGCTGAATCGCTTAAAAAGCTGAAAGGCAATGAGGCAAAAGAGGCATTGATCGATGTAATCGAGCAGGATATCGAACGGATGAAAAATCTCGAGCATTTTCAGGAAATGTACAAATATATCGGATTCCTTTATGAGAATCCTGCCAGTTTGCTAGACTATCTCCCTAAAAATGGATTAATTGTCATGGATGAAATGAGCAGAGTTCATGAAACAGCCTTGAATTTGGATACGGAAGAGGCGGAGTGGTACAGCAATCTGCTTGAGACGAATAAAATGGTACGGAACAGCCGGTTTTCGTTCAATTGGAATGAAGTGCAGGAAAATATGCAGCAGCAGCGGTTGTATATGTCTGTCTTTCTGAGACATATTCCAAATACACAGCCGCAAAATATTGTGAATTTGTCGGCAAGGTCGATGCAGGAGTTTCATGGACAGATGAACTTGTTTAAAAATGAACTGAACCGTTGGGAGAAAGGCGATTTTTCGGTGATTGTGCTTGCTCCAAATGAAAAGCGGGCGGAAAAAATCCATTCGATCTTTTTGGACTATGATATTGAGTCTGTTGTGATGAAGGATCCTGAATTTCCTGCCTCGATGCCCGTGATAACGGCCGGAAACCTCAGTTCAGGAATTGAATTTCCGATGCATAAATTGGTTATTATTACGGAGAATGAACTTTTTAAAAGTAAAACAAAACGGCCGCGGAAAAAGCAAAAACTTTCAAATGCTGAGCGAATTAAAAATTATCAGGAACTGAAAGTCGGCGATTATGTTGTGCATGCCAGTCATGGGATTGGTAAATACCTGGGCATTGAGACACTGGAAGTCAATGGTCTGCATAAGGATTACATGCTGATAAAATATTCCGGTGATGATAAATTATTTGTCCCCATTGATCAGATTGATCTTGTTCAAAAGTTTGTCGGATCAGAAGGGAAAGAACCTAAGCTCTATAAATTGGGCGGCAGTGAATGGATAAAAGTTAAACGGAAGGTGCAGTCATCTGTTGAGGATATTGCGGATGACCTGATAAAGCTGTATGCAGAACGGGAAGCCAGAAAAGGGTATGCTTTTTCTGAGGATACCGAAATGCAGCGGGAGTTCGAAGCAGCTTTCCCATACCAGGAAACGGAAGATCAATTGCGCTGTATTGAAGAGATTAAACAGGATATGGAGCGCGAACGCCCAATGGATCGTCTTCTATGCGGGGATGTTGGTTACGGGAAAACAGAAGTGGCCATACGTGCGGCATTTAAAGCAGTTGCAGATGGTAAGCAAGTGGCATTCTTAGTTCCAACGACTATTTTGGCCCAGCAGCATTATGAGACCATTCGTGAACGATTCCAGGATCATGCGGTTAATATTGGACTGTTAAGCAGGTTCCGGACGAGAAAACAGCAGAAAGAAACGCTTGAAGGATTAAAAAAAGGTCTTGTCGATATCGTTATCGGGACACACCGGATTCTTTCCAAAGATGTGCAATATCGTGAACTTGGACTTCTGGTTGTAGATGAAGAGCAGCGGTTCGGGGTTAAGCATAAGGAGAAAATTAAGCAGCTGAAATCAAATGTTGATGTTCTTACACTGACTGCTACACCAATACCGCGTACACTGCATATGTCAATGCTCGGTGTCCGGGATTTGTCTGTTATCGAAACACCGCCGGAAAACCGGTTTCCGATTCAAACGTATGTTATGGATTATAATCCGATTTTCATGCGGGATGCGATTGATCGGGAAATGGCAAGAGGCGGGCAAGTATTTTTCCTGCATAACAGGGTGGAAGACATTGATAAAGCGGCCCGTGATTTGGGTATGCTTGTTGATAATGCCCGAATCGCCGTTGCACACGGACAGATGAATGAAACAGAGCTCGAAAATATTATTTTTGCTTTTCTCGAAGGCGAATTTGATGTGCTGGTAAGTACGACGATTATCGAGACTGGTGTTGATATCCCGAATGTAAATACACTGATTGTCAATAATGCGGACCGTATGGGGTTAAGTCAGCTTTATCAGCTGCGAGGACGTGTCGGCCGTTCCAATCGGGTCGCCTATGCATATTTTACCTATCAGCGTGATAAGGTGCTTACCGAAATTGCCGAGAAGCGTCTGGAAGCAATTAAGCAATTCACCGAGCTTGGCTCCGGATTTAAGATTGCAATGCGTGATTTATCGATCCGCGGCGCCGGGAATTTACTCGGGGCACAGCAGCATGGATTTATTGACTCGGTCGGTTTCGATATGTATTCGCAGATGCTTAAAGATGCAATCGATGCTCGTAAACACGGCAAGGAACTTGATGACATTAAACCGTTCGAGCCGGAGTTAACACTATCGCTTGATGCATATATCCCGGATGCGTATATTCAGGATGAAAAACAGAAGATCGATATGTATAAACAATTTCAGACCATTACTTCAGATGGGGATGTGGAAGATTTACGGGATGAATTGATTGACCGATTTGGAGATTATCCAACCGAGGTGGAAAATTTATTTATCGTTTCTTCGTTAAAACGTTATGCAAAAGAACAGCGGGTGGAAAGCATTCATGAGAAAAATAAAAAGCTTGAATTGCTTGTCGATGAAAACAGAAGTCAGCAAATAGACGGCTCAAAGCTTTTTGAACTGGCCAATTCGTTTGGAAGAGGGTTTCAGCTTGGTACGGAAGGAAATAAACTGAAAGTAGTATATAAATGGACACCGGATACAAAGCTTCAGCGTTACAATATTCTGGAAGAGTTTTTGGGTCAAATGCATCAAATAAACAGGGTTGAATAGAAAAAATATGCTGTTATGTATAGTTATTCCCGGATGAATCATACTAAAGACCACAACTGGTGTTTTTTTCACACGCAGGAATAAAGTGCAATTCACCAGATAGTCATCAAAGAAAGTGAGGCAACTTACAAATGAAGGCAACAGGAATTGTGCGTCGAATTGATGATTTAGGCAGAGTAGTCATTCCGAAAGAAATCAGACGGACCTTGCGTATACGTGAAGGTGATCCCCTGGAAATATTTGTTGACCGGGAAGGGGAAGTTATTTTAAAAAAATACTCGCCAATCAATGAGCTGGGAAGTTTTGCAAAGGAATATGCGGAGGCGTTGTTCGACTCTCTTCAATTCCCGGTTCTGATTTGCGACAGGGATGAAATCATCGCGGTAGCCGGTGAATCAAAAAAAGACTACTTAAACAAAGGCATCGGGCAACAGCCAGAAAAAACCATGCAAGACAGGATGCCGGTCTTTGAAACTGAAAAGGCAACCGCGGAATTGATTCAGAGCAAAGAAGACGAACTTGATTCGTATTGTATTAGTCCTATAATTGCAAATGGAGACGCGATAGGCTGTGTCATGATTTTTTCAAAAGACGGGAAAAAGCTTAGTAATGTCGAACAAAAGGCTGTGGAAACAGCATCGGGTTTCTTGGCCAAACAAATGGAATAAAATAAATACTTATGAGCAAAAGCCGGTTGATGAAAACCGGCTTTTTGCGTTGTGAAAAAAACGCAGTCAGACCGGATGCCGCTGATAAAAGAGCCGAACCCGCTGATAAAAAGCCGGATGCCGCTGATAAAAGAGCCGACCCCGCTGATAAAAAGCCGGATGCCGCCGATAAAAGAGCCGAACCCGCTGATAAAAAGCCGGATGCCGCTGATAAAAGAGCCGAGCCCGCTGATAAAAAGCCGGATGCCGCCGATAAAAGAGCCGAACCCGCTGATAAAAAGCCGGATGCCGCTGATAAAAGAGCCGACCCCGCCGATAAAAAGCCGGATGCCGCTGATAAAAGAGCTGACCCCGCCGATAAAAAGCCGACCCCCGCCGTATGATAAAATGAATTATGCTATAATGGACAAAAAGTTTACGGGAAAGGCGTTAGTCATGAATGAAAGCGATACTAATAAATTAGTAAAAGGTGCATTACTGCTGACGCTTGCCGGGGTAATCAGCAAGCTGTTAAGTGCCGGTTACCGGATCCCCTTGCAAAATTTAACAGGTGATGTCGGCTTTTATATTTATCAGCAGGTTTATCCGATTCTTGGTATAGCGCTGGTACTGTCACTGTATGGGTTTCCGTCGGCAGTTTCGCAAATGGCTGCGGGATGCCGAAGTCGTGGTAATATCTCGTTTAAACAATTTTATATCCCTGTTTTCTTGCTGCTGTTTTCCGGTTGTCTGGCCATGTTCGCACTTCTGTTTTTTAATGCGGGTTTGTTGGCAGATCTTGCAGGTGATCAAAGATTGGAACCGGTGTATAAAATTGCATCACTTACCTTTTTACTGGTTCCGTTTTCTGCATTGCTCCGCGGAATTTTCCAGGGCAATCAGCAAATGAAACCGACAGCTCATTCGCAGATTGGGGAGCAGTTTGTCCGGGTGTTTGTGATTATTGCTGCAGCGGTATACATCTATATACAAGAGGGAAATATGTATGTCATCGGACAGGCTGCTGCAGTTGCGGCTATGCTGGGTTCGGTTACGGCAGTTGTCATTTTGCTGTTGTTTATAAAAAAATATAAACCCGCGCTGGGACATTTTGTTGATATTCCCTGGCGCTATTACATGAAAACCCTGTTTATTCTTGGGATTGCTGCAGCATTGAATCACATGATTCTGATTATTATTCAGTTGGCAGATGCTTTCACACTGGTGCCAGGCCTGATCGACAGTGGACTGAATCAATTGCAGGCAATGAAACTCAAGGGTGTGTTTGACCGCGGACAGCCGCTGATACAGCTTGGCACGGTGCTGGGTTCTTCCTTTGCCCTGGCGTTGATACCGGCAATTTCCAAAGAGAACCTGGAAAAGTCACCGGAAACGTTTTATACATACGTACAAAATGCGATTATTGTAAGTTTTTATTTGGCAATTGGTGCTACGCTGGGGCTGATTGCAGTTTTTCCGGAAACGAATACATTACTTTTTCAAAATAATCAAGGAACGGACAGTTTGCGGATATTGGCGCTTGCCGTTATACTCAGTTCGATTGCAATCACAGCTGCATCGGTTCTGCAGGGACTCGGCTATATTAAACGGACAGCCGGATTTATTCTGACAGCTTTCCTCATCAAATGGACAGCCAACATATTTCTCGTCCCGTTATTCGGAATTACCGGAGGGGCCATTGCCACCGTGCTTAGTTTGACGGTACTGGCATTTCTTCTTTTAGTGACCATTAAACGGATACTGCCGGGTTTGCATGTTGAAAGACGAATTAAATGGACGGCATTAATTGTTGCGTCTTTCGGGATGCTCGCTTATTTGTCAGTGATGGATTTTCTCGCCCCGTCTATGGAAACGCGCAGTGAATTACTTTTATATGTATTATTCATCGTGATCACGGGAGCATTATTATATATCATCCTGCTTCTGAGATTTCGGGCATTTACTGAAAAAGAACTGTCCATGCTGCCATTTGCAGCTTTTTGGATCCGACTGCATAAAGAAAGGGAGATAAAATGAGCAATAGAATAGAAATTGTCGGCTTGGGGGCTGGTGATTTGGACCAGCTGCCATTCGGAATCTATAAAAAATTAATTAATACGGATTTACCGGTATTTACCCGGACGGCTGACCATCCACTGGTAAAGGGATTGGAAAAAGAAGGTGTGGCTTGGAACGCGCTCGATTATATCTACGAGTCTGCCGATCAGTTTGAAGAGGTTTACCGTACCATTTGTGAAACACTGCTGAACAATGCCTCCGCCTCGACTATTGTTTATGCTGTTCCCGGTCATCCGATGCTGGCAGAAAAAACGGTTAAGCTTCTGCTGGAACAACAGGAGGTACCAATAGAGATTATTGGCGGTCAAAGCTATTTGGACGATGTGTTTACCGCATTGCAAATTGACCCGATTGAGGGGTTCCAATTCGTAGACGGAACTGGGTTTGTCCGTAGTCAGCTGAATTATCAGAATCACCTTGTTTTTTGTCAGGTGTATGATCAGTTTATTGCATCTGAAGTAAAACTGTCACTGCTGGAGGATTTGCCGGTCGACTATCAGGTAACGATTGTTGAAGCGGCTGGTACAAGCCGGGAAAAGGTCGTGAATGTGCCACTGGAGGAGCTCGACCGGTCAATGGATGTCAATAATTTAACTTCGGTTTATGTTCCCCCTGTCCCGGCAAACATGCTGCGTCATACCTTTGACAGTCTGCGGGAAGTTATTGCTGAATTGCGCGGCCCCGACGGCTGTCCATGGGATAAAAAACAGACCCATGAAAGCCTTCGTGACTATGCAATTGAAGAAGTGCATGAATTAATTGAAGCGATTGATCTTAAGGACGATGAGGGAATCATTGAAGAGCTGGGCGATGTTCTGCTGCAAGTCATGCTCCACAGCCAAATAGGTGAGGATGACGGATACTTTGCAATTGATGACGTTATTCGTGCCATTACGGATAAAATGATCCATCGTCACCCACACGTGTTTCGGAAAACAACAGCTGACACACCAGATGAAGTGGTGAAATCATGGGATGCTTTAAAGCAGCAGGAGAAAGGCGATACCCGTAAATCGCTGCTTGATGGGATACCAGCCGGATTGCCGGCATTGGCTAAAGCAGCAAAGCTTCAGAACAAGGCAGGAAAAGCCGGGTTTGAATGGGACGATGCAGCCGATATTTGGGAGAAGCTGCGTGAAGAGCTGGACGAGGTACATACTGCTGTTGACAACAATGATGAAGCGAATATCGCTGAAGAGCTTGGTGATGTATTATTTGTACTGGTCAACATATCCAGGTATTATAAAGTCAATCCGGAACTTGCCCTGAATCAGGCAAACAGGAAATTCAGATCCCGTTTTACGTATATTGAAGAGCAGCTGAATGACGAGAAAAAAGATATATACGAAACTTCTTTAAAGGAAATGGACTATTATTGGAATCAAGCAAAAAGAAAAGAGTGATTATTTGCGATTAGATAAATTTTTGAAAATATCAAGACTGATTAAGCGCCGCACATTGGCAAAAGAAGTGGCTGATCAGGGGCGCATTACTATCAATGGAAGCAAGGCAAAGGCTTCATCAACTGTAGAGGTGGGTGATGAGCTGGTCATTAAGTTTGGCCAAAAGGTAGTGACCCTTGAGATTAAGGCACTGAAAGAAGCGGTGAAAAAGGATGAGGCAGAAATGCTTTATCACGTTGTAAAAGAAGAGAAAGTTACCAATTAAAGTTCTATACCTGTCCCTTTTTTCATAATGTAATAATGATAAGGAGGGACAAGTATATGAATTATTATGAGAAGGAACCTGTCCAGCGTGTACAGCAGCAGGATCATGCTGTTAAAATTGATAACCGGAAAAACATGGAGATAACCGGTGTAAAGGAAGTCGACAGCTTCGACAATGAAGAGTTTTTACTGGAAACCGTGATGGGCTATCTGATTGTACGGGGGCATAATCTGCAGCTGAAAAACCTGGATGTTGGCGATGGCAATGTTATCATTAAGGGTAAAATATACGAGCTTTCCTATGTGGATGAACACAGCCAGGAGAAAGCTAAAGGATTCTTTAGCAAGCTTTTTAAATGACGCTCCACGTTCAGTTTGTAACGATGATGGCGATGGTTTTAGGCGGCCTTTATTTGGGCATAATACAAGAAACATTCCGTCGTTTTTCCATCCATTGGAGAAAACGCAGGGTGTTGGCCTATTTTATGGAAATAAGTTTTTGGCTTACACAGACATTGCTGCTCTATTATCTGTTATTCAGGGTGAACAGCGGGGAATTGAGATTGTATGTGTTTGCTGCCATACTGCTTGGATTTTCCGTCTATCAGGTGCTTGTGGCAAATGCATATAAATGGCTGCTGGAACATATCATCCGGATTGTACTGGGATGCTTTCAGTTCATTGAAAACCTGGTCAGTGTTCTGATTATCACACCCGTTAAGGTTATCATCCAATTTGTGGTGACATGTGTTTTATTTATCCTGCAAATCCTCCTGCGGGTTTTGAGTTTTGCAGGTAAATTGATTTTCACTCCAGTTTTTTGGATATTTCGGACCCTGTTTGGCATCTTACCCAAAAATATTCAGCATAATTTATACAAATTAGCAGGATTTTATAGTACAATAAAGAATAAATGCAGAAAGTGGGTAAAAAAGATATTGTTTAAGAGGAGGTAGATGCCAGTGTCCGCAAAGAAAAAAACATTAGCTAATCTGGATACGAACTATAAACATAAGTATGATGCCTACATAGAAAGGCAGAAAAGAAAAAAACAGCGGTTGGTTCGTCGTCTTGTGTTATTTTCCATTGTTGTAATGGTCACGTTCGGCAGCATGGCAGCATACCATTTTAAACAGCGTTCCATTCAGGCTGAGAAAACTGAACAGTATGAGCAGCTTGAGGACAAGCTTGCCACTTTGAAAAAAGAGGAAAAGAATCTTCATGAGGAAATTAAATTGTTGAATAATGAGGAGTACGTATTGGAGATTGCCAGAACGAACTATTTCTTCTCCAAAAAAGGGGAATTGATCTTTAACCTCCCTGATGAAGAACCCTCTTATTGACACGCTTTCATATGCTTAGCTATACTATATAAGAACTATATATTTTAAACTTTTAAGGAGGAGCATTTTTTTTATGTCAATCGAAGTAGGCAGCAAGCTGCAGGGAAAGGTAACCGGTATTACCAATTTTGGGGCCTTTGTTGATATAGGCGAAGGAAAAACCGGATTGGTACACATTAGTGAGGTTGCCGACAACTATGTTAAAGACATTAATGATCACCTGAGCGTCGGCGAAGAAGTGACAGTAAAGGTTATCAATGTTGAAAAGGATGGCAAGATTGGTTTATCCATCAAAAAGGCCAAGGATAGACCGGCGCGCTCAAGAAATAATCGTGATCGCGGAGAATCTTTTGAATCCAAAATGAATAAGTTTCTGAAGGATTCAGAAGACCGTTTAGCCTCATTAAAGAAGCACACCGAATCCAAACGGGGAGGTCGAGGTGCTAAAAGAGGATAAAAGCTGCTGTCTATTAATAATGCTCTATGCACGATAAATTAAAAAAGCAGGTATCACTTTTTGATAAGTGGTACCTGCTTTTTTGTGTACATTCGCTTTTCTCCCTGCCGTCCAGGATCGCTCCGGGCGGATGCTTTCACTGCCAGCATAACGTAAACTAGCGGCGGAAATACACGTAGACTCCTGGGGGGCTCACCAGCCGCCCCAGGAAAGCGAAGTGTATTTCCGGAGCGGTGTGATAGCGCTTGTTTTTTAATATTATTCCGCGGTTTACAAATTAGGATTATTGTCAAAAACAACAATTTGTAATGAAAACAGTCAAATTCAAAAAACTGCCCCGGGAACAACATTCACAATTTGGATGTTATTTCAGGGACAGTTTTTTATCATATATAGCGGCGGAGGGGATCGAACCCACGACCTCACGGGTATGAACCGTACGCTCTCGCCAGCTGAGCTACGCCGCCAAAATTAATCACAAATGATATATTACAACAGCAGACGGGCAGTGTCAATAATAATTTTTAAAAATACAGTCCTTCGAGAGAAAATTGTTAACGGTTAGACGGTTAGACATCAGTAAACAGATTACGGTAGCAGTTGTAGAATATCGCTTGTCCAGGCAGAAAGCAGTCGAACGATTTTTTGATTTCGTCTGCTTGTTTTGACAAAAAAAGAATGCATATTGTGTTTTAATGTCTTTAAGAAGGAGTGATTTGGATATGATGGATTCAATTCCACGAGCGGAATCTAAGGGGATTGGTGTTAATAACAATCAATTGCACAGACTGCGTATGAAGATTTCTTCAAAGACTAAATCATTTTTGTTTGAAAGGGGCTGGTTGTTTTATTTAGTAGGATTTCTGCTGGGACGGGCAGTCATCCTTGATGCTGTGTCACCGTTTGCTGTGGCATTTTTAGCGACTATTTGGATCATTCACCGGGACAAGGCCGCTAAAGTAATGCTGGCAGTAATTGCAGGGGCACTTACCTATTCCGTTTTCCATGCAATTTATATTGCGCTTGCAATGGCTGTTTTTATCTTTCTGGCCGGGATTTTCAAACGGGTTAAAAAACAGCAAGTGTTCATCCCACTATTTGTTTTTCTTTCCGCAGTGGCACCCCGCCTGTGTGTCTATTCCATAACAGGCCAATTGTCATCGTATGAATGGATGCTCCTGTTTGTCGAAGGAGTACTTGGCACGGTTCTGATATTAATTTTTATGCAGAGCATTCCGTTATTATCACCAAAACGGTATAAACCGGCTTTAAAGAATGAAGAAATTATATGTATGATTATTTTGCTGGCATCGATCTTGACCGGTACGATCGGCTGGGAAATATATAATGCATCTGTTGAGCAGATTTTTTCCCGGTATTTTGTCATGATGCTTGCTTTTGTCGGAGGTGCGGCCATCGGATCAACGGTAGGCGTTGTCGCTGGTCTGATTCTGTCACTGGCGAACGTGGCGAATCTCTACCAGATGAGTTTGCTGGCATTCTCCGGACTTCTGGGCGGATTGCTTAAAGAAGGGAGTAAAGTTGGCGTGGCAATCGGACTTTTTGTCGGCACGTTTTTAGTTGGTATTTACGGCGAGTTACATACACTTGTCCCTTCACTTATGGAGTCATCAATAGCCGCATTGTTGTTTTTCCTGACTCCCGCGAGCTGGTCCAGAAAGCTGTCAAAGTACATCCCGGGTACTGAGGAACATTCAAATGAACAGGAACAATATTTGCAGAAGGTGCGAAACGTAACGGCCAAGCGGGTGGAACAGTTTTCGGATGTTTTTGAAGCGCTGTCAAAAAGTTTTGCTATCTCGGAAAAACCTGCGGAAGATCATCGGAACTCTAGCCGTGAAACAGATTATTTTTTAAGTCAGGTGACAGAAAAGACGTGTCAGTCCTGCTTTATGAAGGACCGCTGCTGGCAGAAACAATTTGACCGAACCTACTCATTAATGGAGGGGTTGAAAGATGAATTGTCAGAAGGGAACATACCAAACCGGAAACTTATCAACGATTTTGAAAATCATTGTGTTAAATCGAAAAAAGTGGTCGATACGATTAAGGAAGAAGTATCGTTTTTTGAGGCAAATAAGCGTTTGAAAAAACAGGTTATGGAAAGTAAACAGTTTGTAGCGGATCAGCTCCAGGGTGTATCGGAGGTGATGGAGGACTTTGCATCTGAGATATTGAAGGAACGGCAGCATCATGAACAGCAGGAAATGCAAATTGTTCATATGTTAAAGCAAATGGGGATCACACTGGAGAAACTGGATATTTACCGGCTGGACAAAGGAAATGTGGATATTGAAATGACCGTTTCCTTTTATGACTATCACGGGGAAGGGTCAAAATTGATTGCCCCGGTACTGTCAGATATTTTAAATGAAATGATTGTTGTAAAACACGAAGAAGTATCACCATTTCCAAACGGGTATTGTTACCTGATTTTTGGTTCGGCAAAAGAATTCGTAATTGATACAGGCATTGCCAATGCTGCAAAGGGCGGCGGATTGGTTTCGGGGGATAGTTTCAAGACAATTGAACTTGGTGAAGGAAAGTATGCGATGGCAATAAGTGACGGGATGGGCAATGGTCAGCGGGCGAGCGAGGAGAGTAAAGAAACACTACGGCTGCTGCAGCAGATTTTGCAGACAGGGATACCGGAACGTGTAGCTATTAAATCGATTAATTCTATTCTGGCTTTGCGATCAACAGATGAGATGTTTGCAACACTGGATTTAGCTGTCGTGAATTTGCACAATGCGTTTGTTCGTTTTCTTAAAATTGGATCGACACCAAGCTTCATTAAACGGGGTAATGAAATGATTAAAGTGGAAGCAAGCAACCTGCCAATGGGAATCATACAGGAGTTTGACGTTGATATCGTAGGGGAGCAGCTGATGAATGAAGATATCCTGATTATGATGAGTGATGGCATATTTGATGGGCCAAAGCATATTGAAAATACAGATGTCTGGATCAAACGCAAGATACGGGAAATGAAAACGGACGATCCTCAGGAAATAGCTGATTTGCTGCTTGAGGAGGTTGTCCGTACCAGATCAGGCGACATTGACGATGACATGACGGTTGTGGCTGCAAAAATTGTTAAGAACTCACCACAATGGGCTACGATACCCTACTATTCAAACGAAGCGCAGTAATTTGCAAAAAATAACGTCCTGGCGTGTCCGTTAAGGTATATTCTTCCAAACTATTGGTGATGATGATAGTGGAATTGATGGGAGGTATGCTGCATGAAAAAAGGCACGCTAAAGCAAATATTACTGATTACGGATGGTTGTTCAAACAAAGGAGAAAATCCTGCAGCGACTGCCGCCCTTGCGTATCAGCAGGGAATCTCGGTAAATGTAATAGGGATTATGGAAGACGATCAGACGGAGCAGCCTGAGGGATTTCAGGAAGTGGAAGAAATTGCAATGTCGGGAGGCGGTGTCAGTCAGATTGTTTATAAGCAGTCTTTGTCACAAACAGTGCAAACGGTGACACAGCAGGCAATGACCCAGACGATACAGGGTTTTGTCAATAAGGAGTTAAAGCAAATACTGGGCTCCGAACAGTCAATGGAAGATATTGAACCTGAAAAACGTGGAGAAATTATGGAAGTTGTTGAGGATATGGGCGAGACCTGTGATTTGGAAGTACTTGTAATGGTTGACACAAGTGCAAGTATGCATAACAAGCTGCCGACAGTAAAAGAGGCGCTGATTGATTTGTCTGTCAGCCTGAATGCACGTATCGGCCGCAATCGCTTTTGTATTTACAGTTTTCCGGGCAGACGCACGGAAATTCAGAAAGTATTTGACTGGTCGCCAAAGCTTGACTCCATTTCAACAGTTTTTCCCAAATTGACCAGTGGGGGGATTACCCCGACAGGACCGGCTATCCGCGAAGCAATCTATCAGTTTAGCCGGAAAAGCGTGTTAAGGAGTTTCGAGGATGAAGATGAACAAGGCACAGAAGAAGCCTGGAACTGATCTTTTGCCGGGGACAGTGATCACCGGCAAATGGCATAAAACGCGATACACAATCAGAAAAAAGCTTGGCAGTGGTGCGGTTGGCAGTGTATATTTGTGTGAGTATAACGGAAATATGGCAGCACTGAAAATAAGCGAAAAAAGCGCATCGATAACGATGGAAGTAAACGTTCTGAAGGCGTTTCAAAAGGTCCAGGGAAGCCGCCTTGGGCCTTATTTGCTTGATGTTGATGATGTTGAGTACAGAAATGGATCTATTCATTCCTTTTATGTGATGGAGTACATGCAAGGAGAATTATTGACAAATTTTATTATTCGACATGGAAGGGAATGGATTGGTGTCTTTTTGCTGCAATTGCTTGATGATCTGGAGAAACTCCATGATAATGGTTGGGTGTTTGGTGATTTTAAAACGGAAAACCTGCTAGTTATCCCATCACCACCCAGAGTGCGCTGGATTGATGTTGGTGGAACCACTCAAATCGGCAGGTCGGTCAAGGAGTATACGGAATTTTATGACCGAGGCTATTGGGGTATGGGATCGAGAAAAGCCGAACCGAGCTATGACCTTTTTGCACTTGTTATGGTGTTTTTATCTGTCTGTTATCCTAAGCGTTTTGAAAGAGGAGCAAATCCACAAGCAACCCTTCTGAAAAAACTAGATGATGCAAAGCTGTTAGCTGTTTATAAAGGTCCATTGAAAAAGGCAGCGTTGGGACGATACCAATCAAGTGCACAAATGAAAAGTGATGTTACAAAGATACTGAACAATATTCGGAGTTCAAGGTCCGATAACCATACTGGAAAAGAATCATTATTTATGGAAACAGGAGGAATAGCAGCTGTCTCCGCATTATTTTATCTTACATCATTGTTGCTGTAGTACATCGATCATTGCAGCATGTACAGGCTGTGGATTAGATAAACCAGACTTGATGTTTCGCTTTTGCTGGGAATTGAATATGTGGTACCATAGAGACAATATATCTGGAATAGTTTTGCATATAAAAAAGTATACATACATCTTATGGTATGCGTGCAGCTAAGGTCCCCGCCATGGCATTATGCCAAGATTTCTAACATGGAGATGGATAGGAAAATGATTGAAAAAGTGCAGGCGTTTATGCAGCAGCATCAATTGCTGAAAAAAAATTCAACTGTATTAATTGGTGTGTCAGGCGGTCCGGATTCCATGGCCCTGCTTCATTTTTTTAACAGTGTCAGGGAAGAGTGGAATCTTACCATTATTGCTGTATCAGCTGATCATCAGCTGCGTGGCCGGGAATCGTTAAGCGATCTTGAATATGTCCGGGGTGTTTGTGATAAATGGAATATTGAATTTGTTGGAACCTCATTGGATGTTCCATCGTATAAATCAGAAGAGCAGCTTGGAACGCAGACAGCAGCCAGAAATCTGAGGTACGCATTTTTTGAAGACCAGATGTATCGATATAACGCGGATTGTCTTGCGCTTGGTCATCATGGTGACGATCAGGTGGAAACAATGTTGATGGCATTTGTCAGATCAGCCGAACCTGCATCATTCGCAGGCATTCCGGTTAAGCGCCGTTTTGCTGAAGGTATGATTATCCGGCCCTTTCTCTGTTTGACGAAGGATGAACTGGAGGTGTATTGCGGGCAATACGGCATCATACCCAGAAGGGACCCCTCCAATGAAGAAACGATTTATACGAGAAACTTTTTTCGAAAAAAACTGCTCCCATTGCTAAAAGAAAAAAACCGCAATATACATAATACTGTACAGCATTTAAGCGAGGCACTTCAGGAAGATGAGCGGTTTTTGATGGATGAGGCAGAAAAGATGGTAAAGGATATTGTGAATGTTGACAGGGAAAATAAAAAAGTCTCGTTTCAAAGCACGGAATTTTCCGCGTTTCCCCATTCTTTACAAAGGCGTGCCTATCATCTAATATTAAATTATCTATATGAAAAATTACCCAAAAATCTGTCGTATGTGCATGAAAAAAGTTTTTTCGATTTACTGCATAAATCATCCGGAAATACACAAATTGATTTTCCCTGCAGTCTGAAGTTGAAGAAAATGTACAAAACTTTTGTTTTCGGTTTTGCGGATAATTACGAGAAACCGATGCCAACCCCGGCAACAATCGAAATCCCGGGAAAGAAACACTGGTATGGCGGGACAATAACAGCTTTTTATACTGACAGTCCCGATGACCGAACTGATATGCATTATGCATGTGACAGTGCAGCGGTCGCCTTGCCGTTACATATTCGAACGCGCCGGGATGGAGACAGAATGTGCTGGAAAGGGCTGCAGGGGAGTAAGAAATTAAAAGATATCTTTATCGATGCAAAAGTAGCGCTTACAGAACGGGATACCTGGCCGGTCGTTGTCGATGATAACGGAACAGTTCTGTGGCTGGTCGGACTGAAAAAAGGAATTCCCGACCAAAAAATGGAGCATAATGACACATACATCCAGCTAATCTTTGGCAGATAAAACTTACTTACTGATCACCGCAACTAAAGCCTTGGTTACAACCGGGTTTCTAAAGTAATTCGGAGGAGGGACAGCATGCATCATGATATTGAAAAAATATTAATTACAGAGGAAGAGATTGCGCAAAAATGTGCGGAACTTGGCAAGCAGCTAACGGAGGAATACGATGGGAGATTCCCACTGGCGATTGGCGTTCTAAAAGGGGCAATGCCTTTCATGTCAGATATTCTGCGTCGTATGGAAACGCATCTGGAAATGGATTTTATGGATGTGTCCAGCTACGGTGGCAAAATGCGATCCTCTGGTGAGGTCAAGATTGTAAAAGACTTGGATACGAAGGTGGAAGGCCGTGATTTGTTAATCATTGAAGATATTATCGACAGCGGACTGACACTGAGTTATCTGGTGGATTTGTTCAAATACCGTAAAGCAAACTCCATCAAAATCGTTACCTTGCTTGATAAGCCATCCGGGCGCACTGCCCATATTAAGGCGGACATTGTCGGTTTTGAAGTGCCCAATGAATTTGTTGTAGGTTATGGACTGGATTATGAGGAAAAATACCGCAACCTCCCATATATCGGAGTACTGAAGCCGAAGATCTACGGCGGTGAGGAATAAGAGCAGCAGACCTATCTATAAATTCTTGAAACACAATAAAACCCATTAATCCGGGAAAGCCTAAACAGTCTGAAAACATCACGAAATTGTAAGAGGAATTAGTTGTATTAGCACTTTTTTCTATGGTACTATTCTATGGTACTATGTTTGTAGTTTTTCCCGTTTGGGAGGAGGTAAGGAATGAATCGTATATTTCGCAATGTTGTCTTTTATTTACTCATTTTTCTCGTAGTAATTGGCGTCATTGGAGTATTTAATGGACAAAATGAAGAAGCAGAACAATATGATGTGCAAGAATTCATGCAAGCTTTAAATAATGGTGACATCGAAGAAATGACGATGCAGCCATCAAATGGAATAATCCGTATTACCGGTAAAGTGGGAGATGACAAGTCATTTGTCACGCAGGTTCCGGAAAATACGAATGTTGTATCGAATATATATGATAAAGCAAGGGAACAAAGTGTGCTCGATGTTAAGGAAGAAGAGCAGCCAAGTGGCTGGGTCACGTTCCTGACGACTATGATTCCATTTCTGATACTGGGCTTATTTTTCTTCTTTATTCTCAGTCAGGCACAAGGCGGCGGTGGCGGCCGTGTCATGAATTTCGGGAAGAGTAAGGCCAAAATGGTCAGTGATGATAAGAAAAAAGTTCGCTTTAAAGATGTGGCAGGTGCAGATGAGGAGAAGCAGGAACTTGTGGAAGTTGTTGAATTTCTGAAGGATCCGCGTAAATTTTCCTCTGTCGGAGCACGTATTCCAAAAGGGGTTCTGCTGGTAGGACCACCCGGAACAGGTAAAACATTACTTGCCCGTGCAGTTGCCGGTGAAGCTGGAACACCGTTTTTCTCCATCAGTGGTTCTGACTTTGTGGAGATGTTTGTTGGTGTAGGTGCTTCCCGTGTGCGTGACCTGTTCGAAAATGCGAAAAAGAATGCGCCATGTATCGTATTTATCGATGAGATTGATGCGGTAGGGCGTCAGCGTGGTGCCGGTCTTGGCGGCGGCCACGATGAGCGTGAACAGACATTGAATCAATTGCTTGTTGAAATGGATGGATTTGGTGCCAATGAAGGTATCATTATGATTGCAGCGACAAACCGTCCAGATATTCTGGATCCGGCACTGCTCCGTCCGGGACGTTTTGACAGACAGATTACCGTTAACCGGCCTGATGTTAAAGGTCGTCAAGAAGTTCTGAAAGTCCATGCCCAAGATAAGCCGCTGGACAATACAGTAGATCTGAAAACAATCGCAATGCGTACACCAGGCTTTTCCGGCGCAGATTTGGAAAACCTGCTGAATGAAGCTGCACTGGTTGCGGCACGTTTTGATAAGACAAAAATTGACATGCTGGACGTTGATGAAGCAATTGACCGCGTGATTGCCGGTCCTTCTAAGAAAAGTAAGGTTATTTCCGAGAAAGAGCGTAATATTGTTGCACACCATGAAAGTGGTCATACAATTATCGGGTTAGTTCTTGAGGAAGCTGATATGGTACATAAGGTTACTATTGTACCTCGCGGCCAGGCAGGCGGTTACGCTGTCATGCTGCCAAAAGAGGATCGTTACTTTATGACGAAGCCAGAGCTCTTCGATAAGATCACCGGTCTGCTGGGTGGTCGTATTGCTGAGGAAATCATGTTTGGAGAGGTAAGTACAGGTGCCTCGAATGACTTCCAGCGTTCAACAGGCATTGCCCGTAAAATGATTACTGAGTTTGGTATGAGTGATAAAATTGGGCCGTTGCAGTTTACCAGCGGCGGCGGCGAGGTCTTCCTTGGCCGTGATATCCAAAATGACCAGAATTACAGTGATACCATTGCTTATGAAATTGATAAAGAAATGCAAAACTTTATTAATTATTGTTATGAGCGAGGCAAGAAAATTCTTACGGAAAATAAAGATAAGCTGGAACTGATGGCTCAAACACTGCTTGAAGTGGAAACGCTGGATGCCAAGCAAATCAGAAGTCTATTTGAAGATGGTGTTCTTCCGGAGCCTGCCGTCGATCAAACGGAACAAAGAAACGTTTCCGATGATGACGCAGACGATGTAAAAGTCAACATCAATTCCAAAAAAGATGCTGACGCCGAGCCAGAAACCTATGAAGAGGCCAAACAAAAAGCAGAAGAAAAACGTCAGGAAGAACGTGAAGCAGAGAAGGAAGAAGCAGACAAAGAGCAGAATCAGAACGACGATAATTCCGATGATGATAACACAAAACAATAATTATTTTTGAAGTATCATAGGAGCTCTCCATGAAAATGGAGGGCTCTTTATTTTGTCCAGAAATTTGGCGGAATGTTGACTTGGCAGTACCCCCCCACTTAATACAAGCATGGAAAACCAAGTCTGCTTGAAGGGACACTTTTGTTTTTCTACTTAAAAAACATTTGACAAAAATTCGTTTAGTTAATATGATATAAATAAATTGTTCAGTATTAATTGAACAAATTGAACAAAATGGTGTTTGAAACTGAGCTGGAAAGGAAGGCGGAGAATGGATAAAAATCAGGATATTCAAAGGGTAGAAGAATCAAGGGATATTTTGATTAGTGCGATTGCACAAACGATGGTGATATACGGGGTTACTCCTTCTGTTGGACGGATTTACGGTGTTCTTTATTATGCGGACAGGCCGCTTAATCTTGATGAAATAAAAGAACAGGTAGCAATGAGTAAAGGCAGTGTAAGCACGGGATTGCGGGACCTTCTTGATACCGAAATGGTCATTAAAGTATGGAAAAAAGGAAACCGGAAAGACCACTATATTGCTGAAAAGGATTTTTTTAAAAATTTTTTTGCTTTCTTTGTTAAAAAGCTGAGACAGGAAAGAAGTATTATTTCAAGGGCAAATCAGCAAGTGGAAGGGGTTCTTGAGGATGTGGCTTCAAATAGTCAATCAGAAGAAGCCAGAAAAATGGCCCAGGGGGATCTGGAGGATATTGATCAAACAAAGGTCTACTTTGATTGGACACTTAAGTTAGCAAATGCAATGGAGACAGGAGATATATTTAAATCCTTTCCCATAAACAGTAAAGAGGGTGACGAAACTGGAAACGACTAAAACAGCCTTAGTATTGATTGATGTACAAAAAGAAAGTGAATTCGGTATTAAGGGTATTGAGGAAGCTGTAGATAATACCAAAGAACTTATTGTACAATGCCGGAAATTGGGTATCCCGGTTATTTACACCAGGCAGATTAACCGTGAAGATAGAATTGGTTTGTCAAATGGGGAACCATTAACTGATGAAGGGAAGCCGATATTTTACAATAATGGAACTGATGCAGCGGATATCGTTGATAAAATCAAGCCGGGAAAGCAGGATATTGTTATTGATAAGTACCGGTGGAGCAGCTTTTATGACACAAGTTTGGACTTGATGTTAAAAAGTATGGGAATAAAACATCTCATAATTGGGGGATTTGTTACAGATGGCTGTTTAATGACTACTGTTTTTGATGCTTATTTCCGTGACTACCAGGTAAATTTAGTAAAAGATATATGCGGAGCGACAAATGAAGGAGCACACATATCATCCATTTTAATAATGGCAAACTGGATTTATGACCTTGCCATTTATGATACCGCTGAAATGTTAAATAGACTCTCAGGCGAGCCATATAATTGCTGGCAGTCAGATTATCCGGACCAACTCCAATTCACACCCGAAAATATGCGGCAGATATTCGATAAATTAAATATTAAATCGTTTTGAACGTAAATCTTAAATAATCAAGATAAGGAGGTCACAGCAGTGCAGAAAAAATTAAAACGAATTGGAACAGCTTTCCTAATAATGTGTTTGGTTGTGTTGTCAGCATGTGGTAGCGATGAAAGCAGTAATGAGAAAAGTGGGAATTCAGACAACGGAAATAACAATCTTGGTCAGAAAGAATTAAAAATACCTTATGTTGCATGGGCGTCTGCTATTGCCAGCAACCATGTGATTGAAGTTGTACTTGAACAGAAAGGCTATGATGTTGAACTAATGCAGGTTAATTCAGGTGCTATGTATTCGGGGGTAGCTGATGGGTCAGCTGATGCAACGATAAGTGTTTGGCTGCCACATACTGATGCAGCTTACTGGGAAGAATACAAGGAAAATCTTGTACATCTTGGTCCAAATTTAAAGGGTGCACCGCTTGGACTTGTTGTTCCAAAGTATATGAAAATTGACTCTATCAAGGATTTGGCCGGGAATAAGCATTCCATCGGGGATAAAACGGAATGGAACATTACGGGAATTGAACCTGGAGCAGGTCAAATGAAGCTAACCGAAGAAAAGGTTATGCCGAAGTACGGATTGGATGATTGGAAGTTACAGGCCAGCTCATCTGGTGCAATGGCTGCATCTTTGGGTGATGCTATTGCAAACAAAGAGCCTATTATAGTAACACTTTGGTCTCCACATTGGGCATTCTCTAAATGGGACTTGAAATACCTCAAAGATCCGAAAAACATTTTTGGTGACCCTGATAATATCAATACACTTGTCCGGGAAGGGCTGAAAAAAGATGCTCCAAAGGCATATAAAATTCTGGATCAGTTTAGTTGGACAAAAGAGGATATCGGAGAAGTCATGGTGAAAATAAATAGGGGAATGGATCCAGCTGACGCGGCAAAAGAGTGGGTTAAAAACAACCAGGAATTCGTCAGTGAATGGACAAAAGGGATTAATTAACTATAAAAATTAAAAGGGCATTGTCTGCATAAACAGGCAATGCTCTTTTAATTTTAACGTCAGAAAGTATAAGTTTGGTTGACCTTATAAGAAAAACTTCGGCACTCGGTATAAGACTAGACGAATGCCGAGTTTTTCTAATAGACTTTCCGATACTGTCAAAACGGGTCTTTTCTAATCACATTTCATTTGTGGTATATTAAGAGACAGAAAAATATATAACGGCGGGAAGGTTTGGTTAAGAATGCTTTTTGTGCTTGATGTCGGAAATACGAATACGGTGCTCGGTGTGTTCCATGATGATAAACTGATTCATGAGTGGCGGATCAAGACAGACCGGTATAAAACAGAAGATGAGTTTGCCATGCTGCTGAAATCACTGCTTGAACATGAAGGTATAGCGTTGGCTGATATTACCGGAGTCATTATTTCATCGGTCGTGCCGCCAATCATGTTTTCATTGGAAAAGATGACAAAAAAATACTTCCATACCGAGGCTCTGGTTATCGGAAGGGAATCGGTGCACGCCTATTTGGGAATGGCATATCCGAACCCGAAAGAAATTGGGGCTGACAGGATTGTAAATGCGGTAGGCGCATTGCATGAATACGATGCACCGCTTATCATCATCGACTTTGGCACAGCGACGACATACTGTTATATTAATGAACGAAAAGAATATCAAGGCGGGCTGATAGCACCAGGGATCCATATTTCCATGGAAGCACTGTATAAAAAAGCTTCCAAACTGCCCAAGATAGAAATTCAGGCACCGGAAAATATAGTGGGCAGCTCAACAGTGGAAGCGATGCAATCTGGTGTTTTCTACGGGTATGTCGCCCAGGTTGATGGTATTGTAAACCGTTTAAAAGCACAGGCATCGAAAGAACCGGTTGTCATTGCGACGGGCGGTCTAGCCGCACTGATTTCCGATGCTTCGGAAACAATTGACCATGTCGATAAGTATTTGACATTAAAAGGATTATATTTAATATATCAAAAAAATATCCAGGAAAATCAGCAAAAGGAGGATGAATAATACCGTGAATGATTATATTGTTAAAGCGACCGCACTCAATGGAATGGTGCGCGCCTATGCTGCCACCACAACAAATACAGTTGGAGAAACACAAAGACGCCAGGATACATGGGCGACCGCGTCAGCCGCGCTCGGACGGGCTGTAACCATCACTGCCATGATGGGAGCGATGTTGAAAGGTGATGATACGCTGACTGTAAAAGTTGAGGGGAACGGGCCGATGGGTGCGATTGTTGCAGACGGAAATGCAGTCGGTACGGTCCGCGGATATGTAACCAACCCGCATGTCGATTTTGATTTGAATGATAACGGTAAGCTCGATGTTGCAAGGGCAGTTGGTACCGAGGGAAATATCAGTGTCGTTAAAGATTTGGGACTGAAAGATTACTTCACCGGTTCTGTACCAATTGTTTCCGGAGAAATTGGTGAGGATTTCACTTATTATTTTGCAAACTCAGAGCAAATACCTTCTGCAGTCGGCGCCGGTGTACTTGTAAACCCGGATCAGTCGATACTTTCTTCCGGTGGATTTATTGTTCAGGTAATGCCGGGAGCATCCGAAGATTCGATTGCGGCATTGGAAGATAAGATCCAAAACTTCCCTGCCATTTCGAATCTGATCAGGGAAGGAAACTCACCGGAGCAAATATTGGAGCGTTTGTTTGGACAGGAAGAAGTGAAGATTCATGAGACGCTGCCGGTGGAATTTAAATGCAAATGCTCGAAAGAACGATTGGAGAATGCAATTATTGGGCTGGGATCTGACGAAATCCAGAAAATGATTGAAGAAGATCATGGTGCTGAAGCAACGTGTCATTTTTGTAATGAAAAATATCAGTTTACCGAAGAAGAACTTGAAGCGCTGAAGGATTCTGCCAACGAGCAGTGAGAGGGTGACCCCTGTGAAAAGGAACTATCTTTTTGGGATTATTGTTGTTCTGCTCATTACCAATATTGCCACATTAATTTTTTGGAACAGAAATGATGAAAATGTTGTACTGGACAGTAGCAATAAAAAAATTGACAGCAGGGAGCCAGTAGCAACGATTGGTGAGGAAAACATTGCTTATGAAACCTGGATAAATGCTTTACGGGCAAATCAGGGACAGGAGCAGCTGCAGCGCATGATAGACAGGGAGGTCGTGCAGCAGCTTGCCGAAGAGCAGAATATTGAAATCAGCGAAAAAGTCATTGCCCGGGAAATAGCACTGCTGACAACGATGCAAGGGGTAATGACGCAGGAGGAAACAGCGAAAAAAGAAGCGAAATGGCGTGAGGATATTCTGTACCGGTATCGACTTGGAGCATTATTGACTGCAGATATCACCATTCCGGAGAAGAAAATTCGGAATTACTACAAAGACTACCATGAGCAGTACAATTTCAAGGCATCGATACAGCTGTCCCATATGGTGGTGTCCGATATGAAAACAGCTGAAAAAGTGACCAAAGAGCTCGAAAATGGTGCAACATTCTCACTTCTTGCAAAAGAATATTCCATTGATGAAGAAACAAGAGAAGATGGCGGTTATCTTGGTTTTTTCGTGGATTACAGTAAGTTCTTGCCAGATGGCTATGCAAAGCGGGCAAGCAAGATGAACGAGCGATCCTTCAGTGAGCCATTTAAAAGCGGCAAAAATGTCGCAATCATTTATCTGCACCGCAAGCTTCCCGATATTAAGTTTTCATATAAAGAGATAAAGCCGTACATAAAAAGAGAACTGGCGCTTACAAAAACCAATAAAAATCTCGATGCAAAACCGCTTTGGAATAAACTTGATGTAGAATGGGTATACGAATAAGAAAAAGCGGAAGCGCCGTTTAGCAACGTATAAACTGGACGCTGGGGCTGGACACGGCTGATGCTGAAAATGCAAATGCTTGACATTTTTGGGTGATGAACATACATTATAGATAAAACCCATAAAAATAGTAGGGATTTAGGAGGAGTTATGATGCGAGTTGCTGAGAATATTACTGGGCTGATTGGGGAAACACCGATTGTCAAATTGAATGGTTATGCTGACAAAGACAGTGCAGATGTTTATTTGAAGCTGGAGGCGATGAATCCCGGGAGTTCGGTAAAAGACAGGATTGCACTTGCAATGATTGAGGCAGCTGAACAGGAAGGCACGCTCAAAGCCGGCGATACAATCATTGAACCGACAAGCGGAAATACCGGTATTGGCCTGGCAATGGTTGCAGCGGCAAAAGGTTATAAAGCGGTATTGGTAATGCCCGACACGATGAGTAAAGAACGCCGCAATCTGTTACGGGCTTATGGAGCTGAACTGGTCCTTACTCCCGGATCAGATGGTATGAATGGTGCGATCAAAAAGGCAGAGGAACTAAAAAATGAAAATGGTTATTTTATGCCGCAGCAATTTAACAATGAAGCAAATCCAGAAGTACATGCCCGCACAACTGGAAATGAGATTGTTAAACAAATGAGCGACGGGCTGGATGGATTTGTATCCGGCATTGGTACTGGCGGTACGATTACAGGAGCAGGAGAAGTGCTGAAGGATAATTTTAAGGATGTAAAAATTTATGCGGTTGAGCCGGAAGATTCGGCAGTTCTTTCAGGAGGCTCACCAGGTCCGCACAAGCTTCAGGGTCTTGGCGCCGGCTTTGTGCCTAAAGTCCTTGACACCGATATCTATGATGACGTTATCCGGATTACCAATGATGAAGCATTTGAAGCAACACGCGAAACGGCAAAACGTGATGGAATTCTTGGCGGCATTTCATCAGGAGCCGCTGTCGCAGCTGCGAAAAAAGTTGCCAAAAAGCTTGGTAAAGGTAAAAAGGTGCTTGCCGTTCTTCCTGATAATGGCGAACGTTACTTGTCCACTCCATTATTCCAGCAGGATGACCAATAATAGGAGTGACTGCATAGGACTGGTATCCATTTTGGGTACCAGTCCGTTTTAATGTAGAAAATAGCATACAAAAACGTGCGCTTTCGCTTTCGATGCTGCTGTGATACGATAGTAGTCGAACGAATTCGGTTATGAAAGAGGGTTTCGGAATGAAGCTGGTGACAGACGCTAAAACATATGACCTATTGGAGCGGACATATATTATGGGAATCCTGAATGTGACGCCGGATTCCTTTTCTGATGGGGGAAATTATTCATCACTGGAGCAGGCCGTGAATCATGCCATTGCCATGGAGCGTGCCGGTGCAGATATCATCGATATTGGCGGCGAGTCCACCCGCCCGAATCATGAACCGGTACCACAGGAAGAAGAAATTGCCCGGATTGTGCCGGTGATTCGCAAGGTGAAAGAAAATGTAAGAATACCCATTTCTGTTGACACATATAAAGCGGAAACGGCCAGGCAGGCAGTTATGGCTGGTGCGGCAATCATTAATGATGTATGGGGAGCTAAACGAGAACCGGAAATTGCCAAGGTCGCGGCAGAACATAATGTTCCGATTATTTTGATGCATAATCGAACAAATAAAGATTATAAGTCAATTATTGATGATATGAAACAGGATCTTCAGGAAAGTATTGCGATTGCGAGGGGGGCAGGTGTCCATGATAAAAATATCATTCTTGATCCTGGAGTGGGTTTTGCCAAAACAGCAGAAGATAACCTTGTCGTAATGAATAACTTGGAGAAATTTGCCGACTTGGGATTTCCGGTTCTGTTAGGTACGTCACGGAAAGGGTTTATCGGGAAAATTCTTGATGTACCACCTGCTGAACGAGACAATGGCACAGGTGCAACAACATGTCTGGGTATAGCCAAAGGTGCACAAATTATCAGGGTTCATAATGTGGAATTAAATGTGGAGCTGGCAAAAATGACAGATGCCATCCTCGGGAAGAAGGGAGCGGTCGAAGTTGGATAAAATTCTGCTCAACCGGATGGAGTTTTACGGATATCATGGCCTGTACCCGGAAGAAAATAAACTGGGTCAGCGTTTTTATGCGGATACGGAACTGATGCTTCATTTATCAAAATCCGCTAAAACCGACGAAATGGGCGATTCCATTGACTATGGTGAGGTCTACGAATGTGTCAGGGGCGTAATGGAGGGAACGCCAAGAAAATTGATTGAAGCAGTTGCTGAGCAGATTTCAATTGAATTGTTTCAACAATTTACTCAGCTTGAAGCATGTACAATCAGGGTAACGAAGCCTGATCCGCCAATACCCGGGCATTATCGTTCGGTCGGTGTTGAACTGTACCGGGAGCGGAAGTAATGAAACAGGCTTTCTTGGGATTGGGAACCAACATTGAACCCCGTCAGCAGCATTTGAGAGAGGCATTGCATCGATTGCATTCCCATGAAGAACTTGTAATCGTGAAGCAGTCATCGATTTATAAGACTGCCCCTGTTGGATATACCAATCAGGCTGATTTTTTAAATATGGTGATAGAGATAAATACAATACTTTCGCCGGAAAAATTGCTGGATGTTTGTCAGTCAATTGAACATCAGCTTGGCAGAAAGCGGGACATCCGTTTTGGTCCACGTACAATTGATCTTGACATTTTATTGTATAATCAAGAAAATAAAAAATCAGAACGGCTGATTATTCCACACCCACGAATGCAGGAGCGTGCATTTGTGCTTATTCCATTGAATGAAATTGCAGCAGATATGCCACTATCGGACAGACACAGAACTGTATCGGAATTGGTGGCAGAACTTCCAGACAGCGACATAAAGGATGTAAGACGATGGACACACAACGACTTGGAAAACGAATAAGGGCATTCAGAAAATTGAAAGGATATACGCAGGTACGACTGGCTAATTCATTGGAAATCCCTATTATTACACTTGGTAATGTTGAAAGGGGTAAACAAGAGGCTACTGATCAGCTCCTTGACGCGATTGCGAAAAAATTAAATATATCCAAACGTGAATTAACATTGAATGAGGAGAAGGAGAAGCAGTAAATGTGTTTCCGGTGCCAATGGCAGAGGTATCCAACAATGTCCCCCTCTGACGTATCAACTATCAGAGGAGGCTTTGTTTCTTTTTGCGCCCGGGGATAAGGTGCTGTAAACAGGAATCTGCCAGTTTGCTGCTGGCAGTTTTCTTATTTCTGCACAATGTAAAGCCCTCTTAGATGAAAGAACGTTTATTTTTCTATATACTGATATACAATTGGATTAATTGGATCGGTGACCGGTCATTTTAAAAAGTAATGGAGTGATAAAAGTGTCTGAAGAATTGAACGAACATATGCGGGTGCGTCGGGAGAAAATGGATAATTACCGTGAACAGGGAATAGATCCTTTCGGCGGTAAATTCAATCGTACCCACCTGGCCGAGGATTTAATTGCAAAATATGACCAGTTTTCCAAAGAGGAGCTGGAGGAAAAAACAGATAAAGTAACCATCGCCGGACGTGTCATGACGAAACGGGGAAAAGGCAAAGCCGGATTTGCGCATTTACAGGATTTGAGCGGGCAAATCCAAATATACGTACGGAAAGATATGATTGGGGAAGAATCCTATGATATCTTCAAGTCCGTTGATATGGGGGATATTGTCGGTGTGACCGGTGTCATGTTCAAGACGAAGGTCGGGGAACTGTCTGTTAAAGCGACTGAATTCACCTTATTAAGCAAATCGCTTCGTCCGTTGCCGGAAAAATATCACGGTCTGAAAGATGTTGAGCAACGCTATCGTCAGCGTTATTTGGATTTGATTACGAACATGGACAGTAAAGAAACCTTTGTTCTGCGCAGTAAAATTATTCAGTCAATGCGCCGTTACTTGGATCAGATTGGCTTTCTTGAAGTGGAAACCCCAATGATGCACGGCATTCCGGGTGGAGCATCGGCTCGTCCGTTTGAAACACATCACAATGCACTGGACATTCCGTTGTATATGCGAATTGCCATCGAACTGCATTTGAAGCGGCTTATTGTCGGCGGAATGGAAAAGGTTTATGAGATTGGCCGTGTATTCCGAAATGAAGGAGTGTCTACCCGTCACAATCCTGAGTTTACGATGATGGAGCTTTATGAAGCATATGCCGATTTTCATGATGTCATGACACTGACCGAGAACCTGATTGCACATATTGCTCAAGAAGTGCTGGGAAGTCCCGTCGTTACGTATGGTGACTATGAAGTGAACCTGGACCCGGAATGGAAGAGAGTGCACATGGTTGATGCAGTTAAAGAATATACAGGCGTGGATTTCTGGCAAACTATGAGTGATCAGGATGCAAGAAAGCTTGCTGAAGAACATGATATTGAAATCCAGGATACGATGACATTTGGCCATATCGTCAATGAATTCTTTGAGCAAAGAGTGGAGGAAGAGTTAATTCAACCGACATTTGTTTACGGACATCCGGTGGAAATTTCGCCGCTTGCCAAAAGGAATAGTGACGATGATCGGTTTACGGACCGTTTTGAATTGTTTATTGTTGGACGGGAGCATGCAAATGCATTTAGTGAATTGAATGACCCGATTGATCAGCGTGAACGTTTCGAACTCCAGGTTAAAGAACGGGAACAGGGTAATGATGAAGCCCAATTGATGGATGAGGACTTTCTCGAAGCACTGGAATATGGTATGCCCCCAACAGGCGGGTTAGGAATCGGCATTGATCGGCTAGTCATGCTGTTAACCAATTCACCGTCCATTCGGGATGTATTATTATTCCCGCAAATGCGTAATAAATAGTAGACTATGGTTAAATACGTGAACCGTAAAAAAGTTCAGGCGGCCTTCGTGCCCGATTGAGTGCGTCCGTCCAGTATGCAGACCCTGTGCCACATTAATAATGGTGCGGGGTCTGCTTTTAAGTTGGGCTGTTCGTGAATAGAGTTTTTGTTCAGGGGTTGAAATAAATTTCGGTGTATTACGGCGGTGTACTGACGCTCTGGAATCACACTTTGCTTTTTCTTTCGGTGCAAGTGTGATATCAGCTTAAGAAAATTACTTTTGCTGTGTCTTCTTTACTGGGGGCGGAGAGGACATTGGGCAAGCTTGCTTGAGTGCATGTCGCGCTTTATGGATATTGTTTAATATAGCGATTCGTTTTGATTCATATAAATCGAATCTTTTACTATGGGTATGCTAAAACAGGACCATCCAGAATGTACTATGATAATTTGGATAAAATACCCAAAAAATTTAAGTTTATTTTCTATTGATTTCGGGGAATAATCATGGTACATTAGAAAACGTTGCGCTAACAAAGGCAGCAACGAACACCTTCTAAAAATTATTTCAATAAAGTTATTGACATTATTTTTGGGAGATGGTATATTAATTAGGTCGCTGTTTTGAAGCGGCGCAACAAATTTGC
>NZ_BAAADS010000019.1:0-16894 GCF_039522605.1 Virgibacillus siamensis
CGCCCCCATTAATAAAATTAACATTATGGTTGCACGATTTTAAAACTGTCTATTTTATAGGGACAATATCAACACATATGCTCGATTTTGAATTTCTGCCTCTAGCCTCTGCAATAAATTTCCATTGCTAAAGTTACAGTAAAGCGCATATAATAGGAACAAACGTTCTAGTGCGAAAGTAGTGGTGACAATGGATTACTCAAGCTATCCAAGAAATGATGTGCTGTGCATCGATATGCGGTCCTTTTATGCAAGTGTTGAGGCTGTCAAACTGGGGCTGGATCCGATGACAGTCCAATTGGCTGTGGTTGGTGACACAAACCGGCCAGGAAGCATTGTGCTGGCCGCTTCCCCAACATTGAAGAAAAAACATGGCATCAGCAATGTCAGCCGCTTTTTTGAACTTCCCGACGACCCGGAAATTGTTATTGCTCCTGCGCATATGGCTGACTATCTGGAAGTCTCTGTGGAAATCACCCGGCTTATTAATCAATACGTGCCAAGGGAAGCCATTCATCAATATTCTGTTGACGAGGTGTGGGTGACTGTAAACGGGCTGGAAAAGCAGTTCGGCAATCGCCGGGGGGTTGCCGCAGCCATTAAACAGGAGATTCTGGAAAACTTCGGCATCACCTGTTCCATTGGCATAGGCGACAATAAATTCCTTGCCAAAGTTGTAATGGATTTGCATGCTAAAAAAGCAGGCATAGCCGAGTGCAGATATGAGGATGTGGAAAAAAAGTTGTGGCCCTTCCCTGTTCAGTACATTTGGGGGATCGGGTCTAGAATGCAGCGCAATTTAAACCGGATGGGGATTGTAAAATTGGAACATCTTGCCAATTTCCCGTTAACAAACTTAAAAAAACGCTTTGGCATTATGGGAGAGCAGCTTTACTGGCATGCCTGGGGTGTGGACCTCAGCCCTGTTTTCGGCAACTTCACAAAAACAGAACAAAAAGGATTCGGTCACGGTATATCCTTATTGCGTGATTACTCCGGAGAGGAAATAGCCGCATGTGTTCTCGACCTCTGTGAAGAGGCCTGTCGCCGGGCACGAACAGCGGGGAAAGGTGGTCGGACCGTGCATCTTGGGATTGCCTACTCCAAAGAAACAGGCGGTGGTTTCAGCCGATCGAGATCTGTTTCGCTTCCGACCAATATTACAATGGATGTTTATGGAACCGCTATGCAGCTTTTTCATGAATTTTACGATGGAATCAGCAAAATCCGGCACGTCTATGTGACCCTGGATAACCTTTATGATAATGGTGAAACACAGCTTGATTTATTCGACGATAAACCAAAGAAGAAAGATATCGGCTTTGTAATGGATGCGATCCGTGACAAATATGGATCAACTGCTATTTTAAGGGCCACAAGCTACACCGATGCCGGCATTACCTTTGACAGGAGCCATAAAATCGGCGGTCATCAGGCTTAATACATTTTATTTTTTGTCAAACTGCTTTTTCAAAAGCCGCTCCAAAGCCTGTGGGAACAAATGATACAATTTGCTGCCCAGTTCCATCCAGCCCGGTAAATTAATTTCCCGCTTATCAGTAAACAACGCTTTCACCACTTTCATCGCCACTTTATCGGGATGAAGCATAAAGCGCTCAATGTTTTTCTGATAATCACCTGACGGATCAGCACTTGCAAAAAAATTGGTGTTTACAGGGCCAAGATTAATTGCTGTAACATGAATATTGAAATCAGCGGTTTCCAGACGGAGTGAATTGGTAAATCCGAGGACTGCATGCTTGGTCGCAGCATAAGCAGCAGCTTTCGGAGTAGCAATTTTACCTGCCTGGGAAGCAACGTTGACGATATGCCCCTCGTTATACTGCATAAAGTGCGGCAACAGGCATTTTGTTCCCCGCATAAGTGCAAAAACGTTCAGTTGAAACATCCGCTCAACATCTGACCACTGCATGTCCCGTACATAGTCAAACACACCTGCCCCGGCATTATTAATCAGTCCGTGAATTTGGGTATGCTCCGCAATAATTTGGTTAATTACGTTATCGAGTTCCTTTTGGTTCAGTAAATCAGCCTGATATGCATAACTGTTGATCTGATAAGTCTTCTTGATTTGCATCTGCAAATTTTTCAGTTTATTGATGGAGCGGGCAACCATAATCGGAACCCCGCCATTTTCAGCAATTTGCCAGGCAATTCGTTCACCAATACCGCTTGAGGCACCGGTTATGATAATCTTTTTACCAGCAATTCTATTTTGCATAGTAGTAATAGACTCCATCCTGAAGAAATCTCCCGGCCAGATGCTCATCTTCCAGATAATCAAGCTGGCCTACTGTTTCAGATATGGTTAAATCCAATTGTTTTTCATATTGTTTCGGAAAGATTTGCCGGCAAATTTCAAACACAGACTGGGTATGATCCTTCAATAACGTTAATACGATATCAGCACGCTGCTCCTGTCTTTCCAGTCGATACGGCACTAATGATGAAACATCCGAAAAAACGTCCCCATGTCCGGGGAACACGCTGCTGATTCCCAGTGTCTGACATTTCTTCAGATTCTCCCGGTACTGCAGCATCGGCCTTGGACGCTCATCCCCGTCAATTGGTGCCTCAAGCAACGGATTGGAGGAAATATGATGAAGCAGATGATCGCCGCCTATAAATGCACCATCCGATTCACGAAGAAACGATACATGACTTTGGGCATGGCCTTTTGTATCGATAACCTGCCAGTCTTCATGACCAGGCAGAACATCTCCTTCCCTAATAGCAGTACCGACATGGCCAGTTCCTGCGAAATTCAGCGGTGCCCGCAGTTTTTTTAATACATCACGATACTTGGACGGCACACCGCACGCCATAAAGAAATCCGCAAAAAATTGTTCATAGTGCTGAAAAAATGCTTCGTCTCTGGACAGCCATAAATCAACGTTTTGGTGGGCTGCTATATTCTTAACCCGCGGAAATTCTTCAACTAGCCCAATATGATCCGGATGGTGGTGTGTCAGAATAATTTGTTCAATATCTTCCGGGAAATAACCGAGTTCTTTAAGCTGAACTGTTAACGCTTCCCAGGCTTTCTTTGTTTTAACACCCGCATCAATCAGCGAAAGTGTATCTCCTTTGAGCAGGTATACATGCGTATCCCCAACAGCAAATGGTGTCGGTATCGTTATCTGGCTAATTGTTTTATCCATTACTTTCATATTTTTCACTCTCCAAATGAATGACTGTTCAGTTTAGTATATTGTATATCCATTCCGGCTAAAAGTCACATAAAGGGCATTCAATTTTTAAACAACCTGTGAATTGCTTCGGTTAAAATATCGGGCAAATACTCAAAGCTGTACGTCAATTCCAACCGTTCCGTCCATTGATGCGGGTCTTTCCCCAGCGGCCCGATATTCAAAATCGGCATCGTAAGCTGTTCCATAACATCTTCCGGAAAATCAAAACCGTTATGCTGCAATGGCATATTGGTAGTCAGCTGCTGCAGCTTAGTCTGCGATGTAGCCGGTCCGATAAAACTCAGATCAGATAACCCGGTAAAAAATTCGGCAACCGTCAGATTCTTGTTAAATTGTTCCTTTGTATACATTTTAATATGGTCCATGACATCCTGAATCTTTGTATCATCAAAGGATGACACAGAAGGATAAAACGGCGGACTGTAGAATAAAATAATCATTGGCGCAAGGTCTTTACACATTGCGGCCAGTTCCTGGACAAGCAGCGTGGAAAAGTCACGGTCCCCGGAATCACGCTGACTGACAAGCAGATTTTCCCGACGTGCCACTTCTTTTGTGCCATGTCGTTTTACAGCTTCCGCATATAATTCATCATACATCATGACGTTGACCCGCAAATCGGACATTGTAAAATCATCAGCTACCTCCGCAAACCGGCTTGCCTTTACCTGAATATAATCTTCTATTTCACGAGCGGCGGCATTCGCTCCCGCCAGCAATTTTTTATTGATTTCCGTGAATGACTGTTTCAAGTACAGCACGTTATACATCGCAATCGCAGCATGCGGAGTTTGAACAGAATATTCTTCCTTCAAATCACGCTGCATCAAACTTATTGGCGGAGGGGTAACCTCATCACCAATTTTTTCAATAAATGATTCATTTAATTCCAGTTTTTGGGATAAAAAACCTGTCATCAGATTTGGGTTAATTCCGGCAAAGGGCTCGCCGACATGTGATGCTTTTCCGTAACAATAAAATCCGGGAAGCACTTTGCCGATGGAACCGGTATAAACATAATAATTCGGATCTCCCGGGTACTTACTGAACATCGGCTCACCATTCAGACATGCCGTATATGTAAGCTGTTCTTCCTGTTTTAGCTGATCCAATACCGGAAGCGCCGTCAGCATTCCCATGGAATTGACCTCTTCGTCCGGAACGGTAAGCAGCAAAATGTTTCCATCAAACTCACCGTCAATTGCCCGCTCAAGCATAGAAAAATGTAATGCCAGCCCGGCTTTCATATCCATCGAGCCACGGCCGAACAGCCAATCACCGGATAAAAAATCTTTTTGGACAGCTTCGGGAAGCCGGTCTTGCATTGCTTCCATTTCCCTGGTCAGTTCACGTGGGTAGAATGCAAGATTCTCAAGTGAACCGTAGTCCTCAATTCCAACAACATCGAAATGACTCAATAAAATGATGGTATCAGATGAATTGCCGTTTTTCACAAGGGCTGTCAGAAGGCGTCTGCCATCTGCAAGCGGATGCAGCTTTAAATGACCCGGGTTACTCCGGAAATATTTTTTCTGTGCCAATAAATGCTGCATGTATTCCGCCAGTGCTATTTCAGCATTGCTTCCCGTAATACTCTGGTGCTCAACGAGAGAACATAATAATTCCGTCAATTGCTCTTTTGTCTGCCAGTTTTTCATATGAACCTCCCTATAAAAATTGACTTCTTATGCAAAATAAAACACAATCAAACAAGAGGTGAACAAATTGTCAACTACCATTATTGCTCATCGTGGTGCCAGCAGGTCTGCCCCGGAAAATACAATGTCCGCTTTTGAGCACGCATACCAATCAGGTGCGGAGGGAATTGAGACGGACGTGCAGCTGACCAAGGACAATGTTCCTGTATTAATGCACGATGAGCGTCTCAATCGGACAACAAACAGTTCCGGTTACCTGAAAGACTATACCTTTTCGCAGCTTCAGCAGCTTGATGCCGGGTCCTGGTTTTCAAGAAAATATTCGGGTGAAAAAATACTTTCACTTGATGAGCTGCTGCAATGGGCACACAATAAGTCTTTATATTTAAACATTGAACTGAAAAATAATAAAATAGACTATAAGAATCTGGAAAATATCGTTGTTGATATGATATCACAATTCCGGCTGCAAAACTGCACCACTATTTCAACATTTAACCCGAAAAGTGTAGAAAGATTAAGCGCCATCACAAAGCAGACCGGTATTGCGTTATTAACATCAAAACGCAGAAGAAATCCTGTTGAAAATGCCAAACAGCTGGGAGCAAGCGCAGTACATATAAAATACCGTCTGCTCAGCAAGCGTCTGATTCAGCAATGCAAACGAGAAAACATGCGGGTCCGCGTATATACCGTGAACAGACCAAGCCGCATGAAACGCTGCTTTTTTTATAGATGTGATGGTATTTTTACCGATATACCCGATCAGGCTTTAGATTATCGCCAACAATTATACAAGCAAACAATGTAGCATACGGAGGAATTCAAATGACGAAATTATTTTCATCAATCGAACTGGAAGGAGTTACCCTAAAAAACCGGATTGCCATGTCTTCCATGTGCATGTATTCATGCTTTAACCAAGATGGAAAGGTCACACCATTTCATCAAACCCATTACATATCACGTGCTGTCGGGCAGGTCGGTCTGGTTATGACGGAAGCAACGGCTGTCCAGCCTGAGGGACGCATTTCACATGAGGACCTTGGAATTTGGAACGATGAACATATTGAAGGCCTGAAACAACTGACGGAAGGGATCCATCAATACGGAGCAGCTGCCGGAATTCAGCTTGCCCATGCAGGACGAAAAGCAAAGTTGAACTCATCCATTTTTGCGCCGTCCCCCCTGCCCTTTAATGACACATCCAAGACCCCAGTTGAGATGGACAAAAAAGATATAGAAAAAACGGTTGATGCATTTAAATCCGCTGCGGAACGGGCCAATTCGGCATCTTTTGACATCATCGAAATTCATGCAGCACATGGCTATTTAATCAATCAATTCCTTTCACCACTGACAAATCATCGGTCAGACGAATATGGCGGAACCTCGGAAAACCGGTATCGTTTGCTTTCCGAAATCATCACTGCCATTAAAAGTGTTTGGAATGGTTCGTTAACGGTACGCATTTCGGCAGATGAGTATGATGAACAGGGAAACAGCCAGGAAGAAATTCTCTATTTTGCAGAGCGAATGAAGCGTGATGGTGTCGCATTAATCGATTGCAGTTCCGGAGGCGTTGTGCCAGTATCCATTAAACCATTTCCCGGCTATCAGGTGAAACGATGTGAAACGATTAAAAAGATTGCCGACATCAATACAGGAGCAGTAGGATTGATCACCAGCGGACTGCAGGCAGAAGAAATTATCCAAAATGACCGGGCGGACCTTGTGTTTATTGGCCGTGCATTATTGCGTAATCCATATTGGGCCAAGCAGGCTGCTGATGAACTGGATTACAAGCTTTCTGCACCACAACAATACGAACGGGGGTGGAAGTAGCTATGGAGCTGATGTTTCTTGGCACCGGCTCAGGGATTCCTTCCAAAAGCCGGAATGTGTCAGCACTGGCGCTAACCCTTTTGCAGGAAGAAAACAGTATCTGGCTGTTCGATTGCGGGGAGGCGACCCAGCACCAAATATTGCATACCTCCATTAAGCCGAGGAAAATAAACAAAATTTTTATCACCCATCTGCATGGTGATCATATTTTTGGTCTGCCCGGATTTCTCAGCAGCAGATCCTTCCAGGGAGGTGATGACGAATTAACCATTTACGGTCCACCGGGAATAAAAAAATATGTTGAGACAAGCCTGAAGGTGAGTGGAACACACCTTACCTATCCCCTTTCTTTTGTTGAATTTACGGAAGGTGTCATTGTTGAAATGGATACGTTTACCGTTTCTGCCAAAAAACTGGAGCATGGAATTACCAGTTATGGTTTTCGCATTGCTGAAAAGGATAAGCCAGGTCCCCTTTTAGTAGATAAATTACAGGAACAGGGAATTGCGCCTGGCCCGATTTATCAGCAAATAAAAGAAAAGGAAGTCGTTACCACAAATGACGGCAAAACAATTCGCCGTGAACACTATCTTGGACCGGCAAAAAAAGGACGTATTTTAACTATACTTGGCGATACAAGAAATCCGGCGCAGTTCCAGGATTTTGCGAAAGAGTCAGATATTCTTGTCCATGAAGCGACATTTGACCATTCCCAAGTGGCTCTTGCGCGTCAGTATTTTCACTCAACCACTTTACAGGCGGCTGAACTTGCACGGGACAGTCAAACAAAAAAGTTACTGTTGACACATATATCATCCCGGTATCAAAAGGAAGAATCGCAAAAGTTGCTGCATGAAGCACGGACCATTTTTCCAGATACAAAACTTGCGCATGATTTTTACAGCGTTACGATCGATTCGAACTAAGTAGCAATCGTTGATGGGAGAAAAATTCAAAAACTGGTCAGAAAGTATGTTTCAGTTAACAATTCTTTGATGCTTAACTAAATCGCTCAATGTACAATACGGACGCTAATCTTTATTTAAGATTGGCGTCCCGTAATGACTTTACTCTTATAATTCGCTGTTTATTTTTTCAACCGGTAGCCTACACCCCATATTGTTTGAATATACTTTGGATTGGAAGGGTCTTCCTCTGCTTTCTCCCTTAATTTTCTAACATGGACAGTTACAGTTGTAATATCCCCTAATGAGTCGATTCCCCAAATCCGCTCAAAAAGTTCCTCTTTCGTAAACACGCGGTCTGGATTTGAAGCAAACAAAACTAATAAATCAAACTCCTTGGCACGTAACTCTTTTTCCTCTCCGTTAACATAAAACCTACGTGAATCCAGGTCGATGTGCAGACCTTTTATACGAATTTCATTTGGATCACGGTTCTTTCCAACAAGCCGTTCGTATCTGGACATATGGGCTTTTACCCTCGCAATAAGTTCGCTTGGATTAAAGGGCTTCTGGACATAGTCATCAGCACCACGATAAAATCCTCGTATTTTATCAATATCTTCTTTTCGAGCAGTGACCATTAAAATAGGAATATCTAAGAAACCGCGCAATTGTCTGCAAATGTCAAATCCATCAACTCCCGGCAGCATTAAGTCCAGGATAATAAGGTCATAGGCATTCTCTTTAGCCAGTTTCATTCCTTCTTCACCAGTCCTTGCAATATTAGAAGAATATCCATTTACTTCCAAATAATCTCTTTCCAATTCAGCAATATGCATTTCGTCCTCAATGATTAGAATCTTTTTCAAGACGACACCTTCTTAAGTGTAAAATAAATACTTGTCCCTTCCCCTTGATTGCTTTCAGCCCAAACTTTCCCACCATGTTCTTCAATTATTTTTTTTACAATGGCCAGCCCAAGTCCGCTGCCCCCTGTAGAAGAATTTCTAGAAGTGTCTGTTCGATAAAAACTTTCGAAAATGCGGGGAATATCTTGCTTGGCGATCCCACTTCCATTATCTTTCATTTCAACTTTAACTTGCCGGGATTCAGATTTTAAGTTGACCTTAATCTTTTTATACTCTTTATCCATATATTTCAGGCTGTTCTCAACGATATTGGTTACGATGCGTCTTAACTGCTCACGATCTGCTTTCACAATATAATTAGCCTTTTTATCCGCCTTCAGAACAGCCATTCCCTCGTCTGTTTCCAGGTCAAAAGCCAATTCATCAATAAAATCAGTGAAAAAAGAATATAAATCTACTTCTTCAAACTCAAACGGAATTTGTTCGATATCCAATTTGGAATATCGAAATAAATTATCAATTAGACTATCCATATCGTTGGCAGTTTTATAAATGATATCCATATACCGTTCCAGTTTCTCCGGTGTATTCGCAACCCCATCCTGAATTCCTTTTACGTAGCCTTTTATCGATGTTAATGGTGTCGATAAATCATGTGAAATACTCGCAATCAACTCCTGGCGGTTGCGCTCAAACCTTGATTGATCCTCTTTTGCCTGTTTCAGTCTTAACCTCATCTCTTCAAACGTATTGGAAAGCTCACCAAGCTCATCTTTCTTATGCGTTGCCACACTATATTCCAAATCACCTTCACTTATATTCCTTGCCGAAAGGGTTAATTGCTTTATCGGTGTCATAATGCTCCTGGAAACATAATACGTCAGTAACCCATTCGTAATAACCAAGATAAGTACAATCGCAATTAATCTCAAATTAAAAAATAGTTGTAAATCCGACCCTTCGATACTGCCATTAAATATGACAAACATAACGTATCCTAATACTATTTCGACTAACAAAAACCCAATAATTGGAAGCAGCACCATCCCTATGTTAGATAATATTAATCGTTGCCTAATGGACATGACCTTCACCTACTCACATCAATAGTAACCAGCTGTGAACTTCAACTTGCCGTTAAGAAGAGTTTAGCATATCACCTATCTGATTTCAGATTCTTTTGGTCCATAAACGGTACAACAACAGCGCAAATAATAGCCGTAAAATAAGAAAGATACTTAATTCCCAATGGCTCATTAAATAATATCATTCCCAATACCCCGATAAAACTTGATAAGGCAATACCAAGAACAAATCCTCCGATTAAACCGACAAGTATTCCAAAAAAGATTCTCATATTATGCTTCTCCCTCCTGATTATTTTTGTTATTGAATGTGAACTTCCATGTTTTTGAAACCATTGTGCAGGACAATACAAATAATAGAACGCCAAAAACGGGATGCATTGCGCCAAACCATGGTAAGTGAGCTGAAATATTCGCGGTGAAATACATAAGAAATATCGAAATTAGAATTCCTAACAATTGCCAGTATGCCCACCGTGGTGATGCACCGATAAACGCAAAGCCCAGCATGAAAATCGGTATATTAAATCCAAATAAATGTACGAATGTCATATGCTTCATCCAATTCGCTGGACTTATAAAGATAGCCATCCCTGCCAAAAAAATTTGTGTGGCTACACTTAATGCAAAAAGAATGGCTAAAAAAAGATAAACGATTCTACCTATTCGAACTCTCTGGTTTATTTTTTCCAAATTATTTCCTCCCTCATTTCAACTCTGTATCTATCATACAAATTAAATATAAAATCATTCTTAGATAACTCTTAAATATTTCTTAAATAAAATCAGGGTATATTTCAACTAAAATAACGGTAGCCCTTAATGAGCTACCGTTGGTTTAATAAAATTGATTCGCCAACCGAATTTAATACAAGGAGGAGCGCTGATGCCATCAGAGACTTTCTGCAGATCATCATGCAAAAACGGTAAACATTCCTAATGAAATCGTTTAACTATCCTTGATCGCCTTTAACATTTGCCGCATAGCTCCGAGATGATATGCTGAATGAGCTAAAGAACCTGAAATTTCAATGGCAAGAAGTTTATTCCATTCCGTAACATCGAGTGCTTCCAAAAGTGTTACATATTCACTTCGTAATTCTTCCTTTATTCGATTCCATTGCTTTTCATTTACTGAGTTAATTTTCCAACTTTCTCCCCAATCCATTTTTGGCTGTTTACCGTCTTTCAGTATGGCATTCGTGCCCCATAAATAAAAGCGGGTATGGTCAGCATGAGCCGCAACTGTCGTCGCGTTAACAGCAATTGAAGCTTCATTTGCTGTTAACTGATCAAGGGTTCCGAAAAGTCCGCTGTTTGGCCGTGACTCAGTGAACATACTTCCTCCACTGGGCGGTCCTTCAAATGTCTCCTTTACTATTTGTCTTACTGATGTTGTTAAAGGATGATTCATTTTATTCCCTCCAATCCGTATACTTTCTTATTACATATTCGACTGTTACTTAAAAACTCCTTCCCTTAATTAAAATAAATGCCCTAAAATAAAAATGGACACATTTCTTATTTTAGAAATGCGCCAACTATTAAAGTATAATTTATTTTAGCAATTATGATAGAAAACATGCGGTAACCAAAAGAAAGAAACCACAGGGACTTTACTTTTGTATCAAATTGAGAGTCACCGGTTTTCAAATGTTTATCAATGGCATCCGGACTGATCCTATTTTATCTTCGGATCTCTTTCCGATATGCATAAGAAAAAAGCAAGGAAATAAAGATGGCACCACCGATAATGTTGCCAATACTTGCCGGAAGCAGATTAAATAATAAATATTCATGCCATTCATAATTGTCCGATGCAAATAAACCAAGGCTAAAATAACCCATATTTGCGGCACTGTGCTGAAAATTACCTGCCACAAAAAGGGTGACAGGCAAGGCTGTTCCCATAATTTTGCCGATCATGTCCCTGGCCGAGGTAGTTAAAAAGGCAGCCATGCCAATGAGCCAATTGGCAACAATCCCCGACAAAACAATCTGAATCCACCCAATCCAGCCGCGCTCAGTAAATTGCATTTTATGACCCAAAAGCGTTTCAAGCCCATTCGTGAATTCAGGTGTCATGGAGCCTGAACCGATTATTAAAAGGGCAACAAACAACGCGCCTGCAATGTTGCCGATGTAGGTTGCAACCCAGAATTTGACATATTTATGTTTCTTCCAATAAGATTTTTGCAAATAATATGTTGGCAAAAGCACATTCACTTCCGTAAACAAGACGGATCCTGATATAAATACCATTAAATAACCAGTAGCGAATCCAAGTCCCTCCAGCAAATAGGCCAATCCTTTAGCATCAATGCCGAGGGAAAGCAACACTGAAAAAACGGCCCCAAAAGTCATAAATGACCCGGCCGCTAAAGACAGAATGAACTGGGATGGCATATTTTTATTAAGATGCTCTTTCCCTTTTTCACCGAACGTCCGCATAACCTGTGACGGAAGGAAAAACTGCCTTTCAACTTCCTTTGGTGTATTGTTGGCTTGGTGCGATAATTCCTGGTTGTCTTTGTCTCCCATAAGGTTGCCTCCGATCTGTTTTGGGGGTCTGAGCCAGCTAAGTTGATTTAATTTATGTTGTAATATCCCCATTTATACTTTTGTCTAAACGTACGGTGTTTTGATGTTGGTGAAAGTCTTGACGTTTCCAATCTTTTGGCATAATGTTTTTTTCAACCAGTTCTTTTGTGGTGGTGGTGCCTGATATGGGGCGAAAGCAATCAAATGATTATCATACCATCTTGCTGCACCGGAGCGAATCATTTCATCGAGCAGGATCTGAAATATGCTGAACCTTGAGCCCACCCCAGTTAGATTGCCAATTCTTCTTTGCCACCCGTTCCTCATAAATAGCAATACGTTCGCTGGTTTTTGTGAAATAACTAGTTGGCTTTATCTTCATATTTATTGCGTCTTCAACTCCATAAGGGGCAGCCAACATTAAATTGTCATATTCATCTAACTTTACTCCCAAAGCTGTTGCTGTTTCAGGAAATTTAGATATTGCATCAACTGAAGATGAATAAGGGGGACTGTTACTTACAACATGCATTCTAGCTTCGTTCTTTACTGACCAAGGTTCATTCGGGTGTGTGCTTAACAACCTATGCTGAAGTCTTTTTTCTTTCCCCTCATCTATGTTTGTATTATCAAAATAAATCACATCAATATCTGGGATAACTGTTCTTTCCCTAAACCCATGTGAAGAATCCCAAATCTTTGATCGAACAAAACCAGCACAGATCCACCAATCCGGTAAATGTAATGATTTTGCCGTTATTAAAATATCCATCATCCAGACATCTTTGCCAATTAAATTTAAAATATCACGCTCGTTTTTCAAGTCCATGGAAAATCCCCCCTATGCGCAACCTGTATACTTTACTAGCGCCTGATTGCTTACGAATGAAAAAATAAAGAAACTAAAATTTAAACCCTCTATGGATTTTTAGTTAATTTTACCGGAAGGGCCTTCATCCCTCTGTTCGTTTATCTGTATCTTTCTGTCTCTGGAAGCCAAATTTATAAAAAATTTTCCGATATTACACAAAGGGCTATATTCATGAAGAATGATCTGTTTCATCCGGATCCTTGTATTTTAGAAAATAGAAAATCGTAATTACAAAGTAAAACTAATCAGTGTAGTTTCTTTTTTAGTGATAGATAATAAACGGTTACTTGAATAATTGGGACAAGCATTAAAATAACAATGGGATAGGCAGCAAAGTGATCAGATACAAATGGCTGAAACAACATACATACAGCAAGAAATGGAAATACAATCATCAATGAAATATATGAATTTCGACAAGCTTTTGAAGTTAGCGCTTTTTCCCGTTCATCCCTCTCCTTGAATTCAGATGGAAATAGAATAGCCTCCTTCCATCCCTTTTTATCTTTTCGTTGTTTGCGGGTGAATACAACCCCAGCTGGTATGGCTATAATTAAAAAGAGAATAATGGGTAATACATTTAACGAAAAAACAAACCCATCGATATTTTGATCATCAATAGTTGACTTCATATCCATGGCGGAATTATAAAATGCTATCATTCCCCATCCAAACAACGCTAATAGAGTCACATTCAACAAATAACTCCTTAATTTCATTGCTGATCCTCTCCTTTTAATTGGAATACTTCCTCGACAGTCATTTTAAACTCAAGACAAATGTTCATCGCTAAGAGAAGTGAAGGAATATAATCTCCCTTTTCTAACGCAGCAATTGTTTGTCTGGTTACTCCTACTTTTGACGCAAGATCTTGCTGTGTCCATTGAAAACGAGCACGCAATTCCCTGATTCGATTAGATATTTGCACATTAATCTCCTTCATTTCTTTATTCATTTATATATGTATATAATAAACCTAACATAATGTTAAATCAAGTTAACATCATGTTAGGTTTATTGTTGTTTCCTTGATTTAAAAAGGCATTTTCTACTCGGACACACATACAAGCATACCTATCTTTTTTTCATAAGCTAGGTTGAGGTGAAAAAATGAAAAAAATAATTTTGTTTGCCGATACAGGTATAGATGATACAATCGCGTTGATTTACGCTCTAAAGAATCCTGAGATAGATCTGATCGGAGTTGTCAGTGGCTACGGAAACATCAATCGGGAAAAAACGTATAGGAATGTCGAGTACCTATTGGAATTAGCAGACCGTACAGATATTCCTGTAATTGCCGGGTCAACACGTCCCCTAAGTGGTGAAGACCCTGTCTTTTTCCCTGAAATTCATGGCATAGAAGGATTGGGTCCGATTGATCCGCCAATCCCGGAGGAACGATATGCTAATCGTACGAATTTCAGTAAGCTGTTTAAATTGATCAAGGAAAACCATAATGAGGTAACAATCATTAATGTTGGAAGGTGTACTTCGTTGGCCATGGCCCATTATTTAAGTCCCGAAGTTATGGAAGATGTAAAAGAGACCTATATAATGGGGGGCGCTTTCCTCGTACCTGGCAATGCGACCGAAGTAGCGGAAGCAAACTTTTTCGGTGATCCGATTGCCGCTAATTACGTTTGCAAAAATGTAGTTAACCTGACGATTGTTCCATTAAATGTGACAAGAGAGGCATTATTGACTCCAAGCGATGTCAATGTCATCGGTGATCATTCAGATTCGCCTTTAGAAGAAATAATCAAACCAATCTTGGATTACTATTATGAAGTCTATCAACAACTAGAGCCAGGTATTTCCGGAACACCACAACACGATTTGGCCGCTTTAATGGCAGCTCTTGATATCAGCGGGTTATATGAGTACAGTAAACGGGAGGTTAGAGTTCAGCATGAAGGTAACTTTGCTTACGGTGAAAGTATCGCCGACTTCCGACCAGGGTCGAGTGATTGTTTTGGACCAAAATGTCCGCGTATTGCCTTGAGAATTAATCAAGATGTCTTCGTCTCAAACGTCCTTAGAATCTTAACAAATCATAGATAAACTGGCTTTCTGTTAGTGAACTGAAGAAAATCTTCATGATTAGTTAGCATGTTTCGCATATTATCAGGGGGTCGCCAAAGTGACTGGCACAGGTAATGTAACCCATTACCTGACCAATATAAAAATATTCCCCTTACTACTCAGGGTTAAGATGTGTTACAAAAGTGTGTAAAAAAACCAGGTTCTGGATTGAAGCCTGGTTTTTTTGACAGATAAGAAGTATAAAACTTTCTTACTGCATAAGTGCAACTATGGCTGTCACCTAAAGGCTTGGTGACAACCAAGTTTTCTAAAGACTTTATAAGTTTATTGTGACATCCGCCTTTTCACGAAGCTGACCAACAATCTTTTGTTGTGCTTTAATTTCTTTTTGTCTTTTAACCTGTTTTTTTAAATCTGATTTCATATCGTTATAAGAAGGGATGTCTCCCCCTTTTTCTTTTTTCTTGTTCATTTGTTCTTGCTGTGATTTATACTGATCATAAAGTTTCTTCAGCTCTTTCTCCGTAGGTTTTATATCACCTGACTCATCAGCAATCAGCTTGTCCACTTTTATAATCTGTTCAACCTGGGACATGATTTCTTTCTTCTTCATGCCTTGTTTTTTCAAAGCAGATAAAAACTTATCTTTTGACTTAAGCTGATTTTGTTTAGCCAATTCTTTCAATTTTTTATCAATCTTTTTTTGTGAAACCTGATAGTCACGATTATTCGCTTCCTGTTTGAGCAGTTCGGAGCCCACCATGCTTTCAGCCGTCTTTTTCTTCAATTTATCCTGATCCAGTTTCTGTCCACTCATCTTGGCTTGCATGGCCATCCGCTGAAACTGCCCTTTGTAAATGTCTTCAAATTCTTTTTTAGTTATTTTTTCTCCATTTACCTTTGCAACAACATCAGGAATGTCTTTCAAATCGGGTTTAGGCTGTTTTTGCTGTTGAGATGCTTGTTCACCCTGACCATCTTCAGAGCTTTTTTCACCATTGTTATCTTTAGATTCACCACCGCAAGCTGCCATTACCAAAGCCAGTGCCAACGCCATTACAATCACTATAAACTTTTTCATAAATACTCTCCCTCACTTCCGATCATTGTTAATTCATTCAAACATATTTTATGTGGATACAGCAAGTTTTATTTACGAAGATATTTTATGTACATCCCATGATGACAGCATTTACAGGCATAGTTAACATTTTAGTTACACATTCAGATCTTATTTACTAGCATTTGCCACATTTCTGGTAATTCTACTCTTAATCTTACGTCTGCTAAAAGAAAAACCATTCATATGGATATGAACTTTTGAATAAGAAAAATTACGACTTATTTTCATTTATTTTGGAAACATTAATAGAAAACTCCTCAAAACTCAATTGTCCTAAGGCAAACTTCATACTTTGAACATAAATACTTTCATTTTTAGTTAGTTCACGTTTTGCTTTCTCTCCAATCCATTCTTGCTCTGTGTCCAAAACATTTAAAACATGTTTTTGTTTTGAAAAAGCCTCATAATACCTTAATCCAAACTTCCTTTGAGAGATGGCATCAATATGAATACCATCCGGATTAGCTGTTAAGCCTTTTGATGTTACAAAATAGCAATTTTTTTCGTTATGTGCAACTTTAGATAAAATCCTGTTTATTTGATTGTATTCCACAGCGTTTTTCCCAAACCCTACCTCTGCAAGATAATGTCCTAATTCGCCAATAATAATCGGAATATCCGGTACATTTAATTCTTCTCTCAAGTGAGTGAATTTCATAATTATCAGCCCTTCTGCGGCAAGGGCTCAGAGACATAAAAAAGGAAGTACCTCCCCAAA
>NZ_BAAADS010000020.1:0-24154 GCF_039522605.1 Virgibacillus siamensis
CGCCCCCATTAATAAAATTAACATTATGGTTGCACGATTTTAAAACTGTCTATTTTATAGGGACAATATCAAGGACTTCGCACGTTTGGGTGATGACTTCGCACGTTTGAGCACGACTTCGCACGATTACATCCCGAAACATATACAAAAGCCGCCTCCACAATTGTAGAGGCGGCTTATTGGTTTTACGCGGATTTATGATCTTTTTTCCCTTTCTTTTTGTCTGAATTAAAAAAGAACCAGCCTTTATATCCATAGATTATCGTAATAATAATCCCAATATAACCAAACCACAAGAAAGGCAGATAAGCTAGTGTCGAAACACCTAGAACTGTCGACATATAGATACCGCCGTCTGACCAAGGGACCATTGGCGTTGTAACCGTTCCGCCGCCTTCTGTATTCCGTGATAATACACGGCGGTCAATATTCCGGTCATCATACAGGTCTTCGGTCATTTTTGTTCCTGTAATATTAGATACATAGGCAGCACTTCCAAATAAGTTGCCCAGAAAACCTGAAAACATGGTTGCAAGTGTCAGCCTTCCAGTACTGTCCTTCACCCAGTTATCAAACAAATTACTGAAGGCTCGTAATATGCCCACCTGGTCAAGCAGCCCGCCTAAACCAAGTGCCATCAAAATCAGTGCAATGACACCAAGCATGGACACAATACCACCAGAATTAAGCAATGAATCAATAAATTCAACACCGGAAGAAATGTCAACTACACCATCATAGGCTGTCTTTATTGCTGCAATAATGGTCATTCCTTGAAATAATGCCGCCCAAATGGCTCCGAGAAGTGCACCAAACGAAATAACCGGAATGGCTGGCTTCCCCATTGCCAACAATGCAATGACAACGGCAGCTGGAATCAGAATATACCAATGAATATTAAACGTTTCGCCTAACGCTGATGCAACACCCTGTGCACGTGATAAATCACCGTCATCATTAACATAAAAGAAACCGACAAGTGTAAATAGAAATCCCGTAATTAATAATGTCGGAATACTGACTGGCAACATTCCTTTCACGTGTTCAATAACATTCACTTTCGAAAGTGAAGCAGTTAAATTTGTGGTGTCTGACAGCGGAGACAATTTATCGCCCACATATGCTCCCGATATTACGGAACCCGCTACTAATGGCAATGGAATTCCGAAACTGGACCCAATTCCCATCATGGCAATTCCAGCTGTACCCGCAGTCCCAAACGATGTGCCGGTAGCAAGGGATGTGATCGCACAAATAATCATTGCCGCCACCAAAAAGATAGTCGGATTTAAAATTTGTAACCCGAAATAGATCAACGAAGGGACAATTCCACCGGCAATCCAGGTTCCTATTAATGCCCCAACGGTAAATAAAATGAGTGTTGCTTCCAACCCATTATATATCCCCTTCATGATGGAATCCTGCAAGTTCTGGTACGAATGTTTTAATTTTAACCCCAAGCCAATTACAATAAACCATGTTGCAAACAGTCCTAATTGAATCGGTATGGAAAAAACAGCGACAGATAAAGACATAATCACCAGAAATATGATCAAAACAAGAAACACTTCATACATTTTTGGTTTTTGCGGTTTCAATTAAGATCCTCCTTAAATTTTAATTCTATTCGTTCCTGTAATTGGCAACGCTTACAAAAGGAATCCGAACACCTCCCTCCTCATATAATCAACCCGTCAGCTTGTAAACCAGGTTTTTCGATATATTTTCTTGTACAGTTACATGCAAAAACCATGCCATTATTTATTGGAGTGATATATTATATTACTCCATACACCGCCCTCTTCCAAACCGTATAATAACTTTTACACTTTCTAATATTTTTTACACACCCATCATTGGAACTTCTATCGTTATGCGAACAATTCCGTACGATTAGATTGGCACAAAATTTGCATGCATATATGATGAAACCGTTTAAAAGGAGGTACAGCCTTGAAGAACGCAATACATCACGACATTGTTGTCATCGGCGGAGGGATTATGGGAGGAGCAATTGCGCATTATTGTGCAAAAGCTGGTCTCGACATCGCTGTTTTGGAAAAAAAAGAACTGGCAAACGGGACCTCTTCCCGCTGTGACGGAAATATTCTGGCGATTGATAAGGATCCCGGTTTCGACAGTCAAATGTCGCTAAAAAGCCAGCGATTGGTGCATGAATTAAATGATGATCTGGATATTGACTTTGAGTACCGCAACCCGGGAAGTATTCTTGTCTGTGAAAATGATAATGAAATGGATGCTGCCAGTAAATGGGTGCAGCAGCAACAGGATGCAGGATTGGACTTTCAGATGCTGGACCGGGAAGATTTGCGAAACGAATCCGCATACTTTGCCGATGACCTGTATGGCGGTCTGGAGTGCAAATCAGATTCCACCGTTAACCCGTATATGCTTACATATGCTTTGTTTCACAAGTCAGAACAAAACGGTGCCAGCATATACGCACATACAGCAGTGAAAAACGTGTCTAAAGGCAGTGACGGACAATTTGTGATCGAAACCAATCAACAAACATTCACAGCAAAAAAAGTGGTAAATGCCTGTGGTGTATGGGCCCCTTTTATCGGTGAAATGTTGGATGTCGATATCCGCATCAAACCGAGAAAAGGCCAGCTGATTGTCGCCTCCAGAGAGAAACCCGTGGGATTAAGGAAAGTCATGGAATTTGGCTATTTGATTTCCAAGTTTGGCGGCGAACGGATGGTTGATGACATGACGGAAAAGTATGGTGTTGCCTTAGTGTTTGAACCGACTGAAAGCCAAAACTTCCTGATTGGCAGCAGTCGGGAATTTAACGGATTTGATACGAAGGTTAACCAGGATGTGACACGTTACATAGCCAAACGGGCAGTAAGGTTCTATCCGAAAATGGCCGACATGACCGTGATTCGAACATATGCCGGGCTCAGGCCGTGGACTGAAGACCACCTGCCAATTGTGTCGCATGTCGATGAAGTGCCAGGGTTTTATATCGCGGCCGGCCATGAAGGCGATGGAATCAGCCTGGCAGCGATAACAGGAAAAGTGATCGAGGAAATGATTTCCGACAAGGAACTGTCGATTCCAATTGACGCATTACGTCACAGCCGCTTTACAGAAAGGGTGTTGAGTTAATGAAGCTGAACCGGTTATTTACCACCATCGATACCCATACAGGCGGCAATCCGACCAGAACTGTATTAAGTGGACTTCCGAAGCTAAAAGGAAACACCATGTCGGAAAAGATGCTTTATATGAAAAAACACTATGACTGGATTCGGAAATTTTTAATGAATGAGCCAAGAGGTCATGATGTAATGTCCGGTGCGCTGATGGTGAATCCGTGCCATCCGGACGCTGATTTCGGTGTTATTTACATCGAGACTGGCGGATACTTGCCCATGTGCGGCCATGATACGATTGGATTTTGCACAGCACTTGTCGAAGCAGGACTGATTGAAATCACTGAGCCATACACCAACATCAATCTGGATACACCGGCCGGAATCGTTCGCGTAAAAGTTAAAGTGGAAAGCGGAAAAGCATTGGAGGTTACCTTTGCAAATGTCCCGTCTTTTCTGCTGAAAACGGTTGAAATGGATGTTGAACATGTCGGTCCCATTACATGTGAAATTGCATACGGCGGTAATTTTTACGGAATAATCGATGCGCGTAAACTGGGACTGGAGCTCACAACCGATAACGCATCAACTATTATAGACAAGGCTATAACGATACGAAATGCCATTAATGAACAGGTGGACATTGCGCATCCTGAACAACCTTTCATAAATGGGCTAACCCATATTGAATTCTATACTGATCCGGTTCATCCGGATGCTGATTTAAAAAATACAGTTGTGGTACCACCCGGCGGAATTGACCGCTCTCCTTGTGGCACCGGAACTTCAGCCAAGCTTGCAGCGATGTACCATCATGGAGATATTAAACAGAATGAACTATTTATCTATGAAAGTATCGTTGGCACACTTTTTAAAGCAAAAATACTGGAAACAACAATGATAAAAGACTTTGAAGCTGTTATTCCTGAAGTCACCGGATCCGCCTGGGTCATGGGGATGCATCGTTTCTTCTACAATGATAAAGACCCGCTGGCGGAAGGATATTTACTCATTCCGCCCATGGAAGGTCATTAAGAAGGGAGGCATACGATGGAAGCTGACAAAATGTTTACTACGATTGACACTCACGTTGCGGGAGAACCTTTTCGGATTATTGTTCACTCACTCATGACGTTGAATGCTGATGTTATGGAATTAAATCAGGACACGATTGATTTGAATTTTAAGCGTGAAAAAGAACTGCTTTTAAACGAGCCGCGGGGTTATCAAGGTATGAATGGGTGTATTGTGCTGCCATCTAAGGTTGCTGATTATGCGTGTCTGTTTGTTCAACATGATAACGGTACATCCTTCACATACAGCGGTTTAGTTGCTACCGTAACAGCCCTACTGGAAACCGGAAACATTACCAAAAAAGAAAAGAACGTGTATCAAATAGAAACAACTCACGGTATCTATTCCATCACAGCTATATTCGAGCAGCAGGAAGTCCGTTCATCTTGCTTTGAAAGCGGTGAATGCAAGGTTTTGAGTATCGACGAAACATGTAGCATTGTTCAAATTGATCAATCCCGGGACTATCTGGTTTATCATTTGCCCGATTCCATCCCCGGTATTGACATGGAAAACCTCCTCGCCATTTCAAAGTGGGGAAAACACACTGTTACAGAGGCAGGAAAAAAACATGCATTTGATGGTGTTATCTTGACCGAATCAATTTCCAGGCAGAATCAGGCCAAGGTTCGTTCGGTCACCTTCAAGAAAGATGGAACCATTTTGCGGTCGCCAGGGGCAGATAGTACGTTTGCTATTTTCCAGTTATTGCTCTATGAGTCCCCTGCTATAACAACGCTTGAGAACGAGAGTATTTTTGGCGGCACAATGACCGCAGCATTGGCAGCAGGAACCAGTCATCATTTTTTAATGGAAACAGAGGCGTATGTTACGGGAATTCATCAATTCATCTATGATCCAACAGATCCGCTAGAACATGGATTTTTGTTGAAATAAGTTTTATAAACTAAGGAGGAGTTACAAATGGCATTATTAGAAGGAGCATTTCCGGTACTTGCAACACCAATGCACGATGATGAAACGATTGATTATGAGGGATTGAAGCGAAATATCGAGCATTTTATCACCATAAACGTGGCTGGCATCATTGTCAACGGGAGTACCGGTGAATTCGTCAGTCTGACAAAAGAGGAGAAATTCAAACTTATGGAAGTGGCTGCTGAACAAGTAAACGGCCGCATTCCACTAGTTATTGGTACTGCGGCAGAAACGACTGCAGACGCGGTGGAATATACGAAAAAGGCGGAATCGGTTGGAGCAGATGCCGCGCTGTTAATCAATTCGTACTATGCGCACCCGAAAGATAACGAAATCTATGAACATTTTAAAACGGTTGCTGAGTCCGTATCACTCCCTATCATGATTTATAATAACCCATTCACTTCCGGGATTGATATCGAGACGGAAACCATTTTACAAGTGGGCCGTGATGTGGAAAATATCACACACGTCAAAGAATCAAGTGGTGAGATTCGTAAAGTCCGAGATATCGTAAGACAGGGCGGCAATTCCATCATACCATTTTGCGGATCAGATGACCTTGTGCTTGAATCCTTTTTGGTGGGTGCAACCGGCTGGGTATCGGTAGCCGGAAATATTGTACCTGAATTGGCAACCGAGCTCTATACAACTTTTAAGGAAGGCAATGTAGATAAAGCCTGGGAAATCTATGATCAAATTCTGCCGCTTTGCAATTTCCTGGAGGACTCCGGGAAATATGTACAAATAGTTAAACGCGGAATGGAGCTGCAAGGGCTGGCCGGTGGACCTTCACGCAAACCACGGCTGCCGCTGACCGATAAGGAAGAAGTAACATTGCGGGAAATTTTAGATCAAATACAGACTGTTAAACAATAACAAACAAAATTTTAAGGAGGTTACATTTAAATGGCTACAAAAGAAATGGTGTTGAAGCCGAAAGTGGAAAAGTTTTTGCAGGGTGTTAAAGGCCTGTATATTAACGGTGAATATGTGCAATCCACAAATGGTGAGACTTTCGATGTCCTGAACCCGGCCACAGAAGAGGTTATTGCAAAGGTAAGTGAAGCGCAGGAAACTGACGTTGATGCTGCTGTCAATGCTGCCAAAAAGGCCTTTGACGAGGGTGATTGGACCAAAATGGAAGCAGCAGAGCGGTCACATCTGATTTATAAATTTGCCGACTTACTCGAACAAAATCGGGAAGAGCTCGCACAGCTGGAAGCACTGGATAACGGGAAACCATACAAGGTGGCATTGGAAGACGATGTGGATGGTACCGTTCAGCACTTTCGTTATTATGCCGGCTGGGCAACAAAAATAACCGGAAAAACAGTCAACGTATCGCCTGATTACTTTAATTATATTGTACATGAACCTGTAGGCGTCGTCGGTCAAATCATCCCATGGAACTTTCCACTCGCCATGGCCGGATGGAAACTTGGTTCCGCACTTGCTGTAGGATGTACGATAGTTATTAAACCAGCAACTGAAACACCTTTATCACTACTCTACGCTGCACAATTGTTTAAAGAGGCAGGCTTCCCTGACGGTGTTGTCAATGTTGTGCCCGGAGCCGGCAGTGTAGCTGGCGAGGCTCTTATTTCGCATAAAGATGTAGCAAAAGTTGCTTTTACGGGATCCACCGCTACCGGAAAAAATGTCATGCAAAAGGCGGCCGATGACATTAAAGGAATTACGCTGGAGCTTGGCGGAAAATCACCTAGTATTATTTTCGATGATGCCAACATGGAGGAAGCAATTGAAGGATCACTTAACGGGACAATGTATAACCACGGCCAAAACTGCAGCGCCTGTACACGGCTCTATGTTCAGCGTGATCATTATGACGAGGTAGTCGAAGCGATTGCCGAACGTGCTAACGCCATTAAACTCGGACCAGGCATGGATACTGAAACCGAAATGGGACCGCTGATTTCAGCTAAACAGCAGCAAACTGTTCTCGATTATATTGAAAAAGGTAAAGCTGAAGGAGCGCGCCTCGTGGCAGGCGGCAAAAAAGCATTTGACAAAGGTTATTTTGTCGAACCAACTGTTTTTGCCGATGTTGAAGATGATATGACCATTGCACGAGAAGAAATTTTCGGACCGGTAATCGCCATCTTTCCATTTGACTCAGAAGAAGAGGTTGTAAAGCGGGCAAACGACAGTGAATATGGTTTAGCTGCCAGCGTTTGGACAGAAAATATTCGAAAAGGACACCGCGTTTCCGGCAAACTGCAGGCAGGCACTGTTTGGGTCAATGATTTCGGCCTCGAATTAGAGACGATGCCATTTGGCGGCTACAAGAAATCCGGAATCGGCCGTGAGATGGGCGGAGAATATGGTTTGGCAAATTACACGGAGGTAAAAAGTGTATTGGTTAGAATAACGTGATTCAGTGATCAGTACCCATAGTTAAAATAAGATACCCACCCCAAATAATAGATGGGTGGGTATTTTTTATTTGGACTGTTGGTTCACGCATTACTTCATTGTCTTGGTTTCAATTATACGAAATTTGTTTTCTGCGGAGAAGGCTGGCTGCCCGTTTCATGCTGGGGTCAGTTTGGCGTTGACTTCGCACGTTTGGGGAGCGACTTCGCATGTTTCGGGGCTGAGTTCGCTCGTTTGACCGATCATTTTTCACATTTCTGCCCCGAGTTCGCTCATTTGACCGGCCACTTCGCTCGATTTCGGCCGGAGTTCGCTCGTTTGGACGCCCACTTCGCTCGATTTTTGCCGAAGTTCGCTCGGTTTACACCTCGCCCCCAAAAACCATGCTGTTATATCCACAAATTTAAAAAACTGCCACCCCACACAAGTGACAGTCCTCCCTATTACTTCAGTCTCTTCAAATCATCCAACTCTTCCATCACAGCCACCAGCACCGGGTCACCCGGCTCCAGACCGGCTACCTCCCGTAACGCCTGCTCATACCCATCTTCCGCAATCATCTGCTGCAGTTTCACCGCCTCGTCATCTTCCTCATTGTGAAAGTGCAATGCCGCAGCAATAATTTTGGCAAGGTAGACGGGTTTTTTGCCGGTTATCTCCACATATTCAGTGGCCGGTCTAACCAGGCGATCCATGGGGCCGAGTTTGCGGATTGGTCCGCGTCCGACACGCTTGACATCGTCTGATATATACGGATTTTTGAAGCGGGCGATGATTTTGGCAATATAATCCGCGTGTGTTTCGCGGTCAAAATCATACGTTTGGATGAGAACTTCGCCGGATTCATTCAATGCGCCGCCGATGATGTCCTGAACCCGCCAATCATCCATGGCTTCACTTATGGTGCTGTATCCCATGTACTGTCCGATGTATGCCGGGACTGCGTGGCCGGTATTGACGGTAAATAACTTCCGCTCGATGTATGGCTGGAGATCGTCGACATAGGTGATCCCGTCAATTGCGGGTGCCTCCCCTTTCATACCACTCATCTCCACGACCCATTCATAATACGGCTCGACAGACACGGTCAACAAATCGGCATTGGACTGGTTCGGCACGATCCGGTCGACAGCAGCATTTGGAAAGCCGAACAGTTCGTCACATTTCCCGCGCTCATCCGGGCCAAGATGTTCATACACTTTTTCCTTGAGCAATGCGCTCCCGCCGATCATATTTTCACATGCAATCAAATTGAGTGCTTTCGGATTACGCGCAACTCGTTCCTGCAGCCCGCGTGCAATGAGCTTCGCGATAATCGGCAGGATATTCGGGCCGACAGCTGTGGTGACAACATCGGCTTTTACGATAGCATCAACGGCATCATCCGGATTCGAGACACTGTTGATTCCGGAAACATCCTTTACTGCCAGTGTTTCGCTATTTTCTGCGGCCAAAATGACAGGATATTCTTTTTTCGCATTGAGTTCGTTGATCACTGCTTCGTTCACATCGACAAAAGTTGTATGGTAGCCTGCCTTATACAGGAGTTCGCCGATAAACCCGCGGCCGATGTTGCCGGCACCAAAATGTACAGCTAACATTTATTCCACCTCGTTAAATAAAGCGAGAATTTCTTCACTGGAATCAGCGGAGATCATTTTTTCAATGTTCTCTTCTTCGGCACAGACGATGGCAATTTTCGAAAGGACTTCAAGATGCTCATCCCCTTTTCCGGCGATCCCGATCAGTACTTTAACCGTGTTGCCGCTTCCGAAATCCACGCCGTCCGGAATCGTCACAATCGAGATGCCGGTTTTCGTTACGGTGTCTTTGGAGTCCTCGGTTCCGTGCGGGATGGCGACATAGTTCCCCATGTAGGTGGACGTCACTTCTTCGCGCTCCAGCATTTTTTCGACATATTCTTTTTCCACATAGCCATTGTCCACTAAAATTCCGCCGACATGACGGACTGCTTCTTCTTTTCCGTTCAATTTCACGTCAAGTTGAATGTTTTGCTCGTTTAAAATTTGGTTTTCCATGTTGATACGCTCCCTACAGAATATTTTTGTCATGTAAAAATTTTTGCATCTCGTGGCTCATAAACGCTTTTATCCGGGTTTCATCGCCGGATTCAAACAGATGCGAGCTTTCTTCATCCTGAATCATCAGACTGCTCAAGTGACTCAGCACATCCAGGGCCCCCTGATCAGCATCATCTGGCGCAAGCATCACCAGGATCGTGTCTATGTTCATCGGGGCATCGTCCATCCCCTCCAGTGTTAACGGATGCTCAAGCGGATAGATGGTGAAACTCAGCTGATCCAACCCGCTTGACCGTGCATGATACAGCGCCAGCGTTGTGCCTGGTATGCCGAGCCCGCCTTTTTGTTCCCGTTGTTGCAGCTTTTGAAAAATCAATTCCTTATTCCGAATCAGCCCGTGCGTTTCCAGTTCATTGCTGATGAACCGTAAAACAGATGCGATCGACAATTCTTCCTCGATGTTCGCTGCAAAAACGGATGCCAGCAAGTCTGTGACTGCTTTTGTGTATTGCTGGGTCGTTTGCAATCGCTGCATAAAATCGTCGTCCGGCTGGAATGATGTGTCATCACGTGACAGACGGCGGGTAATTTTTTTCTGCTTGATTGCTTTTTTAATGCGGTGCACTTCCGCTTCTGTCAGCATCGGTGAAATTTGGATAGACTCATCCTCGCCCAGCCCAATCGTGGAAACAACGATATCGTACCTCGACATTTCAGCCTGTTCTAAATCAAGGACCGATTTATTTTCCACATTTCTTATTTCCGGAATCTGCTGCTTAAGTTTGGTTGCCAGTATTTTCGCTGTCCCGATTCCGCTTGAACAAATGACCAGTGCACGCATTTCCGAGTCTGCCTCATCGCGAATCATTGCGGCTGCGAAGTGGAGGACAAGATACCCGATTTCGTCATCCGGAACATCCAGATTCGGAAAAATTTCCCCGACCGCTTCCTGAATCAAGTCAAACAGCGAATCATAATCACGCTGGATCTCGCCGATTAACGGATTCCGGATCGCCAACCCCTGCTTCATCCGGTAAATGGACGGTTTCAAATGGGCGGCCAAATCATTCAGCAACACGGTATTTTCACGCATCCAATCATCCTCAGTCATGCTGCTCACATAATTGATCAGTTCTTTTGCCTTGTATACAATGTCCAGTCCCGACTCTTCCATTAAACTATTGGAATCGGATCGGAGTTTTGCCCCCATTAAATGCATCGTAATATAGCCGATTTCGTCGTTCGGAATGTCCATCTGAAACGCTTCTTCAAAATGCGCAATCATTTTCCTGGCAACAGTGAATTCCCGGGATTCCTCCATCTGGGTCAAATAATCCGGATCGATATGAATCGAATCCCCTTTTAACAGCCGCTCCAGCGCTAAAGCCAAATGGACAACCAAGCCGATGTACGCACTGTCAGCAAGCTCCTGCGGCAATTCTTCCATCGCCGCATTAACCGTTTCTTCAATAATCGTCAGTTTTTCCGGATCGACCAAGCCGAGCAGTCTGTCGGAAATCATGCTGGATTGCTGCTGTTTTTCGATATTATTTTTTAAAAGCGAAACATATTGGAAGGGTTCGATATGCGCGGTGATCAGACTGCTTAATGCCGCTCGCTTATTCGACTCTTTTCCTTCCAATCGGACACCATAACCTCGTTTGCGGATCAATGTAAGCTGATACGTTTTCAGTTCCGCTTCAAGCTGATCCAGATCATGGCTGACCGTTGCGATCGTAACTTTTAATTCATTGGCAAGGGTGAAAAGCTTGATCGGTTCATCCATTTCCAGCAGTGTCGCGTAAATCATCGCCTGCCGCTCCTCCGCCGTGAAATCCGAAAACGCCGCATTGGAAACCTCCAAATCGAGTTTGTTCCTGGATTCGGCATCACCGGAAATAACCAGCCCCCGACCCGCTTGCCGGACCAACTGTAGATTATAATCCGCAACAATGTCCTCGATATTTTTCAAATCACGGTGCACGGTCCGCTCGCTCACATCCAGCGTATCGGCAATTTGATGCACGGTCAGGGCACCGTCTGCGTGCAACAGCAAATGAATAAATTTACGTTCACGGCCGGAAATGTACATCTTTTCACCCCTTTCATGCCAGCTTAGTTTTTAAAACGTTCCACCAGTTCATCATACTTGGGACTGTTTAAAAAGTTTTCCACGGAAATGTGTTCCGCATCCGGTTTTTTCGCCTCGGCACTGCTCGTTAAGTCTTTATGCGTAATGATTAGATCCGCGTCATCCGGAATTTGACTGATTGCGGAGTTGGTAACAAAAATATCAATATCCGCTTTTTTAAATTTATTTTTTAACAATGATGCACCCATGGCACTGGATCCCATTCCGGCATCACAGGCAAAAATAATTTTGTTAATGTCATCATTCGATTTTTCAGCCGGTGCTTCTTCTTTTAACGAACCCGCAACAGCGCTTTCCTTCCCTTTCATTTCTTCCATTTTATCAGTAGCTTCCGATAAATCCCCATCTTTTACCTTGCTTGTTTTCAAAATGAGGGCGGAAATGATGAATGAAACGGCTGTGGCCACGAGCACACCAGCTATGACGCCAAGGAAATTTCCTTGCGGTGTCATGGCGAGTACCATAATAATGCTTCCCGGTGATGCCGGTCCGGTCAATCCTGCTTGGAAAAGTGTCAGGGTGAACACACCGCTTATACCACCGCCGATAACGGCAAGCAGCAACGCAGGCTTCATCAATACATATGGGAAATAAATTTCGTGAATTCCGCCGAAAAATTGGATGATCGCTGCACCCGGAGCAGAACTTTTGGACGCCCCTTTGCCAAAAATCGAAAACGCCAGCAGCACGCCGAGTCCCGGACCAGGGTTTGCCTCGAGCAGTAGTAAAATGGAGTCCCCAACTTCATTAGCCTGTTCGATTCCAAGCGGAGTCAGTATCCCATGATTAATGGCATTGTTTAAAAATAGTACTTTTGCCGGTTCAATAATGATACTGGCAAGCGGTAACAGGCCGGCATTAATAATCGTCTCCACACCTGCCGCTAACGCCGCACTTAAGCCTTCCACAACAGGACCGATTAATTTAACCGCAATCCCTGCAAGAATTGCGCCTAGGATTCCTGCTGAAAAATTGTTATACAGCATTTCAAATCCTGATTTAATTTTATCCTGAAACATATCGTCGACTTTCTTGATTAAATATCCGCCAAGAGGTCCCATCACCATGGCGCCAAGGAACATCGGGATATCTGTCCCGGCAATCACCCCCATTGTTGCAATGGCACCGACGACACCACCGCGCATGTCATATACAATCCTGCCGCCTGAATACCCAATTAACAATGGAAGCAAATATTTAAGCATTGGATCGACCAATACCGCTAAATCTTCATTCGGAAACCATCCATCGGGAATGAATAGTGCGGTAATAATGCCCCACGCGATAAAGGCGCCGATATTCGGCATGATCATACCGCTTAAAAAGCTTCCAAACCGCTGAATCTTTGCTCGAAATTCTTTCTTTTCAGCCATTATAAAGCGCTCCTTTTTTATGAATTGATAAGTCCTTAACTTAAGGTTACTGCGCAAATAGAGCGTTTACAACAAAATCTAAATGCTATTTTGTCAGAATCGACGCTGACAAGATTAAAATGTGCTATACTGAATCGGTCAATTAAAATGGGGGAATGGGTTATGGCAAAAATCACACAGAGATCGGACCAGGCTGCACGGGATTTCATCCGGGAAAACGTAATCGAACACAACATGAAACAGCTTCCCGACGAATTGAAAACGGACAAAAAAGAATTTGGCTTCGTATTGGAAGATGACGACGGCAATGTCATCGGCGGCATCACCGGAACGATGTACTGGCAGCACGTACATATCGATTTTTTGTGGGTCGAGGAAACACTGCGGCTGGAAGGATACGGCCGAATGCTGCTGGAGCGGCTCGAGCAATATGCCATTGATCATGACTGCCGGCTTATGTTTCTCGATTCTTTCAGCTTCCAGGCGCCGGAATTTTATATGAAGAACGGGTTTCAGACGTTTGGCATTTTGGAGGATCACCCGCGAGGCTTTAATCAGTATTTTTTGCAGAAGCGCTTGGGTGACTGAGGGGCGAATCGGCAGCATGACGTAAAATTGAATGGGAGGAATTGGGTGGAACTGTGGGATGTGTATGACAAGGACAGGCGAAAAACCGACAGAACACATAAACGGGGTGTTCCTTTGCCAGACGGGGATTTTCATCTGGTCGTAAGCATTTGGATTGTGAATGATAAAGGGGAGTTTTTAATCTCAAAACGACACCCCGATAAACCGAATCCCAACCTATGGGAGTGTCCAGGCGGTTCGGTGCTGACTGGCGAGAACAGTTACCAGGGCGCACTGCGCGAGGCATATGAGGAAATCGGCATTGACCTGTCCGGGTACGGCGGGGAAATTGTACGCAGTGTACGGCGGGAGCGCGACTTTTGGGATGCCTGGCTGTTCCATGCTTCATTTGCCATTGAAGACGTGGTCCCCCAGCCGGATGAAGTCATCGACGCGCGGTGGGCTGCACCGGATGAAATCAAACGTTTGATCAAGGATGGGGCGTTCGTTCCGTCATTAAGGTATTTTCGGGATATGTTTAGGGGATCTGTAGCTTGGTGGAAATGATGCTTGGCGGCGCCCCCCCTATTTCTATCGGCGGGTTGGGCTGTTTTATCGGCGGCTTTCACCATTTTATCAGCGGGTCCAGCGATTTTATCGGCGGATTGTGCTATTTTATCAGCGGATTGGACGATTTCATCGGCGGAGGAGGGCCCCTCTACACATAAAAACCATGCGCCAATCAAACTTTTCAACCCACTCCACCACCCGGGGGCAAACCTTCATCAACCCAGCTCCGGATAAAACAGCACCTTGCCAAACGACCCATCGCGATTCACAATCCGATCAAACACATCAGGGCCTTCGCGCAAATTCAGCCGGTGGGTGATCATCGACTTTACATCCAGTTGACCACGGGCCATATGATGAACGGTCGCATCCCACTCTTTTCCCGGAAATGGCGCGGATATCGCGTTCCATGATCCTAATACGGTCAGCTCGCTCCGGACAATTTTCTCAAAATAAAACCGCCCAATGTTCACGTCTGCATATGGGATGCCCATAAACACGACTTCCCCGCCTTTTTTGGCCAGCGCAAATACTTGTGCTGAGGTAACAGGCGACCCGGCAGACTCGACCACGACATCAACACCTTTGCCACCCGTACACCCCATTAATTGGTCATACGCCGGGGCCCCTGAGGAATTGATCACGACATCGGCGCCAACCTCCCTGGCAGTCCCAAGCTTGTCATCATCAATATCAATCGCAAACACCGTTTCGGCACCGAATATTTTCGCCCATTGGACCGCGAGCAGGCCAATGTTGCCGCATCCCATTACAGCAACACTTCCCCCGGGCTGCAGTGATGTGCGGTACATGCCGTGTACGACGACGGCCGATGGCTCGATCATGGCTGCCGTATCAAAGTCCACCTCGTCGGGTAATGGTATAATATTTTCCGCCGGCAGTTTGACATACTCGGCATATGCCCCGGGATGCCGCGCGCCGATGACGGTTAGCTTTTCACAGCGCGACAGCTCTCCTTTTCGGCAGCTTTCACATTTGCCGCAGTAAAAAGTGGGACAGCCTGCCACGCGATCACCTGCCTGGAGCCCACCAACTTCCGGCCCCGCTTCGACAACCACTCCGGAAAACTCGTGCCCGAACGTCATTCCCTCTACATACGGGCCGAGTTTTTTATATCTGGAAAGGTCAGATCCGCAAATTCCCACCGCTTTGACCTTCACAATTACGTCATCCGGATTCTCAATAACAGGTTCCCGCGAGGTGTCCTCGCTTCGTAAATCCTGTATGCCATATAGATTCAGTGCTCTCATACTGTTCACCCTTTCCACTCCGGCAGCGGCCTTAATCATACCGACTTTTTCAACCTGGCTGCCGGCTTTCATTCATACCGTATTTTTTAACTCTGACCGCCTGATTCTGATTCACGCTGCGCTTTTTCAACTGAGTGCCGACTTCTTTCCCCATTTTTTAACTCTGACTTTCAGCATCTGATTCATGCCGCACTTCAACCCTGACCGCCAGCCTCTGATTCACGCTGCGTTTTTCGTTTTCTAAAAAATATATTCAACAGGGCTGCGCCTACAACCATACTGTTCAAAATCATCTGATGCTGAAAATAGAAATCGCCTACTGCTCGCCAGAACGGCCCCAATACGAAGTCCAGAACAATTTCGACCATTTTCAACTCACCCTTTCAACAAAAATCACACTCTCACTCAACAGGCGTCAGCAGTACTTTTATCGCCTCGCCGCCTTTAATCGCCTGATATGCTTGATCCCATTCCGTAATAGCAAATTCATGCGTGACCATCGCCTCGGCATTCACGTTTCCACTATTCATCAGTTCCAATGAGGGGCCCCAATCGGCGGGTTTTTGACTTCTGCTGCCGACAACGCGAATTTCTTTTTGAATCACTTTTTCCATGTCGTAGGAAACATCTGCTTTGGGAAAAATTCCAACCTGGCAGTATTGTCCTTTTTTTCGCAGCAAATCGAGTCCCTGTTTGGCTGCCGGAACCGCGCCTGAACATTCAAATACGATGTCTGCACCATACCCGTCTGTTAACGAAGCAACCGTTTCTTTCACATCTTCTTCCTGCGTATTCACAACATGATTGATCCCCAGTTCTTTCGCTTTATTTAAGCGGACCTGATCATTGGTCAAGCCCGTGATGATTACAGTCGCGCCAAAACTTTTCGCCACTTGTGCGGTGAATAATCCGATGGGGCCGGGCCCGATCACGACGGCAATGTCACCCTCATTAATCACTGTTTTGGATACGGCATGATGAGTGCATGCCAATGGTTCCGTCATTGCCGCTTCTTTGTAGCTGACGCCATCCGGAAGCTTATGCACACTTTTTGCCCGGGCGATTAGATAATTGGTAAAGCCGCCATCCTGCTGCGTGCCCAATCCTTTCCGGTGATTACACAGGTTATAATCGCCGGCCTGACAATATTCACATTCACCGCATATATAATAGGTTGTTTCCGACGTTACCCGGTCGCCAACTTCGAACGCTGTTACACCCGGTCCGACTTCCACAATCACACCGGAAAATTCATGCCCTAATGTGACCGGAACGCCTACTTTGTAATGACCTTCATACGTGTGAATATCCGACCCGCAAATCCCGGCATATTTCACCTCAATTTTCACCTCGTCATTGCCGGGCTGCGGTTCATGTTTATCCTGAATTTCCAGGTTGCCAAATCCGAGTTCGGTTTTCACTAGCGCCTTCATTAAAAACATCTCCTTCATCAATCAGTTAAACAATGCGAAAATCTTAAAGATGATCCAGTTAAACAGATTGCCTCCCTGGTCAATACTGGAAATCTTAGTCGATCCTTCAGGCATTTCGAAGTCTGCATTGATTGCCATTTCCGTGAAAATCGGTGCTACGTCGGTTGCCATATATAACGACAGCGCGATCATAACCGTGCCGACAATGACGGAATGCACAATATTTCCTCGAGCTGCCCCGACAATGAACGCGACAATAAATGGAATCGTTGCCAAGTCACCAAACGGCAGCAGCGCGTTACCTGGTAAAATAATTGCCAGCAGCACGGTGATTGGCACCAGAATCAATGCTGTGGAAATAACGGATGGGTGACCCAACAGCACCGCAGCGTCCAGCCCGATATAGATTTCTTTATCGCCAAACCGTTTGCTCAGCCATTCCCTTGCCGATTCGGAAACTGGCATGAGTCCCTCCATCAAAATTTTCACCATGCGCGGCATCAACACCATAACGGCGGCCATCGCCATCCCGATTTCAATAATCTCCCCGACATTGTACCCGGCCAGAAAACCGATCGCGGCGCCGAGGAAAAGCCCGATAAAGATCGATTCCCCAAATACACCGAATCGCTTTTGAATCGTGTCCGGATCAGCGGACCAGTTTTTGATCCCGGGAATTTTTTGCAATCCTTTGATCAGAAAAATCCCAGGTGCATAGGAAATGGTGCTCCCGGTTGCAATCGATACACCCGGCATTTCATAAAAGTTAGTAACCATCGGCGCCGTCCAGTCCGCTACTTTCAGACAAATAATCTGGAAAATAACGGCCGCGATCAGCCCTTGGATGATGCTGCCCGATATCGCATAAACCATCGCAGCCATAAACGTGTAATGCCAGAAGTTCCAAATATCGACGTTCATCGTTTTCGTCGTTTTCGTTACGAGCATGACAACGTTTACAACCAAACCGAGCGGAATAATGAACGCCGCTACCGTGGACGCCCAGGCAATCGATGATGCAGCCGGCCATCCGACATCAATGACGGTCAGGCTGACACCGAGCCGCTCCACCATTCCCTGTGCTGCCGGTCCCAGGTTATTGACGAGCAAATCAATGACAAGGAATATACCAACAAAGGCAACCCCGATCGTCAGACCCGAACGAAATGCTTTTCCCGGTTTTTGGCCAAAAAACAACCCTAATAAGAATATTGCGACAGGCAAAATAACAGTTGCCCCCAGATCAAGAAACGCCTGGATAAAATCAACAAATCCCTGCATGTTTCCTTCCTCCTTATGTTGTTAAGAGGTTGGGAAAAATAGAAACCCAAAAGTAGAACAATTCCGGAAATGAGCGGAGGAAATATACGCAGACTCCAAAACGTGCGATCTCCTCGCTCAAACGTGCGAACTCCTCACTCAAACGCGCGAACTCCTCGCTCAAACGTGCGAACTCCCGCTCAAACGTGCGAACTCCTCATTCAAGTGGGAGGAAAGGCATAGGTGAGACTCTGCAATGCGACGAGCATTACTACTACTGAATATGCTACGAGTTGCGAGGAGTGCTGCTCCTCTGAATATGCTTGCAACACGACGAGCACCGGGCACGAAGAGGCTCACCAGCCGCCCACGGTAAAGAAGACACAGCGAAAGTGATTTTCTTGAGCTGATGTCGCACTTATGCTGGCAGTGAAAGCGAAGTATATTTCCGGAGCGGTTCATGCTCCATTCCGGATTTTCTTTTTATGCCCCAACCTCTAAACAGGTTTATTTTTTCAATTCCTCCAAAATCTTTTGTTTCGTGTCGTCTGTGCCGATTCCGGTTAAGAATGATTGTGCATTGATCACCGGAAATGGAAAGTCTTTCTTGGTCATGGCGGTCGTTACCAGTAAATCGGCAGTGTCCACATAGGAACCAACTTCGGCAATCTTAATTTGAACCAGATCCAAATTAAGGTTATGTTCTTTGGCCATTTCCTCAATTGCGCCGTTCACAACGGTTGACGTCGCAATGCCGGCACCACAAGCTACCAGTACTTGTTTTTTTGCCATCTTACTCACCCCCTTCAAAGGAATAGATTAAGTTTTGTTCAATTAACGTTTTGATTGTGGACTTATCAGCTTCTGTTATCGTCTTTAATGTCTCCTCATTCTGGAAAATCTGCATCAGGTTCTGCAGTAACGAAAGCTGTGAATGTGCCTCATCCATTGCCAGCAGGAAGACGACCTTAACAGGTGTTACCGCATCGGGATCGCCCATCACGCCAAAATCGACCGTTTCCTTTAGAACAGCAATACTGATCGCCTTTTGGTTCACATGTTCAACATCTGTATGTGGAATGGCCACAGATACCGTTTTGGTGGGTAAACCGGTTGCAAATTCACCTTCTCTGGCAATAACGGCATCACAGAAACTTTCTTTTACCAGGCCTTTGTTACATAAGTTTTGACTCATTTCCGTCAATACTTCTTCTTTTGTACCGCTGTTCAAATCCAATAGAATAACGGATTCGTCAAAAAACGGTTCACTCATCGTTGTACACCCCATTGTTTAATTTTCGGAATACAGTTTGATTAAATTATAAATAGCTTCCGTGTTGTTCGCTTCGATCAGTGCGTTTCGGTCTTTGTCCGCTTGCACAAGTTTCATTAATTGCATCAAGGCTTGAAGATGCTCCTGTTTATCGACAGCCGCGATCACAAACATCAGCTTAATCGAATGTTCGTCAGCAAACGTGACTCCATTTTTGATCCGTAATAAACTCATAGAAACATGGTTCACGCCATCTTCAGGTGCAGCATGCGGGATCGCAACATTCGGTGCGATCACGATATATGGATCCTTATTGTAATCATGAATCATTGCATCAATATAGCTTTCTTCAACCAGACCCTTTTGTAATAATGGTTCCGCACCAACCCATATTGCCTCTTTCCACGAACCCGTCATTTCTTTTAAAATAATTTTGTCAGGCGTGATTAAGTCTGACAGGTTTGGTGTGTAGGGATTCTCCTGAATTGGACCCGAATCCGGAAGCTCATCATCCGTTAAATAATTGTCCAACTCCGAAAACAGCGCTTTTTCATTTTCAATCGTTGTATGTTTCCTAATAATCCCCATCAAATCATCCGTACTGATTGTCGACGGCGTAAAACCGTGTAGCTCCTGCATGACTTGTTTTCGTAAGGTTTTTTTTTCACCACGTTCCAAAAATGAATTGACAGTATACTGTTTTTTGACCGTTTCGATTTGGATTGGTGAAAATACAATGTCATAATCCAACTGGTAATGCTCAAATTCCCTTACCGACAGCGAATCCAAAAATATAAATTCAGGGAACAAATCATCCAACTCGCTATACAATAATCGCGACACAGACACACCTTGCGGACAAACTACAACAGCCTTTACCTTCTCCTGAATACTGTCACCCTGTCTTGTTAACCAGCCGCCAATCAGCATCGTCAAATAAGTCGTTTCGCTCTCCGGTATCGCACTCCCAATTAATTTTTCCAGCGGGCCTGTTGACTTCTTGACAATGTGATGAAGTGCTTGGAACTCCCTGCTCACTTCTATTTTTGCCTCGTTCACTTCCGTCAGGTGATATTTAATTCTGTAATACGCCGGCTTTACATGGAGTAACAATTTTTGCAGCAACTGCCCCCTGTCCAGCAACTTCATACAAGCAGTCTGTTCAAACAAATCAAGCATGTTCTTTAATGCTTCCAGTAAGTTTGGAATGGTATCTTTTGTTAAAAATTCAGACCAATGAACATTCGATGTTAATAAATGTAACGTTATAAAGAGTCTTTCTTCCTCAGGGATATCCTGGACTCCGGAAAATATTTCTTCCGTCGCTGCATATTCTTTTGTATCTGCCAGTTCATTGTACTGAATATAAAAAGGTGCAATGGTTAGCCTGTTTGAAATCCTTCGCAAAATAATGATAAAAATGTACGGCATAATTTCCAGCTTTTCATCGGTGAACTTAAGATTTAACTTGTTTTCCACGTTTTCAACCTGGCTCGACAGCTGCTCCACCTGGTCCTCCGTAATACGTGCAGTTTGGCGAATCCGCTCTCTCCCCTGATTAAGCTTAAACACATTGTAAATCACTTTGATCAAAAGCTTTCTGATGTTAAATTCATTGCCTTCGAACAGGTACCCCTCACGTCTTGAATATCGAACGTTTAAATCATATTTTTCCGCAATGTTTTGTACATGTTTCAAATCGGAAAGAATGGTGTTCTTGCTGACCATTAACTCACTTGTAAAATGAATAAGCGCTAAATCCTCATTACTCAAAATCATTAAAATGATCATATAAACACGTTCATCTTCAGAAAGAATCCGTGTATCCATATCAATCTCATTCTCATTACTGAACTTAGCCAAGATAAATGGCTTGATCAGAAAGTATCCCTGCTTCGTTCTTTCAATTTCAGGAAGGTTATTGAACTTCAGCCAGTCATTAATCTTGGTAATACTGTAACCCAGTTGCCGTCGCGAAATGTTATATCTGGATTCCAGTTCCTTGCCTTTAATACCTGGATTATCCACCAAATCACCAAACAATTGACTGCTTCGGTCATCAAGTTGCATCGTAACCCTCCTTCCACTATTAATTGTATCAACTGAAGCGACAAAAGTGTATGCGTTTTCATCACAGTTTGTTGGACGTGAATTGTACAACATTGTGATTTGTGAGCACAAATCACTGTTGACCGATTGGGGACGGCTTTGATGTTGACGTTGGAATGCTTTTTGAATGCGGTGCTGGGGGTAGACTGTTGCTGGACGGTTGATTCCGGGCCTGGGTTGGTTGATTTATCACAGCGGACGGTTGATTCCCAGCCAGGGTTGGTTGAGTTATCGCCACGTATGGGCGATTCCAAGCGTTGAAAGACCCAATCCCCCCCTCAATTTAAATAGGGTGAATTGGGTCTTCGGTACTTCATGAACCACCTTATACTATTTGGCTTTTTTAACCTTCCTTTTCTTCAAGTAAGCGGGATTTTGAATGAAATACCGCAGAACGTTCTCATCCACACGATCCATGTATTCTTTGTAGTAATTGGTTTCATAGTGATCCGGTGTAACGCTGCCAGGATGCTTATAATGAGAATAAAACGCCCTATCATTCAAATCGATTGTCTTCACATTCGGTAAAAGATTCAGAAAGTAATTCTCCATATATTCAAAGAGATAATTACTGCGTTGAATGTAGGTTTGATTTTTAAACTTACGGAATCCCCCGTCTTTTGTATGATACCCCTCTGCTTTTCTTACTTTTTGAAGAATGATACGCTCTTCTGGTACATATTTAACCAGTTTCTTGCAAAACTTTTTAATAGCTTTATGCCAATACTCCAGATAAGACTCGATATTTTTCTGATTCAACACCGTCACTTTCGGTTCAATTTCATGGAGGTAGTTATGATTTTTACGCAACATATAATTGGCGGTGATCATGTGTTTGTCGTCAAATAGGAGAACGTCCTTTGATCCGTCTACGTAAAAGTCCAGAATTAAAAAGTCAGGTTTTGCCTGTTTAAGATTCTTAAAAAAGTCTTTTTCAAAGTCACTGCGGACGTTATCTATAAACGTTGGATGCATTCCGGTGAATTTTTCTTCAGGGAATTTAACAGGTTTCCCCATTTTACTGATGATGGAAGAATGAAACTGTGTGTAGACAACTTCATATTTATTTTTATAGTCGGGATTATAATAATCTCTTGAGCCAAATCCAAGTCTGCTGAAGCAAGAGCCTGAGACTGCAACTTTCAATGAATGATTGTCGGGTTCCTGAGTTCTGATACGGCTTCTAAATTGTAGTTTATTGGAACCGTCCCTGATCAGGCGGACCTGATATTTATTCGTCACCCGAATCGGTTTTTTGGATAATTTCACTGATTTATCCAGATATATGGGTAGATTCATTTTCACCTTGGCTTGTTTTTCCCGGAATTTCATGTTTATAAAAAACAAATCTTTATCATCAATATGATGGTGTTGTACAAATTGCTCCAAGGATAGCGTGACGTTGAATGTTCCATCTTTTTCAGTAACAGGCAGCTTCATGACAGTTGCCGTACGTTCAGCATTTGCAAATGCGGACTCTTTTTTCAAAACAGCCTCGTCGACAATAAGATTGTCCGCTTTACCCTCAATGCTGACATTTTGTTCATTCACACGTAGATGCTGAATGGTGACTGGTTCTTTGTCGGTGGTGATGGACAATGAAAAAGCTTCCTGCTCATCATAAACAAAACGAGCACTTAGATGTGACGACAAGTTGAAAGCTTGATTAAAAATGTCATTGTCAGGGTCGATATCCACATGTTCGGTCACCGTTTGACCAGTATTATTTTTTACCGTTACAAAAAGATCCCATCTCGTCATGGGTGCTAATGTCTTGCCAGCTATAAACGTACTCAAATCCACTTTGGACGTGAGCTTTTGATGGTCTGTCTGTTGGAATGAAAAGGATTTTTCATCCTGATGATCGTCCAAGTCAGCTTGTATTCTTTTTTTAAACGTGAGTTCCAGTTCAACAGGTTGATTTGCATTTGAAATTTTTTTATAAAAGTCGTCAGCTATTGTAAACCCAAGCGTCAGCTTTTGATTTTCAATTTGGGTATCCGTAACAAGGGCAGAAAGTTTTCCCGCTTTAACGGATATAGCCAACGTTTGGTCCTTTGTGACATACGGTTTAGCGGTATAGAATATATGGGGCGTATGCTTCATCCGGATGCTTTCTTTAAAATCTGTCTGTATTTTTTCTCTTCGCTCTCCGTATGAAATATAACAATCCCATATTTGATTTTGCCCTAATTTTTCTTTCCATTTATCCAATTGCAGCGAAATCGTAAACTCCTGACCCTGCCATTCCACATTCATATACATCCTTTGTGGGCTAAAATAATCTTCTTTGGGTACTCTCTCTTGGAAAAAAATGTCAGGTTTTTCGTTATCCATTTTTTCGTTAAACGTTCCTTTTAAAACTATCTTTTGCTGCCCTTCCTGGTGTATAGCATTAAAATAAGCCAGCATGGTAACCCTCCATTAAGTATTCAAATCATACTCTAATTTTACCATCTTTCCCCTTTACCTCGTTAATAATTATTTCAAACCTTTTATTTGAGTGAATTTCATAATTATCAGCCCTTCTGCGGCAAGGGCTCAGAGACATAAAAAAGGAAGTACCTCCCCA
>NZ_BAAADS010000021.1:0-24482 GCF_039522605.1 Virgibacillus siamensis
CGATTGATCAAGCTGAGGCGGATGAAGCGGCATTCCGGAAGCAGCGATCTTATCGTGGCGCCCCGGCTGGTGCTGAGGTGATTCCGGATTGGTTTCGGGAGCGGAAGGAGAGAAAAGAAGTGTCGCGTAGCAAGGATGTGGCTGGTGCGGTTTTGGATGCTGGGAAACAGGGGGAGTTTGAGCAGTTGTTGGCGGAGTTTGGAGGGTGAGGGTAATAGAGAAAAAGTAGCCCCATGTCCCCTCCTTTCAAGAGAACGTAATATTCAGGAATTTGGATTAATGTAATTATGGATTACCATGCAAAATAACGCTGATTTTGCATTCATATGTGAAAAAATAGTAAGTTATGTCAGCAAAAAGTTGAAAGAATAACCTACAGAATGACAAATTCTTCAGAAGGAATCTACTATGATAGAACTATATCCTGATGGAGGTGCTTATATTGAATTCCAGTAATATTAGCTATGTTATTTTTATGCTAAATGTATTAGATATGGCCAAAAAACATAATTTTACATTTACCGTGTACGAAGATAGTGTTGAGGTGGTGTATCCTAACTGTAGTACAGGGCAATCAATTACGCTTACGTCAGAAAAAGATTTCTATCGAGTTTGTGAAGATATTATAAGGTGGAGGTAGTTTTATTTACAAAAATATGTGCAGAATTAAGTTATTTGTTGTAATATATAATAAAAGTAACTATTTTAAACGTAGAAATTGTTGAAAGAAGGTGATTTACGTGCTAGTTGAATTTTCCATAAAAAATTTCAGGTCATTTAAAGATAAAACAACTTTTTCTATGCAGACAGCACCTTATTTAAAGAAACATAAAGACACGAACACATTTCAGTTCCCATCTATGAATCTGTTAAAAAATGCGGTTATTTTTGGACCTAATGGCAGTGGGAAGTCTAATGTGTTTGAGGGAATGGCAACATTGAGGGATTTAATTACAAACTTTGCTGCGCCCAAAGGCAGAGGAATACCAAAGTTACCACATCAGCCCTTTAAGATGCATGATAGTAATGAGAATAGCGACACTGAATTTGAAGTGATTTTGCATCTTGATAAAATTCTTTATCAATATATTGTTTCTTTTAATGAAAATCAAATTAACTATGAATCATTATCCATCTTAAAGAAATCAAAGGATGAGTGTCTTTTTATTAGAGAGTACGATCAAGAGGAGGATACATATCATTACTGGTTGTCATCTAAGGTAAATGACTTTCGTAATCTTACCAGGAAAAATATTCTTTATTTATCTATTCTTAATCAATTTAATGATACACATGCTATAAATATAGTGAACTGGTTCCTGGAAGATTTGCAAATAGTCAGGACGAATTATGAACTTAAACATTATGGGCATTTGCTTGACAGATTGGCTGAGGATAAAAATTTAAAAGATAACGTAGTCCGCCTTCTCAGGGTTGCCGATTATAATATTATAGATCTTGAGTTGAAGGAAAAAAGACAAAAAATTCCTGGGTTTATTAAAGAGTATTTTGAATATGATGATGAAGAGGAATTTATAGAGTATACGGATGTTTTTACTGTTTATAATAGATTCGATAGTAATGGTGAACTTTTAGGGGCCACTTCTCTTCACGCAGATTCCTTTGAATCACGGGGCACGAAAAAGATGATAATTATAGCGGTTATATTATTAGATGCATTACAGCGGGGTAAAACACTTTTGATGGAAGAATTTGATAGCGCATTTCATTTAGCTATATCAAAGTTTTTAATGAAATTATTCAATACAAAACTTTACAACAAAAGTTCTCAGTTTATATTGAATACACATGAGGTTTCCCTACTTGATAATGATATTCTGAGGGTAGATCAAATATGGTTTGTAGAAAAGGATAAGGATAATAATTCAGATCTATACTCCTTATATGATTTTAACGATGCTAATGATCGGCCAAGAAGTGATATAACGTATGCCAATGATTATTTAAAAGGGAAGTTTGGTGCATATCCTGTCATCAATAATCATGTGTTTGACTACAATTTTTTGCATAGAAGTGAGGATGAATAGATATGGCCATCCCCTCAAGAAGAAGAAAAGGGCTTAAAACAAAAAAGTCTATGCTGCTAGTATGTGAGGGAACACATACAGAGGTAAGTTATTTTGAAAGTATAAGACAACTTTTACGAAAACCCAATGTTACAGTGGAAGTACATGGTGAAGGAAAATCGCAAATGGCTTTATTGGATGCTGCTAAAGCTAAAATAAAAAATAATAAAAGGGATATTGTTAGTTCCTGGGTTGTGTTTGATAAAGATGATGTAACACGGGAACAAATTGAAAAGACGAGTAAAAAAGCAAAAGAACGCAGTATAAAAGTTGGCTTTACGAATATCTGTTTTGAATTATGGTTATTAATGCACTTCCAAAAAGTCGGCAATCCCATTGATAAAAAGCAATTGTATCGGGCATTGGAATCATATTTAGAAATAACAAACTATGAAAAATTAAAGGGGGATTGGGAGTTAATAGAAAAAATTGCTTATAAGTATAAAACAGCTATTAAGAATAACAAAAAATTATTCTCTTCTCAGAGCGACAAATTCACCAATCCTTACTCAAATATTTTTGAAATCCTCGAGGAAATTGAAGAATTATAACTAATGTACTTATGAGCTATAATGGAAAAATTAATTTTCAATCGACAGCACACTTAACATTGGAATCTGATTCGCCAAGTGATTTTGAAAAGATTATGGGGGCGTTGACATAATGAAACCAAAACAGTCAGTTTTATTGTATCCCCAGGCAGTACCGTTGAGAAAGGTGAGTTTGAATTACAGCCTAATGTAACAGTAAATGGCAAATCACTTAATTATAAGGTCCAGAAAATAGATTACGATCATATTGATACATCCTATTATATCTATCCGTCGTCAGTAGCGGGTGTTGCTTTTGATTTGAACTTACCGGAGAACTTGAAAGTTGGTTATATTGACAGCGGCTTTGATAAAGTGGCGGACAGGCTTAGTGCTATCGGCATGGATGTTACCAAATTGACGACTGAAGATCTACAATCCGGAGACCTTGCATCATATGATACAATTGTTACCGGTATCAGGGCATATTTGTCTCGCGATGATTTAAGAACTAACAACCCGCGTCTATTGGAATATGTCAGGAATGGCGGACACATGGTAGTTCAATATAACAAACCATGGGATAACTGGAAACCAAATGAAACAAGTCCGTACAAATTGGTAATCGGTCAGCCATCTATTGAATGGCGCGTAACACATGAAACTGCTGAAGTGAATGTGTTAAAGCCGAAGCATCCTTTATTTAATTTCCCTAACACTATTAAACAAAGCGACTGGGATAACTGGGTGCAGGAAAGAGGTCTCTATTTTCCAATGGACTGGGCGAGTGAATATGAAACGTTTGTAAGCATGTCAGATCCGGGTGGAAAAGAGTTCCAAGGTGGAATTTTGATGGCGGATTATGGTAAAGGCAGTTATCTGTACACAAACCTTGTATGGTACCGGCAAATTCAAAGTCAGGTGCCAGGTGGATATCGCATCTTTACAAATCTTGTAAGTTATCCGTTGAAAGATCAAAACTAAATAGTGATAGTTTAAAGGCATTTCCTGATTGTGGGAAATGCCTTTTCATTCAAAGTAAAGATTGCCACATGGAAGTTATCACTGCGGGTAAAAACACCACTTACCTTACTTTTATAAAAAAAGGTTGAAGCCAGAGGTATAAAGCTTATCACTCCGGCTAATTTACTTTTCCATCCGCAACACTCTAAAGCCGAACGGTTCTACTGTCGCCTCACTGCTTTTGTCTGCACTCTTTTCTGTCAGAAGATCCATCATGTCCTGTTCGATATATTGTTTTGGCAATGAAATTTCCTGTTTTTGTTCCGAATTATTGATGATAAATATTATCACGGAATCTTCGGAAGTGCGTTCATAGATAATGTGATTTTTCGCATTGTCTGTATGCAAAAATCGTATTGTACCATTTGGACCGAGTGCCGGTTCATTCTTTCGCAGTTGAATGATTTTCTTGAAAAGTGATAATAAATTGTGATCCTGATTTTGTTCATCCCATTCCATACACTTGCGGCAGCCCGGATCCTGTCCGCCGGTCATTCCGATTTCATCGCCATAATAAATGCATGGCGTCCCGATGAAGGATAGCTGGAATAAGTAAAGCAGTTTTGCCTTGCGTTTGTCCCCTCGGCATTGTGTTAAAACCCTTGGTGTATCATGACTTCCCAGTAGGTTAAAGGCAATCTCATTTACGTTTTCCGGATAAGAAGCTAAAACCCGATCAATTTGATGGGAAAATTGCTCCGCGTTGATTGTATTTCGAGCAAAAAAGTCTAATGCCGCTTCGGTAAAGGGATAGTTCATTACTGCATCAAATTGATCTCCTGCTAACCATGGCATGGAGTCGTGCCAAATTTCTCCCAAAATATAGACATCCGGTTTGATTGCTTTGACTGTTTGCCGGAATTCTCTCCAAAATTGATGATCGATTTCATTGGCAACATCAAGCCGCCAGCCATCAATGTCAAATTCTTCAATCCAGTACTTGGCAACGTCGAGTAAGTAGTTCTTCACCTTAGGATTTTCCGTATTCAATTTCGGCATATTGGCGGTAAAGGCAAATGTATCGAAATTCGGCTTAGGATTCAGTTGAAGCGGAAATTCCCGAACATGAAACCAATTTTTATAATCCGATCTTTCTCCCTTTTCCAATACATCCTGAAATGGGGCGAAGTAAAAGCCGCTGTGATTAAAAACTGCATCCAACATAACTTTAATGCCACGCTCATGACACTTTTCAACAAACGTTTTAAACGTTTCCTTGTCACCAAATTGCGGATCCATTTCAAAATAATCGATTGTATCGTATTTATGGTTGGAATGTGCTTTAAAAATGGGTGTAAGATAAATGCCGGTGATACCGAGTTCTGATAAATAATCAAAATGTTGAATGATACCCGGTATGTCTCCGCCGAAATAATTTTCCGGGGACGGTTCTGTGCTTGCCCATGGCAGGGCTTCGGCAGGGTCCAAGTTCTTATCTCCATTCGCAAATCGTTCCGGAAAAATTTGATACCAAACGGTTTCCTTAACCCAGGTAGGTGCTTGAAATACATCAATCGGATTTAAGAAAGGAAACTTAAAAAAGAAAGTTGGGTTATCATATGGTAGATAATCGTAAAATTCTTTTTCTGTAAAATATACGATGGGTTCCGTTTTGTTTTCCTGCAAGGCGAACATATAATGCATTCGTCGGTTGATCGGTTGGCATTCGACGAACCAATAATCAAACAAGTCATCCTGATAGGTAACCGTCATAGGAAGTTCATGTAAGTCCGGTTTACTCCCTTTATAGTCAAAAGGGTCCCCATAAATTAGCCGAACTTTCTCCAAATCTCCTTTTTTCGTCCGTATCCGGATATGGAGCAACTCTTTATTGTATGCATATGCATAGTTGTTCTTTGGCCGATGATATATTGCTTCTTTTAACATAGTGCCATCCCCTCCAGTTTTGTGCAATCGATTTCATTTGCGTTTTATTTTGCCAGAAGAAATGAATAATTTCAATGGCCAAATGGTGTAGATGTCTAATAGCTGATGTGATGCGGAAGTTGATAACAGTTGAGTTTAGTGTGCAGAAGAATACCTAAAATTTTTTATTGACAAAATATTAAACAAATGATTATAATATAAATAACTTGATGCAAACGGTTTCACAAAATGATTGTATAAACACTAAATTATTTTTTTACCCGTTTGTGCAAACGATTGCACTGTTTTCTGAGCACACTTTAAGTATTAAAATTATCAAGGGGGAGAATTATTTTATGGTTAAGAAGCGTTTACCATTGCTGTTTGTCCTAATATTATCGTTGTCTATGGTTTTAGTCGCGTGTGGCCCCGATCGGGAAGGAAAAACTAAGGATGGCGGTACATCCGATGATTCCAGTGAGGTGGAAAAGCCAGAAAAACTGCTTGTTTGGGCCGATGAAAATAAAGCAGAGGGTATTAAAGATGCTGTCAAAGCTTTTGAAGAGAAGCATGGAATCAAAATTAAAGTGAAAGAGCTGGAAATGGCATCTAAACAAAAGGAACAATTACGTTTGGATGGACCGGCCGGAACAGGTCCTGACGTGCTAACGCTGCCACATGACCAAATCGGTTTATTGGCAAAAGAGGGGCTTCTTGCACCAATTGATGTAAAACAATCCGTGTTGGATATTTATACGGATTCATCCATTGATGCTGTTACATATGAAGGTGACGTGTATGGGGTTCCGAAAGCAACGGAAACACCGGTGCTTTTCTATAACAAGGAGCTTTTAAAGGAAGCACCGAAGACATTTGAAGAGCTTTATACGTTCTCGAAGAAATTCACAAAAGATGGCAAATATGGTTTTCTGGCACTTTGGGATAACTATTACTTTGCTCATGGTATTTTGGCGTCATACGGGGCATATGTGTTTGAAAACAATGATGGGACATTAGATACTTCTTCTATCGGACTTAACAATGAAGGTGCCATTAAAGGGGCTAAGTTCATTGAAAAGTGGTACGATGAAGGATTATTTCCACAAGGGATTGTTGGAGAAAATGGCGGTTCTGCTTTGACGGGACTCTTTGAAGGTGGTAAGGCTGCAGCGACCATGCAAGGGCCATGGGCTGTTCAAGGTATGAAAGATGCAGGCATCGATTTTGGGGTATCTCCGATGCCGAAATTGCCAAACGGAGAATATGCGAAAACGTTTGTCGGCGTGAAGTCATGGAATGTAAGTTCATATTCCGAACATAAGGAATGGGCAACAAAGCTTATTGTTTGGCTGGCAAATGAAAAAAACTCCAAAGAGCGCTTTAAAATTGTCAACGAAATTCCACCGGTGAAATCATTGATAAACGATCCGGTAATTGAGGATAATCCTGTTGCAAAGGCGGTGGCTATTCAGTCGCAACGCGGTGTACCGATGCCGAATATACCGGAAATGGGCAAGGTCTGGGAGCCAATGGCCACTTCCCTGCAGTTAATTGTTACCGATAAACAGGAACCCGAAGATGCATTAAATAACGCGGTAGAATCAATCAAAACAAAAATTAAGGCGAATAACAATTAATGAAACAAATGAAAAGAGCAGTACTTACTTTTAATAGGATGCTGCTCTTTCCTGCATTTTAAAAATCGACCAATCCACAGTTTTAACGAAGGCGGTAGATAGACTTCATGTTTTGTTTTCAACTGTCAAAGAAGTCAATCGTTCGCGATATAATTACAATTCCTGCGATTTGAGCCGGAAAGGAAGTCGTTATGATGGAAAAGGAACAATTTAAAACGAATCATCGAAAAACCGCTCTCTATTTATCTGTCATTCCCGGAGCGGGGCAGTTTTACAACAAGCAATTTATCAAGGGTTTCGTATATTTTATCTTATCCCTTTCCTTTATTACCGTATTTTTTGATTTTCTGAATTTGGGCTATTGGGGGCTTGTAACGCTCGGAACCATTCCAATGGTGGACCATTCCATCTTCCTGCTTGTAAAGGGAATAATTGCGGTACTTGTTACAGCAGTTGGATTGGGAATTTATGTGTTAAATCTGGTTGACGCCTATAAAAATGGCAAGCGAAGAGATTTGGGCATTGAAACGTTATCTGTTCGGAAACAATATCAAAATCTGATTGATTCCGGATTTCCTTATTTGATGATTACACCAGGGTTTATTTTATTATTGTTTGTGGTCATCTTTCCGATATTATTTGTTATTTTGCTGGCGTTTACGAACTATGATCTGAATCATTCTCCACCGGCAAAACTAGTCGAGTGGATAGGGTTTGATAACTTTTTTGAAATCTTTCAAATGGAAATGTGGCGAGACACATTCTTCAATGTATTTAGATGGACAATCGTGTGGACATTTCTGGCAACAACCATTCAAATTGCCATTGGTATATTCTTGGCGGTGTTGGTGAACCAAAAGGACTTAAAGTTTAAGCGGACCATCCGGACGATTCTTATATTGCCGTGGGCGGTACCGGCTTTTGTTTCCATTCTTGTATTTGCCGGAATGTTCAATAATACATTTGGAACGATTAATAATGACATTTTAGCATTTTTCGGAATAGACGGTATCCCGTGGCTGACAAATCCATTTTGGACAAAGTTTGCTTTAATTATGATTCAGTCGTGGCTGGGTTTTCCATTTATTTTTGTTATGGTAACCGGCGTTTTGCAGTCCATTCCCAATGACTTGTATGAAGCGGCAACAGTTGATGGTGCAACAGCATGGCATAAATTTAAACGGATCACGTTTCCGATTATTATGTATGCGGTAGCCCCTATTTTAATCACACAGTACACATTTAATTTTAATAATTTTAACGTCATTTTCTTATTTAATGGCGGAGGTCCAGCGGTGCCTGGTCAAAATGCCGGAGCTTCCGACATATTAATTTCCTGGATTTATTCGCTGACCATCGAGCAATCTCAGTACGGTAAGGCCGCAGCGATTACGATGATTCTCTCCGCAGTGGTTATAGTAGTGGCGCTATGGCAGTTTAGGAGAACAAATGCATTCAAGGAAGAGGGTATGATGTAGATGACTCTAAAAACGCAAAAAATCATACGTTTAACGGCAACCTATTTAGTGATTCTATTTGCTGCAGTGATTATATTGTACCCTGTTTTATGGGTGGTTGGATCATCTCTTAATCCGGGGAATAGCTTATCAGGTTCAGCGATCATTCCCAAGAATGCAACATTCGACCATTACAAGGATTTATTTGCGAACAGTTACTATCTAAAATGGTATTGGAATACGATTAAGATTTGCTTGTTGACCATGGTTATAACGGTGGCAATGATTACCTTGATGGCTTATTCCTTTTCAAGGTATCAGTTTGTTGGCCGCAAGCACGGTCTAATGACATTTTTAATTTTACAAATGATTCCAAACTTCGCAGCTCTTATCGCTATTTATGTGTTGGCGGTTGTTACCGGTTTAATTAATACGCATATAGCCCTTGTCCTCATTTATGTTGGAGGACTGCTGCCAATGAATACATGGCTTGCAAAAGGATACTTTGAAACAATTCCAAAAGAATTGGATGAATCAGCACGGATGGATGGGGCAGGACATTTTCGGACTTTCTGGTCGATTATTCTGCCACTGGCTAAACCGATTTTAGCAGTTATTTCATTATTTGCTTTCATCACCCCGTTTACGGATTTTATTTTGGCACGTGTTATTTTACGAAGCGAAGAGAAATATACCCTTGCTGTGGGGCTGTATGAGCTTATTGCCAATAACTTTGGGGCAGAGTTTACAAAATTTGCCGCCGGTGCGGTATTGATTGTCATACCGATTTCGATTTTGTTCTTATCGCTGCAGCGTTATTTGATTTCCGGGTTAACTTCCGGCGGGACGAAAGGGTAATCAGAAATATAATAAAAAATCATATTCATATGGAAGAAGTAGGTGAAGAACGTGCAGGACACAAGTTTTGCGATACATCCGGGAAATAAAAAGCAGCCGGGAAAATCTGCTTTTCAAGATATTGGCAAATTGATTACTTTTAAAAATGAACAGGATAAATTTATCTTTCATTGTGAAAATGGCTATGTGACAATTTTATGTTACAGCAGGGATATCGTTCGAATTGTCATGAACCCCACGGACGAGCCGGTGCTTGACCGGAGTTTTACAGTGAAAAATGCTGACGGATTCAAAGCTGTTGACGTCCATGAAGGGGCGGAACAACTGGAACTTTTAACAAATGATATACGGATGGTTATTCACAAGACCCCTTTTCGGCTTTCTATTTATGATCAGCACGATCAACTGCTAGTGGCTGAGTTAGAAAAAGGCATGGGCTATGATAATGAAGGTAAAGTAATGTGCTATAAAGCTGCAACGGAAGATGATCATTATTATGGCTTCGGCGAAAAATCAGGGTTTTTGAATAAGCAGGGCGAAAAGCTGACGATGTGGAATAGCGATGTTTATGCACCGCATAATCCGGAAACAGATTCGCTTTATGAATCCATTCCGTTTTTCATGACGTTAACGAATGGCCGGGCAACAGGAATTTTTCTGGATAACACGTTTCAAACAACTTTTGATATGCGGACAGAGCAGACAGGTGTTTATTCCATGCAAGCTGATGGTGGTCAATTGGATTACTATTTTTTCGCGGGACCAACGCCGAAACAAGTTATTGCACAATACACTGGTTTAACGGGAAGAATGCCGCTCCCGCCCAAATGGGCGATTGGCTATCATCAATCACGCTACAGTTACGAAACGGAAGTGGAAGTTCGTGAATTGGTGCGTCACTTCCAGGATAAGCAAATTCCGCTTGACGCTGTTCATTTGGATATTCATCATATGGATGGTTACCGGGTTTTTACATTTGATGCAGATCGTTTTCCGAATCCGGATCAACTCATTGCGGAACTGAAAGAGCAAGGCATTCGGATTGTGCCGATCGTGGATCCGGGTGTAAAAGCGGATTCCGAGTACAGTATTTACCAGGAAGGCATTTTGCATGATCTGTTTTGCAAGTATATGGAAGGCAATGTTTATTTCGGTGATGTTTGGCCGGGAAAGAGTGCGTTTCCTGATTTTACGAAGAAACGTGTCCGCAATTGGTGGGGAGAGGAGCACCAATTTTATACGGATAAAGGTATTGAAGGCATCTGGAATGATATGAATGAACCGGCCGTTTTTAATGAAACCAAAACGATGGATGTAAGGGTAATGCACGATAATGATGGGAATCCAAAATTTCATCGCGAACTGCACAATGTTTATGGCAATTTGATGGGCCGGGCAACGTATCATGGGATGAAGCATTTATTAAATGGGAAGCGGCCATTCCTGTTAACGCGTGCGGGCTATGCCGGCGTGCAAAAGTATGCGGCTGTATGGACAGGGGATAATCGAAGTTTCTGGGAACACCTGGAAATGGCAATCCCCATGTGTCTTAATCTTGGAGTCTCCGGTGTACCGTTCTCGGGACCTGATGTTGGCGGATTTGCCCATGATTCCAATGGGGAGCTGTTGACACGCTGGACACAATTTGGTGCGTTCACCCCGTTTTTTCGAAATCATAGTGCAATTGAAGCGGTACGTCAGGAGCCATGGTCATTCGGCGAAAAATACGAACCAATTATTAAACAATATATTCAATTACGTTATAAGTGGCTGCAACATCTTTATAAGCTGTTTAAGACATCCGGTGAAACAGGAATACCGCTGATGCGTCCGTTGTTTTTGGAGTACCCGGAGGATAAAAAGACGTATCAGCTTTCCGATCAGTTTTTGATTGGGGATAATGTGTTAATTGCGCCGATTTTAAGGCCAGGTGTAACGGATCGCATCGTCTATTTGCCTGCGGGTGAATGGTATGACTACTGGACAGATGAAAAGTATGACGGGGGGCAAAAGATAATGGTCCACGCCGAGTTGGATACGTTACCAATTTTCATTAAGAAAGGTACAGTTTTGCCGGAAGCTGAAATAACGATGTCGACAGCAAAGCCGATTTCGAATATGACGATTCATATTTATCCAGATGAATCAACGTCCACTTATCAATTGTATGATGATGATGGGCAAACCTTTGCGTATGAAGCGAATGCGTATTTTGCACTGAATATTCATGCGCGGTCCGCATCCGCTAGTGTGGTTATTGATACCGTATTGGAAAATGACGGATATAAACCAGGATGGACGAACCTGTTGTTTAAGGTTCATGGACTTACTTCTGATGCTAATATCACGTATAATGAGAAAAAAGTGAATGGAGACTTCGATGCGGAAACTTGTACGCTGGTATTTTCAGGCTCGTGGTAACCTGTTGATTGCTGACTTGCAGCAGCTGTGTTTTTGTAAGGTGGCAAGCGTGAATGCCAGGTATTGTTATAATTAGACGTGAAGGGAACATACAGGAAATGGTGAATATGATGCCAACAATTAAGGATGTAGCAAAATTAGCGAATGTATCACCGTCGACTGTGTCGCGCGTCATCGCTAATAATCCAAGAATAAGCAATAAAACAAAGGAAATTGTAAATGATGCGATGGAGAAGCTTGGGTATCACCCGAACTTTACCGCAAGAAGCCTGGCGAGTAAAAGTACACAAACAATTGGTCTGGTCATGCCAAGCTCCGGTGAAAAAGTGTTGCAGAATCCGTTCTTTCCTGAAGTGATTCGGGGGATTAGCACGAAATCCCATGAAAACAGATATGGTTTATATATGACAACCGGTAATACCGAGGACGAAATTCTGGAAGGTGTATATGAACTGGTTCAGGGAAGGCGGATTGATGGCTTGATTCTACTATATTCGCAGGTGAATGACCGGATGATGAGCTATCTATTGGATAAGGGCTTTCCATTTACCGTTATCGGCAAGCCGTTTCAAAATGAAAATCAAATAACGTATGTCGATAATGACAACGTGAAGGCAGCTTTTGAAGCCACGTCCTATTTGACTGAACTGGGACATGAAAGGATTGCATTTGTCGGTGGAGGTATGGAATTGGTTGTGACGATTGATCGTTTGGAAGGTTATCGTAAAGCAATGGAGTCTGCGAGTATTGCCGTTCGGGAGGATTATATTGGTCATCATGAATTTTTGCGTGAGGGCGGACGCGAAGCAATCGAAAAGTTAATTAATCTTGACGCTCCCCCGACAGGTCTTGTTGTCACAGATGATGTTATGGCATTTGGTATTGTGAATACGCTCGAGCAGATGGGGTTGAAGGTACCTCAGGATACGTCGCTGGTCAGCTTTAATAATGTGATTTTTTCAGAGCTGGCAACCCCCTCATTGACATCTGTGGATATAAATATTTTTCGGTTGGGCTATGAAGCAGCACAATGCTTATTTGAGAAAATTAATCAGGCTGAACTTCCCCCAAGGCGGATTACGATACCACATCAACTTGTTGTCAGGGATTCGTGTCGCCGGGTGTAGCTGATAGGAACATTATCATAACACGATTGAAAAGGGGATACGGAGGCTGCAATCACTCCGATATCCCTTTCTGTATCGTTATAAATAAACTGATAAAAGGAGGACATGCTGGTGAAAAAATGGTGGAAAGAAGCAGTCGTTTAGTAGTGGCGCAAGTTTTATCGGTTTATCAAAATAGGCGCATGAATAATTTATGCGCCTACTGTGAGTTTATTACTTTCGTTAATGGTAATCCTTATCCAATTGAAATCATACGATCAATCGCAAGTTTTGCCTGTTCAGCTGTTTTAGGGGGGACTGTGATTTCATGTTTGTTTTCCTTCAAAGCGGCCAACATGTTGTCCAGCGTGATCATTTTCATAAATGGACATACAGCTTCCGGGTTCGCCGCAACGAACTGTTTATGAGGGTTTTGTTTTTCCATTTGATGAATAATTCCTGTTTCCGTCGCAACGATGAATTCATCTGCCTTGGAGCTTTTCGAATGCTTCAGCATATTTCCTGTCGATAATATATGTGTTTTATCTCCCGGCAGCACCCCTTCAGACTTTAAATACATACTGGAAGTGGAACAGCCGCATTCCGGATGGACAAGCAACTCAGCCTTTGGATGCTCTGTGAATACATTATCTACCTGATGTGGATGAATCCCTGCGTGGACATGACATTCACCCATCCAAATATGTATGTTTTCCCGGCCGGTTTCGCGTTTCACAAAGTTACCAAGGAACATGTCCGGTAAGAAAAGGATGTCTTTATCTTTCGGAATGGAATTGACAATATCCACTGCGTTGGAAGAAGTACAGCAATAATCACTTTCTGCTTTAACGTCCGCTGATGTATTTACATACGAAACAACTATTGCTCCCGGATGCTCTGTCTTCCATTTACGGAGCTGGTCGGCTGTGATTGAATCGGCTAAAGAACAACCTGCTTCCAAATCCGGAAGCAGAACCGTTTTCTTCGGGTTTAATATGGCAGCCGTTTCCGCCATAAAATGAACACCACAGAATACAATTACGTCAGCGTCCGTCTTTACTGCTGCGCGTGCTAAGGCAAGCGAATCACCCAGCACATCCGCAATATCCTGAATTTCAGGCACTTGATAATTATGAGCAAGCAGTACAGCATTCCTTTTTTTCTTCCACTCCAGAATTTCTTCGACAAGACGATTTGGCTCGTTCGAAACTACCATGTTAGCATTCCTCCAATTAGTTTTAATTAGAATGAAGTTTTATGTGTTTCCTATTAAATGATTTATATAAAGTTGTGTACATTTACATATGTCTTTACATATATATTTACATAGATTTTATTTAAATACAAGGCTTACTATATTAACATTGTTGAACATGGTGGAGGGTAAATATGTTTTGGATTCACGTGGATTAGAAATAGATGAAGGAATGGATATACAACAGAAACATGTCTTGAAAATACCTGGACTTAATTTAAAACGTAACTACTTTTGGTTATATCTCCACATGCTGCTAGTTGTTTGTAGAAAGCGACGGCCGGCATGTAGAGAAAATTTTTGTATGTACTGTAATACAAACTCAGTTGTAAATCGAGCGAACTCCTTGTCGAAACGAGCGAACTTCGGCAAAAACGAGCGAACTCCCCGCTCAAACGAGCGAACTTATGGAAAGCTTTTGAGTGAAAAAATCGTAAAATAACCCTTCGCTCGGATTATTTTACGATTCCATTTTACCGCTACTTCAAGTTTGCAGGCAGCTCAAACAAATCAATTCCCCATATAATCGGCAGGAAGAAATACTCTGCCAGTACAATTAAAATTAACGAGGTTATATTTAACCAGAATCCATTTTTGACCATCCCGGTAATTTTTAATTTACCCGTACCATAAATAATGGCGTTTGGTGGTGTACCTACCGGGAGCATAAATGCGCAGTTGGCTGCCATTGCGCATGGAACCATAAATGCATAAGGGTGTACATTTAGTGCAAGCGCAAGTGAAGCTACTACTGGTATAATCATTGTTCCAGTGGCAGTATTTGAGGTGATCTCGGTCAAAAACAGAATGACAGCAGTAGCAATAAACATAATGATAAGGATGTTCATTCCTTCAAGTTCTGCCAACTGATTTCCGATCCAGTCCGAAAGTACCGTTTCGGTAAAACCTGCAGCAATGGCAAGTCCTCCGCTAAATAGAATAAGACTGCTCCATGGGATATTTTGAGAATACCTCCATTCCATTCCACTATTTTATTCCTGTTTTGACGGAATCAGAAAAAGTAATACGGTTGCTGTGATCGCAATAATACCATCACTGATCCTGGGGTTTTTCCAGGACTTCCCCCAAAATAAAAGTCCGTGTAATCCAGATAAAAAGCCGCGAATATAAAAACATGTGCAACGGCTTTATCCTCATATGAAATTTTACCAAGCGATTTCCTTTCCCGGTTAATCTGTACCTTTCCGCCCGGCAAACGAATTTTCCATATTAAACATTTCAGCTGTTGTAGCTGCCAGGATACTGAGAGACAGTGTTCCATTCATGTCCCAAGACCCGCCTATTGTTCAATGGAACTTCAGAACGCTATCGTAAAAATTCTTGTTACTGATATAAAAAAAGATATTACATCTAATAGTGATAAATTGTAGTAAATCGTCATAAAAATTATTATTAAATAAAATTTTATGGAGGAGGAATTTTGGGTGAAAAAAGTTTTAATTATTTGTGCAGCTGGTATGTCATCTTCGTTAATGGCAAAGAAAACAACCGATTATTTAGTGGATAAGGAACACGATATTAGAGTAGATGCTGTTTCTACTAATGAGGGCTATAAGATGATTGAAGATGATAGCTATGCGTTGTATTTAGTAAGTCCTCAAACGAAAATGTATTATCAAAAACTAAAAGAAGCTGGACAACGTGCAGGTAAACCGGTAGTAAATATACCGCCACAAGCTTATGTACCTATACCAATGGGGGTTGAAAAACTGGGGAAATTAATCATGGAAGAATTTCCGAAATCATAAATTTTAATGGGGATACGTCGTCTTCGTTAATTGAAGTATCTTTGCGCTGTTTAGGATTAATCAAATCATGGACAAGCGTAAACAGCAGTATGAGTGAGGAGGACATTGATGGAAAAAGAACAAATGGAAAGTATTGCTTTTAACATTATTTTGCATAGTGGTTTATCAAGAACTATGATACATGAAGCATTTAAAATGATGAGGGACAACAGCTTTGGAAGCGCCTTTGAAAAATTAGAAGAAGCAAATGATAAGTTATTGTTGGCGCATACGTCTCAAACAGATTTACTCCAGCAATACGCCTCCGGAGAAACATTCGATATGGAAATTATTATGATCCATGCGCAGGATCATCTAATGAATACGATGACATTAAAAGAGCTTGCTTTAGAGATGTTGTATCTTTATGAAAAACTCGAAAACAAATGAGGGATTTGAATATGAAATACGAAGAAAGGACATTGAGAGAACAAAACAAGAAAAACCTTAGTATGAAAGCTATGTACTTCAATCGGTATTTACTTGTCAGATATACGACTGCTTTATTTTTCTTTACTAATATATATTGGCTCATTTCATTGGTGGTGAGCGGTTCATCATTATATGTTATCCCGTTGCTACTACTAGTCATATTATTGTTCAGCATCGCGGAACAAGTGAGGTTATATGGCAATCATACCAATGATCCCAAATATACAAGGTATTGTTATATCGCTTTACTGGTTTCAAATATAGTCTTATTCATACCTGCTTCTTTATCTTCGTACTTCACTGAATTATATCCATTTCTCTCTAATCAAGGGAAATCTAAACTGTTAGTCGCAGGTGTTTTAGTTCTTGGTATATTGCTGAGCACATTCATTCTCAATCGCTTAAATTGTATTAAACGAAATGAGGATAAACATTATCAGCGTATTAAGAATTATGAGGAAGCGATGAATTAATAAAAGAAAAGGGGTATTTATATGGCATCTGAAAATAAAGTGTTCGCTCTTTTGGAGAAATATCTTATGGGTCCCATGGGTGAAATCGCATCCTGGCGTTTTGTACGTGCCATAATGGCCGCTGGAATGGCCTCTATTCCGTTTATAATTGTTGGCTCTATGTTCCTGGTCTTGAACGTATTGCCGCAAGCAATGCCATTTTTGGAAGGTTTTTTTAATGACACTTTTTTTAGAATCAGCGATTTGTATATGTTAACGTATAAAGCTACGATGGGGATTTTAGCATTATTTTTTGCTCTTGTTATTGGTTATGAATATACCAAAATATATGCCGAAGAAGAAGAAATAAATCTATCCCCCTTAAACGGTGCATTGCTATCAATGTTTGCCCTTTTTATGACAATACCTCAACTAGTTTTTAAAAATGGACACGTATCGTTGGTACATGAAGTTACGGAGGATACGAAAATTATCCAAGGTTGGGAAATTGTAGGTAATGGCTTAAGTCGTTTAGGGGCTACAGGAATATTCTCAGCCATAATTATGGGGATTGTAGCTGTACAACTGTATAGACTGTGTGTTAAACGGAATTGGATTGTAAAGATGCCAGAGTCGGTTCCAAGTGGTGTAGCCAGAGCATTTACGGCATTAATTCCTGCCTTCATAGTTGCTGTTGCAGTGTTACTCATTAATGGTATTTTAGTTGTATTCGGTACGGATATATTCAAAATAGTAGCAGTACCTTTTGGATTTGTTGTTAATTTAACAGGCAGCTGGCTAGGTATTCTAGTTATTTTCTTTATCATCCATGCGCTTTGGATTGTAGGTATTCATGGAGCAAATATTGTAAGCGGATTCATTTTGCCGATCCTCCTTACGAATATGCAGCATAATATAAATGGTGCGAATATCCCATATGCGGGTGAATTCCATAACGCATTCGCAATTATGGGTGGTTCCGGTGCAACTTTAGGGTTATGTATATTTATCGCGTTCTTGGCCAAATCAAAACAATTAAAAATTTTAGGTAAAGCAGCACTTGCGCCTGGTATTTTTAATATTAATGAACCATTAATATTTGGGCTGCCGATTGTCTATAATCCATTCTTGGCTATCCCGTTCTTTTTAGCACCAATGGTTTCTGCATCAATTGGTTATTGGGCTATTAAACTACACATTGTTCAACCAATTGTTGCAATGATGCCTTGGCCTACCCCAATTGGTGCAGGCGCCTTTATTAGTACGGGGGGAGACTTTATGGCAGTAATAGTTGCATTCATTTGTGGTATTGCGGCATTTCTCGTTTGGTTCCCATTCATTAAAATATATGATAAAAGGTTACTTGAACAAGAAAAAGGTGAGGGAACAATGGCCTGACGCTAACTATCTATCAAACACAGGAAGGTGATTATCGTGCAAAAAGAGAATTTAAAGGTTGCTACCATTGGCGGTGGATCAAGTTATACACCCGAATTAGTCGAGGGATTTATAAAACGGTACGATGAATTTCCACTTACTGAACTTTGGCTAGTGGACATTGAAGAAGGAAAAGAGAAGCTGGAAATCGTTGGTGATTTGGCAAAAAGAATGGTGCAAAAGGCTGGCCTGCCAATAAACGTACATCTAACGTTAAATCGCAGAGAAGCTTTAAAAAATGCTGATTTTGTTACAACGCAATTCCGTGTTGGTGGACTGGATGCCCGGGCTAAAGATGAACGAATTCCGTTAAAGTATGGCGTGATTGGTCAAGAAACAAATGGACCTGGGGGATTATTTAAAGGACTGCGAACAATTCCTGTCATTTTAGAAGTTACGAAAGAGATGGAAGAACTTTGTCCAGACGCTTGGTTAATTAATTTTACAAATCCGGCCGGCATGGTTACAGAAGCAGTTCTTCGCTATTCTAACATTGATAGGGTTGTGGGACTTTGCAATGTTCCAATCGGTATGGAAATGGGTGTTGCAAAGTTACTGGATGTTGATCATTCCAGAATTCGTATTGATTTTGCTGGACTGAACCATATGGTATATGGTTTGGATGTATATTTAGATGGTGTAAGCGTAAAAGAAGAAGTTATCAGAAAGTTGTCTGATCCGGAGAACATTAGCTTTGTCAAAAATATTGACGGCATGGGCTGGCAACCGGAATTTATTCAAGCATTAAACGCGCTGACCTGTCCATATCATATGTATTATTATAAATCCAAAGAAATGCTGGATAAGGCCATCGATAGTTCCAAGAAAGAAGGAACCCGCGCCGAGGTCGTTCAACAATTGGAAAAAGAATTATTTGAACTGTATAAGGATAAAGACTTGGATATCAAACCACCTCAACTGGAAGAAAGGGGTGGGGCATATTATTCAGATGCAGCAGTCCGCTTAATTACATCCATTTATACTGACAAACGCGATATCCAGCCAGTCAATACGATGAACCGTGGTGCAATCGCCAGTATTCCTGATGATTCAGCAATTGAAACCAGTTGTGTTATTACAAAAGACGGCCCAATACCACTGGCTGTGGGGGATCTGCCTGTTGCTGCACGAGGACTTGTCCAACAGATTAAGTCATTTGAGCGAATTTCGGCTGAAGCAGCAGTTACTGGTGATTATAATAAAGCAGTTCTTGCGTTAACGATTAATCCATTGACTCCTTCTGATGTCATTGCAAAACAGATTGTTGATGAAATGATGGAGGCGCATGAGGAATACCTTTCTCAATTCTTTAAAAAAGAAAAAGCTCATCTGAAATAGTATGTTACCGGCATTTCCCAGCGCCTCTTGAAAACGTTTCCTCATTGTGATAGGATAATCCTATATTCTGTGAGAGTGTTTGTATTCCGCAATGGTCATTTATCTTTACCGGGTAAATTCCCATGTGGGGTCTGGCGGCCTTTCAAGGAGTGGACAAGCGTTGTACGATGAAGAAACAGTATATGTTGTAGGAGAAGCTAAATCCCCGGAAAATAATCCGATAACAAAGCAGTTTGAAACGTTTTTTGTCGGGTTTGTCGTTGATCGTACGAATGGCCAGATCATTGATGCCGAGTGTACCGCAGTTATCGGGTTAACGAAAAAATTTGTTCAATCATTATTTGCTGGTCAGAATATTATGGATAGTGACCAGGTGAACAGCTTGATTGAAAATCGTTATCTGGGATCTTCTCAGAAGGCTCTCAAAGTAGCTTTCAGACATGCGCAAGCGAAGTATGAACAATCATTTGCAATTGAATAAATATTTCATAACTGCTTTATCTATCTATTACGTAGATGAAACCCAGTTGATAGTGATGAATTTTCTATCAGCTGGGTTTTTATGTTTTCTCAGACAGCGGATGGGACTAGGGGTCTGTTCCTATGTCCCGGTACAGTGCTTGATTCCAGGAATAATACTACATGAGGTGGAAGGAGATTTTATATGATTCAGGATGGTTTTTTATATTTGGGGTTGGTTATTGGGATTGCGGGTCTTATCGCTTATATTGAACATAGCTCAGATTCGAAGCTTTTTAAATTTGTTCCGGGAATTGTGCTCATCTACATTGTTGGGGCCATTCTCAAAACGTCGGGTGTTATAGGCGATTCCGAATCGATTGATAACACTTATGGTACGGTGCGTGATGCCATTTTGCCGGCACTTATTCTTTTAATGCTGATAAATTGCGACTTGCGCAAACTTATAAAACTTGGACCAAAAATGCTAATTGGTTATTTCACAGCGGTCTTCAGTATCATTCTTGGTTTCACTCTGGTTTACTTGCTGTTCCAAGGATTGTATGCACCAAAAACATGGCAGGCATTCGGTGCACTGGCCGGAAGCTGGACTGGTGGATCAGCCAATATGGTCATTATTCAGGGAATCCTTGATGTTCCGGAAAATATCTTCGGTTATGCGCTTGTAATGGATACAATTAACTATTCAACTTGGGTAATGTTAATGTTCTGGCTTGTCCCGTTTGCGGCAGTGTTTAATCGCTGGGTAAAAGCGGACACATCACATTTGGATGAAGTTAGCAGAGAATTGGCAGCAGAACAGGAAGAGGGCGATAAGAAGAAGACATCTTTCGTCCATTTGATGGGGTTATTTTCTATTGGTATATTCGGGTCTGCAGTAGCGACTAAAATCGGAAGTATGTTGCCAACCTATGGCGATATTGTCAGCGGACTGACTTGGACAATCTTCATCGTATCTGTAGTTGGAGTCCTGCTTGCCATGACCCGTGTTTCTAAGATTCCCGGGTCCATGGATGTCGCCAATGTACTATTGTATGTTGTAATTGCGCTAATTGCATCCAGGGCAGACTTTACTCAATTATTCCAGGCCCCTATTTATATTGTTTCCGGATTTTTGATCTTGGCTGTCCATTTACTTATTATGGCTCTGGCAGCAAAACTGTTCAAGCTGGACCTATTTACTCTTGGCGTATCGAGTCTTGCCAATATAGGTGGTATGGCGTCTGCACCGCTTCTTGCAGGAACCTATAACCGTGCACTGATTCCAATTGGTGTTGTTATGGCATTAGCGGGATCATTCCTGGGAACTTACTTTGGACTGCTGGTAGCTCAAATTCTGTCCATGTTGTAAGGATCATATCTGGATATTCGTTTGAGTAAGATTGATTGTATGCGCTAGTTAATAGAACCTTTGGACAAAATGCTTAAGGAGAGAAGTCATTGTGAAAATAACTGAAATGACAACGCAAAAAATGTCATTACCATTGGAAAAGCCTTTTAAAACAGCGTTGAGGACAGTAACAGAAATTGACGTAATTGATGTGATGATTCAACTGGAAAATGGGGATGTTGGCCGTGGTTCAGCTTCCTCTACTTGGCAAATTACCGGTGAATCACTTGCCAGCATTCAAGTGGCAATTGACGGTCCGATCAAAAAAGTGCTAATGAACCGTGATATAGAGGAACTGGAAAATATCCTGATGAAGATGGATGGGTGCTGTGTCGCTAACACTAGTGCTAAAGCAGCTGTGGATATTGCTTTGCATGATGTATACTGTAAACGATTCAATCTCCCGCTTCATCAATATTACGGCGGAGGATCCGTATTTCCTGAAACAGATATGACAATTAGCATTGATGACCCTGAAGTGATGCAAGAAGATGCAAAACTTCGCATCGGACAGGGATTTGATGTGTTGAAAATCAAAGTCGGTAACAATGCGGAGGATGACATCGAGCGAATCCTGAAAATCCGTGAAGCCGTTGGTACGAACGTGCAGTTGCGTCTGGATGCCAACCAGGGGTGGAATCCGAAGCAAGCCGTGAAAATCATTCGTTATTTAGAGGAGAATGCCGGAATCGAGCTTGTCGAACAACCCGTTAAAGCCCATGATTTCGACGGCCTAAAATTTGTTCGTGAACGCGTTGATACGCCTATCATGGCCGATGAGAGTGTTTTTTCGCCATCAGACGCGTTCCAATTGCTAAAAAATGAGGCAGTTGACCTGCTGAATATTAAGTTAATGAAGAGCGGCGGGATTCGCAGAGCAAGACAAATTGCTGATATGGCGCAAAGTGCTGGGATTGCGTGTATGATTGGCAGCATGATGGAGTCGCATGTTTCCGTTACCGCCGCAGCCCATCTGGCATATGCCCACAGTAACATTACCCGCTATGACCTTGATGCGGCACTATGGCTGCAGGATCAGTCTGACGAGGGTGGAATTAACTGGCAGGGCAAAATGGCAAAGCTGTCCGATAAGCCTGGTTTGGGGTTTTGAGACCGTCCCCGTGCTTCTTCAAGATGATTTTTATTTTGAGTGGACGAAGGAATATGAGGCATTAGTAAAATATGTCCAACGGCAATTGTTGGATGATGATGCATATGAAGCAGAAGAGCTGTGTGCAGATATTCATGGTGAATGTGAATTTAGCTTTTCATTGGATCATATATTCCGCCCAGTTAAAACGGCGGGCATTGAATTTGAAAAGTCAGAAACAAGTGCAGGAAGTGATGCAGCTTGTTATGGATCTTTCCAATAATGTCAGGCTATGGGAGAATAATGGATTCACACCACATGAATTGCACAATCGAGTTGAACGGCCAATGTTGCGCCCTTTACCGGATGAACCATATAATGTCATGACCGGTTCGAAAACAAGACGGGCACCCGCGACTTCAACAAAATATGGCGGTAAAAAGGTTGGTAGGAATGAGCCGTGTCCATGCGGGAGTGGGAAGAAATATAAGAAGTGTTGTGGGGGCTGATGTTGGGAAGTGCGAGGACGGGTTAGGTGTTTCTAGTGTTTTGTTTCATAAGTAACATTAACACAAAACAATTTCATTACTTGCAGATTCCAAGCCATATTTCCATCTGAACGGAACAGGATTTTCATTTACTTCCTGAAGATATAGTTCAATACGCTCTTTTAACTCTTGCTTGGATTTGACGCGGATATGCCACAGAAGCTCTTACTCATCTTGGCAAAAAATGATTCGATAATATTTAACCAGGACCCGTGCTTCGGCGTGAATACAAACTCAAAACGATTTGGGACCGTTTCCAGGTAAGATCGGGTTTCTTTGGATGTATGAGCCGAGTGGTTATCCAGGACAACCTGAATTCGCAACTCCGGATCATAGCAGTCATCAAGCATTTTCAGGAAGTCCACAAATTCACGGCTGCGATGTCGGTCTTCAACAGAGCCAATAATTTCACCGGTGACCAAATCAATTCCAGCAGCCAAGCTAAAGGTTCCATGTCTAATGTATTCGGAGTCACGTCCAATGGTAGTGTGCTTTCCGGGAACTGGCGGTAAATCAGATGCCTTGTTTTCAACGGCCTGATTCCAGTTTTTTCATCATAAGAAAGCATAACGTCAAAAACAGGCTGGAATTCATTGTCTTCCAGAGTCCACTCTACTTGTTGGTATACATGAAGTACTTGAGCCATTTTGGTATCAAAGTCCGGATCACGACGTTCCAGATAATAGTTAATTTTATGGGGCTTAATATCATTTTCATCAAGGATGCGTGACACAGTCCCTGATCCAATGTTTTTCACGCTTGGATGGCCAGCCCCTTCTGCATTTTTTCTAATATGTTGGGATAAAAGGCGTGTCGTCCATACTTCATAGGAATATCCGAGTTCTTTCGGTTTTTGACAAGCTAACGAGACAACCCATGTTTTGGCATCATCTGTAATTTGGGCGGGTCGACCTGAGCGTTTGTTATCGTCCAAGGCATTTAAGGCACCAAATTCAAGCGCTTTGTCAATGCAGCGATACACTTTAGGCGCATTTGTATTTAAGCGGTCTGCGATGGCCAGAGCGGGTTCACCATGGCATGATATCCTCTCCCAACAATTGGCTTACTATAAGGATGTCATAAATTTAATATAATTACATTAATTTCGAGTCAAACTACTAGTCAGGAATTCTTTTTAAAATTGGAAAGAGTGTTTCTTTTAATCCTTATTGTTTTAAAATGCATTTAAAGATATAACCTGAATTATTCATAGAAATCCCTTAATATCATGCTAACTCATGTCTGCCAAGAGATTTTACTAAATTGA
>NZ_BAAADS010000022.1:0-34139 GCF_039522605.1 Virgibacillus siamensis
CGATTGATCAAGCTGAGGCGGATGAAGCGGCATTCCGGAAGCAGCGATCTTATCGTGGCGCCCCGGCTGGTGGTGAGGTGATTCCGGATTGGTTTCGGGAGCGGAAGGAGAGAAAAGAAGTGTCGCGTGGGGAGGAGGTGTCTGGTGCGGTTTTGGATGCTGGGAAACAGGGGGAGTTTGAGCAGTTGTTGGTCGAGTTTGGTGGGTGAGACTTTGGGCGGCACCCATGCTTTAGGGTTGACTTAAAGTCTAATGTCGTGTCAATCCTTTTCGCAAAAGTAGTTTAATAATCTAATTTGTTAATTATGGGGTTCATTAGAACGCCTTGTTAATGCTTCAACTATAGGGGGATTTGACACATACAGCCAATATGTGGTTAGTGCCTTTTTCGTTATTTGTAGTATAATAGAACTATATTATTTGTATATGCGATATTCCCTTTTAGGATGTCGATCCTCATAGATAATATTATGCTAAAGCAATGATTGAAATTTTATTATTTATTCATTCAGCAAACCTTTATTTCCATTATAAAATAATATAATTAATGTACCATCGATAAATCCTGAGGAGGTAATCGTTATAAAGAGATACTAGATGATGAGAACGATTTTGGAGGGAGGGAGTAAATAATCCGTGGATATTTCTACAGAGTTAGCACAAACTATTGTTATGGATATGAAAGAAATTATTAATCAGGATATCAACTATATAAATACAAATGGAGTAATAATTGCTAGTACTGATATTAATCGTGTTGGTGCATTTCATGGTGGCGGAAAAAAGGTTAAGGATACAAAAGATAATTTGATAATTCGATATGATGGTGAGTATACAGGTGCCAGAAAGGGAATAAATTTACCACTGTACTTTGATAATAACATTATAGGTGTAATAGGAATTACTGGGGAAAAAAGTGAAGTGGGGAAATACGGAAAAATCATCAAACGCATGACTGAACTGTTGATTAAAGATGCGTATACAACCAATTTGAAAAATAAAGAAAAAGAGAATCAACGTATGATTATAGATGAGCTTTTATTTAATGAAAGTGAAAAGTATGATAAAGGGTTCTTGAGCCGTATAAGGGTTTTCAATGTAAGAGATAATGTTCCACGTGTAGTAGTAATTTCAGAAATATCGGGTGGTAGCTATCACGTAATTGAAGCAAAAGATAAGATTTTAAACCTATTTGAAAATAAAGTGATGAATCACTCCGAAAATTTGATGATGCATAACAAAAATAATATTATAATGATCATACAGAAGGTTTCAAAGGAAAGTTTAGAACCAATTTTGAGTGAAATTGTCCACATTGTTCAATCAGAGTACGGATTAGGGATAAAATTTGGGATTGGAACTGTTGAACATGAACTTAAAAAGGTAAGGGAATCTTATGAAAAAGCACGTGTAGCTTTAAATTGGGCTTTATCATCAGAAGATAGATATATAAATTTTTATAATCATATGGATATTGAATTGATAATTGAAAATGTGACTAAAAGTGCCGAATTCGAGTTTTGCAACAAGATATTGAGAAATCTAAATGACAAAGATATTAGTGAGTATAGTGAAATTATTCGTCTTTTTGAAAAGTATAACGGATCTATTAAACAAATATCAGATTCATTGTTTATTCATAAAAACACTCTACAATACAGAATAAATAGGTTATATCAAAAAACGGGATATGATATGAGGAAATACCAAGATTTTGTTGTGCTAAAAATGGCTTTCTTATTGATTCAAAGGTAAAAGATTCACAATGATAGCGAAGCAATTGTTTCTTGTAACAATTGTTTCGCTATTATTATGCTCAATTTTAAGCTTGTGTAACATAGAAATTGAATTAATTTAAAATTATAATAATGTATATCGATGAGAAAGCGTTTTCTTCATCAGCTGTATTAGAGATAGAATTACCTATATGTTAAGAATGGATGTGTTGAATTGAATATTGTAATTGCTGTTGACTCTTTTAAAGGAAGTGCCAATACTTTTGAAGTGGCAGATTCCATTGAGAAAGGAATAAAACGAGTCGAACAATCCGCTGTTGTAACAAAGCTTCCGCTAGCTGATGGGGGAGAGGGAACAGTTGATGCGTTAGTGACCGCATTAAATGGAAAATATTTTGAAGAAGAAGTTACTGGTCCATTAGGTGAAAAGGTTACTGCGAAATGGGGGCTGATAAATAATAATATAGCGGTTATTGCTATGGCAGAGGCATCAGGACTTACCCTTATCAAAAAAGAAGATAAAAATCCTTTTAAAACGACAACTTATGGAACCGGACAGTTAATTAAGGCAGCATTGGATTATGGTGTAAAAGAAATATTTGTTGGAATTGGAGGTAGTGCTACAAACGATGCAGGGGTCGGAATGGCTCAAGCTTTAGGTGTTTCTTTTAAAGATAAATACTCTCAAGAAATTGGATTCGGTGCAGAGGCACTAGCTAACATAGAATTTATTGATGATTCAAAGTTAGATAGGAGAATAAACGAAACGAAAATCTCTGTATTCTCAGATGTGAAAAATCCCCTCTGTGGAAAAGATGGAGCTTCTTTTGTATATGGTCCACAAAAAGGTGCTTCTAACGATGATGTTGAGATACTAGATCAATTATTAAAAAAATATGGCAGAAAATTAGAAGAACAGTTAGATATAAATATTATGGATGAAGAAGGTGCAGGTGCTGCTGGGGGTCTTGGAGCAGGGCTGTTAGCATTTTGTAACGCAGAGATATTTTCAGGTATAGATAGAATATTAAATTTAATTAAATTAGAGGAATATATGAAAAATGCAGATTTAGTAATAACAGGTGAGGGGAAAGTGGATTCTCAATCTGTACATGGAAAAGCACCAATAGGAGTAGCTAGGATTGCCAAGAAATGCGGGATACCGGTAATTGCGGTAGTTGGCAGCGAAGAGGCTAATATAGTAGATGTTTACAATCAAGGTATTGATCTTGTAATAGATATCATTAACAAACCAATGAGTTTAAGCGAAGCAATGAATAATGCTCCAGAACTTATTGAAAATGCAGGGGAGAAGGTTATCAGGGCTTTTGCATTAAAAAATAAAACATTAAAAATGAAGGAGGAAATCGTATGAGTAAAACTGTAAAAGTACTGTTTGTTTTATTTAATGTTATTTACTTTACATTTGATTGGATTTTATTACCTTATGTACCAAACCCAATACTGTTTGGGTGGCTACCTTTGCAACTGTTCTTATTATTTGGAACTCCATTGATTGCGGCTTTTATTTGGGGTCTTTATTTCCATGGATTTTTCAATACTCAGAAACATGTAAGATATGATAATCAAGCAGGGGGGAGTACAAAGTGAATGCAAGTGTTTTAATAATAATTGGAATATTAATTTATGGGGGAGTACTTGTATATCATGGATTTAGATCCTTTAAAGAAACAAGTAAAAGTTCTGAGGCGTTTTTTACAGCTGATCGTGGAATAAATCCATTTGTATTATTAGCTACTACTGCAATTTCCGTGTTTTCTGCTTTAGCTTTTTACGGCGTTCCAGCAGCGATTTACAGAGAAGGTATTGGATACCTTTCAAATACTGGTGGAATGATTGCGGGATTACTTTTTGTGATTATTGGTTATCGTCTTTGGATTTTAGGAAAAGAATACGGTTTCACTACGCCAGTTGACTTTCTTAGATCACGCTATAATTCAGATGCTTATGGGTTATTGGTAGCAGCTGTTTTAGTATTGTTTATTGTTCCTTACGTAGCTATGCAACTTATAGCGATTGGTGATGCAGCAGTTGAAACCACCAAAGGAATGCTACCCTATATTATAGCGGTTGGATTTGCCACAATCATTGTTTCATTGCATATTGTTGGTGGTGGAATGAAATCGGTAGCATGGATGGATGCTTTTCATTTTATCCTTGGTACTGGAACATTAATCGTTTTGGTTGTTTATTTGACGATTACTTATTTTCCTAATGGTGGCTTTGCAGAGGCGGTTAATACAATCTTAAATGACCCGGAATTAGCACCTATATTATCTCATCCTGGACCGAATGGAACATTTAACTGGCAAGGAACTTTATCAAATGTGTTGACTGGTGCAGTAGCGACAGTAGTTTGGCCACATATTTTTATGAGAATGTATGTTGCTGCTAATAAAGATACATTTAGAACCATGTCCTGGTCATTACCTGTTGCATACGTTTTCGTCTATTTTTTAATCGCTATTCTTGGTGCAATCTTAGCTCCGGCTATTCTGGGACCGAATTTTGCCGATACAGACAGCATTATATCTGTGCTTTCTACTCAATATGCACCACCAATTATTTCATTTTTATCATTATTGTGTTTGTTCGCTTTTGGCGTATCGACAGCAGATTCTTTACTTTTATCAGCAAGTGCTATCGGTTCAAGAGATGTCTATGTTCGTCATGCATACGAATTAAAAGGAAAGTCGGTTGAACCTAAAAAAGTTGTTTATTTTGGACGAGTGTTACTTATTATGTTGATGTTTTTAACATTAATTGTTGTTGCTATAAGACCGGCATATATTGTTGATTATGCATATGCCCTGTCATCACCATTTTTTGCTCAAATCCTACCTGCTACAGTCGGGGGGTTATTCTGGAAGAGGGGAACAAAAGAGGGAGCCTTTTCTGGGACCATTTTAGGGTTAGTTGTAACAACAACGTTTACATTCTTTATTACGCCGCCATTTGGATTTTCTGCATTGGCATGGGCTTTAGTAGTCAACACTGTTGCATACGTTGGTGTGAGTTTAGTAACTAAAGCTCCAAAAGAAGTAATTAATAAGTATATTGTTCGAGTAGATTCCATTATAAATGCTGGTACCGAAATGAATTCCGCAGTGGATTCTTCACTATCAGCGTTAAATAAGAAAGAAGGGTAAAGTAATGAATAATTTTATACCACTTACAATATATGGCATTAGCATCCGTCATCCTAGGGATTGGCAAGTATTTATTAACCCAAATAATAAATTCACTTTTAACGAAGGTTTAATAAAAATTGATAAAGTAACGGTATCCAAAAAAGCAGCAACTTCTTTATCAATTCGCTGGGCAAGTATGAAAGAAGATGTGGATATAGATGATTACGTTGATGAATTAGAGAAACAGTTTAAAAATAAAGAAAAAAGAAGTCGCCATAAGGATAGATATAAAATTATTGATAAAAAAAAGGGTACTATTAATGGCAGGGATGCCTATTTACTAAAAAATGAATTTGTAGCAAACCATAGTATATACCGAATCTTAGGTAAAAATGAACTGGTTAGGGTTTTGCAATTATTATTTTATTCTGAAGAGACAGGTAGAATGATTGTTGCATCTCTATCAACGACCCCCGAGGAATTAGAAAATAACGAGGATATGTTCTTAGAAATATTAACATCTTTACAAGAGGGTATTCATGATAAGTCAAGTGAGGATGATAAGTATGACCTTCAAGAAATAGCGTTATAAGCCTGAAGATAGGTACAACTGCAGGCAATATATTTTAAAGATGTGAGGGAAACAACATGATTTCAGGAAATGATTTTTGGAGTGAAACGATCAAAAGTGATTTAGTAACGAGGGATTTTAACGGTAGGGAATACAGTACTTTTACCGATCTTCAAAGTAATATGTATCAAGTGCTCAAAGAAAATGCTATCGAAGTACCAAATAAAATCGGAATAGTAGACACAAATGGTTATTCGTATACCTATGTTGAGTTGTTGGAAATGACCGATAAACTGTCTTCTTATTTAGCAGATAAGTATCAGATTAAAAAAGAAAAACATATCGGCTTATTGTTATTTAACTCGGTTGAATTTATTGTTTCCTTTTTGGCAGCGCAAAAGTTGGGAGCAACGATCGTACCGTTTCCTACTAAATATAAAGAACCGGAAATACGTTCGCTGATTGAAAAAAGTAACTGTGATTTGATAATTGCTGATGAGAAATACTCTTCTTGGGTTAGCAAGTATGAAAATCAGAAATGCCAATTAATTATATGTGAAAGTAAAGAAAAAGAATCAGTAAATGGCTATGCTTTTCATTATCTTAATGATTATCCAATATCAGATATGGAAGACAATGGAGCCGTAGAGGATGTAGCTATTATCATGTTTACATCAGGCACTACTTCATTTAGCAAAGGTGTCGTTATCCGAAACTTTAATATTCAGCATGCGATATCTGTGTATAGTAGACTTTTAAACGTTGATGAAAGCGATTCTACAGTGTTAGCAATTCCTATTTATAATGTTACAGGTTTAATTGCAACATTATCTCTGTTTTTGAAGTGTAAAGGAGTTGTTCGTGTTCATAAATTCTTTAATGTGAATCAGCTTTTATCAGACATATATAATTCTAAAGTTACTTTTTATCATGCATCTCCCACAATTTTTACATTAATGCTAAGAGAAAAGGGTTCGTTTCCAGAATTACCAAGACTGAAAACGCTGGCATGTGGTAGTAGTAATATGCCATCTGAAATGATAAAAGAATTAAAAGAATGGTTACCACAAATGTCATTTAGAACGATTTACGGATTATCAGAAACAACTTCACCGGCTACCATTTTTCCTTCTGATGCGTCAATAAGCAACTATATTGGTTCATCAGGCCAGCCAATTCCAGGATTATCTATCAAAATAGTTGATGATTCTGGCTGCGAACTAGAATGTGAAAACACAGGAGAAGTTTGGTTAAAAGGGACAAATGTTGTTGAAGAGTATTATCAACAACATTTAGATTTGATTACTAAGGATAAATGGCTGAAAACAGGGGATATAGGATATCTAAATAAAGATGGGTATCTTTACATTGTAGACAGAAAAAAGGACTTAATAAATAGAGGCGGAGAAAAAATCTTCAGTATTGATATTGAAAATGCTATACGTGAGATACAAGGTATTAATGAAGTGGTTGTTGTCGGAGTCAAAGATAATATATATGGGGAAGTACCTGCTGCAGTGATTTCTTTTAAAGACGGTTATAAGTTTGATGAGATGACTATTAAATCAAAATTAAAAACTAAATTGGCGGGTTATGAGATTCCACCACATTATTTCTTTGTTGATGAAATACCTAAAACTGCAAATTCCAAAGCAGATAAAAAAAGAATAAGAAGTTATATAGAGGGTCAAAAAAGGAGTGAATTCGATGGAAACAAATTTTATAAAGGCTAGTGAAGTTATAGATTATATAAAAGATAATGATACAGTTACCACAGTTGGGATGACATTAATAAGTTCTTCAGAGTCTATTCTAAAAGCAATTGAAAATAGTTTTTTAGAAACTAATCATCCAAAAAATCTAACATTAGTACATTCAGCAGGTCAGAGCGACCGACAAAATGGAATCCAACATTTTGCACATGAAGATTTGGTAACAAAAATTATTGGATCACATTGGGGACTTCAACCAAAATGGATGAATATGATAGCTGAAAATAAAGTTGATGCTTATTGTCTTCCACAAGGGCAAATGGCGCAGTTGTATCGGTCAATGGCTTGTGGACTTCCAGGTAAAATGAGCAAGGTGGGACTAGGAACATTTGTTGATCCTCGCATTGAAGGGGGAAAGATGAATGAACGAACTAAAAAACAAGATGATATTACGGAAATAATGGACTATGGCAATGAAGAATATATGTTTTACAAAAACATACCTCTAGACGTTTGCATTATACGAGGGACAACCGCAGACGAAATGGGTAATATTACTATGGAAGATGAAGCCATGAAGCTTGAAGTATTACCGGCTGTGCTTGCTACGAAAAGGTTTGGAGGAAAAGTTATTGTACAGGTTAAACGTGTCGCGCAAACCGGAGTTCTAAACCCAAAGGAGGTTGTTGTTCCAGGAGTATTCGTTGATGCAGTAGTTGTATCTGATAATCCATATGAAGATCATAGACAAACATCTTCTTGGTATTATGATCCGTCTTATTCCGGGAATCTCAGAGTTCCAATAACTACCATTCAACCATTGGATTTGAATGTCCGAAAATTTATCGGCAGAAGGGCTATGTTTGAAATAAATCGAGGAGATGTTATCAATTTAGGAACAGGAATACCCAATGATGTAGTAGGAAATATTGCCAATGAAGAAGGTATTTCTAATGATTGTATGATTACCGTTGAATCTGGAATATATGGCGGTGTACAAGCAGGCGGAATTGATTTTGGAATTGGACAGAACGTGTATGCAATGATTACACATGATCAACAAATGGATTATTATAATGGAGCTGGAGTAGACATTACCTTTATGGGAGCTGGTGAACTTGATAAGGAAGGGAATGTCAATGCAACTAAAATGGGGCCCTTATGTACAGGCGCTGGTGGATTTATTGACATTACACAAAATGCTAAAAAAGTTGTGTTTTGTGCAACGTTTAGTACAGGTGGGGCAAAAGTTAGCCTAAAAAATGAAAAGGTGCATATCAATCAAGAAGGATCTATAAAGAAAATGGTTTCAAAAGCTTCACAAATCTCTTTTAATGGAAAATTAGCTAGAGAGAAAGGTCAAGATGTCTTTTTCGTAACAGAGAGGGCGGTATTTAAATTGGTAAAAGAAGGTGTGATGCTAATAGAGATAGCCCCTGGAATTGATCTGGAAAAAGATATTCTTGAAATGATGGAATTTGAACCAATCATCAGTCAAGATTTGAAGGAAATGGATAAAAAATTGTTCACGGAAGGCGCATTCGGATTAAAAGAATTTATCGGAAGTTAAGGAATAGTAATACTTCCATCTATAATTCGATGTAATAAATGTAAATACAATACTTTGGTTATATTGTCAATAAGAATAAGTGGAGGGAAAACAGATGAATAGATTATCAAATAAAGTAGCAATTGTCACTGGTGCAGCAAGAGGATTGGGTAGAGGCATTGCGCAAAAATTATCTGAAGAGGGAGCAAGGGTCGTAATTGTTGATTTGAATGATGAAGCATGTAAAGAAGTAGAGCAAGAGTTTTCCAATCAAGGATATAGCGTAACTTCTTACGCTGCCAACATTGCAAACCAAGATGAAATAAAAAATCTTTTTAACTACGTAACTGAAGAAATTGGAGCTGTAGACATTTTAGTGAACAATGCCGGTATCAACAGGGATTCTACCCTTCACAAAATGTCTAAAGACCAGTGGCAGCAAGTTATTGATGTTAACTTAACTGGTACATTTTATTGTACACAAGAAGCGGCTGTTCGAATGAAAGAAAATAAATCTGGCAGGATTATTTCTATTTCTTCCGCCAGTTGGCTGGGGAATTTTGGTCAAGCAAACTATGCAGCCTCTAAAGCAGGGGTAGTAGGATTGACGAAAACGGCAGCAAAAGAATTAGCCAAACATAATATTACATGCAATGCCATTTGTCCGGGGTTCATCGATACTGATATGACACGAGGTGTACCTGATAAAGTTTGGGACCAAATGGTTTCAAAAATTCCAATGGGTCGTGCAGGAAGCCCATCCGATGTTGGCAATATGATTTCATTCCTAGCATCAGATGAAGCGTCTTATATTACTGGTGAAGTAATAAATGTAGGCGGGGGAATGGTTCTTTAGTTTAAGATTGTTTGTAATTTAGACTATTAAAAAAGGAGTATATAAAATGAGTGACTTGAAAGAAGTAGTATTGGTATCTGGAGCAAGAACGCCTATTGGAAAATTTGGCGGAGGTTTAAAGGATGTCCATGCAACTGATTTAGCATCATATGCAGTAAAAGAATCCATAAAACGAGCAGGAATTGAATCGAAAAATGTAGATGAACTCATTGTGGGTAATGTGGGACAAATTGCTGAGAATGGTTTTATAGGAAGAGTTGTTTCACTCAAATCAGACTTACCGGAAGAAACAACAGCATATTCTGTCAATAGACAATGTGGCTCCGGAATGCAATCTATTGTAGATGGTATGATGCAAATCCAGACTGGAAATGCAGATGTAGTAGTTTCGTGTGGAACTGAAAACATGTCACAATTGCCCTATTATTTAAAAGGAGCGCGTTTTGGATACAAAATGGGGCATGGACATCTAGAGGATGGATTATTATCTATATTAACTTGGCCAAGTGGTCCATATCATAATGGTGTTACAGGTGAAAATGTAGCCGAAAGATACCATGTTTCGAGAGAAGAACAAGATGAATTTTCTATACGGAGTCAAGAACGCGCAGTAAAAGCGATTAAAGAGGGGAAATTTGAAGATGAAATAGTTCCTGTTGAGGTGAAAGATAAAAAGGGAAATGTATCAATTGTTGATACTGATGAACACCCAAGAGAAGGACTTACTATAGAAAAACTAGGTAAAATGAAACCTGCTTTTAGAGAAGAAGGAACTGTTACTCCAGCAAATTCATCTGGAATTAATGATGGTGCTGCTTCAGTAGTGCTTATGTCAAAAGAAAAAGCAGAAGAGTTAGGGGTTAAACCTTTATTGAAAATAAAAGGTTTTGCCGTATCCGGAAACGGTCCCGATGTTATGGGCTATGCTCCAAAATTATCAACTGAGAAGTTGGCCGAAAAATTAAATTTTCAATTAGATAAGATTGATATTTTTGAACTAAATGAAGCATTTGCTTCTCAGTCCTGTGCAGTCATGAGAGATTTACAACTTGATCCAAATAAAGTGAATGTTAATGGTGGAGCAATTAGCTTGGGCCATCCAGTGGGTGCAACTGGAACCATTTTAACAGTTAAAATGATGTATGAAATGCACCGATCTCAACTGAATAAAGGTATTGTTACAATGTGTATCGGTGGCGGCCAAGGTATCTCTGCACTATTTGAAAAATGTTAATAATGGATAAGGTGAGACTTAATTACATCTCACCTTTTCTTTATTCAATAATTTTTAATTCTTTTGTTGTGCTAAAGATTGGGGGAAGAATGTATGTCATTTGAAAAAGTAGCTGTTGTAGGTGGCGGTTTAATGGGAGCAGGAATCGCTCAAAATGCTGCTGAATCAGGAAAAAGAGTCATAATAATAGAAGTGAATCAAGAAAAAGCAAACGAAGCAATGGTAAATATAGAAAAGCAATTGGACCTAAAAGTTAAAAAAGAGAAGATTACCGAAAACGAAAAAGTACAGGCATTAAAGAACATTACTTTAAAAAATGATATTGAATACATAAAGGGAGCTGAGTTGGTAATAGAAGCTGTCCCCGAGGAGATAGAAATCAAGAAAAAGGTTTTTGTCCAACTGGATCAATATGCAGACAAACAAACTATATTGGCTTCTAATACATCCGGGCTTTCTATTGCAGAAATTGGTTCAGTCACCCAGCGCCCAGATAAGGTTATCGGCTTTCATTATTTCTATCCTGTGCCTGTCATGAATCTTGTAGAAATCACTCCATCTATTATTACAGATAATACTACCGTGGAAGCTATGTTTGATTTTGCATACAGCATTGGAAAAAGTCCAGTACGTTGCAATGACTATCCAGGATTTCTTGTCAATAGACTTCTCGTTCCAATGGTGAATGAAGCGGTTTATTGTGTGATGGAAGGTGCTAAACCGAGTGATGTAGACAAAGCAATGAAGTTGGGAGCAAATCATCGTATGGGGCCACTTACACTTGCTGACTTTGTTGGCTTGGATGTATTGCTGGCAACAATGGAAGGTCTTTATAATGGTTTTCAAGATTCAAAGTATCGTCCTTGTCCACTGCTAAAAAAGGTTGTTGAATCTGGTAATTTTGGTGTTAAAACTGGACAAGGATTTTATTATTATGATGACTCGGGGAAACAACTTGGGGAAGTGATTTAGGTGTGAAGTCCCTTTTTAGTAAATTAAATAATGTTCATCTGGGTAGAACAATAAAGGTAATAATGCTATTCTCGGAAAATACATTTTATTGTTTCTATATGGAAAGCATTGAAATAGGTACTATTGAGGAAGAGTCTATTTCAATTTTGTTCCCTGGTTGTGGATTGATTCGTAAAATGATTACTCCTTGAAGTCAAACCTAACTTCAGATGTCTTCAAAAGCGAATGCAATCAATGTAAAAGTATGTTTAGAGTTGCACCAGGTTTTAACAGGTATTAATAAAACGATGAATCCTTAAAAGTAGCTATTGTCACAGAAAGGTTTAATTCCAGGTAAAAACGCATCGTAAAATAATCCCATGCTGGGATTATTTTACGATTACAATTAAAGGTTCTTCCCCAGTAAATAATAGCCCTTTATCGCTACTTCATGTTTGTAAGCAGCTCAAACAAATCAATTCCCCATATAATCGGCAAGAAGAAATATACTGCAAGACAATTAAAACTAAAGAGGTAATATTTAACCAGAATCCATTTTTGACCATCCCGGTTATTTTAATTTTTCCGTACCATAAATAATGGCGTATGGTGGTGTACCAGGAGCATAAATGCGTAGTTGGGTAACATGCACATATAACATTAATGCGTAAGGTGTACATTTAGCAAGCACAAGTGAAGCTATTATTGGTATAAACATTGTTCCGGTGGCAGTATTCGATGTTATCTTGGTCAAGAACAGGATGGCAGCAGTAGTAATAAACATAATGATAAGAATGTTCATTTCTTCAAGTTCTATCCAATTGATTACCGATCCAGTCGGAAAGCCCCGTTTCGGTAAAACCCGCTGCAATGGCAAGTCCCCCGTCAAACAAAATAAGAATCCCCCCATGTAATATTCTGAAAGGAATTTTCAGTTGTACAAAATAAGAAAATTAATTTCAAAACACTAGTGGTATTATATAATCAAATTATATTGAAAATTCTGTAATGGGGTGTTTACAAATGAAAAACTTCTTTTATGAAGAAAAATTTTATTCTTCTGTTGTACATGAAATACGCAATTTAATTAATGAGGAAGTCATTTTAACAAATGAAGAGGGGCTGATAGTAGCTAGTACAGATACAAATCGTCTTCACCATTTCCATGAAGGTGCCTATTTGTCCATGCAAAAAAAAGAAAAAATGATTATGACAGAAGAACTTACTCTTCATCTAGAAGGGGTTCATCCAGGTGTTGTATTACCGGTCATAATTGAAAATAAACCACTTGGTGTCATAGGCATTACCGGTGATCCCCAAGTTGTGGAACCTTATGCGATGTTAGTCCAAAAAGTAACCGAACTTTTTATACAAGATTCAGCCATTCGAAATAATCAGGAGAGAAAGGCTAGGGAATTGGAATTTTTTGTGTTTGATTGGTTAAGCAATAAAGGTAATAAAAATCAATTAATAGAACGAAGCCATTTTTTTAATATTAATATGCAAAAATATAGGCAAGTGGTAGTGATAGAAACAAATGATTCAGCCTTAAATCTTTCATTAAAGGAAGTAAACTTTTTAAGAGCCATATGGGATCAAAGAGGTGACACGATATTTATCCGTTGGGGTCAAGAAAAGATTTTAATGTTGATAACCCAAATTAATAAACCTAGGTTGAAACAGAAACTGGAAATGTTTTTAAATGAAATTAAAGGTAGTCTGAATCTAAATGCAATTGCAGGAGTTGGACAACTAGTTAATTCTAAAGATTTATATTTGTCATTTGACCAAGCTAATCGAGCTTGTGAAGTAACATCAGTGAATAGATTTGTAGTATTTGAAGAAGACTTAAAGTTTGATATACTGCAGCACGAATTAAATGAAGAAACTAAACAAAAATTTATTAAACGAACAATTAGGCCATTATTGCAAGAAGAAGTTTTACTTGAAACACTTGACTGTTGGTTTCAAAACAATATGTTTAAACAAAGAACTGCTAAAAAACTTCATATACATATAAACACTTTACAATACCGGCTAAAACGAATTACCGAGGTTACAGATTTACACCTGAATGATATCGACCATTTAGTTACTTTGTATCTCAGCTACCGTTTTCTACATGAATAATATTATAAAGAAATATTAAACGTCCATCTCATATAGATAGAATCTTTCCTGTATTTTGTGTAATCAAACAAATTTTATAGTTTAAATAGTAGGAATTTTCGTTGTTGCTAACATAGACTTTAGACCTTTTGAAAATATATAATAAATTCAAATTCAAAAAAGAGAGGAGGAAGGGGGATTATAACAGAAAATCTTATAAATTCATTTCAAAAAATATGTGGAAATGAAAACGTTTACCACACAACTGCTGCTAAATTAGCTTATTCATACGATGCTACTGCAAATTTTCAATCGATGCCAGATCTTGTAATATCCCCAAGGAATACCGAGGAGGTTATTTCAATAGTACGTTTATGCAAAAAACACACAATACCTATAGTTCCGAGGGGATCTGGTACTAACCTGGCTGCGGGTACAGCTCCAACAAGTGGTGGGATTGTTATTTTATTTAAGAATATGAATCAAATTTTGGAGCTTGATGAGGAAAATATGACAATTACTGTTCAACCCGGTATTATAACGAATTCATTAATTAATTTTGTGGAAAAAAAAGACCTTTTCTATCCACCGGATCCAAGTTCAAAAAAGATTTCAACAATTGGAGGGAATATCAGTGAAAACTCCGGTGGGCTTCGAGGATTAAAATATGGAGTGACAAAGGATTATGTATTAGGACTAGAAGCGGTTCTTCCTAATGGTGAAACTATTAAAACCGGTGGAAAACTTGCAAAAGATGTTGCTGGATATGATTTAACAAAATTATTGGTCGGTTCGGAAGGTACGCTTGCAATAATTACGGAAGCAACTTTGAAATTGTTGCCCAAGCCAGAATATCAAGAAACAATTCTTGCAATGTATCACTCAATGGAGGATGCTGCAGAAACTGTTTCTGCAATTCTTGCATCAAGAATTATTCCAACAACATTAGAATTTATTGACCGGGGAACATTGCGAATAATTGAGGGTTACAAAAAAATTGGGCTTCCGACAGATTGTGAAGCAGTCCTTTTGATTGAACAAGACGGGACAAATGAAACAGTTAGAAAAGATATGGCTGTTATTTATAATATTTGCAACAAATATAATGCCTTTGAAGTTCAAAAAGCAGAGACAAAGGAATCAGCCGAAGATCTTAGAACTGCAAGAAGGGATGCTTTATCGGCATTAGCGAAAGTAAGACCTACAACAATACTGGAGGATGCAACTGTTCCGCGTTCAAGGGTTGCCCCCATGGTACGAGAAATTATACACATTGCAGAAAAGTATGAAGTTCTGATTCGTACATTCGGTCATGCAGGGGATGGAAATTTACATCCGACATGTTTGACAGATATCCGTGATCAAAAAGAAATGGAACGAGTTGAAAAAGCGCTAGAGGACATATTTAATGCTGCCATTAAGTTAGGAGGAACCATTACAGGCGAACATGGTGTTGGAGAAATGAAGGCTCCCTTTTTAGAATGGAAGATTGGAAAAAACGGTATAGCAGTGATGAAAGCTATCAAAACAGCGATTGACCCGGATAATATAATGAACCCCGGAAAAATATTTGCAAAGTCAACCAAAAAACGAGTGGTGGTCAATAATGTCTGATGCATTAGTACGGGAGCGGATAAAGATTGGTTTTCAGAACGAGTTAGATGAGGGAAAATTATTAGACTGTATGCGTTGCGGCTTTTGTTTACCGGAATGCCCCACATATATCCATTCGAATTATGATGAAACACAATCACCAAGGGGCAGATTATCATTAATGAAAGCTGTAAGAGATGGGGATATACCTTTTGATGGATCAGTTGAGGAATCTCTAGATATGTGTCTTGGGTGCAGGGCTTGTGAACCAGCTTGTCCAGCAGGTGTAGAATATGGACACCTTTTAGAAAATGCAAGGGGTGTAATCCAACGTGAAAAAAAGAAATCCACAAAAGAAAAATTCGTTAGAACTGTAACATTTGATCATTTATTTCAAGAACCAAAAAAGATGGAAAAAGCCGTCACTTTGATGCAGTTTTATCAAAGGTCCGGTTTGCAAACAATTACAAGGAAAATGAATATACTTTCATTCTTCCCAAATATATTAGAGGAAATGGAAGGGGTATTACCAAGAGTCGAAAGTAGGGAACTTATGCGAGGAGGGATTTATAGGTCGAAAAAGAATGACATTAAAGTAGCATTTTTTACTGGGTGTTTAATGGAAACGATATTCTCAAAAACAAATGAAGCAACAGTCGAATTACTTAGGGGATTTGGCTGTGAAGTTTGGGTTCCAGAAAACCAAGTGTGTTGTGGGGCATTACATGGTCATAGTGGTGAATTGAAAAAAGCGAAGGAGAATGCAAGAAAAAATATTGATAATTTTGTAGCGAGAGATGTTGATTATATTGTGAATAATGCTGGAGGTTGCGGGGCATTTTTATCTGAATATGAACTGCTGCTGAAAGATGAACCTGAGTATTTGGAAAAGGCAAAACAAGTTTCGGAAAAGTCTATTGATATTACCTCCCTTTTATTTAGGTTAGGAATTACGGACTTTCCGCTTAACCATAGGAATAACAAAAAGATATCTGTGACATATCAAGATTCTTGTCATTTACGAAATGTAAATCATGTAATTGATAAGCCAAGGAAAATTTTAGGGGCTATTAGCAATGTCGAGTATAAGGAATTAAAGGGAGCTGACCATTGTTGTGGTTCCGCGGGGATTTATAACCTGATTCATTCAGAAATGTCGATGAAGATATTAGATGATCGGATGGAAAATGTAAAAGAAATTAATCCGCACATTATTGTTACTACAAATCCAGGCTGTTTATTACAGATGAAATTGGGTATTGAAAGAGCTGGCCTTTCCAAGGAAATGGAAGCGCTTCATCTAGTGGATTTCATAAACGACTACGTTTCTATAAAAAATTAAAATGGAGGTAACATGAATATGAAAAAGCTTACTGGTTTTGTAATTAGTATAGTTTTAATATTTTTAGTGAGTGCATGTTCATCTGGTGCAGGGGAAGCAAAGGATAAAGAGTATAATCTTCAAATGTCAGTTACTGTAAATGAATCATCCACATGGTATAAAGCGGCAGAGAAATTAGCTGAGGATTTAAAAGAATCAACAAATGGGCGGATAACCATGGAGGTTTTTCCAAATGAGCAGTTGTCAGGTGGGGATTCTGGTAAAGCTGTTGAAATGTTGTCGAAAGGGACAATTGATTTAACTTTTAATTCGACCATTATATATTCCGTACTTGATGAACGATTTGGTGTAGCTAGTGCACCATTTCTATTTAAAAACTTGAAAGAAGTTGATAAAGTTTTTAACGGTGAAGGCGGAGAAGCTCTGAAGGATATTCTTAGGGAAAATGGTGTAGAACTGCTTGGTTATGGTCAAAATGGATTCCGTCAGGTGACAAATAGTGTTCATCCAATAAAAATGCCTGAGGATATAAAAGGTTTGAAAATGAGGATTCCTGGAATAACAATGTATACCGATCTTTGGAAAGAATTGGGTGCAGATCCAACAACAATGACATTTTCTGAAGTGTTTACAGCACTTCAACAGAATACAATTGATGGTCAAGAAAATCCGATAGATGTAATATATTCGTCTAAGTTATATGAAGTACAAGATTATATAACAATGTGGAACTATTCTTATGATCCTCTTGTATTAGGGATTAATAAAAAACTGTTCGATTCAATGAGTAAAGAAGATCAAAAGTTAATAAAAAAACTTGGAAAAGAAGCAGCACAATATCAACTTGAACTTGCTCGGGAAAAGGAAGCTGAACAAATTAAAAAGTTAAAAGAGAAAGGAATGAATTTTTACTATCCAACTGAAGAAGAAATAGCTAAATTAAAAAAGGCAGTTCAACCAGTGTACGAAAAGTATGAGGAAGTCTGGGGGAAAGATTTATTAGATGCATTTAGACTAGATAAATAGAAAGGTGATAGTATGACTAAATGGTTAAATTACGTTGAAGAGTTCATCGTCGTTAGTTCTCTAATTATTATGTCGGTCGTTGCTTTTGGGAATGTCATTACCCGTAATTTTTTTGGTCTGTCACTTTCTTTTAATGAAGAGATTACAGTAAATTTATTCGTATTATTAACGTTTGTAGGTACTTCTATTGGTGTGCGTGAAAACGCACACCTTGGATTCTCCCTGTTATTTGATAAGTCACCCTTAACAATCAAAAGGATTATAATACTGCTGGTTGGAATTCTGTCCATTTTATTCTTTTTAATTATTACATATTATGGATTTAAAATGGTTCAGTATCAACTGGAAGTAAATAAAACTACTCCCGCATTAGGGTGGCCTCAATGGTTATTTTCCCTAGGTTTACCATTTGGTACATTACTTTGTATTATTCGAAGTGTTGAAGCTACATTAAAAGAATGGAAGGGACTATCGTTGCCACAAGGGGGGATAAAATGAGTGCTTTGATTTTGTTTGCTTTATTCTTTATTTTGATCTTTTTAAGAATACCTATTGCTATTTCACTCGGTGTGTCATCTCTAACTGTTTTATTTATTTCGAACGGTTTTATGGGGCTGTCTGTAATTGGAGACATTATGTATGCAAGTATTTCAAAGTTTACACTTCTTGCTATTCCCTTTTTTATATTAACTGGGGTAATAATGGAATACTCAGGTATATCGAAAAGATTAATTGACTTAGCACAGGCTTTAGTGGGTCATTATAAAAGCGGTATTGTTTTTATAACTGCTATTGTAGCTATATTTTTTGCAGCTATTTCAGGTTCTGGTCCAGCTACTGTTGCAGCAATTGGAGGCATTTTAATACCAGCTTTGGTAAAAAATGGGTACAAAAAGGAAACCGCTGCTGGATTGGTGGCAAGTTCTGGGTCCATAGGTATTATAATACCGCCAAGTATCGCTTTTATTGTTTTTGCGGTGGTTGCGGGAGATCAAATTCCAGTTTCAATAGGAAGACTTTTTATCGCGGGTATTATACCAGGTATCTTGTTGGGGATAGGATTAGTCTTAGCCACGTTATATACGCGGTGGAGAAATGACCGGAAGCAAGCTAAACTAAATGGCTATAAGGGTGAGGGTGTTACGGAAATTGGTTCTACAATAGAAAGGGCATCATTCACGGAAATAGTTAAAGCTTTTTTTAATGCCTTATGGGGTCTTTTAGTACCAATAATCATTTTGGGAGGGATTTATGGGGGATTTTTCACACCAACTGAAGCAGCTGTAGTAGCTGTTTTCTATGGATTGTTCGTTGGGGTAGTAATATATCGTGAACTTTCATTAAAGAAGTTATACAAAGTTTTTGTGGAGGCTTCCGTACAAACAACAGTTGTGATGTTTATCGTAAGTACTGCCTCTATATTTGCATATGTTATTACCACAAAACAGTTTGCCCAGGATATTTCTCAGTTATTGCTTGGAATATCGGAAAATCCAATCATCATTCTATTACTTATTAACATTATATTGTTAATAGCGGGTGCATTTATTGATGCCATTTCAGCTTACTATATCTTTATACCAATACTTTTACCGATTGCTCTTCACGCTGACATTGATCCTACAGCTTTTGGGGTTTTAATGACTGTAAACCTAGCCATAGGATTATTCACCCCACCGGTTGGTTTGAATTTATATGTTGCGAGTGGTATTTCGGGAGCTTCGTTATTTAGTTTATCGAAGGCTATCATTCCTTTTATTGTAGCTGCGTTAATAGTATTGATGCTTATTACTTATGTTCCGGCTATATCTACTTTTTTACCGGATTTACTGAATGTAGAGTGACATAAATATATTAAACGAGGAGGATAACAATGGATATGAGAAATCAGGTGGCAATAGTAACAGGAGCTGCTGGGGGAATAGGTGCGGCTGCGGCGATCAAACTAGCAAAACAAGGTGTTAATGTAATATTAGTAGATTTGAATTCTTGTAAAAATACAATTGAGAGAGTTCACAGGATTAATGACAACGTAGATGTAATGCAGAAGCTGGGTGATATTCGGGAAGCGTCATTTGTACAAAGTGTAGTTGATGATACAGTAAAAGAATTTGGTGCAATTCACATTTTAATTAATAACGCTGGTACTTGTGGTCGGGTAGATCTTGAGGAAATAACGGAAGATATTTGGGATCGGGATATGGAAACCAATGTTAAGGCAGCATATTTATTTATGCAGGCTGTAATATACCCCCATATGTTAGAAAATAAATATGGTCGTATAGTAAACATCAGTTCTGTATCAGGTATTAATGGGGGTGTATTATCCAATCATCAAGGATCAAAAAAAGGAAGATCTGGTCCCGCATATGCAGCTTCTAAAGGCGCTATTATTGCTTTAACAAAATGGATAGCAAAAGAATTAGGTGAGGTAGGGATTACTTGTAATTCAGTAGCTCCTGGGGCAACGGAAACGGGAATTACACAGGGATTGGCATATAATTTCGATCAACAAGTAATCAAGCGCATGGGGCAACCGGAAGATATAGCTGAGGCTGTATGTTATTTTGCTTCACCATCTTCTGGATATACGACTGCACAAACATTAAGGATTGATGGTGGTGTGAGTATTGGCTGATAGGAATGATGAGCATTATATTGAAAGTATTAAAGGTAGTAACGCCCAATGTATTATGGGTCGACTAACAAAGGGGGTGGACCTTTTTGAAGGTTTGTTAGCAGTCTGTAAGCAGCATAACGTACAAACTGCGGCATTTGATTGCATCGGGTCATTGAAAAGAGTGGGTTATGTGCAATTAAAGCGAAATGATAATAAAGAACTTCGCTATAGTGAGCCAATCTATGTGGAGAAGCCAGTTGAATTATTGGCTGGTAAGGGATTTATAGGATTGGATGAACATGATGAATTGGACGTTCATTATCATGGCATGTATGTAGATAGTGATGGAAATATTTCAGGTGGTCACTTTTTACGGGGGGAGAACCCGACCGCAGTGACTATAGAGTTTACTCTTCATCCAGTCCATGATATCTATTTAAAACGGAAGACTGATTCATCATTGAACCTTCCAGTATTTCAATTTTCAGAAAGGGGATAAGTTCAATCATGGAAACTATAGGATCACAAGCAAAAAAAGTTATAAAAGCATATCCTGATAAGACAGCTGTCAAGTTTAAAGATAGAACAATTTTGTATAGCACACTTTACAATAGGGCGATGGCTATTGCCACGATGCTCTCTGCCGAAGGACTTAAAAAAGGTGACCGATTTGGTTTGTTGATGTCAAACACACTTGAATATGCAGAATTGGATCTTGCGGCAGCTTTCGGTGGTTTTGTTAAAGTGCCTTTGAATTTCAAACTACACCCAAATGAGCATAAATTTATGATAGAAGATGCTGGAGTATCATTTTTAATCGGTGAACAAAAATTAATTGAACCAATTGATGCTGAATTAAAAAGTTTATATATTGGCGAACCTTATGATGAAGCCCTGAAGCAATATTCAGGTCAAATAATAGATGAAGATGTTGATGAAAATGATTTATTTTCAATTATGTATACATCTGGGACTACTGGTAATCCCAAAGGCGTTATGCTAAGTCACAGAAATATGTTGGCGGGTGCTTTATCCCTAAGTCAGGTATGTGAGGTCAATAATCAGGACACTATTGGTCATGTTGCACCTTTAACACATGGAAGCAATTTTTTATCACATGTAGCTTGGCTTCACGGTACAACGCAGGTTATTTACAATAAATTTCAACCTGAGGAATTTATTGATGATATTCAACGGGATGAAATTTCCGTTACTTTTATGGTTCCAACCATGGTAAATTTAATGATTCAACACCCAGAATTCAGTCCAAAAAAACTGGATTCAATAAAATCGATTAACATGGCTGGTTCCCCGATCGCCTCGAGTAAGTTGAGGTTGGCAATAGAAAGATTGGGAACAAAATTTGTTGAAACGTATGGTCAGGTTGAAGCACCAATGTGTATTACCATTATGCCTCGTAATGAGTTACCTGGACGACTGGAGTCATGTGGTAGAACTGGTCCTTTTGTAGACATGAGAATTGTGAATGAAAAAGGACATGAATTACCAGCTGGAGGGGTTGGGGAAATCGTTTGTAAAGGGTCACTTGTTATGCAGGGATATTGGAATAATGAACAAGGAACTGCTAAAACTTTAAAGAATGGGTGGTTGCAAACTGGTGATCTTGGCTGGGTTAGTAACCAAGGGTATTTGCATATTGTTGATAGAATTAAAGATGTTATTATTTCCGGGGGTGTCAACATTTATCCCCGGGAAGTGGAAGAAGTACTAAATAAACATACTGGTATAAAAGAAACATGTGTTATTGGAGTGCCTGATGAGAAGTGGGGAGAGTCGATAGTAGCCTATGTAGTTTTAAATGGAATAGAAAGTGTGGAGCCCGATCAATTAATTGAACTTTGCAAAAACCATTTAGCAAGCTTTAAAAAGCCTAAGGAAGTGCATATAACTGAAAGTCTACCCAAAAGTCCATATGGAAAAATCCTTAAACGGGAACTTCGTAAAAAGCATTTAGAGGTGATGAACTGATGAATACTTACGTACATGGTATCGGCATGACAGAGTTTGGTAATCTTGGGGGCCGTACTATGAAGGATATACTTTTGGATGCATCTTATAGTGCTCTGGAGGATGCAGGTAATCCCAAAGTTGATGCAGTATTTGTTGGTAACTTTATGGGCGGATCGGTTTATAATCAAGAGATATTAGGAGCAATAGTTGCCAATGATTTAGGATTAGGATATATACCAACTGCAAAAGTTGAGGGGGCATGTGCTTCTGGAGGTATTGCTGTGAGGCAGGGCATACTTGGAATCCTGAGTGGAGAATATGATACTGTACTTGTATCGGGAGTAGAAAAGATGAAACATGTTTCCACAATTGAAGTCACACAGGCTATTAACTCCGCAATGGACAATGATTCAAACGAGAAACATGCGGGTCTTACGTTTCCAGGGTTTTTCGGTGTATTAGCAAATCGTTATATTCATGAAACTGGGGCAACAAAGAAGCATCTGGCAAGGGTAGCTTTGAAAAATCGTGAGAATGCAGTCAATAATCCATTTGCGCAATTTAAAAAGCCGACATCTATTGAAGAAATCATGAATGCACGAATGATAACGGAACCCTTGGGGCTATTTGATTGTTCCCCTATAACTGACGGAGCGGCAGCAATTGTCATATCTAGGGAAAAATCAAATATAATGTTCCGTGCAAGTTCGCAAGCATCCGGACCGACCCAGATGCAAAAAGTAGAAGACTTAGTTTCAATTCCTGCTGTCAAAGAATCTGGGTGCATAGCATATGAAAAGGCAGGTTTGGGGCCGAAAGATATTGACGTTGTTGAGGTTCATGACTGTTTTTCAATGACTGAAATAGTTTCTTCCGAAGAATTAGGATTTTTTAATAAACGTGAGGGATACAAGGCTGTCGAAGAAGGCAAGACAAAACCAAACGGTGAAATACCTATCAACACAAGTGGTGGATTATTATCAAAAGGACATCCTATCGGTGCAACCGGTATATCACAATTGCATCAAATTGTTTCTCAGTTAAGAGGAAGTGCGCCTAATCAGGTAGATGAAGCAAGAATTGGTTTAGCTCAAAATTTAGGTGGAACAGGATCATATTCAACCGTTCATATACTGGAAAGGTTGGGTGAATAATGGAAGCTTTTAAATGTAAAAATTGCGGTTATGAAACGATTACATCCAGTTTCTATTGCCCAAAATGCCACACCTCAGAATTCGATAAAATTGACATTACTGAAAGTGGTAAAGTTTATAGTTTTACCACTATATATGTTGCTCCGCCCGAATTTGCTCATTTTGTTCCATATCAAGTAGTATTGGTTCAATTAACCGATAAAATAAGATTGACCACTTTCATGAAAGAGCTGGTTGAGATTGGTGATAAAGTCAGCTTTAAGGAAATTCAAAATGGTGCATATGTATTTGAAAAAAGTAAGTAATTAATATAACCATTACAAAAGGCAAAATGTTTCGCCTGCAAGTTAGAGTCACTGGACAGAAGGTACCCTCTCTTTGTGATTGCTAATCTTTCTTTACTATTCTAAAAGAAGATACTGTGAATGAAAAAGCCTGTACTTTGTTCAGTACAGGCTTTTTCACTAGCATTCATGATTGCTTTGTCAGGGTATAACATGCCTGTATCAATAATAATAGTTTTTGTCATCTTATCAACTTCAAACATGTTTTTTTTCTTGTTAAACCTATAACCACCTTGATAAAAATAATTTTTTGAAAGTTTTACTGAAAAAAACTAAATAATATCTTGTACGGAATCCCCTTCTTGTAACGCTATTGAGAATGTGGCGGACCATTATTACAGAAATAAAGTAAAAAGTGAATGGCAGAAGACTAATTTATATAAGAATCCCGGAACTCTTCTAAGAGTTCCGGGATTCTTATATAACATTAAGTTTTCATTTAATAGAAATTCTATTAAATAAGGCACCAATAAATATTCTATATTATATAGTATTATAAAATTCTAAAAAATATAGAATATAGTATTGACATTATTCTAAAAACAATATAGTATTTTTAAAGTAATCGATAGTTTTTTAAATATACTTATTTGGAGGAAGATAACATGAAAAAAATATTAATGAGTAAAGGTGCTAAAACCATAGTAGAAACTTGTGCGCAGGTGAAAAAGGGGGAACAGGTACTAATTATTACAGAACCAAAAACCATTACAATTGCGGAAACAATTGCTTCGGCCGTTCATGCTATTGAGGCGGAGCCAACAATTGCTATGATAATTCCAAGAACATCAGACAGTCAGGATCCTCCTAAAAATATCGCAGCAGCAATGGCTGATAGTGATGTGTTTATAAGTGCTGTACATACTTCTATCACACATACCCATGCTGTTAAAAATGCGGTGGAGAACGGGTCAAGAGGAATCATGTTGACACAATTTGAAGATGAGATGCTGATTGATAGTGGTGTTAATGCAGATTTCCCTAGTGCTGCTGTTACATGTGAAAAAGTAGCCAAGGCTATTGAGGGTGCTGAGGAAATAAAGCTTACCACCCCTTATGGAACAGATTTGAATGTATCCGCAAAAGGTAGACGTTCTAATTATATGACATGTATGGTGGATTCGGGACAATTCGCTCCTGTTCCTACAGTAGAAGCAAATGTGTCGCCACTAGAAGGAACTGCAACTGGAAAGATAGTAGCCGATGCTAGTATCCCTTATATTGGAATTGGTGTATTAAGAGACCCTGTTGTGGCTACGGTCGAAAACGGCTTTATTACCTCTATCACTGGTGGAGATCAAGCTAAAATTTTGAAGGACAATTTAGCCTCAAAAAATGATGACATGGTATACAACATAGCTGAAATTGGAATTGGGCTAAATCCGAAGTGTAAGTTTATAGGTTCAATGTTAGAAGATGAAGGTGTCTATGGTTCTGTTCACATTGGAATTGGAACAAATATAACGTTGGGAGGTGAAACAAAAGCAGCTTGTCATTATGACTTAATCATGACGAAACCAACTCTTATTGCGGACGGAACAACTGTATTAAAGGATGGAGAAGTTTGTATTTAAACTAAATGTTGGAGTTTAAAGTGTATAGCTATTTCATTGAAATTACGAAGGCGTTATCACGAAGGATAAAATTTTAATTGGGAGGATTTTCATGTTTAAGAGGGTAGTGTTAGCTTTCAGTTTAATTGTATTGGTGCTTATTTTTACTGCATGTTCTGATAGCTCAGGAGACACTTCTAAAGCAGAAGGTAAATCGAATTACCCATCTGAATCCTTAGAGATAATCATACCTTTTGGCCCTGGTGGCGGAACGGATATGATGGGACGTAAAGTAGCTGATATTCTTGAAAAATATGAATTGTATCCTGAGAATATTCAAGTTGAGAATAAGAAAGGAGGAAGTGGCGCAGTAGGCTGGGGATACCTTAAAAATCAAGAAGGGAATCCGTATATAGCAACACCTACCAGTATGAGTTTTATTACAACCCCTCTAGTATCCGATACAAATTGGGATTATTCATCTTTTACGCCTATTGCACTTTTAGGAACGGATAACTTATTACTGTTGGTTCCTTATGATTCAAAATATGAGACATTGGAAGATTTCATTAAAGAAGCGAAGAGTAAACAGCTAAGCATTGGTGGAGTTGGTGCAGTAAGTGATGAAATGATTGTTCCGAATTTATTAGGAAAAGAGGCTGGTTTTGATTTTAAATATGTTCCCTTTCAAGGAGCTGGACAGCTAACGAGTGCACTTACTTCGGGAAGTGTTGATGCAATTGTCGGAAATCCTGCCAGATCAATGGGACAGATTGAAGGGAAAGTCATGAAACCGTTAGCATTTGCGGGGGAAGAAAGACTTCCTATACTCGAAGATGTTCCAACATTTAAAGAATTAGGATACGACGTAACTGTAGCTCAACCAAGAGGCATTATTCTTGCAGGTGATGTATCTGAGGGCGTTCGAAACTGGTGGATTGACACAATGAAAAAGGTTGCTGAAAAACCGGAGTGGAAAAAGTATTTAAAACAAAATGGATTAAGTGAGTATACATTATATGGTGATGAGTTCGGTGAATATCTGAAGAAAACCAGTGATACATTCGAGGGTATCCTAAAAGAACTCGGAAAAATAGAATAATAATTACACGGAACCCTGTGTGATACAGGGTTCCGCTAAACTAATTCAATCATGTAAACTAACAATTTTGTATCAAAATAAAAAACTAGAATTGGGAGACATAGAAAATGAACATATTATTCTCCATTACTTTATTTTTGATTTCTTTAGTTTATCTGATCTTGGGATTGAAATTCCAATTTATGATGAATGGGCTTCCTGCCGAAGGATTTTTACCAAGAATAGTAGGGGTATTACTTTTAGTGTTTTCTGGTGTAAACCTTTATGCAAGCATTAAGAAAGGTAACGAAAAAACATCTTGGGAAACGCTTAAAGATATATTGATTATTTTTGTTGCTAGCATAGCATTCATTTTTCTCTTTAATCATTTGGGTGCTGTAATATCAATGATTCTATTTATGTTTGTTATTTTGTATATGTTTAATCGTCAAAAATTAACCGTAAACATTATCATAAGTATTGTTACACCAATGGTTATTTATTTTATGTTTAATGTTTGGTTAAATGTTAATTTCCCAGAAGGAGTACTAGCAATTTTTTAATTTTTAGCGAACAGCTGGAGGTTTAGTTATGGATATTCTATCGAATTTAATGCAAGGATTTGAAGTTGCCGTCACTCCGATGAATCTTTTATTTGTAACAATTGGTGCATTTGTAGGGATGATTGTAGGAATGCTACCTGGATTTGGTCCTTCTGCAGGGATTGCCATCCTTTTACCTTTAACCTTTTCACTCAATCCGACAAGTGCTATTATCATGCTTGCAGGTATTTACTACGGTTCACAATATGGAGGTACGATTACTTCAATATTAATTAATACTCCTGGGGACTCATCTACAGTTGCCAGCACGTTTGACGGTTATCCACTAGCAAGACAGGGAAGGGTTGGTCCGGCGTTAGTCATGCAGGCAATTGCTTCATTTGTTGGAGGAACAGTTGGTGTAATATTAATTAGCTCTTTAGCCCCTGCATTTGCTGAGGTAGCGTCCTCTTTTGGTCCGCCGGAATTTCTAATGTTAATGCTCATGGGTATGCTGATGTTGGTGTGGATGACAGGGGAAAGTAAAGTTAGGGGGATTTTATCCGCCTTGTTAGGTCTCGCAATCGCAACGGTTGGGGTAGATGTTGTTTCTGGTATACCACGATATACATTTGGATCGCCGGAATTGATTAATGGTATTGATTTCATTCCAGTAGCAATTGGTATATTTGGTATAGGTGAACTTTTTTACAGTGTTTATACGGGTGCACATAAAGAAAAGGTTGAAACAATTAGTTTTTCCTATACAAAGAGTAAGTTTTTGCCAAGTTTTAAAGAGGTACTACAAACAAAATTTACTTTGATTCGTAATTCAATATTGGGATTTGTAATAGGGGTATTGCCAGGGGCTGGAGCAACAGTTGCATCATTATTTGGTTATTCTATTGAAAAAAAACTTTCTAAGGAACCTGATAAATTTGGTAAAGGTGCTATGAAAGGGTTGGTGGCACCTGAAACTGCAAACAATGCTGCAACGTCCGGTGCTATGATTCCTTTAATGACTCTTGGTATTCCCGGATCCGCTTCGACTGCAGTTTTGTTAGCTGCATTCTTGATGTGGGGACTACAGCCAGGTCCACTGTTGATTGAGAGTAATCCTGAATTCTCATGGGGAATGATAACCAGTATGTACCTTGGTAATATGATATTATTATTGGTAAATATCGTAGCAATCCCCTTATTTGTAAAGATATTGCAGGTTCCGTATCGTTATCTTGTTCCGTTTATACTTATACTATGTATTGTGGGTACATATAGTCTAAATGGTAGTATTATAGAAACATGGCTATTATTGGGTTTTGGTGTTCTAGGATTTTTTATGAAAATAGGGGATTACTCACCGGCGGCATTAGTATTGGCGCTTGTTTTAGGGCCTCTTGCAGAAAATACATTCCGTCAGTCTTTAATTATTTCTGGTGGGGATTTAAGCATTTTTATAACTAGACCAGTTTCGTTAAGTTTTTTAATATTCATTATTCTAGTCATGTTCGTGCCACTAATACAAAAAGGTTACCGTTTTACTAAAGGTGTTAAGAATATCTAATCCGAATAATGTAAAGTTATGTGTGTAAGGTCTGTTTAATTTTCGTTATAATTGAGGACAATGTGTATTTTTGAGATGAACTGAATTGCTGATATATGGGAAATTAATGGAGGCGAAAAGGTTGGAAAAGGATATTGAAAAATTATCAAGAGTTGCTCCGCTGAGTAGACAACCATTAAATGTGATGGTGTATGAAAATATAAAGATGGGGATAGTCAGTGGTGATCTGAAACCAGGTACCAAGTTAAACGAAATGCAAATTGCTAAGCAACTGAATGTAAGCGCTACTCCTGTGAGAGAAGCTTTTAGACATCTACAGGTAGAAGGATTAGTTGAAACAATTCCATGGCGGGGAACAGTAGTTAAGGAATTTACCGAGAAGGAAATATTTGAAGCATACCAATGTCGTGAGGCGTTAGAAGTTTTGGCAACAAAGCTGGCAGTTCAACAAATTGATGAAGAAGGTCTTGAGAAACTGCAGGAACAGGTTGATCTATCTAGGGATCCAGGTTCTGTTACTGATACAGTGAAAATTAATTCATCCATACATGAAACAATTCTTGAATATGCCGATAATAAGCGATTACAAATACTTTTATCGCAAATAAATGATGTAGTATACCATGATCGAAATATTTCCGCATACGGCATTGAACGTAGAGAGCAAATATACCAAGAGCATGTGGAACTTGTTAATGCGTTTAAAGCAAGAGATACAAACAGAGCGGAAAAGGCGATGAGCGTTCATATTCAAAATGGATTTGAGTATATTAAAATGTATAAGGAAAAAAGATAGACATTATAAGCGATTATTTACATTTTCGTAGAAAGCTACTTAACAATGAGGCCTCTTTGGGTAAAGGACTTATTTTGAAAGCATATTATAAGGTACGAAATCTAAAAAGATCCCCTAGATAAGATGAAGGCACAAAGGGCAGAATAAATCTGTCCTTTGTGCCTTCTTTTCGCGCAAAACTTCAGCTGACCTCTTTATGAACCGTTCCCTAGCTTCCCTTTACTTTTTATTCCTTAAAATGTGGCTCATAAAATTCAACATTGTCATTGCTGCTACTCTTGGTGTAGCATTAGTAGGATCGTATTGAGGAGCCACTTCAACAAGATCAAAGCAAATAACATTTCCTTTTTCAGCGATACCCATCAAAATATCGTTAAGAAAATCAAATGAAAACCCACCTGGAGAAGGAGATCCAGTTCCAGTTGCCAATGAAATATCAAAGCAGTCTATGTCAATGGTCACATAATATTTATCTGCTTTAGGTATTTTTTCTACCACCTTATTCACTCCGAGATTATATGCTTCTTTTGCAGAAATTAACTGGCTTCCATATTCATGTGCGGCATCAAAATCTTCTTTTCTACTACTTCCTAAACCTCGTAATCCAATTTGTGTGATATCTTTTATGTGTCCCATTTCAGACATTCTACGCATAGGACTTCCATTACCTAAATTTTGTCCTCCTGGAGCGTCAGACCAATCTAAATGAGCGTCTAATTGTATAACTGATACCGATTCTTCTGGAGCTAATGCACGAGATACAGGGATAGAAATGGAGTGATCTCCCCCCATGATTGTAGGGATAATTCCTTTTTTTCTAATCTTTTTAACTGCCCATTCAATATTGTTAAATGATGTTTCAATATCACCAGTTACAATATCAGTATCGCCGTAGTCTACTATTTTCCATGGAGCGCCTAATAGAGTTTCTTTATATTCAGGATCATAAAAACCAGCATCTCCCCTACTATAATGTGTAGACACTTCTCGTATTCGACGTGGCCCTAGCCTAGTTCCACTCAAAAAGCCAACACCCGTATCGTACGGGACACCCAATACTGCAATATCAGCATCTAATTCATCCACATTAGTACAAATAGGATATTTCGCAAATGAACAAATACCTGTTATCGGAAGATTAACTTTGTTATCCATGTAAATCATTCTCCTTTGTAATGTTTTTTATTATCAAACATTATCATTATCATTATTATTAGTGATAATGTTGAAATAACTAGATTATATAACTAGATTAATTGAGTTATTAACTAAATAAATTAGCTACGAAGAGAAATACTGGTATTCCTACAATATCGGTTAATACTGTGCCTGCAACAGGAATAATTAAAAATGCTTTTTTTGAAAAAACACCATATTTCTCACATACAGCATCCATTACAACAAGACCATTGGGAGTTGCTCCTAATCCATGTCCAATAAACCCTGATGCAAGTATTGCTGCTTCATAATTTTTGCCCATTAACTTAAACATAATAAATATAGCTATAAGCACGGTTAGTATTGTTTGAGTTACGAGTATTATCGTTAATGGAATAGCTAAATCATAAAGTTCCCAAATTTTCAATTTCATCATTGCCATAACTAAAAACATATTTAAAGAAATCGTGGATATCATATCCATTGATTTATCTGACATCTTAACAAGCTGTGATTTATCATTAACAGAACGAAAAAATATTCCTAAAAATAAGCTAAAGATATGACCAGGTACCGAAAAACCTGTAATATTCGTAATCCATTCAGCTGTAGGAATCCCTATAGCTAGAATAATAAAAACAATCGCCCCTGATATAAATACATTTTGACTGGTTACTTTATCTTCCTTTTTACCTTCTAATTCTTGTGATAATTCTCCCATATACTCAGAATCCATTGTGTCTACTTCCACTTTTACATTATTTTTCTTAATTAACCAATTTCCTACAGGGCCACCAATTAATGCTCCCGCGATCAATCCATAAGTTGCAGCAGCCATCCCTACAGTTAAAGCGCTGCTTTCTCCTAATGATTCTATAACTGGAGCCAAAGAACCTGCCAAACCATGCCCACCTTGCATGGATGCATAACCAGCCATAAGTCCCAAAAGTGGAGAAGTCCCTGTCAAAATTGCCACTCCTGCTCCAACGCTATTTTGAACAATTACTAATAGCCAGCATACGAATACATATAGTAAAAGTAACTTTCCACCTTTTTTTAAAAGATTCAATCCCGTAGTCAATCCAATAGTTACAAAAAAAATGTACATAAATAAATCATATAAAGTGTCGTCGAATTCAAAAATTACTAGATTAGCTTCTCTTAGAATTAACATAACTATTGCAAAACCAAAGCCACCAATTACTGGTGCAGGAATTGAAAATTTCCAAAAGAAATTATATTTGTTTCTAACCCAATTTCCCAGCATAAGCAACAAGGCACCTAAACCTGCAAAGGTAATAATGTCTAAATTTAATGTAATAATTATGTTCTCCTCCTTTATAGTACATTTTAAAATGTTAACTTTTTAAATTTACGATATATTTGTAATATTAGTCCATTGATTTTATAATATCAAATACATATTTATTATTAATTTATAACTTTAAGCTATAAAATGGGGAGGTAAAGGAGTGAATATTCGAGATCTGAGATACTTTGAAGCTGTTGCAAGGAACAAAAAGTTTATTGCTGCTGCTGAAGAACTACATATATCTCAACCATCATTAAGTAATACTATTAAACGGTTAGAAAAGACAGTTGGGTATAAATTATTTGAAAGAAGTACAAAAGAATTATTTCTTACCGAGCTGGGACAAGTTTTTAATGATCATGTATACCATTTACTAAGCCAATTTGATAACACTGTAGAGGAATTAGAACACATAAAAATTTCGGGAGGAGGAAAATTAAAAATAGGGATAATTGAATCTTCTAGATATTTCATGCCTCAAATTATTAAGCAATTTAAGCAAAATTATCCTGAAGTTGGTATTCAAATTCTGGAAATGAGTCCAGTAGTTATCGAGGAAGCCCTTGAGAACTACGATATTCATTTGGGGATTACAACTGATATAAAATCTAATCAACTGCTTAGGTATTCTCCTATTGTACAAGAACAACTTTCTTTAGCTATTCCTAAACAGCATAAATTTGCGAATTTAAACAGCATCAATGTTATTGATCTCAAAGAAGAAATCCTTATTCACAGTCTTTCCGGATTTGGAATAAGAAAAATAATAGTTGAAGCTTGCAATACTGCAGGATTTAAACCTCATATTTTATATGAAACCGAAAGCTTGGAAATGGCAAGTAGTCTAGTAGAAGTTGGGATAGGGGTTTCAGTAATGCCAGATAGTTATTTAAAGTCTAATCCAGCCAAAAAAATTAAGATAATTCGTTTTAAAAATAACATTTATAAAAGATCTATATATATTGCATATCATTCCCATCGCTATTTACCGTCTTCTTTTCATGATCTTATATTAATGATAAAACAAGCATCTATAAATAATGCTAATGATGTAGGCGTTAAATAGTCCCCACTTATTATTTGGAATTAGTCGAAAAGTTGATATTAAGCTGGTTGGAAGAATTGAAATATAACGAGAATAAACCAGATGTAACCCTGATAATAATGGATGGAGGTAGGAAATCGGGAAAATGGTGTCGGAAGCATAGGGAACGGTTCTTTTACTTCATCGTGCTTGTAACATAGACTTGGACTCCTGTCTTTCACCGGTAAATGCACTAGCAAGGTAATCGATGATAAAAAATTATAATTTGGGTGCCTGATTTCCCAAATTTTATTTAATTTTGTCGAATAAAACCATATTTTGATGGTTCGCTTCGTGGAAGAGAAAAAATAGTTAAAATGGTATTTTCTTCACCTTGTTTGACTCTTATAAGGCAGTTTTAGGGGATTCGGTGAATTTGTAAAAAATCCGGCCAAATGTTCACTAAATTTCCCTCCATTTGTGAATGGTTAACATGCTTTTTCATTCGATAAAGGATCGCAATCATCATTCATGGAAATATGAAGTTTCAAGGTGCAGTTTTCAAGTTCTTTAACCTCTTCTTATCAACACATCGACGCCTGGCATCATCCCTATTTTCCTTTTCCATGATACGGGGGTGGAAGGGGTTAATATTGTTAGAAAAGTGCTTAGGATGAAAAAACAGATTCTATGACGGAATTTGATTAGGTGGAAATTCTGGGCGGGATTGAAATAGGAAAACGTGGGTCGCATTTTGAAACTATTTTTAAGATCTTTGATTATCTGGAGATTGACATGGGTGACTTCCAAAAGGCACTAAAGCTTTATCGGAATGAAATGAAACCCTACCACGATTATTTGCGTAAGTAACTTTTTCCCACTTCACTTGCCAGACACGCAAAATGGACATCAGCAGACCTGAGGATGATCTCTTTCAGGAAGGTTTATTCGCAATGTGGAAACCCTTCGAAGCTTACCAGCCTGACCATGATCCGCTGGCAATTTACTTCACCTGTATGATCCGAAATTATTTGACTGACATGCTGACCGGGAAACATCCGCCAAAAAAGAGTTCAGATACGGATGGCAGCTACCGTCATTCAGCAATACCCGCCGAGTGCATGCCCCTCTTACGGACGGATTTCACACACCGAAACGTTTATATTTAATGTATCGTGATTGTAGGCGA
>NZ_BAAADS010000023.1:0-11200 GCF_039522605.1 Virgibacillus siamensis
GGAATTTATTTAGGCATCCATGGATTTATGTTAACTCTTTAGATATTATTATACTCTTCAATTATAGGGCGCAGTTTCGGAGTAATTTATTTCATAAGTCTGGCCATATTGCAGAATAAAATAAGGGGGACGTTTCTTGACTAAGGGATTACTACACCATGTGGAGATATACGTTTCGGATTTAAAAAAGTCAACTGACTTTTGGGGATGGTTCCTAGGTGAACTAGGATATAGCGCCTTTCAAAAATGGGATGGCGGACAAAGCTGGAAATTAGAAGATACTTATATCGTTTTTGTACAAACGGAGGAAAGGTTTTTGGATATTCCATATCATAGGTGTCGTGTCGGTCTTAATCATTTAGCATTTCACGTGGATTCACGACAACATGTCGATGAAATGACTAAAACACTAAATAATAAGGGTATCAATATCCTTTATAAGGATAAGCACCCAGCCAGGGGTGAAGACTATTATGCCCTCTATTTTGAGGATCCGGACAGAATAAAAGTAGAGCTTGTTGCACCGTGAGGCGATCTTCTGTTATCGGGCGCTAATCTTTAATATGAATTAGCCAATATTGCATTATTAGACCCTTTTGTGAAACAGTGTTATAAAGGGGGCTAAACTTGAATAAAAAGGATATTTTAGGGACGTTATCGATACTAACGGTTTTAATAAGTGTAATTTTCTTCTTTATCATAAGAGGACCAAATGCGAATTTAACTTTAGGTGTAATCGTGTTTACTGTGCTTTCGGTGCTTGGTATTATTTTTGCAATAGCCTCGAAAAAGTTTTGGTTTATTTTAATCGGAATCATATTAAACGGAGCAGTATTAATAGGTGCTTATTTTCTTTTGCTTGCAATGGGAAATTAGTGAGCCATAACAATTTTCGGTTAAAAGTTGTACTGCAATCGGGCGCGAGAATCGAATAAAACTTGCGCCCTTTCTTGGTTCATTGGGCCAGATTATGGCATAACTCCTTGTGGAAAAACAGAAGTTTGGAATGATTAAGCTAAAGGACAGGTTAGCGACAGAAGGTTGTGAAACTTTAATATTAGCATTACGTATAAGTTATTAGAATGCGTATACTGTGAAATGGTCTTTATATCAGATGCTAAAAATAATTGGGATTGGATAGTTCCTGGTTGATAAGGTCATTTTTGTGAGAAAGGACGTAATTTAATTTATGGAGATAATTATGATATTTGTTGCCGGAATAATCGTTTTTATTATAGCTATAATTGCGATTCTTAAAGGAATAAATCATAGGATTAAAAGTCCAACTGATGATTTAAAAGAGGAGATTTCAAATCTTGAGAGAAGGGTTAATGACCTCGAGAATAGACAAAATAATACCTAATTACTTTGCTCAAGATAAGGGCGCGATTCTGTAAATATCTTTGATGTTATAATAGACTCATATTTCGCTATTTGGAGTGATTGTTTTGTTGCCTGATTTATTAAAAGATGATTTAAACGTAATCTTTTGTGGGACTGCTGTTGGTAATCAATCTGCAAAAAATGGTGATTATTATTCAAATCCAAGAAATAAATTTTGGACAATTCTTTATAAAGTAGGTTTAACTCAACTAAAGTTAGACCCTATAGACTATAAAGAACTATTAACATATGGAATTGGACTAACTGACTTAGTAAAAGATTGGAACGGAAATGATAAAGATATAAAAAAAGAGCAATATGATGTAGAAAAATTAAGCAGAACAATATCTGATTATCAACCGAAGTTCTTATGTTTTAATGGGAAAGGAGCTGCAAAAGAATACCTAAACAGAAGGATTACTTATTATGGGTTGCAACCTGAAACATATTATTCAACTTCGATATATGTAGCTCCTTCAACTTCGGGTGCTGCAAATCGTTATTGGGATGATGCTTATTGGTTTGAATTAGCGAACTTGATTCAAAACTAAAGGTGTTATTCCATACCCTGCTATACCAACTAATCTATATACATAAAAATGGAACAAAATATAGCAATTTCGGGAATTGGTAGTAGAGTTGAACAAGGGTAATATTAAAAAGAGGGATGTATTTATGGGGGGATTTAATAAGTTAGAACCAGTAAAAGCAGCACAAAAATGTATTAATAATTATTATCCCAATTGCGATGGAGCTTTACTGGCTGGAAGTGTTGTTCGTGGTGAAGCCACAAGTACATCAGACCTTGATATAGTAATATTTGATGATACATATAGATCTTCTTATAGGGAGTCACTAATTGCTTATGAATGGCAGATAGAAGTATTTGCACATAACCTAAAATCTTATCAACACTATTTTGAAAGCGATTATAAACGAGCTAGACCATCACTGCCTCGAATGGTATCAGAAGGTATAATTCTAAAAGGTGGTGGGGTAATTGACTCAATCAAATGTGAAGCAAAAGAATTATTATCGAAAGGTCCAGAAAAGTGGTCAATTGAGATAATAAATACGAAACGATACTTTATTACGGACACTCTTGATGATTTTATTGGTTGTAATAATAGAGCAGAAGAAATTTTCATTGCTAATACGCTTGCTGAACTTGTCAGTGAATTTGTATTAAGAACAAATAATAAGTGGATTGGTGCCTCTAAATGGATAATACGTTCATTAAGGGATTACGACGTAAATTTCGCAGAGCAGTTTGTTGAAGCCTTTGATATATTTTATAGAAGTGGTGCCAAAAATGAAGTTATCAAGTTGGTTGATGAAATATTGCATCCATATGGTGGACGTTTATTTGATGGTTTTTCTTTAGGTAAGAAATAATCTCTATTAAGCAATACGATCGGGCGCAGTAATCGAATAAGCAGGCAAGTTAATTGAAGATCACTAAAAATAGGGGGAGCTTCATGAAATATGCTGTAAATTATTCACCGGAAACATATAAATTAGTGAAAGATGATAGCATTCAGATTGATATGTTTAAATGTCCCGACTTTGATTCAAACCTGATCAGGATAGCACAAACAAGTAGACCAGCTTATGTACATTTTGATTTGAATGCAGGCAGAGGAGATCTTGATAATGTTGATTGGACAAACATCGAAAAACTCTTAGAAGAGACAGACACGCATTATATTAATGTACACTTGGTAGCTTTTGCAAAAGATTACCCGCACATCGACATAAACACACAGGATGCTAAGCAAATTAATGAAGTGGCTGAACGGGTGATAAAAGATATTAATATTGTCACTGAACGTTTTGGTTCAGATCGGGTGATTGCCGAAAATGTGATATACCGAAGCTATGACGGAAATATGCTCAGACCTATTATTGAGCCCGATGTAATCTCAAAAATTATCAGGGAAACTAAATGTGGGTTTCTATTGGATACAGCGCACTCACAAATGACCTGTAAATATCTCGGAACAGATGTGTATGATTATATAAAAAAGCTACCGCTTGATCGGTTGAAGGAACTACATATTACAGGTAATCAGCAGGATAGGAATCAACGCTTGAGGGATAGTATGCCAATGACAGAAGAGGATTGGGATTTAGCTGGTTGGGTGCTTAAAAACATCCAAACCGGTAACTGGCCAGAGCCTTGGGTTGCTTCACTTGAATATGGTGGGATCGGTCCAGCTTTTGAGTGGAGAACAGATTCTGGGGTTCTGGCTAGTCAAGTTCCCAAGCTTGGGAATTTAATTGGATAATATCATCTAGGAGCTATTTGGCAAATGTTAAAATTGGCCAAGGATGGCTTTAATCTTACGCAAACGGGCGCTTATCGTATAAGACTAGCGCCCAACTTGCCATTGTCAGGCCAGATTGCTTTATAAAGAATAAAAGGTTAGGAGCTAAGTGTGATGATTAAAGGAATATATGACCTTGTTAGTGAAGAACAATTGAAAAAGTATTCAGAGCTTGCTGTACGGGTTGGTATAAATCTGCAAGAAAATCAATTATTGATCATCCATAGTGACATACAAAATTCTATATTTGCACATTTTATCCAAATGGTAGCCTATGAAGCGGGGGCTTCAAATGTGGTGATTGACTGGACGGATGAACAGTCTGCCAAAGCATTTTATAAAAATGCAGCAGATGATGCCATCGATCACTTTCCCGACTGGCAGGATGCTCGCTTTAAGGAATGGGACGATGCGGGTGCTGCTTACATACATATTATTTCTGAAAATCCAGATGTCTTTAAGGATGTCCCCGCAGAACGGATGAGCCGTTTCCAAAAGGCATGTCGCGCCAAGTTGCAGGCTCATGATGTGAAAATCAGGTCTCATGAGGTGCGCTGGTGCCTTCTAGTTGTCCCGTCTTTCGCATGGGCCACGAAAGTATTTCCTCACTTAAGTAAAGAGGAAGCCGTGCAATCGTTATGGCAAGCTGTCTTGCGTGGAGCACGGGCAGATGGAACCAATCCCATAAAAGATTGGGAAAATCATGACCGTGCCTTCGAGTCTAGGAAAACGTTTCTAAACAATTGCCAGTTTGACACCCTGCACTTTACCAATAGCCGAGGTACTGATCTATACATCGGCATGCCTGAAGATTATATTTTTATCGGCGGAGGCGTAACAGATAACAAGGGAATACCGTTCTTTCCAAACATCCCGACAGAGGAAATATTTTCTGTCCCTCATAAGCGTGAGGTAAAAGGCAAACTTGCGGCTACGAAACCGCTTGTCTATGGAGGAAGTGTCATCAATGATGTTATCCTCACTTTTCAAGATGGACGGATTACGGACTATGATGCCTCCACTGGCCAAGAAACATTACGACGTCTCATAGAAACAGACGAGGGTTCCCATTATCTTGGTGAAATTGCCCTTGTCTCCAGCAATTCTCCTCTTGCCCAAACAGACGCGCTCTTTTACAATACCCTATTTGATGAAAATACGGAATGTCATATCGGCATCGGCAACGCTTCTCCTTCCAACCTACAGCATGGCAGCAAACTGTCAGGGAAAGCCTTGGAGGAAGCAGGGCTGAATACGTCCCTTTTATCAGTTAACGTGACCTTTGGTACCGCAGACATGAAAGTAGTGGGTATTAAGGAAGGTGAAACTGAGGTTCTTCTAATGAGAGATGGGAATTTTCAGTTCTGATTTTGGAGAAAGATCAGGGGATGCAGCTCTAAGTTGAATCTAGTATTATTCAACAAATGGGCGCTGTTCTGGAATAAATGCAGCGTCCAAATTGCTGCTTTCGGGTTATTTAAAGGAATAAGAGTAGAAACCAAGAACGATAAATTAATGAATTATTTTCGACCAAACTGCCTGGCTATCCGTTTTATATTTTTAAAAATTAATAGGTAGAACAACCTCCTTCATGTAAGGGATAAATGGTATAATGAGAGTAAGGTATTTCCCCCTTAAATCAATAAAATGAAGGATGGTTTTATCAGTTTATTATTTTCCAATTCCAATTTTAGAAATCTCTTTTTGGGAAGGTTAATTACTAACGCAGGTGACAGTATTTATTTAGTTGCAGCCATTTGGATGGTCTATCAATTGGGTGGATCAGCTTTTTATACCGGTCTGGTAGGTGCACTTACTCTCTTGCCACAAGCGCTGCAATTTATGATTGGCCCTTTAATTGATCGATGGCCTTTACGTAAAACGATGGTAACTACACAAGTACTTCAATTCTTTCTTGTGTTACTGATTCCAGTTCTATTTTACTTTGATCTGTTAACCATCACCGTATTACTAATTATTATGCCTCTTATTTCATTCATCGAAGAATTTGCCTATCCAGCTCAAACTGTTGCTATACCTAAAATTTTAGAAAATAATCAGCTTACCAGTGGTAATACGTATATGGCTTTCGCTTATCAAGGAGTGGATCTCGTATTTAACGCATTGGCAGGTATTCTTGTAACTGTTTTCAGTGCTACTATTATTTTTTTAGTTGACGCATCCACTTTTATAATTGCTGCTTTTTTCTTTTACCTATTGAAGCTGCCAAAAATGAAGGACGTAAAGCCTGTTGCTGAAAAACAAAAACTGATTCATTCATTCATAAGCTATAAAACAAAGCTCAAAGAGGGAATTTATTACATTAAACAATCAATTCTTGCTAAGTGCGTTATTGTACTTTTTTTGACCAACTTTTCCATTGGTATAAATATTGCTGTGCTCCCTGTTTATGCAGGAGACCGTGGTGGCGCTTATATGTATGGGTTTTATATGGCTTCTCTAGCTGCAGGAACCCTGGCTGGTTCTTTATTGAGCAATTTTTTTGACCGCTTTCCGTTGGGTAAATTATATGCTTTTTCTTATTTTTTTACAGCATTATTCTGGATAGTATCAATTATAATCCCGTTTAATACGCTTAGTGTGGTTGCTTTCGGATTGGCATGGATACCAATCGGTGTAACTAGTGTTGTTCTAATAAGTACATTACAGCGAATTGTACCGGAGCATTTTCTGGCAAGAGCTTTTACGGTATTAGAAAGTGCTTCCGCTGTAGCAATGCCTTTGGGATCATTTATAGGTGGAACAATCACGGTATTTTTTACAGCCAACTATGTTTTAGCTTTTGCAGGTATAGTTTTTTTACTAATTGCTATGTTGTGGTTGATAATAACAGACTTAAGGCTTTTACCACGTCCTAATGTTATTGATCCAGAAAAATACGGTTTAACTTACATTTCAACAATGATGAAAAATGAATGAGTGGTTGAATTATGTGAAATCTAGATGTGTTAAACTTTCCGCAATCGGTGCAAGGATGGTAAGTTTCAGTAGTTTTTTACAGGAGAGGTGACTAAGCTATGAACCATTTAACCAAAGGATTATACGGAGAAAATGCTCACGTAAACACATTGACAATCTTTGGTGGATTAGGCATCAATCAAGCAGGCGAGTTGGTTCCTAACCAGCATTCAATCTGGCAAATTCTAAATCATATGATCTACTGGCAAGAATATATTTTACGTCTTTTGAGGAAAGAGGAGACAGTACCGCCAAAACACGCCTCAGAGACATGGCCTACAGAGGTAAAACCATCCGCCAAAAGAGGTTGGGAATTGACTGTAAACAGATTTACTGATGGTTTAAATGAAGCTGTACGGTTAGCAGAAAATGAGCATGGGAATTCAAATGGCCAAGTGGAACATCTCCTTTCCTTAATTTCTCATAATAGTTATCATTCCGGACAAGTTGTATTCGTCAGACGTTATCTGAATCAGTGGCCGCCACCTACGGGTGGAGATACGTGGTAGAAGCACCCTATAGAAACGGCCAATATTTGTACCACCAATCTTACGAACGGGCGCGCCTATCTGGAATAAGTATCGACGTCCAATCCTGCGGGAAAGGAAATCCCAATATCTCATATAATGCTGTGAAGAAGGGGGAGAAAGATGAAATGGAAAATCAGAGTTAAGAAATGGCTTGGTGTTTTACTTTTTGCTGTTTTATCTGTGGTAGTTTTTTATACTAGTTATGTTGTAGAGCAAAAAAGTCTAACTGTATCGTTATTTGGATTATTTTTTGTTCTGCTTATGGGGCTACTAGCTTTTAAATTAGATCATTGGATTGTGCAGAAAAATTACAGATTGTTGAGACATACACTCATTGTTTTAGTTTTAGCGAATGCAATGTTTTTTATATTGGAGATTGTTGTATTTTCGGGAGGATTATATGACTTTCTCATCTTTTCCATAATTTACACAGTGGTTTACTCCGGGCTTATGTATATAAAATATAAGCGTGGCTTAGAAAAAAACGTCATCTAAACGCACTACGATACCAAGTTAACATCCGAAAAAAACTGTTCAATAAACGGGCGCAAGAAACGAATAAGACCTGCGCTCTTTTTGGTTCATTAAGTCATTTTGTGTAATAGGTGAAGAGATCAATGCTAGCGCATTGTTCACCCTCACCATAAACATGTTCCTGTTATTTTAGAATACGGTGAACACGTCTATAACATAATAACTGTGAGCGCATGGTTTGATATTCATACACATAAAACCTAAAATTTGATTGACATCGCACAGAAAGGAAGTTATAGACATGGCATACGATTACCTATTCTCAGATTTTAATATCGGAAATACCAATATCAAGAACCGTTTTATTGTTTCCCCTATGACTCGTGTGAGCGCGGAAGAAGATGGGCTCGCCAATAACCGTATGAAGGAATACTATGAACGGTTTGCTAAAGGCGGTTTTGGCACCATTATTACAGAAGGAATTTATTTCGATGAAAGTCACAGTCAGGGGTATGATAACCAACCAGGTCTAGCCAATGACAAACATGTACAAGCATGGAAACCTATCGTTGATGCCGTTCACAATCATAACACCTTATTCATTGCCCAGCTTATGCATGCCGGCGGTCAATCTCAAGGAAATGCCTACGTGAATGAAACCATAGCCCCATCTGAGATTCCACCAAAAGGAGAACAATTGGAATTCTATGGCGGCTCCGGACCCTTTCCAACGCCTGAATCAATGACGAAACAAAATATTGATGATGTTAAAAGGGCTTTTGTGAATGGGGCGCTTCACGCAAAAGAAGCTGGTTTTGACGGCATCGAACTTCACGGTGCTAATGGATATTTGTTAGATCAGTTCCTAACTGACTACCTCAACCATCGTGAAGATCAATACGGCGGTTCACTTGGGAATCGCCTTCGGTTGATGCTGGAAGTTATAAATGATGTACGCCAAGCTGTCGGCGAGGATTATATTGTCGGCATTCGCATCTCACAAATCAAGGTATCCGATTCCAAGCATAAGTGGCAGGAGGGTGAATCATCGGCTGAGACCATTTTCTCTAAACTTGGTGAGACATCCTTAGATTACATTCACGTCACGGACGGTAATGGAACAGCCCCAGCGTTTGGTGAAGGTACTAAGACATTAGCGAAGGCAGCTAAGGATTACGGAAAACTCCCTGTTATTGCGAATGGTAAGCTTGGTGATCCGGAAACCGCAAACAACGCCCTTCACCAAAATGAAGCCGACTTCGTATCTCTAGGAACTAGTGCGCTTGCAAACCCTGACTTGCCAAACCGAGTCAAAAAAGATAAAGTGTTGAAAGCCTTTGATTTTAAAAGTACGTTACTGCCCATTGCGTATGTTAAAGACCATGAGCTGAATGCGGACATCGTCGAATAAAACGAGAACGTCTGAAAGTCGTCTAGATCCTGATAGCCCTTGATATAGACGGCTTATTTTGATCTTATTTCCGTAAAATATATAAGCCTTTAGTTTATTCAACTAAAGGGCGCCTATCTGGAATAAGGATTGGTGTCTTATTTTGCGGAGAAGAGCCATTTTATTGAATAAATATATGCTGTAATAGGGGTTAATAATTGGAATTAATTTAATCTTTTGATTTTAATTTTTTTGGGGGGATGGTATGAAAAAAATATTATTATTGTCGATAACAGTTGGGCTACTTTTAGTTGGGTGTAGCAAACAGACAAGTGAAAGTGGGAATTTGGCGTCTTTCGATTCCACAGACATTAAATCACAGATTGAAAAAGAGGATTTTAATCCGGAACTGCTAACTGTAATTCCCTTTAAAGTTGAAGATACAGGTGTTGCCAAAGATCCATTTAACAAGGAGCACATAACAATTGACTTTTTTGGTGAAGGTAATCACTTGAGTTTAGCAGTTTTTAAGGGCGATTTCCAAATTCAAGATAACGAATATGAAGAAATCAAGATTGGCGACATTAAAGGTAAATATAAGACGAATAAAGCGAATACGAAAATCTTACATTGGAAAGAAAATGGTATCAGTTATAGCCTGTCTTATTTAGCCCAGCAATCTAAAGAAGAAGTCACTAAAGAAGAATTAATTGCCGTAGCAGAGTCTTTTAAGTGAAATGATTTTTTTAAATGATTTATTTAGTCTGGTATACCGCAAACGGGCGTACTAATCTAATAAGTGCCTTTCCAGTAGTATAATACCTTGATTTTGGTATACTTAATAAATAAAGTTTAATCAAAATTGGGGGTACATAATTTGAAATACCGTAAGATTTTTTGGTCTATTATCATTCCATTAATTATTACTGTGTTTGGCGGAATGTTTGGGAATTATCTATATCAATGGGATATTCTCAGCTTTATTAGCTTTATGTCAATTGGCCTTTTCGAAATAAATGGTTGGTGGTTGTTATTTTTTATCTTTTTATTTCTCGGTGGTGTTTTATTAATAAACCCACAAAAAAAGGATGAAAATGCAGGCGACAACAGTTATAACGAAAGCTATTTCGCTGACGGTACTTCTACTAAGGAAATTAGCAACGAACTAAGCATTTACGAAGAGTATAATAACGACAAAATTGACGGTGTCGAATGGCAGTGGAAATGGAGGTTTAGTTCGTTTCATGGAAAATATACTATTAGTAATTTGATTGCAGTTTGTGATGATGACTTTGGTGAATTAAGATTAATTCCAAATAGTAAAGCTGCGGTATGTCGCAATTGTTCTAAAGAATACATAAACGTTAGAACCGACGAAGAAGAAATAGAATATGAGATAAAAAGAAGAGTTCGAAAAAAACTAAAGGAAGGCTATAGTGAACAACCAAAAATGATGGCATAGGGCGACATTACCTTTTAAAGGACTTATCCAATTTGGGGTTAAAGAAGGAATTATAACAGAAATATTGTAAATACACTGTTCGGCAATCGGACGCCTATCTGGAATAAGGGTTATGCGAAGATTGGCTAGATTAAGGAATAAAGCAGGATTTTAAAATGGGCTAACGGGTAAAAGATTGTAAGAATCTGGAGGGATTAAATGAACGGGATATTAGGTGTGGAGGAGGTACTTTTTTTCGTAAATGATGTCCAGAATGCGAAACAGTGGTTTATAGAATTGCTTGGCAAAAAGCCTCATTTTGACGACGAAAATTATTGTGCTTTTCATTTAGCAAACGCTACTGTTGGAATACATCCAAGCGATGAGAAAGTATCATCCGGTGTTGCCGGACAGGTTACATACTGGCGAGTGTCAGATATTAAGGAAACCATTGCACACTTTGAATCCCACGGATGCCACTTGTTTCGTGGGCCAATTTTTGGAATAGATAAAGTGTGGATATGCCAACTCATTGATCCTTTCGGTAATGTTTGGGGGTTGGTGGAGAAATAACCTCTAAATGATTTCATCATTGTTAAGCAATCGGGCGCCATACCGGAATAAGAAGTGATACAATGAATATAAAAATATTTAATATTTTGAACCTATTTGTGAA
>NZ_BAAADS010000024.1:0-65611 GCF_039522605.1 Virgibacillus siamensis
GGTGGACTTCGTTAAATCGCTAAGCTAAGAAATTTCTACATTTAACTTGTCCGAATTCTTGACATAAGACCACTAGGAGCAATAGGTCATCTAAGAGGTATCTGTAAATAATTCAGGTAGAAATAGATATACTGAAAAAGGAAGCGGAAAATAGATATGAAAAAAATTATAAATATATTCCATTAAAATGTGTGCAGAAAACTCTGCACACATTTTTTCTTGTTCTCTTGATTGTTGATGTAGCAGGATTATTTCCAATTGGCATTAAATTTGCACTAATATTTTTAACGTTATTAAACAAAGGAGGGAAAAATCTACATTCTAATAAAGTAGAAGGGTAGAAGAAAACAGTTAGGGGTGGTAATTTGGAAACTCTATACATTAGTCGATGGTGACAAAACTACTGATGAGAGGATAGGTCATATTGGTATTTAAATATTAGAAGGAGAGAGAATATGTTCAATAAAAAGGGTTATACACTGATACTATTTTTAGGATTAAGTTTGATGGTTTCTCTTTCAGTATCGACTGCATTTGCAAGTTCTTCGGAGAGTCCAAATAAAAATGATCATGAAAAGAAGGCGTCAATAAGTTCACCTAATGGAAAAGTTCATTTGGATTTTGAACTGTCCGAGAATGGTAAACCACATTATGAGCTTTCCTATAAAGGGGAAGAACTTATTGAACCTTCCTCCCTGGGATTTGAGTTTAAAAATCAGAAGGCGTTAAAAGGCAGCTTTAAGATTGTGAAAACATCTATGAAAACGTTTAATAATACTTGGGAACCCGTATGGGGAGAAAAATCAAAAATAAGAAATCACTACAAGCAATTAACGATTTATTTACAAGAAAAAGAAGCTCCCAATAGAAAAATGAATTTAGTATTTAAGGTTTATAATAATGGGGTAGGGTTTCGGTATGTCCTGCCCGAACAGGAAAATTTGGATAAAAACATCCGGATTACAGCTGAAAATACGGAATTCAAATTTTCCAGTGACAATACCTCCTGGTGGATTCCTAATGACTGGAATAGCTATGAATATAACTATAAGAATACACCGTTAAGTGAAGTAGAAGAAGTTAGTACACCTTTTACAATGAAAACACCTGAAGGTACTTTCCTTACTGTTCATGAAGCGGCACTTATTGATTATGCTGGCATGGCTTTAAAAAAGGTAGATGGGGAATCAACGACACTGAAAAGTTATTTAGCCCCATGGCCAAATAGTAATGTCAAGGTTAAGAAGGATGCTTTGCCGGTGAAAACACCGTGGAGAACCATTCAAATAGGAGACGATGCCGGTGACTTGGTAGAATCTGATATGATTTTAAATCTGAATGAGCCCAGTGCTTTAGAGGATACGTCATGGATTGAACCAATGAAATATATCGGGATTTGGTGGGAAATGATAAGTGGCGATTCTACTTGGGAATCAGGGCCAAAGCACGGTGCGACAACGGAAAATGCAAAAAAATACATCGATTTCGCTTATAAATATCTTGATTCTGAAAATCAAAATATTGGTCTGTTAGTTGAAGGATGGAATATAGGATGGGATGGAAATTGGATGGAAAATGGCGATGAATTTAGTTTCACTCAACCTTATCCTGACTATAACTTAAAAGAAGTTGTCGAGTATGCGCAAGATCATGGTGTGTCCTATATTATGCACAATGAGACTTCTGGAAACATCATAAATTACGAAAAACAAATGGATGAAGCATATGATTTATATCAAGAATTAGGAATTCATGCTATTAAGAGCGGTTACGTAGCCGATAACGGAATGCATAATCCAGAAGACCAAAGTCACCATGGTCAATATATGGTTAATCATTATTTAGAAGCCGTGAAAAAGGCAGCTAAGCATCAAATAATGATTGATACCCATGAACCAATTAAGGGAACCGGCCTCCGTCGTACTTATCCTAATTGGATGAGTCGTGAAGGAGTTAGTGGAATGGAATATGCTGCTTTTGGCGACGATAACAATTTACCTAAGCATTCGACAATCCTTCCATTTACAAGAATGATGGCTGGACCTATAGATTTTACACCGGGCATATTTGATGTGAAAACGTCAAACAATCCCAATACTAGAGTCCTTACAACCCGTGCAAAACAATTGGCTTTGTATGTAACAATCAGCAGCGGGGTCCAGATGGTCGCGGATGAACCCAAAAACTATAAAGACGAAGACGGAAATATTTTACCAGCCTTTGAATTCATCAAAGATGTTCCAGTTACGTGGGATGACATCATTGTACCGAAAGCTAAAATTGGTGATTATGTCAGCATCATCCGCCAAAAAGGAGAAGAATGGTATATCGGAAGTATCACGGATAAGCAAGCGAGAGACTTAGAAATAGATCTCGATTTCTTAGACAAGGGTAAAAAATATGTCGCAGAGATTTACTCGGATGGACCTAACGCGGACTGGAAAACGAACCCGAATCCGGTTTCAATAAAGAAAGCCATTGTGAAGTCCAATGACACATTCGTTGCGTCTCTTGCAGCTGGGGGCGGGCAGGCCGTCAGAATTTATCCAGCAAGTAAAAAAGAAATAGCAAAACTTCCAAATTATAAAGCAAAGAAAATGAAGTTGTCTTATACACACGTTCCTGAGTCTATCCAATCAAATGATTCATTTGAAATAAAGGTAAATATTAGAAATAAAGGCAATGTCATCGTTGGAAAAAATTTAAAACTGCAAATTGATGGCAAAACAGTCGCAAAAAAGCATGTAAGAGTTGCTCCTGGAGGTACTGAGGAAATCAGATTCACCTATAATAAACTATTTAAAACCGGTGATCACAGAATCAGTGTAAACGGATTACCTGCTAAAAAGATAACGGTAGAAAAGAAAAAAACAATATTTGAATACAGTAACTTTAGTGTATCAGCTCAAGATCAGACAATTACGGCAACAGCTGAAGTCACTAACTTTGGCAGCTATAAAGATGTGGCAGAAGTGCCGCTTTTTATTAATGAAGAATTAGTCAAGAGGAAGAGGATTGAGGTACCTGCCCAAGCAGGGGGAGGAAGTAAAGATGTGACATTTACTTATTCAACTTCTGACAATATAGGTGTATATAAAGTGGCCATCGGTAATCTTGAGTCAAAGTTGGCAGCGTTACCTAAAATTGAACTTGCGGGTGGTTGGTTGTTCCACAAAGGGGACAATCTCGACTGGAAAGCACCAGGATACGACGATAGCGGGTGGCAAAAAGTAAACCTGCCGGCAAGTTGGGAAGAACACTCTAACTATACGGAAAATAATGTCTATGGCTGGTACCGGAAGGAGATTTTTATTCCTGAAGAGTGGAAAGGTCATTCATTGAAGGTAACTTTAGGAAAAATTGATGATATGGACGCGACCTATTTTAATGGCCAAAAGATTGGCCAATCTGGAAAGTTTCCAACTGGGGATGGTTGGGACGGAGCGAAAACGGCTTGGAATCAAATGAGGGAATATACTATTCCAGCTGATACTATAAAATACGGCCAGAATAATGTTATTAGTATTAGGGTATTTGATGGTACAGGTGGAGGCGGAATATATAGTGGACCGATTAAATCTATTAAGTTAGTTTCGGAAACAACTGCAACTAACTTGAAAATGCTTGTTCAGCGTTACAAGGAAACCGGTGAATTCGCAAATGACCGTGTTGCCCGTTCTTTACGCATTCACCTGGTTACAGTGAGCCGTTACGAAGAAAATGGTTCAGCTGAAAAAGTTGTTAAACACATGAAAGGTTTTAAACGTTTGCTGGACCATCAAAAAGGAAATGATTTGATTTCTGAGAAAGCCTATAAGGTTCTCAAGGCTGATGCTGACTACCTGATTAAGAAGTGGCAATAGATTTCTTAAGGGTGATACAAGGTAATAACTCCCTGTGGCAGGCGATGTCTTGTCACAGGGAATCCAAACAAATACGGGACGATGAAGCAGCGAAGATATGCCTTCCTTTTAATATGCCAGCTTCGCTTTTAAAATGTGTGTAAAACTTCTGCGCACATTTTCTTTTAAAAAAGCGTAATTTGCGGTCCCGATTATTGTTAGCTAACCAGGGGTCGCTGAATAAATAAAATTCCCTGTTATCACAAGGATTTTAAAGGTTTTTATCGAATATGTTTGTATGCATTTTCGGACTTTTCTGCTAAAATGAAACGTGGACTATAACTAACAAACGAACGGGGATCAGCATACTATGAGTCGCATGATGGATATTTATAAACAGCTCGGTAAAGCAGGCGAAAACGGACTTAGTGCCGGTGACATCGGAGAACAACTGGATATCGACCGTTCAACCGCCAGCCGTTATTTAAATGACCTGGTAAAAGCAAATAAAGCCGTGAAAATTTCAGGCAAGCCGGTAAAGTACGCATTTAAAGTATCCGTCCCTAATCAATCTGCAGGTACAGATGTGATTGGAGCCGGCGATAGTCTGCAGCCTATTTTGCAAACAGGTATGGCAGCCTTTTTGTATCCGTCAAGACCACTGCCAATTTTGCTGACAGGTGAAACAGGCACAGGTAAATCCTACTTAGCAGAAACGTTGTCGGAAATGGCAATCGAAAAGTCGAAAGATAAAAAAGAAGCACCATTTATTGCTTTTAATTGTGCTGATTATGCACAGAATGTTGAATTGCTTGTTGGACAGATTTTCGGGATTAAAGAAGGTGCATTTACCGGTGCTGCCAGGGATAAAAAAGGGTTGGTCGAACAGGCAAATGGCGGGGTTCTTTTTCTTGACGAAATCCATCGTCTCCCGCCATCTGGACAGGAAATGTTATTTTATCTTATGGATAAGGGTGTTTATCGCCGGCTGGGTGAGGCGACACAGGAACGCACTGCTAACATAGCTTTAATCGGTGCCACTACGGAGGATTCCCAAGATTACTTGCTATCAACACTATGGCGACGTTTTTCCGTTAAGTTAAATATTCCGCCACTCCGGGAACGAACCATCGCTGAGCGAGAGGCGCTGGTTGAATATTTTCTAGCTGAAGAAGCCGCGAAAATGAACACATCCTTGGCCATTGAGGATAATTGTCATGATGCATTTTTGACGTATAATTGCCCGGGGAATATTGGTCAATTGAAAAGTGATATACAGATTGTCTGTGCCCGTGCTTACTTACGGTATATCAATGGGGAAGATGAGAAAGTTGTTATAAAAATGGAAGATTTCCCAGGTGAAGGTACTCCATCAGCTAAAGGGGAGCTGCAGGCTGTTCAGATGATTGAAGCGAAGAAATCGGGGGGAAAAGCCGCCTTCTCATTTCCGAATATATATCAGCGATTGGACAGGTCAGATGAAAATGAAAATGAAGATTCACAAACTGTTGTACTGAATTATATTCGGGATCTGACCGATAAGTATCAGCAGCCGGGTGGCCCGCAACAGGGGTGGCAAAAACTAATTGGCGATGACTTGTTATCCGCTTTAAAAAAGGCGGCGAACCAGTTAAAAGACAATCCGTCTGTAACTATTCATGAAAATCAGCTGTATGTCATTGGGCTGCATTTGCAAAATTACCGCAACCATTTGAAGGGGGATGTGGCCAAAGCCCCGATACCGGTAATGGTTCATCCAAATACAGCCTATCGTCAAGCGGCAAATCAGCTTGCTGAATACTTACAGAAATCTATTGGAATGAAGTTACCGACAGAAGAAGTCGAATTGATTGCACATTTTTTGACACCTGACCAGCAGTATCAGCGGGAAGCGTCCCGTGAACAATCCATAGCAGTCATTCTGGTGACTCATGGGAAAACAACGGCATCATCCATGGCAGAGGTAACAAACTATTTGCTTGGAAGTAATGTTATCCATGCGGTTGATATGCCGCTGAACATCTCTGCCACTGACACGTACGAACGGGTCAAACATAAGATAAATGGGCTGAAACATACTAAAGGGGCACTAATACTCGTTGATATTGGTTCATTAATTACGATGGGTGATGCAATCAAGCATGAACTGGATGTACCAATCAAAACGCTATCAAGTGTGAATTTGCCTATGATTTTGGAGGCTGGCAGGAAATCATTAACTTCCGATCAGACATTGGATGATGTGTATGATGCAGCAAAAAAAGCCATGTTTGCATTTATGGAAAAAGAACAGGAATCGGCAAATATTAAAAAGAAACGGCTGATTGCTACGGTATGCTTTACAGGTGAGGGTGCGGCGCAATTACTTGAGTCCTGGATTGAAAACCAGCTTTCCACATTTGATCAGGATGTGTTAATCCGCACGGTGCGAATCGATCCCAGTACGAAAGATACATCAGTTCTTGATGATTTAAAAAGCTACTATGAAGTAATTGCAATTATTGGGACTGTACCGGTTTCCATTGATGGTATTCCATATATTCCGGCTTGGGAACTGCTGCAGCAGGAGGGAATTTCCCGGATGCTGAAACTGCTGGAGATCACCCGGCAGTCAAAAATTCCTTCGGTGGAAGAAGATGTTTCAACGGAGGAACTTTATGATCTGATTGTTCAGGGGCTTGGCGAAATTGTTACTTATGTTAACCCGAAAACCATTGCAGGAATTTTAAATAACCACATTCCTCCAATCCGTGACTATTATAGCTGGGACACAAACAGGGAACTGGGCATGTGGATGCATCTCAGTGTGTTAGTTGATCGGATTATTTCGGTTCGTGTAAAGGGGACCTTGGAGCAGTATATTTCTTCATTTCCAATTGATAACACGACGGCACTTATAGCTAAGGAACATAAGCTTTGGAATCCGCTTTTCCATAAAATCGAAGAAGCGTTTCAGGTCAAATTTACAAATGAAATAAAAAAAGAATTAGTTAAGCTTTCCCGATAATGTGTGCAAATAGTATTGCACACATTATTTTTTTGTGTTTTTTTACAAACTTATAAAAACATTTTGTTCACCGAAATACTGAACTTATGGCACTTTTCTGCTTGTAAGTGCAGCCATCATTTATGTTGGCATGTTTTTTGCATAAATATATATGGTTGCGCGATGGTTATCCTTTCCTGTTATGTGTAACCGGAAGTATAGAAGGTAAAAACGTTGGATTAAAAAGGGGGGATTAAAATGAAAAGGTTTTTATTTATATATGGACTTGTATTTTCAATGATTTGGATTGGTTATGGACTGTATTCTGTATTCACCAATCAGCCATCCGCTAATCTGATTCTGGGATTCGGTATAGCCTTTTCGGTCGTTATTTGTGCCGCAACTTGGTTTTCCTATTGGTTGATGGGGCACTATCAGAAAATTGATGCCATGGCAAAAAGAATTCTTGCCAAAAACTAATACAATTAAAAGGAGAGATTCCATATGAAATTAATTATTTTATGTAGCTGGGGTGCTACGTCAAGTCAGTTGGCTAAAAAAGTACAGGAAGCAGCAGAAAAAAAAGGGATAGACCTTGAGGCATTCGCAGGGGGTACAGGTGAATTCAAACAAAAAGCGAGCGAATATGACGTCGCTTTATTGGAGCCACAAGTACGCCATCTGAAAAAGGAGGTAACCAAGGTAGCAGAACAGCATAGCATTCCGGTTGAACTGGTTGACCAGCGTGCATTTGCATTAATGGACGGCGATAAGGTGCTTGATCAAGCACTGAACATGATAAAGGGGGATCAACAATGAATTTAGCACAATGGCTTGAAGATCACCTGATGGAACCATTGGGTAAGATAGCGCAAAACAAATATTTGCAGGCAATTCGTGATGCATTCGTTATTTTTGCGTTACCGGTTATTATTACCGGGGCGGTTTTCCTGATTATCGCGAACCCGCCAACCTCACTGGACTGGGGGATTATAAACGCTTGGGAAGATGCGGTTAAGCCGATTCAGGCACAGCTGTTATTTCCATTCAATCTGACTTTTGGGTTAATGGCAATGACTGTTGCGTTTGGTGTCGGGTACAGTCTGGCAATCCGGGAAGATATGGATGCCGTTATGGCAGGTATCCTCTCCATGTTGGCATTTTTCATGACTGCATTTCCGGTAACAGATATTACGCAAGTGCCATTTGGAGAAATTTTAAATTATCTTGGTGGACAGGGATTATTTGTAGCAATTATTTTAGGTATAGTCACTACCGAACTCATGCGTTTTCTTATCAATAAAGGTGTGGCTTTTGAAATGCCCGCGGGTGTACCGCCGTATGTGATGCGAACCTTCAGAGCGCTTGTTCCATTCATGATTATTTTGCCGTTGGTTTGGATATTGGCCTGGATTGTTTGGGAAAACTTTGGAAAAACAATTCCACAATTGGTATTGGACCTGTTCAGTCCGCTAGTAGCAGCATCCAACTCTTACTGGGCAGCACTTGGTATGATTTTAGTAATGCTTGTACTTTGGTCCATTGGTATTCATGGAATGAACGTTGTGTCTTCAGTGGCATACCCGTTTTGGATGACACAGCTTGCTGCAAATGCTGACGCTGTGGAAGCTGGGGAAAAAGCAACTGGTATCGTAACAGAGCCCTTCTTCCACATGTTTACACATATTGGTGGTTCCGGTGCAACACTTGGTCTGGTGATTTTCATGCTGTTCTCGGCATCTGTTCAGCTAAAACAGGTTGGCCGAACAGCAATTATTCCGTCATTGTTCAATATAAACGAACCGGTTATCTTTGGGGTACCAATTGTGTTGAACCCGATATTGATTATTCCGTTTGTATTAGGTCCGGTCATTATCGTAACCATCAACTATATTCTGTTTGCCACCGGTGTAATGCCTCCAGTGGTTGTTCAGCCACCATTTACAGTGCCTATTTTCTTTGGCGGATTTATCGCAACTGGCGGATCTGTGATAGCGGGACTTGTTCAAATCATGAACGCGATTATCGCTGCCGTTATTTACTATCCATTTTTTAAGCGGTATGAAAAACAACTTGTTGATGAAGAAAGTTCATATAACGATGCAGAACCGGCAAACAGCTAGAGAGGGGTCAGCAAAATGAATTATGAAGAAATAATGATGCAGCTTATTTTACATGGCGGAAACGCCCGTGGTGCGGCATATGAAGCATTAAACGAGGCTGAAGAATACAATTTTGAAGAAGCTGAAAAACTGCTTGAAGAAGCGAATGAGGAATTTTTAAAAGGACATCAATATCAGACAGAGCTGATTCAAAGTGATGACGAAGAAGCACCAAACTTCTTTATGATTCATGCACAGGATCACGTCATGACAGCACAAGCTGAATTGCAATTGGTTAAGCGGATGATTACCCAATTGAAAATGACACAGAAACTTGAACAGCGGATTGAAAAACTGGAACAATAAAAGTATTTCAATGATACTGCCTCACATCACGGATGTTAGGCAGTATTTGTATGGGAGGGCTAGAAAAATGAAATTCGGAACAATTGGAACAAGCTGGATAACAGATGCATTTATTGGCGCGGCAAAGGAGATAGATGGATTTATGCTGACAGCGGTTTACTCCCGGACGGAAGAGAAGGCCGCCGATTTTGCAAAGAAACATGGCGCACAGCACTATTTTACAGATTTGGAAGAAATGGCAAGCAGCTGCCGAATTGATTGTGTATATGTTGCATCCCCAAATTCAGTCCATTATGAACATGTCCTTACCCTTTTAAAACATAAAAAGCACGTAATCTGTGAGAAACCAATTTTTTCAAATACTAAAGAATGGAAGGAAGCCTACCGGGCTGCAGAAGAAAATAAGGTTTATTTATTTGAAGCAATGCGTAACATTCATTCGCCCAATTTTACAAGGTTGAAGGAAAATACAGGTCGTATTGGCCGGGTTCGTAACATGTCACTACAGCTTGTGCAGTACTCATCACGATATGATAACTACCTGCAGGGAGAAAGGCCAAACATTTTCACAGCGGAATTTTCGGGTGGCGCCCTTGTTGACCTGGGTGTGTACCCACTTTCCGTTGCGGTAGGATTGTTTGGCGAACCGAACAACGTTTCGTATTACCCAGTAATGTTTGAGAACGGTGTGGATGGCAGCGGAACATTGGTTTTGACTTATGATGGTTTCACAAGCACAATTTTTTGTTCGAAAATAGCCAACTCTTTCAATTCCTGTGAGATTCACGGTGAAGAAGGGACATTGGTGTTTGAAGGTGCCGGCGAGATAAATAATCTGCGGTTAATCAAGACTCCATCGAAAGAGGAATCGGCATTGAAGTCGGTTGCGGTTGATAACAATATGGTGTACGAGATTGAGCATTTTACACAAATCATTAAGAATGAAGATAATCAGACCTATGAGTATCTCAAAAATCAGAGTTCCATTGTTCTTTCTGTTACAGAAAAAGCGCGCAAACAAAGCGGTATTGTTTTTGGTACAGAAAAAACTGAAATGCAATAAGCACATTGATGGTAAAACGGTATGCATGAATGTCTGAAAAATTTTTGTATGGATAATTTCTATAGCTACGATGCACTAATGAATTATTGCTGTAATGTGTTTGGTGCTATGTTGACCTTTGCCCGGATTGTAATGTAACCTTTTCCAGTCTCATAGGCTTTGCGTATTCCACTTTTTCTTAAAATTTCACCGGCTGGTGCGACAGAGGGAGTTTTCACGGAGGAAAGTGGGGAAAATCAATCTTAGGCAAACGGGCGCTTTTCCCTAATAATGAAGGATACCAGGATCGCTTATACGATACCAGCCAATAACTGTCAATACTTACGGCTGAAAAAGTGCAAAAAAACATGTTATACTTAAATCAAACATGCCAAATAACCTTACCGTTATACCGATAAGATTTTTTAGACTATTGTGAAATTAATTAAATCCTTATGATTGATCTACAAAGACTTTCTGACGTTTTAACATGGCATGCACCCAGTGAATGAGTTTATTGGCACAGGCAATTACTGCGACCTTGTGTGGCTTGCCCTCATTCCTTTTGCGATTATAAAAGGCTATAAGCTTCTTGTTTCGGTTTTTGGCAATACCGCACTGCACAGCCGTATAAAGGGCTTGACGCAATCTTGATGATCCTCTTTTTGTGATGCGGTTAATGGATGCCCTATATTTGCCTGACTCAAAAACACTTGGATCTAGTCCTGCATAGGCAGCCAGTTGCTTAGGACGTTCAAACAGATCAATTCCCCCGATTTCGGAGATAATTGTTGCCGCAATCTTTTCTCCGACTCCGGGAACGGATTGGACCAATTCATAATCGTCAAAGGTCTTGGCCAAGGCATTAATTTCCTTTCGTAATTTGGATAGATGCTCCTGGTATTGAAAAAGCATCTGGATGTACATCTGTAGGCTAAGGACATGGCCCTGGCAGATCGGATCTTGAAAGGGATTGCGGGCAGCCGCATCTTTTAATTGTGCTGCTTTATTGAAAAACCATGCGTCGGAACGTCTTGCTCCGAGTTGACGCATCTCCATGGCCAATGCCTGTTGAGAGACCTTTTGAATATCTGCAGAAGTCGGATAATGCAGTAAGGTGTTCAGGGATAACTTGCCGCAAAGATCACTAAAAACACTATGATACTCCGGGAAAATCTGATCCAGAGCAGCCTGAAACTGAAGTTTGATTTCAACATAGCTGTCCGTTAAAGCGCTGTGTTGTCTGGTTAATTGCCGTAGATTCAGGTATTGTTCGGTTTTCCTCTGAAACACTTCCAGATCTTCTTTGTAATACAACTCCCCCAGATGGAAGGCATCGATTTTGTCCGTTTTCACCTTACGCAGGCTTGTTTTTCGAGCTTCATAGGAAATGACTGGATTGATGACATAATAAGTTATATCATAATCCTCAAGAAATTGAAGCACAGGTTCATGATAGTGCCCAGTGGATTCAAAAATGACAGCCGGAGGTTGTCCGGAAACCTGTTCCACCTCTTGATAAAACTGATAAAAAGCGTGAAGTCCTTGTAGATGGTGTTCAAATTTAAAACTTTTCTTATATGGTTTTTTCCTTTGTAAAAAGGCTTGGACCTGGCTTTCTCCTTTTGCGACATCCAGGCCGATGACAGGATTCATAGGTAATCACAACTCCTTTGATAGATTCGTCAGTGCGCCCCTCACATCCCTTGTAGTTTCATAGCTTCGCTTGTTATACGGGATCATGTCCCAACCAGCCTCAAACATGTTTCTACAAGGAAGGGGTGGACAGTATTGCGGACGGGATCGAGTCCCACGGGCGCCAGCGTCCTCCCCCGACTTCCTCAAGCATATGAAACCTATAAAAAATAGGTCAACCAGTTCAATGACCGGCTGACCATATAATACGATCGGGCGCCATTCCGGAATAAGAATTACTCTCAGTCCTGCGGGATAGGGCTATTTTAATTGAGGAGGAACTTAGATGTTTTCACCAAAGTTAACATGCAGTAACTGCAATAAAGAAATAGAAGACAATGATAAGATAGCAATTATAGTTCAAGCAAAGGAGTTAAACGGTTTTACAAATTTAAAAAGCTGGGCAAATAATCATCGAATACTTTGTTCCCAATGCAACGATATAAAACAATGACATTTCAATTATCGGGCGCAAATCCCTAATAATATTGGTGCCAATTTATTCTATAGTATAAGGAACGCGAAATGCTCAGGAGGTAAATATTGTGAACAATGCTAATGATTGGAAAAAGGGTCGTATTTCAGCAGCAAATCGTGGTGAAAATCCCATGGTTATGACTGAACTTAAAAGTGGATTTGCAGTTATAGGTGACACTCAATTTTTACCAGGATATTGTCTGTTGTTACCATTTAAGAACTTCAGTAGTTTAAATGAACTGGATTACCGGCAAAGGGCTGAATATCTTTTAGATATGACGTTAATTGGAGATGCAATACAAGAAGTATGTAGTCCTAAAAGAATTAACTATTCAATCTATGGAAACTCGGATGCCTTTTTACATGCACATATATTTCCACGATATGAATGGGAACCAAAAGAAAGAAGATCAATGCCTGTATGGCAGTACCCAAAGAGCAAATGGACTGAAAGTAAATATCATTACACTGATGAAAAGCATTTTGAATTAAAAAATAATATAGGCGAAACATTGATTACTCTTAGTAAATCTGCGTATTAACGTTATTCATTTATCGGGCGATAATCTCTAATAAAGATTGGTGCCCATATTGAATCATTGGGCCATTTAGCGAAAATTTTGTAGTGGCAATCCATAATGATCTGAGGAGGGATAATGTGAAAATTTTACTTTTTGTTATAGTATCTAGTTTACTTGTGTATATGAATATCACCCCCCATTTAACGGGATTACGGCGATCGCGGTCAATAAAACGGTCAATAAAAGTAAATAGGAAAAAATGCTAACCAATTGTTCCATAATAGGCGCAAATCCTAAACAATCTTTTCCCCTGTTATTGCTTCATCGGATCATTATATTGAATAACAACACACGCAATATGTAAAAAGTATTTGACATATTACGTGTGGTTTTTTATACTTTATATGTAAAAAGGTTTTTACTTTTTGAGGTGAAAATAATGAAAAATAACATCCGTTTTATAAGAAAGGAAATGAAAATTTCTCAAGAAGAACTTGCACACAAATGTGATGTTACAAGGCAAACTGTTAATGCTATTGAAAATAATAAATATGACCCTACTCTTGCTTTAGCTTTCAAATTATCAATAAGCCTTAATACCAAGGTAGACAATTTATTTATTTTTGGGGGGGAAGAGGAATGAAACTACAAAAGCCAGATGAAATGGAGCGTAGTCATAATTTAAAATCTGCAAGAAATGCTTTTATGTTTTATATAGCAGCTTTGATAATATGGGCTATTTACGATTTCATCACTACTGGTAAAGCAGGTTTGCAAATGACAATCCTTTTGGTGGGGACAGCAGTTTTTTGGTGGTCAAGAAGTATTTTAAATAAACAAACAGAAGAGGAGAAGGTAAAAATACCACCGAGAGCAATCATATGGACAATTTTTTATCTTGTTATATTCCTAGCTATCATTTTCATAGCTAATTACTATTCTTAACAATTCAGATTGTTCCCCAATCGGGTGCTTTCAAGGAACAAGAAATTTGCTCACTATTGTTTTCTAGGACCAGTTAATGGAATAACTCCTGTGATAATGTCCGCACCTCATTGTAATGTTACATTGGAAATTATAAATAAATAAAATAGAGTATCAGATGGATCAGATTTAATAATGGATAACTGTATTTTGATAAATATGACTCTGAACAGATTATTTATAAAAGATTTTTTAATTCCTTGACTTGAAATGCATTTCACAAATTAGAGTGAAATAAAGCTTATTTTCAACTCAAGGAGGTAAAAATTTATGAAGAGAAAGGTTTCCATCCAAAACGACGAAAATATAATATCCTCTATTACGGGATTATTTGAAAGTTTCAATGGAATGCAGAATGTCTATTTTGGAGATTTGTTGTTAACAAATAAAAGATTATATTTAGTTGGTAAAAAACCAATAAACATTGAAGAGTCTTTGTGGTTTAGTGGAGAAGAGAGGAATAATAGACAATCTACACTGATAGTAGGAGAACATTCCATTAGAATAAGATGGAATTGCGATGGAAACTTTTTAAGTTTCATTAATGCTTATCAGCATTTAAATTTGTAGTTATCCTTGATTTTAAGAAATAGGAGTATTTGTATGGCAAATATTAGTGGTATTGCTAAATTAGCAGGTGTTTCAGTCTCTACTGTTTCCAGGGTACTAAACAATCACAAATATGTTTCAGATGATAAAAGAGAGGCTGTCTTAAAAGTAATAGAGGAAATGAATTATACACCAAACAAAAATGCGATTGATTTAATTAGGGGAGAAACAAAAACAGTAGGGGTCATTCTCCCATATAATAACAATCCAGCATTTGATCAAATGTTAAATGGTATTCTTAATAAGGCTTCGGAGAATGATTTTTCTGTAACTGTACTTCCTTCAGAGTATAATAAAAATAAGGAAATAGGTTATTTGCAAAAGTTAAAAAGCAAATTGTTTGATGGAATCATTATAGCTTCAAGAGCAAGTGATTGGGAGACTATAATTCCCTATAGCAATTATGGTTCAATTGTTTCTTGTGAATACACGCATAACACTGAGATTGGCTGTTCCTATAGTGATAGGTATTCTTCCTATCTGGATACCTTTCAATTATTAAAAAATCGGGGGCATTTTGCGGTAGCTTTTACAACAGCCAGATTAGAAAGCAATAGCACTAACCAAATGATTGATGCTTATAATGAGGTTTTTGGTGAACTTCCAACTTATTATCATATTTCAGATTGTCAATGTTTAGATGATGGATGGGAAGCAGCGAAGAAATTCTTGCAGTCACCAGAAAGACCAACTGCCATATATGCAAATGGAGATGAAGTCGCTGGTGGAATTTATTTATATGCAACGTCTCAACAAGTTAATATTCCTGCTGATTTAGCTATCATCGGTCAAGAAAATCAACCGACCGGCAGTGTTTTGGGAATAACCACCATTGACCACCAGCTAACCAAAGTTGGTGAGGAGGCCTTTAACCTTGTTTTAAACAAATCCAGAGAAAAAATAAAAGTACCTTATTCTATAATCGAACGAGAATCTGTGTAAATTGAACAATAATACTTTGATTTCAAAGGAGGATGTAACATGAAACGAATTGCAATAGATATGGATGAAGTAATTGCTGATGCTTTACCCAAACATGTAACACGTTTTAATCAATTGCATAACGACAATATTAAAATTGAAGATTTAAATGGAATAAAATTAGAAGACTTACGACCTGAGTTTCAAGTAGAAATGAAAAATATCTTACTGGAACCTACCTTCTTTCAGGATTTAGCAGTAATGGAAGATAGTCAAGAGGTAATAAAGGAATTAAATGAACACTTCGAAATTTTCATTACTACAGCCGCCATGGAGTTTCCAACATCATTTACAGCGAAGTATGAATGGTTAAAGGAACATTTTAGTTTCTTAAATGATATGAACTTTGTTTTTTGCGGCGACAAAGGTATATTAAATGCTGACTATCTTATCGACGATAATGTACATCATTTTAAACGATTCTCCGGCAAGGGAATACTTTTCTCATCTCCACAAAACAGTAATGAAACAGGCTATGACAGGGTTGAAAACTGGCAAGAGGTAAGGAATTATTTTATCAATTAAATGGAAAGTTCATACTCTATAATAGCGTTTGATTTTTACTGTGGGAAGCGCTGGTCTTTTCATATGTTTAATGGTGGTAGACTGGGCTGCAATAATCTGCAGGTGACCTCAATCATGTGTATTAAGCTATTGGACGCATTCGCGGAATAACGTATTTATTTCTAGAGCCATTTTGTTGAATAGTGGAAGGCATTACTTCGTTTTTTGGTAGATAAGAAAGTATAAAACTTTCTTACTGCATGAGTGCAACTAAGGTCGTCACCTAAAGGCTTGGTGACAACCAAGTTTTCTAAATGTTTTAAACAGTAAATGACGGGAAGATAATCAGTAAAAATTAAAAGACAATCTATGAGGGGAGAGATAATATGAATGCTAAAAAAGGTTTGTTAGTAGGTGCAATTGCTTTCGGTCTCACATTATCCGGGACATGGTTGTTGTCCGTTTCTGCTGCTAGTCCCGATGTTAATATTCCTGCATCATCTGTTTCGGGCATCCATTCATCTAATACAAACCAAGAGGCAGTTGAGTACTTAGACAACATTTATGATCATGCTTTTAATGGAGAAATGCCTGGTGCGGTTCAGGGGCTTAAAATCAATAAAAGCACAAAAAAGGACGTTCATCAAAGGTTAGGAAATCCCCCAAAGGTAAAGGGTCAATTTGATTTGTATGGCTGGAATATGGGGAATCCTGGATATGGATTTGCTTATAATAAAGATAATACCATATCTGAAATCCGAAACTTTGGCACAGGTGTTGAAAGACAAACAAACCTTGGTGGAATCACACCTGCCGTAATGAGTGAACAAATAGGAAGTGCGGATAAGATTCTAGCTGTTCCTAACACAAATGAAATGGACTTTGTTTATGAAACGGGAGATTATGAGCTTCATTTTGTCGTTGGCAGTGATCACACAGTTGATCATGTGAATTTAAAAGAAGCGAAATAGCTGTTTATTTAGTAGGGTTGTCTCAAAATTGAGGCGACCCTACGCGTTAGGCCCAGTTTGTTGAAGCAGGCAACCAAGAAGCAACCATAACAGCGGAAGTCAATATACAAAAAGTAGCAGAATACAACAACAAAGTATCCCCATATTTGAAAACCTGAGACCAGATGTTTATAAATATGCGGAATAATGATGTGTATGTAGAGTAGGGTGACATTTCCGAACACGGGAAGGTGGCAGGTATAAAATATCCTTCCCGCGCATCTTTGTCGTTTGTACCGTTTCTTGTATTTTTAATACTACACTAACTCCTTCTTCATGAATATTTAGCTAATAGCAGAAAATGACAGTTCCAGAATTGCGCGATTAACTAATAGAAATTGCGTCAATACGATATCCAGGCCGGTGACAGGGTTCACAGGTAATCACAACTTCTTTGATAGATTCGCCAGTAGGCCCTATACTGAAATGATAACTAAATAAGGTAGAACGTTTAATTGAAGTGGGGGGTATTCATGTCAGTAGGTGCACTTTTACTTATTATCATTTCAGCGTTTATGCATGCGACGTGGAACTACTTGGCGAAGCGGTCTAATAGTGGGTACGCATTTGTGTGGCTTTACATGCTTGTCAGTACGATTGTGTACGCACCGCTTGTGGTTGGAATGTTTATTTTTTCTAAGATTCATATTGGTTGGGTAGAAATGGGATTTATATTGGGAAGTGCTCTCATCCACCTTGCTTATTCGCTGACACTACAAAAGGGGTACAGAATTGGTGATTTTTCCTTAGTTTATCCTATTGCCAGGGGTACCGGGCCAGTGATTGTTGCAATTGCTGCAGTTTTTATTTTTGATGAAAAAATAACAGCCACTGGAATAACCGGGATATTTCTGATTGTTAGCAGTATTTTTATGATTACTGGAGGGCTACAAAGGCTTCGAAAATCAAATAGAATTGTACCGCTCATTTATGGCCTTGTAATAGGTGTGATCATTTCTGGGTACACCCTTTTTGATAAAGGGGCTGTTGCTGTATTTCTTATTCCTCCATTATTGTTGAGTTATGGAAGTATTCTTTGGCAGCTTGTATTTCTTACCCCAAAAGCGATTCGTAATTGGACAAAAATTAAGTATGACTGGCTAAAATACCGAAAAGAAGCAATAGGAGTAGGCATCCTTAACCCACTTGCCTATATCCTCGTTCTTACCGCCATGACATTCTCACCTGTTAGTCATGTTGCCCCCGTTCGTGAAATAAGTATTTTAATTGGTACCTTCATGGGAACAAAACTTCTTGCAGAGGGGTTTGGTCTACAGAGGGTTATAGCTGCTGGAGTTATGCTTGTTGGGGTTATCTTGGTGGCATTGACTTAATCTGTGTAATATATAATTACGCTGCAATTTCCTGGTTATGTGGTAGAAGCAACTAAATCAATCAGGTTCGGGAGCAAAAACATTGTCCGAAAAAAGACAAAAAAAGATTTATTAAAACAGCTAAGTCTTTTGAATAATATTCTTGTTACGCTAGCGGGCACTTATCTTAAATAAAATTAGCGTCCAACTTGCACCAAATGGGCATATTGTTTAAGAACCATAGAACTGTATTATGACTGGAGGAGAGGGTTCCTTTTAAGCTAAGTGTCTCAAATTCACTGATTTTGGCAACCGCCAAGAAAAACTCCAACTCTTGGTAAAACAGCGAATGAACCCCAGGCAGAAAATAATAAATCTACATTTCGATTACCAACTGCGACGGTTCAAAATTGGAAAGTTACAAAACAAGAATACTTTTATGTGCATCGTGAACTTGAAAAAATACTAGCAAAATCAGAACATGAAGATTTATATAGACAGATCCCTGGAGACAGATCATTAGTGCTTGAACTGAAGAGTTTAGCATTGCGCGACGCGTATCGTATTGGGCAAATTGTATCCCTAAGTAAAATGCAAGGAGCTTGGGCAGGAAAACGCAGCATTAAAAAAAGCTTTATTAGCTTTACAATTATTCCATTTAGGGCGCAAACTCGGAAATTTGCGCCCATTTTTTGCTCTGTAGGGATCGTTGTCATACCCCGGCTATGCATCATTTGTGATTAAAAAGTCCCCCCTGTGACAAGTCATTACCTTAACATAAGGGATGCTTCCGTACTCTAAGTCTTTCAATCTATTTCCATTTCTGAATTATATAATCAGCATTAGCTTTTAAAACGTCATAAACTTTTTCAGAAATTAACTTATTTTTTTTCTGATGGTCAAGAAGCAATTTAAAGCCTTCCATGTGTTTGACTATCTTTTCGGCTAATTCATTTTCTTCGTAAAGACTTAGGGCTGTCAAATGTATTTTTAGGAACTGAGCAGCCTGATCAGTAGCGAATTCGCCATTCTCCTGGAATTGTTTCACGAGCTTTTTCATGCCCTCGGCATGTTCTGCCTTGGTTATTGCTGTGGCGGTTAATGTATCTTTACTCTTATTTTCAAAAGCATCAATGGCTCTTACCTCAATTTTGTATATTGTGGCCGGCTTCAGTCCATTAACGGGTAATGTTAAAGGATTAGGAATCTGTGCCTTATAGTATTCAGAGAATGCCTTATTATCCAAAGTAATTTTATTAGTCTCTTGATTCTTTACTGTCACATTGTAAGAATGCGTTAATAAATTATCTTGTGCTTGGTCAAATTTGATTCCGACACTAGTAGACGTAGTTTTATCCCGAACAACGGAAAGTTTTGCATCATTTGTGAAATAGGGCTTTTTATTATCTCTGGTATCAATGTACTTAAAGTTTTTCTTTTGGATAGGTGTTTTGATTACCCACGGATTCCCTACCCATTCATTGGCATGGAATTTACGACGTTTAATAACAACCTTATCATCGTAAACCTTTACAAGCAGCCCATTACTTACTTCCACCGGCGGCACTTCTCCTTGAAGATATCCGGATTCTGTCCACATATAGGCAATAGAACCGGAGTTTACCGAAGTGAAATTATTCTGGTAGATTTGTCTTGGATCGCTGACCGGATAATGGGTATGGCCTGCCATTAAAATGACTTGCGGGTGTTGTGATAATGCATCGCGAAGTAACTTTTGATTCTCTTTATCAATGTACCATTGATCTGTACCGTAGTTAGTATTCTTTAGAGGGTGATGCATAAACACAAAAATTGGTTTATTCGGATTTCTTTGTTCAGCACGTTGTAGCTCTTTTTCTAACCATTTAATTTGTTCTTTTGAATAGAAATATCCTCTTTCCTCACCTAGCATGATAAAAGTATAACCCTTCATTACCTTGCTATAATTTAGCGAATCCATCCCTGTTTTCTTCAAAAAGCGTTTTTGAGCCTGTTTAACAGTCGGGCCAACGTACTCATGGTTGCCAATACCAATTATTTGTTCTGTTTGAGGTTGTATATATTCATTAAACACGGACAACCAAGCATCATATTCCTTCTCATAGCCATGGCTGGTTAAATCACCAATAAATACAAAAGCATCTTGTTTTGGTGCCACGTTATTAAGTTGCCTAAATGCATTTTCAAATCTTTGCACCCCCCCTTCTGCACGGCCGATTTGTGTGTCGCTAATTACTGGAAAGACCAGTTTAGGGTCATCACCTGACGTTTCCTGTGAATGTGCTCGTACACCCTGTGGTGCTGATATTAGACCAACACCTATAATAAAAAACGCTAGGAAAATAAAAATTCCTCTATGATTCTGAAAGTTTTTTAACATAAAACTGCCTCCTCATATTCCAATTTGATCATTGATTATTTCCAGGTTTTTAATTTTGCGTCTGACCATTCACCATAGGTGGAATTAGGAAGAACTATAAATTTACTGCCAAATTTATCTTCCAGTCTTTCGACAGCTTTGTTTCTTTTTTTGGTTGAAGCATCATTAAATACGGCCGCAAAATCATGAAGGTCATCGCCGGTTAACAAAGCAATTTCATAGTCTTCTGTTATCTCACTGCGACGTTCCTTTTTAGATTCTCCTTTTAACATGACGCTTTCTTTTGTAACTTGGGGCAATCCAAGTTTTTTCATATTTTTAATCGTAGGGGTTTCGTTTTCAGCAACCCTGTTTGACACATAGAAGATCTTTACACCTTTACTGTCTGCATACTTTAAGAAGCCCTTAGCCCCAGGTATCAATTTTGCGCTGGCCGCATCAACCCAGGCATCCCATTTGTCGCCCCAATTTGTATAATCGAAACCTTCCTTGACACCCATGGCTAAATAAGGAGTGTTATCCAAAACAGTCTCGTCTAAGTCGGTGACGACAGCAGGACTTTTGCTGCTTTCGTTGTTTTCTAAATAGTTATTTAGCTGCTGTTTAGCAAGATTAAAGGCTTGTTCTTGTAATGCGCGAACCTCTGCACTTTTTTGTTGGTAAAGCACACCCATTTTGTATTGTTTGGCTACATTGTTATTCTTTTTGTTTTGGGTTCCTGTGGTTTTGCTTGAACTACTTTCTGTGTCTGTTTGATTTGGATTGCTAGATTCGGTACTGCTTGAGCACCCTCCTGTAACCAGCAGAGCGAAGGTTATAAGTGTAATTATCCATACAAAACGTCGATTTTTCATGTTGCAAGAATTCATCCTTTCTTAATAAATTTTAATATATTTATTGTGTTAAGAAATTTTTAAACATAATAAATCCAACGTTTACCATTATAATTGTCTTATTTTTTATGTCAAATCTATGTCTTTATTTTTTTTACTTAATTTATAATCGGATAGGATTATTATTCATTAGTCTCAAGGTGAGCTATTCATTAATCGGGGGCCATTCCGGAATAAAGTATAGAAATCGACCTGATGGGAAAAAGGTATGTACGATAATAATGATGGCTGTTTCAAAAACACGACAAACATCGTGTCCAACCACCATCCTTTTTACCTTTTCACATTACCCTTTAGCATCGTTTTCGTAAAAAGGCTTAGACTCATTTCAGAAAAATAGTCTAAGCCTTTTTGTTTTGAAGTTTATAAAAAATATTTAAAACAACTAATCAGTTACATTAGAACCTGCTCCCAGAGGCTGCTCCCCTCGGTGATATTCGATCAATTTCTGCCAGGTCTTCTTGTGTTAGAAAAACTTGAAGGGCATCGAGGTTTTCTTTGACTCGCCCTAAACGCTTGGTTCCTGGAATTGGGACGATCTGATCTCCCTGTGCCAACAGCCATGCTAACGCAAGTTGGGCAGTCGTACACCCTTTTTGCATAGCCATTTTTTCAATGCGGGAAGCTAATTCTACATTTTTAGTGAAATTTTCACCTTGAAAACGGGAATATAACTCCTGTGGGTAATCTTCTGAGAGATCCTCCAATTTTTGAATCTGACCTGTCAGGAAACCCCTGCCCAGCGGACTGTATGGAACAAGGCCAATCCCTAGTTCTTTGAGAAGCGGCAAAACTTCATCTTCCACGTCCCTGCTCCATAAAGAATATTCGGTTTCCACTGCGGTTATCGGGTGTACCGCATGTGCGCGTCGAATGATTTCAGCTGGAGTCTCAGAAAGACCAACATAACGAATTTTACCTTGTTTGACAAGATCATCTAAAGCACCCATAGTCTCCTCAATAGGAGTATTCGGATCGTAGCGATGCTGATAGTACAAGTCAATGTAATCGATTCCGAGACTATACAGGCTGGCGTCAACTGACTTTTTAATATAAGCCGGATCTCCCTTATAACCTTGATTATGAGTGATCCCAAATTTGGTTGCGATCACAGCTTCATCACGCCTGCCCTTTAATGCCTTGCCCAACAGCTGTTCATTATCTCCAAACCTTGCCTGAAGATAACCATCATTTCCGTAAAGGTCTGCGGTGTCAAACAAAGTGACACCATGATCCAAAGCCCCTCGAATGGTATCAACAGAAGATTGGTTGTCGGGCATGGTCATCGTACCATGTCCGATAGCGGAAACTTCTAATCCTTTGTTCCCTAGCTTTCGTTTTGGAACGTCATGATTATTAATCATTAAATGTCCTCCTTGATTTGTAATATGCCTGTATCTTAACTAATAAATTTGGCAACAACCACTGCATGTTTATACTATTAATGTTATTAATAGGATTTAAAAATTGCCTATATTAAAACACCTGTATCAACCAGTTAAGTTGGACAAATCATTTTATCTTAAGCAAAATGAAAGCTATACTGGTAATGCAATGAGAAAGGAATGAACAAGTATTATGCAAAAAAGTGTACATTCCAAGGTGTTTGGCCAATTTTTAAAGTCCAGGCGAGAACGGGTTCAGCCTGAAGAAGCCGGTATTTACATGACTTCGGGAAGACGAAGAACTCCGGGTCTGCGCCGGGAAGAAGTTGCTTATCTTAGCCACGTTAGTGTGACGTATTATACATGGTTAGAACAGGGAAAAGACATTCAACCTTCACGGGATGTTTTAATGAATATTGGTCAAGCGTTACAACTTTGTCCTGACGAGAAAGAACATCTTTTCAACTTAGCGTATAATGAAGCATTATCATTGCCGAATGAAGAACAATATAATGATTCATTACAAGCCACAATCGACGATTTACCATTTCCATCCTTCATTACAGATCAGCGTTCCAAGGTTATTTTTTGGAATCGAGGGGCGGAAACAATGCTTTTTCCGTTCTCTTCTTGTGCTTCTGATGAACGGTATTTACTGCAACTCCTATTTTTGGAGGGAAGTATTCGGGATCGTATTCAAAATTGGGATGAATTTTCAACCTATTCGGTTGCAGTCTTTCGCGGCATTTATGACCGCTTTCCGGAGGACCCCATTCTTAATCAACTCCTTTTAAATCTAAAACAGCAAAGCAAGTTGTTTCAAAATCTATGGAAACAGCATCACATTGAGCAGAAGAAGGTAAGTTTCATTTCGATAGATGATGAGCAAGGCCAGACTAATCATTTCCGCATTCATTCCGCTACCCACGTGGATGGAAACGAAGATCTTTTTTGGTGTATGTATGTTCCTATGTCTTAAAGTACTGTCCACAACACGTTTTTATGTGTGGTTAAATTCATCCTTGATCTTCCTCAATGGGCGCTAATCGGAATAAAAATTAGGGCTAACGGATACATATCTATAATAAATTGATGCTTTGAATTAAAAGGCGGGATTAAGTGAAACTGATTGGGAAAATATAAGAAAGATTCCAAGAAAGAAATAAACTATTTTTAGCTTTGGAAACTCTTTTAACTCTTTTGACGGTGCATCTTCGGATGACGTTGGACTTACCTCTAATTTATGATGATGGATATACTGTGATTTAATCATCCTTGGATAATCATTTTTTATTGTAATAAAACCCCATTTAATACTCTTCGTCAATGAAAATATTTATCTCTTTTTTCTATGTTTCAAACTTTACGGTGGAATTTAAGCAAAGTAATATGATACCTTTATGTAGAGAGAACGTTCTACATCACTTCAAGGAGGAAATATTATGTCTATTCGTCCAAAAGAAGAACAAATCCTTAAAACTGCTGAACAGTTATTTGTAGATGGTGGGTTTCATGCCACCGGAATCAACAAGGTCTTAAAAGAATCTGGTGTGGCTACCATGACATTATACCGATACTTTCCATCAAAAAATGATTTGGTTTTGGGTGTTTTAAAATATCGTGAAGAAAAGTATTTTAACTATTTGAGATCACTCGCGGGAGAGAAATCTGTACGATCAGTTGTAGATGCTCATTGTCAATGGATTACTGAACAGAATGCCAAGGGATGTTTATTTTTCCGTGCACTTGAGGAATACGCTGAATTTGAGACAAAGGTGACTCAGTTTGTTAAAGATCATAAACAAAAAGTATTAAGTCATATTCAATCCGCAGCTCTGGAGGAAGGTATAAACAAACCATATTTTACCGCAACTAAAGTAGCGCTTGTGCTGGAAGGAGCGACTACAATGGCAGAAGCATTTGCCCCTGATGGAATCATCCACCATACGAAAGAATTGAGCAACCTTATTTTAAACGAAGCGAGGGATTAATGTGAAACGGATCGTATTACCGGGCATAGCAATGATTGCAGTAACATACGGTTTAGCGAGATTCGGCTATGGATTAATGTTACCTGATATTTCATCAACATTGGATATGAGTCCTGCAATCTCTGGCGTTATTGGATCCAGTTCTTATTTTGCCTACTGTATTGCCATTACCCTTTCAACGCTTTTCATTCCTAAGTTGGGGCCACGTCCATCAATTATAGCTGCAGGAATTTCTGCTTTTGTGGGTATGCTTTTAATGGCGATTTCCACAAATGAGATTATGCTTGCTGTAGGTGTCCTCGTTGCGGGTGCAAGTACAGGTTTTGGATCACCTGCGTACGGTGAAGTCGTAGCAGAAACGGTTCAAAAACCGTTTCAAGATAAAGCAAATACTTGGGTCAATGCGGGAACGGGTTTTGGGGTTATGATTTCGGGGCCTATCGTGTTATTTTTTTCGGGAGATTGGCGAATGGTGTACACCTTATTTACCTTTGCAGCGTTAGCAGTTTTGATTTGGAATTTCATAAATATTCCTAGAATTAAAAAGCAAGAGGAGTCCAGACAAAAGATATTTTCCTTTAAAAAAGCAGATATGAAAAAGTCTATTTTCCTTGTTATTGCTTCTCTGGTAATGGGAATTGCTACAGCCATCTATTGGACTTTTTCGAAGGATTATATAACGAATGAAAGCGACTTATCCCATTTAACTACGTCTATATTTTGGATTATGATTGGTGTATCAGGAGTCGCTGGGGGTATCGCAGGAAATTTAATTGAAAAACTAGGGATTGGTAAGGCGTATAGACTAACCGTTATTATTGCCTTTTTATCCATTGTGATCCTTCCGATTTTTCATTCAGAAATCGGATTGATTTATCTATCAGCATTATTTTTTGGGAGTTCATATGTCTTTTTAACGGGTGTTTTACTTGTGTGGGGGGTTAAACTGTATCCTCGACAATCATCACTGGGGATTGGTCTACCGTTTTTGACTCTAGCTCTCGGTCAAATTATTGGATCCGCAATAGCAGGTACGCTGATACAATCGATTGATTACAAGATGGCCTTTATTCTGTTTAGTTTTATAGGTTTATCGGCTGTTTTTATTAAACCCAAAGTAAATGATACCCCGGAAAAAAGTGAAAAGATGGAATCTTGTGTTTGAAAATATAAGAATATGGAATAGGGGTTTGGCGTCCGGTCTTATGGAAATTAGTCATTCAATGTTCGAATGTGTGTTAAAATGCAATCGAAATATTCTAATTACCTAAAATCTTAAATAATTACATTGGTCGAAATTGTATGGAAGCGGATTGAGGAGCAATCTTTTAGGAGCAGGTGGTTAAGTTGTTTGGCTGAGTAACCTGTTCGTTTATTCTAACTGACGTGTGTTATTATTCTGTATAATACCAACAGTGGAGAATGAAGAAGATGTCACTAGAAAATGTAAAAGCGTATTTTAAAGAATGGAATCGTGAAGATGATGTGATGGAATTTGAAACATCGAGTGCTACTGTTCAACAAGCAGCCGACACAATTGGCGTAATTCCTGCGCGAATCGCAAAGACATTGTCTTTAAGAAGAAAAGAGGGAAAAGCCATTTTGGTCGTCGCCGCTGGGGATGCAAAAATCGACAATAAGAAATTTCGTCATACATTTGGTTTCAAAGCCCGTATGCTCGCTCCTGATGAAGTGTTGGAGGAAACTGGACATGCGATAGGGGGCGTTTGCCCGTTTGGATTGCAAAATGAAATCGACGTCTACCTAGATGTCTCAATGAAACGCTTCGAAACCATTTTCCCGGCTTGCGGAAGCTCGAACTCCGCCATAGAATTGACCAACGATGAATTATTTCATTATTCGTTCTCCAAGGAATGGATAGATGTTTGCAAAGGTTGGGAAAAGACTGATTTAAAGGAGAGTATTCTCTAACAATTTTGTGCCAAATCGAATTGGAGGAGGGGAACCAGTTTTCCCCGCCTGATAAGGTTTACTTTAAATAATGATCCAAAAATTCTTTTACTGCATAAAATCCTTTAATGCTATTTTCACGTTTGGTGAATCCGTGTCCTTCATCATCAAAGACGATATATTCAACAGGGACATCATTTTTCTTAACAGATTCCACAATGTCATCAGACTCGGCTTTCAACACGCGCGGGTCGTTGGCTCCCTGCAGGACGATAAGCGGTTTTTGAATATTTTCCGCATGGAACAGGGGTGATATGCTGCGAATGTATGCTGTATCTGTGTATGGGTTGCCAATCTTTTTGTACAGGACATCTCGAATTGCTTCCCACCAGGCTGGGATTTCTTTTAATGTCCGCTCCCAATTGGAAACACCAAATACGTCCACACCAACTTTAAAAGCATTGGGCTGAAATGCTAACGCAGCAAGAACCATGTACCCGCCATAACTACCGCCGATAATGCCGATTCGCTTTTCGTCGATGCGTTCTGTAGACGTAAGGAATTTTTTTGCCTCCACACAGTCCGCCAAATCAACCTCCCCATGTTTCAGGTCCGCTGCTTTGAAGAACGTCTTGCCGTAACCGGAACTTCCTCTGTTATTTACCGCTAGTACGGCATAGCCCTGGTTGACAAGATATTGGAAGATCGGATTGTAATCGACCATTGATTGCCCGCCAGGACCCCCGTGTACCCAGATAAGTGCAGGCACCTTTGTTTCGCTGGCTGTGACCGGTTCGTAATAGATCGCCGGAATAGACAGTCCATCAAACGATTCATAATGTACAACACTTGCTTCCACGAGATGATCTTGATCGATTTCCGGATTGAGCGTATCGGTTAAACATTGCAGCTTATCCCCGTTAAAATCATAAACGTACAGGTTCGCCGGTGCATTGGAACTGTTTAATAGAAAAGCCAGTTGATTCTCGCTTTCGGAAATGGTTACATCGCTTATCTGTCCGTCAGGAAGGCCTGGAATTTCCAAATAAGCCCCAGTTTGCGTTTCTAAAATGTTCATCTCTATTTTCCCATTGTTGTTAAATGCGTAAACAAGATATTTATGATTCGGTGAAAATTTGGCCATCATAATGTCCCAGTCTTCTTCAGCTACTGTTTCCACGGTTTTTGTTTTGACATGCATTTTTTTCAGTTGAAGAAATTCATTCTCTTCATCGGTCACGTAATAGAGATACAATGATTTTGCATCAAAGGTCATTGGTATATACTGAACATCACCTTCATGTGGAGAAAGGTGCTCTAACCCTGCTTCAGGTGAATAAAGGTACATATCCGAATTGTTAGCTGTTACCGGCTTATGCAGGGCAATAGAAGATTTGTCCGGTGATACGGCGGTAATCTGATAGGCTTCCTCATTTTGAAAAATTAACTGGGGTGTGAATGTTTCTACATCCATTTCATACAGGTCCATATAGCGTTCATCTCGTATGTTTGACTCATAGAAAAAACTTCGGCGGTCCCTGCTCCACCCGTGAAACATTGCCTTTTCTTTTTCACCTGGAGTCAAATCCTTTGTCTGTCCATTTTCATCACACAAATGGAGGTGGGTTATTTCATTTCCACCATTGTCGCTTTCATATAAAAAGCGTTGATCTTCCGGGAAAAAAGAAACTGGGAAAATGGAATTATCTGTCGAATGTGTCAACTGTTTGGGAGCTTTCTCGTGTTTACTAATGGAATAGGCATTATATACCCCTGATTTGTCACTTGCATACAAAATGTTCGTATCATCATATGAAATAGATACACCCGCTATGCTCTCCGTGTTCATAAATTGTTCGATGGTGTATGTGGATGGTGTGTTTCTTTTTTTCGCCATTTCTTCTGTCAATATAAAAACCCCTTTTCTTAAGAATTTATAATATGTATTCTATTTGTGAGGGGTGGAATCCTCTATTATAACCAGAAAAAAGCAAGAAAATTTGCAATAACTATTGGGATGGCCATCTTCGTAACTGGTGTAACTTGGTTGGAACATTTGTCTTCTTTAGGCACGCTCGATGACCTCTTCAAATGGATTATTTTGCAACCAAAAACCCGCAAGTATTTTGACTGCGGGTTATTTGGATATGGAAAATCTCATCATTGCGGACGGTTTAAACTGTACGTTTGCAAGTTGATGATCTGTTTGGAAAATGGTATCGAAGTCGTTTGAGTTAGCTATTACCGGATATATGGTGTCGATCTGCTGTTGGTTGATGAGGCTGGAGTCGGTCGGCACGTTTTTTTCGTCACCCCACTCAATTAGAAACGGATGACGGATGATTTCAGCTTGCGGAAAAAGCATTCGCCATTCCAGGAGTGAACCGTCTGGGCGATTCCTGCTTCCGGCAATTGGTCCGGTGAATGATACGTCCTGTTCATGAAAATGCTTCAAATAATCATCCATACCATACGTTCGCAGTGCATATTGAATTGCCCCCTCCACATCACTGTTTAATGTGCGGACAAGTTGGTCAATCAGGGGATTTTCGGACTTGGCTGCTAAATCCTCGTCGAAAATTCCAAGCCACTCCAGATAACAGTCATTGCTGAAATAAGCAAGGTAATTGTACGTTCCCCAATTTTCATGTTTGCCACCTTTCAGAACGGTTACATTGTGTCTGTTGGCAAAAGCCTCCGCAGCCTGTTTCGGATCTTTAGAAGCAAGAATAATATGGTCAAGTGCAAGCATTTTTTCACCTCCTTAAAAAGTTGTTATCGCAATTTTACAGAAAAATGGATATAATGAAAAGAAATTTATTTTTGCAGAGGGAGATGGAAGCAGATGCAGAACCCAATTTTAAGTGACTTTTCAACTGAATTTTATACGGATCGATTGTATATTAGGATGCCAAAACCCGGTGATGGTAAGGCTGTTTATGCAGCGATTCAGGCAAGTAAAGTGGAGTTGAAAAAGTGGCTGCCGTTTGCCCAAAAAGACCAGACCGCTGAAGAAGTCGAGGCAAATGTTCGTGAAGCACATGCTGCGTTTTTGAAAAGGACGGATTTGCGGATGCACATCTTTCACCGGGAGACGGGAGAGTTGCTCGGATTGACTGGTCTGCACCGGATTGATTGGGATGTTCCAAAATTTGAGATTGGTTATTGGCTTGATTCACGAAAAACTGGACAAGGATACATAACAGAAGCGGTGGAAGGTCTGACGAAATTCGCCTTCAGCGAGCTCGGTGCCAACCGTATTGAAGTTCAGTGCGATGCAAAAAATGTGAGAAGTCGTGCTATACCGGCAAGACTTGGATTTACGTTGGAAGGAGTCCATTGCAACGATTCAGTTGCAGTCGATGGGGATGAATTGCGGGATACGTGTATTTTTGCCAAGGTACGCTGACGGGTGTGCTTTGGATATGGCTGCCTGTCATGTTATGTTGCTGCTGGGAAACATCATCGTTCGGGGTGGAACATCAACCGCACAGGGCGGAACATCAACCACACGGGACCAAACATCAACCGCACAAGCGGAACATCAACCGCACAGGGCGGAACATCAACCACACGGGACCAAACATCAACCGCACAAGCGGAACATCAACCGCACAGGGCGAAACATCAACCACACGGGACCAAACATCAACCGCACAAGCGGAACATCAACCGCACAGGGCGAAACATCAACCACACGGGACCAAACATCAACCGCACAGGGCGGAACATCAACCACACGGGACCAAACATCAACCGCACAAGCGGAACATCAACCGCACAGGGCGGAACATCAACCGCACAGGGCGGAACATCAACCGTTCTAAATTGTAATCATTCCGCGAGTTTGCCAGCCAGTTATAGCCGTTTTTCGATACATTTCCATAAAGGTTTGGTATAGTACATGAAAAGGTATTTATGAAACAGGTGATTGATATGGGTAAACCAAACATTTTAATTGTGGAAGATGAACAAAAGCTCAGCAGGGTGTTACAGCTTGAACTGGAATATGAAAATTATGCAACGGATATTGCTGACAATGGAAAAGATGCACTGAACAAATTGGAAAATAATCGATGGGATCTTGTACTGCTGGATATTATGCTTCCGGAACTGAGCGGGATGGAAGTGTTGAGGCGATTCAGGCGCAGCAACCGGACAACACCGATTATTCTGTTGACAGCAAGAGATCAGGTGCATGATAAAGTAAGCGGGTTGGATCTTGGGGCGAATGACTATATGACGAAGCCGTTTCAAATTGAGGAGCTGCTCGCCCGTATTCGTGTACATTTACGGCTGCAGACAACAGCTGAAATGGACAGTCGTCAACTGGCAATTGGGGAGCTTGTTGTTGATACTGGTACACGTGAAGTGAAGCGGAATGATCACCAAATTGAACTGACCCCCCGCGAATTTGATTTGCTCATCTACTTGCTGAAAAATAAAAATCAGGTGTTAACCAGGGATCAGTTAATTGAACATGTCTGGGGTTTTGATTATTATGGCGACACCAATGTAGTGGACGTTTATATCCGTTATTTACGGCAGAAAATTGATAAAGATTTTGACAGCCAGTATATTCAAACGGTTCGTGGTGTCGGGTATACGATAAAGGAAACTGCGCAATGAAGTTATCAACGAAGATCCGTCTATTTTCTAGTCTGTTTATGCTGATTCTTGTTTTGCTGGTCAACACGGCTATCTATTATATGTTTCATACAATGTCACTGAATGGGGAAAGGACGGAACTGACGGAGCAGACGGATGAAATTGTCACAGCCTTAAACGATTCCTCTACGATAGCAAAGAGTGAATTGCTGAAGGCGTATTTGCCGACGGATGGAATGATTCGGGTCGTTGGAAAAGATGGCAGTATGCTTATGTCAACATTGACAAAGGACAAGTCTTATCTTAATCTGCCTTCAAGTTACGCAACAAAACAAACAAGCAGCGTCATCCCTCTAAAGGATAATGCTGATTTTTTGACTGTTTCCAAACCAATCATCTGGGAAAACGGAGAAGTTGCAACATTACAGGTATATAAGCAGCTTGTGGCACATTCGGAAACGATGGAAACACTGTTTTATGTGTTAGTGGTGGCATCAATCATCGTACTGATTCCGACAATCATTGCCGGAACGTTGCTGGGACGGTTTATTTTAAAACCGATAAAGTCCTTGACGTCCACAATGAGGGAAAATGTAACCCACACCACGTGGAAAAAAATTAATCTCGAGAACCGATCGCATGATGAACTGTATGAAATGGAAGAGACGTTTAATGTGATGATTGATTATTTGAAGGATAACTTCGAAAAACAGGAAATTTTCGTATCGGATGCATCACATGAACTGAAAACGCCAATTTCCATCGTGAAAAGTTACGCACAATTATTGCAGCGGCGCGGACGGGATAATCCGGAACTTTTACAAGAGTCTGTACAGGCGATTGATTCGGAAGCAGATCGTATGCAAAAGCTGGTTGAGCAAATGCTATTGCTTGCCAAAAATCAGGAACAGGAAACTTACAGCAAGCTGAATGTTGTCCAATTGGTTCAGGGAATAGTGGATCAATTCAAGGGTGCCTATGATCGTGAACTGGTTTTTGAAACAGAGACCGATGAAATGTATATTAACGGGAATCATGATCAATTGCAGCAAGTAGTGTATATTTTAATGGACAACGCGCTGAAATACAGCGACAAGGCGGTGGACATCCATATTTCACAGCAGGGATTGACCGTACAGATAAATGTGCAGGATTATGGCAAGGGAATCCCACCGGAAGAATCAGAAAAAATATTTGACAGGTTTTACCGTATTGAAAAATCACGAAGCCGCGAGTTAGGCGGTACTGGACTTGGATTGGCCATCGCAAAAGTTATTATGGAAGAACACCACGGCAGCTTATCTGTGAGCAGTGAACCGGGTGAAGGCACTGCCTTTAGCATGAGGCTGCCAGCTATAAATGAAAACTAATATGTTTCTCATCGAATTCTAATCTTTTACACATCGATCTTTCATCTGAAAGGGATAAGATGTACACAGGATGAAAACAGGGAGGCATTTAACATGAAGAAAAAAGTAGGATTTATTTTAAGTATTTTGCTCGGCTTATCCGCACTTGGACTTGGTATGTATCACACAAGCGCTTCACAGGCAGCACCGAAATTGTCAATGGAACAGATTAAAGACCAGATTCAGAAGCAATATCCTGGTAAAATAACCGAATTTGAGCTTGATAAAGAAGGAAAGCGTGCCGTTTATGAGGTAGAAGTTGTTCAGGATGGAAAAGAATACGATATTGTTTTTGATGGAAATACAGGTGATGTCCTCTCCTTGGAAAAACAAAGTGTTAACAAGGCTGATTCAGATGAAAAGGACGATGACCGATTCGATAAAGATGATGACAAAAATGAAAATGATGACGCAGATGATGAAGAATACGACAGGGATGACCGTGACGATAATGTAAAGGAAAAAAACGATGATAAAAAGAACGCATCCAAAGATGACGAACCATCCAAGGAACCCCGAGTCAGCGCCGCAAAAGCACAAAAAATCGCGCTGAAAGAGGTTTCTGGAACGGTCATTAGCAGTGAATTGGATGAAGATGATGACCGATTGATTTATGAAATTGAGGTCCAGTCGGATAAGAAAGAAGCAGAATTTGATATCGATGCATATACGGGTGAAATTATCGTGATGTCAATTGATACGGATGAAAATGATAGTGCTGATGATACAAACAGCAATTCGAATAACCGGGATGATGATCGTGGTGACAGCCATGATGAGGGTAATAATCAAGATGATGCCAGCGATGCCAATAATGAATAGGATCCCATTAAAATAGCAGCCGGGAACCCGGCTGCTATTTTTTTATGGCGTTTAAAATAAAGATTTCCGCACTGATAAGACAATATAAGTAGATAGTGAAACTTTTTCCAAGTTGGATCGTAGGCTGTATAGAGGAAATGGTATGATAATTTAACTTGATTTGTTCTGTGTTGATGATGAATTGGTTTGCTAGTACAGGTTGGGAAGGAGTTATTAAATGAAAGCACGAATAGTCATGATTGCTGTGCTTTTGAGCGTCGTTCTGCTGTTAGTTACGGGCTGTGGTGATGATCACAGAGAAGGACAAAAAGATCAAAGGGCTGATACTTTGGCGGACACAATCAAAGGTACCTGGCAGGGTTCCATTAAATTACCAAAGCAGGATTTACCAATCATTGTTTCATTTGATGTTGGGGAAAAACTGAATGGAACAATTAGCATTCCGGTTCAGGGAGTGAAAGACTACCCACTTTCAAAGGTTACAACGGACAAGACGGATGTTTCATTTCAGGCGAATATTCAAGGGCAGCATATTGCGTTTGACGGTTCGCTAAAGGACGATACAATCGAAGGAACATTCACACAGAATGGCCAGTCGTTTCCCTTTGAATTGAAGAATGCCAAGGATAAACAGGAAGCCAATCAAACGGAAGAAGATGAAGGACAATTTTTAAAGCTGGAAACTGATAAAGGGACATTGTATGCCGAATTGGAGACCCCAAAAAGAGATACCCCTTATCCGGTCATGATTATTATTCCTGGTTCAGGCCCCACGGATCGTAATGGTAATTCAACAGCACTTCCCGGGAAAAACGACAGTTTGAAACGTTTAGCGAAGCAACTGGCCCAACACGGCATAGCCAGTATCCGTTACGATAAACGGGGTGTAGGTAAAAATCAATCCGCAGTAATTCCGGAAGAGAAATTGACGTTCGATCGATTTGTAAACGATGCTGTTGCATGGGCTGGAAAACTGAATAATGACCAACGTTTTTCAAAGGTGGGCATTACCGGACACAGTCAGGGCTCACTCGTTGGCATGCTTGCTGCACAGGAAACGAATGTTGATGCTTTTATCTCTTTGGCAGGTGCAGGTCAACCCATTAATCAGGTAATGTATAATCAATTAAAAGAACAATTGCCTGACAATCTTTTGCAAGAAAGCAAGGACATATTGGATAAACTTAAGGAAGGCGAACATGTTAAGGATGTACCCCAGCAATTACAAAGCGTCTTTCGTCCGTCTGTTCAGTCTTTTCTATCTTCTTGGATGCAATATAATCCTAGTAAAGAGATCCAAAAATTGGAGATCCCAATGCTGATCGTTAATGGAAAGCATGATATTCAGGTGTCGGTCAGTGCGGCGAAAAAACTCCATCAGGCGAACGAAAATTCTAAACTGCTTTTGATTCCCAAAATGAATCATGTACTGAAAAAAGCACCGAAAGATCGCCGGGAAAATATGGACGCTTACAGCGACCCTGATCTTCCATTGGTGGATGGATTAATAAAGGGTATTCTAAGTTTTTTAAAGAATAATGGAGCAGACTAAGGAATGTACATCGTATTAAATAAAGACGTATAGTATGAAAAGGACGAAAAAAGAAAATGGCCGAACAGCTAAAATTGCTGTTCGGCTTAAAATGTTTAGTAACTAACTTATCTCTTTCCACTTTTAGATGGGAAAAGGAATCCTTCCCTTTACCACCCGCGCTCGTATTGTGGTGGTGTGTCCAGGTTTTCGGATTGATGGACATCATGTGCGGCTTGTTTTGGGAAATATGGATCCCGCAGCATTTCTCTTGCCATCAGCACGATATCACATCGTCCGTTGCGGATATGGTCATCAGCTTGCATACCATCTGTGATCAGCCCCACACCTGCAGTTGCAATATCTGCCTTGTGACGGATTTCTTCCGCGAAGGAGACTTGGTAACCCGGTCCCACATTGATTGATGGATTCGGTGTATTTCCCCCGGAACTGCAATCAATCAGGTCTACTCCTTCTTCTTTAAGGAGTTTGGACAGTGCGATGGAATCTTCAATCGTCCAGCCGCCATCTTCCCAGTCTGAGCTGGATATCCGAACAGTAAATGGCAGCTTCTCCGGCCATTCTTCAAGCATCAACCGAACCGTTTCGATTGTAAACCGGATCCGATTTTCAAAACTGCCGCCGTATTCGTCTGTCCGCTGATTGCTTAGCGGTGAATAGAAACTATGTGCTAAATAACCATGGGCTGCATGAAATTCAACCCACTCAAATCCCGCGTCCCGGGCTCTGGCTGTTGCCAGGCGAAATGCCTCCTGTACCTCTTGAATATCTGCTTTAGACATTTCCTTTGGCACGCGGTTGTTCTCGGAAAAAGGAACAGCACTAGGGGCGACAACTTCCCATCCGCCTTGGTCATCCGGGACATTAACGCCAAATTCCTTCTGTTTCCACGGGGCATATGTGGATGCCTTTCTGCCGGCATGCGCCAGTTGAATCCCCGGAACAGCGCCCTGGTCTTTGATAAACTGGGTAATCCTTTTGAAAGCTTCTGTATGGTTGTTTGAATAAATACCCAAATCTTCCGGAGAAATGCGTCCTCTTCGTTCAACAGCTGACGCCTCAGCAATCACCAGCCCTGCACCGCCAACAGCGCGGGAACCAAGATGCACTAGATGCCAGTCATTCGGCAGACCGTCCTCTGAGCTATATTGGCACATTGGGGAGACCCCAATTCGATTACGTAATGTTATATCCTTAATCGTTAATGGAGAAAAAAGATGTGGCATAGATTGTGCCTCCTATATATGAAATTCAATACCATTACCATGTTCAGAATTACCTTAAGTTAAAATATTTGCGTTGTCAATTTAGCTGATTTCTCTAATTCAAAATACTCTCTTAACCGGGAAGTTTTCCACTTCGCCAATTGTACCGATTAAATTTTAAAAACAGGCAGCAAAACTTGTGTTATGATGATTTCATATTAACTATTAGGCAAACGGGAGTAATTTTGGAGGTAATGTACGATGAAATATGAAAAAGCCCTGTTCATTTTCAATGGCAATGAAAATGCAGCTGAAATAAAACAGAATTTGTCTGAAACATTGCCTGTTTTGTCCATGTCCATCAAGGAATTGACTGTGATGCAGACAATGTCGATAGAGGATCTGAAAGGTACATGTGTGGACTACGCACCAAAAGTTGACCTGATTATCATTCTTGGCGGAGATGGTACCGTTCATGAATGTATAAACAGTATTGCTCCCCTGAAAAAACGCCCCGTCATTGCGATTCTTCCCGGGGGGACATGCAATGATTTCAGCCGGATGCTGAATATGCCGCAAAATTTGAGACAGGCCGCTGATGCAATCGTGAATGGTGAAATAACAGGTATTGATATTGGGAATGCTGATAAACGATATTTTCTCAATTTCTGGGGGATTGGTCTTGTTTCGGAAACATCGTTAAATATCGATGAAGCACATAAAAAGAATTTTGGCGTGCTTAGTTATTTTATGAGTACATTAAAAACGGTTAACCAGGCAGAATCGTTTTCTTATAAAATAACGAGCGAGAACGAAACCTATAATGGTGAAGCGGTTATGGTTCTGGTTTTAAATGGAAAGTTTGTCGGAACCAGACAATTTCCTGTTCCTGCTATAAGCCCGTCTGATGGACTGCTGGACGTGCTCATTATTAAAGATTCAACCATTGCATCATTACGTGAATTACTGGCCATGAATCATCCCGATACAGATGCGGATCAGCTTACGGAGGTTGTTCATTTCCAGACTTCATCTGTCTTCATTTCAACAGGTAAGGAAATGAATGTTGATATGGATGGTGAAGTGGATGGTGTCACCCCTGATAGAATCAGTATACTTCCCGGTCACATTCAGATGGTATACCTTCCCGTCACACCATGAGTTACTCAGAAAAAAATGCAGGCACTAAATTGGGACAAATATAAAAAGAGTGTAGTATGTGTGATTTGAATCACAGCACATAAGTTAGGCATCCTGTATTCTGTAAATGGGATGGGCTTCTGTTCTATAGTTAATAAATGGGATATCAATTACCCATCAGGAACAGGCCATGTAAAGTACGCTTCTATTGGAAGCGTACTTTGTTATTTTTTGGAAGCTAAAAAAATTCTAATACTGTCAGCCGGGCACAGCAGTGACTTTTGCCAATAATTTTTGTAACGTTATTGTAATCTTTTTCACATAAACTCGTTTATTTTATTTAATACGTGGGTAAATAATGTGTGAAGTTTAACTATTAATTCACAAACTTCAGGGAGGATATCATCTATGAATGAGAGAAATGTGATTGTGTATGTAAGTGATGACTGTTCCCAATGTGATAAATTGCTGGCACATTTAAATACGCTGAATGTAAATTTTCAAACCAAAAATGTTAGTGAAAATCATGAATATATGGAACAGCTTCAGGAGAAAGGCGTTTTCGGTACACCGGTTACTTTTGTTGATGATCAAATGGTTCTGGGACTGCAAAAAAATAAAATTAATCGGATTTTAAGTGCAGGTAATCAGGGCAGTACCTTTTTTAGTTCTGAATATGGAAGTTATTAGCGTTCCGCACACTTTCTGCAGTTTCAGCATATTTTAATGAAAGAACTTGCAGAAGAGGTGTGTGTAATGGTTAAATCATATTTCAATTACGCGAACCATGAGCGGCCATATATGCAGCAATCGCCATTTAATAAACCGGTTCCCAAACAAAAAGAAACCCCTCAGACACCTTTTGAGTATTTTTCAAAACCGAAACAACCGCTTAACTGGCACCCGGTTAACAAGTCAGGCAGTCAGTTCCACAAAGCAGCTGAAGGAAATGAACTATTCCATTATTTTGAAGAAAAAAAAGAGGACGTTGACCTGGATAAACTGATGTCCACAATCGGCCAGGTTGCCAATACCGTTCAACAGGTTTCCCCGGTTGTTAAACAAATTGGCGCACTCATGAAGCAATTCAAATAATCCGAGTCAGCTGGTGAAAACTTCATTCATCAGCTTTCATTTTGCATGAAGAATGCCGTAAAGGGGTAAATAAAGAGTGAAGGACGACAAAGGAGAATTTGTATGATTGCATGTCTGGTAATTCATGGTTACACAGGTGGTCCATATGAAGTGGATCCGCTTGTACGCTATTTAAAGGAGTATACGGATTGGCATATCGAGGTGCCGACATTGCCGGGCCATGGACGCAAATTAGCGCTGGAAAATGCATCCCACAAAAAATGGCTGGAAACAGCAGAAAATAAACTAAAACAGATGCAGGGTAAATATGAAAAAATTTACATGATCGGCTTTTCAATGGGCGGCATGATTGCTTCGTATCTGGCAGCAAAATACCCGACAGATAAATTAGTGCTTCTTGCTCCGGCAGGTAAGTATTTATCGTTTCGCCAGATGGCTAAGGATGTTAAGGACGCTGTTATGGACGGATTTAAAGGAAGGCTGCGGGAAAACAAACTATACCTGCACTATAAGCAGAAGCTTGGTGAAGTCCCATTCAAAGCAAATATTGAATTCCTAAAACTCGTGCGGTTTACTCGCAGATACTTGAAGGAATTGGATTTGCCTGTATTAATTGCTCAGGGTCAGCAGGATGGAATGGTTCCATATAAGACGGTTTATTATATGGATAAAGAAATCACCTCTGATCAGACGGAAGTGATCTTCTTTGAACGTTCCAGGCATCTAATCTGCCTGGGAGACGACAAAGACACACTTAATACGCTGGTTCATGAATTTCTGCTGAAAAGCCCAGGTTAAAAGCGGGGAGAATGCGTTCATGGCACTCTCCCTGCTTTTGTCTTCCTAATCCTTTAAAAATGAAATCACCAGGCCGCCTTCTCCTGCGTAGGTTGCAATCAACGGACCCATTTCGGTTACGTAGGCATCCTTGAAGGGATATTTTTTGCGAATCTCTTCAAGAACATGTTTGGCTCGATCCTCGGCATTGCAGTGAGTCATGGAGATCACTTTATCTTCAAAGTCTTTCGTATATTCACCTATTTGTTCAATAAATCGCCGGATGGATTTTTTATCACCGCGAACCCGGTCAGCTACCTCAATCGTGCCCTCTTCACTTGCTTTCATCAGCACTTTAATGTTAAGAGTTTTGGCTATTGTGCCTTTGACCTTGTCTAAGCGCCCTCCTTTAATAAGGTTTTCCAGCGTTTTTAGTACAAATAGCGTTGTTGTCTGCTCAACAAGCTGATGGAGGTGTTCCACAAGCTGATTGTAGGTAAAACCCTCTTCTATTTTGACTTTGGCTTCATGCAGCAGAAGACCGATTCCGCATGAAGCAGTTTTTGTGTTGATCACTTCTATTTTTCGATCCGGTTCTTCTTCAAGCAGCATATTTTTAGCAAGTCTTGCATTTTCGTACGTTGCACTTAAGCCTTTTGATAAGCTGAGCATTATAATGGGTTTACTGCTTTCGATTCGTTTATATGCATCATAAAAATCATTAGGACTGGGTGCTGCGGAGCGGGGGAGTTCATCTGTATCTTTTATCTTTTGATGAAACGTTTTTAAATCAATGGTTTCCCCGGCTTTATAATGTTGATCCTTGAAGTGCAGGTAAAGAGGAACCGTAACAATGTCCATTGCCTCTGCAATCCGTTTTGGAATATCGGCTCCCCCGTCCGTCATTAATTGAATAGTCATGACAACTCCCCATTTCATAGTTTATTCTGATATGGAAACTGAATTAATGATGATGCTTTCGTGCAATGGTTACCTTTGATTTCCGGGTTGTGCTCATAATGAACAAAAACAACCCGAAAATAACGATTGTCCCGCCAAGGAACTGTGACCATGATACAACTTCGTCCAATATAAAATAGGCCAGAATTGTAGCACCTATTGGCTCAAACACAATCCCCATCGAAATGGTTGAAGTACTGAGCCATTTCAGTGCCCAGTTGAACAATGAATGCCCAAAAAATGTCGGAATGACGGCCAGTGCGAGAAAAATAAGCCAATGGTTGGCGGAGTAACCAAAAAATTCGTTTTGCAAAACCAAATTATACAGAATGAGTGTCAGGGAACTGATACTATAAACGACAAAGGTGTAGGTCATAAGCGATAATTGTTTTCGAAGCTGCTGCCCAAGCAGGAAATAGGCGGTAACGGTTACGGCGCCCATGAGTGCAAGAAAATCACCAAATAAGGCCAGTCCACTTATACGAAAGTCTCCCCAGCTGATAATAATGCTGCCAAATAAGGCGATAACCATGCTGATTACGGTTCCCGGAGAAAAACGTTCCTGAAATATAAAGTATGTTCCCAGAAAGGCAAAGATAGGCTGCATCGTAACAAGCACAGTGGAGCTTGCCACGGATGTATAATTCAGTGATTCAAACCAGAGAATAAAATGAAATGCCAGAAAGACGCCGGCCAGTATGGAAAGCAGCCAATCTTTTTTTTGAATTAATCGAAATTCATTGCGGTGTTTGACGAAAATATACGGGGCCATAAGGATAACGGCAAATAAAAGGCGATAATTGGCAATAATCGAAGCAGGTGCACCATCAGCCAATTTTACCAAAACTGCTGCTGATGATACGGATATTACACCGATAATAACTGCTATATATGGATTGAACGGAGGCAGGCGCATTGTATTCCTCCTTAACGTTTATATGTAATCTCATACAGTTTAACATTCCTGAATGAAAAAATCATTTAGGAAGTAGTGGAAATCATGAAGGGACATGTGTTATGATAGGTTGACTGTTATTCGCATGTGATTTCTAGGATGAGGCTCTTCCTGAATTGGGTGAAGCCTCATAATTTATAACGTTTGAAAGTATAAGTTAAGGATGACCTTATGGAAAAACTTTGGTACTCGCTATAAAACGGGGCTAGGCCTGAGTTTTTCTGGATTTTATTGGAATAAAAAGGAGTAGAGTTTTAAGGTGACAACATTTAAAGAATTAAATATTTCAGAGCCCATTATGAAGGCTTTGGAAAAAATGGGCTTTGAAGAAGCAACGCCAATTCAGGCGGAGACGATACCACTTGCTCAGCAAGGAAACGATGTAATTGGTCAGGCACAGACAGGGACGGGAAAAACGGCAGCATTTGGAATTCCCATGATCGATAAAATCGATAAAAATCAGAAGAAGATTCAGGGGCTGGTCGTTGCCCCGACAAGAGAACTAGCCATACAGGTTGCTGAAGAACTTAACCGGCTGGCAAGATTCAGGGGTATTCGGGCAATGCCTGTATATGGCGGACAGCATATGGAACGGCAAATACGTGCGCTAAAAGATGGTCCGCAGATTGTCGTGGCAACACCAGGGAGACTGCTTGACCATATGCGCCGGAAGACAATCCGGACTGCCGGTATCCAGACTGCAGTTTTGGATGAAGCTGATGAAATGCTGAATATGGGTTTCATTGACGATATTAAAGAGATTTTAAAAAATATTCCTGAACAAAGGCAGACATTGCTGTTTTCTGCAACAATGCCTAAGGAAATCCGTGATATTGCCACAAATCTGATGGATTCACCAAAAGAAGTGAAAGTGAAAGCGAAAGAAATGACTGTGGAAAATATTGACCAGTATTTCATTGAAGTACCGGAAAAATATAAGTTCGATACGCTTACCAACCATTTGGATATCAATGCACCAGCACTGGCGATTGTATTCAGCCGTACAAAAAAGCGGGTGGATGAGATTGCGGAAGGTCTGCAGATTCGAGGGTTCCGAGCAGAAGGAATTCATGGGGATCTGACACAGGGCAAGCGGATGTCCGTTTTAAATAAATTTAAAAATGGACGTGTGGAAGTGCTCGTTGCAACGGACGTGGCGGCACGCGGATTGGATATTTCAGGCGTAACGCACGTTTATAATTTTGATATCCCACAAGATCCGGAAAGCTATGTGCACCGGATTGGCCGAACAGGAAGGGCCGGGAAAGCCGGTGAAGCCATTTCATTCATCACACCGCGGGAAATGGGCCATCTCAAAATAATTGAACAGGTGACCAAAAGCAAAATGAAGCGGATTATGCCGCCAACCAACAAGGAAGCACAGCGCGGCAAGCAGCAGGCAGCGGTGGACAAGCTGCTACGCACGATTGATAAAAAGGATTTAACTGATTATCAGGAAACAGCAAGCGATCTGCTTCAGGACCATGACTCGATAACAGTCATTTCCGCTGCATTAAAAATGCTGACAAAGGAACGCAAAAATACACCGGTACGCATTTCCTCCGTCCAGCCGATCAGTGTTAAAAAACCACAAGGCGGAAAAGGCAAAAATTACCGGAACAATAACAAAAAGTTTTACGGAAAACGCGGACAGGGAAAACGTGGTGGTCACGGCGGCTATAACCGTAAAGGAAATTACCAAAAACGCAGAAATCACAAAAACAATAAGCATAACAGCTAGTTAAAAGCTCCTTTGGATAAGGAGCTTTTTTGATATTTTTTAAAAGTGCCGTTAAAGCTGCTGCCCGAAGTGTTTCGGGGACCCCGCTGAAGAAAAGCCGGAAGCCGCCGAAGAAAGGCCGGAACCCGCCGAAGAAAGGCCGGAAGCCGCCGAAGAAAAGCCGGAAGCCGCCGAAGAAAAATTCGACTCCCCCGGTCAAAGTGCTACAACATTTATTATTTCGGTTTACGGTTGATAATTGCCCTGCAACGGTTGAAGTCTCTGGTTTGTGTTTGATAATTGGCTAATCCATTGAACAAATGTATGTGTACCCCTGGTGTGGAATGATGTAAAATAAGATTTGACGAGTGTTCCTTTCTTCCGTATAAGAACTATAGATCAAAAAAAGGGGGATTCCAATTGAGACAGCCACCAGTACATACAATCGCAGAAGATGCAATCAAAGCGTGGAAAATCACTGCCGGTATTTTCGTCGCAATTTTATGGTTTGCTGCGATTGCTGCGACGGTACTAACCTTTATTTTCGACTGGCCGGTTTGGATTATCGCAATTGCTATTGTGATAAGTGCAATAAGTACTTATTTTTTTGTATTTTTACTTCCGGTTTTGCGTTGGCGAAGATGGCGGTATGAAGTGTTTGAACAGGAAATCTATATTCAGCACGGTATCCTGATTGTATCACGTACTTTAGTTCCGATGATCCGGGTCCAGCATGTGGATACACAGCAGGGACCTATTTTGAAAAAATACAAGCTGGCCAGTGTTACGATTTCCACCGCAGCTACTACTCATGAAATACCAGCACTGCTGGAAGAGGATGCTTCGGAACTGAGGGATCGTATTTCCGCACTGGCAAGGGTGGATGAAGATGATGTCTGAACAGAAAAGACTCCATCCGGCTGCGGTATTTTTTAACTTTATACGGGTTGTAAAAGAAGCTGCTTTTGCAATCATTTTAGGGTTTATTTCATTTAAAGACAGCGCGTTTATGTATTTTATACTTGGCGCATCCGCTATTCTTATTTTGATGATTCTATTCAGTATTTTATCGTGGTATCGGTACACCTATCGTGTGGAGGATGACGAATTACGGATTGAATATGGTATTTTTGTCAGAAAAAAACGCTATATTTCCAAAAACCGGATTCAGTCGATTGACCTGACGTCCAGTGTGATTCACCGCATTTTTAAACTGACCCGGGTAAATATTGAAACGGCCGGGAGCAGCACGGGTGCAGAAGCGTCATTAAAAGCGGTGAAGCTTTCGGAAGGGGAAGCATTACGCCGTGAATTGAAAACGGTAAGTACTGTTGAACAGGACAATGAACCGGAAGATGCTGAAGAAGATTGGCCATCTTCAACGATTACGTTCAAGCGGCTTTTTATTGCTGGAACCACATCCGGCAGTATTGGGGTTATTCTTGCTATTGCTGCATTTGGGTCCTCGGAACTGGAACAATTCATTCCGGATGATTTTTATGACAGTACATTTGAATGGATAATCGAACTGGGCATTACGATTATGATTGTATTGGGATTAATTGGACTGCTCTTGCTCTGGATTCTCGGAATAGCTGGAACAATGATTAAATACGGCAATTTTACGATCACCAAAATGGAGGATGAACTGTTTATCACACGTGGACTGCTGGAAAAAAAGCAGCTGACCATACCGATGAAGCGGATTCAGGCAGTAGGCATACAAGAAAGTCTGATTCGGCAGCCGCTTGGATATGTAACGGTGTTTGCAGAGATTGCCGGCGGATCCATGGATAAAGGTGAGGATTTTTCATCGATTCTGTTCCCGATTATGAAAGCGGACGAAGTGGAGCCGTTTCTGCAAAAATTTCTGCCTGAATACGCAGGAATAACGAATGACTTGACGCCATTGCCAAAGCGCGCACGCAAGTTCTATTTGCTGCGTTCATCCATTTTATTCCTTATCGTTACAGGGGTAATCGCCTTCGTTCTGCCAACCTTTATATGGCTGCCCCTGATTGTTCTGGCCGGGAGCGCCTATTTGGGCATTCTGCGCCACAAAGATGGCGGTTTTCGTCAAGATGATAAAAAGTTAACAGTGCGCTACCGGTTTTTGAGCAGGAATACAATAACAATGTACCATAAACGTGTCCAGGCTTTTGAGAAAAAGCAGCATCGAGTGCATGTTCATCAAAGACTTGCCAATGTCAGACTGTCGATTATCGGAAAAATGGGCATGGGAAAACATTTCACCGTGAAAGAACTGGAAGAATCCGATGTCAATCAAATAGCCGACTGGTATTCTTACCGGGAGTAGGAACAAAAGCGGAAGCGCCCGTTTAGCGACGTACAAACTGCGCCCTGCCATTTAGTGTGGGTCGGCGTTGCCGCGCAAAGCGGCGGTGTTAGCCGATCCTCCTTAATCCGCAATGAGATTAGATGAACTTGACTTATCGCCAATAATGGCGAAAGTCAAAGTGAATCTTATGCTCGAAAGCGAAAAGGATACACGCCCCTTCATAGGGGTGTGCCGACGTTGGCCGTAAAGGCCGGTTTTAGTCGGCCTTCCTTAAAGTACGAACCGATGTTGACTTTCACCGCAAGGGTATAAGTGCGACTAAGCCACTGGTTTCACCAATCGGCAAGTCTTCTTTATCGTAGTGAGGAAGTGTGAAGTTTGGGACTGCGCTAAATGCTCGTCCCACCAAGTTCACTGCTAGTCGCTGGGCGCTGGAGCCGGACGTGGCTGATTAGGAGCAAGTGAATTATCCTCATTTACAAAATTTTATAATTTCTTATACAATCTAAAAACACACCATGACGGCATTGCTGCCATGGTGTGTTTTTTTACTATATAGTATTGGTAATTCCAACTACCTTTTTTAAAAAATCCTCCCAATTAGCCCAAATAAAATAAGGATGGCGAGAAATGTCCAAAATGCGTATTTATAAACGTTTTTGGGAATTCTGCGCTTTTTCCAGCGGTTTGGATCGAATTGAATGCCGTCATTGTTTTTATATCGTTTGTTTCGCCACGGAGAGAAGGGGCGTACATTCGTCAGCAGGGGTGGTGCTATTGCAAATCCGCCCAAGAATCCAAAAACATGTGCATAAACATTAACTCCGGGCTGGATAAACGTCATTACTGCACCAATAACAAAAATCACCACAATGATTTGGGAGTTGCTCTGGTCAATCAGGTGTTTGCGGAATGCGACCATGAAGATGTAAATTCCGAATAACCCGTAAATGGCACCGGAAGCGCCAACGGAAATGTAAATTGGCGGACCGAGTAAAAAAGTTGCAATGTTGCCCACAATGCCTGCTGCAAAATAGGCCAAAATAAACTTGTATTTTCCTAGCATTTGCTCGAGTGCCGGACCAAACAAAACGAGAGCAAACGAATTGAACAGAGCATGCATAAGTCCCGCATGCAAAAAAATCGGCGTAATCAGACGCCAGTATTGCCCTTGATAGATATAGAAATTGTTCCCGCTTCCCCATGCCTCCAGCTGGACAGCAAATGGGAGTTGCAGGAAATCGCAGATCAGCCAAAGTACGAGATGAATAATGACCAGCGTTGAAACAATCGGATAAAACTGCATGAATTCTTTTATACTTCTTTCCGTGCGGATAAACATTTCCAGCGCTCCCTGTATTATAAATTTTCATATATTATTTTAATAGTATACCATGAATAGTATGATCATTATAATCGTACTAAAATACAATAAGAAACTGCAACAATCCTAACTTTTTCTAACTGAAGGGTGGGTGATTTTTTGATAAAAGGAATTGGCATCGACATAATTGAAATCGACCGGATTCAAAGGGCACTTGTAAAAAACAGCCGCTTTGCCGAACGGATTCTAACAGAAATGGAAAAAATACGCTACTTTGATAAGTTGGACAGCCCTTCCAGAAGAACAGAGTTCCTTGCCGGCAGATTCGCGGCAAAAGAGGCGTTTGCCAAAGCTTGCGGCCGGGGAATTGGTAAACTCAGCTTTCAGGATATGGAAGTCATCACGAATGCGGCTGGTGCGCCGTCAATGCAGGTCAGCAGATACGACGGATGGGTCATACATCTGTCCATCACCCACAGCAGGGATTATGCTGTTGCGCAAGTAGTGATAGAAGAGCCAGGAAGGATATAATTCCAGCTTTGTTTGGCCCATAATACACCTGACAACGTTCATGAAAATAACCACGGGTAGATTCTGCATAATTGCAATGGTTGTCTCATATATTTTAGTGCGGGTAGGAGGGAACAAATTGTATATTGTCACCGCAAATGAAATGTACGGTATTGACCGCTATACAACAGAGGAAATCGGAATGGATGGTAAAATGCTGATGGAAAATGCAGGCCGTGCCATAAGTGAAAGAATTGAATCCAACATTAAAAATACCGATGTTATCACAGTGTTCGCCGGATCAGGCAATAATGGCGGGGACGGTTATGTTATTGCCCGGACATTGCTGAATAGGGGATATCAGATAACGGTGATTCAGGTTGTTCCGGATGAAAAGATAACAGGAGATGCACGTTACTATAAAAACCTGTTTATCAATTGTGGCGGAAGTATTTCCATAACTGGGGATCCGGTTGAAATTGACGAAGCGCTGAACCAAACCGACATTGTTATTGATGCGATTTTAGGAATCGGGGTAAAGGGAGAGCTGCGCGAACCAATTAAAACAATTGTTGACACGATTAATGACAGTCCGGTTCGGGTGATTTCTGCCGACATTCCTTCTGGGCTTCCGGCAGACGAGGGAGCGGCTGCGTTTGATTCCGTACAGGCCGACTACACCATAATAGTCGGCTATCCCAAAATGAGCACGTTCCTGCAGCATACGGCACCTTTTTACGGGGAGTGGGAAACAGTTGATATCGGGTTCCCTGAATCAGCTCAGACATCATTAACACGATCTGTCTGGACAGACCGGCAATTCAAAAACAAGATGCCGGACCGGAAAAAGGATTCACACAAAGGGGACCACGGCCGTGGACTTATCATCGGCGGCAGTGAGGAGATGCCGGGTTCCATTGTAATGACTGTTCGGGCGGCGTTGAGGGCGGGCGCAGGACTTGTGACTGCCGGATCGGTAAAACAGGCAATACCAGTTATCGCCTCCCAGTGTATTGAGGCTACCAATCTGAAACTGAAAGAATTCGATGGGGTAATCAGTGGCGATCAATCGATTCCGTATCAAAATTATGATGCCATCGCACTCGGCATGGGTCTTGGACGTCACGAGTCTACTCGTTCAATCGTTATCAACGCAGTAAGGCAAGTAGATGGTCCACTCATTTTGGATGCTGACGGGTTATATCATATTCAACATGACCTTGAATTATTTAAGGGCCGGACAGCCCCTGCTGTTATCACACCCCATCCCGGGGAAATGGCAATGCTGACAGGTGTATCTGTGCAGGAAATCCTGCGGGAGCCATTTGCATATTCCATCGAATTTGCCCGGATGTATCAGGCATTTGTCGTCCTTAAAGGTAGTTTTACCATCGTCACTGCGCCAAATGGACATCAGTCCGTAAATACGACCGGAAATCAAGGGCTTGCAAAAGGTGGAAGCGGCGATGTGCTCACAGGAATTATTTTGGCAATGACCATGCAGCACGAGGATCTGTTTGATGCTTTGCGCAATGCCTGTTTTGTGCATGGGAAAGCTGCTGATTTACTGGTGTCCAATTCTCATTCGGTTTATGATTTGATGGCTACAGATGTTGTGGAAGGTATCGGAAAAGTGTACCGTACATTTTCGGCTGAAACGTGACAATATTGTTCTCCTAGTCCAGTTTAAACCACGCATTAATCGCGTGTGAAATGAGACAAGGGAGATATGTCCATGAAAAAACAGATTGTTATCAGGATGATGGTTGCTTTAGGTTTTGTTCTTTTACTGGCTGCCTGTGGAGAAAAATCTCAGGAGGAAGTACTTGATAAGCTGGAGTCCAAACTGGAAGAAATGAATGGGTATAAGGCAACAGCTGAGATGAAGATGAACACTGGTCAGGAAGGACAGAAATACAAGCTTGATATTTGGCATAAGAAGAAAGATTTCTACCGGGTCAAATTGAATAATGCTAAGGATGACAAGGGCAGTCAAATCATCTTGAAGAATGAAGAAGGTGTTTTCGTACTGTCGCCGGCGCTTAATAAAAGCTTTAAGTTTCAGAAGGAATGGCCGGATAACGGCAGTCAGCCATATTTATTTCAGTCATTGGTCAATGATTTGAAAAAGGATAAAGATGCCACATTCAAAGTGGGGGAAAAATACTACATCTTCCAAACCAAAACGAACTACCAAAGCAACAATAACCTGCCATACCAGAAAATTTATTTTGACAAGAAAACCTTTACACCGGTAATGGTTAAAGTATTGGATAAAGACAAAAATCCACTGGTGGAAGTCGCTTTCTCCGAGTTTAATACGAATCCGGGTTTCAAGAAAGGCGACTTTGAAATGGACAAAAATATGTCCGCCGACAATACTGATTCTGCAGTTTCCGGTGATGTGAAAAAAGATGCGTTATCGGTAGTATTTCCATTTTATATGGCTGGCAGTGAACTGACGAAAAAGAAAGAGGTTGCACTGGAAAATGGAAAACGGGTGATTATGACATTTTCCGGGGATAAAAACTTTACCCTGGTCGAAGAAAAATTGGAAACTGTTCCGACGATGGCCTCTCCACAATACGTTAACGGTCAAATTGTAAATCTCGGACATTCCATTGGAGCACTATCCGGTAATGCAATTGAATGGACCAATAATGGGGTGAATTTTTATCTCGCCAGCGAAGAATTGACCGAATCCGAATTAATCAAAGTGGCAAAATCCGTTGAGCGTAAAGAAGTGAAGTAAATGAAGAGCGGCAAGCAGACTCATAAGGAGAGGGGGTCTGCTTTTTATTTATGTCAGATTAAGATAAAATGGTACCAGATAGAGGATGGAAGGGAGTTATACTGACATGACACAAACAATTTACCGAGATACATGGGCGGAAGTTGATTTGGATGCAATCGAATATAATATAAACCAAATAAGAGCGCGAATACCGCAGCACTGCAGTGTCATCGCAGTAGTCAAAGCGGATGGGTATGGACATGGTGCAGTTGAAGTCGCAGAAAGGGCTTTGCAAAGTGGAGCGGAAATGCTTGCGGTGGCCATCCTTGAAGAGGCGCTCACCTTAAGGGAAGCCGGATTCGATGTACCAATTTTAGTGTTTGGACGGGTAGCGCCAAAGGATGTGGCAATTGCTGCAGAAAAAGATATTACGCTGACATTTTTTCAAAAAGAGTGGCTGCAGGAAGTAAACCAAATTTCCCTTCCGCAGACATTGAAGCTTCATATGAAGTGGGATACCGGAATGGGACGGATTGGACTCCGTACTGAGAAGGAACTGAAAGAGCTTATTGATGAACTAAAGGATCAATCAAACGTTCAATTAACCGGAATTTATACACACTTTGCTACTGCCGATGAACCGGGTACAGATTATTTTCATATGCAAAATGAGCGCTTTGATCGATTGATGACAGCATTCGAGCGCATGTGGACTGACCCGGTGGCCATTCATACCGGCAATAGTGCCGCATCTATCCGCTTTCCCGAGAAAATGCATCATTATATCCGGTTTGGCATTTCGATGTACGGGATGTATCCTTCTTCCACGGTGAAAGGGGAACGGAACATTGATTTGAAGCAGTCCTTCTCCCTTCACAGCAGACTGATTCATGTAAAACAGCTTGCACCTGGTGAGTCGGTGAGTTACGGGGCAACGTACACCACCTCGGATTATGAATGGATTGGGACTATTATGATTGGTTATGCAGACGGGTGGATTCGTAAGCTGCAGGATATTGAAGTGCTGATTGATGGTAAGCGCATGCCGATAGTTGGACGGATTTGTATGGATCAGACCATGATTAGACTTGATAAGGAATATCCTGTCGGCACTGAGGTCACACTGATAGGAAGACAGCAGAATGATATGATTGAAGTTGACGAGGTTGCGGATTATTTGAATACCATCAGCTATGAAATACCATGTATGATCAGCAGCCGTGTTCCCAGAATCTACACGGGCGAATAAAACCTGTTCGGTCAATGCATAATCTTTCCAAAATCAAATAAACATAGGTAACAGGGCTTCTTCTTTTTAATATATGCTGATGTGCACGTTCTTATAAATTTTCTGTATTTCAAAGAATTTCTCTATAAGCCTTTGCAAACCTTGTCAGAGAATGATATTATAAAAAAAGAATTAAATGGAGTTCGGTTCAACAGTTCGCGGAGGTGTATGGTTTTGTCAGAGAGCATACAGGAGATTTTAGTACGACTACCAAAAAACCTGATAAACGAGGTGGATGGATTAATGAAGTATGAACAAAGTGATTTAAGCGACTTCATATGTCAAGCGACAAGAAATTACCTGGAATATAAAAAAGATGAGCACATTCAACAATTTCGTGAATCTATGCAGCAAGGTTATGAAGAAATGGCCAGAATTAATCTAACAATCGCTTCGGAGGCATTTCAAGCCGAAGAGGAGGCCGAAAAAAACACCCTAGAGCGCTCCGTGATCGGGGTGTAAGCTTTTGATCGTTCAACGTGGCGAAGTATATTTCGCCGATTTATCACCTGTCGTAGGGTCCGAACAGGGGGGCATTCGCCCAGTGTTGATCCTGCAGAATGATATAGGTAACCGCTTTAGCCCGACTGTCATTGTTGCGGCAATTACTGCACAGATTCAAAAAGCCAAACTGCCGACACATGTGGAAATTGATGCGAAACGGTATGGCTTTGACCGTAACTCTGTTATATTGCTGGAACAAATCCGGACATTGGATAAACAACGGTTAACCGATAAAATTACAAAACTCGACAAAGCGATGATGGAGAAAATTGATAAAGCATTGGAAATAAGTTTAGGTCTTAAAGATATGTATGACCATTAGGAAATACCCCGCTGAAAAAGCAAATGGGGTATTTTTTAGTGGCATAAAATGTGAAAATCAAGGGACCCGATCATGTGATATAATGGTAAAAATGATTCATTATTAAAGGAAGCACTATATACCATGCTAAACTCGACAAGAAATGATAGTATTACAGTATATCGAATTTTATAATAACCGTTTTCAATATATTTCAGGAGGGAAACCATGGACGAGAAATTTAAAAAGATTGCTATGGAGAATAGTGATTCCATTGTTCACTTATGGTTGGATGAGATTGGTTCCATGAAGGATTATAATTACACATCCAGTATATCGGAAGAATTGTTTGAAAGTACAAACAGAGAGTTCGTCAATGTGATATTTGCCAGTATCAAGAACCAGGGAAACTCAAAAACTGTGGAAGATTTCTCGGAAAAACTGATTAACCTTGGCTGGCCGCTGAGTTACATAACAGATGGACTGCAAGTATTTCGTCGTGTAACAATTGATTACATTCTCAGCCAGTCTGATCAGGTTGATTCAACGTACATATCGAACGTGCTGCAGAGTGTTGATAACTGGACGGAGCCGATTATCCGCCAGCTGGTTAATGAGTATACAGGAAGCTGGGAGCACATTGTATCACTGCAACGCGTGGCACTTCAGGAATTGTCAGCGCCGTTAATACCAGTGATGGAACGGATTACGATTATGCCATTGATTGGAACGATCGATACGGAACGGGCCAAATTAATTATGGAAAACCTTTTGGAAGGCGCTATTAAGCACAATTCTGAGGTTGTCCTAATTGACATCACAGGGGTTCCAGTTGTCGATACGATGGTGGCCCATCATATTATTCAGGCCGCAGAGGCAGTGCGTTTGATTGGATCAACGTGCATTCTTGTCGGGATTCGTCCTGAAATTGCCCAGACGATTGTTAATCTGGGTATTGACCTCGGCAAATTCCCGACGAAAAGTTCGCTGAAAAAGGGTTTCCGGAAAGCATTGGAAATCACCGACAGAAAAGTTGTTGATCTCGATAAAAAGTACGGCGAAATAGAAGAAATGATTGATTCTCTAGGTGAAGGGTGATCGTGATGCGAATACCAATTCTAAAATTGCACAACTATTTATTAATTTCCATTCAGACAGAGATTGACGATAACACGGCAATACAGTTTCAGGAAGATTTATTGGACAAAATTCATAAAAGCGGTTCATCAGGAGTAGTAATTGACTTAACATCCGTCGAAGTGATTGATTCATTTATTGCAAAAGTTTTGGGTGATGTCGTTACTATGTCAGATCTAATGGGGGCGAAAGTGGTTTTAACCGGAATCCAGCCAGCAGTTGCGATGACATTAATTGATTTGGGAATCCATCTGAATAATGTACCGACTGCGTTAGATTTGGAGCAGGGATTGATAAAACTGCATCAGGAATTGGGGGAATGATGATGGATCTCCAATCCTGTGTCAATATAAATAAAGAGTGGGATATTGTTGCTGCCCGGCAGCTTGGCAGGGAAATCGCCAAAAAGACTGGATTTGGAACCGTTGACCAGGCGCGAATCGCAACGGCAATCTCTGAATTAGCTCGAAATATATACTTATATGCCGGAAGCGGAAAAGTTAGCTTTGATGTTATTGAAAATCTGGAACAAAAAGGAATAAGTATAATTTGTACAGATGATGGTCCGGGAATCCGCGATATCAGTCAGGTTATGGAGGACGGATATTCAACATCGGGAGGTCTGGGTGCTGGTCTGCCGGGTGTGAAACGGCTGATGGATGAGTTCGATATCAAATCTGCCGATGGAAAAGGTACCGAAATTAGGGCAATCAAGTGGGTCAGATAACACGTAACTTTAATCAGTGGAGGGGTTACGAACGGTTGCACCGGGATAAACAGACAGGTTCATAGACCCGGATATACCAGGGGGAGACGGAGAGTTCTCCCCATTAAATTTGTAATGGGGGCTACGTGTACATGGATATGCTGAATACGGATGCAGCACACTATAAACAATTCCTTAAACATTACATCCAGAGCTTGGATGAACAATCTCTTTATGGGGCCGAACAAATCAGTAAAACATTTATAAAAAATGGTATTCCACCTGAAGAAATTGTTAACCTGCATAATCAGGCTTTAGTTGAACTATACCCTGACATACCTGAACATATCTGGCATTCCATGAATTTTTTGCTGGAAACAATGATATCATACGGTCTGGCATTACAGGATTATCAGGCGTTAAGAGAGCAGCAGCTGGAGTTGAAGTCCGAAATATCAGTGGCTGCCGGTATGCAGGATACGCTGCTCGCTACAACAACACCGACGATTAATAACCTCGATATTGGTGTCATAAGTGTTCCGGCACATCAAATGAACGGTGATTACCATCACTTTGTTAAAGGTAAGGATGGTTCTCTTGGAATAGCCCTTGCAGATGTGATTGGAAAAGGGATACCTGCTGCATTATGCATGTCCATGATCAAATATTCGATGGACAGCTTTACGGAAGAAACAATGAGTCCGAAGTCGATTTTGAAAAATCTGAACCGGGTTGTGGAACGCAACGTGGATCCAAGTATGTTTATTACCATGTTTTACGCACAATATCTTCCAGCAGAAAACAAACTCCGATATTCTTCTGCAGGCCATGAGCCCGGGTTTTATTACAATGCCGCACATGACACGTTTGAAGAAATTGAGGCAAAAGGGCTTGTGCTTGGTGTATCACCCGATGCCAGTTACAAACAATATGAATGCAGCATTGAAAAAGGAGACATGGTTGTTTTGCTGACGGACGGTGTGACCGAGTGCAGGCAGGGCGATCGTTTTATTGAAAGCGAAGAAATTCTGGAGACCATTAGATATTTTTCACATCTGCCAGCACAGGAAATAGTCAATGGCGTATACAAATACTTTGAGCGTCTGCAAGGTTTTCAACTGCGGGATGATTTCACATTGATTATTTTGCGACAGGAAGTTTAAATCAGCCGATTACAGGGAAAAAGAAGGTATTGCTATAATGAATACCCTTATTACTTGTGTTCTAGGAGGATGGAAATGGAACTTACAATAGATGTGGTGAAACAGGATATGAAATCCGTTATTCAATTGACAGGGGAAATTGATGCCTATACGGCTCCAAGGCTGAAAAGTACGATATTGCCGTTAACGGAAGAATCCGGACATACCGTTGAAGTGGACATGGAAGACGTTAACTATATGGATAGTACCGGGCTTGGGGTTTTTATCAGTGCATTAAAATCAACAAAAGAGACAGGCAGTCACCTGAAACTGGTAAATCTGCAGTCCCGTGTATCGCGTCTGTTTAAAATTACCGGTCTGGATGAAATTATTGACATCGATACCGCAATCAGAGGTGGGAATGAGTAATGGAAAAATTTGATTTTATCGAAATGAGAATACCTGCAAAAGCAGAGTATGTCGGTGTTGTCCGTTTAAGCATTTCCGGAATTGCCAGCCGTATGGGATTTAACTATGAGGATATAGAAGATTTGAAAGTTGCGATTTCGGAAGCAATTACGAATGCTGTCGATCATGCGTACCGTGAGGGAGATGATGGCGAGATAACTGTCGGGTTTGGTGTGTACGAAAATCGACTGGAGGTTATGGTTGCAGACCATGGTGGAAGCTTTAACCTGCAGGAAATTAAAGGTGGGATTGGACCATACACCCGGTCCGAACCGGTGGAAAATTTGCGTGAAGGTGGGTTTGGGCTCTTCTTAATTAATGCGTTAATGGATAAAGTGGAAATTAACAACAATTATGGTGTTATCGTGTTAATGACGAAGTACCTTTATGAAACCGAGGTGGGCCTTGATGACGACCAAATCTCAACAACACAATAAAGGGAGAGATGAGGTCTACCAATGGATCGAACATCTCCAGCAGGACCCGACAGATGAAGCGATGCAGGAGAAGGTTGTCCTGGCATATAATGATTTAGTCGAATCCATCGCCAGAAAGTATTCAAAGAACAGCACGATTCATGAAGACCTTGTTCAGGTGGGCATGATTGGACTGCTGGCTGCAGTGCGAAGGTATGATGCGTCCTATGGCAAGTCATTTGAATCATTCGCAATTCCAACAATTATAGGTGAAATCAAACGGTTTATCAGGGATAAAACCTGGAGTGTTCATGTACCGCGAAGAATTAAAGAACTTGGTCCGAAAATCAAAAAAGCTGTCGAAGAATTGACCACCTCCAATCAGGATTCCCCTTCAATCCGTGAAATTGCTGACCATCTTGGAGTGGCAGAAGAAGAAGTACTGGAAACGATGGAAATGGGCAAAAGTTATAAGGCACTTTCCGTCGACCGGAAAATTGAAGCTGACTCCGATGGTAGTACGGTTGCTATCCTTGATCTTGTAGGAAACAGTGAAGATGGTTATGATACGATTGATCAGCAAATGCTGCTGGAGAAAATTTTACCGGTGCTATCTGAACGTGAACAGCAAATTCTGCGCTGCACTTATTTTGATCAGATGAGCCAGAAAGAAACAGGGGAGTTGCTTGGGATTTCCCAGATGCATGTTTCAAGACTGCAGCGCCGTTCATTAAGAAAACTGCGGGAAGCTATTCAATCGGAAAGCTCGGAGGTTCTTGATTGACTGATCAACGAAGAAAAGTGGATGTAGCTGTTTACCAGAAGGCCAAGAAAGGACAGTACTACTGTGGTGACAGCTATTTTTACACCGAAACAGAGCATGAATTTTTATGTGTCCTAGCAGATGGACTCGGCAGCGGTGAATTTGCCATGGAATCATCGCGGATTGTAACGGAAATTATTCGAAGTAATATTCATACGACAATTGAACAATTAATTAAACGGTGCAATGAACAATTATCAGGAAAAAGAGGCGTGGTTATCGGTATTCTGAAACTGGATTTCCTGTCACAACGGTATTCTTTTTCCTCAATTGGAAACATTGGTGTGCTAACTATCTTAAAAAATGGCAAAAAGAAACGTAATATACCAAATGCAGGTTATTTGGCAGGCTATCACCGGCCATTCAAAGTGGTAAGCGATAAGCTGGATTCTGAAATGAACTTTATCATGTTTTCGGATGGTGTCTCTGATGCTGACTTGTCGAAGGGGATGTTCCTGAACAAAGATGCACAGCAAATTGTTATGGACTATGAATATACTGTTGGCGGATCTAGGTATGATGATACAACGTTAATTGCGATACGATATGACGCGTGATAAGTCAGCCGAATCTGGTTGGCTTTTTTCATTTTACGCTATCTTTGGTAAAATTAGTTTCGTACATGAAGGAGGAACATATGGTGGCAATTGAAATAGAACAATGGGTTGCAAAAGAAACAGAAGTTAATACCGGTATTGTACAAAAAGTTATCGCGTTAATGAAAGAAGGGAATACTGTCCCATTCATTGCACGGTACAGGAAAGAGATGACGGGTGGGCTTGACGAGGTCCAAATTAAATCCATTGAGGATAAATATCAGTATGCCGTTAATCTTGCCACTCGAAAAGAAGAAGTTATTCGTCTGATTGATGAGCAGGACAAGCTTACGGAAGAACTTGAACAAGAGATAAACCAGGCAACGCAGCTTCAGCGTGTGGAAGACTTGTACCGGCCGTATAAACAAAAACGGCGCACTAAAGCTGTTAAGGCAAAGGAAAAGAGCCTGGAACCATTGGCAGTACTTGTGTGGGAACAGGAGCTGCAGAATATCAGTTCAGAGGCTGAAGGATATTTATCAGAAGAACATGAACTGCATTCCGTTCATGACGTGCTCGCCGGTGTTAATGACATTATTGCTGAGTGGATATCCGATGATCCTGAATTTCGTAAATACATACGTAATGAAACATTTAAGCGTGGAATGATGCAATCAGAAGTGAAAGATGCTGCGAAAGATGAAAAAGGTGTCTATGAAATGTATTATGATTACAGTGAAGCAGTCCGTTCCATGGTCTCCCACCGTGTTCTGGCCTTAAATCGCGGGGAAAAAGAAGACGTGCTCAAGGTATCGATTGACCCGCCGGCGGAACGTGTTATTGAATTTTTGCAGAAACAGACAATCACCAATCCAACGAATCAGGAAACAGCAGATATTATCAGGCTGGCAATTGAGGATGGCTACAAGCGGCTTATTCAGCCATCGGTGGAGCGGGAAATCCGCAATTATCTATCCGAGAAAGCAGAAGAACAGGCCATCGATGTTTTCTCAAAAAACCTGAAAAATCTTCTGCTGCAGCCACCGCTTAAGGGCAAAACAGTGCTGGGAGTCGATCCGGCATACAGAACCGGCTGTAAGCTTGCTGTAGTGGATGAGACAGGGAAAGTATATCAAGTTGGAGTGATGTATCCGACTGCACCAAAACATGATACAGCCGGTGCAGAAAAGATTGTGATGGAGTACATTAAAAAACATGGTGTAGAGCTGATTGCCATCGGAAATGGTACGGCTTCAAGGGAAACAGAACAGTTTATTGCGGATGTTATCAATAAGCATACACTGGATATCCCGTACATCATTGCCAATGAAGCGGGTGCAAGCGTCTATTCAGCCTCGAAGCTGGCTCGTGAGGAATTTCCTGATTTACAGGTGGAAGAGAGAAGTGCAGCATCCATCGCCAGAAGAGTTCAGGATCCGTTGGCGGAACTAGTGAAAATTGATCCGAAATCAATAGGTGTTGGTCAATACCAGCATGATGTCAGTCAAAAAGCACTTAATGAGTCATTGACATTTGTAGTCGAAACAGCTGTCAACCAAGTTGGTGTCAACGTGAACACAGCATCAACATCGTTGTTGCAGTATGTTTCCGGTTTAAGCAAAGCAGTCGCAAATAATATTGTAAACAAGCGAAATGAGGATGGGAAGTTTACCGACCGCAAACAATTGAAGAAAATACCGAGACTTGGTGCCAAAACATATGAACAAGGAATTGGTTTTTTACGGATCCCGGATGGGGAAAATCCACTCGACCGGACTCCAATTCACCCGGAAAGTTATGCAGCAGTGAAAAAACTGCTTCAGTCTATAGATTGCGGGATGCATGATATCGGTTCAGAGCATTTGAGTAAGAAACTGAATCAGCTTGATAAGCAGGAAATGGCTGAGCAGCTCGAAATCGGTGAACCGACATTGGCCGATATTATGAGCGCATTAAGCCGTCCGGAGCGTGACCCCCGTGATGATTTGCCAAAACCGCTATTAAAGCAGAATGTATTATCGATGGAGGATTTGCAGTCTGGCATGGAAATGCAGGGAACGGTCCGAAATGTAGTCGACTTTGGTGTGTTTGTTGATATCGGCGTTAAACAGGATGGGCTTGTTCATATTTCCAAGATGGCCAAAAAATTTGTGAAACATCCTATGGACATTGCAGCGGTCGGTGACGTTGTAACGGTATGGGTTGAACAGGTAGATGCAGATAAAGGACGGATTGCCTTATCGATGGTTGGGAAATAGAAATCCGATATCCATATTAATGTTAAAAAAGCTGATGATCACTTAAGATCATCAGCTTTTTACTTGAATTGAAATTATTTAACATTTTCCGGTACTTTTAATTCCAATCCGGCAGCAATACGCTCGCCTAATTCCGGATCAGCTTTGTAGAAGTGCTCGATCTGACGCAGCTTAATGTCATCATAATCAACTTGTGACATATGATCTACGATGTTTTGGACGAGACGGTCTTTTTCATCCGTACTCATTAAGCGGTACAGGTCACCTGGCTGTGTATAATGATCTTTTTGTGAATAGGCAACACTGTCAGCTTGTCCGTACACTTCAAATGGATTGATTTTTGAGTCCGGATCTTCTTTTGGTTCTGTTTCGTAGCGGTTCGGCTCGTAGCTAACACTGCGACTGCCATTATCATAGCGCATTTGGCCATCGAATTGATAGTTCGATGTGTTGGCATCGTTAATCGGACGGTTAATCGGCAGCTGCTGGTGGTTAACACCGATACGATAGCGCTGTGTATCCGAATAACTGAACAGACGGCCTTGCAGCATTTTGTCTGGAGAAGCTTCAATTCCCGGTACAAAATTGGCTGGTGACAGTGCAGCCTGCTCTACTTCTGCAAAATAGTTTTCCGGATTCCGGTTAAGTGTCATTTTACCAACTTCAATAAGTGGGTAATCTTTATGAGACCAAGTCTTCGTTACATCGAATGGATCCCACTTATAGTCTTTTGAGTCCTCATAAGGCATAATTTGCACATAAAGCGTCCATGATGGATAATCGCCCTTGTCAATTGCGTTATATAGATCTTCTGTATGATAATCAGGATTTTCACCGGCAAGCTTGTCAGCAAGATCCGGATCCAGACCTTTCACACCCTGATCAGCGATAAAGTGATATTTAATCCATACCGGTTCACCATCTTTATTAACCCATTTGTAGGTGTGGCTTCCATAACCGTTCATGTGACGGAAAGTTGCCGGAATACCGCGGTCCCCATGCAGATAAGTAACCTGATGCAAGGATTCAGGTGATTGTGACCAAAAATCCCAGACCGCATTTTTATCTTTCAAATTGGTTTTTGGATTTCGTTTTTGCGTATGAATGAAATCCGGGAATTTAATAGCATCGCGGACAAAGAAAATAGGTGTATTATTACCGACCATGTCATAGTTGCCTTCCTGCGTATAGAACTTAATGGCAAATCCGCGTGGGTCACGAACCGTATCCGCAGATCCCAATTCTCCGGCAACAGTTGAGAATCGGATGAACATTGGCGTTTGTTTCCCTTTTTCGTTTAAAAAGTCAGCCTTTGTATATTTTGAAATTTCGTCATTTGTGACCTCGAAAACGCCATGTGCGCCTGCACCTTTTGCGTGCACAACACGTTCCGGCACACGTTCTCTGTCAAAATGAGCCATTTTTTCCAAAAAGTGAACGTCTTGGATTAAAGCTGGGCCTCTTTCGCCTGCAGTAATCATATTCTGATTATCACCGACAGGAGCACCTGAAGCAGTAGTCATTCTTTTCTTTTCGTTACTCACTACCTGAACACCTCTCCTTATAGTATCGATTTGTACATATTCTATTATAATACAAATCTACTAAAAATCAATTAATAAAAATGAATCTTTAATTAAAATAACTATAAATAAGAGAGATTTTGTTATCCGGGTCAATATGGTAAAATGAAAATCGAGAAAATACAGAGGATGAGTGATATGAAGCTGCTGGAAGAACAGGAATTGCACCGGCTTGTCCATGATATATCGATAGCATTTTTTAAGAAACCCTATCATGATAAAGTGATATATAATTACCGGCTGCGTACAACAGGCGGCAGGTATATTCCTTCCAAGCGATTGATTGAGATTAATCCGAAGTATGCTACTGAAATGGGTGAAACGGAAGTAGAAGGTATTATTAAACATGAATTGTGTCACTATCATCTTCATATAGAAGGAAAAGGGTATAAACATGGTGATCCCGAGTTCAAAAGTCTGCTGAAAAAGACCGGTTCTCCAAGACACTGCCAGCCGCTTCCTTCGTACAGGTACAGTAAAAAATATACTTATCAGTGTACAAACTGTTCATATATTTATAAAAGAGTAAGACGTATTGATGTTAAAAAATACCGGTGCGGAAGGTGTCATGGGAAACTGTTGCTCAAGGAATAGGCGAGGGTGTTTTGTAATCGTTAACAAAAAATAGTTGACATTCATAAAAATTAATTGCTACCATGAAGTCCGTTAATTTCGTTTGCTCAAAATTGACGGACTATTTAAATAAAAAAGAGGTAGATTATGGCTCAAAACAACCATGGCAAGTTCAAACGTAGATTGAGTACACTGGATTTAACCTTTCTTGGGGTAGGATCAATCATCGGATCCGGATGGCTGTATGCGGCAGCAACTGCTGCGGGATTTGCTGGCCCGTATTCATGGATTTCATGGATTATCGGTGCGGCAATCATCATGTTAATAGGAATGGTATATTCCGAACTTGGTGCAGCGATGCCTGTTGCAGGCGGATTTGTTCGCTATCCCGATTTTACGCATGGATCGGTAGTTGGTTTTTTAATCGGATTTATTTCGATGTTGGCATATTCAGCGGTGATCAGTATTGAAGCACAGGCAGTAAGAGGTTATTTGGAATATTGGTTTGATGGTCTTGGTCAGGCGGATGGAACGCCGACGATTATGGGGTTTACCGTACAGATAAGTCTTATCATTATCTTCTTTCTGTTGAACTATTGGAGTGTTAATTTCTTCGGAAAAGCAAATACAGTATTGACAGTGTTTAAATTTGTTGTGCCGTTACTGATTATCACAGTTTTGTTTTTAAATATGGACATCTCGAATTTTGAAGTCATGCAGGGAGCTGATCCTGGGGGAGCGAAAGGGATTTTTGCGGCAGTAACCGGAGCAGGTATCGTTTTTGCATTCAACGGTTTCAGGCAACCAATTGAATTTGCTGGTGAAGCAAAAAACCCGGAACGAGGCATTCCGGTGTCGATTCTTATCTCAGTAGTGATTGGATTAATCATTTACATGCTGCTGCAGATTGCATATATTGGCGCCGTCCCACCGGAAATGTTGGCAGAAAAAGGCGGCTGGAATCAATTGCACTTCGATTCTCCGTGGGCAGACTTAGCTGCCGCACTTGGTATTGTATGGTTGGCGAATCTGGTGTTGATTGATGCGGTCATTTCTCCTTCTGCAACCGGAAACATTTACTTCTCTGCAACAGCGCGGTCACTGTTTGCCTGGGCGAAAAATGGATATTTCTTTAAGGTCTTTCAAAAGGTTGACCCGAAAACAGGCCTTCCAAGGGCAGCGCTATGGCTGACAATGGTCCTGGCGATTGTATGGATGATGCCTTCCAGATTCCAGGCGTGGGAAGATTTAGTGGATGCAAGTACGTCTGCAAAAGCATTGACTTTTGTGGTTGGTCCCGTTTCACTGATGGCATTGCGTTACAAAAAACCTGATATGCATCGGCCATTTTCTTTGAAAGCAGCGACATTTCTGACACCACTTGCCTTTATTTCGGCAACGCTGGTCGTATACTGGAGTCAGTGGAAGGTAATTTCATTCTTGATTCCGATTATTGTTATTTCACTCGTTTTATATGTGATTTTTGCTGTACAAAATAAATCATTTACGAAGGATCTTGTCAGAAGTCACTTTCAAGCCAGCTGGTGGTTGATTTTATACTATTTATATTTAATGGTAATGTCCTATATTGGAAGTTACGGACCAATGAAGGATCATTTAATTGCAGCTCCGTGGGACACGGTTGTTACTTCATTGGGTGCCCTTGTATTCTATTATTGGGGTGTTCGATCAGCCCTTCAGGAGCCGCGGATTGAAACAAGTGATATCGAAGAAACAGATTACCAGAAACAGCATCGGGAGAATGAATAGTCTATTAAAAAGGGGAAACCTGATGGGTATTTCCCTTTTTTTAAAGGAATAAAAATTTATTTTGTATTAAAATATTGACGGAGATCCTATACCATGTTTAAATATAATAGGTTGCGGATGGTTACGGGCAGATTTCGTGACTTCTCGCAGTCCGTTTAATTTTTTTCGTAAACTTATTGACATTATTTGTGATATATTGTACGATATTTCTCGTCGCAATAATTGATTGGCAAATTAATTTTGCTTATCTTGGCAGATAAGAAGGTATAAAACTTTCTTACTGCATAAGTGTAACTAAGGTCGTCACCTAAATACTTGGTGACAACCAAGTTTTCTAAATAACACTTTTATTATTCCACAGTAGCTCAGCGGTAGAGCGATCGGCTGTTAACCGATTAGTCGCAGGTTCGATTCCTGCCTGTGGAGCCATACGGAGAAGTACTCAAGTGGCTGAAGAGGCGCCCCTGCTAAGGGTGTAGGCCGTGTAAGCGGCGCGAGGGTTCAAATCCCTCCTTCTCCGCCATTTTTTAATGGCCCGTTGGTCAAGTGGTTAAGACACCGCCCTTTCACGGCGGTAACACGGGTTCGAATCCCGTACGGGTCATCATTTTTAAATGAATTGGTTGGGTCCGGTAGTTCAGCTGGTTAGAATGCCTGCCTGTCACGCAGGAGGTCGCGGGTTCGAGTCCCGTCCGGACCGCCACTATTGGGCCATAGCCAAGCGGTAAGGCATCGGGTTTTGATCCCGTGTATCCCAGGTTCGAATCCTGGTGGCCCAGCCTTTTTTGACAGATAAGAAAGTAAAAACTTTCTTACTGCATGATTGCAACTAGGGTCGTCACCTAAAGGTTCGGTGACAACCAAGTTTTCTAAAAATGACTGTGAACTATCTTCTATTAGTATTTATACAATATGAATAGATTTGTTTTGAGCCATTAGCTCAGCTGGCAGAGCATCTGACTTTTAATCAGAGGGTCGGAGGTTCGAATCCTCCATGGCTCACCATTTTATTGCGGGTGTGGCGGAATTGGCAGACGCGCTAGACCCAGGATCTAGTGTCTTAACAGACGTGGGGGTTCGACTCCCTTCACCCGCATTCAATAAACTGCTGTGGTTGCATGGCATTTTATTTTTGCAGTTTGATTGATGAAAAGTGAATTGCTTTATAACACACGCGGTCGTGGCGGAATGGCAGACGCGCTAGGTTGAGGGCCTAGTGGGGGTGACCCCGTGGAGGTTCAAGTCCTCTCGGCCGCATTTAAAATAATTCTTGCAATCAAAATGCACATGTGATATATTTAGAAATGTCGCTTTGAAGCGCCCGTAGCTCAATTGGATAGAGCGTCTGACTACGGATCAGAAGGTTAGGGGTTCGACTCCTCTCGGGCGCGCCATTTACGGGAAGTAGCTCAGCTTGGTAGAGCACATGGTTTGGGACCATGGGGTCGCAGGTTCGAATCCTGTCTTCCCGACCATCGATCTCATGAGACTATCAAGTTATCGTATGATTTACATTTGAACGCGGGTGTAGTTTAGTGGTAAAACCTCAGCCTTCCAAGCTGATGATGTGGGTTCGATTCCCATCACCCGCTCCATTATTTCTTATGGGCCTGTAGCTCAGCTGGTTAGAGCGCACGCCTGATAAGCGTGAGGTCGGTGGTTCAAGTCCACTCAGGCCCATTTTGCTCCTTGAAAACTGAACAAAACAACCAGTATGTCAATTAAACAGCGTAAGCGCACTAAGCGCTGAAGCTGGATTAGCGAAACAGGACGAAAGCAAATGCTTTCCCCTGGATTCAATTTACAAAGCTAAGAATAGAAATATGGTTGATTGGTGTCAATCATATACAACTTTCTTTGGCAAATTAGAAGCGGTTCTTATTTGCACAAGTGCAACTACACTTTTGAAAGAACCAAAAGTGAGTTTTCTTTGGAGAGTTTGATCTTGGCTCAGGACGAACGCTGGCGGCGTGCCTAATACATGCAAGTCGAGCGCGGGAAGCA
>NZ_BAAADS010000025.1:0-601885 GCF_039522605.1 Virgibacillus siamensis
GGTGGACTTCGTTAAATCGCTAAGCTAAGAAATTTCTACATTTAACTTGTCCGAATTCTTGACATAAGACCAGAACAACTAACTAAACAAGGGGAGATACAAAAACACGAAGTCTCCTATGCCACCATCAATCGATTATTGAAAAAACATAATTTGGCTGGTAAGCATCATATAAGTTTTCATCCGGAAAAAGAACGAAAACGCTTTGCGTACGATAAGGTGAATGTATTGTGGCAGGCAGATTTATCCCATGGTCCATATATATCAATAAATGGAAAAATGAAGAAAACCTTTTTGATTGCTTATATTGATGACTGTACTAGGATCGTTCCTTACGCACAGTTTTTTACTTCGGAGAAGTTTGATGGGTTGCGGGAGGTCACAAGGGAAGCATTGATACGGCGTGGAAAACCAAGCATTATTTACGCAGATAATGGTAAAATCTATCGTTCAGAAACGCTTCAACATGCATGTGCCCAATTGGGAATAACATTAGCCCATACGCAACCATACGATCCCAAAGCGAAAGGCAAAATAGAAAGGCTGTTCAAAACGATACAAACGCGGTTTTATCCGTTATTAAAGGCCAATCCCGTACATTCCTTGGAGGAATTAAATGAACGATTTTGGGAATGGTTGGAGGTGGATTACCATCGTAAAAAGCATGCCTCGCTAGATGGTAAAACACCTCATCAACTATTCCAATCTCAATTAAATCATATCACGTTTATGGAGGATTTGTCCATTTTGGACACGATCTTTTTAAAACGCGCGGAGCGTAAAGTGAAGCTGGATGGAACCATAACATTAGAAAAAAGGTTATACGAGGTGCCATCTAAGTATATCGGGCAGAAAATCGAGGTTCGATTGGATGAACAGGCTGTGTATGTTTTTGAGGACGGCGAAAGGATAGCTGAAGCTAGCCCAGTTACCATGCATGATAACGCTCATGTCAAACGGGGACCATCACCATTCGCCGTTTCTCCGTCTTCCCATCAACAGGAGGATTCAGATCATGTATAAAACCTATTATTCATTAGCAAAAGAACCTTTTTCGAAAGATATGCCGCCAACAGACGCATTCCGTTCTACAGGCTATCAGGAAGCATTGAACGGTCTTGAATATTTACAAAGATCCAAGAGGATTGGTTTAGTTATCGGTGATCCTGGCGCCGGTAAGACATTTACCTTGCGATCCTTTAAAGATTCCCTTAACCCCGCCTTGTATCATGTGGTCTATTTTCCACTGTCCACCGGAGGAGTGATGGATTTTTATCGAGGGTTAGCCTACGGCTTGGGAGAAGAACCAAAGTTTCGCAAGATAGATTTATTCCGTCAAATTCAACAAGGCATTGAACGAATGGAACAAGAACGGAAGGTGACACCCGTTTTTATTTTAGATGAAATGCATATGGCAAAAGATGCCTTTTTACAGGATTTAGCGATTCTATTTAATTTCCAGATGGATTCATCGAATCCGTTTATCCTTATATTGGCTGGTTTACCACATTTAAAAACAAAATTGAATCTGAATCATCATCGACCGTTAGCGCAGCGAATCGTTATGCGCTATCAATTGCAGCCTTTAAATAAAGATGATGTTTATGCTTATGTAGAGCATCATTTAAAACTAGCTGGGGCCAACATGCCCATATTTACAGCATCTGCCCTTGAAGCCATTGCGCTACGTTCACAAGGATGGCCGCGTGTTGTTAACACATTGACCATTAATTCTCTACTGTATGGGGCACAATTAAAAAAAGAGCAAATTGATGAGGAAATTGTCCAAATGGCTGTTGAGGAAAGCGGTCTATAATGCGGCGAGGGATTATGATTTTTAACGTAATGGAACAGGAATGGAAAATATGGATTGGTCAGCAGGCATATGTGGTACAAGCAGGAATGGGCATTGAACTACGTATTAAAAATCGATATTTTCGAGCGCATCTGTTAAAAAATGACCATTGGAACGTGCTGCTTGATCAAGAAGTACTCTTTGACCTCAATATATTTGAGGTATATAAGGTACGGGTTCACCCATTGGATTTACTTGAGGATTTTGATCTCCCTTTTTAAGGGGGATCTTCTTGTATATTCAGCTGAATAAAATTGCATAAAGATGTTCAAATCTGAAATAAAGTGACCGGAAAATCGAATTATCCCAGATTTTTGACTGAATTAATTTGATGAACAGGTGCTGGGATAAAGCGGTGATTTACAAGAATGGAACGAACAAACTGTAAATTAATGATATTTTAAAAAGAATGGATCCATACGATTCCACCTCAAATATGTCTCGTGGAAACATACTTGTACTAAATACAATCGGTGATAATATGAGGATTATTTTGAATTTGTTTGTATGCTTAAAGATAGAATTGAGTGAAAGTACAACGATATCTAATGCCATCGAAGTTGTATTAAAGATGGCCATTGTCCAGATAAGAAAAAAGAGTAACTCAAATCGATTAAAAAAGCCCCCCGGGATTTCTGTGTTCTTAGCCAATTCCATTGTCGGATAGTGCAGCTCAGATGTTACTGCATGCCCAAATACACCTATAGATAGAATAAAAATCATTATGTATATCACTGCAGGTATACAAGCCCCAATTGCCACCATTTTAGGCGTTTTTCGGGGATTGTCCACTAACCCCGTATAAAATAAGACAATGACAAATCCGACATAACTATATATACTCGTTTCTATTCCTTTTAAATAGCCTTGTATGTCTGTTTCGAACATTGGAAGCAACTGATTTCCTTCAAAATGTCCTAAATTCAATACAAAAACAGCGAAAGCAATAAAAAGAATAATCGGTAAGAACAGCATATTTAAACGAAATAATCCTGCTCTGGATCCCGAAACAGCATAAACAACAACAAGGAGAAATAAAAGTGCAATCACCTCAATAGGTGTCCGATCAAACAAATATTGTTTTGTCACATGCGCGATACTACGAACTTCAAATGCTGTAACACCTATCCATATGACAGCAAACAAAGACAAGATAATAACGGATATCGGCTTTGGGAGAACATATATATATGTCAACAATGATTGGTTATGAAATCCCAGCATAATCTTAGCTAGCAACCACAACACTATAACAGAAATTATGCCACCTGCAACCAGTGCTACCCATCCATCTGAAGACCCCATTACATTTGCCAGTTCTCTTGGCAATGTTAGGATCCCTATGCTAATTATATAGGAGGGCACAGCAATCATAATTTCACCATTGCTTATTTTGTCATCCCCATAATCGAAGCTTTTCATTATGTTACTCCTTTGCATTGTTTCTTTTAACTTTCCATATAACTTAAATATTATTAGGACATTGTAGGGCTATTTTGAGGAAGATTATTAGGAAATGAATGGGATATATATGTTAGAATTTATGGTATGTGAAGAAATGTACTTAAGCTAACAAACAGGATTACCTAATAAAAAAAGGTGTGATGTTCGAATTAGTCTAACATATGAATTTTGGATTGGGTTATGTTGTGTAGGAACTATTGTTGGAGTATATCTAATACTTAGAGACAAAAAGAATGGGACAACAATACCAAAAGAAAAGAAAGAACTCCTAACATCGACCTTTTTACTTTTGTAATATTTTGTACCTCTGTTGTATCTTTCTTTGAAATGGGTTTCTCATTTATCCTTTTTATCACTGCTTTTTCTTCCTAATGGATTGGTAATGGTTAATCGCAGTATCAAGAAAAGGAGATTCCAATACTCCTAAATAAACGGGCACTTGTCACAAGTAAGGTAAGTGCCATTTTTTAAAAAATTGATTTAATCCCTGGAATTTGAAATAATCGGTATCAAGTTTAAGGGCTAATGTATAGAATAAGCGCTTATAAAAAGAACAGATACTTTTTGAAATAATTGTTATTAAGCAAAGAGAACTTTATCTTTCTACTTCTATTCCACAAAAAATCGGTTACTTTTAATCGAAGGCAGGGATCCAATGTTTATTTTACCAATTTTTCTTGTCATCTCGTTGGCAACTGTACTTACACTAATGATTTTTATTGCCTGTAAAATTGCTATTACAGGTAAAATTCCGAGAAGTTATTATACCCCATTGGAAGCAGCGTATGGACAAGACAAGGAATTCCACGAAGAAGTGCAGCAGGAAGAACAAGAAGATGAAGATGAAAACGGTGATGATAAAGACAAAAATATCAAATACCCTCAATGATTATAAACACCTTTCTATGAATTAAATGAGGACGTAAGAAGTTAAAATACCATAGGAAAAGCAACAAACAATCTTCTTGAATACTAAACTAAAACTGTTCCATAAACAGGTGCCATTCCTGAATAAGAGAGGTTGTTTTATGCTAAAAAGACGTTTGACATTAATACTTTTATCAGGGTTATCTATGTCGGTATTTTATTTATTGATGGAGTCTTTTCCGTTCAGTTTTTCGCTTGATGCAATATACATTGTTTTCTTTTTTGGACTAGTGTTTGGAGTGTCATATGGTTTATTTGCTTTACCAATCCAATTGTTGTTGAATAAATACCTCGATTCTCGTAAGTTCAATATTATATATTTTGTAGCATATCTATTAGGATCTTTAATCGTATATATACCAATTTACGGGGTCTATAATAATTACGAACCATTTTATGCAAATTCGGCATTTTATTTGTATGCGTTTATTTCAGCATTGTTTTTTTGGACATGGGATTCAATAATTACGTCCAGGAATAATGTTGAATGAAATTGCCATTAACGGCGCTTTAACGGAATAAAGAAGTTTACAAATATATTGGGAATGTTAATATGCTAACCTAGCAATTAACTTGGTGCATTTAAGAAGCTGTCGCAGAACCTTTTTCATTTCCAATCAAGTAAGACAATATATAGCAAAAAATAATCATATCCAAAGAAAGATGGTTTTCATGAAAAATCATATAAATGTAAACGGAAAGCTCCTTCAAACCAATAAACGTTTTTCGCAACTGAAGGAAAGACAAAAGAATTGGATCACGGAAGAGCTTTATAAACTTTACCATAAAAAAATGAAGGAAAGACGTATAAATGGGAAACTTCCCCCACCCTATCGTGATGAGGTAATTGAATCAATATATGAACAGATTCGGGATAGAGACATATGGATTCCATTCGGTGAGGTAAAAAAATATGCATTTAGAAAAACCACAAAGATGGTAAAATCATTTAATAAGCTTTATCCCGAATTAAGTGATAAGATTGAGATCGAGCGTAGTGAAAGGAAAAAACAAGCTTTTAACAATAAAAGCCAAAACTAATTAGCTGTAATTTTTAAAAAAAGGCATATCTTAAAGCCTATAATTGCTGGATAATTAAGTGCGCTATATCGTTTCATGATAAAAGTTACGCTCCTTGGTTTTAGTTCCCGTAATGGACACAACGACAGGTATCATTATTCCAGTAATCTATATTATTTATACTCGCTGGTGGTGTAGCAGCTTATATTGGTGCGATTTTATCAACATTGATTATTAAAGATAAAGATTGTATTCGTAAATGGTTAGGAAAAGACATAGCAGAATTAAAGAATAAGTAATACCAACTAATAAACGAAATTGATATGCACTAATCATGGAACAACCATTTGCCTTTCCAGCCGCATGATGGGAGGCTATATACATAATAGAATGTTGGAGGAAATAATATATTTAAAAATAAAAATGCAATCATACCAGCTTTAGTATTTTTTGTTGCATTTATGGCTGATGATATATTTTCTAAAGATCAAATTGATTGGCTACTGAACATTATGATTTTTGTTACCACATATTTAGGATATTGTTTTTGGGACTGGTCAAAAACACCATACGATTGGAATAAGCATAAGAAAAAGAATGAACATTAAAGTGAATAAGCTTAATAAAAACTGAAATACAAATGGAGGGAGTCCATTGTCATATTTATGGGTTCCGGATTGGTATATTTGGACAATTTTAGTGGTAGCTATTCTTTTTATTATTTTTGGGGAGTTGTGGCTTAGGAAATAGCATAAGTCTTCCATTGACGGGTGCAGTTGCTAAATAAGCACTGTGCCTGAATCGGGTCAGTAAAGCATTAATATGAGGTAAGGGGTCAAGAAAATGAATAAAGAACGATATGGTATGTTGTCAAATGTTTGTTTTCTGTTAGGTATAATAGTATGGATAACTGTTCCGTTAACGGGCGCGCTCATTGAATAACTCCGATGTACCAACAGATAAATTAATATGTTGACTTTTTCCGTGATCTATATTAGCGTAGTATTCAATAATTGAATATTTTTACAGACCACTAGGGGTGCCTTTATGAAAGGCTGAGATCAGAGTGAATGACTTTGGGACTCTTTGAACTTGATACGGTTGATACCGGCGAAGGGAAGTGGTGGGACGGATGCTGTTTATTTGTTTTTCAAAATATTTACGGTCGTTCAAACCACTTCCTTATTTTTAGGGGAGTGGTTTTTTATTTTATCTCTATTTCTTATAAAAAAGGGTGAATTGATATAGCAGAACTTCATGTGATTTCCACGGGTAAACAGTCGCCGGGAACACTGGCTTGGATTCTTGAAAAAATACATCCGTATGTTGACTTTTTTCATCTAAGGGAAAAGCGCTGGATGAATCAGGAAATGGTTGCAACAATACAGCTGCTTATTTCTAAAGGGATTCCCCTTGAAAAAATAATGATTAACAGTCGTATAGAAGTTGCACAGAGCATGCATACACATGGTGTCCAGCTGACACACACTGCGGATGTGGGAATGGTGCGAAAAGCGTATGGTTCACTGTATATTGGCTGCTCAGTGCATTCTTTGGAGGGAGCAGTTTACGCGGATGGGCATGGTGCTGATTTTTTGCTTTATGGTCATATTTTCGAAACGCAATCGAAGCCGGGGCTGAAACCCAGGGGCTTGAGCAGTTTGAAAAATGTTGCTCAGAATACAGAGACACCAGTGATTGCGATTGGCGGGATAACGCCTAAAAATACTCCGGTTGTGGTTGAAAAAGGTGCAACAGGAGTAGCGGTATTGTCAGGTATTTTACTGTCAGATGATCCAGTTAAAGCTGCCCAAAAATACCGAAAAACTTTAGATGTAAAATCGCTTGATTAAGGGAGGGAAACGATGAAACAGCATTATGATGTCATTATTATCGGCGGGGGAGTTATTGGCTGTTCTATTGCATTTCAGTTGAGTAAACGTGATTATCGTGTACTGATTGTTGAAAAAGATTCTCTGGGAGGAAAAGCTTCAGGGGCAGCGGCAGGCATGCTGGGAGCCCAGGCAGAGTTAGAAAAAAATAATCCGCTGTTTCCAATTGCAAAAGAAAGCAGGGCGATGTTTCCTGGCTTGGCTGAGGAACTCCGATCATTGACCGGTATCGATATCGAACTTCTCCAAAGTGGTATTTTGAAAATTGCACGGACTAACGAGGAAGCTGCTGAATTTAAGGATATCGCTGCATTTCAGCGAAAACTGCACAAGGTAGATCACCATCAAGTTACAGTCTCCAAATCTACTAGCGAGGTTGCACAATGGCTTACCCCGGAAAAAATCGTGCAGCAGGAGCAGGCACTTTCCGAAAACCTGTCTGGTGGCTTATGGATGCCGGAAGATGGTCAGGTAAATCCGCCGCTTCTAACCAAAGCATATGCACAGGCCGCCGCGGTACTGGGGACAAAAGTAATGGAATATACAGCTGTACAAGGTCTTGTAATCGAATACAATTGCGTTGTCGGTGTGAAAACCGGTACAGAGACCATTTTTGCGGATGAAGTTATTGTGGCGGCAGGTGCATGGTCCGAACAACTTCTTAATAACACAGGATTGAAGCTGGATTCTTATCCTGTAAAAGGGGAATGTTTTTCCGTCCGTCATCATGGCCAACTTATCACGTCCAGTATTTTTTCAACAAGCTGCTATATTGTCCCAAAAGTCGGTGGGCAAATAATCATTGGGGCTACCCAAAAGCCGCATACATTTGATGAAACGGTCAGTCTTAATAGTCTGTCACGTCTAATGGAAGATGCCGTATCTATTATCCCAGCATTAAAGGAAACCAAATGGGAAAAAGCGTGGGCTGGAGTCCGGCCGCAAACAGGTGACGGTTTGCCATATTTGGGAAGGCACCCGCGATTGGGAAGGCTAAGCCTTGCTGCCGGCCATTACCGAAATGGGATTTTGCTGGCTCCAATCACAGGCCTGCTTATGGCTGACTTAATGGGAGGTAGCGAGATTGATAGTGTTTTCCGTACTGACCGGATGTTGACGCAAAAGGGGGGGTCTACATGAAACTTGTCATCAATGGCAATGATGTTCAGTTGGATGAAAGTGTGTTTACCATAACAGATGTCATGGACCATTATCATATCGACAATAAGGTTGTGATTGTTGAGCATAACGGGGAAATAATCGACCAGTCGATTTATTCGAAATGCACTTTAGCAGACGGCGATAAAATTGAATTAGTACAATTTGTAGGAGGCGGTTGAAATGTTGACAATTGGAGAAAAAAATCTAAAGTCACGATTACTGTTAGGTACAGGAAAATATCCGGATTTTGACATGCAAAAGAAAGCTGTGGATGTGTCAGAAACGGATGTATTAACATTTTCAGTTAGAAGAATGAATATTTTCGAGCCATCACATCCAAATTTTCTGGAAAAATTGGATGCTAAAAAGTACCATTTATTACCGAATACTGCAGGTGCGAAAACAGCGGAAGAAGCGATACGAACAGCAAGATTAGCCAAAGCATCCGGCCTTTGCGACATGATTAAAGTCGAGGCGATCGGTTGTGACAAAACACTACTGCCCGATCCGGTGGAAACGTTAAAGGCAACAGAAGAATTGCTGAAGGAAGGCTTTACGGTATTGCCATATACGTCCGATGACCTTGTCCTGGCGCGAAAGCTTGAAGAACTCGGAGCACATGCCATTATGCCTGGTGCATCGCCAATTGGATCGGGCCAGGGGATTCTCAACCAGTTTCAATTAAGTTTGATTATTGAACAGGCGAATGTACCTGTCATTGTTGATGCAGGTATTGGGTCCCCTAAAGATGCGGCAATAGCCATGGAACTTGGTGCTAGCGGAGTACTATTGAATACAGCTGTTTCTGCCGCCGACGATCCAGTCAAGATGGCGGAAGCGATGAAATATGCCATAAAAGCAGGCCGCCTCGGTTATGAAGCGGGACGGATTGCAAAAAAGCGCTATGCAACAGCAAGCAGTCCGATGGAAGGAATCAGTGTTTAATGGTCGAACGGTATTCCAGACAAATCCTATTTCCGGGCATTGGTGAAACGGGGCAGCAGCTGTTAAAAGAAAAACATGTACTGATTGTCGGTGCAGGCGCACTCGGAACCGGGAATGCCGAAATGTTAACACGTGCAGGAATTGGAAAGCTAACTATAGTGGATCGTGATTATGTGGAATGGAGCAATCTGCAGCGCCAGCAGCTGTATACCGAAAACGATGCACGCGAACGAATTCCAAAAGCAGTCGCAGCAAAAAGAAGGCTGAAGCAGGTGAACAGTGACGTTTCCATTGATGCACAAATAATGGACGTAACACCGCAAGAGTTAGAGCGTATTTGCGATGGGATCGACTTAATTATCGATGCAACAGACAATTTCGATATCCGGATGATGATGAATGATATTGCACATAAGTATAAGGTTCCATGGATTTATGGCTCCTGTGTCAGCAGTTATGGAATTAGTTACACAATTATCCCTGGAGTTACACCATGTCTGCACTGCTTGATGCGGCAGGTTCCGGTTGGCGGGATGACATGTGATACGAACGGAATAATCAGCCCCGTGGTACAGATGGTCACAGCCTATCAGTCAGTGGAGGCATTGAAACTGTTGACAAAGAATGAGAATGCACTACGCAACAAGCTCGTTTCGTTTGATTTATGGACCAATCAGCATACTTCCATAAATGTGGAAAAACTGAAAAATAAGGATTGTCGGACTTGTGGTGAAAGGCCGACATATCCGTTTCTGGCATATGAAAACCAGACAAAAGCCGCAGTCCTGTGTGGCAGAGATACGGTCCAAATTCGGCCAAAAAAACAAGGGAACCGTGATTGGGAAAACCTCGCATTTAACTTATCCAAAATTGGAAACGTCGAGCAAAACCCGTTCCTTTTATCGTTTACAACCGACGGCAATCGGCTGGTTCTCTTTCAAGATGGACGTGTACTCGTGCATGGAACGAATGATGTTGTTCACGCAAAAACGTTGTATAATCGTTATTTTGGCTAAAAGGTGGGCAAATGATGAACAGCTCAGAAATTGAAGTAATGAAACTTAACGCATCGACGGATAAAGAAGCACTGAAGTACATGGGAGACTACTTGGTAAATCTACAGCTGGTAACCACCAATTTTCCGGAAAAAGTCATCGAAAGGGAAGGGAAACTGCCTACCGGATTACCAGTTAAACCTTTTGGAGTTGCTATTCCACATACATGCCCGGAATATGTTTTCCAAAGTAAACTTCTGATTGGGGCTTTGAAACATCCGGTTGTTTTCCGGCAAATGGGAGATTCTCATGAACAAGTGGACGTATCCTTCGTTTTTATGCCAGCAATCCTGGAATCAGGACGCCACTTGACATTATTGGAAAAATTGTTCAACAGTCTGCAGGATGATCAATTTATCGACGCATTAACCAACTGGGATGGGAAGAAAAGTACTTTAACTCGGCTGGTCCGATCTGGTGTTAAGTGAATGGCTGGGATTCGGCTATTAAAGTATTTTTCGGTAGCAATCTAAATGATACAGAAAAAGGTTTGTTTTTGGGGGAGCTGATGGTGAAAATTTTACAATGGTTTGTTGATTTGGGAGCGAGCGTCATGCTCCCAATCATTATTTTTCTTTTTGCACTACTTCTTGGTACAAAGGTAAAAAAGGCAATCCGATCAGGGCTCCTTGTCGGAATCGGTTTTGTTGGTATAAATTTGGTTCTAAATCTATTGACCACCACATTGGGACCGGCAGCAAAATCGATGGTTGACCACTTCGGCTTTGATTTACATACCATTGATGTCGGGTGGCCAGCTGTTGCTGCAATTTCTTATGGAACTGCACTCGGCAGTCTTGCCATTCCAGTTGGCATCGGAATCAATTCTATATTACTGATTTTCGGTCTTACCAAAACATTGAACGTTGATATTTGGAATTATTGGCATTGTGCTTTTACAGGCTCACTCGTATTTGCATTAACAGATGATTTTGCTTTAGGGCTTTTTACGATAGCGGTTCATGTGTTGATCATTTTTTGGCTGGGTGACATGGTAGCCCCTGATATCGAATCCTATTTTGGCTATAAACAGATGACATTTCCACACGCTACATCCGCACCATCCTACTTTTTAGCCAAACCATTAAATGCAGTTGTTGACCGGGTTCCTGGATTGAATAAGGTGGAAGCAGATCCCGAAACCATACAAAAACGATTTGGTATATTGGGTGATACAACCGTCGTTGGTGTCATACTTGGACTTATCATTGGGGTACTGGCAAACTATTCCTTCCAGGAAACATTGCAGCTGGCTATACAAACAGGGGCGGTGATGGTTTTACTCCCGAAAATGGTTTCCCTTTTAATGGAGGGATTGAATCCAATTTCCGAGGCAGCAGGAGAAATGATTAGGAAAAAATTCCCTGGACGTGACCTGTATATCGGAATGGACAGTGCAATAGTGGTGGGGCATCCGGCTGTGTTGTCAGCGTCACTGTTAATGGTACCCATCACATTGGTGCTGGCAGTTGTTTTGCCGGGGAATCGTGTCCTCCCATTCGGTGACCTGGCAGCCATTCCATTTTTAGTATGCCTGATGGTTCCTGTGTTCAAAGGGAATATTATCCGTACAGTGATTGCAGCAACAATTTACATGAGTGTCGGGCTGTACATAGCCACATGGATTTCCCCGCTGTTTACCGAAATGGCCACGAACGCAGATTTCGATATGGGAAGCAACTCAAGTATTTCCGCTCTCGTTGATGGCGCTGTATGGACAACAGGGGTATTCGTTGCACTTGGAAAAATGCTGAACTGGTTTGGAATCGGATTGCTCGGCATAATCGCACTGAGCGGATTGCTGTATGTGAATAAATTGAAGAAAAGAGGGAACAAGACATGAAAAAAGTGTTGGTCATTTGCGGTACAGGTGTTGCTACATCAACTGTTGTTATGGAAAAAATACACGATATACTGGAAAAAGGAGGATTTTCCGGGGAGGTGGAACTTCATCAAGGCAAAATAAACGACGCCATCCATAATCAGGAAGACTATAAATTTATTATATCGACAACTATCGTTCCAAATGGCGTGAATGTTGATGTTGTTGATGCCGTACCATTGTTAACCGGGATCGATGCAGAGGAAGTTTATGATAAAGTTTTGAGGAAGATAGGTGATTAGCTTAACCTCTGTATAATTATTGGTAAAACCCATCAGATTTTGGAATCAAAAATGATGTACTTGTGTAAAAATTGATTGATTTTCATTCTTCCGCAATAGAAGCGCTATTCACTAATAAGGAATGCCGTCAATATGGTATATAAGGGCATATAGATGAATAGACAAAAGGCTTTTACGCATTAAAGTTATATTTGTTGTATTGATCTATTTTTGTAGTTTATAATTTACAAATTTACTATTACCTGGTTAATTTGTTATTTGGAATGATAAAAAGGAATGATTTGTTTGAACGACAAGCTCTGGAAAATTATACAATCTGGAAGTTTTTCAGTATTAATGCTGTTAGGCCTATACAATATTATAGCTCTTCCACTCGAACCATTACCAGGTGGAGGGTGGCAGGCCACCTTTCCAAGTGTAACCTATCAGGTAACAATGGTTGTTATTGCTGGAATACTTCTTTTAACTTGGGCGTTCGCCACTTTAGAGAGTCGTTTATTGCTTATGATTGGCAGATAGAAGTGTTTGCACATAACTTAAAATCTTATCAACACTATTTTGAAAGCGATTATAATCGAGGTAGACCATCACTGCCTCGAATGGTATCAGAAGGTATAATTCTAAAAGGTGATGGGATAATTGATTCAATCAAATGTGAAGCAAAAGAATTATTTTCGAAAGGTCCAGAAAAATGGTCAACTGAGATAATAAATACGAAACGATACTTAATTACGGACATTCTTGATGATTTTATTGGTTGTAATAATAGAGCAGAAGAAATTTTTATTGCTAATACACTTGCTGAAGTTGTCAGTGAATTTGTATTAAGAACAAATAATAAGTGGATTGGTTCCTCTAAATGAATAATACGTTCATTAAGAGATTATGACATAAATTTCGTAGAGCAGTTTGTTGAAGCCTTTGATATATTTTATAAAAGTGGTTCCAAAAATGAAGTTATCAAGTTGGTTGATGAAATATTGTATCCATATGGTGGACGTTTATTTGATGGTTTTTCTTTAGGTAAGGATTAATCTCTATTAAGCAATCGGCGCCTTTCTGGAACAAGTATTGGTGTCCGATTCTACCGAAAAGGCCAGATTGTTGATTAAGGGGGGAAGATATGACTTTGAATAACCATATAGCAACAGGGAATACAGCAAAGATATTTCTTTGTGGCGACAAGGTCATTAAATTATTTAATGAGAACTTGCTCCGGTAATGTTTGTGCCGGTGTGTACAGGACGTACCTGCTCTATTGTCAATCATCAGTGGAATTGGCTGAAATGTATTTAAATTGCTATTGTGAAATGAGTGGAGTATCAAAAGGCGATGTCCTCAGTTGGGCTCCAATTATTGCAGGTGCAAGATTAGCAGAAAATGTATCATTGGAAAATAGGAATCAACTTTTGGCGATTGTAGATCGGTACTGTTGACGTTTGAAACTCCATCTTCCGTTAAAAGGGCGCGCTTAAAAAGTAACTCCGCGACTTAATCCTGCTATAATACTTTTGTGGGAGTTAGCTTTTTCTATATAGCTTCTTCATCTATAATAGATGTAAAAGTAAAGGGAAGGGAAGGGCGTTTTTAATATGAAAGATCAAATTGACGAACTTACATTACTTCTATTGTATTTAACTTCGTTTCCAGATGATTACGGTTTAGGAGAAGCCCAGAGAAGTTGAAAAGGATATCCTTTTGAGTCATTGAACGAATTGAACGATAATAATTACATTGTTGGAAGCAAACGGGCAAAATCTGTCCATCTAACTGAGGATGGAATTAAACAAGCTCAAGAACTAATGAAAAAATATAATATTATGGATTAGACGTGAAAAATAAAGGCAGTTTAACAGAATAAAGTGGGAGGGCTATTTCTTGTCAAAAGGATTACTTCACCATATTGAGCTATATGTTTCCGATTTAAAAAGGTCAATAGATTTTTGGGGATGGTTTCTGGAAGAAATGGGATACAGCCCTTTTCAGGAATGGGATCGTGGAAAAAGTTTTAAAATGGCGGATACTTACATCGTATTTGTTCAAACAGAAGAACGGTTCCTGGACGTTTCATATCATAGATGTCGAGTAGGTCTAAATCATTTAGCATTTCACGCAGAATCACGCCAGCACGTTGATGATATGACTAGAAAATTAAAAGATAAAGGGATTACTATTCTTTATGCTAATCAGCATCCATTTGCTGGAGGAGATGATCATTACGCCGTTTTCTTTGAAGATCCGGACAGAATGAAAGTGGAACTCGTAGCACCCTAACAGTTCAACGAGGGCGTACTTTTTGGATAATACGATTTATAGGAAGGGTTGATCTTATAAGTATTTTTGCTTTTTGTCTATTTTTTATCATTCTCCTTTACATTGGAGGGCCTTTAAGTGTACTTCTACATGAATTAGGTCACGCTTTGGGGCTATTACTTACTACCAAAGATGAAGTGGCAAAAGTGTATTTAGGCGATTTAACTGATTCAAACAAAGAAACCTTTCGAATAGGCAGGATCCACTTTCATTTAAGTTGGGGGTTTGTGGGATTTTGTTCCTATATAAGAAATGCAGAGGAATACACAAAAGTTCAATGGATTGTTTTCATGTCGGGAGGTCCATTGGTAACGCTTGTCTTTTTTGTTATGTTGATTTTATTCTTATTTTCGGGTCATGAATATGGACTTTTAAAAAGCATTGCTCTATGGTTAGCGATATATAATTTCTTCCAATTTTTTTGGACAATTATCCCTATGAAATATCCAACTTGGCTCGGTGCATATGCGGGTATGCCATCTGATGGGTATCAATTATTAGATGAATTAAAAAGTAAATAGTGTCGTAAAATCGAATGGTAGGTTATGTATAATAATTGCAGGATTACAGGAAACCCAATCTTCAATCATCGGGCGCACTTCCGGAATAAAGTGCTGCTTCCAAATTCCCATTGTAGGACCAATATTCAAGATATATCTTTACCATATCGATATTCCACTTCAAATGTTGTATAATAAGTATAGGGTTCATTCAGAATATCCTCGAGGAGGGTTAAAATGAGGAAGATTGAAGGTCAAATGGCAGAAGTGATGAAAGAAATCATTTCTGACGATGATCCGGTTGTTGAAATTGAAGGAAAAGAGTACTACCTTTCTGTAATGGAGAAACCGGAAACAACGGTCGCTAACGATGTGGAAGCTGATCCAGAATTAAAACAAAAATTGCTTCAAGCGAAAACGGATATATTGAACGGCAAAACCTACACAACAGAGGAAGTAGTTGAAATGATTGATCAGGGAGAACTATAAATGAAGTTGGAATGGGCCGAGCAAGCATTAGAAGGTTTTCGCAATATACGTAGCCAGCATTATACACAGTTGAGACTGCAGAATATTAAAAACGCTTGCTCAAAAATATTCAAGAAAAAATCTCTCTTCTTGGTACAAGTATTCCAGTAAAAGGTGTTGAATGGAAAGGCAGTTATAAAATCATCATTGATAAGTTTATTGTCTACTGAAAAGCGAGACATCTGTTATATAGAATACTTCAAGCATTCAAGTCAGAATAAATTTAATTTATAACAATAGGACGCAAAAACTAAATAAATGCGTCCTTTTTTATATAAGGTGAACATAAAAAGGATATTTCATTGTTCCGTAATCGGGCGCTGTTCTGGAATAAGATGTGCGTTACAATTGTCATTGTAGGGCCTTATTCTGCAGTTGGGAGTTTGTATATGAATTTTATTATTAGACAAGAACAAAAAAGTGACTATGTATTAACTGAGAAGGTTGTAGAAATTGCATTTGCTTCTGCAGAACAAAGTGATCAAAATGAGCATAAGTTAGTTTCGCGAATCAGGCAATCAGAAGCATTCATTCCCGAGTTATCGCTAGTGGCTGTTAGTAAGGATAATGATAAGATATTAGGACATATACTTTTATCTAATATTTTAATTAATGATGGCAATCAAAAGGCAGATTCATTGGCGCTTGCACCTGTTTCTGTTTTACCTGATTGTCAAAATAAAGGTATAGGTAGGACCTTAATACAAAAGGCATTAGAAAAGGCAAAGAAACTTGGATTTCAGTCTGTTATTGTGCTAGGTCATCCGGATTATTATCCGAAATTTGGTTTTAGGAAGTCATCTCAATGGCAAATTAAAGCACCATTTGAAGTGCCTGAAGAAGCATTAATGGCTATTGAATTACAGGAAGCTTCTCTTAATAATGTTTCTGGTGTAATAGAGTATCCAAGTGTTTTTTTTGAATAAGGTTTTCCATTATCGGGCGCAAGAACCGAATAAGTTTCCTTGATTTGTTTGGCCAGATTGTGGTGTAACAAAAGTCCATTTAAATAATATTTGAGTAAAAAACACAATTCTTCTGTATCTGGAACGCAATAATGGGATGAAAGGTCGGGTATTTATGAATAGTTATTTTCCCAGAACAGGGAAGCTAATTGGCGTTATAAGTATTCTTGTCATTTTACTATCATCCCTTTGGCTAATATGGATTGGGGAAACAAATATACGTTATAGTGGGGATCATAAGGGAACAATGCCCCTTTGGAACAAGTGGATACCTATAATTGTCGGTATACTCCTCATCCGATTCTTACCGTTTCAACGTAATAAATACAATCCCCTTCAACATTTTGATCCAAAGAGTATCATAATCCAAATCGTTGTCTTAATCTTGTGTGGATCTCTTTTCACGATTGGCCTTCTCTTTGTGAACTTTCAAGGTATGGCGTTCCAATTGTGGTTTATGATATCCAAAATAACTTTATTATTGTTCACTCCACTAATACTTTTTTTGTTTTATCGAAGTAACCCCAAACAACAGCAATCAAAACCTATAAAATCAACAGTGAGTATTAAATGGTATTGGCCGTTTATTGTCATTATAATATGGGTTTACCTTAACTTCTTTTCGGTATTTTCTACACCCTTTGTTTCAATGGGTATAACTGATCCAGCGATGTTAATCGTCACTTTACTCGTAGGTTTTCTTATTAATAGTCTACTCGAAGAGCTCTTTTATAGAGTTTGGTTGCAAACACGTCTGGAATTAATACTAGGTACTTGGCCGGCAATTCTTCTTACATCACTCTTATGGGCGAGCTGGCATATTGCGGTACATGGATCTGGTCAATGGAATGTTGATATGGCAACGGTTATTACAAACCATGGAATCGTAGGACTATTTTTGGGGTATTTGTGGGCACGTTATCGCAGTGTGTGGGTGATTATTATTGTCCATGGATTAATAAATGCGCATCCACAGCAACTACTTGAGATTCTATTCAATTAAATGTGCTTAGTTCAAAAAGGAAGGTTAGTAACCGTTATTGCATTATAGGGCCCCTATCTGGAATAAGGATAGGCGTCTTGACTTGGCGGAAACAGGCCAGGTTGCACCTGCTAAAATAATGAAAGGTTTAGAAGGATAATCTTTAAATGAAGTTGCAATTTTAAGGTTCATAAATTATAATTAATAAAACGATCGGTCAGTTTATTAATATAAAACAAGAATGATGAGGTAATCACTATGGCGAGACCTGTTGGCCAAGGCGAAAAAACGAAAAAACACATTGCAGAAAAAGCCAAAGTTCTTTTTGAACAAAAGGGTTATGCTGCTACTTCCATGGAAGAAATCCGTGAATTCACAGAAATTAGCAAAGGCAGCATTTATTATCACTTTAAAAGCAAAGAAGAATTATTTTTATACACTGTTGAAACAGCCAATAAATCCTGGATGCAAGAATGGGAAGCTCAAGCTAATCAAGTTATAACTGCTACAGAGAAATTATACTTGCTCGCCCAATACTATGCTTCGGATATGCAAAATCCACTGTCTAAAACCGTTCCAGAGTATATGGGCATGGAGAACATCGAAGATATGGTGAAAGAAAAGATTATCAATCTACTTCAGCCTGAATATGATGTATTTTATCAGATCATCGAGGAAGGCATACGTGATAAAGAGTTTGTAAGTAATAAAACGGTTGATGATTTAGCTTATATTCTTTATAGTACACTCACTGGTATGAGTGTTACACAATTCCTTGGTTACGATGAGGAAAAGTTTTATCTTCTTTACGAAAATGCGATTGATGTTTTTTTGAATGGGATATCTAAAAAGTAAACCCCTACTCAAGGGGTTTTTAAACACAAGTTTATAAACTGTACGGTCAGTTTAATATCAGGGGGAAGTTAAATGGAAAGCTATGAAATTAGAGTAAGGCCAATGAAAGGGTTTAAAAGAGTTGTATCTCATGAGGTAGCAGCCGTTTTTGTTAATGGATACGAGAAAAACTTAGCGTTTCTCTCAAACAATCGAGAAAAGTTAATTGAAGCGTTTCAGAAAATGATTTGTCCAGATGTTTTTTATTTTGCCACTTTAGAAGGAGAACTTGTTGGGATTTTGGCTTGTTCCAATAACCAGAATCGAGCATTGGCAATTGATAAGACAATTTTGAGAGACTACTTTGGCTATGTGAAAGGGAGTATAGCTTATCATTTTATGAAAGATGAGTTTAATAAAAAATTGGCATGCCAAGATGACACAGGTTATATTGAATGTGTTGCCACTGCAGTTAAATCGAGAGGTAAAGGGGTTTCAACTGCTCTTGTGAGTTACGTCTTGGAGAAGGAGGATTATCATCGGTATTTTCTGGAAGTTGTGGATACAAATGAGGTTGCTTATCGAATATATACAAAATTGGGTTTTAAAGAGTTCAAGCGAAAAAAGGAAAGTTTTTCAAAGATAAAAGGATTTAAGCATAGAATTTATATGGAATTGTATGTCTCCAATAAGTAAATAGGAAAGAATTTAAATATGGCATTTAATCAGTATTTCTTTTTTTGCTTATTTTGGTAAAGGGGCTACGGGAATTTTACTTTCCTTATCATTCATATTTCTTGCAGCGTTTTTTAGTAAGCCCAGATTTAATAAAAAAGACCAGTAAAGCAATTTGACAGGTTTAAGCAATACGATCGGGCGCTATCTCTGAATAAAGGGTAGGCGCTCTTTTTTCTGTTTAGGGTCATTTTGCGGAATAAGCAGGATTCTTCTAAGGGTTGTCGAAGTAGTATTTATACCTGTTCTTTTTTTGCATCAAACAGTTTATTTTCATCGGAAGGTAATTAGATGGTTTGTAGTTATGCCGGAACAACACGCCGCAAATGATTTTTGACCAAAGGGATTATTTATTAAAGGGATTAAATTGGAGGGAATAGAAAATGGATGTAAGGACACTTTTGTTACAACAATGGGCAAGTTGCTTAGATGAAGAAGACTGGTTTCCGCCACTTGAAAAAGTACTAGAGAATATTACTTTGGAACAGGCAATTTGGAAACCAGTTGAGGGGGCACATTCCATTTGGGAATTAGTTTGTCATTTGCTTTTCTTTGAAAAGAGAATTCTGTTACGCTTTCTTGGTGAAACAGAAAATGAACCAAAGGCAGAAAATAATGACGCTACATATCGATTACCAACTGAGACCTTTCGAAATTGGAAGGAAACAAAACAAGAATACTTTTCTGTTCATCGTGAACTTGAAAAAATACTAGCGAAATCAGATATAGAAGATTTGTATAGACCGATTCCTGATGACAATCCATTAGTGCTTGAACTGAAAAGTTTAGCAATGCACGACGCATATCATATTGGGCAAATTGTATTCCTAAGTAAAATGCAAGGAGCTTGGCCAGGGAAACGCAGCTTCTAAAAAAGCCTCTTTAGCTTTACAGTTATTCCTTCATAGTGCGCTTTAACCGCATAACACAATATTTTTGAAGGCTTATTGATTTAACAGGAAAAACGTTTAACAGAGGGGTGTAATAAATAGGAGTATTTTTTCAAGACTAAGGGATAAGTATAAAACCAATGAGAATAATTAGGATAACAATCGCAATATTATCGGTGTAATGAAAAACGGAACAAAATGATATTCAATGATGTATTAAAGGAACTTGAGAATAATGCGTATCCAATTATATTGACAGAGCGGATTGAACATGTGCATTAATTGGAGAAGTCATTTGAAGGATTTGCTAAAAATATAATCGTATTAACAGGTAAGCTGAGTAAGCAGGAAAAGAAAGACCGTTTAAAGCTTCTGGAAAGCCTTGTGTACAAACGTGAAAAGCAGTAAAGGGCGCTTATCTCCAATAAGAATTAGTGTCAATATCGCATTATTTGGCCAGATTACTGAATATATAGGATCTATTCGTTAACAGTTATTAACCACTTTACAGGAACATTTGTTCTGATATACTTAAGACATACTGTATAAAGGGGTGTATGAAATGAATGATGGTGAAATGAAAGCTGCCGTACTTCAGAGATTCGGGGATGCTGAAGAGCTTGTATTACAGAATATCTCTGTCCCTGCGATTGGATCTAATGATGTGCTTATACAAGTTGATTGTGCTGGGTTGGGAGAATGGGATGTCTTTGAACGAGAAGGCGGATATGCAGAAATGCTCGGATTAGAGTCTGTTTTTCCCTATGTATTAGGTTCTGAAGGCGCTGGTACTGTTGTTGCTGTTGGAGAAAAAGTTAGTGAGTTTACTATCGGGGACAAAGTGTGCGGTGTTGGATTTCTCAATGCAAAAGGCGGTTTTTATGCAGAATATGTTGCTCTAAATTCGAATTATGTATCTCCATTATCAGATCATTTAACACTTCAGAAAGCTAGCTCGATTTCCGGAGTTGGTCTAACAGCTTTGCGAGGACTTGAGGATGTGTTGAAGATCAAACAAAGTGAATCTGTAATGATCTTCGGTGCTAGTGGTGGAGTAGGACACTTAGCCGTACAATTAGCAAAAAGTATGGGGGCTCGAGTTTTTGCGGTGGCCTCTGGTCAAGATGGTGTCTCTATGGTTAAGGGACTAGGTATTGATGTCGTAATAGATGGTCGAGAAGATAATCTTTTATTAGAAGCTCATTCGTTTGCACCAGAAGGATTTGATGCTGCACTTTTCACTGCTGGTGGCGAATCTACTCAAAAAGCAATTGAATGTGTTCACAAGGACGGTCGCATTGCTTTCCCAAATGGGATAGACCCAGTACCACAGGTGGGAACAGACATTATGTCTATTGGGTACAATGGGGATCCAGATTCAGAAATAATACAAAGACTCAATCGTTACATTGATTTAAATCAAATAACAGTCAATGTAGATCGATCATTTTCCCTTGAAGATTGTCATGAGGCTCATATTAAACTGAATAACCATTATTTAGGGAAACTTTGTCTGAAGGTCCGTTAAACTTTATGGCGCTAACTCGGTGATACTCAATTATAGCGCTACATAAAGAAAACGCCCATTTTGTATTACGCGTTAGGCGGGGGCAGTTTCGTTTATTCAAATGAAAAAAAGAGTGTGCCAAAAATATATTGGTTATTATATGGCGCCTATCTGGAATAGGAGGCGCCTTTCCTATGTATATGGGCCACATTGAATTAGACGTTTACATAAAATTCGATTTCAGTAACTTTTTATACCGAGTAGTGAAAATAAGTGACACTAAATTAATGAGTAATTCCGATGGTTCACCAAAATGTAAAAAACCATACTACTAAAAGGTTTTCAGTAAACAATTTTTTTGCCAGATAACTGTTCATCAAACGGGCACAATTCGTTCTATCATTAGTAAGATTCTATAAAATTTTTGGTGCGGTAAAAATGAAAGTACTTTACAAATCTCATTTTAATGGTTACAGTAAAGATACCTAATAATTCTAGGTAGGTGAAAGACATGTTCAACCGGGAACTTATTAAAGGGAGCACATCCCTTTTAATTTTGCAGTTGCTTAACGAACGGGATATGTATGGATATGAACTAGTGAAAGAGATGGATCAACGTAGTGACCACAATTTCCAAATTAAGGAAGGGACCCTGTATCCAGCACTTCACAAACTGGAGAAGCAGGAATATATTGTGTTTTACTGGCAGAATCCGGAAAAAGGGCCAGCTAGGAAATACTACCACATTACGGAGCAAGGTAAGGAAATTCTCGGGGAGCGAACCAGTGAATGGCATCGTTATGTTCAGGTTATGAACAATCTAATCCGGGGAAATGAATCGTGACCGACCAGGTTGAAAAGTTCCTCTCAAGGCTTGAGACATTACTTGGAAATCATCCGGATAAAAATAAAATCATGGAGGATTACCGCCTGCATGTTGAAGAGCTGCTATACGAGGAATCGATTGATCCGGAAAAAATATATGATGAACTCATACAGCGGATAGGCTCACCGCGGGAAATAGCCCGTCAATGGCGCAAAGAAACAGTTACTCCGGGCAGGGTGCAATTGCTATTTATTTTGTTGAATATTGGTATTTTTGCCGGGGGGATCGCACTTACCCTAATCTATAACTACTTTAACTGGGGATGGGTAGAGACGCTGTGGACCAGACTTACAACGATTCCATTTATTATAATGGCAGGCTATATTATGTTCTGGGGATTGCTTGGCTATGAGATTGGAAAGGAATTTGGTGCCGGCGGGAGAAAGCTTTTACGGCGCACGTTCCTCATCTCGATCGTACCGAATTTATTGTTTATGTACTTGGTTTTGTTTAAAATAGTGCCGCATGAATGGTTTGATCCATTGCTCAGCTTTCCGTTCATTATTGTTTGTATTGTTTTTACCGGATTCCTCTATCCTGTATGTCTGGCGGGTTTTCGCTGGGGAAGAAGAGCGTCTGTATAAGGGACTGATTATCCGGCGGGAATCGGTCCTGTTTGAGTAGAGGTTTTTTGCATATCTACATAGAATTACTTTGTATATAGAATGACATGGTAAGGAGTGGCTGTTAGATGGATACCGTAGTTAAAAAAAATGAATGGCTGATTATGCTTAGTTGTCTTGGGCTTGGCATACTTGCAGAAATCAGCTTTTTTCATGCCCGGATAGGTGTTTCGTATTTGGTTTTTCTCACAGGGTTCTATCTGGTGGTGTTTGTGCGGTTTAGACAAGGGTTCAATCACCGGAGGATCGGCCTCTTAATAATGGGGTGTATCTGGCTTCTGGCAGCGAGTTATTTATTGTATGACAATGCGCTTTTTTACCTGCTGAATATTGTGGTTATCCCATTTCTTGTGCTGTTTCACGTGTTCTTGATTACAAGTCCCGGCAATCTGAAATGGGGTAAACCCATATTTCTGGTACGAATAGCAGCCAAAATTGGGCAGGGCATTGCCTATAGTACCCGATTTTGCAACAGATTATTTAATCAGCTGTTTCGAAATATGAGTAAATCCACATCACAAACAGTGAAGCGGGTGCTTCTCGGCGTTCTTCTTGGACTCCCTCTTCTTGGCTTGATAACCATGTTGTTAATGTCCGCGGATGCTGTCTTTCAGGAGGTAGTGCTTGGCCTGCCACAGTATTTGTTTGAATTAAACTTAGAAGTGGTTTTCCGGATAGTGGCTGTATTGGTATTAACATTTTTATTTTTTGGCTTTTTACAAGTACTGCGGGTTAACCAACGGATGCCCGCTCAGAAAAAAATAGATGAGGTGAAAGAAACCATCAGCTGGAACGGGGTTACTGCAGTGACAATTCTGGTACTGCTTAATGCGGTTTACGCCCTTTTTACCGTCATCCAATTTACCTACTTTTTCGGTGATGGGCTCCAGGAGGGTTTTACTTATGCGGAATATGCAAGACGCGGGTTTTTTGAACTGGTAATCGTCACATTAATCAACTGGACGATTTTGATTTGCTGTCTGAAGCTTGTGCGTGAACAGGGAGCAAGATTAAAGCTGGTGCTTAAACTGATGTATTCGCTGTTGATTATCGTCAGCGGAGTGATGCTGGTGTCCGCATATCAGCGATTAAGTATGTATGAGGCTGCATATGGATTTACCATGGACCGGATTTTAGCACATGCATTCATGATTTTCCTGATTGTGGTTTTTACTTATACATTTATTCGTGTTTGGATTGAGCGACTGGCACTTTTGCATTTTTATCTGATTGCGGGTTTAGTGTTCTATTCAGTACTGAATGTTATGCATATTGAACAGCTAATCGTAGATGAGAATCTGGATCGTTACGAAAAGACCGGTAAGATTGATATTCATTATCTTAATTCGCTTTCATACACAGGTGTTGAGGGATTAATAGAATTGTACAAAATGAATCCGGATTATCCGGAGCTTGAACGGGTGTTGTATTTCCGCCAGCAGACGATGAGGAATAATCCACTGGATGACTGGCAATCGTTTAATTTTACAAAGCAGGAAGTGCGTGAGCGGTTAATCAGTCTGGAACTGGATAAATATGAAGGAGGATGAGGTCGAATGTATCAAAGCAGTCCTGACCATGTGGCAATCATAATGGATGGAAATGGCAGATGGGGTAAAAAAAGACGTCTGAGCCGAAGTGAAGGCCATTATGCAGGATCAAAGCGTATGGAAGAGATTATTGATGCTGGTATTGTATGTGGTGTTAAGGTCCTGACACTGTATGCCTTTTCCTCGGAAAACTGGTCCAGACCGTCTGATGAGGTTAATTATCTGATGGATTTGCCAGTAAGATTTTTTAATAAAAAACTCCCTGAATTTATGAAGAGAAATATTCAAATCAGGATCTCCGGAAACACATCTCCACTTCCTGATAAAACCCGGAAGGTGCTGGCAAAAGCGGTTTCCCGTACAGAAAATAACACCGGCATTATCGTCAATTTTGCTTTTAATTATGGTGGCAGGGGTGATATTGTGCATGCCGCTAAGAATCTGATTGAGGAAGTTCGAAATGGGAAAATCAGCAAGAATGATATAACCGAAGAAAAAATACAGCAATATTTGTACACAGGGAACCTGCCATCACCCAACATAATCATCCGAACAGGCGGGGAGAAGCGGATAAGCAATTTCCTGCTCTGGCAGTCTGCTGAATCGGATCTGTATTTCTCAGATGCATATTTTCCCGATTTCACAGGGGAAATGTTTGCCGAAGCAATTGGTCAGCAGCAGGTGAACAGTTATTTGAGCGGGTGAGTAAATACAGTAAGTATCGGGAAGTGAGTGGGTATGACAGCCAAAACAATTTGAAGGGGATTTCACATTCCAGTAGTTCGCCGGCTAATCCGCGAACAACGCTAGTCGGAATCACAGGGTTGATTGTGACATTCATTGTTTACTTGCCATATTTTATATAAATGCGTATGAAATTATTTACAACCTGTTCAAGTAAAAAATCAGGAATGATCGTTGTTAAAACTTTTAACTGGGTGTGGTTTAACCGGCCCCATACCCCGGGGAATTTCCTTTATCTCATTCGTTTTTGACTCCAGGGCGTAAACAATATGTTCGACAGCAATAGTCGGATCTATTTTCGTGCCGCATGTATACACGTCGATACTGGCATATCCATGTTCCGGGAAACTGTGGATGGTTAAATGGGATTCTGAAATAATGACAACACCACTAACGCCATGTGGTGCAAATTGATGAAATAGAACATTACGTACCGTGGCACCTGCTTTTATTGCCGCATCTACAAATATGCGCTCCAATAAATTAATATCATTTAATATATCTATGTTACAATCCCATAGTTCCGCTATTACTTGTCTCCCCATTATTTCCATTTAAGACATTCCCTTTGGCATATTTTTTTCCATTTCGTCAATATCGTATATAAAGGAGTATAAATCGTTTTTTTGCTATTTGCAATTGCTGGTTGATCACTTGCTTTTGTAAAAAAATGGTGTGCACATTTTTCCGGATAAAAAAATGTAATTTTATCGTGAAACCTTTATAATGGAAATACGTACTATAAGTGAGGTAAATTATTTTAAGCAATGAGGTGACACGGTGGGTCTGTTTTCTAAAATCTTTTCCAAGAATAAAAAAAGTGAGCCGCCGCCTGAGGAAAGAACGGTGCTATCGATACAGATCGGGGACATTTTAACCTATGATCTGGTTGATTATGAAGTGGTGGGGAAGATCACATATCGGGATGGAAATTATGAATGGTACGGGTATCAGTTGTTGGAAGGACACGATACAATTTGGTTATCCGCAGAAATGGATGATGAACTGGAACTAGGCATTTACAAGAAAATTCAGTTACCATTGTCCAAAACCTTTCCCAAAGAACTCACGTATGAAAATAACACCTATTATTTGGAAGAATCGGGTACGGCAAGGGTTGTTGGAGAAGGAAGAAGCTCTAATTTAAACGGAACAGAAATGAGGTACGCTGATTATACGGACACAGATGCTGCGTATAATATTAGTTTGGAAGAATGGGGGACTGAAATTGAAGCAAGCCTTGGATATCCAGTGGAACCATATGAGATTAAAATTATGGCAGGGTCAATATAACAGGCATTGATCAACCGTACTGTTTGTGAGTAATAAAGTTATAATAGATGTCAACTAAATTTTAGGAGGAATATACGTGTTTAAATTTTTTAAACGAATGTCAACGGTAGTAAGTTCAGAGTTAAATGCCATGCTGGATAAAGCGGAAGATCCGGTAAAAATGCTTGACCAATTCATGCGTGATATGGCTAAGGATATTCGCGAGGTGGAAACTGCTGTTGCAAAACAAATTGCGAATGAAAAAAAGCTGAAACGCAAGCTGGATGACGCTAATGCCATGGTGGAAAAAAGACAGAAGCAAGCTGAACAGGCTATTGAAGCAGGAAATGAAGATTTAGCGCGCCGTGCATTACAGGATAAAAATGATCATGAATCAACCGTAACCACGCTACAGGAGTCTTGGGAACGAGCTAAAACTGATTCTGAATCACTGCGGACCAAATTGGATGAAATGAAAAAAGAATATCAGGAAATGGAGCTTAAAAAGGATTCCTTAAAAGCTCGTGCTGAATCCGCGAAAACACGTACAAAAATTAATCGTACGATGTCATCTATTGGTAATGATGAATCGAAACAAGGCTTTGAACGGATGGAAGAGAAAGTAATGCAGTTTGAAGCAGAAGCGGAAACGAGTGAAGACTTATCTAAAGAAAGCCGCACATTAGATGATGAGTTTGAAGAATTAAATAAGAAGAACGATGTTGATGATGAGTTGGCAGCGTTAAAGGAAAAAATGGGTAAAAAGTAGATGGGCAGAAAAAGGAGCAGCATTGATTGTGGAGTAGGGCTGCTCCTTGTGTCAGAGGGGGATTGATTTGTGAAGAAATGGATGTTGCTGACAGTGATATTGTCCTTTCTATTTTTATTAGCTTCATGTTCTTTTAGGGGAATGCAAGGAGAATCTTTTACAGCGGAAAACATTCCGGATGAGCCTCCAAAAGATGAAATTATAACCGCTATTAAACAGTCTGCAAACGATGAAATGGACGATATTATCGAGTCTAATTTTCCTGAAATGCTTACAGTAGAGGGAGACGGCAATAATGCGGAAGTCTTTGCCACAAAACAATTTAATCTTACGGAGCTTAGTTCTGTCCTTTCTGAAACAATTGAACCAGAGGAAATAAGTGACGTAAAGGACGACCAGCAAATTTTAATTTATCCGGACGATTTCATTACATTGCGGGAAAGTGAAGAGGATCAGGATGTACTGCTGATTGAAGTTGCAAGTGATGAGTTTGTGAGACGAAATTATTCACCGAATTTTTTAAGTACGTATTTTGCTATGAGTTTATTGGGTAATATGTTAGATGTAAATGATTGGGGCAGCCGGCGTCAAGGGAACTACAAGGGGATGGGGAGTTTAAATGTACCCCACCGTGGAAACACAACTTTTAGAGGGGGCGGCCCTGGAGTAGGTAAATAAAGGGGAGGTGAAAATATGGGGCCATATGTGGCTACTATTGTTTATTTTTTTATTTCGGTAATCATTGTGTTAATCGGTTTATTTATTTTTGAGAATATGACCCGGAAATATAAAGATATGGAAGAAGTTAAAAATGGCAATACCGCAGTTGCGTTATCAGTTGTTGGAAAGATAATCGGAATTTGTATTATCTTATCCTTTGCGATCTACAATAGTAATGTTATTTATGAAACAATCATTTGGGGTGCCTTTGGTGTTGTTTTACAAATGATTGCTTATTGGCTGTTTGATATGTTTACTAGGAATTTTTCTGTGGAAGAGCAGCTACATAAAAATAATGTTGCGGTTGGCATTATGTCATTGGGAGTATCAATCGGGCTTGCATTCGTTATCGGTGCATCAATTACGTAAAAAATTGATTTGCGGTCAGGCTTTTGCCCTGGCCGTTTGTCATGTTTCAGTGAGGTTTTGTGGAGTGGATGGAAATTGAATGAAACAGCAATAAGACAAAGCAAAATTATTTATTGGTCATCTGGAATTGTATCGATTTGCGGTATAATTTTTGAGGTGTTATTTGGAGCATTGGGGTCGTACATATTAGGGGATGGTGTTAAGCAATATACACTAACGATTTCTCTTTTCTTGACTGGTATGGGAATTGGAGCTAGTTTAAGCGAAAAGTTCATGAAAAATTTAATCATAACATTTGTGTGGATTGAGTTTGGCGTGGCAATAATCGGCGGGTTTTCCAGTTTTACCATGTTTGGGATTACGGCTTTTGCACCAGCTGGAACCGATGCATTATATATATATATCATCACATTAACTATTGGTGCATTAACAGGGGTTGAACTGCCGATTCTTATCCGTAAAGCGAATGAAATTGGTGTTACTATAAATAAAAGTACAGCCAGAGTATTGTTTTCAGATTATGCTGGTGGGCTGATTGGCGGTTTACTGTTCGTCTTTCTATTCCGTCCTTATTTTGGCATGGTAAAAACTGCATTTTTGGTTGGGTGTATTAATTTAACGGTAGCATTAATTGTTTTGTGGCTATTTCGTAATGAAATTCGTCACTTTGCAGTACATGCGGTTATTGGTGCAGGTATCGGGGTTTTACTATTAATCGGATTATTTTTTGGCGAAGCAATGGCATTCAGTTTTGAACAGAAGCTTTATCAAGATCCGATTATTCATATGGAACAAAGCAAATACCAAAAAATTATCTTAACCAAAGATGGCAAGGATGTAAGACTTTATTTAGATGGATCATTGCAATTTAGTACAATCGATGAGCATCGTTATCATGAAGTGCTTGTCCACCCACCCATGGCCTATGCTGAAAATCCTGAAAATATCCTGATCCTTGGTGGTGGCGATGGCATTGCAGCCAGGGAGGTCCTCAAGTATGACGAAGTGGAACAAATTACACTTGTGGATTTAGATCCAGCAATTATTGAATTAGCCAATTCCAATCAACTTTTACTGGAGACAAATGAAGGCTCATTAAAACGTGATAAAGTACATGTTAAAAATAAAGATGCTTTTCAGTTTTTGGAAAATACAAATGAGTGGTATGATGTCATAATTGTTGACTTACCCGACCCAAATAATGAGAGCCTGAACAAACTTTATACAAGGGAATTCTATTCACTAGTACGGAATCATTTAAAGCCTGGTGGAGCCGCAATGATCCAAGCGACGAGTCCCGTTTTTGCCACAAAGGTTTACTGGACCATTTCAAAAACGGTTGCATCTACTGGATTAAGTATTGAAAATCTTCATGTGGGCGTTCCGAGTTTCGGTAATTGGGGATTCGTTATGGCAAGTCGCGATCCGATTGATCTTAGTAAAACTGAAATATCTGTTCCAACAAAATTTTTAACGGACGATATATTTCCTGCCTTAACCACTTTCGGCAAGGACGAGGATAAGAAAATAGTAGGAAAAAATGGCGAATTGACAGAATTAAAACCGAATACGTTGATAAATCCGCATTTGATTCGAATTTATGAGAGCGCCTGGGAGAACTATTAACATATGCGAACCATTTGGCTTTTATTTGCTTTACAAAAAGATAAGTATCGGAAATCGTAGAAATATAAAAACTGAAAAAGTATTACAAAACGAATGGGTGTCATGCCAGAATAAGAAAGGTGGGTATGGATGTTATTAAGTAAGTTTAACAGAAAAGGTAAAATCTGTGCATTCATAGGAATATGGACTGCTGCTTTCGGAATTGCTTTTAATAGATCGATAGGGATTTCAGACATCCCTGATTTGTTAGCATCGTTTTCCATCCCGCTGATTGTTATTGGTATATTACTATTGATCTTGTCTAATTTCTTCAAAAGGAATCGTGCGGAATAATCTGAAGCAATCAATGAAAGCTGTAATCAACTAACAACATGGCTCAGAGATATAATGGAGGAGTCAGATACCAGTTAGTGGAGAAAAAACAGGGTAACTCCCTGTTTTTTTATGTATGTTTTTAGGATTCATGTTGCAAACTGTATAGAAAAAGGTGACGTTATGACATATATTTCTTCAGTTGGAAAAGGCATTCCAGAGCATGACATGAGTCAACAGGATGTAAAAATGCTTGTTCAGGATATATTCTCGATTTCTGGAAGGGAGGCAAGCCGGTTTCTGCCGGTATTTGATCATGCAAAAATTGAGCACAGGCAGCTTGTGACAGATGCGGATTGGTTCAAAATCGATCATTCATTTAAAGAAAAAAATGATTTGTACCAACAATATGCCCGTGCATACTCGTTGCAAGCCATTGATGATTGTCTTGCCAATTCATCTTTTTTGAACAACACTATACCGTATGAAGCAATAGATTTGATTATTTTTGTGTCGAGTACCGGACTCTCTACACCTTCAATCGATACCTTCTTAATGAATGAACGGCCATTCCGGGAGGATGTTTCCCGCATGCCGTTATGGGGACTTGGCTGTGCTGGCGGAGCAATCGGACTTTCGCGTGCATTCGACTGGTTAACAGCGCATCCGGATAAAAATGCCATTCTCGTTTGCTGTGAGCTGTGCAGTCTGACCTTTCAGAAAGCGGACCGGCAAAAAAGTAATCTCATTGGAACAGCGCTCTTCGGTGACGGTGTTAGTGCAGTATTGTTAATGGGGAGAGATTCACCATACCTTTCCTTTAATCAAAACCATAAACCGTTCATACACCGAACAAGTTCCGCAACAATGAAAAACAGTAATGATGTCATGGGGTGGGATGTGACCAATAACGGCCTGGAAGTAATTTTTTCAAAAAGTATCCCCTCACTTGTAAAATCCTTTTGGAGCAAACATATCAGCACGTTTTTACAAGATAGCCGGCTGACAAAAGAGGAGATACATTCGCTTGTCGCACACCCGGGAGGTATGAAAGTGCTTAAGGCAATGGAGGACGTGCTGCATGTATCTGAGGAAAAATTCAAGCATTCCTATCATGTGCTGCGTGATCATGGAAATATGTCATCCGCAACCGTATTGTATGTACTGGAAAGATGGATGAAGGAAAGCATGCCAAAAAATGAATTAAGTATTGTTTCGGCTTTGGGACCGGGATTCAGTTCCGAAATGCTGTTAATGGAGTGGGATGGATAATGACAATATGGATGTGGCTTTTTATTATAACGGTAATTGCACAGCGGCTGATTGAACTGTATATTGCGAAACAGAATGAGCTTTGGATGAAGGAGAGAGGCGGGGTTGAAAAAGGTGAGAAGCATTATAAATGGTTTATTTTGCTGCATGGTTTCTTCTTCGTGTCTATGATAACGGAAGCTGTAGTTGATGGAAATTCAGTTACGGAAATCAGCTACTTTTGGTTTACCGTTTTTTTGCTTACTCAAATGTGCAGAATTTGGTGTATTCAGGCACTAGGTCCGTTCTGGAATACAAAGGTCATTGTTCTGCCAGGGGTTGCATTAATTCGAAAAGGTCCATATAAGTATGTGAAACATCCGAATTATATTATCGTTGCAATCGAATTGTTCGTTATTCCTTTTATCTTGGGTGCACAGATTACAGCGGTGATTTTTCCAATTCTTCACATACTATTGCTGCGGGTGCGTATCCCCCGGGAGGAAAAAGCATTACGGAATGCGGCAACGTAAAAATCGGGAACAGTTATATTTACTGTTCCCGATTTTTACTGTGAGGTTTTCCATAATCCTGGAATGAATGGTGCAAACCTTCATTTTTTATGCATATATTTAGCAATGTACATGAAAGGTGTATCGATTAGTGCTACTACAAATTTGATAATATATGTTGTTATGAAAATTTCCAGCCAGACTGTCATCGGAAATTGCCCCAGAAATGCGATGGAACAAAAAACGGCGGAGTCCAGAAGCTGACTGAGCATCGTGCTTCCGTTATTCCGGATCCACAAAAATTTATCTGCAGGGAATAATTTGCGCAGTCTGTCGTATATCCACACATCAAAGTACTGACTTACTGCATACGCAGCCAGGCTACCGGCTGCAACCCTTGGAATCATTCCAAAAATCATTTGCAGCGACTCATGGGCGACATCATCCGGAGCTGGGTTAAACACAAGAGATATCTGCATCATTACCGTCATGGCAATCAGTGTTGAAAATCCCATCCAGACTGCCTTTTTGGCATCGTTTTTTCCATATTTTTCATTTAAAATATCCGTGGCCAGATAGGCGGTACCATAAATGATATTTCCAAGTGTCGCTGTCATTCCAAACAGTTCAACCGTTTTTAACACTTGAATATTGGCAATCACTGTGGCCATGCCAACCCAAACAAACAAGCCCATTTTCCCAAACATGCGATAAAAAAGCAGCAGTAATGAAAAATTGAGCAGTGCAAATAAGATCCAAATTAATTCATTTGGCATTTTTCTTCCTCCTTAGTTTTGATAACGCGGGAGTTTGCGAACCGCGTAAAACAACAACGTTTATTATACGGATTCGGTATTAAAAAGGCAAGGTTAAAACTTACTGCGGGCAAGGAATGTAAAACTACGAACAAAAGCGGAAGCGCCCGTTTAGCAACGTACAAAGTGGAGTACTCCGCAATGAGATAAAGGAAACATGCCCTGACAAAGGGTATGCCGACGTTGGCGCGGGAGGCCGGTTTTAGTCGGCCTTCCTTAAAACACGAACCGGTGTTGACTTTCACCACAAGGGTATAAGTGCTACTAAGCCTCTGGTTTCACCAATCGGCAAGTCTTCTTTATCGTAGTGAGGAAGTGTGAAGTTTGGGACTGCGCTAAATGCTCGCCCCACCAAAATCTCTGCTAGTCGCTGGGCGCTGGAGCTGGACGTGGCTGATTAGGGGCCAGTGCATTATTCACATCTACAAAATTTATAATTTCCTGGTAGAGATACCAAAAAAAGCGGTAATCCATTACAGATTACCGCTTTCGTATATGACTTCGTTATTTTTTGATTACGTTTGCAGCTTGTGGGCCACGTTCGCCTTCAACAATTTCAAAGTCAACTTCCTGGCCCTCTTCCAGTGATTTGAAGCCTTCTTCCTGAATTGCGGAATAATGAACGAATACGTCGTTTCCTTCTTCAACCTGGATAAAGCCGTACCCCTTTTCAGCGTTGAACCACTTAACTACTCCATTTTCCATGTGAATAATCCTCCTAAAAACTTTCACGTAAAACGTGGTAATACAAAGGCAGATAAATGAATACCAAAAAAGACACCCTCATATAGAAGTGTAGAATCACATGTACACCTACTTCTATAGAAGCTGTCTGTCAATAATGATTCCATACATCTTCTTTGCTTACGTCTAATATAGCGCATTTTAGGCTGTCAGTCAAGAAAATGTCATGCTTATTTGCGATTTTCTGACTTTTTATACCATGAAATGAATAAACATGTATTTTATAAAATTGAGTGAAAGTTATGTAAAAAACAGGATAAGTACGTTAAACTATAAGTAACCGATAGAGAGGAGTGAGCTTCACGTATGCCTACTGATATCGAAATCGCACAAAATGCTACACTGAAACCGATTGGTGAGATTGCCGAAAATCTTGATCTGGCCGATAGTGACTGGGAACCGTACGGCCACACTAAAGCTAAATTGTCGGACAAACTGTTGGAGAAACTAGAGAAAAAGCAAGACGGAAAAATTATTTTGGTAACTTCCATTAATCCGACACCAGCAGGGGAAGGAAAGTCAACTGTAACTGTCGGTCTCGGACAAGCGCTTAACCGTCTTGGCAAAAAAGCAATTATTGCACTCAGAGAGCCTTCACTTGGTCCGGTTATGGGAATGAAAGGAGGCGCTGCAGGCGGAGGATATTCACAGGTGCTCCCGATGGAAGACATTAACCTGCATTTTACCGGAGATTTGCACGCCATCACAAGCGCCAACAATGCCTTGAGCGCTTTTATTGATAACCATATACATAGAGGGAATGAACTCAATATTGACCCCCGTCGGATTGAATGGAAGCGTGTAATGGACATGAATGATCGCGTTCTCCGGCAAATTGTAGTCGGACTTGGCGGACCGTTGCGCGGTGTCCCAAGAGAAGATGGTTTTAATATTACGGTAGCTTCAGAAATAATGGCAATCCTCTGTTTAGCAACCAGCTTGGAAAATTTGAAAGAACGAATCGCAAAAATTGTTGTTGGTTATACGTATGATGAAGAACCGGTAACCGTCAAAGATCTTAAAATGGAAGGTGCACTTACATTACTGTTGAAGGATGCCATTAAGCCGAACCTTGTCCAGACGGTTGAAAACACACCGGCAATTATACATGGTGGTCCTTTTGCAAATATTGCCCACGGCTGTAACAGCATTATGGCTACCAAAACAGCGGCCAAGCTTGGAGATTACGTTGTTACGGAGTCAGGATTTGGTGCAGACCTCGGACTGGAGAAATTTCTCGATATAAAATCACGAGCAGGTGAATTTGATACGGATGCAGTCGTGATTGTTGCTACTGTCCGAGCATTAAAAATGCATGGCGGCGTTGCAAAAGATGATTTAAAATCAGAGAATATTGATGCCTTAGAAGCAGGCATGGTCAATTTACAGAAGCATATTGAAACAGTTGAGCAATTTGGTCTGCCATATGTTGTTGCCATCAATAAATTCCCGAACGATACAGAAGCGGAAACAGATTACATTACAGACTGGTGTGAAGCAAGAGGAATTGACGCAGCCTTAACTGATATTTGGGCACATGGCGGGGAAGGCGGAATGGAACTGGCCAGAAATGTCGTTCAAACAGCTCAATCACCGGAACGAAATTTTCAGCGAATTTATGAGCTGGAGGATTCCCTCGATACAAAAATACGAAAAATCGCCCAAAAAGTGTATGGTGCTGATGACATTGAACTAACCGCTAAAGCTCAAAAACAGCTTGCTTTTTACGAAAAACAGGGGTGGGGCAATTTACCGGTATGCATGGCAAAAACACAGTATTCCTTATCCGATGACCCGTCATTGCTTGGCAGACCATCCGGTTTTACGATAACTGTCAGGGAATTACGTGCATCCATTGGAGCAGGCTTTATTGTCGTATTAACCGGCGACATGATGACAATGCCCGGTCTGCCTAAAAAACCAGCAGCATTAAATATGGACGTGACCGAAGACGGGAAAATCAGGGGACTATTTTAATGAACAATGAAAATAAACTTACTGCAATCCGGAGGTACGTGTTTTCCATTTTCAACAATGATGCTACAGGGCACGATTTTTATCATATGAAGCGGGTTGCGGATGCAGCAAGAACAATTGCAGAAGCGGAAAATGCGAATTCATTTATTTGTGAGGCTGCTGCCTGGATTCATGATATAGGGGATGGGAAACTATTTGCCGATCAATCTGAAGCAATTAGTGACCTTAGAGCATTTCTCTTGTCCAATGGTGTTACGGAAGATGAAACCCGCAGAATTCTGCAGGCGGCAAAAGATGTATCATTTCGAAAAGGGAACATTCCAGAAACGTTGGAAGGAAAAATTGTTCAGGATGCGGACAGACTTGATGCTATCGGTGCAGTCGGCATTGCCCGAACGTTTGCCTATGGAGGTTCAAAGGGACAATTGATTTGGAACAGCGCGGAAAAAGATAATTCGTCCATTCAACACTTTTATGATAAATTATTGCTTTTAAAGGGATTGATGAATACTGACAGTGCCATCCGGATTGCTGAGGAAAGACATCGCTTTATGGAAATGTATCTGGAACAATTTTTTAGTGAGTGGGGCAGGTGAAAGGTAATTTCCTTTCCACCTGCATCACAGGTTCCTATTTAACAACTCGGGCACCAAGATATCTGGAACTCCAGTATGAATTGCTCAATTTGCTTACTTCCACCCCTCTTGATGTACCTGCATGGATAAATTTCCCATCACCAACATAAATACCCATATGTGAAGGGCCAGGCTGATACGTTTCAAAGAAGACTAGATTGCCAACTGACGGATGCTTCACAGGTACGGTGAAATTCCACGTTTCACTAACGGTTCTGGGCATCACTTTTTCCTGTGTCCGGAAAATATATTGAATAAATCCGCTGCAATCAAATCCGTCGGGACTTTCACCACCCCAGACATATGGCGTGCCAATAAGCGAATATGCCGCATCCACAACATTTGCATAATTGTTTCCGGTAACATCGGCTGTTATAGGCTCTGTCGTTTCTTTCGTATCTTTTATTGTCTTTTGCTCAACTTTTTCCTCTTTATTGGTTTCATACAGTGCCGTCAGGGAGGAGGAAGAAACATCTTCAGTCAAATTAATTTCATGCTCATTCTCCGCAACCTGAAGGGCTTTTTGAGTGAGCGGGCCATAAATTCCATCGATATCACCGGTATAGTAGCCAAAATACTGCAATGATTCCTGAACGGTTTTAACATCCTCACTTTTCATTCCGGGATGGATCGATTCTGACATATCTTTAAGCTTTTCGATTTGTTCTTCTTTCTCTTTCCTGATTAGTTGATGAATAGTTATTCTGTTTGCTGTACCGGTAACGTCCATATTATGCTGATCCTGAAACTTTTTGATTGCGTGCTCGGTCAATATACCAAAGTCATCATCAATTTTATCATCAAAATAAGACAGCTTATGAAGCTTGCGCTGCAGTATTCCTACTCTTTCGTTATGCTGGCCAAATTGAGGTGCCTGTTCCAGCAGTTGTTCATTTTGAATCATCGGATACGCGTCAACGTAGACGGCAAACGGTTGACTTATTGCATAGCTGTAGAGGACGGATTGTTTAATTACGTGTTGGACAGTGCTATAAGGCATGCAAATATATCCCCTTTCCTGAAGTGACTCCTAACCAGATTTATGTCGATTAAATAATAAATATGCTGCTGCCGGTTTTACGTTTATGTTACAATGGATTTAATTAAATATGTTCGGTATGGAGGGGAACAACATGCAATATGGCGAGCAGGCTTATTTAGAGCTATGCAGACAGGTATTGGAACACGGAAATAAGAAAGCGGATCGGACAAATACAGGCACGTACTCCGTATTCGGACGCCAGATGCGATTTGATTTAAGTGAAGGATTTCCGCTCCTGACAACCAAAAAAGTGCCATTTCGACTTATTGCAAGCGAATTACTATGGTTTATCAAAGGGGATACGAACATCCGCTATCTTTTGCAAAACAACAATAATATCTGGAATGAATGGGCATTTAAAAAATGGGTGGAAAGCGCAGAATATGATGGCCCGGATATGACGGATTTCGGAAATCGCAGTCAACGTGATCCTGAATTCAATAAGAAATACCAGGAACAAATGGCCATCTTTAAAAAACGAATACTTCAGGATGATTCATTTGCACATAAATACGGTGATTTGGGCAATGTATATGGAAAACAATGGAGAGACTGGAAGACGTCCAACGATGAGACCATTGACCAACTGAAGCAAGTGTTGGACTCGCTGCAAAACCAACCTGATTCCAGAAGGCATATTGTAACGGCTTGGAATCCGGAAGATGTTCCAAACATGGCACTTCCGCCTTGTCACACATTATTTCAATTTTATGTTGCCGATGGGAAATTGTCATGTCAGCTTTACCAGCGCAGTGCTGATATATTTCTGGGAGTACCATTTAATATAGCCAGTTATGCACTATTAACTTACCTGATTGCCCATGAATGTAATCTTGTACCAGGCGAATTTGTTCATACATTGGGAGATGCACATATTTACACCAATCATGTGGACCAGGTAAAAACGCAACTAGGCCGTGACATCAAACCGCTGCCGAAACTTCTTATCAATCAGGACAAGCAATCGATATTTGACTTTGAACTGACTGATTTTAAGCTGGAGAATTATAATCCGCATCCATCGATTAAAGCGCCGATTGCTGTGTAACATACAAAGGGAGGATCGATAGTTATGATTTCATTGCTTGTTGCCATGGATAAAAATAAAACAATCGGACTGAACAACGATCTGCCATGGCATTTACCGAACGATTTGAAATTTTTTAAGCAAAAATCCACTGGGAACACGATTATCATGGGCAGAAAAACGTATGAATCAATGGGAAAGCCACTCCCAAACCGCAAAAATGTCGTGTTAACAAAAAAACAAATGGATTTTCCCGATGAAGTGAACGTAATCCATGACGTTGACACAATTTATGATTGGAATAATGATAACCCGGAAAAGGAGTTATTGGTCATTGGTGGAGCCAACATATTCAAACAGGTGTTACCATATGCTGACCGAATGTATATAACGTGGATTGAAGCATCATTTGAAGGAGATACCTTCTTTCCGGATTTTTCTCCGTCTAACTGGAAGCTGACATCGAAAGTAAAAGGAGAAAAAAATGAAAAAAACCCTTATGAGTATTACTTTCTGCAGTATGATCGAAAAGACCAGGATGCTGAATCATGAATCCTTTTGGAATTATTTTATCAGGCGGAAAATCATCCCGTATGGGAACCGATAAATCGCTCCTGCCGCTTGGAAATAAACTGGTGATCGAACATATAGCAACGAAAATGAAAGGAATTACGTCGCAGCAGGCAATCATCACAAATACTCCGGAAAAATATGCATTTCTCAATATGGAAAAGTATTCTGACCGGCATCCAGGGAAGGGTCCGCTCGCAGGTTTGGAATCAGCGCTATATCACATCGATGCACCTGTTTTTGTTTGTGCTGCTTGCGATATGCCATATATCAGTGCGGAAGTATACAATAGATTGCTCCATGAACTTGGACATTATGATGCTGTCGTTCCGGTCTATAATAAACGAATACATCCATTATCCGGAATATATACGAGAGGGATACTGCCGTTAATTCAGCAGCAATTGGAGCGGGATCAGTTGAAAGTAAAAGACGTATTCCGTTTCATAAATGTTTATTATGCAGATAATTTCACCGGAATTGCGAAAGATACACTTAAGAAGCATTTTTTTAATATGAACCATCCCGGACAGTATGAGGAAGCAAAACAATTTTAAGTTGTTAATCTGTGGAATTTCATGTTAAACTAAAGACGCTTGCACGAGCTGTTTTTATGAATCAGGAATGATAATTAATAAACTGTCCAATAATACATATAAAGAGGGTGTTTTGATGCTGGCAAATATAGGTTTTCCAGGTCTTATTCTTATACTGATTATCGCGTTGGTTGTATTCGGACCAAAAAAACTTCCGGAAATTGGAAAAGCTGCTGGTAACACGTTGCGTGAATTCAAGAAATCAGCACGTGATTTGACTGGTGATGCGACAGACGAAATTAAAGAAGCCCGTGATATGATCAAAAGTGAAGAAAGCAAATAATTTATTGGAGTGATTCTGCATGTTAAGCAATATTGGTATTCCCGGATTAATCTTAATTCTGGTTATTGCGTTAATTGTCTTCGGACCGTCGAAATTACCGGAAATCGGCAAAGCTGTTGGTGGATCACTGAAAGAATTCAAAAAAGCAACAAAGGATATTGTTTCAGATGATGACGCAGATGATAAACATAAATCATCAAACAAATAGTTAACTTCTGATGGTGTAGGGGATTCCTTACATCTTCTTTTATGCCTGAGTACTGGGAGTGTGAAAAATGTCTGGAGAAAAACAGTATGATGATGAAAAGGAAATGAATCTAGTTGGGCATTTATCTGAATTACGAAACAGGCTGATTGTTACCGCGGTAATATTTATTGCTTTATTTTTCATTGGATTTGTTTATGTAAAGGATATCTACCACTTTTTCGTAAAAGATCTTGGCTTTACTTTAAATATTACAGGGTTGACCGATACAGTATCTGTTTATATTACAATGGCAGGATTGGTAGCAATTATTGGAACGCTGCCGGTACTTTGTCTGCAGATTTGGCTGTTTATCAGACCGGGATTGACTAAGCAGGAGCAAAAAGCATCGTTACCCTATATTCCGGCAGTTTTTCTATTGTTTGTTGCCGGATTGACTTTCGGCTACATTGTGTTCATTGAACTTATTGTTCCGTTTTTGCTTTCCTTGAATGAAGGAATGTTTAATGAAATATTTACATATGACCGATACTTTAAATTACTTTTCCGGGTAATTGTCCCATTTGCAGTCCTTTTTGAAATTCCGGTGATCACCATGTTTTTGACGAGTCTTGGCATTCTGACACCAGCCTTTATGCGGAAAACGCGGAAATATGCCTATTTAATTCTGGCAATCGTTGGTGCAGCAATTACACCGCCTGATTTTGTACTGCAAATTGTAGTTGCAATCCCGTTGATCCTTTTGTATGAAATCAGTATCTATCTATCAGGTATAGTGTATCGCAGAAAACTGAAAAAACATCAGGAATTTATGGAAAACGATTGAGGTGCATGTTATGCGTTCATTTTACCATTATATGATGACTTATCGGGGAAAGAAGCAAGCTGATGCTAAAAGCAATTTGGCCGATTGGATGTTCTATGATCATGACTTTCCGAAACATTCAACGGACTATGATGAAATCAGCAACTATCTTGAATGGAACAGCCCGTTCACAAATGCTTTGCAGGTCTTTGACGAACTCTGGGATGACTATAATAATGACTGATTTATTTAAGAGGTTGGGACAAATCAGAAAGTGAGATCAAAAGCCGAACGATTCAAGGGAATAGCGTAGGAAATATACGTATATTCCAGCGGGAGAAAAGGCCTAGATGAGACCCCGCAGTGCGTAAGCACGAGGAGGACTCAACAGCCGCCCGCGGTAAAGAAGACACAGCGAAAGTGATTTTCTTGATCTGATGTCGCACTTATGCTCGAAAGTGAAAGCGGAGTATATTTCCAGAGCGGCTGAACCTATCACGTTAATTCGTCTTTTCTTTTGACAAAACACTTTTTGTCCCAGCCTCTTCATTATTAAAAAAACAAAATTAAACAAACGTTTGATTAAGTGATGCAACATGATGTTTTATAATAGGAAGACAACTTCTGTCAGAATTCGTCATTATACGTTAAATAAACGTTTGAATATGTAGTTTTTTGCGGTTGCCCGGGAAATATTAACAGAATTATTGGTCAAATACATTGTATTTCACTTGCTGATGCACGGTGATAGCCTACACTATTTCGTGTTTATTACGTACAATAACCTAGAATATAAATCGCGAAAAGAGGGATTATGATGGTATGGCCAATGCAGCAGCAACCCGAGAGAAATTATATTGGAAATTTTCCGTTTGACCAGCAAATGCCACCGGATAACAGAATGAATCGAATGATGCCTGCCCAAAAGATACAAAGTTTCCTTTCACCTGAACGGATCGGTACGATAACAAATACACTGACTAAAGTTCAGCAGGTTCTAAAAACGGTCGAAAATGCTGCACCAATTATCCAACAGTATGGTCCAATGGTTAAAAATCTCCCGATGATGTTCAAAATCATGAAGGCATTAAAGGAAAACGATGGTACGGAGGTTGATGAGGATGAAAGCATGGCAGAAAATATGGAAGAGGAGTCCTTTCATGAGGATGAAGCGGAATTTACGGGAAGCTCCCAACCGAAATTGTTTATTTAGTTTAGATTTCCAGGCACACAACTTGATTTTTTAACCAAAAAACGAAAAAATAAAGATATACGCAATAAGTAATAAATGATGGAGGTTCGTGATACATGGATTCTCAAATAAAACATGCAACTTTTGCCGGCGGGTGTTTCTGGTGTATGGTTGAACCTTTCGATCAGCGACCAGGTATTGTAAATATCACTTCCGGTTATACAGGAGGCACGGTAGCCAACCCAACTTACGAACAGGTATGTTCTGATACAACAGGTCATGTGGAAGCAGTACAGATTGCTTTTTATCCGGAAGTCATGCCATATGAGCAGTTAGTTGAGACGTTTTGGCAGCAGATTGACCCAACCGATGCAGGCGGACAATTTAATGACCGGGGAGAACCATACCAGACCGCTATTTTTTACCATGATGAACAGCAAAAAAAGATTGCGGAAGCATCCAAGGAACGACTGGAGAAGAGCGGAAAGTTTTCCAAACCAATTGTCACTCCGGTCCTACCGGCGAAAACATTTTATGAAGCTGAAGAGAATCATCAGGATTACTATAAGAAACAGCCATTTCATTATAAATTATATAAAAAGGGATCAGGAAGGGAGGACTTTATCATGAAAAACTGGCGACAAACACCGGATAAAAAAGATTTGAAGAAACGCCTTACACCCATTCAATATGCTGTGACACAGGAGAACGGCACCGAACGGCCGTTTGAAAATGAATATTGGAATAAGAAATCTGATGGCATTTATGTTGACATCGTTTCCGGTAATGTCCTATTCTCTTCCTTGGATAAATTCGAGTCTGACTGTGGTTGGCCAAGCTTTTCCAAACCAATCGACCCATATCAGGTTACGGAAAATACCGATACCACTCACGGAATGATTCGGACGGAGGTTCGGAGCAAACATGCTGATTCACATCTTGGGCATGTTTTTGAGGATGGACCGAAAGACAGGGGAGGATTGCGCTACTGCATGAATTCTGCCGCAATGCGATTTATTCCAAAAGAAGAATTGGAACAGGAAGGGTATGGTGAATACCTAAAATTATTTAATTAGACTATTTCACAATATGCAGGAGGATACAGATGATTCACATCAATTGGGAAAATCGCCAAACGGTTAAACAAGTGGAATGTATACATGCTGACGCAAAGAAGTTTATTGTTCATAATAAACTGACCCCAGGTAAACAATATGATGTAAAAAATGAAACGGACGAATTTTACTTTATCATTGATAACAGCAATCGCGTCGGTGGATTTTACAAAGATTATTTTAAAGAAATAAACTAGGATAAATAGCAGGCATTAAGACCTGCTATTTTTGTTTGCAGATAAAAAAGTATAAAACTTTCTTACTGCATAAGTGCAACTATGGCTGTCACCTAAAGGCTTGGTGACAACCAAGTTTTCTAATAATTTTTATTCAAAAATTGTTTTATATCCTACCTATTAATGCTATACTTATATTATTATTTTCAAAATATTGAATAGGTTCCATCTAAACTACTGGAGAGGAGCTGGATCATCTTGAAAAATTTAATTATAGTCCGACACTGTTTGGCTGATGGTCAGCACAAAGATTCACCACTGACAGACGTTGGAATGAGGCAGGCGCATCTGTTGTCGGTATTCTTGGCAGAAAATGAATTCGCAATTGATAAAATCATTTCCAGTCCTTATCTGCGGGCAATTGAAAGCATCCGGCCTTATGCTGAAAAAAAAGATTTAACAATTAACACCGATGATCGGCTGCAGGAACGTATATTAAGCAATGAACCAGTAGACGACTGGATGGAAGTACTCGAACAATCCTTCTCAGACCCGAATTTTAGACTTCCCGGGGGAGAATCCGGAAATGATGTTATGAAACGGACAAATGAACTGATTAATAATTTGCGTTCCGAACCAGATATTTCAAATGTATTACTGGTCAGTCACGGGAACCTTATTGCACTTCTGTTAAGCAGATTTAATCCGGACTTTGGATTTGAGGGATGGAAAAACCTGCAAAACCCGGATGTTTTCCTGATTAATTTGGAAGAAAAGAATCACATTGTTAAAAGTTTGTGGTCTAATTAAAATGACATGTACAGATTGGCCAGCATTATTCCCAAGCTTTCCTGGTATATTTCCTCAAATTGTGCAAATGGCAGCGGGTTAACGCCAGTTCCCAACTCGATTGTAAAGCCTGGCTGCCTGAAATCCTGTATATACCAATCTTTATATCCGGCATAATTGTCAATATATCTAACCTGTTTATAACCGCTTACACGAGCGTATTCATTTACGATAACCTCGGAAATGGGGGGCTCCAATCCTTCAATCCCCCAATAGATTTCTTCCCCCTGCGTATGAAATGCGTTTAACCGCAAAAAATTCCTATCATTTGCTAAATTAGCCATGGCAATTGATTCCGGTTCGGATAAAGGGTGTAATCCGGGATAATCTCTTGGTTGTGGGGAATCCGGCTTGCGTTCAGCTTCAATCTGCCAGAGAGCCGGGAATTGATTATTCAAATCGACCCCTTTAATATTGGCTTTCCAATTCGTAAAGTCATTGCTCTGATCATTCATTGCCAATACTTTTTCCTGGAAATTCCCTGCTGATGATGCACCGTTTAGTACAAGGTTTACCCCATCCGGATTTACCATGGGAACAATTGACAAGGTTGTTTCATTAAATAATGGAAGCATTTTTAAATTGCGTATGGGGCGATTATTTGTAATAGCAAGTACATATTCATTCACAAACCGCATGATCGTTGAAGTTGTAATCCACTCATTTGCGTGAAAAGAACCATCTATATGAACTTGTTTATTGCCGCTTCCAATCTGCAGTTCAACAAGGTCTTTTCCCATAACCGAATTGCCTATGGATTGCCTGCCTATAAAGGGATACACTTCCAAAAGACTATTAATGTCGGTTTCCATTTTATTGAATGTATAACGGTCAAAATTAGAAATCAGCATCTGATTAACACGTTCTGGAATACGAATGGTTTGCCCAATCTGCAAGTTATCAGCATCAATCGATGGGTTTGCCAATTCAAGCATTTCAACTGGAATGTTGTATTGGTTTGCCAGTTTCCAAAAAGTATCGTTAACTGTAATCATATGATTATTGCTCCGGTATCCCGGAATTTGTACACGCTGTCCTGCAGTTAGTTGTTTAGGATTGGTTTGCTGGTTGGACTGTTCAATTAAAACAAGAGGTATGTCAAACAGTTGACTGTAGTACCAGAATGTATCGCCAGGACGTATTAACACTTCCATCTGCATTCGCTCCTCTTTTCCTCGATATAATAAATAGTATGTATGGACAATTGACTATGTGTATTTAGGTTGAAACAATTAGTGATTTTAGATAGTATTATTATATATTCAATGATAGTGCTCGCTATTCGAAGGAGGAGATTTATTTGGCATTTGTCATTACATCACCATGTAAAAATGAAAAATCAGGCGAATGTGTTGAAGTTTGTCCTGTAGATTGCATAGAAGAAGGCAAAGATATGTTTTACATTGATCCGGATATCTGTATTGATTGTGGCGCGTGTGAAGCTGTCTGTCCCGTTGAAGCCATATATATGGAAGATGAAGTACCTGAAGAGGAAAATGAATACATCGCATTGAATCGTAAGTTTTATGAAGAAAATTAGCCATAAAACGAAGCCGCTGTCTGTTATAGATTGCGGCTTTATTTTATGAAGAAGTTTGAGAACCCTTCTTCTGTATTGTATTTGTTCACATTTGTTTGGTTCACTTTTATAAATTGATTAAATCCTGCTTTCATATCTTCCAAAAAGCGCTCAATCTTTTGTTCGGAACCCTCCACTTTAAGTTCAACACTTCCATCGGCTTTGTTTTGAACCCAACCTGTCAAATTATATTGTGCAGCTTGCTGTTGTGTGGAATACCTGAATCCAACCCCCTGTACACGGCCCGTAACTATAATATGTGCCAACATTTTTATCACCTCTGTATACTATTCTATTACCGTCTGAAAACAGTTTAAAACAATGATTTTATAAAAAACATGAATTTATGACAAATATCGTACGAATTCTGTGTGATAATTATCACATAACTGCCAATCTTCACTATAATTTATTGTTCATTAATTTAATGCGTGATAAGCTGAAGATGTAGTAAAAGTAACTAATTTCATTATATACAATCTGGAAGAGAATAACAGTTATTGAGGTGAACATTTTATGTCAGGTCCTGCTCTACGAAAAGTTGACAGTCATAGCGCAATTCATGAAGCAGCTCTGAACGAAGCTGTTGAATTAACGGAGCTGCTATCTAAACTTCTAAAAGGCGATCACACAGAAAAAGCCGAGGAAATGGCTTACGTGCTGATTGAGCAGTGGGAATCACGAATACTTCAGCATGCAGATTCAGAGGAAGAGGGACTTTATAAGGAAATTGTTGATGAAAAACCGGAATTACGTGATGATATTGTTGCCCTAACAAGAGATCACAATTTACTGCGTATTCTTGTAAATGAAATTAAAGAAACCTTGAAGGAAAGGAATATCAACCAATCTGTCCTTCAACAGTTTCAGTCATTGATTATTATTGATGAACTCCACAATCAAAAGGAAATGGAAGTACTTCCAGATCATGAGCATTAAGATTTTAGAATCCAGTGTTGGAGGTGTGAAATCAATGGAACCGTCCAAAATGGGACCGATGCAATCACTTCGGGTGCTTTTTCCCGATCTCTATCAATTTGTGGTGAATCACCTGGAAGAGACGCACAATATTCACCCGTACGATGTCCAGGCGCATGCATTAAAGGATCAGAATGGCTATCAGCTGATTTTTCATTTTGGTGAGGGCTATGCACATGAAGAGTCTAAGTTTTTTACACTTGATTCGATTAAAAACATGGATGCAGAAATAAAAGAATTCACCAAAACAGTCGGAGAGAAATGTAAAGAGGTAATGATAGCGGATTATTTTAAAATGATGAAAATGTAATTACTTACATCAGAAACTTGGTTATTACCATGCTCATTGGTGACAGCCATAGTTCCACTTTTGCAGTAAAAAAGATTATCTTTTCTTACTGCCAGAAAAGGAGCGGACAGCATGTTTTTGTTTGAAAATGAGGCTAGTTTTGTTGATGACCGCGAGGATTTGCTGGCAATACTTAAAATGCGATTTGGTGAAATACCACCGGGAATTATTCAGGCTATTTATGATATTAAAGAATATGATGCCATCGAACGGTTAATTCTGGTGGCATCGAATGTTCCAAACTTCGAAGTATTTATTGAGGAACTGGAAGAGGGTTCCGGCAGCTTCCGGATATTGGGTGATCGTTTTAATCCAATCCAATCATTTAACGAAAAAGGTGATTTAAATGATGAAAAAAAGTAACAAGCTATTCGAAACCCTTAAACATATCCGTCATGGAGAACGGATCAACAATAACTTCACAGAGGAAAGTCCCCGTCCGCGTGATGCAGAGGATATTTACCGGAGAAGATGGCAGCATGATAAAATTGTCCGGTCGACTCATGGGGTTAACTGCACCGGTTCATGCAGCTGGAAGATTTATGTGAAAGATGGGATTATTACGTCCGAAACACAACAGACTGATTATCCCAGCACAGGCGATGATTTTCCTGAATACGAACCAAGAGGGTGCCCGCGGGGTGCGAGTTTCTCCTGGTATACGTACAGTCCCATCCGTGTAAAGTATCCTTATGTCCGCAGCGATTTATATGAACTGTGGAAACAGGAATGTGAACAGGCAGGCGACCCTGTAAAGGCATGGGAAAACATCACAGGTAACCCTGAAAAACGTGCAAAATATGTCAGTGCACGCGGGAAAGGCGGATTTGTCCGGGCTACATGGCGAGATATGTGTGAAATTATCGCCAGCGCAGCTATCGTTACGATCAAAAAATACGGACCGGATCGTATTGCTGGTTTCAGCCCTATTCCTGCCATGTCAATGGTCAGCTATGCAGCCGGAACCCGATTCTTGTCCCTGATCGGAGGGACCATTTTAAGCTTTTACGACTGGTATGCAGACTTACCGCCTGCATCACCGCAAGTCTGGGGTGAGCAGACAGATGTACCGGAAAGTGCTGATTGGTATAATTCCAAATACTTTATCATTTGGGGAACGAACCTGCCGCAAACCCGGACGCCGGATGCGCATTTCATGGTTGAGGCCAGATATAATGGTACGAAGGTTGTTGGGGTAAGCCCTGACTTTGCTGAATATGAAAAGTTCGCTGATATTTGGCTGCCTGCCCGTGCCGGAACGGATGCAGCACTGGCCATGGCCATGACACACGTTATTTTAAAAGAATTTTACGTAAATAAAGCAACACCTTATTTTAACTCCTATACAAAAAAATACACTGACCTTCCGTTTCTTGTTACGTTAAAAGAAGAGAATGGTGCGTACCGCAGCAACCGTTTCCTTCGTGCATCTGACTTGAATGACAATCAGACAAAAGGTGAATGGAAAACAATTGTATGGGATGACATCACGAATACGCCTGCAACACCGAATGGCAGTATGGGGTTCCGTTGGGATAACGACAACAAATGGAATCTGGACCTTGAAAAACGGGATGGAAGCTTTATTGACCCGACATTGTCGTTTATTGATAAATCGGATGATGTGACCATGGTCCAATTTCCTTATTTCGCCGAAGAAAATGGGGGAGTCGTGGAAAGAGGCGTTCCTGTCAAACATATTCAAAACAAAAATGGTGAGATGATTAAAGTGACGACGGTATATGATCTCATGATGGCACATACAGGTGTTGGCCGCGATTTGCCTGGTGATTACCCAAAAGATTACGATGACCCGAAACCTTATACGCCTGCCTGGCAGGAAAGCATGACAGGTGTAAATAAACATCACGTTATTAAGGTTGCCAAAGAATTTGCTGATAATGCCGAACGTACAAAAGGAAAATCGATGATTGCCATGGGCGGCGGAACAAACCACTGGTATCATAGTGACCAGATTTACCGTGCCATTTTAAACCTTGTCTTATTGACCGGCTCACAAGGAGTTAATGGCGGTGGTTGGGCACATTACGTTGGCCAGGAAAAAGTACGCCCGCAGGAAGGCTGGCAGCAGGTATCTTTCTCTGGTGACTGGCAAAAGGCATCCCGGCTGCAAAACGGTACATCCTATTTCTATTTTCATACGGACCAGTACCGTTATGAAACACAATTAAATGAAGCGGAGTCCGCTTGGGGCAATAAGTATGACTCGATTCACCCAGCTGATATTAACGCACTTTCAGCGAGACTTGGATGGTTGCCGTCTTATCCGCAGTTTACGCAGAACTCAATCGATATTGTAAAAGAAAGCCGTGAAAACGGTGCAAATACGGACCAGGAAGTTATCAACGATGTTGTCGAAAAGCTGAAAGAGGACAAACTGGAATGGGCGATTGAAAATCCGGATGACCCCAGAAACTTTCCAAGGCTTTTCTTTAACTGGCGATCCAATCTTTTGGGTGATAGTGGCAAAGGACACGAATTCTTTGTGAAGCATCTAGTCGGCGGCGACAATCAGGTCCTGGCTGAGCCGGAAAATTCCTGGCAGCCGAAAGATGTAAAAGTAACAGAGGAAGCACCGACTGGAAAGGCCGATTTGCTTGTCAGTGTCGATTTCAGAATGACCAGTTCCGGTTTGTTTTCGGATATCGTTCTTCCGGCAGCAACCTGGTATGAAAAATTTGATATCAGCAGTACGGATATGCATCCATTTGTTCACCCGTTCAATGCTGCTATTTCGCCACCATGGGAAGCAAAAAGTGACTGGAACACGTTCAAAGAGATCAGCAAAGTGTTTTCAGAGCTGGCTGAAAAACATTTACCAGAAACAGAAGAATTGGTGACATCACCCCTGGCACATGACTCGGAAGATGAGGTTGCTCAACCATTTGGGGAGATAAAAGATTGGCGAAAAGGTGAAGTGGAAGCTATTCCAGGCAAAACCATGCCAAACATGAAAGTCGTCAGCCGTGATTTTCCGAATACGTATCAGAAAATGACAACCATGGGACCACTGATCAAAAAGGGTTACGGTGGAAAAGGGGTCACCATCCCCGGTGAGCCAGTTTACGAAGAATTAGGAAACAGGCTTGGAAAATCCAGACGGGACGGAATCGGAAAAGGGAATCCGGATCTGTACACGGACCAACAGGCAATTAATGCGATATTGTTAATGTCCGGTGCAACCAACGGAAAACGTGCAGTTGCCGGCTGGAAGTCACTCGAAGCGAAAACCGGTCAGAAGCTCGGCGATATTTCAGCTGCAAGAGAAGAAGAAGATCATACATTACGTGATTTAACCATTCAGCCGCGAACAGCCATTTCAACACCGGTATGGAGCGGGCTTGAAAAAGACCATCGCCGGTATTCGCCATTCACTGTCAATACGGAATATAACATCCCATGGCGTACACTGACCGGCAGGCAAAGTTTTTATTTGGATCACGAAATGATGCTGGACTTTGGTGAGGGGCTGCCGTTATATTTACCGCCCTTAAACTACGGTCCATTCCTGAAAAACGAACAGGGTGTTAAAGCAAACGGGGATTCCATTACAGTACGGTACCTTACTCCACACCAAAAATGGGGTATCCATACAATGTTTACGGACACTACAAACATGTCAACCTTATTCCGCGGCTGGCAAACGATTTGGATGAACGAAAAAGATGGTGCCTCCATCGGATTGAAAGATAACGATTTTGTTGAAGTATACAACCGGAATGGTGCAATCGCTGCGCGTGTTGTTTTGACTTATCGAATACCAAAGGGAATGGCTTACATGTATCACGCACAGGATCGTACATTAGGTGTTCCGGCAACAACTGTCAGTAAAGATCGCGGCAAGAAAAAGCGCGGTGGTACCCATAACAGTGTCACCCGCATCAGTTTGAAACCGACACACATGATTGGCGGATACTCTCAGCTTAGTTATGGGTTCAATTACTATGGACCTACAGGACACCAGCGAGACACAATCGCGGTTATCAGACCACTTAAGGAGGTTGATTGGCTTGAGAATTAAGGCACAAGTCGCAATGGTAATGCACCTGGATAAATGTATTGGCTGTCATACTTGTTCTGTCACCTGCAAAAATACATGGACAAATCGACCGGGTACGGAATATATGTGGTTCAATAATGTTGAAACGCGTCCAGGTACAGGCTATCCGAAACGCTGGGAAGACACGGATCATTTTAAAGGCGGCTGGGTTTTGAAAAACGGCAAACTGCAGCTTAAAGCAGGCGGACCAATCACTAAACTGATGAATATTTTCTATAATCCGGACATGGCTTCCATGGATGATTACTATGAACCGTGGACATATGACTATCAAAACCTGATTCATAGTCCAAAAGGGGAAAATCTTCCAGTTGGTAGGCCACAATCAGCGATTACAGGCGAATATATTGATAAGCCGGAATGGGGACCGAACTGGGATGATGACCTTGCAGGCGGGAGTGAGTCAGTTTCCAAGGATCCGACCGTTGAAAAGTTACAGGAGCATATCTCGATGCAATACGAAAAAACATTCATGATGTATTTGCCAAGGATATGTGAACACTGCCTTAATCCGTCCTGTGTAGCGTCCTGTCCATCAGGTGCCTTGTATAAGCGGGATGAAGACGGAATTGTGCTGGTTGACCAGGAAGCATGCCGCGGCTGGCGCTTTTGTATGAGCGGCTGCCCATATCATAAAGTTTACTATAACTGGAATACACACAAAGCAGAAAAATGTAATTTCTGCTATCCCCGGACAGAGGCCGGGTTGCCAACGATTTGTTCAGAAACTTGCGTCGGACGTATCCGTTATATTGGAGTTGTTTTGTATGATGCTGATAAGGTGAAAGACGCCGCATCTGTAGAAAATCCCAAAGATTTGTATGAAGCACAGCTTTCCGTGTTCCAGGATCCGTTTGACCCTGAAGTGATTAAAGAGGCGAAAAAAGCAGGAATTAATGATGACTGGATTGAAAGTGCACAGAACTCACCAGTTTATAAAATGGCATTAAAGTGGAAAATTGCATTGCCGTTACATCCGGAGTATCGTACACTGCCAATGGTTTGGTATGTGCCGCCGCTAAGCCCGATTATGAATCATATAACCAATGAAGACGAGCTGGACACAGATGGCTACATTCCAGCTGTCGACCAGATGCGGATTCCAGTGCAATACTTGGCCTCCATCCTGGCAGCAGATGATACAAGTGTAATCCGTAATGTGTTGTTGAAATTGACCGCAATGCGTGTTCACATGCGAGGAAAAACAGTAGGCGGAATCGATGAATTCAGACAAAGCGAATTATTGAAAGAAGCGAATACAACACCGGAAGAAATTGAAGATATGGCACGACTGTTGGGAATTGCCAAGTACAATGAACGATTCGTAATCCCGACCGGTCGCAGGGAGATGGATGGCGATGCATTGTATTACGAACAAGGCGCATGCAGTCTGGAGGATCTTGCTCCACCTGAAGGAGTGGTAACATATCCATTCGGAAAGGGAGTCAGACAATGAATGTTCAAGAGCGTACGCTACTCGTTATCGGTTCCCGGTTGTTAGCATACCCGGATGAGAATTTTATAAATGAACAAATAGATATCCAGGAATGTGTGCAGGATAATATTACATCGGAAGAGATGAAAAAAGAATTAAACAAGGCATTAAAAGCCTTGCACAGCTTATCACCGGAGGAACTCAAACAAACCTATGTTGCAACATTCGACCTAAAAGCAAAACACGGGTTATATCTTACCGCGCATGAATTTGGTGACAGCAGCAAACGTGGTGCGGGATTAATCAAACTGCAAAATATCATCAGCGATGCTGGCTTTGAACGTGTTGATGACGAATTGGCAGATTATTTACCAATGTTATTTGAATTCCTGGCTGTTGCTCCGGACAGCCAGGAAAATGACCGGTTATTACGAAGGCTGGCAGCAGCATTAAAAAGAATACTCAGCAGCATGCCGCTTGACAGTCCATACTATGACATTTTGCATATTTTAGCTATCTATGTTTTTCCGGAACCGACAAAAGAAGAAATTGACAAACTTGAATTTGAGAGGGAAGAAGCGGACCTGGAGGAATTACCATACCCGATTATGTACAAATGATGTAAAGAAAACTCAATATTTAAAGGAGGCGAAAGATATGACCGGGATTTTCTGGTGGGTTATCTTTCCGTATGTAACATTGGCTATCATGGTTTTCGGTCTGTTATATCGCTTTGCATTCCGACAATTAACGTGGGCCGCACCATCAACGGAGTTTTTTGAAAAGAAATGGCTGCGTCTTGGTTCACCGCTCTTTCATTGGGGTATTATATTCGCTTTTATCGGACATATCATGGGAATTGTCATCCCAATGGAATTTTATCATGCGCTAGGAATTTCAGATCATTTGTACCATATGGGTGCAGTTTATGGAGGGGGACTTGCAGGCATCGCAACAGTAGCCGGTCTGGTTATTCTGCTCATTCGTAAAATAGTAATTGACCCGGTAAGAATTCATGCAACATTTGCCGATTTCTTTACTGTTATTGCTCTCTTAATTGTAGCCGGAATTGGTATGGGTATGACAGTTTTTGGGAATTTCACGCCTGAAGAATTTGATTATCGTTCAGCAATCGGTCCATGGTTCAGAAGTTTGTTTATCTTCCATCCGCAATATCAGCTGATGACAGGTATTCCACTTGTTTTCAAATTGCATACGATAACAGCTTTCGGTCTTTTTGCTTCGATTCCGTTTACAAGACTGGTTCATTTTTACAGTATACCAATCACATATCCGACCAGAGCCCCACAGCAATATCGGTCAAGAGCTCAGTACAAAAAGGCAAAATAATGATTTCACATACAATAACGACCAAAGGCGGTTTACAAAAACTTCCTTTGGTCGTTAATTTGTGGCCGGTTAATCCTCATACAGCATAATACCAATCACTTAGAGCAATAATAATATGCATGAAAGCATTCCATATAAGGAGGAAAAAGACGTGTCAGCAAATATTCATATACCACAGTTTCCTGAACCTTACTGGCGGGATTCAGTTAATCTCTCAACGTTTCCACAGCTTCAGGAGTCTGTTAAAACAGATGTCGGTATTGTTGGTGGCGGAATTACCGGGATTACTGCAGCATATTTACTTGCCGAAGAAGGCTTGGATGTGACACTAATCGATGCCGGAGTATTTCTAAACGGAACAACCGGCCATACAACTGCCAAAATCACTGCCCAGCATGGATTAATTTATGATGAATTTTCCCGCCATTTCGGTGTGGAGAAGGCATCTATGTATTACCAGGCAAATATGGAGGCTAAACAATTAATCGAAAATTTGATTGATCAGCACGAGATTAAATGTAATTATCAGCAGGAAGATGCATTTGTCTACGCTACTTCAGAGCAATACCAAGAAAAACTGGAAACCGAAAAAAAAGCATATGACGATCTTGGCATTTCTGGAGAGTTCACCAACAGTATTCCGCTGGGTCTTTCGGTGAAAGGTGCACTTCGTATGGACAACCAGGCACAATTTCATCCATTGAAATATTTAAAGACAATTGTAAAAGAGGCAGAGAAAAACGGTGCGGCATTTTATGAAAATACAACAGCTGTTGATGTTGAATATAACAAACATCCGGCTATCGTAACACGTAACGGCCAACGGATCACCTGCCGCTATGTCATCCAGGCATCACACTATCCGTTTTACGATGGACAAGGATTTTATCCAACCAGAATGTATGCAGAACGGGCGTATGTAATCGCTACTAAAACGCCTAAAAAATTTCCGGGCGGGATCTATATAAACGCCGAATCACCCTCACGATCAATTCGTTCTGCACAAATGGACGGGAAAGAAATGTGGCTGTTTGCCGGAGAAAATCATAAAACCGGACAAGGACAGTCTACGATGGAGCATTACGATGCATTACAACAGTTTGCTGAAGAAAAATTTGGTATATCAGAGTACATGTATCGATGGTCAGCTCAGGATTTAACTACATTAGACAAAATGCCGTACATCGGTCCGGTTACTGGCGGTGAAAATTCCGTCTTCGTGGCGACAGGTTTCCGGAAATGGGGCATGACAAATGGTACAATTGCCGCACGTATTATCACTGATCGAATCCTGAAAAAAGAAAATCCGTATTCCGAATTATATAGTCCATCCAGATTCCAGGCTGATCCCGCTATACGCAAATTTGTGCGCACTAATGCAGATGTAGGAAAACATTTGATAAAAGGAAAATTGGAATATACGAACAATAATATTGATGAACTTACACCAGACAGTGCGATCACAACCCGAATAAATGGAATGCGCGCTGGCGTGTATATGGATAAAGAAAAGAATTTATACGCAGTAGATACAACATGCAAGCACCTTGGCTGTGAAACACACTGGAATTCCGGGGATCGTACATGGGATTGTCCTTGTCACGGCTCACGATATTCTTACACTGGAGAAGTACTGAATGGTCCGGCAAATGAACCATTAAACAAGGTTGACATAAATAAAAAATAAAACGTATGCTTCCCATAAGTTACAGAAAAGCGGCCAAATTGGCTGCTTTTTATGTTCTTCCAAGAATACGGACATAATTGTGTATCAGTTGGACAACAGGATAATGAAATCATTAATGGATTAAATATTCTGAAAAATATCCCGAAGTCGATATAATTAACAAAACAGATGTTAAAATTAAGATTTGATAACAATATACAGAGGTTGTAATGAAATGCCAATTAAAAAACCGGACAAGCTAAAATTATCATTAAGCAATCAGATAAGAACTAAGTAAACTTAACCTGATATGGCACACAAATTTGATTTATATACAAAAGCGGAATTAATCTCAGCGTCATTTTAAACTAAATTTAATGTCAAATGCCAGTTGATATGCACATGTTAACAAATCACATTGACTATAAGCGTAAATTTATAATTTATCTCACTATCATAAGTTTACTTTGTTTTTGAGACAAAACAATGGAATTTATTATGACTTCCGATAATAAATATTATGTAAACTAGAAAATATATTAAAATGAACAGATGTTTTCATGGACATTCCTTCCCCCTTTCCTGCTGGATGTCCATAAAAACACTGGATAAGGTTTTAATACTTTCTAAAAGCGGATTTCTTCACCACGACTCTTATTTCACATATTTTCCACATTGTTCTTACCATCTTCTGTTTCCACGACTGTATCAGCAGGCGGATAAGTTTTTTTAACGAATATAGATAAGATTATCGCAATGAATGATAAAACGGCAATCACCAGAAAAGCGATGTTTACTCCATAAATACCAGGATTTGAAATGGTTGGATCGGTCTGAGTATTTTGTGCTGTCATCGTCATAATTGTAACGAGGATAGCTGTTCCGACAGATGCCGCAATTTGACGCATCGTATTATTCATTGCAGTCCCATGTGGAATCAATTTTTGTGGTAATTGATTCAAACCTGCTGTCGTCACAGGCATCATTACCATTGAGAATCCGAACATACGAATAGCATACGTAACAATCAGGAATGTCAGCGTTGTTGTTGTGCCCAGAAATCCAAAGGCAAAAGTTGCGCCGGTCATAATCGTCAAACCAACGATCGACAACGAACGGGCTCCAATGCGGTCAAATATGCGCCCTGTAACAGGAGACATTAACCCGGAAATAAGAGCACCAGGAAGAAGAACAAGGCCGGATTCTGTCGCTGTGAAACCTCTCATATTCTGCATATAAAGCGGGATTAACGTTTCCGAACCGATCAAACCAAGGAACGTAATCATGCCAATCACTGTTGCAATAGTAAAGATCCTGTATTTGAATACCCTGAACTCTAACATCGGATGCTGCATGCGTAATTGCCGCAAAATAAAGACTGCTAGAGTTAAAGTGCCAACCGCAAGAATGACAATCGTCCTTCCACTGTCCCATCCGTAGTTACCGGCACTTGAAAAACCAAACAAGAGTCCTCCAAAACCTACGGATGATAGAATGATTGATATTATATCGAGTCTTGGATACGTAAGCTCCGTAACATTTCTTAATATAAAATAAGCAACCAAAATAATTACAATAGCTAAAGGTAAAATCAGTAAAAATAAAAATCTCCAGGAATAATTGCTTGTAATCCATCCTGACAGCGTTGGTCCAATAGCCGGAGCAAATGAGATTACGAGTCCAATGTAACCCATCGCCGCCCCCCGTTTATGAATCGGGAAAATTAACAGGAAAACCGTCTGCATTAACGGAAGCATAATCCCAGCTCCAGCTGACTGAATTATTCTTCCCACCAGCAACATGGTGAAATTTGGAGCAAGTCCTCCTACAATTGTTCCTGCAGCAAATACACTCATGGCAGTTATAAACAGTTGACGTGTTGTAAATCGTTCAATCAAAAATGCGGTAATAGGGATCATGACTCCATTTACAAGCATAAAGACAGTGGTCAACCATTGAGCAGTATTAGCTGAAATATTCATTTCATCCATGATCGGAGGAATAGCTGTTATCATTAACGTCTGATTTAAAATTGCAATAAATGAACCTGCTAGTAGTAGGGCAGCCATTAATGTTTTGTTATAAGGTTGTTTCGACATGTATATTCCTCTTTTCTCTCTGAACCAAATAAATCATGTAACTGCAAAATTATACTAGTTATAAGAACGGTTTACAACCATTTCATACTGCTTTACTTCCCCGTAACATCCTAAATGTCCACGTTCCGGAAAGTGCCCAACCATATTCTTTTTTAATTCATCTGTGTTTTATAGGCATTATTCTTAAACTTAATGATAAAATTCCTTTAAATACCAAGCGTCCATGGCATTGTGCTCAGAATTATCCAGTGCTCTATTGAGTGGCACAAATCCAAAATTAATATAAAGATGACTGGCTGCCTCAAGTTTCTTCGACGTTTCTAAGTAACAATGTGTATAATGTTCCTTAGCGAAGTCAAGTGCTGCATTCATCAATTTTTTTGACAAACCTTTACCTTGTGCTTCAGGTTTAATGTATAGCTTTTGTAATTCGCAAATTTTCTCCTTTTGTCCAAATGGCGCAATACCCACGCCGCCTGCCACTTCATCTTGATCATTCACAGCAACCCAATACTTTGAATGTGACCGTTCCTTGTAATAGTGTGCAAGACTGCTTATTTGGGGGTCAAAATAAGCTGTTCTGGGAATATTTAAGTTAAATGATTCCAATGAGCGCTTAATGATTTGCTCCATTGTTTGATTGTCTTTTTCTTCTATCTCGCGAATCTTCATCTTTCATCCCTCATGTTTGAATAATTTTATTTTTATTGTTTTAGACATTGCCAATATATTTTGCAATAATACTGATTAATCTATCTGGATAGACAGTTTCCAATCAAACCATCGTCCATGTCCATCCGTTTCACCCATAGTTCGTTCCTGTAGGCTACCTTTCATATAAGAATCAACATGCAACTTTCTATCTTCCATATTGTTGTAAATATGAAATGTGTCCCGGCGGCTGCCTATTTTTTGAACATTTTTGATCAACTCATGTTTCGTACTGTCAGGCATTTGGTTGGCTACATGAGTATGATAGATACAAATAATACTATCATCAGGAATATGCCCAACTATTTTTGGCAGTAAAGTAACTCCGTCCCCTTCTCTTAATTGAGGAGGATTTAATCGCAGCTGCTTTACTGATGTTTCAAAAATTTCTTGTCTTTCCTTATGTTCCGGCCAAATAAGCGCTTTTAGCCATAAATATTCCATTTCATTCGTTAAATCGCTAATATGTATATCAACTCCCAGTCTGAAATTCACTGGAGGAATCACAGATAGGTTAGTTGGGATATTCCCTTCACGTATTTCAGAAGTTAACTGAACAATCGACGCTCTATTTCCATAAATTTTACTGTTATTGTATGAGTATGAATAATGATCCCATAATAATTGAAGTCCAGCACTGGACCCTATTTCTATTAGAGCAAGAGGCCTTTTGGTTTGTTGATAAATCGTACAAAAAACTGGATATAAATAAGCGCAGCGTTGTACTTCATTTGTTTGAACCAGCTTGTTTTTAAGGATGAATTTTATTTCTTCCGCATAACGGATACAAAAATTTTTGAAGTATGGGAAGGCATTCCTTTCATTGCGGGGAGCAGTTACTAAACTTGGGTAAAACTCCCGCAATGGATGTTTTCTGCCTTGCAGTAATAGATAATGGACCGCACCAAACAGCAAATTTGGAATTGGTTGACCTTCCCTGGCATGTAAACATAGATTTAATAATTCATTATCCTTCGCAATCTGCAAGGACAAATTTTTATAAAGATCGCTTGAACCTTCGCACTCCAAAACAGCGAAGTCCTCAAACTTCACAGCTATCCATTCAGTATTCATACCCTCGCTCCTCTTTGTTCAGCTCTGAAGCCAGTAATCATGTTATTTAAAGGTAAATAAAAGTTGGAAATCACTTAATACTGCTGGAAACAAACATGGAGGCATCCTGATTCATAAAAATATGATTTCCATGATAAAATGTTCTAATTTCAGTTGATTGAAACCCAATCTCAAATAAAATGTTTTTCAGTTCTTCATGAGAGAAACCATTATGGACCTTCGGATGCGTTATTTTGTCGTTTTTATCAAAATCAATAATAATTAGTTTACCATCATTATTTAATACGTTGTACAATTTTTGCAGGATTTTGTCAGTATCCGGAATATGAAGGAGAACTAATGACATTAACACTATATCTGCCTTAAGTTCAGGAGTTTCTATGGTAAAATCTGAATAAAGTACTTTCGAGTTTGTTATTCCTCTACGGGCGATTTTTGCTTGCGCTGCATCCAGCATTTGTTTTGATGAATCAACCAACAGAATAGTGTCCACTAAATCTGTTAACTCTAAACTAATTAGCCCGGTGCCACTTCCATAATCTAATAATGATGTTGAATTGCTGTTTTGCAATTCTGGTCTTACTTCCTTAACTATAACTTTAGCTAATTCCATTCTTTCTTTTGTATCATATTTTTTTGCCATCTGTTCAAAAACATTGTTTTCCATATTTAACTCTCCAATTAATTTAATGGTTTTTGATAAGCGGTACCATTGGGAAGCTGCGTGCATATTTAATTTCCAGATAAAAATCAAGCAACGCATCATAACTACGCTGCTCCAAGCTATTTCACGAATCAAATAAATTCATACTGAGGTACCGTTCTCCTGTATCAGGAGCTATGCATAAAATTTTCTTTCCACTGCCTAAGCGTTTTGCAACTTGAATTGCTGCAAAAACTGCCGCCGCACCTGACAGTCCAATGAATACTCCTTCTTCACGGGGAAGCTTTCTAAACATATCCACCGCATCGTCATCATCAATTTGCATAATCTCATCGTAAACATCAGTATTTAGGATATCAGGTACAAAACCCGGGCTTGTTCCAACTAATTTATGCGGTCCAGGTTCTCCGCCTGATAATACCGGGGATCCTTTTGGTTCGGCTACCACAATGTGTAATCCTGATATTTTGGCTTTTAATGTTTCGCCTGTTCCTGTTACAGTCCCGCCGGTTCCAGCCGTACAAACAAATGCATCAAGCTCACCGTCCATCTGGTCAACTATTTCTGCTGCTGTCGTTGTTCGATGAATATCAGAATTAGCATCATTTTCAAACTGCTGGGGAATAAAACTTCCTGGAATTTCATTCTGAAGCTCTTTTGCCTTTTGAATCGCACCAGGCATTTTTTCAGCACTTGGTGTGAGCACAACTTTAGCCCCGAAAGCTTTTAATATGTTTCTGCGTTCCTGCGTGCTGTTATCAGGCATTACTAGAATTACCTGATAACCCTTTGCTGCACCATTCATTGCAAGACCGATCCCCGTATTCCCGCTTGTAGGTTCAATAATTGTATCGCCGGGCTTTATAACCCCTGCATCTTCCGCTTGTTTTATCATGTTATATGCAGCACGATCTTTGACACTTTTGCTCGGATTGTTTGATTCCAGCTTCACAAAAATATCTGCTGCATCTTCCGGCACGATCTTATTTAACCTTACAACCGGCGTTTCACCTATTAATTCCGTCATGTTCTGTACAACTTTCATTGGATATCAACCTTTCTCCATCAATCTTTTGCCCTGTGCATAAAATTCCTTCATATCCTGTTCAGGCACCAGTGAACCTCCTGTTGCCCAAGCGATGTGCGTAATGTTTTCTTCCGGTAACTCATTTTCCTTTATATATTTCTGCACACGTGCAGGGCCAATTAATCCGGCAGTTGCGGATGGTTCCAGAAAAATGTCTTCCGTATCTGCAAGCCGGGTCAAATAACGGTACAATTCATTATCTTCAACCGTATAGATCCCGCTGATGAGCTTATCACTAACTTTTGTTGCAAATGCGGATGGACGGCCAACTGCAAGACCGTCTGCTTCGGTCTGGTTATCGATTCCGAAATCCTGAACACTGACATTCTCCATTTTTCCAGTCAACAGTCCAATCATTACAGATGGAGAGTGAGTCGGTTCCACGAAGAAACAATGTACATGTTCACCAAATACATGTTTTAACCCAAACGTGATACCGCCTGGTGAACCGCCTACACCACATGGTAAGTAAACAAACAGCGGGTTTTCCTTATTCACCTTAATTTTCTTTTCATGCAACTGTTTTTGTAATTCAAATGCAGCAACACTGTATCCGAGAAACAAATGCTTTGAATCCTCATCATCCACAAAGTATGCTTTCGGATCATTGATTGTCTGTTCACGTCCTGAACGGATTGCCTCACTGAAGTCACCGGAAAATTCATATACGAAAGCTCCACGGCTCCGAAGCAGATCTTTTTTCCATTGCTTGGCATCCGAAGACATATATACCGAAACGTTAAAACCAAGCTGAGCACTTATTGTACCGATACTCAAGCCTAAATTACCAGTTGATCCGACCCCAATCGCATACTGGCTAAAAAATTTTTTAAACTGGTCTGTTGCAAATACCTCATAATTGTCATTAGCTGACACCATTCCCGCATCGATGGCCAGACACTCAGCATAATGAAGGATTTCATAAAGACCGCCTCTTGCTTTAATGGATCCGACAATCGGCAGCTCATTATCACACTTTACGTACAAATCTCCTTCAACAGACATTTGATTATCCTTAAATTTTGTGATCTGTCTTAACGGAGATTCAATTATCCCGTCTGATTCCGGGAATACGTTACGCAGAAATGGTCTGAATCTCTCCCATAGCTTTTCAGCGTATGCCATATCCTCCTTGGAAATCGGCAGTGAGTCCAGGTTTTCCTGTTCATGTAAATGTGGATTCGACCAATAAACAGGGTTTAAGTTAATAATATCATCAAGAATTGGATATTTTTCTTTCCATTTTACAACTTCCTGCTGTGAAAAAACCATCATGACCACCCTCTCTTGCCATTTTCAATCGTTATCTTTCCAATTTTATACTATCATGATACAACAAAAAGCCCAATCAAAAAGCGGACCATCACTCGAACAGTCAGCTTTGTTTGCTTGTTTACATGCATATGCAGAAGCTGGCGGTGATTAAAAAGTGTTCTATATGCTAAATTCGGTCAACTCAAACACCATCAACTGTTCTGAAAACCATCCAGCTTTCTTTTTATTTTTTTACGGTAGCTGCTACTGAACCATTCTTTTCCTCCACGCATTATTTCCGTTGCATAAAGAGAAGATGGTGCTGTCTCATCCGTTTTATCAATTCCAATAAATGTCAGTACCTGGTACAGTTCACTGGTGACGTTCACAGGCACAATTGCCGGACGGTAAATCCGATTGTCTACACCTTCCCGTTTATATAAATATGCTAATGCTTCGGATGGGATTTTGTATACTTTCCCTTCTACACTTTCCGATTTATTTTCAACAATATCAGCCTTCCCGCCATCATCTGTCTTAACAGAAAAACGGAATTCAAATCCGTTAAGCACACCGGAACCAAACACTTCAGTAAAAAAATGATCCGCTCCAGCACTCCGAAAACGCTCATCATCAAGACAGGATCCATATGCAAAATACAGCAGATGACCCTGCTTTATGTATTGATAAACACACCAGTCTCCTGAGGAAATCTCGCAAGTGGAATAATTCATGGATTGTGCTGCAGTATAGACAATAGCAAGGCATTCTTCCCCTGATTCATTCCATACTGAGGTCGTAACCTTGTTATATAAATTATCAGATCTTCCATCCTCAAACCCTTCCAGCGCATCAATTATTTTCATTTGTGAGTCCGTCACATTATATAGTTCCCCAAATACACAGGATGAATCATTCAGCTGCATAACCGGATAATCTTTGTCCGTATCAAACAACTTTCCACGAACGCGGCATTGTGAATATATACACGCTGCTCCCTCCAAATAATCATGATTTCGACCGCCCATACGTAATGTTCCATAAACAAACACGTTTGTCACTTGTATCCCCTCCCGTATTAATTGATCATATCATAACCTTTTATTACGATAAAAAGCCACCGATTATCAAATACCCATACAAGTATATGTTGATACCCCTCTAATCAAGAGAAGTTATAGCTTTGCTAGGTATATAGGGATACATGCATAGGTATTTATGTATCTCATTAAAAATTCCGGATACCTCCTATGAGATATCCGGAAATGCGTTCGTATCATTTCATTGTAACGTTTACTTAAAAATTATGCTTACTTTGTTTGGCCTTAAAGAAGTCCCCGCTTCCACGCTTTACTTTTTTCCCATCGCTTTGATCCATTTCATAATCTGCCCTTTTCAGATGGGGAATATGTTTGGAACAATGGATGTAAGCCTCCTCGACTTCTATAACAACCCACCGTTCAGCTTTTTGCCCTTCCTCAGATTCAATTTTGTTTAAATACGCTTCTGTAATATTTAGCGAAGACAGTCTTTCGTGTTCGATAATTTTTGCCTTCCCATTTACATGTAATCCAATTTTATGCTCAAAGAAGTCAAGAAACAGCAGACCGATATGCGGGTTTTCTATAATATTTCCTAAGCTGGACATTACACCATTACCCTTGTATTCAGGATAAATTAGTATGTGTTCGTTAATGATTTTCACAAAACCCTTCCCACCGGAACGAAAAGAGGTATCACAATTCCCATCGCTGTCGGCAGTGGATATAAACATCATATCCTGATCTATAATAAATTCCTGCATTAATTCATTTAGAAAGCTTAACATTTGGTTATTATAAAATGAAAACGCCCGTTTCTTCGTCCCATTTTCTTCCTGTAGCATATGTTCGCCTCTTTTGTCAGACATCTGGACCCTCCTGATGAATTTCAACGGATATATTATAACGCAAATGCAGTGACAGGGAAATATTTATCTGCTGCAGCTATTGTAATCTGGGATATCTGAACCGAAATCATTGACGCGTAATAAACGCACATTTATCCTTACAAAAAAACGCCTCCCTGCCAAAGCCTTCACTTGCAAGGGAGACGTTCACAAATATCGTTTATTACCTGGACGATTCTTGTTTTCCGGATTGTATTCCATTTGATAAAATAGTTTTCCTGCAATCTTATTTTACGAGTTTGGCCAGATTGGTAAATTCCAGTTCGGTAAACTTGTCCTCGATTTGTTTTTTATCATATTTCCATACCGCATTTTCTATCGGGCAGGAGACGGGAACATCACAGTTTATCTCAGCAAGCTCCCTTGATAAATGCAGCAAATCCAGATTATTTTTAATTTTGGTCTGGATTCCTTTTGACAACTGATCCATATTGGCAAGAATATTATCGATTGAGTCGTACTCCTTGATAAGCTTCATCGCTGTTTTTTCTCCGATCCCTTTAACTCCAGGATAGTTATCCGATGTATCGCCCATCAAACCTTTCAAATCAATTATCTGCTTCGGCGTAATTCCTTTTTTCTCCAGGAAATTAGTGTGTTCATACACATCATAGTTACCTTGTCCCTTCTTCATGATGGCAACACTGATGCCTTCATCGACCAGCTGCAGAATATCCTGATCCCCTGTGAGAATAAGTACTTCACTGTCGGTGGAAAAAGTTCGTGCAAGTGTTCCGATACAATCATCCGCTTCAAAATTTTCCACTCCGACATTCGGCATATCAAAAGCTTCCGTCACTTCCTTCACCAGTTCGAACTGTGGAATCAGTTCTTCCGGCGGTTCTGATCTATTTGCTTTATACCCTTCAAACATTTCAGTGCGGAATGTTTTACTTCCCATATCCCAACAGCAGATCACATGTGTCGGTTCAAATGTGTCAACAGCATCCAGAAAGTACCGCAAAAATTGATAAACACCGTTCGTTGGGACCCCGCTGCTTGTCTTCATGAAGTTTCCCCGGAATGCGGTTGCGAAAAATCCGCGGAACAACAATGCCATTCCATCAACAAGTAATATATTTCCTTCTCTCGTCATCCTTTCACCACCTCATTTTCTTCTTCAAGTATCGAAACAAGCATATCCTGTTTTGCCTGTAATACCTTAGGATCAACTGAACGATCATCCATCACGGATAACAGGTTATCAATGTATAAATCGATATGCTTATGAATTTCCTGCCTTATATAATCTGTCACTGTCTGCCATTGCTTCAAATAAGCATCTTGCATGTGCTGTTGATTCTTTTCCAGATAGCGTTCAGCAGCGGGTGATATCCTGCTGTACATTGCTTCTTTCATTGTTTCTTTCTCATTTTTTGCAAAAAATGCTTTCGTCCCGTTGAACAATTTTAATTCTTTACGGAAATCATCCGTCTTCAAGTCAACTAACGCCTGCTTATATGATGGTGTGGCAAGTTCCAGATCAGTAAAGTCCGGCAGCAAAAATTCAGGGTCAATTTGTTTGCTGCTGTTTGAAAAATCATGTTGCAATTCCGTTTGCAGTTCCTTCATAAAACCCTCCACCCGAAGCGAAACAGCTCGTAGCTCCTGCAGCAGTTCATATCCTGTATAATCCAATAATTCCTGAAGCTGCTTCTCCAGCTGCAGTAATGCTTTTCTTCCTGATTCGGTAATCGTTGCCGGGTTAAATGTTTCTTTAAAAAAGTCATGAAAGCGAATGGACAACCGTTCCAACACGTAATAAAGCTGCTTTTCAATTTTCTGGACAATCTTTTGCTCACCTGCTGAACGATCTATCGAAATTGCAACATCTTTCAGTGCGGCACGTTTTGACTGCAATTCATTACGATACGCTTCTTTTTCTTCTTCGTTCAGCTGAAGTGAATCCAGATACTGTCTGGTAGTCTGCAATGCCCGAAGCATATCACGGCCGGCAGACTGTATAGTAATAGCCGCCAGTTCATGATGAATAAAATGATTAAAGTCCGCTTGAAATGCAGCCATTTGATCATTTAACGGAATATTCTCCTGTTTATCCTTCAGTGACTGTTTACTGGAAATCGGATACAACCTCGGAAAGCGAATTCCCAGCATTGTCAACTGCTCTTCAATATAATCTGATACCAGCGTTAATTCTGCATCATCAGCCGCTAAATCAGCTGCATTCATGATGAAGAACATTTTATCGAGTTCAAATGCATCTTTTACGCGCCCAAGCTGCAATAGAAAGTCTTTATCTGCCCTGGCAAGTGCATGATTATAATACGTAACATACAGAATCGCATCTGCATGCTTAATATAATCAAACGCAACATTTGTGTGGCGGGAGTTAACAGAATCTGCTCCGGGCGTATCGACCAGAGTAATTCCATCTCTTGTCAGCTGACAGTCATAATACAGATCGACCGATTCAATATAACAGGCTTTTGCTTCATCGGTTACAAATGCTTCAAACGAATCAATATCAATCGTAATACTTCCATCAGTCGCTTTCATATAATCGTGATAGCCATCGATAATTGCCCGTAAATAGTTCTGATGTGATTGATGAAGATCACGGTGCTCATGAATGTTATTTTCCATCATCCAATCGACCAATCGCTCAAAATCAGCAGATGGCGGGTCAAGCCTTTTCATAAGCTGTTCCAAATCGTTCGTCAGTGTTTCCGTATCCTTCAGAGTAACAATAACGGTGCCGTGGTTAACTTCATCATCAACAGGATTAATCCGGTTAATCACAGCTGTTGTCGGATTTGGTGACACAGGCAATACATTGTTACCCAGAAGTGCATTGGCAAATGATGATTTACCTGCACTGAATGCCCCGAATAATGCTATAGTAAACGACCGCTTTGTCAAACGATGCTGTTTTTCCGATAAATCATCCATAATAGACTGAAAACCTGGCAGATCCTGAATCGTATCCATGACATTGCCGATTTTTTCAAGCGTTTTCCCTGCTGATGAACTCACTTTTTCCTCAGGTTTAACCATCGTTGCTACAGTCTCTTCTTCCTGCTTCCCATTCGCATACATACTTTTGGTTGCCTTTTTAACTGGCTTATGTCTGCTTACAAGCTCCTGTTCCATCTTCTCACGGACAGTTTCGTCCGGTTCAGGACTTTGGTAAGCTATTTCGAGCTGATTTCGTTTCCGCTGTAAATCATTTTTCAGATCTTCCCGATTCTGATTTATTTCCAATAATTTTTGCAGTTTTTGCATTTCCGGTTCATAATCTTTCAGTTCTTTATTGACCTGCTGATTCAGGATTCCCTGAATTTGTTCCCAAATGCGAAGCGCCTCTCTTTTAAAGCGCTGTTTAATGTTAGAGCTGACATCATTCGTATAAATTAATACATAATCACCATTCACTTTCGCTCCCGGCTTTTGCAGGGCGGACAGCTGTTCTTCGCCAAAATCAATCCCTATATGCTGAATCGTATTGGAAAGCTGCTGATCATAAATATGAAATTCCTTCAGTAAATCGGAAAATTTATCCCGAAGCTTCCACTGAATGGAAGTTTCCATGGTTTCCTTCAGCGATTGATAAAAGTCATCCAAGCGCTTCTTCCGTTCTTCCTCTGTTTTCTTTTTTGAGGCAAATATCCCTGCCTTGAAATCACGTTGCTGGGATTCCAAATAAATTTCGGCTTTATCGCGCAGCACTGCCGGCATTAGGTAGGCATTTTTAAGGGTTGTATTCAGTTCGGCAAAAAATGCTTCTTCTACTTTTTTCGGGTAATGCTTAACCGACTCTATCTCCTCATTTACAGCGGCCAATCTGGATGCAGCATCTATCCCGTCATGCTCCGAAGTATTTTCCGGAAGTATTTCTTCGTATGCATCCTGCAGAAACTTCCTGTGTGCTTTTGTCACCTGGTTGGCTGAACGTTCGATGTTCATTACTGCCAGTTTGTCTGTCATGATAGCCGTTAACTTATCTTTGATATCAGGAAGCTGGTTATGAACGGCAGTAGGAACTGTCAGCGACGAATAATAAATTTTTTCCGGGTTAAGTTCCCACTGTTTGAACGTTTGGTTGATACTTTGCGTAAATTTGTCAAATGTAATTTCACGTTCATCATGTTTATCGATTTGATTAATAATAATATAGAACGGTATTTCAAAGTCCTGCACCATTTTTAAGAATTGCAAATTGACTTCCGACTGTACATGGTTATAATCCATCACATAGAAAAGCCGGTCAACGAGATGAAGCGACGATTCAGTCATCAATCGATCGGCATCATCTGCCGCATCAATTCCCGGTGTGTCCATAATGATACAGTCCTCAGGTAACAACGCCTCCTTTGTACTGATACCAATCGCTCTGATATCTGTTTTATCTTTGGCGTATTCCTTGATCATGTCAATGTCATATGGTTCGTCATATTCCAATGGCTCATGATTATGAAAATAAACGGTGGCCGCACCACGTCCGGATTTTATTTTTACCACGTTTGCGCTCGTTGGAATCGGACTCTTCGGCAAAATCTGTTTTCCCAGTAATTCATTGATCATGGATGATTTCCCAGCAGAAAAATGACCAGCAAAACTGATCATGATTTCCTGATGATTATTTTTTTCATATACATCTAATAGTTTAGCAGCATTTTCATTATCACCGTGTTCCAGCATGACCTGATACAGGCTGGTCAAATGCTTATTTGTGATAGATTGCTTTGGTAAGGTTTGCATCATGATGATAAAATTCCTTCCTAATAAACATTTCCAGTTTCCATTATACGATTTTTTGACTTGTTTATCTACCGGCTAAAAACTGGGAAGCATTTTTCGCTGAATTCGGATTTGACCGCGATGATTAATTTCATCTTCAAATGTATGAAACCAGATGAAATAATTATTGGACGGGTAGCTGGCCCAGTTTCGTTCCACATAAAGCCAGTCGTCATTCCGCCTTTTAAATTCAGTAAGTGTTCTATTTCGGACTTTATCCAGTTTTTCTATGTAGTAGTCCAGTGGTTTTCCCTTAATCTTGTGACGCCCTTTTTCACCAAGGGAAACTGGTGGTCCCCACTCCTGAATTTCTGCATCGGTTGGCTCTCGTTCATCAAATGTTTCGATTTGAAAACTAAATTCAACGGCAGCCATGTGCATCAAAAGTGCCCCAATCGAATTGGCATCAGCTGCATGAAGGTAATCCAATTGTTCCGTCGTTAATCCTTTAACCGCCTGCAATGTGGTGGTTCTTGCATAGTTCATCATGTGAACCAGATGTCCAATTTGCGGCGTATAACCATCCAAGTTCTTAATTTTGAATTCCATTTCGTTTACCCTTCCCTTTCTGTCAGCAGTGTTTCCAATTTCATAACCGTCTTCCAATTGCGCATGGTGGCTGGTATTTCCAGCTTTTGCAGATGTCTTTGCAGATTGGATTTATGAAGATTCCGGCCAAACAGCATATACACTTCTTTTCCAATCAATTCATAGGTATCGATGTTATTTTCATAATCTCCTAATCTGTCAATGGCATGTTGTGAGGGAGTTGCTGCAAGGAAGGAAATATGTATGCTTTGTTCATTCGTCAACTTTTTATCAGCATATGGGCACTGCTCGACGATTTTTGACCACTCGGATCGTGTTCGCAGCATAACAGGAATGGCAAATCCGAATTTTTCTTCCAGCTCCCATTCCAGCTTGTTTTTCAGTGCAAAAGCTTTCATTTCCGAATCAAAAATAATGTTGCCGCTTTGGATGTATGTCCGGACCTGTTGCAGACCAAGTGATTCCAGAAAACTTCTCAATTCAGCCATTTTCACCTTGTTTTTCCTGCCAAGATTGATTGCCCTGAGCAGAGCGACATAAGTTGTCATAATATACACCTCCTTTTCCGTTTTGCCATATAAGTTACCTGTTATGCTTCGTCATCGGCATTGGCAATAATGGAGGTGGAAATAAACCGGATCAGATCGCCTCTGCTGATGACACCAACAAGTTTTGAATCATGATCCACTACAGGTACTTTTTTAATATGATGGTTCGAAAAAATGTTAAGCACCTTCTCAATCTCATCATCCGGATGAACTGTGTGCAGTTCCTTTACCTTCATGAAATTTTCTGCAGTATCATTGATGCTTGAGGCTAATTTATGTCGAAAATCCTCTTTTTCATTAACGATTACCAGCGAAAACATATCATAGACTGTTCTGCCGCGGGGCTCTAAATAACGGATAATATCACCATCACTGACTGCTCCAACCAAGCGATTATCTTCATCAATTACCGGGACGCCTCCAACTTTATTTTCCACCAAAGTCCTAAGTAATTGTTTAATCGTTGTATCTTTTGTTGTAGTAATCACATCTGTTATCATAAAATCCCTTATCTTCATCTTATTCACCTCATTTATACGGGGCTGACCGTACGTTTTTTATACATGAACTATTCCAGTGAGCGGTATTTACCGCCGAAAAAAATGACTGGTTCGCCATCATTTATGTTCAATTCGGTAACTTCGGCAACAAAAATCATATGGTCACCTGCTTTAGCGGTTTCTCTTACATGACAGGACAATGATGCAATTGCCCCATCAATAACCGGAATACCATCCTGCCTGATGATTGGAATCTCCCTGTCTCGTTTTTTCTGTCTGGCAAAAATCATCGACAAATCCTGTTGTTCTTTATTTAATATGCTAATTCCAAATTTCCCGGTTTTTTGTAATTTGTCATACATTCTTGCCTTTTCATCAATCGATACAGCGATTAATGCGGGATCCAATGAAACAGACATCAGTGCGTTTACTGTCATCCCTATTGTATCACCTTCATGGTCAGTCGTCACAATGGTAATACCGGTTGCAAATTTCCCCATTGCATTTCGGAATTCCCTGCTATCCACTACTTGTTCCCCCCCCCCCATTCCAACGGACTGATTATAATTCAGGATATCACGTTACCTGAAAGTTTAAAATGAATAGCCTTTTTGATTAAGTTTACATAATAATATTATGGTAAATAAATTTTACGATTTGTAATACAGTTTATGACACTGGTGAAATTTTGTTATGAGAAAAGCCTTGATAACCAGTATCAAGGCTTTTTCTTTGTTTACGTTTAAACCGGATAAACACCATGTTTCCGATCGGTAAACACTACATTTTTTTGTTCATAGATGGTGAAACGACTGACAAGTTCTTCACGAAGTTTATCAGGATCAACCACAGCATCAACTACCAATTCAGATGCCAGGCGATAAATGTCGATGTTATCTTTGTACTCTTCTTGTTTTTCTTTAATGAAAGTCGGCCGTTCATCTTCCGGCAATTCAGCGATTTTATTTGCATATACTGCATTAACGGCTGCTTCCGGTCCCATCACAGCAATTTGTGCGGTTGGTAAGGCAAGGCAGCAATCCGGTTCAAATGCCGGTCCTGCCATTGCATATAAACCTGCACCATATGCTTTCCTGACGACAACAGAAATCTTCGGAACCGTTGCCTCACTCATTGCTGCAAGCATCTTGGCACCATGCCGAATAATACCTGCCCTTTCCACTTTTGTTCCTATCATAAAGCCTGGAATGTCCATCAGGAACAGAAGCGGAATATTAAATGCATCACACATTTGGATGAACTTGGCTGCTTTGTCAGCTGAATCAGGGAACAACACGCCACCTTTCATGCGCGGTTGATTGGCAATAATGCCTACTGACTTACCGTTAATTCGGGCAAGTCCTGTAATCAGTTCCGGTGCGAATTTTTTCTTGACCTCACAAAAACTGTCTTCGTCAATAATTCGTTTAATCAGATCAAGCATGTTGAATGGAGCATTTTGATTTTCCGGAATCATATCCGTAATGGCCTTCTCGAATTCCTTAACTTCCTTTGCATCTGCAACTTGAGGCTTTTGCCGGAAGTTTGGCGGGAAATATCCTAAATATTTCTTCGTGTATTCAATAGCATCCTCTTCTGTTTTGACCAGTACATCACCGCATCCCGAAACAGAACAATGCATTTTTGCACCGCCCATTTCTTCAAGGCTTACTTTTTCGCCGATGACTTTTTCGGCCATCCGCGGTGATCCTAAGTACATTGATGCATTACCGTCGACCATGATGACAATGTCACAGAACGCCGGAATATACGCACCACCGGCTGCAGATGGTCCGAATAACAGACAAACCTGTGGCACCCTGCCTGACAACTTAATCTGATTGTGGAAAATACGTCCTGCACCACGTCGGCCAGGGAACATTTCGATCTGATCGGTAATACGTGCACCGGCAGAGTCCACTAGGTAAAGCATTGGAATTTCAAGTTTTTCAGCCGTTTCCTGAATACGAAGAATTTTTTCAACTGTACGTTTTCCCCATGACCCTGCTTTAACGGTAGAGTCGTTGGCCATCACACATACTGATTGACCGCCAACCTTTCCGATCCCGGTGACAACCCCGTCGGACGGCAATGAATCATCCATGCAATTAGCAAAAAATGCATCTTCTATATCTATTCCGTCGTCGAATAACAGTTCCAGTCGCTTGCGGACAAACAGTTTACCTTTTTCTTCGTTTTTCCGATGGTATTTTTCTTTTCCACCACTTTCAATTTTCTTAATTCTGCTTTGCAGTTCTTCCAAATACGACATATCGTGTCCTCCTGCTTCTATTTACCTTGATAAACAGGCTTCCGTTTTTCCTTAAACGCCTGCAATCCCTCGATTCGGTCTTCCGTCGGTATTGTCTCTTTGTAGCACAAATGTTCAATGGCAAGACCCGTTGTAATATCTGTCTGGAAGCCTTGGTTAATGGCTGTCTTAGCTTGTCTCAATGCAACCGGACCATTTTTTGCGATCAATTGTGCCGTTTCCATTGCTTCATCCAGCAAATCATTAACTGATACAATTTGTTCAACCAGACCAAGTTCCAGTGCTTCCTCGGCAGTCACCGGTTTCGCAGTGAAGATAAGTTTCTTAGCCTTTCCCAAGCCTATCAGGCGCGTCAGGCGCTGTGTTCCACCTGCACCCGGAATAATCGCCAGCGATGTTTCCGTCAACCCTGTTTTGGCATGGCTGGCGGCAATTCGCATATCACAGCCCAGCGCAAGTTCCAGACCCCCGCCAAATGCAGCCCCATTTAACGCTGCAATCACCGGCATTTTCATATTTTCAACATTCTTAACCGTTTCGCCAATATAGGAAACGGCTTCAATCACCTGATCTTCCGACATTCCCTTTCGTTCTTTCAGGTCAGCACCGGCGCAAAAGGCTTTTTCTGCCGATCCGGTAATAATCGTACAATGAATCGATGTGTCCTGGTTAATCGCTTCAATATGCTCATTTAATGCATCGAGCAATCCTTTGGACATGGCATTCATAGATTCCGGTCTATTTAGGGTTAATACAGCAATATTTTCTCTTTTTTGATATTCCACTGGATTTACCACTATCATTCTCCTTTTCTGCCATGTGTAACATTAATCCATGGGTTTCATATATTTTCCAAAACGAACGTTTATATCTTTAAATTATACCCGTCACACAGACCCCCATTTAATTTTGGAAAACCTGAAATTCGCCAGGCTTTAAGGCGAATACTTATCATTGGCTTATGCAGTAAGAAAGTTTCATATTTTCTTATGGCAGAAAAATAATCCTTACCAGCATAGCAGTCTATTCCATTATTGCAATAACATCGCCTTCGTTAACAAAATCCCCTTCCGCCACTTTCAATTCTTTCACCGTTCCTCCTTCTTCAGCCGGAATCGGGATTTCCATCTTCATCGATTCAAGAATAACAATATCCTGATCCTCTTCCACTTGTTCACCTGCACTAACTGCAATTTTCCATACGCTTCCTGCCATTGATGCTTTTATTTCCGTCATGATTACACTCCTCCTATTTTGCTTTAAGTTGTGGTAAATAATAGTCATCTACAAATGCTGTTGTCGTATTACCTTTTTTAAATTCATCATTTTCGATTACATCAAGAAGCATCGGTATATTTGTTTTAATTCCTTCGACTTTATACGATCGCAACGCTTCTTTCATCCGGGAAATCGCCTCATTCCTGTCTTTTCCTTTGACAATTAACTTGCCAATCATCGGATCATAGAACGGGGTCACATCATAATTACCAGTAACTGCCGCTTCATTACGGATATATTCACCCTCAGGCAGTTGAAATACATCAATATGTCCCGGTGACGGGAAAAACGTTTTCGGATCTTCAGCATAAATCCGTACTTCAATTGCGTGACCATCTATCGTCAGGTCTTTCTGCTGCAATTGCAATTCCTTTCCATCAGCAATGTCAAGCTGCTTTTCCACAATATCCAGCCCGGTTATTTCTTCTGTAATCGGATGTTCCACCTGGATACGTGTGTTCATTTCCAGGAAGTAGAAATTTTCTTGTCCATCTACCAGAAATTCAATTGTTCCCGCGTTGGTATATCCCAGAGATTCTGCAGCCTTTACTGCGGCATTCCCCATTTTCTGACGGGTTTCCTCAGAAATAAACGGGGAAGGTGCTTCTTCCACCACTTTTTGATTTCGACGCTGAATCGAACACTCCCGTTCAAAAAGATGTACCGCGTTTCCGTGACTGTCCGCTAGCAGTTGAATCTCAATATGACGGGCATTTTCAAGCTTTTTCTCCATGAACATTGCACCATCACCGAAAAAAGTTTTGGCGCGTTTTGAGTTGCTTTCAAACGCCTTCATAAGTTCGTCATCGGAACGGACTACCTGCATCCCAATTCCACCGCCACCGGCTGATGCCTTCAGCATAATTGGATACCCTATATCTTTGGCAATCTCAATTGCTTCATCTGCTGAAGCAACCGCATCTTCTGTACCAGGCACGACCGGAACCCCAGCTGCCTTCATCGCTTTTCGTGCTTCGATTTTACTTCCCATTTTTTCCATAACTGTTTTGGACGGTCCAATAAATAGGATATCATTTTGCTCGCACTTATCGGAGAACTGTCCACTTTCACTCAGAAAACCATAGCCTGGATGGATAGCATCCACACTTGCTTCTTTGGCAATCGAAATAATCTTATCCACGTTCAGATAGCTCTCATTGACACGTGGTGGACCGATCAGAAAACTTTCATCAGCCATTTCCACAAATGGCGCTTGCTGATCGGCTTCTGAATAAACAGCTACGGTCCCGATATCAAGCTTTTTACATGTACGGATAACGCGTGCGGCTATTTCTCCGCGATTTGCAACCAATACTTTTTTTATCATCGACTCACTCCCTGTTACGAAATATGTTCTTTCGCATATTCTCTCAATTTATACTTCTGAATTTTCCCGCTTGCGGTCATTGGATATTCATCAACGAAGGAAATATATTTCGGAATTTTATGATAGGAAATATTACCTTTGCAAAATTCCCGGATGTTTTCTTCTGTTGTCCCGGAATGTTCTTTTAAGATGATCCAGGCCATCAATTCTTCCCCGTATTTTTTATCTGGAACGCCGATAATCTGGACATCCAGCACATCAGGATATTGATACAAAAACTCCTCAATTTCTCTTGGGTAAATATTTTCACCACCGCGGATGATCATATCTTTCATCCGACCGGTAATGGAGAAGTACCCATTATCATCCATAACAGCCAAGTCGCCTGTGTGAAGCCATCCATCACTATCAATTGCCTGATTAGTCGCTTCCTCGTTATTGTAATACCCTTTCATTACATGGTAACCGCGCGTGTATAACTCACCTGGCATGCCCTGTTCCTGTTCGTCATCTGTTCCTGGTACAACTATTTTCACTTCCACATTCGGATGAACCTGACCAACCGTACTCGCCTTCATTTCAATTGGATCATCCGTTTTGGTTTGAAGGAAAACTGGTGATGATTCCGTTTGGCCATAAGCAATTGTAATTTCGGAAGCACCCATTTTATTCATCACATCATTCATGACTTCAATCGGACAAGTGGACCCTGCCATAATGCCTGTTCGCAATTGGGAAAAATCATACGTATCAAAGTTCGGATGATTCAATTCAGCAATAAACATAGTCGGCACACCATGAAGTGCTGTACATTTTTCATCTGAAACGGCCTTCATAACTCTGTCAGCCTCAAATTGTTCGACAATGACCATTGTCGTACCCTTTGAAACTGCTGCAAGCACCCCAAGAACACAACCAAAACAATGGAAAAACGGGACCGGAATACAAAGCCTGTCTTCATTGGTCAGCTTCATACAATCCGCGATCTGATTTCCATTGTTTACAATATTATGGTGAGTCAGCATAACACCTTTCGGAAATCCAGTCGTTCCTGATGTATACTGCATGTTGATGACTTCGTGAGAATCCAGTGACTGCTTGCGTTCACTCAGTTCCCCATCTGATACCTGATTAGACATTTCCATTACTTCATTCCAGGTATACGCATTTGGATATCCTTTGTCACTTATCACAATGATATTTTTTAAGAATGGTACTTTTTCTGATTGCAAGTTTCCTTTTTCACCCGTTTCAAACTCGGGACAAACCTGTTTCAGCACATCAACATATGATGTTCCCTTATAGGACTCTGCCATAACCAAAGTCGTTGATTCGGATTGTTTTAACAGATACTCCAATTCCTTTGCCTGATAGCTGGTGTTTACCGTAACAAGAACTGCCCCCATTTTTCCTGTTGCAAACTGCGAGGTCAGCCATTCCGGTTTATTGTCCGACCAAATGGCAACATTCTCGCCTTTTTCAATCCCCAGTGCCATAAACCCTTTCGCTGCCTGGTCAGCCATCTCATTAAACTCTTTAAATGTTTTCCTCAGGTTCAATTCCGGGTAGATAACCGCTTCCTGATCCGGGTATAACGCCACTTGTTTCTCCAGAATTCCGCCTACCGTTAAATCTATTAAAGACATGAACTCTCTCCCCTTATTTAGATTGTCAGCAACCCAATTGTCTGGCAATAACCATCCGCTGCACTTCAGATGTCCCTTCACCAATTTCCAGCAATTTCGCATCACGCAAATATCGCTCGACTTCATATTCACGCATGTATCCATACCCGCCATGAATCTGGATCGCCTGATTGGCAGCGCGGAATGCCGTTTCCGTAGCATATAATTTTGCGTATGCAGCTTCTTGGCCAAATGGTTTGTTATTGTCTTTTAACCATGCTGCCTTATACACAATGTTTCTGGCAAGTTCAACTTCCATCGCCATGTCGGCAAGCTTAAATTGGATTGCCTGGAAATCAGAGATCGGCTTACCAAACTGCTTCCGCTCCTTTGCATAGCTTAACGCTTTATCAAGCGCCCCCTGTGCGATTCCCAGTCCAATTGCTGCAATGGAAATGCGTCCACCATCAAGGGTGTATAAAAATTGACTGAATCCTTTATTCGGATCGCCCAAAAGATTTGCTTTTGGTACGCGGACATTATCAAGTACAATTTCCGCTGTGTCCGACCCGCGTACACCCATTTTGTCATAGTTGCTTGTGATGGTTACCCCTGCTGCATCCGTTGGAACAATAATTGCGGAGATAATATTTTTTCCGCGATCATTCTTGCCAGTCACGGCTGTAACGATGATTGTCTTCGCATAGCTTGCATTGGTAATAAAGCATTTTTCGCCATTAATAACGTAATCATCACCGTCTTCAACAGCTGTCGTTTTCGTTCCACCGGCATCAGAACCCGCATTTGGTTCAGTCAGGCCAAAAGACCCCAATGCTTTCCCTTCCGCCATGGGTGTCAGGAATTTCTGTTTCTGTTCCTCTGTCCCGAAATAATAAATAGGACTTGCCCCAAGTGATACGGCTGCTGCAAAGCTTAGCCCGGTACTGCCGCATACTCTGCCGACTTCTTCTACAGCAATCGCGTAGGAAACGGTATCACCGCCGGAACCGCCGTATTCCTCAGAAAAAGGGATACCCAACAATCCCAATTCACCCATTTGTTTAAATGTTTCAACCGGAAATCTTGCTTCTTTATCGATTTCAACAGCTTTTGGTTGAATGACACTCTGGGCAAAGTCCTGCACCATGCTTCTGATCATTGCCTGTTCTTTTGTTAATTCAAAATTCATCTCAAACCTCCTCGTATGTTCTCCGCCCAAGACCGACTGGTTGGTCTGTGTACTTCATTAAAAAAGAAAGCGGTTTCCTTTATTCAGGTGAAATACTTTCTGCACTTGCTTTATGATGGTATGTATTAGTTTCCAGAACGGCACGCAAAATCAAATCTACGAATATATCAGCAATTTCATCGATTGATTTGGGTCCTGATTGTTTATACCATTTGTGCGTCCAGTTTACCATACCGAGAATAGCCATACCCGTAATGTCTGCAGGTATATCGCTGCGAAAATCGCCGCTTTTCTTGCCCTCACCGATTGTTTCAATGATAATGTTTTTAAAGTTATCCCGTTTTTTCTTAATCAGTGTTTCATACTCGGGTTTTAAATAAATGTTTTCCTGATAAAATACGGAAATATGTGCCTTGTACAGATCAAATACTTTAACGAAATCCTGTACAATCGCTTCAAGTTTTTGTCTCGGCGAATCATAGGAACCATCTGCAACCATCGCCTTATCCAATACATACGTAATGAACGTATCGTGAATGACAAACAGCAATTCATCTTTTGATGTAAAATGATGATAAAATCCGCCTTTGGAAGTACCGACTTTTTGTACAATCTCGTTTACCGAAACGCCATGGAAACCATTTCTTTCAAATAAAAACAGTGCTTCCTGAAGAATTCTATTTCGCAGATCCGCCATGAGCCCTCCTTTCAACAATCTGATTTAACTCTATCATATTTTTCAGACTACATAAAGCGTTTTCATAAAAATATAATCATTAATCATTAAAGTTTGATAACCTCCCAAATCCAAGTGGCTGATGGCGTTTTGTTTTTTCCCATGAATTAGTGAAATGTAAAAAGAAATTGGGAAATGATATAATAATGCTGGTTTGCAGAAAATAAATAATCACGAGAATAAGGGGGAAATTGTCATGAAAATTATTGTCACATCAGACACTCATATGCCAAAAAAAGGAACACAACTGCCTTTCCGTCTTATGAAGGAATTGGAAACTGCTGAATTAATCATTCACGCCGGCGACTGGAGCTCAATGAGAGTATATGACACGCTTCAACAGTATGCGCCTGTCAAAGGGGTTTGCGGAAATATTGAAAGCAATGAGATTCTGAAAAAACTCCCTTCAAAAGAACTTCTGACCATTAACGGCTTTCGAATCGGGATTGTCCATGGTCATGGTGAAAAAAAGACAACGGAAAGACGGGCATTCGATACTTTTTTTGATGAAGATGCGAATGCGATTATTTTTGGACACTCCCACATTCCGCTGCTCCGTTATTTCAAAAAAACCTTGCTCCTTAACCCAGGTTCTCCAACTGACAAGCGTACACAACCTTATTACTCATTCGCGACACTTCAAATTGATGATGAAATTAATACTGAATTTATTTTCTTTTAAGCTGGCTATGCTTCATCCGTTTACATGCCGTGGACCATTTCAAGACACACATACGTTTTTGGTATATTATTCACCAAAATTATAACAATAAGGGAATAGCATAGTTATTAGAGTGGGGGTCCATCATGGAATTCGCGGTTTTCTTCCTGGCGTCCTGGCTGATTACAGCCATTTTTGTCATCATGCCAAAAAAGCTCTCCATTATCGAGAATACAGTAACTTTCTTATTGTTATTAGTTATAACCATCAATGTATCATGGATAATCATTGAAGAATTGAAGTTAATCAAAGAAACCCAAGATAGCATCAAGCATGCAGCATATTTACTCAACAGAAGTGTGATCGTTCCCCTGACGTTAATCACGCAATTAAATATCCTTCATCAATCAAATTCTGTCACAAGGTTCATATTAACAACCGCTGTTTCGTTAATTTTCCTCCTTGGATTAAGGGCGTTTTCAGTTTACTTTAATATTATCAGTTACCTTAAATGGAATTTTGGCTACGATATTCTTTACTTTATTCTCCTACATCTGATTGCGTACTATGCGCATCAATTATTTCGGAATTTGACCCGGAACGAGGTAGATGTTTCATGACTTTATGGGGACACTTTGATAAAAATGAAATATATATTAATCGCTCTTGTTATCCTCTACGTCATTTTCTTTCTGCTTCCAAAACGGTTTCCCCGTGATGTGACAATACTGTTTTTAATATGGGGATTTGCAGTCTCAACCCTGTTTGATTTTACCATTGGAGGAGGCTTAATCGATCTTTATAAGACAAATGATTTGAACGGCTATGAATTATTTGACTTGCTCACCTATATCATGTTTGCTCCGATTAGTTATCTCTTTATTTATATATATGATGTCCTTAATATAAACAAAAAGGCATTTATATGGTATATCCTGGTATGGATGGTTATGGGGTTAGGAGCCGAGTGGTTTTCAACAGTAATGGGTGTTACAAAACATCAAAATGGCTACCAATTGCCCTACTCGGTTGCGGTATTTCTCATTGTGCTAACCGCAACAGCACTTTATTATGAGTTCATAAAGTTCCATCAGAAAAGTTGATCCTGTCATAATCTTTTTTTCGCTTTCATAAAACAAAGAAATTCCCGTATCAATTTATCTGATACGGGAATTTCGGTTATCCATATTAAATGTTTATCTGTTTAATCCTGTGGATCCTCAAAAACCTTATCATAAACAGCTTCTTTCCAGACTTCCGTTACTTCACCATGGTGATCACTGTCAATTACGAAAGAGCCATTGCTGTAACGGTCACTTGCCGACAGATTCAGCGGATAGATACTGTGTGTTTCTCCGTTCGTTGTTTTAAAACAAATGGTGTCCTGATCATTGACCGCAAACAATCCTCTTATCCGGTGCGGCTTGCTTTTTAGTTCCCGCAGCATCAGGAGGCCACGGTTGGCCCGGCTGGCTTTATCAAATTCACTTAATTTCATTCGTTTACATGCACCACGCTGGGTAACAACAACCAGTGAGGGTTCCGTTAGGTCGTCAAAAACCTGTCCGCTGACAACTTGCTCCCCTGTTTTAAGCTTAATTGCTTTTACCCCTGCTGCACGCTGACCGACCACAGATATTTCTGATTCATGAAACCACAGACCATAACCTTTATCTGAGGCGACAAACACATCTGAATGCCCGTTTGTCTGCTGTACATTAACAACTTCATCATCAGCTTTTATGTTCAGTGCAATAAGAGCCTTGGAATATCGTTGTGCATCGTAAAGCTTCAGCTCGCTACGCTTCACCATGCCATTTTTGGTGAAGAAAATAAGATAGCTGTTTTCCTGAAACTCACGAACTGGAATACATTGTACAATACTTTCATCCCTATCGATCGAAACAATATTCGATATGTGCTGGCCGAGATCTTTCCATTTAATATCGGGCAGTTCATGGACAGGCACAAATATATATTTCCCTTTAGAAGTAAACAGAAGCAAATTATCTGTCGTATTCAGTTCCAGTAACCCGACCAGGTGATCCTCGTCTTTCATAGCGAAATCCTCACCGTTTGAGGCACCATAAGAGCGAAGGCTGGTCCGTTTTACATAGCCGCTTCTGGTCGCAGAAACGAGTACATCCTCACTGGCAACGGTTACTTCAATATTAAAGGTTAATTCTTCAATTTGATCTTCAATTTTTGTTTTTCGACTGTCGGAAAAGCTTTTCTTGATTTGCCTTAAGTCCTTTTTAATAGCCTGATAAAGCTTTTTCTCACTTCCGAGCAGCTCCTCATACTCCGCGATGGCTTTGCGAAGCTCTTCTGCTTCCTTTTCCAGTGATGTTATATCCGTGTTGGTCAGTCTGTATAACTGAAGCATAACAATTGCTTCGGCTTGTGCTTCGGTGAATTCATATTTTGCGATAATTCGTTTTTTAGCATCGCCCTTATCGTTGGAAGCACGAATAGTCGCAATGAGCTCGTCCAAAATGGATATTGCTTTAATCAGCCCTTCAAGGATATGTGAGCGGTCATTCGCTTTCCGTAAATCGTATTGTGTTTGTCTGGTCATGACTTCTTTTTGATGTTCGATGTACGCATCAAGGATTTGCGATAATGACAACACTTTAGGTGTCTTGTTCTGGATGGCCACCATGTTAAAATGATACGTTACTTGCAAATCTGTATTTTTATACAGATAGTTCAGCACACCCTGACTGTTTGCGTCTTTTTTCAGTTCCACTACAACCCGAAGTCCAGTCCGGTCTGTTTCATCACGAACCTCTAAAATCCCTTCCACTTTACGGTCGATGCGAAGTTCATCCATTTTTTTGACCATGTTGGCTTTATTGACTTCATATGGAATTTCATCAATTACAATTTGCTGTCTTCCGGTGCGCAGTTCCTCTACCTTTGCTTTTCCGCGCACAACAATCTTGCCTTTTCCGGTTTCATATGCCTTTCTGATGCCGTCTACGCCTTGTATAATACCGCCAGTTGGGAAGTCCGGTCCTTTCAACACCTGCATCAGTTCCTCCACTGAAACAGAGGGCTTGTCAATTTTCTTAATGACTGCATCGATTACCTCGGCCAGATTATGCGGAGGAATGTCTGTTGCATATCCTGCAGAAATTCCGGTTGATCCATTGACAAGGAGATTCGGAAATTTTGCAGGAAGTACAACAGGCTCCGAAATCGTATCATCAAAGTTCGGTATAAAATCAACGGTTTCTTTCCCAATATCACGCAGCAGTTCTGATGAAATTTTGGACAGCCTTGCTTCGGTATACCGCATTGCAGCAGGAGGATCTCCATCAATACTTCCATTATTACCATGCATTTCTACGAGTGCATTTCTGATTTTCCATTCCTGGCTTAACCGTACCATTGCATCATAAACCGACGTATCTCCATGCGGGTGGTAGTTGCCGATTACAGTACCGACGGTTTTTGCAGCCTTTCGGAAGTTTTTATCATACGTATTTTTTTCTTCGTGCATGGCATAGAGAATCCTGCGCTGGACGGGCTTTAATCCGTCTCTGGCATCAGGCAATGCACGATCCTGAATAATATATTTACTATATCGGCCAAATCTGTCTCCCATTACTTCCTCAAGTGGTAAGTCCAGATAGTTCTCCGACTGTGCCAAACAAATTCCCCCTTAATCCTGCCAGCAATTACGTGTGAATTTTATCATTTTCCAATATATTTTCATTCTCTTCCATGCCAAATTGGACATGACCTTCAATCCATTTCCTTCGTGGTTCCACTTTGTCACCCATTAATGTTGTCACACGTCTCTCAGCCCGGGCAAGGTCTTCGATTGTTACACGAATCAAGGTTCTAGTTTCCGGATTCATCGTTGTTTCCCATAGCTGATCAGCATTCATTTCACCAAGACCTTTATACCGCTGAATGATGTAGCCGTTTTTAAATTCCTTGATAGCTTTTTTCATTTCCTCATCATTCCAGGCATATACCACCTTCTCGTTTTTCCCCTTGCCCTTTGATATTTTATACAGCGGTGGCAACGCAATGTAAATCTTTCCTTGTTCAACCAGTGAACGCATGTAGCGGTAAAAGAACGTGAGCAATAATACTTGAATATGTGCCCCATCCGTATCCGCGTCGGTCATGATAATAATCTTATCATATTGAACATCTTCCAAATCAAAATCACCACCGACACCAGCACCGACCGTATGAATAATGGTTGAAATTTCTTCGTTTTTAAAGATATCCTGTATTTTTGCTTTTTCCGTATTGATTACTTTTCCTCTGAGCGGTAAAACAGCCTGAAATCTTCTGTCTCTTCCCTGCTTGGCAGAACCCCCGGCAGAATCACCCTCAACCAGATACAGTTCATTTTTCTTTGGATTACGTGATTGCGCAGGTGTCAGTTTTCCGCTCAGCAACGTGTCTTTTCGTTTCTTCTTTTTACCGGTTCTGGCATCTTCGCGTGCTTTTCTGGCAGCTTCCCGAGCCTCTTTCGCTTTCATTGCTTTACGAACGAGCACGCCGGATACATCCGGGTTTTCCTGCAGAAAGTATGAAAGCTTCTCTGAAACAACCGCATCCACTACCGAGCGTGCTTCAGTCGTTCCCAGTTTCCCTTTCGTCTGCCCTTCAAATTGCAGCATTTCTTCCGGTATACGAACTGATACTACTGCTGTGAGACCTTCACGAATATCTGTCCCTTCCAGGTTTTTATCCTTTTCCTTCAAAAGTGCGTTTTTTCTGGCATAATCATTGAACGTTCTGGTAATTGCAGTTCTTGCGCCTGATTCATGTGTACCGCCATCCTTGGTACGTACATGGTTTACAAAGGAAAGCATGCTTTCTGCAAAGCCATCATTAAACTGAAATGCGAAATCCACTTCAATTCCCTGTTGCTCACCTTGAAATGATACCACCGGATGCATGGTATCTTTTTCTTCATTTAAATATGCGACAAATGACTCCAGCCCATCATCAAACTGGTATTCTTCTTTAACGTCATTCCGCTCGTCCACCAGTTCAATTTTAAGACCTCCCAGCAGGAATGCGGACTCCCGCAACCTTTCTGACAATGTCTCAAAATTATACACCGTTGCAGAAAAAATTTGCGGATCCGGCTTAAAATGAATGATGGTACCTTTTTTTCTGGATGCCCCCTTATTTTCAAGTGAACCTGCCGGAACTCCGCCATTTTCAAAACGCTGAAAATATTTGTTTCCATCACGGAATGTTGTAATTTCCATCCATTCGGACAACGCATTCACCACAGAGGCCCCTACTCCGTGCAAACCGCCACTGGTTTTATATCCGCCCTGTCCAAATTTTCCACCGGCATGCAGCACAGTAAAAATCACTTCAATTGTCGGTTTACCTGTACTGTGCATTCCGGTTGGGACGCCTCTTCCGGTATCCGTCACCGAAATACTGTTATCCTGATGAATGGTAACTTTTATTTGATCGCCATATCCGGCAAGTGCCTCATCGACTGCATTATCAACTATTTCGAACACAAGATGATGCAGTCCGCGCTGGTCGGTGCTGCCGATATACATTCCAGGTCGTTTTCTGACCGCTTCAAGCCCCTCAAGCACTTGAATTGAATCATCTGTATATTGCAGTGACTTATTGACCATTCGATGTTTGACCCCTTTCGTATGTATCTCTGTCATTATTTATTTTATAATAGAACAATTGTTTGTTATTGGCAAATAAGAAAGTATAAAACTTTCTTACCGCATAAGTGCAACTCAAGCTGTCATCTAAAGGCTTGGTGACAACCAAGTTTTCTAATAAACAATTATACCAAAACATTGATATTAGTATACTATAAATAATTTCTCTTTGTATAGTTAACAACGGTTAAGTGCCTGTCTAGCGAAGGTTTTTAGAAGTAGTACTAAATCATTCAACCACGTTTACCGGAGCCTAATGGCATACTGCCAAGCCAGTCCAATTATGCACACGTTTAATCTGTTTATGCACGATTTTCAATTATATGCCATTTGGTTTGTCTGTTGCAACCCTTCAAAAACTCAAAGTAAGAAGAATGACCATTCGGGCCATTCTTCGTAAAGCAATACTTCATCTATTCACGATGACCTACTCTTCAAGTAATCCATGCTTAACCAAAAAGTTCCGAGCTACTGTTTCAGGTGACTTGTCTTTATAATCAACCTGATAGTTCATCTGCCGCATCTGCTGATTCGTAATTTTACCGCCAAGCTGGTTTAAAATATCCTGCAATTCCGGATATTTTTCCAGTGTATCCTGACGCATCAGCGGTGCACCCTGATACGGCGGAAAGAGGTTCTTCGGATCATCCAATGTTACTAGGTGCAGCTTAATCATGTATGAATCGGTCGCATACGCATCAATCACATCAACTTCCCCTCTTGACAATGCTTCCTGACGAATTCCAGGCTCCATCGTTTTCACTTTTGCAATATCAAGATTATAAACATCTTTCATTCCGACATAACCATCATACCGGTCCTTAAACTCCAGCGTAAATCCTGCAGTTATCTGATCTTCCACCTTATTTAAATCACCAATTGTCTCCAGGTTGTGTTTGTTTGCAAATTCCTTCGTCGTGGCGACCGCATATGTGTTGTTATATTGCATCGGCTTCAGCATAACCATGTTATACTTTTCTTTCATGCCTTTTTTAGCCTGCTTGTACACTTCCTGTTTTTTATTACTTTTAGCTTCACCTTCCAAATGCGTTACAATCGCTGTGCCGGTAAATTCGGGATAAATATCGATGCTGCCATTTTTAAGTGCATCGAATACAAAAGCCGTTTTACCGAGTCCCGACTTCAGTTTCACATCCAGATCGGTTTCTTCTTCAATAAGCAGCTTATACATATTAATCAAAATAGCTGGTTCAGAACCGAGTTTACCGCCGATTGTCAAATCTGTCTTGTTTCCACCTGTAAAGATAAACGGTGATACCACAATCAGAATAGCAGCTAAAAGCATTGCCACAAACGATTTAAATCCGGCCCGTTTTGAAATACGTTCAAATCCCCGCAAAATATAATCAAGTGCAATTGCTAGTAATGCTGCAGGAATAGCACCAAGCAATATTAGATTTAAGTCTGCTCCACGGTCAATCCCCAGCAAAATTAATTCACCAAGTCCACCTGCACCAATTAGAGCTGCAATTGTCGTTGTACCAACAATCAATACCATTGATGTGCGAATCCCGGCCATGATAACCGGTAATGCTATGGGGAGTTCAACTTTCGTCAACCGTCTCCATGAGTTCATCCCCATCCCGGTTGCTGCTTCTTTTAAGGCAGGATTGACTTCATTAATTCCGGTATATGTATTACGCAAAATTGGTAAAAGTCCGTATAACGTTAAAGCAATTATTGCGGGTGTTGTTCCTATCCCAAAAAACGGAATTAGAAAAGCTAACACTGCCAGACTTGGAATCGTCTGCATAATAGCAGAAAGCCCTATAATAGGTTCCGCCACATGTTTATATCTGGTCAGTACAAGCCCAAGCGGAACTGCAATAAGAATCGCAATAATTAACGAAATCAGTGAGATTTGCAGGTGCTCCCAGATTGTTTCAAGAAGGATATCTTGTCTGTTTTGAAATGTTTCCATGAACTCCTTCATTCCTGTAACACCCCATTATCAATCCTGGTGTGACTTTTCAGGAAGTCAACAATATTTTTATACGTAAGAATGCCGACGAGTTTTTTTCCTTTCAATACAGGGAAAATATTCTGAGTGCTTTGCTGCAGAATTTCGGTAGCTTTATAAAGTACCAAATCATTTTCAAGGGTTTGCAACGTTTTTTTTGCACCATCATCAATTGCACCGACATAATCACCGTTTTGGGCTGTCACAATATAAAAACCGCGCATAACTGTTTTAGCTTGCTGTTCTGTAATTACTCTGTCCCCTGTCTGATCAGCAATTACGTCAATTGCTGTCTGCCAAGGAGACTTCCGCTCACCAATGAAGTCTTTTACGAATTCTGTCCTTGGATTTAGGATCAGTTCCTGCGGCGGATCCACCTGTACAATCCGACCTTCTCGCATCAGGCATACCTTATCCCCCAATGCCATTGCCTCATCCATGTCATGGGTGACGAACACAATGGTCTTTTTAATTTTCCTTTGCAAATCACGAATATCAGACTGCAATTGTTCTCTGCTGATTGGATCCAATGCACTGAAAGGCTCGTCCATCAAAATAATATCCGGATCAGCGGCAAGTGCCCGGATAACGCCGATCCGCTGCTGTTCACCCCCGGAAAGCTCACTTGGCATCCGTCCTTTAAACGTTGATGGATCCAGCCCAACCATATCCAATAACTCTAAGCTTCGATCATAAATCTTTTTACGTTTCCACTTTTTCATTTCTGGTACCACGGCAATATTTTCTTCAATCGTCATATGCGGAAATAACGCAATTTCCTGTAAAACGTATCCAATATTCCAACGCAATTCGTGAATATTATAATCCTTTATATTTTTGTCATTTATGTAAATCAATCCTGCTGTCGGTTCAATTAACCGGTTAATCATTTTCATTGTGGTTGTTTTGCCACAACCACTGGGGCCAATCAGTGTAACGAGTTCCCCATCATTTACCGTCAGCGAAAAATCCTTCAGGGCTTCAGTGCCGTCCGGATAAATTTTTTTGACATCTTTAAATTCAATCACCTTTATCACTTCCTTCCTGTATCAATTTATCCTTAACATGGACTTTCAACGATTATATATACCCGCTTTGCGAAGCGCAAAAACGCCTTTTCCATATTAAAGGTTCTGTGTTCGATGACTTCATGATAAAATAAATAACAGTAAACCATTTTAAAAATGAAGGTAGGAAACGGAATGGAGTATATTTTATTTGCCATTATAGCGTATCTATTGGGGTCCATACCATTCGGAGTGATTGTAGGTAAAGTCGGGTATAATATCGATATCCGGGAACATGGAAGCGGAAATTTAGGTGCCACAAACTCATTCCGGGTGCTAGGCGTAAAAGCGGGAATTATTGTAGTTGCAGCAGATATATTAAAAGGAACAATTGCCACAGTACTCCCTTTATTGTTTGATGCAGATGTATACCGTCTGATAATCGGACTATTTGCAGTAGCGGGGCATACCTATCCGCTGTTTGCCAAATTCAAAGGCGGTAAAGCCGTTGCAACATCAGGCGGGATATTGCTGGGAATAAATCCTATATTATTTGCCATTATAGTTGCTTCATTTTTATTATCGTTGTACATTTCCAAATATGTTTCGCTGTCCTCGATGATTACGGGTGTTGTAGCCGTTATTGTATCAATTATTTTCATGGATATCGGATTGATTATTGTCACAGCAGCTTTAACTATTTTTGTATTTTACAGACATGCTGACAACATTAAGCGCATCAAAAATAAAACGGAACCAAAAATTACGTGGATGTAACCGATAAAAGCCAATAAATTGAATACTGATTTTTTCTTAAGTATAATTATTAATAGGATGAATAGAAAGGGGTCATGGATATGAATAAGACTAAGACCTTGCCAAAAAAACAGCTACCAAACAAAGCACAACGCCATAAATTATTCGGTTCTGTTGAGCCTGGGCCAAGAACAAAACCAAGTGAAAAAAGTAAAATGGCCGACTTGCAGAACACACAAAATGACTTTCTATTTGACCTTGATACAGTTGGAATTGCCGACGTGAAACATCCTATTACTGTAACGAGCAAATTAGTTCCAACAACACAAACAACTATTGGTACATTTAAGTTTTCTTCCAGTATCGATAAATTGAGTAAAGGTACAAATATGAGTCGTTTTACTGAACAGCTTCAAGCTTATTACCAGCAGGGATTTACAGTAGATTTTAAAACCCTCAAAACATTTACGAAAGATCTTGCTAAACGTTTAAAACAGGACGATGCTGAAGTTGAAGTGAAATTTCCGTGGTTTTTCGAGCGGCGCGGTCCGTATGCAGACCTAGCCGGTATGAATCATGCGGATGCTTCCATTTCGGTTAAATATGACGCAGATGAAGGGTTCACCCTAAATGCATCCCTATCTGCACTCATCACAACACTTTGTCCTTGTTCAAAGGAAATAAGTGAGTATAGCGCACATAACCAGCGTGGACACGTTTCCATGAGCGTTTCACTGGAAGAGGATTTCGATGAAGATGATACAGACTGGAAAGAGTTATTGCTTGAAGCAGCTGAAAGTAACGCAAGTGCCCGAATTCATCCGGTATTAAAGCGTCCGGATGAAAAAATGGTTACCGAACAGGCATATGAAAATCCGCGTTTTGTTGAAGATGTGGTTCGTCTCGTGGCAGCTGATTTGTACGAAATACCAGCTGTGACAAAATTTAAGATCGAGTGCCGTAACGAGGAATCGATTCATATGCATGATGCAATCGCATCGGTAACATATGATAAACGACAGGAAGAGGGCGAATCAAGGGGATAAATCCAATGAAATATTTATTTATCGGTTTCATAACGTTTTATCGAAAAGTAATTAGTCCATTAAAACCGCCGACATGCAGGTTTTATCCATCATGTTCGGAATACGGGCTGGTTGCATTCAAGCGGTTTGGGGTTATCAAAGGCGGCTTCTTAACGATAAAGCGAATCGGCAAGTGTCATCCCTTCCACCCGGGAGGAATTGATTTGGTTCCGGAAAGGGACTCAAAGCATTAAAACAGATTCCAGCAGAGGTGATTGCTTGAACTTGCACATATCCGAAAATGCAGCGAAATGGTATAAACAAGAATTGGACATTGAAACGTCAGCAAATGTACGGTTTTTTGTCCGGTATGGCTTCGGGGGCATTGTTCCCGGCTTTTCACTTGGAGTCGGCTTTGATGAACCCGTCACGATTCATGCCTCCCATGAATCTGCAGGGATAACATTCTATATTGAAGAAAAAGATGCCTGGTATTTTGACGGAAATGATTTGTCCGTACAGATGAATAATAAATTAAATGAACCGGAATTTAAATATAAACCATGAAGCGCGTATTAACGGCGCTTCATGGTTTTTTTACAAATCCTTTGATTGTGGCTTTATTGTTTACAGTTGAACGAAACTGCGACATTGAAAAAACCCAATTACTTTAGTACAGCTCTCTAGCCACGCCGTTGGAATATACTCGCTTTCACTGCCAGCATAAGTGCGACATCTGCTCAAGCAAGCTTTCGCAGTGTCTTCTTTACCGCGGGCAAGTGCCGAGCCCTCCTCAGCTCGTACCTCGCCTGCGGGGTCTCGCCTAGCTTGGCAGATAAAATTCAATCTGCATAAGTGTAACTATGACATTTGCCAAAACCGGGCAAATGCCAAGTTTTCTAATACTTCCCACAGGAGTCTCGCATATTCCAACGGCTGGTTATGTGTTTTCAACATTTCATTTTACTTTTGGCCTTTACATTAATTTTAAAATTATTTTTGGTCCGGCATTGATAAGAGGATACAGTGAACAAATTCCAGCGGAGAAAATACGCGGAGACTCCTGTGGGAGCAGAGGCTCATCAGCCGCCCACGGAAAGCGACGTGTATTTCCGCAGCAGTGTTATAGCACTCAAACTTGTTTCGCAGTTTATGGATTTTGTATTAGTGTCAAAAACAATATTCTATACGAAAAAACGTTTTTTTAAAGGTTAAACTTTTTGATTTGATTCCACTTACCCTCTTCTGCCAAAATACGCTTTTGTCGGTCGCCAAAAAGGTCAAAGTGAGGGTAATTTGGATCTCTGTGAATCCATTGCGGCTGGAGATTATGCGTTTCTCCCCAATTAGTAAGCTTTTCGATATCATTACACCCTACTTTGGTAACAGAATAACATCCGGGAAAACGCGCATCCATCCAATAATGGGTCAGAAAAGATACCTTTCCATTGCTGACGTCCTTCTTCCACTTTTTTAATTCATTCCGGTCAATTCCAAAGGCCATTACGATTCCTCGTTTATCGCTTCAGTATACGCTTCATGCCAGTCAGGAAATGATCTTCTTAAGGAGAGCGGGCGAAAGGTATCTTTTTTAACAATGACATGTTTGGTTGTACCAGTTACGCAAATTTCATCCTTTTCATTAACGATGCTGTAGCCATAAACCGTCCTCAGACCATCATACTCCTCAATCCAGGTCTCAACGAACGCCTCCTCACCATAATGAACTGGCTGTTTGAATGAAATATTTGCATCAACCACCGGCGCCACAACGTTTTGTTTTTCCATATCCGCATACTTCAATCCAATACTTTCAATAAATTTAGTACGGCCAATTTCAAACCAAACAAGATAATTTGCATGGTACACCACGCCCATTTGGTCTGTTTCCTGATATCGTACTTCGATTGGTGTCTGTATCTTTTTCAATCCCACTTCCTCCTTGCACTATTATTCCGATTTCAATTTTATCACAAATAACAAGAGAAAAAAGATACTTTGCTTCAATGTGATGGCAGGCTAAGAATAATTTAAAAAACCCCAAACCATTTGTCAGATTCGGGGGTTAGAGGATATTAGTGATCCGTTTCATCCTTTATTTCCTGCCGCATTCCTTTTACAGATTCCTGCCGACGTTTGTTTTTCGCTTTAATTTGTTCTTTTTCCTGTCCGGATGAAAATTCCATCGTTTCCTCTGCTTCATCCATGCTTTCAAGCGTATCATGGATCATACCTTCAAGTTTTTCTGCATTATCACTGCGGTCATCGGGTTTTGGATCATATTTGTCTGGCATAATGCATCTCCTTTATCATCTGAAATTCAATTTTATTTTTTACGTAAAATCCAACTTTATGTATAAATAAAAACTTATGACGTGAATTGGTACATATTGTTCAACCGTCACTATCTGAGTTGAGAAAACTAAATGTCTGTCCAATGAGTGGACAGACATTTAGTTCGCAGACTTTTTATCGGACAATTGATGCTTTCGTTCAAACGAATCCTCAATTGCTTCAATTTGTGCACGGTCTTTCAAAATTTGTTTTCGGTTTTCCTGTACTAACTCATCAAATGAAAATCGTTTCTTTAAAGAAATAGTAATCCACTCCTTTTTAGAATAGTATTACCATTTCTCACCAAAAATATAATTCAGCTTACTTTATTCAGCATATCCACCATATAATCATAGGACATCGGGCCACGTTTTCGCTCAATTACGTTGCCATCCCGTCCAATAATATACGTGGTCGGAACTACTGTGACATCATACATTCCCTGAACTTCAGAATTTTTATCCAATGGCACAGGATATGTGTACCCATATTTATTGATGTATTTTCGGACCTTGCCAGCCCCCAGCTCACTTCCGGTGAGATTTACTGCAATAACCTCAACTTTTTCGCTGTATTTTTTATGGAACTTCTGCATGTCCGGCATTTCTTTCTTGCATGGTCCACACCATGAGGCCCAAAAATTCAGGAAAACTGGTTTACCGCGTAAATCTGATAAACGAAAAGTCCCGCCGGACAATGTGTCAAGTTTAAAATCAGGTGCAGTCTTACCGACCTCAATCCCGCTTTGATTCGGGGCAACAATCCCGGCGCCTTTGGAGCTGCCGTTATCCGTATTGGAATTAGCTTTTTCTTCTGAGTTATTGTTAATTAAACCAGTTACAGTCACGCCAGCTAAAAATAGCAAAACAAGTACCCCAAATACGTTTCTCTTCATAGTATAAGTCCCCTTACATCCATTCTACTATAAGTATCGTATGGTTATTATATATATATGTAAAGCATTCAGGATTATTATTCATAAATACGTCAAAAAACCAGCACACCTTGTTATGGTGTGCTGGTTAATACATACATTCCTTATTGCAGTTTGTTACGTAAAACCATCTGCAGAATACCGCCGTGACGATAGTAATCAATTTCAACATCACTATCGAAACGTGCAATTACATGAAATTCGGTTTTCTTACCGTCTTCATCAACAGCAGTAACTTTAATACGGTCATGCGGCTTAACATTTTCATCAACTTGCACATCAAATGTTTCTTTTCCTGTCAAGCCAAGTTTATCAGCGCTGTCACCATCTTCAAACTGTAATGGAAGAACTCCCATCATAACAAGGTTTGAGCGGTGAATACGTTCGAAGCTTTCTGCAATAACAGTTTTAATTCCCAGCAGAATGGTACCTTTAGCAGCCCAGTCACGGGAGGATCCCATGCCGTAATCCTTACCGCCGATTACCATAAGACCAGTACCATCTTCCTGATATTTCATCGCAGCATCATAAATTGGCATTACTTCTTCAGTTGGCCAATATGTTGTATAACCGCCTTCTTTTCCTTGTGCCAAGAGGTTACGGATACGGATATTAGCAAATGTACCACGCATCATTACCTCATGATTTCCTCGGCGGGAACCATATGAGTTAAAGTTTCTTGGTGATACACCTTTTTCCTGCAAGTATTGTCCTGCTGGCATATCCTTAGGAATTGCACCGGCTGGTGAAATATGATCCGTTGTAACAGAGTCGCCGAATTTACCGACAACACGCAAATCGTTTAACGGATTAACGGTTCCAGCCTCTTTTGAAAGCCCTTCGAAAAATGGGGGGTTTTGAATATAAGTTGATTCGCTGTCCCATTCAAATAAGGGCTCATCTGTTGTTTGGATTTCATTCCATTTCTCGTTTGAATCAAATACACTCTTGTATTCTTTTCTGAAGATGTCAGGATTAACAGTACTGTGAACTGCATCTTTAATCTCAGTCATCGACGGCCAGATATCATTCAGGTAAACTGGCTCGCCATCTGCATCATGGCCTAATGGTTCAGACGTCAGATCAACATCCACTGTCCCAGCAAGTGCGTATGCAACTACCAATGGTGGTGAAGCAAGATAATTTGCCTTTACAAGCGGATGAATACGTCCTTCAAAGTTACGGTTACCGGACAGAACGGATGATACGGTCAAATCCTCTTTGGAAATAGCTTTCTCAATTTCCTCACGCAATGGACCTGAGTTACCGATACATGTTGTACAACCATACCCGACAAGATTAAAGCCAAGATTGTCCAGATAATCCATCAAACCTGAATCTTCCAGATATCGTGTAACAACTTTAGAACCCGGTGCCAATGATGTTTTTACATATCCCGGAACTTGCAGACCTTTTTCGACTGCATTTTTGGCAAGCAGGCCAGCTCCAAGCATTACATACGGGTTTGATGTATTCGTACATGACGTGATTGCCGCAATCGCAATCGCACCTGTTTTCATGTTAGATTTATCACCGTTCGGATGTTCAACAACCGCCTCTTTATCAAACTCCGATTTATCCAATCCAAGCCCCTGGTTACCGGATGGTGCTGTAACAGCTTTATTGAACTCTTCTTTCATTTTTGATAAAGCAATCAAATCCTGTGGACGCTTCGGACCGGACAAATTCGGTTCCAGTTCAGATAAATTAATTTCAACAAGATCTGTATATTCAGGATCTGGCTGATCAGGTGAATACCATAGATTATTAGCTTTACAATACTTTTCTACTAATTCAATTTGTTCGTCATCTCTTCCAGTCAAACGAAGATAGTTCAATGACTCTTCATCAACCGGGAAGAATCCGCAAGTCGCACCATATTCTGGTGCCATGTTGGAAATTGTTGCACGGTCAGCAAGCGGCATATCCTTCAGACCGGGGCCGAAATATTCGACAAACTTACCAACAACTTTTTTCTCGCGTAAAACCTGAGTAACTTTCAATGCCAGGTCTGTTGCTGTAGTTCCCTGAGGAAAGCTCCCGGTAAATTTAACACCGATGACTTCCGGTGCAGGGAAATAAGATGGCTGGCCAAGCATACCTGCTTCCGCTTCAATTCCACCTACACCCCATCCGAGGACGCCCAAACCATTAATCATGGTCGTATGAGAGTCTGTACCGAATAATGTATCAGGGAAAGCATCATATGTTCCATCTTCATTTTCCAAACCATGAACAACATTTGCAATGTACTCAAGGTTTACCTGGTGTACAATACCGGTTGCCGGTGGAACAGCACGATAATTTTCAAATGCCTTTTGAGCCCAGTGAAGAAACTCATAACGTTCAGCATTTCGTTCAAACTCAAGTTCCATATTTGCTTTTAACGCATTTGGTGTACCATACTCATCAACCTGTACGGAGTGGTCAATAACCAAATCAACAGGAACTTCAGGATTGATTTTGTCAGGTTCGCCGCCCATATCAACCATCGCTCTACGTAATGAAGCAAGGTCTACAACTGCGGGTACACCCGTGAAATCCTGTAAAATGATTCGGGACGGTTTGAAAGGTACATCTACACTATCTCCATCCTCTGTTCCCCAGTTGGATAACCCTTTAATATGATCATCCTTTATTACATGACCGTCACGTTGACGAACCAATGATTCCAAAAGGACACGAATGGAGAATGGCAGGCGGGAGACTTTTCCAAGCCCAGCATTTTCAAGAGCTTGCAATTCATAATAATTATACGTTTTACCATTCAATTCAAACTGCTTTTTCGCATCAATACCCATATAAAATGAAACTCCTCTCTTCCTGAATGCCGCAAATATCTTATATTTCGACAAACGTTCTACCAGTACATTTTATATGAAAATGGTATAGAAAACAAATGAATATTAAGGTTCAGGCTATATTAAATAGTTATATAGAGTGATAAAATAAGGTTATACATTTTATAGATTTCATGCACAGTTAATTATAGCATCAAGTCAATTTATTGTTCCATATGGGGTAATTTGATCCGAAATGTACTCCCCTTTGACTCGTTCTGCTGTATTTCCAGTTCCCCGTCATGTTTTTCCAGAATTTGTTGAATAATCATGATACCAAGACCGGTTCCATTCTGTTTCGTTGTAAAAAATGGTTCTCCAAGTTTATGTATTAATTCTTCAGGAATTCCAGCCCCTTGATCAATCACATCCACCGTTACATACTGTTTTTGAATGAAGGCATGAATATGTATTTCCCCGGGTTCATCCATTGCCTCAATTGCATTTTTAACCAGATTAATTAGAACCTGTTTAATCTGCGATCGATCACAAAACACAGAATAATTTCCTGAGATATTGCGTGTGATTTCAATATTTTTCAGTCCGGCCTGGGGTTTCAGTAATGTAATCACATCTTCAACCATACTGTCTATCGATTCAACCCGCTTATTATCCGTAAGTGGTTTTGAAATAAATAGCAGCTCGGAAGTAATGGTTTCCATTTTCTCAATCTCGTCAATCATTATCTTGTAGTATTCCTCTTTCCGGCTCACACCAGCCTGAATCAACTGTAAAAAGCCTTTCAAAGATGTCAATGGATTACGGATTTCATGTGCTATCCCGGCTGCAAGCTGCCCCGCGACGGACATCTTTTCCGAACGGACCATCATTTCTTCAGCTTCTTTTTTATCAGTAATATCTTTCACAATAGAGACGAAAAACAGTCTTCCGAATTTATCCCGAACACGTGAAATGATGTGTTCCGTCCAAATGTATTTGCCGCTCCAGTCCCGAACATGTATATTGAATGGTTTTCCACTTTCTTCTTCAAGACCATCCATGTACTTCTTCAAATACTCCATATCATCACGGGCAATATAGTCGAACCATTCTGAACCCAATAATTCATCCGACTTATACCCCAACAATTGCTCAACAGACTGGGATACAAAAATCAGTTTTCCATTCTCTTCACATACAGTTACAATGTCATTACTGTTCTCATCAATCCATTTAAGCAGTGTCTTTGGCAGGGAAGCCAACCCGGGGAAAAACTCCTCAACCTGTGAACAATGTGAAATTTTGGAGCGTTCCATATTGGTATTACCATCATTATTTTTTCTGTTTTCCATCACTTTCCCTCCCAGATACCGCATTTATTTCGAATCAATTTATTCATGTAACGATTCGTAAAAGTTTCTATGTAAAAATTATGAGCTCCGAGCCTTGTATGTATCATGTCGCCCTATTATAATTATATTAGGCAACATAAAAAAAATGACTAAAATCTACAAAATTATTCAAACGTTTATTTTAAACAAGCAAGTAATCTTAATTTTACTATAATTATACATAAAAATAAATGATTCGCGTGGAATAATTTGCCTTTACGACAAAGTACATGTTGCTTAATTTATAGGAATCGAGTGATGAATTATGTCAGCTATCGGGGATTACATGATAGTTCTGTGGGGTTTTTTGCTGATTACACTAATGGGAATCGGCGGGTTTTTTATGTTCCGGAAATTTTTAAAAAAATTGCCAAAAGAAGACGGAAGGTCAAAAATGGACTGGGAAGAATTTTACATGGAAAAAACAAGACACATGTGGCGCAAACCGGAAAAAGAACTTCTGGAAGATTTGGTATCACCAGTACCAGAACTATTCAGGGATCTCGCCAGACATAAAATTGCCAGTAAAATCGGGGAAATTGCGCTAAAGAAAAAAAGGAAAATTATTACACAGGACGTTCTTATCGAAGGTTATATCCTGGCGACACCCAAACGTGATCACAAATTTCTAAGAAAAAAATTAGATCAAAAAAATATTGATGTCACCCCATATGAAAGCTTTTTCGAGTATTAAAAAAATGTGTCTTGTGAAGACACATTTTTTAATATTCCAGTTGTTTTTCAAGTTTTTTATATTTGTATAACATCGCCAGTCGCCAGGACAGTATCATACCGAAAGCAAGCAAGAAGAACATGCCGCTGGTCTCTCCAAGTGAAACCGTTCCACCAATAACAAGCTTCATGATAACCCTGATTGCCAACAAACCAAATAAAATAAAGACAAAAGATTTGGAAGGTATAAGATAAATATCATTATTTCTGATTTCAAATTTTGAAGTCCTAATCAAAAATATAGAAAAAACCACTCCTACACTGATTGCCTCAAGCACTTGCAACCAGTCAACCTGGAACACTGGAAACAGGAACATGAACGCACCCGTGCTCATAAATAGTGGTGGCAATATTATTTTTTTTACGGAAGCTGGCTGCTTGGCCGCTTTTAAACGAACAAAAATCATCGTAACCGCCATAAACGCAGCAACCACTGTGCTTGCAATAATCCAGAACATACCTGATCACTCATTTCATTTCACGGTTCAATTGGAGGTTTGTAATAAAAAGCCGGGGTAATCAACTTCGGTCATGATTTCTGATCCCTTGAAATGGACAAAATGATCGTAAGCGTAACACCCAATACTGTAATGTAAACGCCGATATCAAACATCATTGCCGTAGCAAGCTCCAGTTTTCCAAAAAACGGCATCTCGACATACGTGAATGTCTGAGACAAAAAAGGAACATTAAAGAAAAACGATCCGATACCAGTTCCCAGCGCAACCAAAAGTCCAATCGGAATTAACAAGCGGTAATTGACCGGTAAAATTTTTTCAACGGCTTTTGTACCATATGATATGTATAAGAGCAGTATTGCGGAAGCTGTCATCAATCCTCCGATAAATCCTCCACCTGGAGAATTATGACCGGCCAGCAGCAGATAAATCGAAAAGCCGAGCAGAATAAAAACGATGATTGATGTAGTCATTCGTAATATAAGGTCGTTTGGTTTATACATAAAAATGCTCCTTTATTTACAGTGACTGCTATTAAAAGTGTAATATATCGTCTGCGAAAAATCCACTTTAAAACCCCTGGAAACCGAACCATCCTGCGAGAAATGCAGTTAGTTTGCTCATCCAGTTAAAGAAGAGCGCAATTCCCATAAAAATCATAAGATAGCCGCCAACCTTCACTATTTTTGCACTGTTTCGTTTAATCCATCCCAGCTTCCCAAGAAAAAATGACAAAATGAAAAACGGTATGGAAAAACCAAGAATATAACTGATCATCATGACCATTCCCAAATCAGGATTCGTAGCAGCAAGTGACATCACAACCATCAGAATTGGTCCCATGCATGGTGTCCATCCCAATGAAAATGCCAGACCAATCAGAAATGAACCGGCAAATCCAGCAGGGCGATTCTTAAAGGTGATTTTTTTATCCTTCATCAGGAATTCAAAATTCAACAAACCAACGATAACAAGACCAAAAAAAACGATGACAATAGCGCCGATTTGTCTAATGATCTCCTGATAAGTCTTTAAAAAATCAGCAAACAGATTGGATGAAAAGCCCAGAACGATAAAAATACACGAAAAGCCGAGCAGAAAGAACAGGGTATGCAGCATGCTTTTCCTATTAAGCATTTTGTTGTCTTCTCTTATTTCACTGACACTCATCCCGGTGATATAGGATAAAAAAGCCGGATACAATGGCAGCACACACGGTGAGACAAATGATAAGAAACCGGCACCGAATGCGATGAATATGTTTATTTCCTCTGTCATAATGAATCCTCCCATGCACTTCTTCCACCTATTTTAGCAGATACAGACAAAATCAAAAGAAGTTGATTTTGACAATAAACCGACACTTTCAAGAAACGAAAACACCCCCTGTTATCATTTACAACAAGGGGTTCATACACACATATCGTATAAGTGCTGGTTACTTCTTCTCCTGCTGGTTATTCATTGACCGCATCATCTGATTAATTTTCTTTTGCGATGGTTTCTGTCCCATTTGCATCATTAAAGTACGCAGCATTTGTTCATTAATTGGAGGGTTTTTCTTCAAGTAATTCATCATATATTTCCGAGCGATGAAAAATCCCAGTGCTACACCGGCAATTAATGCAACGATAGCTATTAGTACAACCCAAATTACATCCATAGCAACCTTCCTCCTTCGTGTTGTCCCTCATACAGTATAGTAAATCAAAGATAAGAATACAATACTTGTTCAGTCTTGTCCTTCTTTCTTTGAATTACTGGAGATAACCAGCCATAATGATCCACATTATTACTCATAATAAATAAAACCGGCTGAAATAAACGGAGTGCCGGAAACAGCAAATTTTCGGCATCATGCAGTATCTCACTACGAAAGTTTATATGTTTTTGATGAATATGTAAAGAAATATATTGCATATCTTTCCAGATTTCCACGTTATTATTCTCCCAGCGTACATGCACATTATCAGACTTTATGTGTGAAAGATGAGAAATCAGTTTATTTTTGGGAAAAGAGTTTGTGATAAATTCAAATTGCTTTGTTAAATCTTCCCGGTTTTCTTCCATTTGATACGCTGTTAAAAAACGGTAAAGGATATGACTTTTATGAAAAAAATGATGCGCAAATTCTTCTTTTATCCAGTAAATGCTGTATTGATTCAACAAAATCCCTCCTCATTTACTTTCTATTATACGCATTTCTTTTTAAAATTTTGTCAGAAACCGTAGCAAATTAACACTAGTTTTGTCAGAATCTAATAGACTGATAAACTGCGGCAGCAATGTATCGTATAAACTATCCTTTGGAGACCCGCGCACTAAAAATGACCTCCCAAACGGAAGGCCATTCTATTTTACAGATTAGTCGATATATGATTCGACCTGCTGTACAACATTATCAACTGTAAAACCGTACTCTTCAATTACTTTGTCACCCTTGGCTGAAGCACCGAACGTGTCAATTCCGATTACTTTTCCATTTTCACCAACATAACGTTCCCAGCCAAATGGTGATGCCATTTCAATTGCAACACGGTTTTTTACGTGCGGCAAAATTACTTCGTTTTTATATGCCTGCTCCTGGCTGTTGAACCGATCCCAGGATGGCATGCTGATGACATTCACATCAATGCCTTTTTCTTTCAATGCATCTTTAGCTCTGACAGCAAGCTGCACTTCAGAACCAGTTGCAAGCAATAATGCATCAGGTGTATCTTTATCTGCTTTGCTTACCACGTAAGCGCCTTTCTTAACGCCTTCATACGCATTTTCTTTCGTACCTTCGAGTGTGGGAAGCCCTTGTCTGGTCAGTACTAAAGCTGTCGGCTTATCTGTTGATTCAAGAGCTAGCCTCCAAGCCGACTGTACTTCATTTCCATCGGCTGGACGTATCAGTGATAAACCTGGCATTGCCCGGAGTGAAGCCAATTGTTCAATAGGTTCGTGTGTCGGTCCGTCTTCCCCGACCGCTATGGAATCGTGGGTAAACACATATGTTACCGGTGTATTCATAATTGCGGAAAGTCTGATGGCCGGACGCATGTAGTCACTGAAAACAAAGAACGTTCCTGCATATACTTTTAATCCGCCGTGCAGTGCCATTCCGTTAGTTGCAGCGGCCATCGCAAACTCACGAACTCCAAACCAGATGTTTTTACCTGCATAATTCTGCAATGAAAAGTCTTCTTCCTTTTTAACTGTTGTTTTGTTGGATCCTGCCAAATCTGCACTGCCCCCAAAGAAATATGGGACTGATTTGGAAACTTCATTAAGTACCTCTCCTGAAGTGGCTCGCGTTGCTGCAGAATCCTTGCCCGCCTCATAAACAGGGAGATTTTCGTTCCAGTTTTCTGGCAGCTCACCTTTCATTGCGTGTTCAAGTTCCTTCGCAGCATCAGGGTATTTTTCTCTATAGGAAGTAAACAGTTCGTTCCAATTTTCCTCAGCATCTGCGCCATCTTTTCCGACTTTTTCATTAAAATCAGCGTAAACTTCTTCAGGTACATGAAAATCATCATGTGTCCATTTATAATATTCTTTCGTTAATTTCACTTCATCTGCTCCAAGTGGTGCACCGTGTGATGCTGAAGATGCAGATTTATTTGGGGAACCATATCCAATAACCGTTTTAACTTCAATTAAGGTCGGCTGTTCCGTATTTTCCCTAGCCTCTTTAATAGCGTTACGGATTTCTTTCAGATCATTACCGTCTTCTACGCGAATAACCTGCCAGCCATATGCTTTGAAACGGGTTTCTGTATCTTCGGAAAACGCTCGATCCAAATCGCCGTCAAGCGAAATATCGTTGGAGTCATACAACGCGATCAGTTTTCCTAAACCAAGGTGGCCTGCAAGTGATGCGGACTCATGTGAAATACCTTCCATCAAATCGCCATCACTGACAATTGCATAGGTGTAATGATCGATGATGTTAATATCCTCTTTATTATAAAGAGAAGCAAGGTGCGCCTCGGCCATCGCCATCCCAACCGACATCGCAAGCCCTTGTCCGAGTGGTCCGGTTGTAGCCTCCACTCCATCTGTATGATGAACCTCCGGATGTCCCGGTGTTCTGGAGCCCCACTGACGGAATGATTTTAAGTCGTCAATGGTTACATCATATCCGGACAGATGCAATAACCCGTACTGCAGCATTGATCCATGACCGGCGGACAGTACGAAACGGTCGCGGTTAAACCATTTTGAGTTCTTCGGATTGTGTGTCATGAAGTCGGTCCATAACGAATAAGCCATTGGAGCTGCTCCCATCGGCAGCCCTGGATGACCGGAATTGGCATTCTCGATTGCGTCAATCGCCAAGGTGCGAATTGTATTAATCGATAGTTGTTCTGTGTTCTGTGACAATGAAATTCCCCTTTCCGATTCAAATCTTGTTTGTATCCTTTTTCATTCTATAACGAAACCACAACAGTAACAAGTCTTTTCAGGACTCAATTGAGATGTCGGGTGCGCCGAATCAAGAAAACCGTTGGATATAACGTTTACCAACAATCGGTCAATTTTTTTTGTTCCGTTCCTGCAGATCCCGTACTTTTTGCGGTGTGACATCATTGCCTTCACGATCCATCACGGTCATTGACTTAAACTGATTTTTAAAGGATTTGCGGACATTCTTCAAATATTCCTGTCGCAGTTCTTTTTGTTCTCCTTTTTCAGCGTCGGTAAGTCCCGCTTCTTTTGACTTTTTGGCAAGTTCATTTATACGATTTAATTTCTCTTTTGAGATCATTCTAACCCTCCTGCTAACTCCGTATTGGAAAACCCGATACTCACCCAAATTTTTGTGCGTGCCGAATTCTTTTCTTCCTTATACGGTCAAACTTATTTTTCCGATATTAGAAAAAAGGCAAGAACATATTGATGTTCCTGCCTTTCAATAGTACCTTTTATATAAAATAGATTCAAGAATTTACGTATTCCTGATATCGTCGGTGAACGGTTGCTTTGGAAACAGAATATCCTAAATTATTCAGTGAGCGGGTTATTTCTTCAAATGTCATTTCTTTCTGCCTTAATTGAACAATTTCTTCTATTGGGAATGCAATCCGTTCACGGCCCGGCGCCTGCTGACGATTGGTTAAATTGCGACTTGGATCAAACCCCTCACGGACCGCCCGTTTCATACCACGCCTGATTTTAGCGTTCTGAAGTTTACGCTGATATTCTTCCACAATACCGACAATTTGAAGAACCATCGAATCTGATTCCGACACTTCCAACTCACCACCGTGTAAACTTGTATATATAGATATATTTAATTTCTGTAATTGATGAAACAACGCAATCTTGGTATTTCCCCTTCCCAGTCTTGTTTCATCCTGGATAAGCAGAATGTCAGCTTGTCCACTTGAAAAATAATCAAGCATCTCAAAAATACCGTCACGGTTAATCTCGTAACCACTTTCTTGTTCCCCAATACACGTTAAAATTGAAAAATTATTCCTGACTGCCAGCTTCATCAGTTCTTCTTTCTGCCTTGCCAGAGAAGTCTCCTGTGCCTTCTTATTGGTGCTTACCCTGCAATATATGACTGCTTTCAATTGAAAAAACTCCTTATTTTATGCACTTGTAACCATTGTAAAATATAAAAACACCAGCGCCAATGCAAACGTAACTACATAAAATACATCTGTCTTCGTAATCTTTTCAAACATACTATTCAGTCCTTTCTACCATTAGTTTAGAACTTCTGTTCGCATCTCTACATTTATTATATACGAACAAATGATCTTGTCAAGGTTTTTTTCGAACGAATGTTTGCTTATCTGGAATTTTAGTGATAAACTATCATTAACAAATACTATGCACGAGGTGTTTAATAGATGAACAAACTTTCCAAGAGGCAGCAGGCAATACTCGACTATATTAAAGAACAGGTAAAAGAAAAAGGTTATCCACCCTCTGTTCGTGAAATTGCGGTAGCGGTTGGACTTGCATCCAGTTCGACTGTACATGGCCATTTAGCCAGACTTGAAAGCAAAGGGTTTATCCGAAGGGATCCAACGAAACCACGAGCAATTGAAGTTCTGGATTTGTCCGAAGAAATGAACATACCGCAGGAAGAAGCACGATATGCGCCGGTAATCGGTAAGGTGACTGCCGGTTTACCAATTACTGCTGTAGAAAATATTGAAGAGTTTGTACCACTGCCAAGTTCAAGTGCAGGGCCGGATGACAATTTATTTGTTCTGGTTATCGAGGGTGAAAGTATGATTGAGGCCGGTATTTTAAACGGGGACATGGTAATTGTGAAACAGCAGAACACAGCACAAAATGGAGATATCGTAGTTGCAATGACGGAAGAAGATGAAGCAACGGTTAAGCGATTCTTTAAGGAAAAGAACCATATTCGTCTGCAGCCGGAAAATGCCACAATGGACCCGCTTATCTATCAAAATGTAACCATACTAGGCAAAGTAATCGGATTATACCGGAATATCCATTAATGAAAAAGCATCCGTCGAGCATAATGACGGATGCTTTTTAAATTCTATAAAACTAGCAAAATGTGTCTTTCGGTTTTGGTACTGACATGCCAAACAACGGCCTCAAGTAAAGCGCGAGGAAAGTTCCCGCAAGCGCCATAATCATCCAAACCCAACCATGAAGGCTGAATGAGGCGATTCCGCCAAAGTATGCACCAATATTACATCCAAAGGCGATTCTTGAACCGTACCCCATCATTATACCACCGATTACCGCAGCGGACATTCGTTTAAAACCAACTTTTTTAAGTGTGAAAATACCTCCAGCCGTCGATGCCAAAAAGGCGCCAAGAATAACGCCAAAATCCAGGACGCTTGTGGAGTGCATAAGAACAGATTGATCCAGTGAAGCGGCACGTTCACCGGACCAGTAAACCCACTCAGTTACATCGATACCGAAGAACATTGCTATTTTGGACCCCCATAAAGCAAAAGCTGATGTTACACCCCAAGGCGTACCTCTAACCAATAACGTTAGTGCATTAAATACTGCCAATAGAATTGCCGCAATCCACAAAGGCCACGATCCGCGCAATATACGGGTCCATCCTTTTTCGCTCGGCAACGGCTTTATAGTCGGAGGTGTTCGCTTTTTATCAAAATAATATGCTGCGCCGAAAATTAATCCAAAAAGTATGATCTGGACAACCCAGGCACCGACATACCCCAAGTCTGTACTGGTTGCCAGCGAAATAGCCGGGAATGAAGGTGTTTCATTCACCCAAAAATTCCAATGCCATGCCCCAAGCACAGAACCGGCAATAAATGCAATGAGTGTTATGAACATTGCAGTACGGCCACCGCCAACCGCATATAGTGTTCCCGATGCACAACCACCACCAAGCTGCATTCCTATCCCAAAGAGAAAAGCACCAACAATAACACTCGTTCCAACAGGCGAAACGTATCCTGACGGGTCATTTCCAAAAAAGCCGAACCCCATCGATAATATTGGAGCAAATAATGTACAGGCGACTGCCATCATAATCATATGAGCACGCATTGCTTGCCCATTCCCCACCGACACCAACCTTCTGAATGCCGAAGTAAAACCAAAACGGGCATGAAAAAGGGTGATGCCCAGAAGCAGCCCGACCCACATTGTCATTGTATTCTTAAGTCCCGCGGTATTCATAATTGCATAACTTAAAAGAACGATAATAATGATGCCAATTGCAATTTTCATTTTTTGTGGAGACGGAAGTGATGGATGTTTCTCAGCACTCGTATCTTTCATGACATTACTTGGAATTGCCATATCTATAACCTCCATTTCTCATAAATTTACTCGGAATTGATTTTCAGATTAAAACATCACAGTGTAAAAGTCAATAAGGAAGAGTTTATTTCAACAAAAAAACCCCCTTGAAAATTTAAAATTCAAGGGGAAAATTTGAGCACTTTTCCAATATAACATTAATAGCTAGCCAAATACTGTTCCCGCTCCCATGGATGAACGGTTGTTCTGAACATATCCCATTCAATTTCTTTTGCTTCCATAAAGTGTTCATGCAAATGTTCACCCATTGCCGCAACAACTACTGGATCCTTGTCAAGTTCCAACAGAGCGTCCATCAAGGTTGCAGGCAAATCTTTAATGCCATTTTCAATTCGTTCCGATTTATCCATGGTATAAATATTCTGATCAACCGGTGTTGGCGGTGTCAGCTTGTTTTTTACACCATCAAGACCACTTGCAAGTAATACTGCCATCGCCATATAAGGGTTAGCTGCAGGATCGACACTGCGAACTTCAATCCGGGTACTTAACCCGCGTGAATACGGAATACGAACCAATGGACTCCTGTTCGTTCCAGACCATGCCACATAACATGGGGCTTCATACCCTGGCACCAGACGTTTGTAGGAATTAACAATCGGATTGGTCACAGCGGTATAATTTGTCGCATGTTTAATGACACCAGCTGTAAATTGATATGCAACGTCACTAAGTTCCATCTCACCCTGCTTATCAAAAAATTGATTTTTACCATCTTTAAACAGAGACATATTTACGTGCATTCCCGACCCATTTACGCCAAATAATGGTTTAGGCATAAATGTTGCATGGAGATTATGTTTACGGGCAATGGTCTTCACAACCAGTTTAAATGTTTGAATATCATCACAATGTTTTACGGCATCGGAATATTTAAAGTCAATTTCATGCTGTCCCGGAGCGGCTTCATGGTGAGAAGCTTCGATTTCAAAGCCCATTTCTTCCAGCTCCAGTACGATATCCCGACGGCAATTTTCACCAAGATCTGTTGGTGCCAGATCAAAATATCCGCCATGATCATTTAATTCAAGGGAAGGATCACCTTTTTCATCCAATTTGAATAAAAAGAATTCCGGTTCGGTTCCGATGTTAAATGCATCAAAACCTAATTCCTCCATTTTTTTTAGGTTGCGCTTCAGATTGTATCGTGGGCAGCCTTCAAATGGCGTCCCATCCGGATTATATATATCACAAATAAACCGTGCTACTTTTCCCTTTTCAGAAGTCCATGGAAATACAACAAAAGAATCCAAATCCGGATGCAAATACATGTCTGATTCCTCAATCCGGACAAATCCTTCGATGGAAGAACCGTCAAACATCATTTTATTATCAAAGGCCTTGTCCAGTTGACCAAGCGGAATTTCCACATTTTTAATAATTCCCAGCATGTCTGTAAACTGCAGACGGATAAAGCGGACATTTTCCTCTTCGATTATTTTATAAATTTCTTCCTTTGTTAAACCTGAACTCATCTAAGTTCCTCCTAGTTATAATTTAATGGAAAAAACGGGACATCTCACCTTGCAGCATATTCGATTTACCCATTTTTCCAGTTTCAAACAGCAGTTCATTTCGAATCATTTTACGTACTTTCTTATCTGTTACTCGTGCATCTTTCGGATTCTTATGTTCTTTTTCTGTCAGTATGTGTTTAATTCCTGCAAGATTGATTCCCCTTTCCAGCAGGTCTTTAATCTCCAGCAGACGATCGACATCATGAAAAGAATACAAGCGTTGATTACCGGTTGTACGCTCCGGAAAAACAAGTGCATTTTCTTCATAATATCTGATTTGCCGCGCTGTCAGCTCAGTCAGTTTTTTCACAATACCAATTGAAAATAAGGGCATCGAACGCCTTTCTTGGTCATCCATTGATATCCCCCATTCCAGTTATTTTATACTTATCATATCTCATGTTAGCTTATTTGTCAAAATTATGTTAGGTTTCCTTACATCAAATTTAAAACAAGAAGCCAATCATAGATGGCTTCTTGTTTTGTACCCTGTCTTATCTGAAAATAAACCTTTTTCATACAAATAATTAACCGCTTCCTCAAGCGCGATTTTTACATGTGTATACGTTAACCCCCCCTGAACGAAGGCGGTATAAGGTTCTCTCAATGGGCCATCAGCTGTCAATTCAATGCTTGCTCCCTGAATAAAGGTACCGGCAGCCATAATGACTTTATCCTGATAGCCTGGCATCTCACTCGGATAAGGTGTAACGAACGCATTAACCGGTGAATTATGCTGGATCGCCTGACAGAACGCTACCATATTAGACTCGTCATGAAAGGTAACGGCCTGAATTAAATCTGTACGCTTCTCGTTAAAATGGGGGCTTGTCTCAAACCCGGACAATTCTAAAAAACGTGCCGTTAAAACTGCTCCCTTTAATGATTCGGCAACAATATGCGGTGCAAGAAATAACCCCTGGAACAACTCCTGAAGCATATTTAGGGTTGCGCCTGTTTCCTTTCCAAGACCGGGTGCAGTCAGGCGGTGCCCGCACTGAAGAATCAGTTTCCTTCTCCCCACTATATAACCTCCCGCTCTGACAATGCCGCCACCAGGGTTTTTGATCAACGAACCGGCAATAATATCAGCTCCAACATGCAATGGTTCTTTCCCCTCTACAAATTCACCATAACAATTATCAACAAAAACGATCAGGTTCTTATCGATATTTTTTACAAAACGAATCATTTCCGCAAGTTCATCAATTGTAAATGATGGTCTGTCGTCATAGCCTTTTGAACGCTGGATTGCCACCACTTTCGTTTTACCGGAAATAGCTTGATCGATTCCCTGATAGTTAACCCTGCCATTTCTTAGGAGTGGAACCTCATTATAATCAATCTTATATTCATACAATGAGCCTGTATCATCACCATCTTTTCCGATTACCGATTCCAGTGTATCGTACGGCTTTCCGGTAATATATACGAGTTCATCACCCGGACGCAGCATGCCAAATAACGCTGTTGATATCGCATGTGTTCCGGAAACCAATTGCGGTCGGACGAGGGCATCCTCCCCGCCGAATACATCAGCATAAACTTGTTCAAGTACTTCTCTGCCAAGATCATCATAGCCATATCCGGTTGTGGCATTAAAATGGCTGTCACTGACACGGTTCTGCTGAAATGCTTTGAGCACCCGTTTTTGATTCAGTTCAGCTATTTTATTTGCCTGTTCATGTTGAGGTTTACAATCCGCTTCTGCCTGTTTCATCAATTGTTCTATCATTTGTAGTTATTTACTCCTTCATTAAGCTGTTCAAAGGATGTTCCCGCCGTATAAAACCTTCGACACTGTATCCATTTTCCGCTTCGTTAAATGTCTGATTAGTTACGATTGTTTCATGCTGGAGCCTGTTCAAATCTTTGCCCTGATCAGGCTGCAACTGAACCTGATACCATTCCCATTCTTCTTTTAGAATCGCTTCCACTTTTAAAAGTAAACGGGTAATATCCGCTTCATCGAGTGCACTTATCAGTATATTTGGATGGTCGATGCCGATAAAATCATCATCCAGAATATCCTTTTTATTATATACGGTTAGCATGGGAATGTCGTCTGCATCCAAATCGTGCAGTAAACTATTTACAGTTTTATGATGCTGTTCCATATCGGGATTTGCTGCATCAACAACATGCAAAATAAAGTCTGCTTCTGCTACTTCTTCCAATGTCGATTTAAATGAAGCAACAAGTGAGGTGGGTAAATCCTGGATGAACCCGACCGTGTCGGTAACTAAGGTCTGAAAACCTGATGGAAGCTGAATTTTACGGGTTAAAGGATCAAGTGTTGCGAAAAGCTGGTCTTCCACCATGGAACTGCTGTTAGTCAGCCGATTAAACAAGGTGGACTTACCGGCATTCGTATAGCCTACAACCGCAATTTGAAAAGCATCATTTGTCCGACGCCGTTTCCGGTATTGCTCCCGTTGCTGTACGACAGCTTTTAGCCGACGTTTTATATCAACAATCCGCTGTCTGATATGACGCTGATCGGTTTCAAGCTTTGTCTCACCCGGCCCGCGTGTACCTATCCCAGCACCAAGCCGGGACATTTCCGTGCCCTGCCCATGCAATCTGGGCAGCAAATATTCAAGCTGAGCAAGCTCCACCTGCAGTTTACCTTCTTTAGTACGTGCACGCTGAGCAAATATATCCAATATCAGTTGACTACGATCGATAACCCGGATCCCGATGTAATCGGAGAGGTTGCGCAATTGACCAGGTGATAACTCATCATTTGATACAATCAATGTTATTTGCAAATCCTCGGACGTATTTTTGATTTCATTCATTTTTCCTTCACCGATATAATAAGCCGGATGAATCCGCTGCCTGTTTTGCGTGATAACTTCTTTCACTGTTCCCCCGGCCGTTTCACAAAGGGATACAAGTTCATTCAATGAAGATTGAAAGCGTCGTTCCTGCTGTTCAGGTTTTTTAACCGAAATAATTAGAATGGGCTCTGGCATAAATATAATAACCTCTTTCTATAGTTAACTGGATACTTTCATCTTTCTAAATCATAGCAAAGAAGTTATCCAATCACAATTTATGCCTCATCCAACGACAAATCTTTACCTGTCAGTTTAATAAGATCATCAACCGTGAAGTTTTCTTTCCCCAGCAGGCGGACAGCATGCAGCCGAATCGAATGTTCAATAACATTACGCACATATCTGGCATTGGAAAAATTACGATGTGTATCCTTTTTTTTCTGACGCAGATGGTTTCTCAATTTAAATTCTGCCTCTGTTGTAAATTCATACTCCCGCTCATGAACCATTTGTTTGGCAATTTTGACAAGTTGATCCAAATCATAGTCCTGGAAATCCAGGATAAATGGAAATCTGGATTTCAAACCGGGATTCAGTGTAAGAAAACGATCCATTTCGTAAGGATAACCTGCAAGAATTAACACAAAATCGTTATGATTATCTTCCATATGTTTTACAAGGGTATCAATTGCTTCCTTGCCGAAATCTTTTTCACCGCCGCGAGCAAGCGAGTATGCTTCATCAACAAACAAAATCCCGCCCATCGCTTTTTGAATGATCGAACGGGTTTTTTGTGCTGTCTGCCCGATATACTCCCCGACCAGATCAGCCCGCTCTGCTTCAATAAAATGACCCTTCGATAACAGATTCATATCAAAATACATTTTTGCCAACTTTCTTGCAACCGTCGTCTTCCCTGTACCGGGGTTTCCTTTAAACAGCATATGAAGGACCTGCCTGTTGCTTGATAGATCCATTTGTCGGCGTTTCTCATTCATTACAATCGTTGCATATACTTCCTTAATGGTCTTTTTTAGATTCGTCATCCCAATAAACGACGAAAAATCACTATCAATATGTGAAAAAGGATTATTATCTGAATAGGTTCCATCAGATGTTTCTTCAACAGCCACATCGTTTTTTTGCAGAACAATGTTAATTTGGCCATTTCGGTTCCGAAGCTTTTGCGATTCCACATCATCACCCCTCAGTCACGTTAGTATACGTCATATACGGGGGAGTTGTGACAAATGCCCAGCATTAAAAGTTTTAATGCACAAAAAACCTTCCCACCAAAAAACGGAAGCGTCAAATGGACGCTTCCGCTTCTATTTTTATTCTTTTTCAATCGATACGTTTTTAACCGGTGCAAAGGTTGATATCGCGTGTTTGAACAGTAATTGCTGTTTTCCATCAGTTTCCAAAAGTACTGTAAAGTTATCAAATGCTTTGACAATGCCTCTTAATTGAAAGCCATTTGTTAAAAAAACAGTAACAGAAACATGTCCCTTTCTAAGCTGATTCAAAAACTGATCCTGAATGTTTACTGTTTGTGCCATGATAATTTCCTCCTCTTTTCTATCTATATATATTTATTTCTATATTTTTTTCAACATTCCTGCTAAATCACCCAAAATATTTCGAAACCTTTCTTCTGTTGCAACAGGTGTGATATCATACCAAGCTACATCCAACTTATTCCGAAACCAGGTATACTGTCTTTTGGCATATCTTCGTGAATTTCGTTTCAGTATTTCAATCGATTCCTCTAATGTCTGACGGTGTTCAAAATAAGGAATAAACTCTTTGTAGCCGATTCCCTTCATTGATTGAACATCTGTCAGTCCTTTCTGGTAAAAGAATTCTGCTTCAGCTGTCAAACCATTTTGCACCATTTCATCGACGCGCTGATTGATGCGTTCGTATAATAACTTCCGATCCATTTCCAGACCTATTAATATCGGATTATATGGCGATTCCAGCACTTGTTTACTCTGGTATTCTGTCATCGTTTTGCCGGTTGTTTCATATATTTCCAACGCCCGAATGACCCTCCGATGGTTATTAGGGTGAATTTTTGCAGCCTGCTGTGGGTCAATCCTCTCCAGCCGTTCATAAAGAGGTAAGGCTCCTTCACGTATAAGTTGTTCTTCAAGATCTGCAGTAAAGTCCTCATTTCTTGGTTGTTCCGAGAAGTTATAATTGTAAAGTGCACCCTGTATGTATAGACCGCTGCCGCCGGCAATGACTGGCAGTTTATTATGTGAACTGATTTCTTCAATATAATGCTGTACATATTTCTGAAAATCTGCAACCGAAAAGGGCTCTTCCGGATTCTTGATATCAATCATATAATGTGGGATGCCCTGTTTCTCCTGATCGGTAATTTTGGCAGTACCGATATCCATCCCCTTAAATATCTGCATCGAATCACCACTGATTACCTCGCCATTAAATGCCTTGGCAATCTCCACACTGAGTTTTGTCTTGCCAACAGCGGTTGGACCAACGACGGCAATTACAGTTTGTTTCATCATCATTCCCCTAATTCTCTTTATTCATACGCGTTGTAAGCACGAAGCATCCAGACAGACTTCTCCAACTTTCCCTGTAATGTGATAAGCAAGTCAGCGGTTGGTTCATCATGCTGTTCTGAAGCTTCCGGCAGTCCAATTTCCTTAATTTCTTTTATAAGCAGCGTAAAGTCACGTATCAGCTGTGAAATCAGTTCATCTTCTTTATCATCAGCAGTTGCTTCTTCGAGTGTCGTTTCTTTCAAGTATTTCGACATCGTGGCAAGCGGTTTCCCGTTAATCATCAGCACCCGTTCCGCTATTTCGTCAAGATCACCTGCTGTTTCGGTATACATGTCCTCAAAAACCCCGTGCAGCTGATAAAAATGTCTTCCCTGTACAAACCAGTGATACCGGTGTAATTTGACATACATAACAAAGTAATTAGACAATAATTGATTTAAAAAGTTAATAAGCTTTTGATTTTCCATTCATACACACCTCGCAATATGCTTTAAGTATGCACGGGATGTGTATCATTTATGCAGTGTTACATAACGCGTTTAAACATTTTCTCCAGTTCATATGATGAAAAATGAACAATAATCGGACGACCGTGCGGACATGTGAATGGATCGGTCGATTTCCGCAAATCTTCAAGCAGCCGGAACATATCATCCTGATTGAGATAGTGATTTGCTTTAATTGACCGTTTACAGGACATCAGGATTGCTGCATCCTCTCTAATATTCTCCACGTTAACTTTTTCACTTTCCATGATCTGGTCAATCATCTCACGGATAATTTCTTCTTCAAAGCCTTTTGGAAACCAGTTCGGATGAGACCGGATGATATAGGTCTGATTGCCGAACGTCTCAAAAAACAAACCTACTTTTTCCAATTCCTCTTTATGCGCTTCAATAAATATAGCTTCCTGCTTGGAGAATTCAAACGTTAATGGAATCAAAAGTTCCTGTGCTTCATTAATCGTTTTACCAAGCTTTTTCTTGAAAAATTCATATTTAATCCGCTCCTGGGCAGCATGCTGATCCACCATATACAATCCGTTTTCATTTTGTGCCAGAATGTACGTACCATGCAGTTGGCCAATTGGATACATGGATGGAATCCGATTCGTTGGTTCCGGTTCCGCCTTTTCCGATAAAACCGGCTCATCAAAACGATCTTCCGGAAAAATATCATTCTGGTAATTTTTTATTCGCTTTTTTGTATCAGGTTCAGGACGCTTCTCATGTACCTGCTGATCCAAGTGCCATTCATACTTCTGCGGTTCCGGTTCCGGCTGTGCATCATTAAAATGAATGGTATTTTGAACCGATTGTTCCGGTTTCGGTTCCTTTTGTTCCATTTCCGGTATTAGTGATGTTTTCCTGAACGTGTTACGAATGGTCTCCTCCAGTGCTGCAAATAATTCTTTATCCTTACTGAAGCGGACCTCCAGCTTGGTAGGGTGAACATTCACATCCACCAGGATCGGATCCATTGTAATCGAAATTACTGCAATCGGGTTCCGTCCGATTGGAAGAAGGGTATGATAACCGTTTTTGATCGCTTTGGACAGGGGAACACTTTTAATATAACGCCCATTTATAATAGTAGAAATATAATTACGTGATGCACGTGTTACCTCAGGCTTAGCAATGAATCCCTCGATTTTAAAATCAAGTGTTTCATGTTCTATCGGCAGCATTTTTTTGGCGACATTCATTCCGTAAACATGACTGACAACTTGCAGCAGATCACCTGAGCCGGATGTCTTGAAAAGCGATTTACCATTATGGATTACTTCAAAACGGATGTCCGGGTGCGAAAGTGCGAGCCGGTTTAACAAATCGGTTATATGACCGAGTTCTGTATGGATCGTCTTCATATATTTCAAACGTGCCGGTGTGTTAAAGAATAAATCCTCCACCGTTATTTCGGTACCTTGTCTGGCATCACTTTTTAATTTTTCCACTTCACGGCCGCCCTGCATTTTGAGAAAGGTACCTGCACCGTCTCCTTGCGAGGTTTTGACGGACAGCCTGCTCACCGCTGCAATACTTGCCAATGCTTCACCCCGAAAGCCGAGTGTTTTTACATGAAATAAATCTGTCTCATTTTTAATTTTACTCGTTGCATGACGTAAGAATGCCCGTTCACAATCCTCTTCCGACATACCGTTCCCATTATCAGTCACCCGAATGGACTGCAACCCCGCTTCGGTAATGTCCACTTTAATCCAGGTGCTGTTAGCATCAATACTGTTTTCAATCAATTCCTTTACAACGGAGGCCGGTCGTTCCACCACTTCTCCAGCTGCTATTTTGTTTGCAAGTGAATCCGGCATTTGAAATATCTTCATAATCAAACCCTTTCTGCTTACTTTTTAGCTTCTTTTTGCAAACGGTAAAGTTCGTTCATCGCGTCCATTGGAGTCATTTCAAATACGTTTATGTCTTTTAATTCACGGATAAGGCGAATATCCTGCTTCGTATTCAACACTCTCGATTTGGGTTCTTGTTCTTCCACAAAAAATGACAGCTGTCCCGGGTTCTCACGTTTGGCAGAGTCATCCGTTTTTTCCAACTCCTGCAAAATATTGTTCGCCCGGGTTATCAGCTGATCAGGCAGTTCCGCCAGTTTTGCAACATGAATACCATAGCTCCTGTCAGCAGCACCTTCCTGAATCTGATGGAGAAATACTACTTTCCCTTCATACTCCTCTGCCCGTACGTGAATGTTTTTCAAATGATCCAACGTTCCCTCAAGTGCTGTTAATTCATGATAATGCGTTGAAAATAATGTTTTTGCATGTATATGATTATGAATAAATTCAATGATTGACTGTGCCAATGCCATCCCGTCATATGTGCTTGTACCGCGCCCGATTTCATCAAATAAAATCAGACTGTTTTCAGTGGCATTGGCAATTGCATGATTTGCCTCCAGCATCTCAACCATGAACGTACTTTGTCCGGACACGAGATCGTCTGCGGCACCGATACGCGTGAAAATCTGATCGAACAACAGCAATTGCGCTTCATCACACGGAACAAAACAGCCAATCTGTCCCATTATGGCAATCAGTGCAAGCTGCCGCATATACGTACTTTTCCCAGACATGTTTGGACCGGTAATCAGCAGAACATTGGTAGATTGATTGAGTTCAATATCGTTCGGGACATACGACCCTTCCGTCATGACCTGTTCAATTACCGGATGACGCCCATTTTTAATGAAGAGTGTATCTTCATGAAACGACGGCCGCACGTAATTGTTCGCTTCACTCACGGTGGCAAACGCCTGCAGAACGTCAATTTTGCTTACCGTATCCGCCAGATGCTGAATCTCCGGAATAAGCTCTTTCACTTGTTCACGAATTTCGAGAAATAAGTTGTATTCCAAATCAACGCTCTTTTCTTCAGCTTCCAGGATAAGTTCCTCTTTCTCTTTCAGTTCAGGCGTAATATACCGTTCAGCATTTGTCAGTGTTTGTTTACGTTCATAGCGTCCATCCGGTACCAGGTGCAGGTTAGCCCTGGTAACCTCGATATAGTAGCCGAACACCCGATTATATCTGATTTTAAGCGATTTAATTCCGGTTTCATTTTTTTCTTTCTGTTCCAACTCTGCAATCCACTGCTTTCCGTTGCGAGATGCTCCCCGGTATTCATCCAATTTTTTGTTATAGCCATCTTTAATAATCGACCCTTCCTTAATGGAAACAGGCGGGTCATCTATTAAACTGGTATCAAGCATTGACACAAGATGCTCCGGAAAAACAAGATCCTTGCCCAGTTCCTGAATAAAAGGCTGTTCAAACTGCTGAAGAGTCTTTTTAATCTCCGGAATTTTTGCTAATGACTGGTTCAGCTGTATTAAATCACGTGCATTCACATTTCCGAATGAAACCCGTCCGGCAAGACGCTCGAGGTCGTAAACAGATTTCAATGTATCTCTCAGTGTATCACGTTCCATAAAGCCCTGATAAAAACCATCAACAATATCATGACGTTTTTCGATTTCCTGTCTGCTTAACAGCGGTCGTTCGAGCCATTTTTTCAACATCCTTGAGCCCATCGCAGTCACTGTTTTATCAAGTACCCACAGCAGACTGCCATGCTTACCCTTTTCCATGATAGTTTCCGTCAATTCCAGGTTTCGCTTGGAATACATATCTAATGACAAATAGTAATCCAGTTCGATGACTTTGGCTGGCTGCAGATGATCAAGTGATCGCTTCTGTGTATACTGGATATAATTAAGCAAACGACTGAATGACTGCACAAGACGTTCATCATTTAAATTATCACACAAACTGCGGTATTCGGCATTAAAGTTAATTTCCTCCTGATAGGATAATGTCACATTCAACTTATCATAAAGCTGATTTTGTAATTCTTCCGGCAGATTGGGAGAAATGACAATCTCTCTAATGGGCTGATTATATAACTCATGAATCACGGCATCCCAACCATGTGAAATCAGGGCTATGCTGTTTTCTCCAATGGACAAATCATTGTAAACCACGACGTAGGATCCATCCTGAAAATGTGAAAGACTTGCAATATAGTTATGATCAAGCTCATCAAGCATATTGCTTTCCATTACCGTACCGGGAGTAATAAGTTGTACTACTTCTCTTTTCACAACGCCTTTTGCTGTTTTGGGGTCTTCAACCTGCTCACAGATGGCAACTTTATATCCCTTATCAATCAGATTTTTTATGTAATTTGATGCGGAATGATATGGAACACCACACATTGGAATTGGCTCCTCCTGCCCACCATCCCGCTTAGTAAGCGTAATTTCCAGTTCCCGCGCAGCATTGATTGCATCGTCAAAGAACATTTCATAAAAATCACCTAATCGGAAAAACAGAAAAGCATCTTTATTTTCCGCTTTAATTTTAAGATATTGCTCCATCATTGGTGTGTGTTTTGCCATTTGCTAACCTCCAAAACATATGAATATATTGTACAATTATAGCATATTTTGACGAATGGATGCGATTAATGAAAAGGAAGAAATGAATCAAGTGATACAAGGAATCACTCACAGGGTGCTCAAAATCTTTCATAGTGCTTTCACATAGAATTATCCTGTTATTCAGAATCGGGCGCAGAGCTAATCCATTTCCTGCACCCGTTTTAAATCAATTCTATTCCCGCTCTTTTGCTTCAACCACTCTCATAGGCCGCATCATATCATAATCTTCATGCTCCAGTATATGACAGTGCCAGACATAATCACCGGTAAATGGACCAAATTTAGCGATGACCCGTGTTATTTGTCCCGTTGGTGCAGCTACTGTGTCCTTCCAACTTTTTTCATTAGGATTAGGTGATTTTGCGGATCCGGTAAAGATGATTGATCCGTCCCGATTGTAGCGATCAAGATCAAATGGCTGTCTGTCTATTATTTGAAATTGAATCAAGTGAATATGGATGGGATGCGTAAAATTGGTACAGTTAATGAGTGACCAGATTTCGGTTGCTCCAAGCTCAGGGGTTTCTGTAACAGGATCCATCCATTTTTTGTTATCCAGCAATAGAAGTGGACGGCCAAGTTTGTCGGAAGTTCCGATCAGTTTCAGATTCCGAATGCGTTTAACCTTATTTTCACTGAGTGCAGGAATCCGTGTTAAATACCTGGGAATACCGCTCTCATCCTTTGACTTTAAAGGTAGTGTCACATTAAACTGCATGACATCATCTGTTTCGTCATCAAGATTGGCATTCGGGCCAAGGTCATTTTTCAATGTAACAGTTTTACCATCAAGCTTGGAAAAATCAATAATTACATCAAATCGTTCAGCTGGTTCAATTGCTAACTTGTTTAGCTTAACAGTTCTTCGCATTAAGCCGCCATCAGAACCAACTTGAAAAAATGACTGGCCTGAATCCAAATAAAGCTGGTAAGCACGGGTATTGGCAGCATTGAGAATACGAAACCTGTACTTTCTCGGTTCGACCTCTAAATAAGGCCAGATTTTCCCGTTAACAACGTTTGTTTCCCCAATAAAAAAAGGGCGAACAGATGGATTTGGCCAGTTTTCCTCTGAATCATCCGGCTGTGACGGATAAAACAGTTCACCGTTATCGCGGAATGACCGGTCCATCATAATAAGCGGAATCTCATATTCTCCTGATGGAAGGTTAAGCCATTCCTCCTGTTCATCCCTGATAATGTACATCCCTGCCAAGCCAGCATATACATTAAGCCTTGTTATTCCCATTGCATGATCATGGTACCAAAGTGTGGCCCCTCGCTGATGGTTCGAATAATGATAAACATCAGTTTTAAATTGCGGCCCCGTGTATCTGAAATTTTTTGTATACCACGCTTCCGGATATCCGTCGCTTTCGGGCTGTGTTTCACCTCCATGCAAATGCGTAACGGTACGGACTTCAGGGAGTTTACCAAGATTATGAAAGGATTTGTCAATAGGCAGAAGATGTTTATCCGGTAGTTTATTTTCCCATCTGACATGGACCGGTTCCCCGTGATTAATATCAAATACGGGTCCGGGAAATTGCCCATTGTATCCCCATAGTCGTGTTGGATTTAAATCCCGATGCAGCTTCTGGCGAAATTCCATCATCTGGATTTCATAGTAGGCTTCACCGCTAATTTTGCGCGTCGGTTTTAGTATTTCCGGAATAGGCAATGCATCAATAAATTTATTCAGTTTTTTGTTCAATCTGTCCATCCCCTTTATATACATTTATAATAGTAGATGTTCCAAGGAATAAGATTGCTATGCCTAAATAGGGAAAAAATCACAAACATACAATTTATTTTCTTATATTGGAAAAAAGTAATCTCAGCCATCCTTTTAAAAATGACAAAAAAATTACGAGGAAGTTTTCCCCGTAAATGATTTAATCCTTATTTTTACGTCCAAGAAAGTCCGGTTTCACATCACGAAGTTCGTCATTCGTCACATCATGTCTCCATTCATCATGGTGATCACTTCTGATTCCTTTTGGATTTACCTTTGCATATACTTTTGTTTCACCGATTATTTCTACAACAAATTCACGTTCAATTTCGACCTCAACTTTGTTTCCATGGCTATCAATTTCACATTCCAGGCAATTTGGCTGCTGAATCACTTTGGCAATGACATCGTAATCATCGCTGAAGCAGTGATCATCTTTGACAGATAGTGGGATATAATCACAGTATGTTACCCGCTCTGTTACTACTTCTGTTTTAGTGTTATCGTTATAGGAATACCAAATGTTAATGTCATAGCTGCCGTTCACTTCAACTGTGTCCTCCGATTTCTTCTTTGCATTGTACAGGTGATTAATTACCCAGCAGCCAAGGATGCTTGATGGACGATGTGACGGTGAAACAGCGTGTTCTGCTTCCGTGAATTTCCGGCCTTTTCCGCAGACTGCTTTCGTTATGATTTCTCTATATTCTTGATCAAGAAATGACATAATTATGTTTACCTCCTTTTTCTCATAGTCATTTTATGCAAGACAAATACCTAAAGTGCATAACTGATTTCTGAAAGATTTCCCCTCTGTCCATCTCCTATTAAACTCGTTTTTCTTGATGAAGTCCTCGTGTGTGTCAACTGCCTATATGGTCAATGTATGCATAAAACTGATTTCAGTCACCACTATGGCGAAAAAATCGAATAAAAAATGGAAGTGCCCATATGGACACTTCCATTTTTTATTCCAGTATCAGTAACTGCAGCCGGAATTGTTTTGCGTCTTAGATCCTGTTTCACCTGATAGCAGGTCACCACCAGTGGAGGTAATTACATTGTTGGTTACTTCCCTGGAGATGGTTCCCGAAACCAACTGCAGTACATCATTAACGACAATTTGTGTTTCTTTAAACTCCTGGACAACAGGGATAGCATCAATTTCTGCCTGTAATCGGTCGATTTCATCTTCAACCCGTTTTAAAGCCTCTGATTTTCCATAAGCCTGAAAATTGACCGCTTGTTTCTGCAACGCTTTTATTTTTGTTATCAGTTTTTGAACCTTTTCATTTGCATTAATTTTTGCTTCGACTTGCTTAAACCGATCAATTTCATCTGTATTGGAAAGCATTTCTGCTAAACTTTTTGCCTCATCAAGTATTTGTTTGCGCGTATATTCTGCCATATTAATTCACCTCAACTGTATTTTCGACCATTATACCATTCAATGACCATGTTTTGGATTCCGTTATTTTAACATCCACAATCTTACCAACCGACGATTTCGGACCTTTAAAATTAACAAGTTTGTTCCGTTCGGTATACCCTGCCAAAACGTCGGGGTCTTTCTTGCTTTCACCTTCCACTAGAACTTTTACAACTTTATCCTTATATGTCTTCATCGATTCAGCAGATTGTTTATTCACCAGATCGTTTAGGCGGTATAACCGTTGTTTCTTCACTTCCTCAGGCACATCGTCTTTTTTCCTTGCTGCCGGCGTACCATCGCGAGGTGAATAAATAAACGTATAGGCAGCTTCAAATCCTACTTCTTCAACCAGGGATAATGTTTCCTCAAATTGTTCTTCCGTTTCATTTGGGAAACCGACAATAATATCAGTGGTCAAGGTAGCGTTAGGCATAGCTTCCCGTATTTTACGCACCAATTCCAAATACTCTTCTCTTGAATATTTTCGATTCATTTTCTTCAACACTTCACTGCTTCCTGACTGAACCGGCAGATGTATATGATCCAGCAGATTTCCACCCTGTGCCAGTACTTCAATCAACCGATCGTCGAAATCTCTTGGATGTGAAGTTGTAAAGCGCACACGCGGAATATCAATTTTATGAATATCATCCATTAAATCGCCAAGTCCATATGTGATATCCTCAAGATCTTTCCCGTATGCATTCACATTCTGGCCAAGCAGGGTGATTTCCTTATAGCCCTGTGCCACCAAATGACGCACTTCCTGGATAATATCTTCCGGCATACGGCTCCGCTCTTTCCCGCGTGTCATTGGAACAATACAATACGTGCAAAATTTATCACAACCGTACATAATATTTACCCATGCTTTTATTTTACCTTTACGGACTTTTGGAAGATTTTCAATGATATCTCCCTCTTTCGACCATACTTCCACAATCTTCTCTTTCCCGAACATCGCTTCTTTTACAAGATGTGGCAATCGATGAATATTATGCGTTCCAAAAATCAAATCAACTTGTGGATGTTTTTTCATAATCCGATTTACTACGGATTCTTCCTGGGACATACATCCGCAAACACCAAGAATCAAGTCCGGTTTTTCCAGTTTCAGCGGTTTTAAGTGACCGATTTCACCAAACACTTTATTTTCAGCGTTTTCGCGAATCGCGCACGTATTCAGCAAAATAATATCCGCTTCATTTGTGTCGGACGTGGATTCGTATCCCATTTCGGTCAAAATCCCAGCCATAACCTCCGTATCGTGCTCGTTCATCTGACATCCATATGTACGAATCAGAAATTTTTTGCCTTTCCCGACATTTTCCATATCTTCCGGGATACCAAAGTCATAATGAACGTTCACTTTATCGCGACCACGCTTACGTGCTTTATTTATGTTCGGCGGTTCGTAAGTTGTCTCAAAATACTTGGCAAAATCAGCACTTGTTTTTTCGTTCAAGGGTTTGTCCTGTCCGGATTTTCTGTCCGCGGCATCCACCTGATTTATTTGTGATTGCTCTTTTCGCTGCTGTTCGTTCATAGCGAAACTCCTTTCTATCTAACAAAACATTTCAATACATAGCTATTCATTATTACAGTATAAAGGGTATACACAAATTTAACAATACATACAAAACGCAAAAAGTGCATAAAATTAGTGCTGCGCCTTGACGCAACACTCTATGTCTTTACCACTTGAAATTATCTCGGCTCTATAATCAGCTTTATCGCAGTTCGTTCTTCATCATCAATCATAATATCAGTAAACGCCGGTATACAAATTAAATCAACTCCACTCGGCGCGACAAATCCTCTTGCTATTGCCACCGCTTTAATGGACTGGTTGATTGCACCCGCTCCGATAGCCTGAATCTCCGCTGATCCACGTTCCCGTAAAACGTTTGCAAGTGCACCTGCTACTGAATTTGGATTTGATTTTGCTGAAACCTTTAATACTTCCATTACTGGTACCTCCCTCATATCAATTGTAGATCTACTGCTACTATATTCTTGGGGACCTGTGCATATTACCTATTATGAATGATAATTTCAGACATTCCATCACTCAGGCGAAGAATGGGTGGTCATCATTAATCAATATCCGTTCGACATTGACAGCGTTTCCAGTATCCTGATTGACATCGACGAAAAAACCGTTTAATTGTGTTCTTCCCGTTTTATCTATTTCAAAACGTACCGGTAACCCTGTCAGAAATTTTTTTAAAACTGCATCTCTGTTCACACCCAAGATGCCATCGTATGGCCCAGTCATGCCAACATCTGTAATATACGCTGTTCCATTCGGGAGGATGCGTTCGTCTGCTGTCTGTGTATGGGTATGCGTTCCGACTACAGCACTGACTTTCCCATCAAGATACCATCCCATTGCCTGCTTTTCACTGGTTGCCTCACCATGAAAATCAACAAAAATAATATCTGTACGTTCTTTGGCAGTTTTAATTAATTCATCCATTTTTCGAAACGGATCATCAATTGCAGGTAAAAAAGTTCGACCCTGGATATTGATTACCGCAATTTCCACGCCATTAATATTAACAAATGTAATTCCTTTTCCGGGTGTCCCTTCTGGATAATTTGCTGGACGGATCATTTTCTTTGCATCATCGATAAATTCAAAAATCTCCCGTTTATCCCATGTATGATTTCCCATGGTGACAACCTGTGCCCCCCATTCCAGGAATTGCTTATAAATTTTTTCATTGATTCCTTTTCCGGCTGCTGCATTTTCACCATTCAAAATCGTCACATTGGGACGATATTTTTCCTTCAGTTTCGGTAAATAATGCTGGACCATATCCCGCCCGGGCGATCCTGTTACATCCCCGATAAATAATATCCGCATAATTTGTTTCATCCTAACATTTTATCAATAGTTTATTTATAAAAAGTATACAGCAACGCTGAACAAATGAGCAAGCAGCTGTTCAGCAATGTAAGCGCTGATTTTAACAGTTCCTGTGCAAAATTAAAAGCGACCGGACGGCCGCTTTTAATTTTATCCGACTCCAACTCTACATGGAATGGATATTTCATTTTACTTAGCATATTCTACTGCTCTCGTTTCCCTGATAACCGTTACTTTGATATGACCCGGATAATCCAATTGGCCTTCGATCTTCTTACGGATGTCACGCGCAATTCGAACGGAATCAATATCATCGATTTCATCAGGCCTTACCATAATTCGTATTTCTCTGCCGGCCTGAATAGCAAATGATTTTTCTACTCCACTGAACGACTCTGAGATTTCTTCCAGTTTTTCCAGTCGCTTAATGTAGTTTTCCAAGGTCTCACTTCTTGCTCCAGGTCTTGCCGCAGATAACGCATCTGCTGCGGCAACCAGAACAGAAATAATGGAAGTTGCTTCTTCGTCACCATGGTGTGAAGCAATAGCGTTTATAACAACTTCATGTTCCTTGTACTTCATCGCCAGCTCTTTACCAATTTCAACATGGCTTCCCTCTACTTCATGATCGATTGCCTTACCTATATCGTGAAGCAGACCGGCTCTTCTTGCCAATGTCTCATCTTCGCCCAATTCAGCAGCAAGCAGTCCGGAGAGGTACGCTACCTCTGTGGAATGCTTCAACACATTTTGACCATAGCTTGTACGATATTTCAGACGGCCAAGAATCTTAACCAGATCCGGATGCAATCCGTGCACTCCGACCTCAAATGTTGTTTCCTCACCGACTTCACGTATATATTCATCAACCTCACGTCTGGCTTTATCCACCATTTCTTCTATTCGCGCCGGGTGGATTCGACCATCCTGTACAAGTTTTTCCAAAGCCATTCGGGCGGTCTCCCGACGTACCGGATCAAACCCTGACAGAATAACAGCTTCCGGTGTATCGTCAATTATCAGGTCGATCCCGGTCAATGTTTCCAGTGTCCGGATGTTTCGACCCTCCCGTCCGATAATCCGGCCTTTCATTTCATCATTAGGAAGGTTAACAACAGATACGGTTGTTTCAGCAACGTGGTCTGCGGCACAACGCTGCAGGGCCAGCGAAAGAATGCTTTTAGCTTTCTTGTCCGCTTCTTCTTTAGCACGATTCTCCGCTTCTTTTATCATAAGCGCTGACTCGTGACTAACCTCTTGTTCAATCCGTTCTAAAATTATCTGCCTTGCCTGGTCAGTAGTGTATCCTGAAATGCGTTCAAGTTCTGTTTGCTGCTCTTTAAGCATCGCATCCACTTTGCTTTCCATTTCTTCAATTTGTTGTTGTTTTTCTGTTAGTGATTGTTCCTTTCTCTCTAACGTTAGCTCTCGCTTATCCAGCGTTTCGCTCTTTTTGTCCAGATTTTCTTCTTTTTGCATCAGACGATTTTCTTGTTTCTGTACTTCTCCTCTGCGTTCACGTAAATCTTCTTCTGCCTGCTGACGAAGTTTATGATTCTCATCCTTCGCCTCAAGAAGTGCCTCTTTCTTGGCGGCATCTGCATTTCGATGTGCTTCATCAACTATTTGTTTCGCTAAATTTTCCGCACTGGAGATTTTAGCTTCCGCAATAGATTTACGAATGAGATAACCAACAACAATACCGACGATTAGGATTACGGCAAGCAAAATGGAGATGATTAAAGGACTGTCCATGATTTCACCTCCCATTGCTATAAAGTTGTACAATTCACTCTCTGTCGGCATGTACAGTTTTCAATAATAAATAAGTGATTGGCGTATAATGAAACTATAAAATTATACAATTTAATTTTAATTGTCTGTATAAACAATGTCAAGGAATCTTGATACTCCCGCAGCTAAAGCAGCGAGGTTCTGCATTCATTGTCCTTCTTCCGTCCGGCAGCCGCAGTTCGCACTTCCGTACGCTCGGCATTTAGGGTGATTCAGGACACCGCGGTAATTTCCTGAGAACTTTCACGGCCAAAGCAACCTCTGTTACCCTGAACGAACGCATCTTTTGGCTCTCACAAGCCCGGTGGTATCACACCGCTTACAACATTCCTCAATTCGTTACCACGATGCATAAAATACGCGAACTTTTTCTGGATATACCGGACCGTTCAGACAGCATTTGCCGTGGATGACCACCATCCATCCACGTCTTGTATATTGCTGCTCAGATACAACCAATCGTAAAAATAAATAATGCATAGAGCAAAGATCAAAAAAATCAAACCCTTTGCCACATAGATTACCTGCAAAGGGTTTTACTGTGCATTTTATTATACATCCATGCTTTCCTGGCTTTGTTTGCCGGATGGCTCTTGTTCATCCGCATCATCTGGTTCTTCATCCAAACTGTAGTGCAGTCTGATTGCATCATGAATTTCAGCCATAATAGCTTCATTGGCTTTAAGAAACTCTTTGGAATTTTCTCGGCCTTGTCCAAGCCTGTCCCCATTATAGGAATACCACGCTCCGCTCTTCTGAACGATATCCAGGTCAGAACCGATATCCAGGATTTCCCCTTCCTTGGAAATACCTTCACCATACATAATATCGATTTCTGCTTTTTTAAATGGAGGAGCCACTTTATTTTTGACAACTTTCACACGTGTTTTATTTCCCACCATATCATTGCCCTGTTTCAACGTTTCAGCACGACGTACTTCCAATCTGACAGATGAATAGAATTTTAGTGCCCGTCCGCCAGGGGTTGTTTCAGGGTTCCCGAACATTACTCCGACTTTTTCACGGATTTGGTTGATGAAAATAGCCGTTGTTTTCGACTTATTGATAGCGCCGGACAATTTTCTCAGCGCTTGTGACATCAGGCGCGCCTGCAGTCCAACATGGGAATCTCCCATTTCACCTTCAATTTCCGCCTTTGGCACCAACGCCGCTACAGAGTCAACCACCACAATATCAACTGCTCCACTGCGAACCAGTGCTTCAGCGATTTCCAGTGCCTGTTCACCTGTATCCGGCTGTGATAAGAGCAACTCATCTGTATCGACACCCAGCGCACGTGCATACGTTGGATCCAATGCATGCTCTGCATCGATGAATGCCGCCTGTCCACCTTTTCGTTGTGCTTCGGCAATCGCATGAAGTGCTACCGTTGTTTTACCGGATGATTCAGGACCATATATTTCGACAACGCGTCCCCTTGGATAACCACCAATACCCAGTGCTACATCCAATGCCAATGAGCCACTTGGTATTGTTGCGATTTTCTGTTCTGTCTGCTCTCCCAGCTTCATTATTGATCCCTTGCCGAACTGTTTCTCAATTTGTTTCAATGCCATATCTAAAGCTTGCTTTTTATCACTCAACGGGAAGACCTCCTTTTATTCACTATATCTATCATAACTTGTTTTTAATAATTTGCCAAGCAAAAATCGAATAAATGTTCTCGTTTTTTACTGGGCTTTTCTTTGGAAAAAAACCATTTTACATATATAAATTCATGATAAAGTGTCAATTCCTGCTAAAAAAAGTATGTTATAATTCTTTTTCAAGAAAATTCATTAAAAGTTCAAAACCCTTTATTACGGATCTTTCACGGATAGTATTCCGGTCCCCTTGAAAAACACATTTTTTTATGACCGTTTCTTTTCCAATTGCATGTATACCGATAAACACGGTGCCTGGTGAATGGCCTTCCTGGGCATCCGGACCGGCAACCCCGGTAAAGCTGATTCCGATATCAGCACCTAACACCGAACAGCTGTTTTCAGCCATTTCTCCTGCACATTGTTCACTAATCGTACCATATTGCGTAATTGTCTCCGGTGACACCCGAAGCACATTTTCTTTTACTTTGGTGTCATAACATACTATACCGCCACTGCATACCTTAGAAGCGCCTTCAAGTGCGACCAATCTTTCCATGAACATGCCGCCTGTTAAACTTTCAGCAGCAGCGATAAACAACCCTCGATTTTTCAGAAGACCGAAAACCTTCTCCGCCAATGACTGCTCATCACTGCCATAAAAATGCCCACCAGTTTTGGATAAAATTTGCTGCTTTGTACTTTCTATTAATTCGAATGCTTCTGCTTCACTGGATGCTTTGGCGGTAACCCTGATCGCCACTCCTTCATTTTGTGCCAAAGGAGCAACAGTTGGATTGCTCTGACCGTGGATAATATCTTTTAATTCGTCTTCAAGACGTGACTCGCCAATACCAATAAATCTTAACATGGTCGATTTGATGACTGTATGCTCCCCAGTATGCTGTTTCAAATAAGGAAGGACCGTATTCGTGATCATCGCTTTCATTTCCCTTGGTACACCAGGCAGGAAAACCCACATGCTATTCTGATGTGATACCATCATTCCCGGTGCCATCCCTACTTGATTTTCAACAACTTTCGCACCTTTAAACATACGGGCCTGTCTCCGGTTGTTTTCCGTCATAACCGAATTGCGTTTCTTAAAAAACGCTTCAATTTTATCCATGGATGGACCATGCTCTACCATTTCCAGATTACTAATTTTTTGAAATGCTTCCCTGGTCATATCATCTTCCGTTGGGCCCAATCCTCCGGTAACGATAATAACATCAGACCTTTCCGCGGATTGTTCAAACTGTGCCACCACCCGCTGGAGATTATCCCCAACAACCGCATGATGAAAAACACTGAATCCATTTTCAGCCATTCGCTCTGAAATCCATTGGGCGTTTGTATTGGCAATCTGGCCCAGCAGCAATTCTGTTCCAACTCCAATTATTTCCGTTTTAATTTGTGACATTAGGAATCCCTCATAACGTGCCGGTTTTTGCTGAAATACTCATAACCGGACAATATTGTAAAAAACACCGCGATACACAACATAATACTTGCAATCGGCAGACCAAGGTAGGAAAAAGGAAAGTTGTGAAGCAGCAATGCCGCAATTGCAATCATCTGGGTCGCGGTTTTCAATTTTCCCATTTGACTCGCAGCAAGTACAATACCTTCACCTGCTGCCACAAGACGCAGACCAGTTACAGCAAATTCCCTGCTGATAATAATGATGACAACCCACGCAGGTGCGAAGCCAAGTTCCACAAGCAAAATCAATGCGGCTGACACAAGCAGCTTATCCGCAAGTGGATCCAAAAACTTTCCGAGATTGGTAACAAGATTATATTTTCTTGCATAATAACCATCAACCCAGTCTGTTGCTGAAGCAATTATAAATAATAAAGCTGCTGCAAAATGGGAAACAGGCAAACTTGTTTCACCAATATCCCATTCCCCCCAATTAAACGGAACACTTAATAAAATGATGAAAATGGGAATCAGACAAATACGTGAAATGGTTAATCTGTTCGGTATATTCATTCTTCTTCCTCCTACGATATAAACCCTTCCACTAAATGAAAGGAAGGGTTATTTCAAAAATCACTGTCATTCACCAGCTGTATTTTTTCCATGCAGCTCAATCCAAAGGTATTGATGTACTTTTTCTTCAGGATTTAATGGATACTCGACCTTTACACCATTTACCTTTACTGTTAAAGATGGTGCACTGCCAATATTTAAGTGAACTTTTTCAGCATTGGTAATATTAAACTCTTTGGCCCCGTCCCCAGCGGTTAATAAACCCGAATAAAGAGACTTCCCATCTCCATTCTCAAGTTCCACCCACGAATCACCAGACGGTTTAAGCGTCAGTTTCACTTTATCTCCTGCATTTTTCATGGATAAGGTTGATTCAGGACTTGCTCCGGTCCCTTTTTCGACTACTTTAAACTCAGGCTTATTTTCCGCCTGGTTATTTTGTTTTTCCTCATCTTTTTTATCTGAGCTGGACTGTTTGTCGTCTGAGTCCGATTTTGAATCCGCTTTGGAATCGTTATTGTTGTTTTTTTCATCGTCCAACTGAACACTGTCCTGTTCGTCCTCGTCATCGCGTACAATTTGATTGGAATCCTGTTGTTGCTCCGGAGGTTCCGCTTTATCACCGGAACTATCTTTCGCAAAAAAATACCATGCGGTAAACAAAATCCCTACAATGAGCAGAACAACAATAATTGTCGGTAACATTGAAAAAATGGCAGGCGTTCCTTTCGTAGGACTATTATCTTTTCTGGAACTTTTAATTTGCGTATATTGAGCAGTACTGTCATCTTCCGTCTTCGGGATTTCTTCTTTATATTCCTCCAGTAATTCTTTCGCATCAAGACCTACAGCATTTGCATATTCCTTAATGAATGCCCGGGCATAAAATTTACCCGGAAGAATATGAAAATTCCCCTGTTCAATTGCTTCCAGATACCGTTTCTGTATCTTGGTAGTTTCCTGTATGCTTTCAAGGGACAGTCCTTTAGCCTCCCTTGCCTCTTTTAATCTTTCTCCTATCTCCATCACTAACACCATCCATCTTAAAAAACTTGGCTTTTTGCTGAAGAAATCTTTAAAACGTCTTTTGCTTTCTTATTTGCTAAAAATCAAACATTGAAAAACCATCTTCTTGACCAAATTGGTTTTGTTCAACTGGTTCATATGTAATTTCCTCATCAACTGTACTGCGAAGTTCAATAATATAGTCAAAATCATTCAACTCATATTCGGTAGTCTGCACAAACATGTCCGGATGTTCAACTACCTTGACGGCTGGAAGCTGCATAATTTCCCTTATCAGCTGCCAATGTTTTTCATTTGCCCGGCGAGTGGAAACGATTCCGTCAATAATATACAGATTGTCACTGCTGTATTCATCCTGAATTAATTGGCTGCGGACAGTCTGCTTCAGCAATGTGCTGGACACAAACAGCCAGCGCTTATTGGCACAAACACTCGCAGCAACTACTGATTCCGTTTTCCCCACCCGTGGCATTCCACGAATACCTATTAATTTGTGGCCTTCTTTTTTAAATAGCTCAGCCATAAAATCGACCAACACACCGAGCTCGCTCCGGACAAAGCGAAATGTTTTCCGGTCATCGGCGTCACTATGAATATAACGGCCATGTCTTACAGCAAGTTTATCACGAAGTTTGGGTTTCCGTAATTTTTTTACAACCAGCGTATCCATCGTCTCAAGAATTGATTTTAAACGGGTGATCTGCTCATCTTTTCTGGAAAGCAGAAGCATACCTCTTCTGGAATTTTCCACACCATTAATACTAATAATATTAATTGAAAGCATTCCCAGCAGAGAGGAAATATCCCCTAATAGCCCAGGACGGTTATATTGAATTTCATATTCAAGGTACCATTCTGTCTTTTCCATTATTATCCCCTCGTTCTCAAGCTGAATTTATATAGTATCGAAACAACTAAATAATTGCAATATATCTATACTAATAATAAATGATTTTACGTTCAGTGAAAAGCAGATTATACCAAAACAATTAGAAAAACTCGGCATTCACCTTATCTTAAAGTGAGTGCCGAAGTCTAAAAAATAGAGAAGCTGCTTCATGTTGAACAGCTTCTCTATCAAGTGCCTTCATTAATTTGTATTTCCCTGATTTTGAACGAGCTTAACCATTGCACTTGCCATGGATTGCCGCTCTTCCTTGGAAGCTGCACTCCAAAGTTCTCTTAATACAGCCTCTTCACTGTTTTTCGCTTCGGTGCTTTTAGCCAGATAATCCCCAACTTCATAAGCCATATTTGATACTGTCTGCTGACTCATGCCCTCAGATTGCGCATGTTCTATTCGGTTGGCCAGAAATTCCTTCCATGTATCAAAATTGTCAAGAACGGACATACAAATCTGCCTCCTTCATTTTTTTACATGCATAGTATCTGAATTCCGAGACAGTTTTATGCATCATCCGTCTTTTTTTTACGACCACCCGCCGTTGATATTTAAAATTTCCCCGTGCATGTAACTTGATTTGTCACTCATCAGAAAACTGACTGCATTTGCCACTTCTTCTGGTGTCCCGGCACGATTCGCCGGAATCTCATTGGTGATCAGCTCTTTTTCTTCGGGGAGCAATTGTTGATTCATCTTTGTGTTAATAAAACCAGGGCTTACGGCGTTCACAGCAATTCCAGACAGGGCGACCTCTTTCGCCAATGCTTTCACAAAACTGTTCTGCGCTCCTTTTACAGACGAGTAAATCACTTCATTACTTGCACCAACATTTCCCCAAATGGATGTAATGAAAATGATTTTGCCGCTTTTTCGCTGAATCATTTCCGGTAATAACCTGTTGCAAATCTTCCATGGTGTCTTAACATGCAGTGCAATCATTTCACCCATCATGCTTTCCGTTGCATCCTGAAATAACCCAATCGATGCCTTTCCGCTTGCAAAAATGACTGCATCGACTGTATAAACCAGCTGATTGAGCAATTTTTCAACTTCTTGCTCATTACGCAAGTCAGCCTGTATTTCCTCGAGAACTGCTTCAGCAGGAATTTCCGTTTTTAATTTTTCAATTGCTTCCTTATTCTGATAAAAATGCAGTAAAAGCTGGAACCCCTCAGCTGCAAGACTTCGAGCGATAGCTGAACCAATATCGCCGCTGCTGCCGATTAATAATACATTCTTCCCCATATACACTCCCTACTCACTCATAATTTTGCATACTGCCAGGCGATCATCACGAATCCATTGGTTGACGAATTCATTAAACTGATCCGCTGTCAGCTCCTGAATAAACGGAATCAGTTCAAAAAAATCAATGCCGACATTTTGATAGTGAATATATTTATTGGCGATAAATTCCAAAGAGTTCATTGACCGCAATACTTGCCCAATTTTCTTTTTTTTCATTCGGTCAATTTCCTTATTGGTAAATTCTGCACGATTCGTGGACTGAAGCAGTTCCTTAACCCGATTAGCAAACACATCAGGCTTATGTGTGTTTCCTCCAATCAGTGTATAACCAAAGTTTTTTTCCAGGTTTGTTTCAAAATAAAAACTGTCATCAACCAATTCCTCATTAAACAGCTGCTGATAGATCGGACCGCCTTTGGAAAAGTAAAAATCAACAATCATGCTTTGCAGCAGATCTTTTTTTAAAAACTCCTTACCGCTCAGTTCTGTCGCCGATTCCTTTATTCCAATCGTGCACTTGGGAACGGAAACAGGCATGGTGATAGTATTTTCCTTCATGGCAACTGTTGCTGGTTCATCCGGATAATCACGGTTAATAGGCTCCATTTCTGCAAAGTTCTTCGCCTGCTGATTTTGCTCAATCAGCTCCATTATATCCCGTTCATTAAAATTGCCTGCAACGCAAAGCGTCATATTCTGCGGATGATAAAATGTATGATAACACGTGTATAAATCATCCTTGGTTATCGATTGAATCGAATTCACAGTACCGGCAATATCTACTTTTACCGGATGATGATGGAATAAACTCTTAATCGTTCCCATAAACGATTGCCAATCCGGCTGATCATTATACATTTCAATTTCCTGTCCAATGATTCCCTTTTCCTTCTCTACCGACTGTTCCGAAAAATATGGTGCCTGCACAAAATCCAGCAATGTTCGCATGTTTTTCTCAATATGGTTGGTGGCCGCAAATAAATAAGCTGTTTTGGTGAATGATGTATACGCATTTGCCGAAGCCCCCTGTTTGCCAAAGTCGGCAAATACATCACGGTCTTCTTTTTCAAATAATTTATGTTCCAAAAAATGTGCTATTCCTTCAGGTACGGTAATTTGTTCTGTCTTCCCAATCGGGGTAAATGTTTGATCAATGGAGCCGTAATCGGTTGAAAATATCGCATATGTTTTGGCCATTTCCGGCTTTGGCAATAAAATAACGGTTAAGCCATTGGCAAGCTCTTTTGAATAGACAACTTCACCAATACGATTATGCACTGCCTTATTCATGTGTTGTTCCCCCCTTGCTTGTTAATAAATAAACTGTATCCAGTTCGATCTGATCCGCTACATCGACTATTTCCTGCTTCGTTACCGAATTGATGCTTTCAATTAGTTCCTCTGGTGTACGCGATGTTCCGGCAACGGCATTCTGATACATCATTTCAATCAGTCCCTGTGGATGATCCATCGTCTCACGAAGCTGATTGACAATTAATTCCTTGGTATCCGCAATATTACCCTCATTAAAATCACCTTTTTTCATGGCCTGCATCTGTTCTTCAATAATTTCTCTCGCTTTTTCGTAATCACCCGGAGCTATTCCGCTGAACACAAGCATTAACCCCTTATGACTTTCAATTCGTGATGCTGCATAATAAGCGAGACTGTTCTCCTCCCTGACATTCAGGAATAATTTTGAACTTGGAAAACCGCCAAACAGTCCATTAAACACCTGCAATGCGGGATATTTATTATTCTGGAAGGTACAATGTGTCCGATACCCCAAATGCAATTTTGCCTGTTGCAGATTTTGTTGTTCCATTACTGTTTTCGGCTTTTCAATTGTCTTAACTGATTCAGTTTGATTGGTGAAGGTTTTAACCGGTTTGTTCCGTTTGAAGTAATGTTTCAATTTGGAAGCCATTTCGTCCGGGTGAAAATCACCACCGACATAAATATCCATCTGGTCTTCTTTAAGCAAGGTCTGGTAATAGCCGTATAAATTGGTCGGGGTAATATCTTTCAAATCTCGCTCATAACCCTGTACATGCAGCTGATATGTTTCCTCTTCACACATTTCATCAATAAGACGCATATTGGCATAACTCATCTTATCATCCATCAGTGCATGGATTTTTTGCTTGAGAATATCTTTTTGACGGGTGGTAACAGATGGATCAAACGAATCCCCCGAAATTTTTGGATTGAAGATAACCTCACGCAGTAATTCGAGTCCCTCATCGAGTATTGACCCCTCATTGGATATAAAAGTCTGATTGGCGATTTCCAGTCTGACGCTGATAATATGATAATTCCCCTTTTTCGCACCATCCAGTGACAAAACAGCTCCATACAGATCATCCAGTTTACGCTGAATGGAGCTTCTGTCCGGAAAACTTGCTGTGCCCTGTTGCAGTATGTGCGGAATCAGCGCCCGTTTTGTAATGTCTTCCCGTGATAATGGGGCCATCATTTTCACAACAACGGATATTGTTTTATGTTTTTTATTCGGTACCAAATGAAAGCGAATCCCATTTTCCATCACTTCATGTACGTTTGTCACAGTCATTTATTATTCCTCCTGTACTATGTATCATCAATAGTTTATACAAAAAAGAAAGAATTAATAGTAAAAAAAACCTGGCTCACCGTTAATCATAACAGCAAGACAGGTTTTATCAACATTTATCTGCTTCCTTTAATGTATGGAACACCATTTGCCTTTGGTGCTTCAGCACGACCGATAAAGCCGGCGAGTGCGAGAATCGTCAGTACGTATGGCGCAATGAGCAGGAAGATTTGCGGTACATCCTCCAATAATGGAATCCCGGCACTGATCACACTTAAACTTTGAGCAAATCCAAAGAATAAGGCTGCCCCCATCGCGCCAAGCGGATGCCATTTACCGAAAATAACTGCTGCCAATGACATAAATCCCTGTCCGACAATTGTAGCGTGCGAAAAGTTTAACGCAATGGTTAATGCAAATACAGACCCACCAAGCCCGCCAAGTGCACCTGACAAAATAACAGCTATATACCGCATTTTATACACACCGATTCCATTGGTGTCAGCTGCCATCGGATGCTCTCCGACTGCACGCAGCCGCAGCCCGAATGGCGTTTTGTACAGTACATACCAGGCAATAAACGCCAAAGCAATGGCGATATAAGAAGTCAGGTAGATATTCTCAAAAAACACCGGCCCAATTACCGGAATCTCTTTTAAAATCGGAATATCATTCGTATAAAAAGGCTGTTCGACCATATCTGTTTGACCTTTTCCGTACCATTGTTTTGTCAGGAATACTCCCAAACCAAGTGCAAGGAAGTTAATAGCCACACCACTGACCACCTGATCAGCCCGAAATGAAACGGACGCCACTGCATGGATAATAGAAAAAATGGCGGAAACCACCATCGCAACAATTACGGAAATCCACGGAGTCCAAGCTCCCAGTACATCGGCAAATGTCAAATTAAATACAATACCGACAAATGCACCCATCACCATTAAACCTTCCAGACCAATATTTACAACACCTGACCGCTCACTGAAAACGCCACCTAATGCTGTAAAAATAAGAGGTGCCGAAAAGAACAATGCCGTTGGGATGATTGACTGCAACAGATCTACAAATGCCATTTTATTTCCCCTCCTTCTTAAAACGAAGAATGACCCATCTGATGATATAGCTTGAAGCTACAAAAAAGATAATCAAGGCAATAATAATATCAACTAATTCTGTTGGAACACCGGAACCTGTCGGCATATTCACCGCGCCAACCTTCAGAATCCCAAATAAAATCGCTGCAAACACAACGCCAATAGCAGTATTGGCACCCAATAATGCAACTGCGATACCATCAAATCCAAGGTTGGTGAATCCGGACATGACGGACATGGAACCATACGTTCCGAGCCCTTCCATTGCACCAGCCAGACCGGCAAATGCACCGGAAATAACCATGGAAAGAACAATATTTTTACTTACATTCATGCCGGCATACTTAGACGCATGTTCATTGAAACCAACCGACTTCAGTTCATAGCCGGTAGAAGTTCGTTGAATAATAAACCACATAATAATTGCTGCAAATAAGGCAATGAAAATACCATAATGCATCCGCGAAAAAGAAGTTATTTGCTGCAGCCACTCGGAAGCAAGGGATGCAGTAGGAGCTATCTGCTCGGTTGCATCAAGACTGTCAGTCAACACACTTCGTATTAATTCATTCGATACATACAAAGCAACATAGTTCAGCATAATCGTTACGATAACTTCATGAACACCAAGCTTAGCTTTAAGAATGCCAGGGATAAAGCCCCACAGTCCACCTGCGGCTGCTGCAGCCAGCAGTGCCAACGGGAGATGAATATACATTGGAGCATCGACTGCCAAACCAACCCATACGGATGCAAGCCAGCCTACGATAACCTGACCTTCCGCACCAATATTAAACAAACCTGAACGGAAAGCAAATGCCACGGCAAGCCCAGTTAAAATATACGGCGTAATCTGCCTGACTGTTTCCCCCATAAAATACAAGTCACCGAAAGCACCATACCACAGTGCACTGTAACCCTGAATTGGATTATAACCAAAGATAAGCATAATAATTGCACCGGCAATCAATCCAAGCAAAACAGAGATTACAGGAATCAATATATTAAAGAGTCTATTCGATATCATCAGTGTCACCTGCCTCATTATTAGTACTTCCCGCCATCAGCAGGCCAAGTTCCTGTTCTGTTGTTTCGTCCGGCTTAACGTCAGCTGCAATATGGCCATCAAACATGACTGCAATTCGGTCACTGACATCCAATATCTCATCCAATTCAAATGAAACAAGTAAAACAGCTTTTCCTTTATCACGTTCTTCAATCAATTTTTTATGGATAAATTCAATAGCACCCACGTCAAGTCCTCTTGTGGGCTGAGCAGCGATAAGCAAGTCTGGTGATCGGTCAACCTCGCGTGCAATAATTGCTTTTTGCTGATTTCCGCCTGATAGTGCCCTTGCTTTTGTATATTCACTTGGGGTTCGGACATCATATTCATCAATTAACTTCTTCGCTTTTTTATAAATCTGTTTATAATTCAAAATTTTATTTTTGGAATACGGTTTTTTGTAGTACGTCTGCAAAACCATGTTTTCACCAATCGGAAAATCCAGTACAAGTCCATATTTATGTCGGTCCTGCGGGATATGTCCAACACCGCTTTCAGTGACTTTCCTTGGTTTAAAATTAGTAATATTCGTGTTATTAATTTTGATAGTTCCTTTTTGCGCCTTCCGCAAACCAGTAATCGCTTCGACCAATTCTGTCTGTCCATTACCGTCAACACCGGCAATGCCAACGATTTCCCCTGCCCGAACATGAAGATTAAGATCCTTTACAATTTTTACTTTCCGGGAATCGTCAACATTTAAATTAGTAATAGACAACACATTTTCTTTTGGCTGTGCCTCCGTCTTTTCCGTTTTAAAACTTATTTCCCTGCCAACCATCAATGATGCAAGTTCAGTAACATTGGTTTCTTCCACATCAACCGTTTTAATACCTTTCCCTTTACGAATTACGGTGCAACGGTCACAAACCTCCATAATTTCCTTTAACTTATGGGTAATTAAAATAATTGATTTTCCTTCTCTTATCAACGAATGCATTATTTCAATCAGTTCTTTAATTTCGTTAGGCGTAAGTACAGCAGTAGGCTCATCAAAAATAAGAACTTCTGCCCCGCGATAAAGCGTTTTTAAAATCTCCACCCGCTGCTGCATCCCCACTGAAATGTCACGGATTTTCGCTCTTGCATCAACATTGAGCCCATAACGGTCCGACAAGTCCTGAACCTCTCTCTCAGCCTTCTTAAAATCTATTTTTCCAGCATTGGTAGGTTCACTGCCCAGAATTATATTTTGGGTTACGGTATATGTATCCACTAGCATAAAATGCTGGTGCACCATTCCGATACCAAGATCGTTGGCAACATTGGGATCTGTAATTTTTACTTGTTTGCCGTTCACCTTGATTTCTCCCTTTTCCGGCTGGTAAAGACCAAACAGAACGTTCATCAATGTTGATTTCCCTGCTCCATTTTCCCCAAGCAGAGCATGAATTTCCTGTTTCTTCAACTGAACCGTTATATCGTCATTGGCAACCACTCCAGGAAATTCCTTTCGAATATTAAGCATTTCTATCACATAATCCACTTTGTTCACTCCTTATAAGCCTTATGGGTATACATAAAAATCGTCAAATGAAAAGGGCCGGATACTTTTCATTTGAAGACTTGAATGTGTTGATTCCCGCCAACTGCGCAAATATTGTCCGAGCTCCACACTAAAAAACTGGCATTCGCCAAGCTTTATGGCGAATGCCATAGTACCGCCTATTCAGTAAGAAAGAATTGATTTTCTTTCTCAGCTGCCTAAAAAGGCTGGATGTTACCAGCCTTATCTGTCAAACTATTAAAGGTTGTCAACAAATTTTTTCGTTTCTTCACGTGTAGCAGGAACTTTCACTTCACCGCTGACAATTTTTTCTTTCCATTTCTCAATGGCTTTTACAATATCATCGGTCAGTGCCTCTTCATTGGTACGTGCTGCACTTACACCGCCATCTTCCAGTCCATAAACAACATTTTCCCCACCAGGAAATTCACCATTCATAGCCTGATTTGCAAGGTCCTTCACAGCAACATCAACGCGTTTTACCATTGAAGTAAGTGTCACATTATGCTCACCGATTTGCCCTTCTTCATACTGATCACGGTCAACACCAATTACCCAAATTTCTTTCTCAGGATTATTTTTCTTAATATCTTTCGCTTGCGCAAATACCCCATTACCAGTAGCACCAGATGCATGGTAGATAACATCAATACCGCTGTTGTACATCTGAGTGGCGATCAATTTACCTTTATCAGCAGCTGCAAATGATTCAGCATACTGTACTTCAACCTCAATATCAGGGTTAACTGATTTAACACCTGCAATAAAACCGGATTCAAATTTATTAATCAATGAACCATCAACCCCGCCCACAAATCCTACTTTATTAGACTTGGTTTTCTTCGCAGCAGCTACACCTACCAAAAACGATCCTTCTTGTTCTTTAAATGTGATGCTGGCAACATTTGGTGCATCGACAACATCATCAACGATTGCAAAATGTTTGTCAGAATATTGGTTGGCAACTTTTTTGATTGCATCATGCAATTTGTAGCCAATACCGAAAACAAGATTATAATCCTTTTTCACTAAGCGTGTGAGATTTGGCAGATAGTCTGATTTACTGTTGGATTGAGCGTAGTCAAACCCTTTCCCTTTTGTAAACCCATGTTCTTCACCCCACGCCTGCAGGCCTTCCCATGCTGACTGGTTAAATGATTTATCATCGACACCACCAACATCCGTTACCAATGCAGCACTGAAATCAGATGATCCTTTACTGCTTCCTGTGTCATCACCACCGCTTCCACTGCTGTCATTTCCACCGCCTCCGCAGGCAGCCAAGATCATGCCTAAACCAAGCAATACTGCTAACAACAAAAATTTACGATTTTTCAATCCAAGAACCCCCTATTTAATAGTATTGACGAATGAGTGAGCAGAAACTGTCATTTATTATGCCTTGCAATCACCCCCCAAAAGTTCATCATTCCGTATTTTGTGAAATCCCTTACAAACGTTTCCTTAAAACATGAAAACTGAACACATCCGACCGAAAAAAGTTTGCGGAATACAAAACCGGTTCGTCTTCATCCGTGTAATGCATTTGTTTCAGCAACAGCAATGATTGCTCCGGGCTGCAGTGCAGAGCCTCATAAATCCGATCATGGTAACTTGTTGGCTCGATATAGGTTACTGCATAGGAAATCCGCTTTCCCGAATATGCCTCCATCAGTTTAAAGAGCGAATCTTCACGATGTACCATGTCCAAAGGAACAAGCCCTTCAGGCACCTTGTCAATGCAAAAAACGACAGGTTCATCATCCGCTGTACGAACCCGTTCAATTTTTGCCAATGTATCCACTTGTTTCGGATTGAACCTTAATCGTTCATCTTCTGTTGGTTCCTGAAACTCCGTGGATAAATATTGTGAACCTGGTGTTTTTCCTGATTGTTCAATCATATATGTAACACTGTTCAGTTGTTCAATTCCTGATGAAAAAACAGGTTTCGGATTTACAAATGTTCCAACGCCATGGCGTCGTGTGACAACGTTTTCTTCTTCCAGAATACGAAGTGCCTCACGCAATGTCGCACGTGATACACCGATAAGCTTGGACATTTGAAATTCAGAGGGAAGTTTTTGTTTTGGTTTATATGTACCCTTTTCAATATCTTCTTTTATTTTATCAATAACCTGAAGATATAAATGCCGTGAATCCAATTTAATCGACATACAATTACCTCTCCATATATTTTATTTTCATAAGAGATCTGACCTCTGACGTTCGACTCTTATAGTCGAAATAAATATAACACTTTTAAGGTAATAAATAAACAGTTATAGGCAAAATTAATTAAAAAAAATAGATCAAAAGTCGATTTTTTCTACAAAACATGAGCAAAAGCTCCTGGTTGACTGCTGTAAGAATGTGGTGAATCCGGTCAGGAAGCTGTTAATTTTAACCGGAACTCAAATTCCTGTCGATATAATTAGACAACATACAAACAGCTATGTCCTTACAGACATAGCTGTTTGTATTATGATAGTTTTTCTTCTGATGATTGGGAAACAAGAACTGTTCTTGGTTTACTGCCTTCGTATGGACCAACAATCCCCCTGTCTTCCATTGCGTCAATTAAACGAGCTGCTCTTGTATAGCCAATCCTGAATCTCCGCTGCAGCATCGACACACTCGCACTCTGCATTTCCATAATCAGCTGAACGGCGTCATCGTACAATTCATCATCAACTTCAGAAGTAACTTCGCTCGTTTCTTCCGGAATCATTTCCTCCTGATAGGATGCTTTCTGCTGCTCAACACAATGATCCACAACCCGCTCCACTTCCTCATCAGACAGGAACGCACCCTGAACGCGGGTTGGTTTTGACGATCCAACGGGCATGAAGAGCATATCACCATGACCAAGAAGTTTTTCTGCCCCCCCGGAATCCAAAATCGTCCGGGAATCGGTCTGTGATGATACGCTGAAAGCAATCCGGGATGGAATGTTCGCTTTAATCACACCGGTAATGACATCAACAGATGGCCGTTGAGTCGCAATAATCAGATGGATACCTGCTGCCCGGGCCATCTGTGCCAATCTGGTAATCGCATCCTCAACTTCATTGGAAGCAACCATCATCAAGTCGGCAAGCTCGTCCACCAAAACAACAATATATGGGAGGTGAGGCTGCTGTTCCTCTTCTTCCACCCCCTGATTATGTTTTTTGATGTATTCATTATACCCTTCAATATTACGTGTGCCAGAATCAGAAAACAGTTCATATCGTCGTTCCATCTCCGCAACAACTTTTTTTAATGCACGGGATGCTTTTTTCGGATCGGTAACAACCGGAGCCAACAAGTGTGGAATACCATTGTACACATTCAACTCCACTTTTTTCGGGTCAATCATCATCATTTTAACTTCATGTGGCTTGGCGCGCATTAAAATGGTAGTGATGATTCCGTTAACACACACACTTTTACCGCTCCCGGTGGCACCGGCAATCAGAAGATGCGGCATTTTACTCAATTCTGAAACAACAGCATCGCCGGAAATATCTCTGCCAAGAGCAAATAATAGTTGGGATGATTGTTTATTTTTGATTCCATCCAATACTTCTCTTAATGATACAAGTGCTGTTTCCTGGTTTGGCACTTCAATTCCAACCGCAGATTTGCCTGGAATTGGTGCCTCGATCCGCAAATCTTTAGCGGCTAACGCAAGTGCCAGGTCATCATGCAAATTAACAATTTTACTGACTTTCACGCCTGCTTCCGGATAAACTTCATACTTGGTTACGGAAGGTCCCACATGGACTTTTGTCACTCTAGCTTTTACACCAAAACTATTAAACGTACGTTCCAGTTTTCGAACTGTAGCTTGTATGTGTGACTTTTCATTTTGCTGTGAGTTCTGTGCAGGCTCTGTCAATAAATTGGAAGATGGCAGGATATATTCATAATTTTCCGTTTCCGTCATCGGCAGCGGATTATCCTGTTCCTCCGCCTGAATAGGTTCATCTGTTTTACTTTTCGCTGTCTCTGTCTTATCGCCGGTTGGTGCTTCAACTTGTCCATTTGGGTCAACAGCATAGGCAACATCCGTAAAATCCTGAATAACTGGCTCTTCCTGAACATCATCACGTTCAAATTCAGCCACATCTGCCTCCTTGGAATCCCTTTCCGCCTTTGATTGCTGTTTCATTGCACGTGATTCAACTCTCCGTGATTTCCAGTTTTTGAGTGCGGAACTTACCCGTTTTGTTGATTTTGAAAAAAAGTCTCCAAATGAAAACTCGGTCATAAATATAAAACCAATCAGGATAGAAAAAACAGACACTATTTTGGCGCCAACTGAGGAAAATAAATAATAACAGAAGGCAAATAAGAACGCACCAATCATACCCCCGCCAGTTTGCAGAGAACCGGTTTCTCCATCAACAAACAGAAAATAGTTATCCCATGTTGTCTTAATAATCGATGTATTTTCAGAAAACAACAGAATTCGCTCGTAGGTTTGTATATGGGTCAGCAGCAGAACACCGGTAAAGATGATATAAAATCCGATCATTTTTTTATGTTTAAAATCGGGATAACGACGTTTTACCATCAACATGATTCCTGTTACCAACAAAAAAAGCGAAGCAACAAAATACCAGATTCCCAAAATGAATCGGAATAAGTGAACCAGACTGCCAGGAATTGCGCCATCACTTATTGCGCTTGCCCCACTGCCAAAAATGGCAAGGAAAATAAATAAAATACCCAGAAGTTCATATTTAACCTGTTTTTTTAATTGTTTTTTCTTTTTTTTTCTTTTCTTTGCCATAACTTCACCTCTTATCACTGGCAATACATATCTTAAGTATTGAACAGGAAACCCCTGCCATAGCATGGGCAAGGGTTGACATTTTTTTCATTCAGTTCCATTATAGCACAGATGCAGCGATTTGATTAATGTTCCTTTATAATTGTACCAGGATTAAATTCTTGCCTTAAAAAGTCCTGCGGGTCAGTCGACAGAAGCTGCAATACCTGAAAATCACCTTTGTCGGTTTCTTCAACAAAAAATTGCTTATTCTGATAGGATACACAATGCCGTTTTGTAAAAACAGCATTATCTGCCGGAAATATGTCCGTGTTGGCTAAAGGCGTATACAGTATCATTGAACCACCTGTTCTTCGTTGCCTTTATTTTTGTCAATTAGCTCATTAACTTTCTGCATTGCTTTCTGAACACCGCCTACTCCGTCAATCAATCCATATTCCACCGCATTTTCACCGACGACATTTGAACCAATATCACGTGTCAGATTGCCTCTTGCAAACATGAGCTCCTTAAATTTTTCTTCTTTAATATTTGAATGCTGTACAACAAAATCAATAACCCTGTCCTGCATTTTTTCCAGGTATTCAAATGTTTGCGGAACACCGATAACCATCCCTGTAAGCCGGATTGGATGAATAATCATTGTCGCAGTCGGGGCAATAAAAGAATAGTCTGTCGCAACAGCAATCGGCACACCTATTGAATGTCCCCCACCGAGTACAATTGACACGGTTGGCTTGGATATCGAAGCAATCATTTCTGATAAGGCCAGACCGGCCTCCACATCACCACCTACTGTATTTAGTAAAACAACGACACCTTCTATCTTAGGGTTTTGCTCAATTGCAATCAGCTGTGGCAGTAAATGTTCATATTTGGTTGTTTTGTTTTGCGGCGGGAGCTGAACATGACCTTCCACTTGACCTATTATCGATAACACATGAATATTGGAATCTGGTGCTTGCGGTACATTGGATTGACCTAGCTGTTGAATTTTTTGAACGAGTGAAGATTGGTTGCCCTGATCACCCTGGTTTTGGTCGTCCTTTTTTGATGGTTCTTTATCCATGCAGAACACTCCTTTTTATAAAAGTCATGTGTTTAGTATTATCTAATCCGGAGTGATTCATGCGGATATAAGCATTAAAAAATACCGGCTGCTATACCGGTATTTTTTAAGGGTATTACGCTGATACTGTTTGCAATACTATTTTGCAACAGAGACAAGATTTAACGTTTGCTTCAGCACTTGTTTTTCCGCATCAGTCAGCTCCAGCAGCGGCAGCCTGACACTGCCCATATTGATTCCTTTCATACTCAGTGCAGCTTTGACCGGTGATGGTGACGGTGCAGCAAATAAACCATTCATAACAGGCAGAAGCTTACGGTGCAGAGCACCAGCTTCGGATACGTTGCCACTTTTAAATGCGGAAACCATTTGCTGTATTTCGTTACCGATAACATGGGAAGCAACAGAGATAACACCGTCACCACCAACAGCGAGTAATGGCAATGTCGTGCTGTCTTCCCCGGAATATACACTGAAATTATCGTTTGTGCGTTCGATAACCTCCGAGATAAGGTCAATGTCTCCGCTCGCTTCTTTTACAGATACAATATTTTCCACTTTACTCAGCTGAACAATTGTATCAGCGTCCATTTTCACAACTGATCTGCCGGGGATGTTATACAGCATAACCGGCAAACCAGTTGCATTCGCAATGGTGGCAAAGTGTTCATAAAGTCCACGTTGACTCGGTTTATTATAATATGGAACAACAAGCATTATTGCATCTGCTCCACATGCCTCAGCTTCTTTAGTAAATGAAATAGATGCAGCTGTATTATTGCTGCCAGTACCAGCAATTACTGGTACACGTTGATTAACTGTTTTAACGGTGTGCTTTAACAGGGAGATTTTTTCCTCTTTGGTCAGTGTCGGTGATTCCCCAGTTGTACCGGCAATAACCAGGCCATCACTGCCGTTTTCCAAAAGATGCTCGATGAGATCAGTCGTCTTCTGAAAATCCACCTTTCCATTTTCATCAAATGGGGTAACCATTGCTGTCAGGACATTTCCAAAATTCATGTCTTTACACCCTTCTCTTAAGTAATAGGATACTCGTCATTGACGCCGCTTAGTTGGAAAACGTCATGAAGTGCATTAACAGCTGCACTCAAATCCTTTTCATTGATAAGCACCCATATCGTTGTATGACTGTCAGCCGATTGCAATATTTGCACGCCTGCATTTGTCAATGACTGAACAATTCTTGATGCAACCCCGGGCACGCCTGTCATTCCGGCTCCCACAGCAGAAACCTTTGCACATTTTTCGGTGATCTCCGGCTGGAAGCCCAATGTTTCCAGTATATGCAATGCTTTTTGTGTATGAGCTTCCGGAACAGTGTAAATAACCCCTGTCGGTGATATATTAATAAAATCCACAGATATCCCTGCTTCTGCCATCGCCTTAAACACTTCAGACTGCAGGCGATGCGCCTCTTCCTTCGTGTGTATCCTAATTTGTGTAATAGCTGACATGTGTGCTATTCCGGTTATCATTCGGTCGGGAATATCCTTGCCTGCTTCCTGAACTCGTGAAGCAGTTACAAGTGTTCCCTCATCCTGCATGTAGGTTGAGCGGACACGGATGGGGATTTTAGCCTGCATCGCAATCTCCACTGCACGCGGATGAATAACTTTTGCACCCTGATACGCCAAATTACATATTTCCGTATACGTAACGACATCCAACGCACGGGCTGAAGAAACCACCCGCGGATCTGCTGTCATTATGCCATTTACATCGGTAAATATTTCAATCCGTTCAGCATTAAGGGCAGCACCTAAAGCAGCTGCTGTTGTATCACTGCCGCCACGGCCAATTGTTGTAATCTCACCGGAAGCGGTCTGTCCCTGAAAACCGGCTACTACGACAACATCATTCTGTTCAAGTTCTTTCATTATCCGGTCGGTTTTCACTTCTTTTATTTTGGCCTGATTAAAATCTTCGTTCGTAATAAATCCTGCCTGAGCTCCGGTTAAGGCCGTTGCACGGATATGCTTTTTTTGCAGCTCATTGGACATTAGTACAGATGCAATTGTTTCTCCGCATGACATCAGCAGATCAACTTCCCTTTTTGCATTTTTATTGGAAGGAAAATCAATCAGTTCAAGCAATGTATCTGTTGCGTATGGATCAGGCTTGCGTCCCAGTGCAGATACAACAACTACTACTTTATTATCCTGTACAAGTGCATTTTTTATATGATTGATAACATGGTTGCGGTTCTCTTCCGATTGCACAGAAGTTCCGCCAAATTTTTGGACCAGTATCTGCATACTAACACCTCAATTTCTAAAGCCATTTATTTTCAATTAAACGTTCTGCAATCTGGATGGTATTCCAGGCAGCACCCTTAATCAGATTATCGGATACAATCCACAGATGGAAACCGTTATCATGGTCCATATCTTTACGGATACGACCGACAAATACTTCTTCTTTGTTCATTGCACTAAGTGGTGTCGGGTAAACTTGATTAGCCGGGTCATCCTCTACAATAACCCCTTCCGCATTACGTAAAACATCCTGCAGATCTGAGGCTGACAATCCATCTTTATCAACGTCAACATACACACTCTCAGCATGTGACTGGAAAAATGGCAGACGTACGCATGTCGCAGATACCGGTAATTCCGGTAAATGCAATATTTTTTTAGATTCATTAATCATTTTCATTTCTTCAAAGGTATAGCCATTTTCTTGAAAAACATCTATTTGCGGAAGCGCGTTAAAGGCAATTGGATAATGTTTTTTGTCACCTTTGACGGGCAATAATTCCGCTGTCATCTCTTCATTGTTCAAAAATTGTTTCGACTGATTTTTCAGTTCTTCATTTGCACTGTTACCAGCACCTGAAACAGCCTGATAAGTTGATACAATAATCCGTGACAGACCATACGCTTCATGGAGCGGCTTCAATGCTGCAACCATCTGAATTGTCGAGCAGTTCGGGTTGGCAATAATGCCATTGTGTTTTTTAATATCATCCTCATTGACTTCCGGAACTACCAGTGGAACGTCATCATCCATGCGGTATGCACTTGTATTATCAACAACTACCGTCCCCCGTTTCACTGCCTCTGGTGCCAGTCTTTTGGATATGGAACCGCCAGCTGAAAACAGCGCAATATCAACAGCTTCAAAACTGTCTGGTTCGGCTGCTTCAACTGTGATTTCGCGATTCTTAAAAACTATCTTTTTACCTGCAGATCTTTCTGATGATAAAAGCTTTAAATCATTTATAGGCAAATCTTTTTTTTCCAATAGTTGAACAATCTTTTGCCCTACGGCGCCGGTTGCACCGACTACCGCCAAATTGTATCCATTGCTGTTTTCCATTAAGTTAACCCCTCATTTCCTAATAATAGATTATACTCATGGTACCATACTATCATATTCATGAGGAATAATAACAGGCTGAAGCTGTTCATGATGAAGAGCGGTTTCTACCGTTTTTACAAGCGAATCCATATCGGAGACAAGCGAATTTGGTTTTTTAAATGGATCATCCTGCCCGAATGGAATAAAATAAATATATTTGCTTGCCATCAGGCGCATCAGATTTACACCATTTAATCCAAGCGCATCATTGGTTGAAATTCCCAAAACCACAGGTCCCTGGTTCCTCATCGTTGCCTTCGCTGCCATTAATACCGGGGAATCGGTCAGCGCATTAGCCATCTTGCTTAGTGAATTTCCGGTTAATGGGGCGATCACCATACAATCCAGTGGGTATTTGGGTCCTAACGGCTCTGCATCAGGCATGGTAGTAATTACCTTTTTTCCGGTTATCGACTCCACTTTTGCAACGTGGTCTTCCGCTTTGCCAAATTTTGTATCAGTGGTTCGGACCGTATACGTTACAATCGGTACTACTTCCGCTCCTTCATCCATTAACCGCTCAAGCTGCGGAAAAACCTTATCATAGGTGCAGTGCGACCCTGTCAGGCCAAATCCAATTCGCTTACCTTTCAATTTCATATTACCTTCTCCCTTCTTTTACAAGGAATTGTTTAATAACATCTGCCAAAATCTTTCCGGATGTTTTTGGTGCCACAATACCGGGAAGACTGCGGGCCAGAATTGCCTTTATACCTCTTTGTTCCGCATAATCAAAATCTGTTCCGCCAGGCTTTGACGCTAAATCGATAATCAATGCATGCGGTGGCAGCTGCTGAATGGAATCCTTCTGAACCACGTCTGCCGGAATGGTATTGATTAAAAGGTCACAATCATTTGTATGTTTATCCAGTTCATCCAGTGGTACGGAAGTGAGTCCCATTTCCGTGATCCTTGCCAGATCTTTGATGCTCTGTGCACAAACGGATACTTTTGCCCCCAGCGCCGAAAATTTGTTGGCAACGGTATTGCCAACCCTGCCAAAACCGACCACAATCACTCTTGATGAATGAATCGTGTAATCCGTATGTTCAATCACCATCATTATGGTACCCTCGGCAGTTGGAATGGAATTATAGATTGCCACATCATCCCGGTCGAACAGTGGAATGAGCGTAAGATTTAAATCAGTTGTTACATTGGTAAGATAATCCTTTGAAATACCAGTGAAAATCAATGTTGATTTATTCAAGGTACCAAACCATTCTTTTGTTAACTGTATTTTCTGATCCGAAAAGGCCGCTTCTACAAAACCTTCATCATCAGTACCGGTTATTGGTAAAATAACAGCATCCAGTTTTTCCGGTATCAGGTCGGAAAAGTCAGTCTGCCTAAGTCCTGTAAACCCTTGTTCCAGGTTATCAAACCCAACTAAATAAATAGTAGTATCAGTCATGGTCTGTAATTGACGCAGCAATTCAAGATATCGCGCATCTCCGCCGATTACAGCAATCGATTGACTCATCGTCGTTACATACCTCCAGACAATTACCCGTATTTGATTTCTGTATAGTTTATGTAGCTTTCCCGTGTTAGTGATTAGGAGTTTTTGTGACAGGCTTATTTCCGCTTAACATGAATTTTACCGCACCACTTTCCACGTGCAGATGAAGCAGGTAAATATGTACGATTTTAAGCGCACAAAAAAACGACACCATTGTAAAATGATGCCGGTCATGCCGTATATGAAGTTAGTCAAATTCAATCATAATCATATCGTCTCCGATTTTTTTAATGGATCGCCATTGTATCTTCGTTTCTTCTCCCTCTTTTTTTAATCCGAACCATTTGTAATTCGGAATAATAAATGACTCAATCTGTCCGGTTTTTTCATTAATCTCAAGATCCGTTTGCCCTAAAATACCCAGCCTTGATCCCTGGTTTACATTAACAATTTCTTTTCCACTGATATCCTTATACCGCATACATCCCCCTCCAAGTCTCATAGCTACTACTGAATATATGCAGCGAATGGAATTCTATGCTTGTTGTTTTGGTGCTATTAATGCACTTGAAGTGTTTTGATTAAAAATCGATTCAATAACACGTTGGATTTTTTCATGGTTCACTTTGTCAATCTCCTCAATCATCTCATCCAGCGTACGATGACGCTTCAGGAGCAGTTCATTTCTGCCGTTTCTGCTCATTCTGCTGCTGGTACTTTCCAGACTGAGCAGTAAATTTCCTTTCAGCTGTTCTTTGCTGTTTTTCAGTTCTTTGTCCGTTAATCCGTGATTGATTAACGAATCCATTGTTGCCTGAATCGTGTCCCGTAACAATGGCAGCTGTTCGTTTCCGGTACCAGCATAGATAGTCAGCATCCCATTGTCCAGGAATGAAGAATGATAAGAAAAAACAGCATATGCCAGACCCTGCTTCTCTCTGACTTCCTGAAAAAGCCTTGAGCTCATGCTTCCTCCCAGGACATTGTTCATGATAATGAGGTTGTAAATATCTTCATCGTCCACGGCAAATCCGTTAAAACCAAGGCAGAGATGTGCCTGTTCCGTATCTTTGTTGCGTTCAATATCATTGGCAAGAAATGCGGGTTTCTCAAGAGGCGCATTGTCTTCTTCGCCATGATAATTTCCAAAGTAATTCTCAACGGTGCTGATAAATGAATCATCCACATTACCAGCAACGGAAACAACTACATTTTTTGGTGTATAACGATTTTTTATATAAGTACGCAATGATTCAGGGGTAAATGATCGCAGTTGTTTCTCTGTACCCAATATTGGATACCCCAATGGATGATCACCATAAGCCGCTGCAGCCAACAAATCATGAACGATATCATCAGGAGTATCTTCATACATTTTAATTTCTTCCAGTACAACTTTTTTCTCTCGTTCCATTTCCTCTTCATCAAAAGCAGAATGAAAGAACATATCCGCTAAAATTTCAAGTGCATATTCCTTATGCGTATCAATCACTTTTGCATAAAAACACGTATATTCTTTGGAAGTAAAAGCATTCACCTGTCCGCCGATTGCATCAAACGCTTCCGCGATGTCCTGGGCAGTCCTTGTCTTTGTCCCTTTAAAAAACATGTGTTCCAAAAAGTGGGAAATGCCATTATTTTCTTCCGTTTCGTTTCGGGAACCTGTTAAGACCCAGATTCCAATGGTCACTGACCGTACCGCGGGAATGTTCTCCTGGACGATACGAAGTCCGTTATTACATGTATGCTTTTCTACCAAAACTAAATCCTCCTATATACTTCGATAAGCGGGAAAGCTTGTCACCGTCTATCTTTTTGCACTTAATAACGTTGGAATTGTTCCTATCCGGTAACCTCGATCCTTAATATTTTTAATCAGATTATCCAGCCCTTTTGCAATAGCTGGTGTCGGATGCATTAAAATGGTAGCTCCGGGGTGAATGTCATTCATTACTCGATTCATCATAACAGATACTGTAGGATTCTTCCAATCAATCGTGTCCACCGTCCAAAGAATTGTTTCCATGTTTAACATATCCGCTGTTTTAACTACCTGGTCGTTGAAGCTTCCACTTGGAGGTGCAAACCATTTCGGTCTTTTTCCGGTGATTGCGGTCAATATTTCATTGGTACGTTTCAGTTGTTCCGCTGTTGCACTTTTTGAAAGGTTTGCCATATCCGGATGATTGTATGCGTGATTTCCAATAACATGACCCTGCTCATCGATCATTTTGACATAATCAGAATTTTCCTGTGCCCATTTTCCCTCAATAAAAAAAGTTGCATTCACATTATGTTTTTTTAGAACAGTCAAAATTTCTGGAATGTATTCGGTTCCCCAGGAGACATTTATTAAAAATGAGACCATCTTCTTCTTCGGATTACCACGATATATTGGAGCTGCCGGGAGTTCATCCAATGTCACTTTTGGGGGAATCTGTTCATATACCAGTAACGTCTTTTCAAATTTTCCTGATTCTTTCATTTGTTCATAAGATTTATTAACATTCACGCGTACTCCATTCAATCCTGGGGTCTTTTTCCAGACTTTATCGATATAGGCATTTTCCGCTGGTTTACTGAACTTGGAACGTTTTGACTTAATTTCCTGATAAAGTGAATCGTCCATCTTTATCACGGTATCTGAAAATGTTTCTGCCTCATTCATAACAAACGGATTATACGTATCATTAAATGCAATTAAAACGATAAATACGAACACACAGATATGTACCACAGACCGATAACGATACATCTGAATCCCCCCTCATTTATCCATATGAGGGATATGGACAGGTTATGTTAAAAAAGGAAGGTCCTGTTCAGGGTCATCCTCAATACCGTTATCAAGAGAATTCATGTATCATATCAATATTAATCAGTTATTACACAAAGATTGGTTTTAGGTTTATGATTTTACATTGACACAAAATCCATAAACTGCGACGTAAAATAGCATGCTCCTTGACACCGCCGTTGGAATATACTCGCTTTCCGCGGGCAAGTGCCGAGCTCTCCTCAGCTCGTACCTCGCTTGCGGGATCTCGCCTAGCTTGTTCTTCCCGCAGGAGTCTCGCATATTCCAACGGCTGGTAATATGTTTTTCATCATTTTGCCTTGATCACTACATTAATCTAATATCTTTTAAAACTGCGGGTTTTCCCCTAATACATAGCGGCTTACTGATTTTTATACGGCGGCATGGGCCTAATGTAGGCGGTGGATAATCAAGATACAGTGAACAAAACTTAGCGGAGGAAATACGCGGAGACTCCTGTGGGAGCTGAGGCCTAGGTGAGACTCGTAGTGCGTCAGCACGGAGAGGCTCAGCAGCCGCCCACGGAAAGCGACGTGTATTTCCGCAGCAGTGGTAGAACATCATACTATGTCGCAGTTTTGTTCAACTACGTGTTAAAAAGTAAATTTACGAAAAAAGCCTGCAAATAAAAAAGAAACTGGGCTACCAGCTTCTTGTCTGTTGTGCTTATGTTACATGCTTGATTTTTCCTTTTTTTCCTTTTCTTCTTTCAATACGGCCTTGCGTGATAGATTAACACGACCCTGTCTGTCTATTTCCTTCACTTTAACCATGATCTCATCACCGATGGAAACGACGTCCTCAACTTTGTTTGTGCGCTCCTCAGCCAGTTCGGAAATGTGCACCAGACCATCTTTTCCTTTAAATATCTCAACAAATGCACCAAATTTCTCAATGCGTTTGACAGTTCCAAGATAGGTCTGTCCAACTTCCACTTCCCGTACAAGGTCTTCAATAATCTGCTTCGCCTTATTATTCATTGCTGCATCGGTTGACGAAATAAATACACTGCCATCCTGTTCGATATCAATTTTTACACCTGTCTCATCAATAATCTGATTGATTTGTTTACCGCTTGGTCCAATGACATCGCGGATTTTGTCCGGATTAATTTCCATTGTCAGGATTTTCGGTGCATATTCAGATAGTTCCTCTTTTGGCTTGTTAATTGTTGCAAGCATGGAATCCAGAATGTGCATACGGCCTTTCTTAGCCTGTGACAATGCTTCCTCTAAAATTTCTTTGGATAGACCGTCGATTTTAATGTCCATTTGCAGTGCCGTTACACCCTCAGCTGTACCGGCCACTTTAAAGTCCATATCGCCTAGTGCATCTTCCATTCCCTGAATATCTGATAAGATGGTATAGTCATCACCTGATTTCACAAGTCCCATTGCAATACCTGCCACAGGGGCTTTAATCGGAATACCTGCATCCATCATTGCCAATGTACTTGCACAAATACTTGCCTGTGATGTAGAACCATTGGATTCCAATACTTCTGAAACAAGACGTATGGTATATGGGAATTCCTTATCCGATGGAACAACTTTTTCCAGTGCTCGTTCACCCAATGCACCATGTCCAATTTCACGACGACCAGGTCCCCTGATTGGCCCGGTTTCCCCAACACTGTACTGGGGGAAATTATAATGGTGCATAAACCGTTTGGACTCTTCAAGATCAAGTCCATCTAAAATCTGCACATCCCCTAGCGCGCCAAGGGTACATACACTTAATGCCTGGGTTTGTCCACGAGTAAATAACCCTGAACCGTGCGTTCTTGGCAGGACGCCAATTCTGGAAGACAGTGGACGGATTTCATCAATCTTACGGCCATCCGGACGCACTTTCTCCTTTGTGATTAAGCGGCGTACTTCTTCTTTCACCATTTTATCAAGCGTTGCTTTCACATCTGTAATAACTTCATCTTCATCTTCGTCATACGCAGCAAGCACTTCATCTTTCACAGCAGCGATTGCTTCTTCTCTCGCATGCTTTTCCTGCACTTGAATTGCTTCGTGTAACTTATCCTTTGCTTCCGCCTCAACTTTCGCGACAATATCTTTGTCTGTTTCAGCGATTTCCGGTTCAATTTTTTTAATACCTGCTGCCTTCACAATTTTTTCCTGGAATTCAACAAGACGAATAATTTCCTGGTGCCCGAACATAATTGCTTCCAACATAATTTCTTCAGGAACTTCATTTGCCCCTGCTTCCACCATGTTAATAGCAGCTTTCGTCCCTGCAACAGTCAAATCAATATCACTTTTTTCCCGCTGGTCAATCGTTGGATTAATAACAAACTCTCCGTCAACCCGGCCTACATCAACACCGGCAATAGGTTCGGAAAATGGAATATCGGAAATGCTAAGGGCAATCGATGATCCAATCATGGCAGCAATTTCCGATGAACAATCCTGCTCAACGCTCATTACTGTACTGATCACCTGTACTTCGTTTCTATATCCATCAGGAAAAAGCGGTCGGATTGGACGGTCAATTAACCGTGACGTCAATGTTGCTTTTTCACTTGGACGTCCTTCTCTTTTTATGAAGCCACCAGGAATTTTCCCAACTGCGTACAATCGTTCCTGGTAATTAACAGTTAATGGGAAAAACGGTAAGTCTTTTGGTTCTTTAGATGCGGTAGCAACAGATAATACGGATGTATCTCCATAACGTATCATGCACGCACCATTAGCCTGCTTTGCAAGTTCTCCGGTCTCTACGGTGAATTTTTTGCCGGCGATTTCCGTGGAGAACACTTGATTTTCTTCTGTCATTAGTTAAAGTACTCCTTTCAAGAATCATTCTATCTTTCATTTTATAGTTAATATGGATAAATGTAAATTTTATAAGTAACAAAAGTATAAAAAAAGCAGGATTGCTCCTGCTTTTTAAAATACTTATCGGCGTAGGCCAAGTTTTTTAATTAGTTCGCGGTAGCGTGTAACATCTTTTTTACGTAGATAATTCAGTAGGTTACGACGTTTACCAACCATTTTCAAAAGACCACGGCGTGAATGATGATCTTTTTTGTGAACACGCAGATGTCCATTTAATGTTGTGATTTCTTCCGTCAATACAGCAATTTGCACTTCCGGAGAACCAGTATCATTTTCATGAACCTTGTATTCGCTGATAATTTCATTTTTACGATCTTTTGTGATAGCCAAATGGCTCACCTCCATTATATTAATTTCATCCCCATTCCCCCAGCAAACGTCGGAGTCACGATATGCCAAGCGATGGTTCTACTTTTCAAGGTTACATCTTTTACAGCTGAAATGCAAGAGATAATTTAATTCAAATCATTTTTTCGAAAAATAGTGACGAATGGCCCGTTCATCATCTTTTATCTGCTCAATCAATTCATCCACACTATCAAATTTCACTTCATCCCGGATGAATTTGTGCCATTCCACAATCAATTCTTCACCATACAAATCGTTATTGTAATCAAAAATATTCACTTCAGCGCTCGGTTCTTCAAGCTGCCCATCAAATGTCGGGTTGTATCCCAGGCTTGCCATGCCTTCATATAGCTCATTTTTATACTGTACTTTCACTGCATATACACCTGTTTTGGGAAGTAATGCATCCGGGTCGATCTGTATATTGGCTGTTGGGTAACCAATGGACCGGCCCCGCTTTTCACCGTCGATGACAATTCCCTGAATAGCCAATGGCCTGCCGAGCAGATCATTGGCTGTTGCAATCCGACCAGTCCTGAGTAATTCCCTTATTCTCGTTGAACTGACTTTTTGGTCATCCATTTCTACTTTACTGATGGTCGTGTAATCAAACTCACCCCGAGCGTGGCCACCAATAATTTCCATATTGCCCTTCCCTTTATAACCATAAGAAAAATCAAAACCTGCGACAAGATGTTTTATTTTTAATCCGATTATAAAGTGATCAATAAACTGCTGTGGTTCAAGAGAAGCAAGTTCTTTATTAAACGTTATAATATAAAGCCGATCAACGTCCATTTTCTGGAGAATTTCCTGTTTTTCTTTGATTGGCGTGATATACTTGACATGTGTTGCATCTTTTTTCAAAACGACCGATGGATGTGGATGGAATGTTATCACCGCACTTTCCCAGTCATTTTTCTTTGCTTTATCAACCGCAGTTTGAATTACTTTCTGGTGACCCTTATGTATACCGTCAAAAAAACCAATCGCAGCAACAGTTTCAGGAAGATCCTCCAATTCCAATGTATGCGGATAACTTAATTCTATCGTTCGCAATGTTTTTCACCTACACTTTATTCATTCATTAAAAACCCGCAGTGGCTTTATACAATTCGGTTTGTCCGGATGAATCTGGTAAATAGCCAACACATCATCTTGAAACATTACAGTAAATGGATCTGTCTGAAGTTGTTTTTCCGGCATAGCCAGTTTCTGTCCATTTCTCACTTTCAATTTCATATTTTCATCTGTCTCCAGAACATCCAAATGTTCCAGGCCTCTGGAAATCGGCAACAGCAATCGTTGTCTTTCTGCAGCCTGTTCAAGCTCGTTAAAGCTTATCGTTTCATCCTTAGCTATTGTACCGGTTTCAGTACGGACGAGACTATACATGTGCGCCGGAAATCCCAACTTCCTGCCTATATCGACACACAATGTCCGGATATACGTCCCCTTCGAACAAACAATCTCGATTGTAAATGTATGTTGATCATCATCAAAGTCCACCAATTCGAGGCTATGGATGATTACATCCCGCTGCGGACGTTCAACATACTCATTTGCACGGGCATATTCATATAGTTTTTTACCGTTTACCTTTACTGCTGAATACATCGGAGGAATTTGTGTAATTTTTCCCCTAAATAATTGTAACACGTTTTCAAGAATCTGTTTAGAAAGAGAAATTCCAACAGCCCTTTCCTCAATAATACTTCCCTGTGCATCTTCAGTATCTGTAGATGCCCCCAGCAAGATCTCAGCTGTATAAGTTTTGGTTGTGTCAGTTAAAAACGGAACTATTTTGGTAGCCTGCCCAATACAGATAGGCAGGACTCCCTCAACCTCCGGGTCAAGCGTTCCAGTATGCCCGACTTTTTTAGTTTGAAACAATTTCCGCACTTTGACAACGCAATCATGTGAAGTCATCCCTTTAGGTTTCCATAAAGGCAATATTCCCTTCAATTGAACCACTCCCGATTTATGTACGATATAGATAAAGTATGGAAAAATCTGACCCTTGGGCCAGATTTCTCTAAACATGCATGTTAATTGTTTAAATCCCTTAAAATTTTCTCGATACGATTTCCGTGTTCCAGCGCTTCATCAAATTCAAACGTTATTTCTGGTGTTTTACGCAGACGGATCCGTTTACCGATTTCCGAACGAATAAAACCTTTTGCTTTAGCAAGCCCGACAAGTGTATCATGCTTTTCCTGTTCGTCACCAAGTACTGAAATAAACACTTTTGCCTGTTGCAGATCACCTGTTACTTCTACATCAGTGACAGTGACAAATCCGACACGGGGATCCTTGATTTTCTTGCTGATCAGATCACCCATCTCTTTTTTCATTTGTTCTGCCACTCGATTTGCACGTAAGTCACCCATATATCATCACCTCAATAAAAATGGTGTGTTCCTTATTATAACCGTTCCACATTAGTTATAGTACGCTCAAGTTCAGTGAAGGTATCCATAATCCTGAATACCTCCTGCATTACCTGCTCAGCATGGGTCAGGTCATTGGAAATTGTGACTATACCAATTTTGGTCCGTTGCCAAAGATCATGATAATCCAATTCGGTAACAGCAACATTCAGTTCATTGTGAAGCTTTGCCATCAACCGTTTTATGACAGAGCGTTTTTGTTTGAGCGAATGACCCTCATACAGCATGAACTCGACTTCAGCGTACAAAATCATTTCCGTTCAATTTCCTCCATAATAAACGCTTCGATTGTATCGCCTTCTTTGATGTCATTGAAGTTCTTAATTGTAATCCCGCACTCATAATTCTTTGCAACTTCTTTAACATCATCCTTAAAGCGTTTCAAATCAGCAATTTCGCCTTCAAATTGCACCACACCATTGCGAATCAATCGAACCCCGGAATCACGTGTTATCTTCCCATCTGTTACATAGCTGCCTGCAATTGTACCGATTCTGGAAACTTTGAATGTTTCCCGGACCTCTGCCTGGCCAATTACTTTTTCCTCGTATTCCGGATCCAGCAGCCCTTTCATGGCAGACTCAATTTCTTCAATTACTTTGTAAATAACACGATGCAGCCGGACATCCACTTTTTCAGATTCCGCAGCTTTTTTCGCATTGGCATCAGGTCGTACGTTAAACCCTATGACAATTGCATTGGAAGCGGATGCGAGAATGATATCAGATTCAGTAATCGCCCCAACACCTGTATGGATAATCTTAATCTTGACACCTTCCACATCAATTTTTCTGAGTGAGGAAGCCATTGCCTCAGCAGATCCTTGAACATCTGCCTTGATAATAATATTGATTTCTTTCATTTCGCCTTGCTTAATTTGTTCAAACAGGTCATCCAAGCTGACTTTTGTTTGTCCCGAACGATTTTCCTGAATATATTTTTGATGGCGGGCTTCTCCAATGGAACGTGATTTTTTCTCATCACTGAATACAAGGAACTGATCGCCTGCCTGTGGCACATCATTAAGGCCGGTGATTTCAACCGGTGTGGATGGGCTTGCTTCTTTCACACGACGACCAATATCACTTACCATCGCACGAACCCGTCCATAGGTATTTCCAACAACGAGCGAATCCCCTACATGTAATGTACCGCTTTGGACAAGAAGTGAAGCAACTGACCCTTTTCCTTTATCAAGCTGCGCGTCAATTACAGTCCCGAAAGCATTTTTGTTCGGGTTTGCTTTCAATTCTTCCACTTCGGAAACAAGCAAAAGCATTTCCAGTAATTCATCAATTCCTTCGTATTTGACAGCTGACAGGTTTACAAAAATCGTCTTACCGCCCCATGCTTCCGGAATCAGTTCGTATTCCGTCAACTCCTGCATCACACGGTCCGGGTTTGCACCTTCTTTATCCATTTTATTAACAGCTATGATGATGGGAACTTCAGCTGCTTTGGCATGGTTAATTGCTTCCACAGTTTGAGGCATAACACCATCATCAGCTGCGACAACTAAAACCGCAATATCAGTTATTTGTGCACCACGAGAACGCATACTGGTGAATGCAGCATGCCCTGGCGTGTCGAGAAAAGTGATTTTTCTTCCATCATTCTCCACCTGGTATGCACCAATATGCTGAGTGATTCCACCCGCTTCGCCTTCCTGTACCTTTGTATGGCGAATGGCATCCAGAAGTGTCGTTTTACCATGGTCAACATGTCCCATAATTGTTACAACTGCAGGACGTTCCACAAGGTCTGCTTCATTATCCTCTTCCAAATATTTATCAAAATCCGTATCTTCCAGGATAATTTCCTTTTCCACTTCCACATTGTATTCTTCACAAATCAGTTCCACTGCATCGTCATCAAGATCCTGATTCTTGGTTGCCATAACACCTAAAAACATGAGCTTCTTAATTATTTCTGATGTATCTTTGTTCAGTTTCTGCGCTAAATCACTTACAGTCAGCGTGTCACTGTACTTAATTTGTTTCGGTGTTTCCTTCACAACCGGTTTTTGCTGTTGTTGTTGTGCAGGTTTACCTCTTCCCTTTTTACCATGATGCTGTTTATTATTTTGCTTCTGCTGCTTATTCTGCTTTCCTTTATGCTGCTTATTTTGCTGCTTATAAGGAGGCTTTCGTTTATTATCCTGTTTTTGATGCTGCTTATTATTGGAATCTGGTTTCTTCTTTCCCGGATTCCCTTTATTTTCGCCACTGGATGGTTCCTTTTTCTCTTTCTTTTGTGCAAAATTCTTATCCAATTTTGCAATTGTATCATCTGAAATTGTTGACATGTGATTGGATACTTCAACATCTAATTCTTTTAAATAATTTATAACTTCTTTACTTGCTGCATTGTTCTTCTTGGCATATTCATATACGCGCATTTTCGTCATACGTTCACCCCCGAAATTAATTACCCGAGCAGCGATTTGATCTTAGCGGCAAATCCTGCATCTAAAATGGCAATAGCTACTCTATGGGATTTTCCTACAGCGTTTGATAATGTTTCTCTATCATCAGCTATTATAAATGGTACCTCATTTGTTTTACATTTGTCCGTGATTTTTTTGCGGGTCTGCGGACCGATATCATGTGCTAGCAAAACCAGCTTTGCCCGTTTTTTTCTGATATCCTTTACGATAGTTTCTTCACCCAGTGAGCATTTTCCCGCACTATATGCCAGCCCTAATAAACTTAAATAACTATTTCTCATCATTTTCAACTATTTTCATAAGTTCATCAAAAATGGTCATATCAATCTCCGCATTAAGCTGTCTGCTTAAAATACCGGTTTTTCTTGCTTTTTCAATAACGTTTCGATCGCTGGATAAATATGCGCCACGTCCGTTTTTCTTACCGGTCGGATCAACAAAGACATCTCCTTCTTTGTTGCGGACAATGCGGATCAAGTCTTTTTTTGGTTTCATCTCATTTGTAACAATACACTTTCGTTCCGGCACTTTCTTCTTTTTCACAAGAAGCCCCCCTTATTCGAACAAATCTTCATCGTTGTCTGAATAGGTGTCAGTTTCAGTAAGAAGTCCCTCTTCACGAGCCTCTGACTCACTTTTTATATCAATTTTCCATCCGGTCAATTTAGCAGCAAGCCTTGCATTCTGTCCACGCTTGCCGATTGCAAGTGACAACTGATAATCCGGCACAATTACTGTGGTTGCTTTTTCTTCTTCATCGACCAGGACTTCGACCACCTTTGACGGGCTGAGTGCGTTGGAAACGTATTCCACCGGATCCTCTGACCATTCAACCACGTCAATTTTTTCACCTTTTAATTCATTTACAATAACCTGCACACGCTGGCCCCGCTGTCCTACACAGGAACCAACTGCATCAAGCTCAGGGTCATCCGCGTGTACGGAAATTTTTGAGCGATCCCCAGCTTCGCGAGCCACTGACTTAATTTCAACTGTTCCATTGTAAATCTCCGGAACTTCCATTTCAAAAAGGCGTTTTAAGAGTCCGGGATGTGACCTTGAAATATATATTTGCGGTCCCTTGCCTGTATTTTCAACTTTGGTGACAAATACCTTCAAACGGTCATGTACATAATACTCTTCTGTCGGCATTTGTTCAGCTTCTGCTAATTTAGCTTCGATTTTCCCCAGATTCACATAGACAAACTTCGGATCCTTTCGCTGAATGATACCTGTCATGACATCTTCTTCACGGTCAGCATACTCACTGAAAATAACACCCCGCTCAGCTTCCCTGACCCGCTGTGTTACAACCTGCTTGGCAGCCTGAGCGGCGATTCTGCCAAAGTCCTTTGGTGTTACTTCAACCTCAATGACATCACCCAGCTGATAATTCGGATCAATTTTCTCTGCCTCATCAAGCGATATTTCCTCTTGCACATCCTCGATTTCATCGACAATTGTTTTACGGGAGAGTACCCGCATCGAACCCGATTCCTCATTAATATCAACCCGTACATTTGTAGCAGATTTAAAGTTTTTCTTATAGGCGGATATCAAAGCTGCTTCCAATGTTTCTAAAAGAATGTCCTTATCAATCCCTTTTTCTTTTTCCAAATAATCAATCGCTTCAAACAACTGACTGTTCACTTTTATTCCCCCTTTATAACTTAACTGCCAATCTTGCTTTAGCAATTTTATCAAACGGAATTTCCACAGACTTTTTGCGGGTTTTTACCATGTAGGATACTAAAGCAAAGTCATTCGTGAATTCTTCCAATGTACCCTCATACTCTTTTTCACCATCTATCGGCGCATATAATTTCAAAAAAACATGATTACCTATATTTTTTTCAAAATCTGCTTTTGTTTTCAGTGGACGCTCAACACCTGGCGATGATACTTCAAGAAAGTATGGTTCCTTAATCGGATCAGTTTCATCAAGTTTTTCACTCAATTGCTCCGAAACTGAACCACATTCCGTAATGTCAACTCCGCCTTCCTTATCAATGTAAACTCGAAGGAACCAGTTTTTTCCTTCTTTTACATATTCAACATCGACCAATTCCAGGTTCCCTTCCTGCAAAATAGGTTCCACCAAATTTTCCGTCATGCTAATAACGCTTGAACTCAAGAAATTACCCTCCTCTATTCAATTGTACACTTTTCTTATTATGAACCATCATACTCTTTTTCATTTGCAAACCATCTTATTTAATACAAAACCCCTGCCGAAAAGGTGGCAAGGGGGTTCAGTACAAGGATAGCAGTATGAAGAAGGAGTGGGGTCCACCCACTCCTTTAACCGTTCGTATCATTACTTACCAATGAAAACTATATCACATTAATGCTGCTCATGCAACTGACAGCATGTGTTACTGGTTAAAACAGCGACAATTGATTCTTTTCCGCCATCCCTTCCAGACATCCGTGATTGTCCAGATATTCCAGTACCGTTTTGGAAATTCTGCTTCGCTGACGCAAATCTTCCTTGGAAAGAAACTCGCCATCTTCTCTAACCTTAACAATATTGATGGCGGCATTCGTTCCCAGTCCATCGACCGCATTAAACGGCGGTATTAATGAATCTCCTTCTACGATAAATTCAGATGCTTTCGATTTGTACAAGTCCACCTTTTGGAATGAAAAGCCGCGTTCACACATTTCCAATGCTACTTCCAATACAGTGGAAAGACTTTTTTCTTTCGGGGATGCATCATTTCCTTTAGCCATGATCCCCTCAATCCGATTACGAATAGCTTCTGCGCCTTTACACATTGTGTCCAGTTCGAAATCACCTGCTCGGACCGAGAAATATGCAGCATAAAAGTAGATTGGATAATGCACTTTAAAATAAGCGATACGAACTGCCATAAGTACGTAAGCAGCAGCATGTGCTTTTGGGAACATGTATTTAATTTTTTTACATGATTCAATATACCAATCCGGTATACCATGCTTTTTCATTTCAGTGATCCATTCATCCTGGAGCCCCCTGCCTTTGCGGACAAACTCCATGATTTTAAAGGCGAGAGAGGATTCCAGCCCTTTATGCATCAGATAAACCATGATATCGTCACGACACCCGATAACATCCGGCAATTCACAAATGCCTTCATTAATCAATTCCTGCGCATTGCCAAGCCAAACATCGGTACCATGGGACAGACCTGAAATAATAACAAGTTCCGCAAAAGTCGATGGTTTCGTATCCTCCAGCATCTGCCGGACAAATTTAGTACCAAATTCCGGTACACCCAATGTTCCGGTCGTACAGTTTATTTGTTCAGGAACAACACCGATGGACTCCGTACCTGAAAAGATTTTCATAACTTCCGCATCATCCGTCGGAATTGTTTTCGGATCAATTCCGCTCAGATCCTGCAGCATCCGGATAACAGTCGGATCATCATGCCCAAGTATATCCAGCTTCAACAGGTTGTCGTGAATGGAATGAAAATCAAAATGTGTTGTTCGCCATTCACTTTTCCGATCATCTGCCGGGAACTGAATAGGAGTAAAGTCGAATATTTCCTTATCTTCAGGTACAACGATAATACCGCCGGGATGCTGGCCGGTCGTCCGCTTTACACCGGTGCACCCCTGAACAAGCCTGTCCACTTCTGCATTTTTATAGACTAGCTGTTTATCAGAAGCATAACCTTTCACATAACCGTAAGCTGTCTTTTCAGCAATTGTACCGATAGTGCCCGCACGATAAACATTGTCTTCACCAAATAATTCCTTCGTATAGTTATGTGCTCTTGGCTGATATTCACCAGAAAAATTAAGGTCAATATCTGGTACCTTATCCCCTTTAAACCCAAGGAATGTTTCAAACGGGATGTCCTGTCCATCCTTTGTCAGCGGTGTATGACAATTCGGGCATTCCTTATCAGGCAGGTCAAAGCCGCTGCCGACTGAACCATCCGTAATAAACTCGTGATGGCAGCATTCTGAGCATACATAGTGCGGCGGCAGTGGATTGACTTCGGTTATTTCCGTCATGGTTGCTACCAGTGAAGATCCGACTGACCCCCGTGAACCTACCAAATAGCCATCATCGAGTGATTTTTTTACGAGTTTATGAGAGATCAGATAGATTACCGAGAACCCATGCCCGATAATACTCGACAATTCCTTTTCCAGACGGTCCGTAACGATTTCTGGAACAGGTTCACCGTATATGCGCTTTGCTCTCGTATAGCAAAGATTGCGCATTTCGTCATCGGCTCCCTCAATGGTCGGTGTGTACAATCCATCTTTTACGGGAGATATTTCGTCCATTTCATCGGCAAGTCTATTTGTATTCGTTACAACAAGTTCTGCTGCCTTATCATCGCCAAGGAACCGGAAACACTCCAGCATTTCATTGGTCGTTCGAAACGGCGTATCCGGGAGTGTCTGCCGGTTTAATGGATTTCCGGCCTGGGAAGCAATCAATATTTGACGATACAGTTTATCATGTCCTTCGATGTAATGAGCATTACCGGTTGCAACAACGGTTTTATTCATCCGCTCGCCAAGATCGGTAAGCTTTTTTAATATATCAAGAATCTGTGCTTCATTCTGTACCAGATCTTTTTCCACAAGATGAACATAATTAGCAGGTGGCTGCACCTCAATAAAATCATAAAATTCCGCTGCTTTTTCAGCTTCATCAGCTGATTTTTGCATCATCGTTTCAAAAACTTCCCCTTTGTCACATCCCGACCCAACCAAAACACCTTCCCTGTATTTCTGAAGCAGTGATCGCGGCACACGGGGCACACGATAGAAATAATCAATATGTGCGTGTGAAACCAGTTTATACAGGTTTTTCAGGCCATCCTGTGTTTTGGCAAGCAGTGTACAATGAAAAGGACGTGATCGCTGATATGCATTCCCTTCCCCCATATGATCATTGAGGTGGTTATGATTCGTAATTTCCTTCTGCAGCAAAGCCTTCACCATTTTCCACAGCAAATAGCCGGTAGCCTCCGCATCATAAATTGCCCGGTGATGCTGGGTCAATTCTACATCAAGATATTTACACATCGTATTTAAACGATGATTCTTTAATTCCGGATACAGAAATCTGGCAAGTTCAAGTGTGTCAATAACTGGATTGTTTACCTTTTCGTAGTCAATCCTGCTGAATCCCTGGTTTAAAAAGCCAATGTCAAAGCTGGCATTATGTGCTACCAGAATACCGTCATCCATCCACTCGTAAAAATCTTTCAAAACATCGCCAATTTCCGGGGCATCCTTCACCATATCATCCGTTATCCCGGTCAGATCAATCGTTGTTTGTGATAACGGGTGATGCGGGTTAGCGAAAGCTTCAAACCTGTCCACAATTTCACCCTGATAAATTTTTACCCCGGCCAGTTCAATAATCGTGTCATAGACTGCGGACAATCCTGTTGTCTCCACGTCAAATACAACATAGGTGCTGTCATTCAGTTCCATGTCTGTTTCATTATAGGCAATTGGAACACCGTCATCAACAAGGTTTGCTTCTACACCGTACAGTACTTTCACTCCATGCTTTTGTCCTGCAGCATGTGCTTCGGGATATCCCTGTACACCTGCATGATCTGTAATGGCAATCGCTTTATGACCCCAGGAAGCAGCCTTCTCGACTAAAGTTGTCGGTGAAACAACTGCATCCATTTGACTCATGGTGGTATGGGCATGTAATTCCACCCGTTTCTGCCCCTCTGGAGCGGTGTCCTGCCTCACTTCCATCTTGACCTCATGAATGTCATTAGCCATCATTGCAAGTTCATTTGTATACATATCGGTTTGGATGCTTCCCCGCGCCTTGATCCACATCCCTGATTTCAGCTGCTCAAACTTCTCAGCATCTTCATCGCCTTTGGAGAACATTTTAATTTGCAGCGAGTCTGTATAGTCGGTTGCTTTGGCAATCAACAGACTCCTGCCAGAGCGAAGTTTACGGATTTCCGATACAAATACATACCCTTGTACAGTTACACGACGCTCCTCATCCTGTATTTCCTCCATATGCATCGGCTCATCCTGTATTCTATAACCGAGCATCAATGGCTGATTGTTTTCTTTATTTACTTTTTCCTTGTCACGTTTTTCTTTCTCCATAACTGTTTTTTGGACAAGCTGCTGATCCTCAAGTGCTTTTTGTTCCCGGAATTTTTTTAAATCAGCCAACTCCGGTTTAACGTCAACCATTATAGAAAACTTAGGTGCCCCGATTTTATTGCAGAAAAACTGGAATTCCTTTTCCAACCGTCTTTTTAAGGCCACCCCTTCAGCTTCGTTCCGCGCGGTTAACATAAGATTATTATTGTTAACTTTCGGAACCTGATTATGGACCACGTCTTTATAAGCCGGCGATAAGTTGGATATATTTTGCAGAAATAAATTCCAGTAATCACAAATTTTCTTATCATCACTTTGCTTTTCACTTGTGTTTATTGTCAATTCAACCACATTGGCAAATTGTGCAAAGGTTTCTTTCAGTCTCGTGGAAAGCAAAGTATAAGTTTCGATTGGCAGTAATTTGTTTACCAGCACATGAAAATGCCATGTTTTTGATTGCTTATGTACTTCCAATTTTATCAGTTCACTGTCAGCAAAATGATCAAGTGAATCATCGTCAACTATATTTAATTGCTTAAGCAGCAGTTCCATTTTTTCTTTTTTTGAAATATCCATTACCATTTCCCCCTGGCAATTTCAGGTAAAAACCTGTTCATAAGTATGGAGAACCCTTGCCATCAGACTAAGACAAGGGTTCTGTTATTAAACAAAGTATTACAATTCATTATTTTTTTGACGTTACAAGAACAACCGTTGGATATCATTCCACGTGACAACGATCATCAGGAGCATTAAGAGTGCAAAGCCTACAAAATGCACCATACCTTCTTTTTGCGGGTCAATCGGTTTTCCGCGCACGGCCTCAATTCCAACAAACAAGAGTCTGCCCCCATCAAGTGCTGGAAGCGGCACCAGGTTAACAATCCCTAGGTTAACACTTAAAATAGATGTCCACATCAGGAAGGTAAAAAAGCCTGCCTCCACAAATTTGTCTGTTGCATCGTAAATGCCAACCGGTCCAGATAATGTTTCGATTGGAAGCTGGCCGGTTACCAACATGCCTAAATTAGTCAGAATCAATTTGGTGAAATCATAAGTTTGCACGAAACCATACTGAAATGATCCCGTAAAAGTTTGTTCAAACATATGCGTAACACCCAATTGACCGTACGTTCTGCCTTGTGATTCCATTTTGTCAGGAACAACGGAAATTTGAGCTGTATCACCATCTGCCCGCTCGACGGTCATATTCAGTTCCTCGTCCGCATTCTTCTGAATGATTGCGGTAAATTCGTCCCAAGTCGAAATCGGATTTCCATCAACTTTGATAACTTCATCACCGTGCTGGAACCCTGCATCAGCAGCTGGAGAATCAGGAACCGCCTCGTCAATAATGGCTTCTTCAGTAGGTACTCCCTGAATCAGACCAATAATAATGAACAGAATGATAGCCAGCACAAAATTCATCATCGGTCCTGCAAATAATTGCATTGCACGTTTTCCGACACTTTTTGAAGCAAATTGCCGGTCATACGGAGCAATTTGCGTCTCAGTTTCGTCCATCACATAAAAAGCCTTTGGATCAACGTCAAAATGCAATGGCTGATCTTCTTCATCAACTTCATAACCGTCAATGGTCAACGCATGATCCAAATCGGTTTTTGATACCTCTATTACACGCGCATTCGGATGTTTTGATTTATGATTAACAATTATTTTGTTCACTTTACCATTGTCATTAAATTCCAATCCTATGTGTTGTCCTGGTTTCAGTTCCACAATTTCCGGGTCTTCGCCGGCAACACGCACATAACCACCGATTGGCAGCAGCCGAATCGTATAGACAGTTTCATTTTTGGTAAAAGCGAAAACTTTAGGACCGAATCCGATAGCAAATTCCCGCGCCAACATGCCGGCTCGCTTTGCAAAAATCAAATGGCCAAGTTCGTGAATAAACACGAGTAAGCCAAACATAAGTATAAACGCTATAACAGTAGTCATCAGCAGACGCACCTTCCTTTAGTCAATTCGGAGATAATCAGTGTTCCCGAGTATCGACCATATTGAAAAAATAATCAGGAAAAGAAATTTATAAAATGCAGTATTGGCAGCACGAACAGCAAACTGTCCAACCGGTCCAAAATACCCCCATGTCCCGGCAGCAGATCACCTGAATCCTTCACACCGTAGTGCCGTTTAAACGCCGACTCTACAAGATCTCCAATTTGTCCGAATACCGATACGAGTACAGTAACCAGTATGACAATTACCATCGGGTAAAATGGCTCAATCAACTGAAAAACTGCCCCGGCAATACAAGCTGCAACAACGCCGCCGGCAGCACCTTCAATTGTCTTATTCGGGCTGATCATCGGCCACAGCTTTTTCTTTCCGAAAGCCCGTCCAGCAATATATGCTCCAGTATCCGTAACCCAAATTATAATCAAGACATAAAAAATATGGATTAAACCGTCAAAATCCCCGCTGCTTCCCCGCGTTGCCAAAAGGTAATAAAAACCCATACCTACATATATGGTAGAAAGCAGAATGAAACCTGCATCATCAAAAGTAAACTTATTCTTAACCAGTACCGTATATGACAAAAGAATCAATACAAACAGCATGATTATTTCTGATTTGGTAAACCATACCACCGGAATTATATCTGTTGGTTCTTGCATAAGGAGCAGCCATAGCAGAATGACAGCAAGAAAAGATGGTACTGAGTATTTGCCGATATCCCGCATCCGCAGTAGTTCGATAAGTCCGACGGTTGCAAGAAAATAAACAAACAACTCAAAATACAAACCGCCGAATATGACAAATGGTATAAATATAATGAATGCTAAAATTGCTGTTATAACGCGTTGCTTCATATCATTTCCAACACCTTAAATACCTCCGTAGCGTCGTTTTCTCCGCTGATAATCCTGGAGGGCTGTTCTGAAAATTTCTTCAGAAAAATCAGGCCACAGCACATCCGTAAACCAGAATTCAGAATACGCAACCTGCCAGAGCAAAAAATTGCTCAGACGCTGTTCGCCACTCGTTCTGATTAGTAAATCGGGGTCAGATAATCCTTTTGTATACAGATATTCTGAAAACTTTTCCTCATCCACTGCGTCTATTGACAGCTCTGATGAATCAACGTCAGTCATTATTTGTTTAATGGCGCGCATGATTTCAAACCTACTACCATAGTTTAAAGCAAAGTTTAATAATAATCCATCATTACCTTTTGTCTGTTCTTTGGCATACTGGATTGACTCCCTCGTATAATCAGGAAGACCATCAAAATTACCGATTGTCTCGATTTTTACATTATTGTCCATTAACTCAGGTAAATATATATGTAAAAATTCTTTAGGCAGCCTCATCAGGTAATCCACTTCCGACCTTGGCCGTTTCCAGTTTTCGGTGGAAAACGCATATAGTGTAAGAATACGAACGTTACAGTTACGTGCTACTTTGACAATTTTCTTTACTACATCCATACCTTCTTTATGCCCGGCAATGCGGGGTAAACCACGCTTTTTTGCCCAGCGGCCGTTTCCATCCATTATGATAGCTACATGATTCGGGATATTTTCCATATCGAATTGATTGTCGTCTTTTTCTTTTTGTTTATTTTTAAAAAAGGGAAGTTTTAATGACATAGTTTGTCCTCCGACTTCAGTTGATTATCCTTATACAATTCATAAATTTTTATGGGGAATTCAAGCTCACGCACGTTCAATTGCGAAAGGCCCTATTTCAACTCATGCAATAAAAGATTTCCTTAACCGCAAATATAGGAAAATAACTGGTATATTTATTATCCTATTATGATGAAATACTATTATATCACTATATTAGATAAATTTTTATAACGATTTCCTTAAAATCCAAGAAAAACCCATTTCACATCCGCTTTAAACAAAAACGATGCTTTTCTTGAATTCCAAAGCCTGACCAGTTGTTCCGAATTAAGAAACAAAAAGGCTGGGACAAAAGTGTTTCATCAACTGAAAAAACGAATTAAATGGTAAGCTCCGCCGCTCCGGAAATATACTTCGCTCGTCTGTAGCATAGTTCGTCTTTTGAGTTACACTTTTTAATTTGTCCCAGCCTCGTGTGTGCTTTTTATTATCAACGTATTAGCCTGTTTAAACTTCCATTATTTCGTTTTCTTTTTGTTTTGCAAGTTCGTCAATCTTATTTATATGCTTGTCAGTCTCTTTTTGAACATTTTCCTGTTCGTCTTTCAAGTCATCCTCAGACATGTTGCCGTCTTTTTCGTCTTTCTTCAACTGATCATTAGCATCACGGCGAATATTCCGGACTTGCACCTTTGCTTCTTCCGTATATTTACCAACAACTTTATTCAGATCTTTACGCCGTTCTTCGGTAAGAGCAGGTATATTAATCCGAATAACATTGCCATCACTTGATGGTGAAATGCCCAAATCAGCTTTCTGAATTGCTTTTTCAATATCACTTATTGAAGACTTATCAAATGGAGTGATGACCAACAGCCTTGCTTCCGGAGCTGAGACTGTCGATAACTGATTAAGGGGTGTTGAAGCACCATAATAATCAACATAAACACTATCCAGCAATGATGGATTTGCACGCCCAGCCCGAACTGTTGCCAAGTTTCTTGTAAAGGCCTGAACCGCCTTATCCATTTTTTCACGCGTTTCCTTCAAATTTCCATCTGCCATTATTTATTCCCCCTTATAGTCGTTCCAATCGTTTCACCTTGGACAACACGCTTAATATTACCTTCTTCCATAATCGAAAATACGATTAATGGAATATGATTATCCATGCATAATGAAGACGCGGTGGAGTCCATCACACCAAGCCCTTCATTCAGCATTTCCAAATAGGAGATTTCCGAGTACTTTTGCGCCTGTTTATTTTGTTTCGGATCATCCGAATAGACACCGTCAACACTATTTTTAGCCATTAAAATCACTTCTGCTTCAATTTCTGCAGCCCGTAATGCGGCTGTTGTATCGGTAGAGAAGTAAGGATTTCCGGTACCTGCAGCAAAAATGACAACACGTTTCTTTTCCAGGTGCCGAATTGCTTTTCTTCTAATATATGGTTCAGCAACCTGTCGCATTTCTATTGATGTTTGCACCCGGGTTTCAATACCGATATTTTCCAGACTATCCTGCAGTGCAAGGGAGTTCATAATAGTTGCCAGCATACCCATATAATCAGCAGTTGCACGATCCATCCCCATCTCACTGCCTACCTTGCCGCGCCAGATGTTTCCGCCGCCGACAACGATAGCTACTTCTGCTCCCAATTCAGCTACTTCCTTTATTTGGGATGCAATGGACTGAATTACTTTCGGTTCAATGCCATAGCCTTGTTCACCGCTCAAAGCCTCTCCACTTAACTTTAACACAAATCTACGGTACTGAGCTGTCGTCATAATTACCTCCATAGGGATATTATATTATTTTCTGGTCCAAACAAAAAGCTAGCGAAATAGGGAACAATGAACTGTTCCCCATTTGTCAGTCTGACTATTTTTTCATTTGGCTCTTAACTTCCTCGGCAAAGTTTTCTTCACGTTTTTCCATTCCTTCGCCGACTTCAAAACGATTGAAAGATTTAACGGAAGCGCCCTTATCAGATACATATTTCTTCACCTTCTGATCAGGGTCTTTGACGAAATTCTGTTCCAGCAGGCAAATTTCTTCAAAGAATTTCCCAAGACGCCCTTCCACCATTTTTTCTACGATATGCTCAGGCTTTCCTTCATTCAATGCTTGAGTTTTAAGTACTTCACGCTCACGGTCAACCTCTTCTTCTGAAACAGCGTCACGTGAAACATAACGCGGATTAACAGCAGCTATGTGCATTGCAATGTCTTTGGCAACCTGTTCATCAGTCGTGCCTTCTAAAAGCGTTAAAACTCCAATTTGTCCACCCATATGAAGATATGCTCCAAAAGCATCATTATCAGTTTTATCAACTAAAGCAAAACGGCGAAGTGAAATTTTTTCACCAATTTTAGCGACAACAGAGTTAATATAGTGTTCCACGGTATCCCCTGTACCATGAAGCTTTTGTTGAAGTGTTTCTTCAGTTGTTTCAGGCTTTTGAGTAACAATATGCTTACCCAACTCCGAAAGCAATTCCTTAAATTGATCATTTTTTGTAACAAAGTCTGTTTCACAGTTTACCTCGATTAATGCAGCAGTATTTCCTGCAACTTCAATATATGCAGAACCTTCCGCAGCAATGCGGTCTGCTTTTTTAGCTGCTTTCGCCATACCTTTTTCACGCAGAAAATCAACTGCTTTATCAATGTCTCCATCCGTTTCCTGTAGTGCTTTTTTACAATCCATCATTCCGGCACCAGTTTTTTCACGTAGTTCCTTAACTAATTGAGCTGTAATTGCCATTTGTGTGAATCCTCCTTCATCTTACCAAAAATTTTTCCGAAAAAAGGTGATAAAAGGCTTATTCCCCCTTATCACCTTTCCAGTACCCTGTTACGCTTTATCTTCGGCAGTGTTTTCAGCAGCTGCTTTCTTTTCTGCTGGTTCCGGCTGTTCCTCGCCTTCAACTTCCTGCACTTCTTCCAATTCTTCACCCTGCTTCACTTCCAAAACGGCATCTGCCATTTTGGAAGTTAAAAGCTTGACTGCACGAATTGCATCATCATTAGCCGGGATGACGTAATCAATTTCATCCGGGTCACAGTTTGTATCAACAATTCCGATAATCGGAATATTTAATTTATGCGCCTCAGCGATGGCGATACGTTCTTTACGTGGATCGATAACAAACATAGCGTCCGGCAGTTTGTTCATTTCTTTAATTCCACCAAGGAATTTAACCAGACGATCTTTTTCTTTCAATAAATCAACTACTTCTTTTTTCGGAAGCACTTCAAACGTTCCATCTTCTTCCATCCGTTCGATGTCTTTCAATCGATTAATACGCTTGCGGATTGTTTGAAAGTTCGTAAGCGTGCCACCCAACCAGCGCTGGTTAACATAGAACATACCAGAACGGGTTGCTTCATCACGTACAGATTCCTGTGCTTGCTTCTTCGTACCAACGAAAAGAATGGAACCTCCGTTTGCAGCAAGATCTTTTACGTATTTGTACGCTTCATCAACCTTTTTAACTGTTTTTTGCAGGTCAATGATATAAATGCCGTTCCGTTCCGTGAAGATGTATTTTTTCATCTTTGGATTCCAACGACGAGTCTGGTGACCAAAATGTACACCAGCTTCCAACAATTGTTTCATCGAAATTACTGACATAATTTATTCCTCCTAATGGTTTTTCCTCCGACCGGGTCATTTTCACATAAAACCAGTTCATCTGGCACCTTCTATGCAAATCACCGAGCGTGTGTTTTATAACCAGTTCACTTTCGACAGATGAACATAGTCTTACACCAAAAGTTAATATATCATAACACAGTACAGCAATCAAGTATTATTGTGCTATTTTTCAAGGCTGTTTCAATTGTGTTTTGACACAAAATCCATAAACTGCGACATATATTCTATAATTTCGTCCACTTTCTCGCCCTACCGCCCGGGATCGCTTCGAGCGGATGCTTTCACCACTGGCATAAGTGCGACATGTATTTCCGCAGCGGTGGTAGAACATCATACTGTGTCGCAGTTTACTTCAATTGCGATAGGTAAAAAATTAGCGTTTTTTTAAAAAGTAACCATCCTTAACATATTTTACTTCAAGTCTTCCGTCTAAATCTAAATAATCAGCAGCCTCATTTCATTTAAGAAAGAAGGCTGCTGATTTGTTTAGGACATTTATCCACTATTAAGATTGTGCAATGCACTTATCTTGACCTTAATTTTTCCAGCTCCACTAGGAATTTATCATTCAGGACCTTAATATATGTTCCTTTCATTCCGAGTGAACGGGATTCGATAACGCCGGCGCTTTCCAGCTTACGAAGCGCATTAACAATTACCGACCGGGTAATACCGACTCTATCTGCTATTTTACTAGCTACAAGCAGGCCTTCATGTCCATTTAACTCTTCAAAAATATGGTCGATTGCTTCAAGTTCACTGTAAGACAATGAGCTGATTGCCATTTGAACAACTGCCTTACTTCTTGCTTCCACTTCGATTTCTTCTGTTTTTTCATGAAGAATTTCCATACCAACGACAGTGGCACCATATTCTGCAAGCAGAAGGTCATCGTCACTGAAACTGTCAGTCAAACGGCTTAAAATCAACGTCCCAAGACGCTCGCCGCCACCGATGATTGGTACAATGGTTGTCAGACCGTTTTTAAACAGCTCGCGGTTTTCAACAGGGAAAGCTGTATAAGGACTGTCAATATCAAGGTTCGCTGTAGTTTCATAAATCCCGTAAAGTCCCTGCGTGTATTCTTCCGGAAACTGTCTATCTTCCAACATCGTTTTCATGCGATCATTTTCAATTTCCTGATTAATCGCAAAACCTAATAATTTACCGCGTCTGCTGAGGATGAAAATATTTCCTTTGATTACCTCCCTCAGTGATGCAGACATCTCGTTAAAGTTCACCGACTTGCCTGTTGCTTTCTGCAGCATTGCATTAATTTTTCTGGCTCGATCTAAAAGTTCCATAATTATCCTCCATTCGATATTTCGATTTATAGTATAAATTGACTTAAATCTTTATTTTTTACGATATTACTTAATTTCTGATTTACATATTCACCGGTGATGTCCACCTTTTCCATATTTATATCCGGAGCCTCGAACGATAAATCTTCCAAAAGTTTCTCAAGGATGGTATGAAGTCGTCTGGCACCGATGTTATCTGTATCTTGGTTAACGTCATATGCAATTTCTGCCAGTTTATCTATAGCTTCGTCTGTAAAAATGACATTTATACCTTCCGTTTTAAGCATGGCTGTATATTGTTTCAGCAATGCATTGGACGGCTCTTTTAAAATACGCTTGAAATCATCTACTGACAGTTTATCCAATTCAACCCGAATCGGAAATCTTCCTTGCAGTTCAGGGATTAAATCGGACGGCTTAGCCATATGAAATGCACCTGCAGCAATGAAAAGCATATGATCCGTCTTAACAGGGCCTTGTTTAGTTACCACTGTTGACCCCTCTACAATTGGTAAGATGTCCCGCTGAACACCTTCTCTTGACACATTTGCTGAGTTATCCTGTTTCGCCGCAACTTTGTCAATCTCATCAATAAAGATTATCCCGGATTGCTCAGCACGCTGAACGGCTTCCTGCGCTGCCTCTTCCATATCAACAAGCTTTTGTGCTTCCTGCTGTGTTAATATTTTCCTGGCTTCAGCAACAGAAAGTTTTCGCTTTTTCTTTTTCTTCGGCATAAATTGTCCAAAGGCATCCTGCATATTCATACCCATTTGTTCCATACCCGACCCCTGCAGCATATCAAACATGGATGGCGGTGTTTCTTCTATTTCCACCGTTACAATGCGATCCTCCAGTTCACCTAATGCAAGTTGATGCTCAATTCTGCTTCGCTTGTTCTTTATTTCTTCATCTTTTGAATCATCGTCATCATCTTCTTCATCGTGCTGACCGGGAAACAACATTTCAAATGGGTTTTTCATATTGTTTTGTTTTTTTTCCTGAGGCACCAGCAGTTTCACAAGCTGTTTATCGGCTTCCTTTTCCGCCTGGCCTTCCACCTCACGCATCTTCTCTTCCTTCACCATTCTTAGAGCCATTTCCACCAGATCCCGGACCATGGATTCAACGTCACGGCCTACATATCCCACTTCGGTAAATTTAGTGGCTTCCACTTTCACGAAAGGTGCACCGACGAGTTTAGCCAGGCGCCGGGCAATTTCAGTTTTGCCAATTCCTGTAGGACCGATCATAAGAATGTTCTTTGGGACAATTTCATCCTTGATCGTATCATCGAGTTTCATCCGCCGATACCGGTTTCGCAATGCCACAGCTACTGACTTTTTGGCACTATTCTGACCAATAATATATTTATCCAATTGACCCACAATTTGTTTTGGAGTGTAATCAATTCCCATTGATACCAAAGGCCTCCTTACTTATTCAAGTACCTCTAAAGTTATACGGTCATTCGTATATACACATATTTCACCGGCAACCTCAAGTGCTGCCTGTGCAATTTCTTTAGCGGCCAAATCCCCGGAATATCTGACTAAAGCTCTCCCTGCACTCAATGCATAATTACCGCCCGAGCCGATTGCAAGGATGCCATCATCAGGTTCGATTACTTCTCCTGTCCCTGATACCAGAAACATCTTTTCTTTATTCATGACAATCAACATTGCTTCCAGTTTACGAAGCACCTTATCACTTCGCCATTCCTTTGCCAATTCAACCGACGCTCTGGCCAGATTTCCATCAAATGCCTCCAGCTTTCCTTCAAATTTTTCAAAAAGCGTGAATGCGTCCGCAACAGAACCGGCAAACCCTGCTAAAACCTGCCCGTTAAATAAAGTACGTACTTTTCTGGCTTTATGTTTCATTACGACGGCATTACCCATTGTAACTTGACCGTCACCACTCATGGCACACTGGCCATTATGCTGAATCGCAAAAATAGTTGTGGCATGAAATTCATTTGCCACGTTGATCACCTCTTTGATCAGAATTATGACCATTCGCTCTGGGATGCGTGTTCATATACACACTTCGTAACCGATCCTTTGTCACATGTGTGTATATCTGCGTAGACGACAAAGTTTCATGTCCCAGAAGCTCCTGAACACTTCGAAGATCCGCTCCCTCATTCAGCAGATGTGTTGCAAACGTATGACGGAGTTTGTGCGGATGAACATGTACTGTTAGTGCAGCTTTTTCTACCATCTTATTGAGAATCAGCCGCATTCCCCTTGCTGTAAGCGGCCTTCCTTTTGCATTCAAAAAAACATGTGTTGTTGGAACCTGGAACTTTTGCAAAAGCTGATTTCTTCCATCATGTATGTAGGTTTCCAGGGCAATTTCGGCAAAACGTCCAAAAGGTATATAACGTTCCTTATTCCCTTTACCTTTTATAAGCATTGTCCCAACAGAAAAATCAATATTGTTTAAATGCATCCCCTGACACTCACTGACACGTATCCCCGTGGCATACAAGGTCTCCAAAAGCGCCTGGTCCCTTTGCCCCAAGGGGTCCGATAAATCATTCACTTCGAACAGCTTCTTTAACTCTTCCTGGTATAAAAAATCAGGAATTGGTTTATTCGCTTTCGGAAGTTTCACATGTGCAAAAGGATTTGTACTGACATAACCCTCCCTATCCAAAAACTTATAAAAACTTCTAAGACTGGATAATTTTCTGGAAACAGTCCGTCTGTCTAGCTTCCGGTCAAATAAAACCGTCAAGTATAAACGCACCTCATTATACCCAACCTGCTCCAGTCCACCAGCCTCTTCCGCATTTAAAAAGTTAAAGAAACCTTCTAAATCTTTTTCATAGTATTTAACGGTGTAGGGGGATGCATTTTTTTCAATTTGCAAATATTCAATAAACGCATCACGTTGTATCTTATAATTGTTCAATTTTTCACCCCGTCAAACAGCGAATAAATCATAACATATAAAGTTGTGGAAAGCAACAAACTTAACAAAATTATATTAAAATTCTGAATTGAACTCAATCCTATTTTTTCAAATCCTTGGATTGCTGTCAAGCATATTTACTTACCAATGGACAATTATAGCTTTTACTTTTAAATTCGTCAATGAACAACAATTGAACTTTTTAGAAAACTTGGTTGTCGACCCATGATAGTTTCTTAACTGCTAAAAGTTATAATAACTATAACAATTATTTGAACAATTTCAGTTGTTCAATTTTATCCTTCGTTTCAGGGGTACCCAATCCATGGATAAACTTATAAATTTTAATTAAATGCTGATCATATTTTGAACGCTCATCATCAGCACCCCATTCGTCAAACGGCTTGCCCAAGTGATCAATAGCATTCTTCCCATCTTTCCGTGTGTCTCTAAACAGTTCTTTTAATTCTTTTACTTCCTCATTGGTTGCTTTTATTTCAAATTCGATTTCATTATCAGGTATTGACATCTCACGTACTTCTTTAAAATCCACCGAAACAAAATATGATTTAAGCTCATTCATTTTAAATCCTCCTTCCATATAGCCATCATTCCCTTATACATACAGTTAAAACCATTTAGCTGAGAACACACAAAAAAGCTACCCAATCGGATAGCTAATTTTGTGCATTTTCTTTGTAATCACAATTTGTACATTGAATACGGGTTTCCTTTTTACCCTTTTTTTCAACAAGCAGTGAGTCGCATTTCGGACATGGTCTCGAAATTGGTTTATCCCATGAAACAAAATCACATTCAGGATAACGATCGCAGCCATAAAAAATTCGTTTCTTTTTCGATTTACGTTCAACAACATTGCCCTCTTTACATTTCGGGCATTTAACTCCTATTTCTTTCAGGATTGGTTTCGTATTCCGACATTCCGGAAAGTTTGAACATGCCAGGAATTTACCATACCGGCCCATTTTGTACACCATTTCATGACCGCAATTCTCACACGTAATTCCTGCCGGCTCATCACGGATTTCGATTTTCTCCATTTCCTCTTCGGCTACTTCAAGACGTTTGCTGAAATTTTTATAAAACTCATCCAACAAATGAATCCATTCTGTTTTTCCTTCTTCAATAGAGTCCAGATCATCTTCCATTTTCACCGTGAAATCCACATTGATTATTTCAGGGAAAAACTCCTCCAATATATCAATGACGATTCCGCCAAGCTCTGTCGGCACAAAACGCTTATTATCAATGCTTACATAATTCCTGCGTTGGATTGTATCCAAAGTAGGTGCATACGTAGAAGGACGTCCTATTCCCAATTCTTCCATTGTCCGGACGAGTCTTGCTTCCGTATATCTCGGAGGCGGCTGAGTGAAGTGCTGATTTGGAGTAATGTCTTTAGCCTCAACTGTCATACCTTCTGAGAGATCAGGAAGAAATTTATTCTCATTTTTTTTCTTGTCATCCGAGCTTTCCACATACACTTTCATAAATCCTTTAAACTTTACCTTTGAGCCTGTTGCCCGAAAATCGACACCATTATTTGAAAGGTGGACTGTCATTGTGTCCATGATTGCCGGAGCCATTTGACTTGCCAGAAACCGTTCCCACACAAGTTTATACAACCTGTATTGATCTCTGGACAATACAGGTTTTAGCGACTTCGGATCACGTACAACTGATGTTGGACGGACAGCTTCGTGAGCATCCTGTGCTCCTTCCTGTTTCTTGCTTTTTTTATTATAGCCCAAATAATTTTTTCCGTACTGATCCTCAATGTACCCTTTTGCTTCTTCTTTTGCTGTGTTGGAGATACGTGTTGAGTCAGTACGCATATAAGTAATTAAACCGGTGATGCCGCCGGATTTCTTTCCAAGATCGATTCCTTCATATAATTGTTGTGCCACCATCATCGTTTTCTTGGCCCGAAAATTTAATTTGCGGGCAGCCTCCTGTTGCAGTGAAGATGTTGTAAATGGCTGTGCGGGATTTCGCTTTCGTTCACGGCGATTTACTTTGTTCACGGTGAACGATTTACCTTTCATTTTCTTCATCACATCGTTAACATCCGACTCCGTTTTTAATTCCTGTTTCTTTCCGTCAATTCCATAAAAAGAGCCTTCAAATGATTCCTTGTCCTTTAAAAAATTGGCTTCAATTGACCAGTATTCTTCCGGCTTAAAGTTTTCAATTTCCTTTTCCCGGTCGATAATCAGTTTTACAGCAACTGACTGAACACGACCTGCGCTGAGTCCTTTTTTAACTTTTTTCCAAAGTAAAGGGCTGATATTATACCCGACAAGCCGGTCAAGGATTCTTCTCGCCTGCTGTGCATCAACCAGATCATTATCAATTGACCGGGGATGTTTAAATGACTCTTTAATTGCATCTTTCGTAATTTCATTAAATACTACACGGCATTGGGAATTTTCATCTATTCCCAGGGCATAGGCCAAATGCCAGGCAATTGCCTCTCCCTCTCTATCAGGGTCGGCAGCCAGATAAATTTTCTTTGCCTTTTTAGCTGACTTTTTCAAATCCTTCAATACGTCACCTTTACCGCGGATTGTTATATACTTGGGTTTAAAATTATTTTCTGTATCAACACCCGTTTGACTTTTGGGCAGGTCTCTCACATGACCCATGGATGCTTTTACTTTATATTTCTTTCCTAAATAGCGTTCGATCGTTTTTGCCTTAGCCGGCGATTCAACGATCACCAGGTAATCTGACATGAACTTTCCTCCCAAAATGAGGTTACCATATAAAATTTGGAAATCTTCACTAATATTAAATACTTACCATACATTTGTCAACTTACTATGAAAATAGTACGAACATTAACTTAACAGTTTGTAGTTTGCGCCCATACGCTGCCAATCCTCTATTATATCCTGTGGGTCCTGAACCAATTTGGCGCCATCCTGTATCATTTTATGGCAACCCTTTGTTTGTGCCAAAATAGGATTACCCGGCACTGCATATACTTCCCGTCCTTGATCCAGCGCCTGATCCACCGTAATCAGTGTTCCGCTTCGTTCAGTCGCTTCAATTACCAGTGTTCCGAAACTCAAACCGCTGATGATCCGGTTTCTTTCCGGAAAATAATAACGCTTTGGCGGTGTATTTGGCGGGTACTCCGAGATTACGAGCCCATGTTCAGCTATTTGATCAAATAAAAGAGAATTGTGTTTTGGATAAATATGATGAAATCCACCGCCCAACACAGCAATAGTCATTCCATCATGCTTCAGGGTATGCCGATGTGCCATACTGTCAATTCCGGATGCCATACCGCTGACAACAACCCATTTTTTTAGTATTAACGGCACTACAAACGCCTCCATTTTCGACAGCGCTTCTTTCGATGGTTTACGTGTCCCAATAACACTTATTAGTGGAAATTTATTCAGTAATGACGGGTTTCCGAAAGCATAAAGGACGAGTGGCGCATCTTTAATAGTTTTTAACACAGTGGGATAGTCTTCGTCAACTAAAGTAATCGTGCGGTATGAAGAAACATCATGTACAATCTGCTTAATTAATGAAGGATTACGAAGGTCGGAATAAAGGATTGAAGCCTGTTTATGCGGAATTCCAAAAAATTGATTGATCTCCGTTGCAGTAAACTTGTAGATGCTTTGAAGGGTGGGGTCATAGCGGAAAAACTTTCTGACTGACCTGCGTGTAATTCCACGGCACCTTGTCATATGAATTAAGCGTTTACGGACTGCTTCCAATAGGTCACTTCCTCTTTACAAAATTATATAATGGGAACCCAAAACATCACAGTTTTGGGTTCCTCATATTACTTAATGTGTTTTACATTTGTCATTCAGGTTGTTCTCTTTTAACACACCAATCATCGTATCACCGATTTCTGCTGGCGTCTCAGCAACCTTAATACCGCAGTCATTCATAACACGGATTTTTTCATCTGCTGTGCCTTTACCACCGGAAATAATCGCACCGGCATGGCCCATACGTTTTCCTGGAGGTGCAGTAGCGCCGCCAATAAAGCCAACAACAGGTTTGTTCATATTCGCTTTTACCCATTCAGCCGCCTCTTCTTCAGCAGTACCGCCGATTTCTCCGATCATAACAACCGCTTCTGTTTCGGGATCATCGTTGAACGCTGATAATACATCAATAAAGTTTGTTCCATTAACAGGATCGCCACCGATTCCTACAGCGGTTGTTTGGCCATACCCTTCCTCAGACAGCTGATGCACCGCTTCATATGTTAGTGTTCCGGAACGTGAAACAACGCCGATATGACCTTTTTTGTGGATATATCCAGGCATAATTCCAATTTTACATTCATCAGCGGTAATAACGCCTGGGCAGTTTGGACCTACCAAACGGGTTTTCTTACCTTCCATATAACGTTTTACTTTCACCATATCCATGACCGGAATATGCTCCGTTATACAAATGGCAAGATCAAGTTCCGCATCTACCGCTTCAAGAATGGCATCTGCCGCAAATGGAGCTGGAACATAGATTACCGAAGCAGTTGCACCTGTTGCATCAACCGCTTCTTTCACTGTATTGAATACAGGAACACCCTCCACTTCTGTTCCGCCTTTTTTCGGTGTTACACCGCCAACAATTTTTGTACCGTACTCAAGCATTTGTTTTGTATGGAACTTGGCTGTACCGCCAGTAATTCCCTGGACAATAACTTTTGTATCTTTATTTACATATACACTCATTTTCGTCCGTCCTTTCTACACAATATCTGTACGTATTATTAAAATGTGTGCTTCATAAGCGGAACCAACCAATTGGTCACGCATTAAACAAATAATGATTCCAACCGAATTACTTAACCATGGAGACTATTTTCTCTGCACCATCAGCCATGGATCCAGCTGAAGTAATGTTTAAACCTGATTCATCAAGAATTTTCTTGCCTCGTTCAACATTTGTACCTTCCAGACGCACAACAAGTGGAAGTTCCAGACCAACCTGTTTCGTCGCCTCGACAACACCTTCAGCAATTACATCACATTTCATGATGCCGCCAAAGATATTGACAAAAATCCCTTTTACATTGGAATCGGACAAAATGATCTTAAATGCTTCGGTTACTTTTTCTGCTGTTGCACCGCCTCCAACATCGAGGAAGTTAGCAGGTTCTCCGCCTTGATGCTTAATAATATCCATTGTTGACATGGCCAGCCCTGCACCATTTACCATACATCCGATATTTCCGTCTAATGCAACATAGCTTAAGTCATATTTGGATGCTTCAATCTCTTTTTCATCTTCTTCATCAAGGTCACGCAATTCCATAACATCTTTTTGACGGAACATTGCGTTATCATCGAAGTTTAATTTTGAATCCAATGCCATTACCTGACCATCGCCTGTTGTTACAAGCGGGTTAATTTCAGCAATCGAGCAATCTTTTTCCACAAAAACATTATAAAGACCTGTCATAAATTTCGCAGCTTTACCAATCAATTCATCAGGAATATTAATATTAAATGCCAGTCTGCGAGCCTGGAATCCGGATAAACCTACAACCGGGTCAATTACTTCTTTAAAGATCTTCTCAGGAGTATTTGCTGCTACCTCTTCAATTTCCGTACCACCTTCTTCTGATGCCATCATCACAACACGGGAAGTGGCACGATCAAGTACCAGGCCAACATAGTATTCTTTCTTGATGTCAGACCCTTCTTCAATTAGAAGACGCTTTACTTCCTTTCCTTCAGGACCGGTTTGGTGAGTTACCAATGTTTTCCCTAAAATTTCATCTGCGTATGTACGCACCTCATCAAGATTTTTAGCAAGCTTTACACCGCCGGCTTTACCACGGCCACCAGCATGGATTTGTGCTTTCACTACTTTTACGGGACCATCAAGTTTCTTTGCAGCCTCAACTGCTTCGTCTACCGTATATGCAACATGTCCGTTTGGAACATTTACACCATAGCTTCGCAAAATATCTTTGCCTTGATACTCATGAATGTTCATCTTTCATCCTCCCATCAAAATTCACTGCATGTCCATTGTATAAAAAAACATAGAATTTCACAAGAAATAGCGAATCATGCCGAATGCTCTGATTGTATATACCTGCCTAACGCGGTGAGGCTTCCCGGACTGGAGCAAATGAATTCCGGTGATATGGCGTTGTACCGTAACTCCTAAGCGCTTCCAAATGCTCTTTTGTACCATAACCCATGTTGGAAGCAAAGCCATAGACAGGATACGTTTCATGCAGTTGCTTCATTTTGGTATCACGTGTAACTTTCGCCAAGATACTAGCAGCAGCGATTGAAACACTTTTTTGGTCACCTTTTGTGATAGCTTCGGATGAGCAAGGCAGCTTTTCAAGAGTAACCGCATCAATAAGCACATGATCCGGTTTTGGATCAAGCTGATCAATCGCCCTATACATTGCCAGTTTTGTAGCTTCATAGATATTAACCTGATCAATTTCCTGGTTCGATAAAATTGATATACCATAGCTGACTGCATTTTTTTTAATAATATTATAAAATTTGTTTCGGGTTTTTTCATTCAGCTGCTTCGAGTCGTTCAATCCAAGTAACTTAAAATTCTCAGGCAGGATAACGGCTGCAGCGACTACAGGGCCTGCAAGCGGACCGCGTCCTGCTTCGTCTATCCCGGCAATAAATTGATGCGATTTGACATAACTTTTTTGTTCATACCAGCACATCCGCGTATATTGTTGTTCCAGTTCATGTTCGTTTAATTTCTTTTTATCGTATCGTTCAATTAATTGTTGCACACCTTTACGTTCATCAGTTCGCAGTTCGTTAACAAGTGTACCTGTTACATTATCACTTTCCAATAACTGTTTAATGACTGCAATAGACTCCTTTTTCACCCTATCACCTTATCTCTTTAGTAATATCTGTTGTTCTGATTAAAGATTGTCGTTATTACACAAAGTCCATAAACTGCGACATAGTATGATGTTCTACCACCGCTGCGGAAATACACGTCGCTTTCACTTCCAGCATAAGAGCGACATCAGCTCAAGAAAGTCACTTTCGCTGTGTCTTCTTTACCGTGGGCGGCTGATGAGCCTCCTTGTGCTCGTCGTGTTGCAAGCATATTCAGTGGTGTTACACTCCTCGCAAAAAAGATCGCTACCGCGCTGCGGAGTCTCATCTATGCCTCTGCACCCGAGTGAAGGAAGGCCGACTAAAACCGGCCTTTGCGGCCAACGTCGGCATACCCCTTTGTAGGGGCACGTATTTCCTCCGCTATTTTTACGTTTATGACACTATGCTTGAATCGAAATCGTTGTAGAAAAACGGACAATACCACTACACTAGTCCGGGTGAGTGGAGGGCGGTGACTCCTGCGGGAACAGCACGAGTCCGAAGACCCCGCAGAGTGGTTTTCTCAAGGGGACTGAGGCCGTGCCCGCGGAAAGCATCCGCCCGGAACGATCCCGGACGGCAGGGTGAGAAGCGGACATGATTATAGAACACATTCCAGCAGTTACGTCGCAGTTTTGTTCAACTGTGAGAGCAAAAGTGCAACAATTCCCGGAAGGATCCCCACGATGATTACTAGTCTTGTTATGGTGTTTCCAGCGTGATTCTGCCAAGTCTTCCGGTTCTGAGATCACGAATTACCAGGTCTGATACTTTGTCAAAGTTTACGTTGCCGCCGCTTTCAAGAGCTCCCCGTCGTTTGCCAATCAATACGAAAACATCCCACATGTCATCCATTTCCGAATCAATCGAATAGCGCTCCATGAGTTGCTCCGGATAGTGCTCCTGCATATATGTAATAACGAATGCTACGATATCCTGCATGGAAAGCAGTTTATCTTTAATCGTACCGATTGCTGCCAACCGGTAACCAACCAGTTCATCTTCAAATTTTGGCCATAAAATCCCCGGCGTATCCAAAAGTTCAAATTCATTTTGAACTTTTATCCACAGCTGTTGTTTGGTTACTCCTGGCTTATCACCTATTTTTGCAATTTTTTTATTGGCTAGCCGATTGATCAAAGAAGATTTGCCTACATTGGGAATTCCCAAAATCATGCCCCTTCCAGGTCTCGGGTTAATTCCTTTTTTCTTAAGCTTATCCATTTTTGACTGGCTCAGTTTCTTGCCAAGCCGAATCACTTCTTTTATGTCTGCCTTATTGTTGACATTGACAGCAACTGCAGGTATACCAATTGCTCTGAAATAAGCAATCCACTCTTCTGTTTGCCGTTCATCAGCCAAATCCTTTTTCATAAATACCATCATTTTAGGTTTATCCAGCAGTATTTGCTGAAGCATCGGATTTTGTGAGGAGAATGGCGCGCGCGCATCCACTAACTCCATCACAAAGTCAACCAATTTCAGTTTTTCTTCCACTTCACGCTTAGCTTTTGCCATATGTCCCGGAAACCACTGTATCGTCATTATTTATTCACCCTAATAATTCATTATTTGCATTCGGTCAAACGGCCAGTAGATTAAATTAGCAGTTCCAACAATCTTATCCATGGATATTAAACCCAAAATCCGGCTGTCAGTTGAATTTCCCCGGTTATCCCCCAATACGAGCACATGGCCTTCAGGGATTTTTTCATAACCACCCGGAAGTTCTTCCAGTCTGAAATCATCTGTATATGTATTTTCCCCTTTTTTCATCTGGTCTATAAAAGGTTCATCTACTTTTTTTCCATCAATAAACAGTTGATCTTCTTTAACGGCTACATGCTCACCAGGTAAACCAATAACCCGTTTAATAAAGTCTTTTCTATCGGAAGCATGAAAAACAACAATATCGAATCGCTCCGGTTCAGCCACATCATAAATAATTTTGTTGACTATCATTTGATCCCTGTCGTGAAGTGTCGGCATCATGGATGGACCATCAACAACAATAGGAGCAAAAAAGAAAGTCCGAACAATAAAAATTAACGCAAAAGCAATTAATAATGCCTTCGTCCACTCAAACCATTCACTTTTCCGTTTCTTCATATATTCCCCTCCAGCACTAACCTAATCATTGTTGTTACGTATAGCATTGATTCTGATTCATCACTCAGATTGGAAGTCACCTGCATTCGCTCCAACCAAATGATACTTTACAATGTTATCAACAAAAAAGGAGCTTGCACCATATAAGCGAAGCTCCTTTCCCTACAATAATTTCTCTATCGACGTTCTTTGATACGTGCTGCTTTTCCGCGAAGATTGCGAAGATAGTATAGTTTAGCGCGCCTGACAATACCACGACGAGAAACTTCAATCTTTGCAACTCGAGGTGAATGCAACGGAAATGTACGTTCAACACCAACACCGTAAGAAAGCTTTCTTACTGTAAATGTTTCACTGATTCCACCGTTTTGGCGTTTAATAACAACACCTTCAAAAACCTGAATACGCTCACGTGAACCTTCAACAACTTTCACATGGACCTTTACCTTATCTCCGGGACGGAAATCAGGATGATCCGTGCGAAGCTGATCTTTTGTGACTTCTTCAATCAGTTTTTGCATCCTAGTCACTCCTTCCAAACCAATGCTCATATCCGGCTACGGGAAAGCGGAACATCGTTTTTACGCTTAAAGTAAATACTTTAAGAACAACAATTAATATACCACACTGTTACGGTGAGTTCAACAATATTTTAATAATTGTTCTTAAGCTCTTCCCAGATTTTTAAATCATTTTTGGACAATAAATCAGCATCAATTAAATCTTTACGTCTTTCATATGTTCGTTTCAAAGATTCTTTGCGACGCCATGCTTCAATTTTTGCATGATTGCCGGACAGCAGTACGTCCGGCACCTTCATTCCTCTAAAATCAGCAGGGCGTGTATAATGCGGATGCTCCAGCAATCCGGTTGAAAATGAATCCTTTGGTGCAGAATCCTCATTTCCAAGAACCTCCGGCAAAAGTCTGACCACACTGTCAATCACGACCATCGCGCCAAGTTCTCCTCCGGTTAAAACATAATCACCAATAGAAATTTCATCGGTAACAAGATGTTCCCGGATTCGTTCATCATACCCTTCATAGTGACCGCATATGAACACAAGATGGTCCTCTTTAGCCAGTTCTTCCGCCTTGTTTTGGTTATATGTTGCCCCTTGTGGACACATCAGGATAACCCGCGGTTTTGTCGATTGTTTTTCTTTCAGATCATCCACTGCATCAAAAATCGGCTGCGGGGTTAATACCATGCCGGCACCGCCGCCGTATGGATAGTCATCAACCTTGGAATGTTTGTTTTCCGTATAGTCCCGAAAATTTACCAGGTTATAGCTGTATTTTGCTTTGTCATTTGCTTTCTTCAAAATCGAATGGTTGAATACGCTTGAAACCAATTCGGGAAATAACGTTAAGACATCAATATGCATTAGTCGAGCAGCCCTTCCATCGGTTCAATAATCACTTTTTTGGCGGAAATGTCCACCTGCTTTACTACATCCTCTATAAAGGGCAGCAATGCATCTTTTTCCTGATGCCGCTTCACCACCCATACATCATTAGCACCCGGTGATAAAATTTCCTTGATCACACCAACTTTTTCATCATTTACAGTATAAACGTCACACCCAATGATTTCATAATAGTAAAATTCATTCTCGTCCAGTTCTGTTAACTGTTCCGAAGTGATTTTCAGAAAACCACCTTTAAATTGTTCCACATCATTAATCGTATCGTATCCCTTAAACCGGATCAGGTCATATCCTTTATGGATACGATGAGTGGCGATTTCCAGTTCAAGCTGCTGCCCGTTCTCGTTTTCCAGATACAATAAATTTCCCGACACAAAGCGTTCCTCAAAATCGGTAATACGCAGCACTTTTACTTCACCATTAATTCCATGTGTATTGATTATTTTCCCTGCGTTGAACATTTTTTCTGTCATGATTTCACCTGCTACCCATCAATACGAACGACTATATCGTCTTTGATGACAATCGCCGTTTCCTCTAAAATTTCTTCCCAATGCGAACCTTCCGTCACTTCAACAAGAGCCTCAACCTCTTTTTCAGTGATTTCACTGCCGATTTCCAGCATATCCAATTGTTCGATTTTAAACTCAGCCAATTTTATTTTTTCTTTACGGTTCTTAATCTCCTGCTGAAACCTTTGAGAAAGCTCCTGTTTGGAAACACCGGACCTGTTCAATAACTTGCGCTGTTCAAATAACAGCTGTTGACACTCTTGTTCAAGCCGCATTTTATGATCATAAAATTTTTTATGCAAATTCTCCTTGCTTTTCTCGGTAACAATTTGTTTAATCAGGACCTTTTTAATGATTTGCACTACTGTTCCTCACTCTCTAAACAGTTTAGTTATAGGTACAAATGTTTAGAAAACTTGGTTGTCACCAAGAGTTTAGGTGACAGCCTTAGTTGCACGTATGCAGTAAGAACGATTTTATACTCTTATCTGCTTAAAAAGGGAAAGGTCTCCCTCTCCCTTTACATAATATCCAAATAAATTCGTTTGTTGACGTCCGATTTGGCTGCGTAAACAACCGTTCGGATTGCTTTAGCAATGCGGCCGTTTTTGCCGATGACCTTACCGACATCGTTTTCGTTAACAGTAAGATGATAGATGACTTTCGTCTCTTCTTCCGTTTCCTTAACAACGATGTCCTCAGGGTAATCGACTAATGGTGTAACAATCGTTTCAATTAGGGCTTTCATGATATCACACTACTTTACTATTGATTTTTCTGGTCGTGGAATTTTTTCATGATGCCTTCTTTTGAGAAAAGGTTACGAACAGTATCGCTCGGCTTAGCGCCTTTCGTCATCCAATCCAATGCCTTATCTTCATCTATTTTAACTTCAACTGGATTAACAACAGGATTGTAAGTTCCAATCTGCTCAATCAGCCGACCGTCACGTGGTGAACGTGAATCTGCAACTACCACACGATAAAATGGGTTTCTTTTGGACCCCATACGCTTTAAACGGATTTTAACTGCCATGTTTTTGCACCTCCAATAAATATGTTTTACACAATTTTAGATTCTAACAGAAAGTGTAAGGTCTGTAAAGTGTTTTTACATTACATCATGAACAATCGAAAAACAACTTCACAGTCTGCTTCATTATCCACTCTCTCTGTTTACATAAACGGAAACTTCATTCCGCTTTTACCTTTTTTGCCTTTCTGCATTCCAGTCATTTGTTTCATCATTTTTTTCATTTCATTGAATTGCTTAAGCAAACGGTTTACCTGAGAAACAGAAGTTCCCGATCCTTTAGCTATCCGTTTTTTTCTGCTCGCATTCATTATGCTTGGATCCTGCCGCTCTTTCTTGGTCATGGATTGAATAATTGCTTCGACATGTGACAGTTGTTTCTCATCAAGCTGAGCATTTTTCAGCCCTTTCATTTTATTGGCACCCGGAATCATAGCCATCAAATCTTCAAGTGGTCCCATGCTTTTAACCTGACCCATCTGTTCCAGAAAGTCATCAAAGGTAAATGACATGGTACGCATTTTTTCTTCCAGTTCTTTTGCCTGTTTTTCGTCAACATTTGTCTGTGCTTTTTCAATAAGGGATAGTACATCACCCATCCCAAGTATTCTGGATGCCATCCGTTCAGGGTGAAATGCCTCAAGTCCATCCAGTTTTTCACCAGTACCAGCAAATTTAATTGGCTTATCCGTCACCGCTTTGATGGATAAGGCAGCGCCTCCACGGGTGTCACCATCAAGTTTTGTCAAAACAACTCCGGATATATCAAGCTGTTCATTAAAACTATCCGCAACGTTAACAGCGTCCTGACCGGTCATTGCATCGACAACAAGGAAAATCTCATCCGGTTTAACTGCTGTCTTTATTTGTTCCAGTTCATCCATTAGATCGTTATCAACATGCAAACGCCCCGCTGTATCAATAATGACATAATCATTATGTTCAGCTTTTGCCTGTTCAATGGCCTCCGTTGCAATATCGACCGGGTTTGCATCCGTCCCTTTTGAAAAAACCGGCATACTCAGTTGCTGTCCCAGTGTTTCCAGTTGGTCGATCGCCGCCGGACGATAAATATCACATGCCGCAAGAAGCGGTGTACGATTGTGATTTTTCCGCAGGTGGTTGGCAAGTTTACCGGTTGTCGTTGTCTTACCCGCCCCTTGCAAACCGACCATCATAATCACGGTTGGCGGCCTGTCAGCCACGGCAATTTTACTTTGTTCACCGCCCATTAAGGCTGTTAATTCTTCTTTTACCACCTTAATAACCTGCTGTCCCGGGGTCAGACTCTCCATGACCTCCTGACCAACAGCACGTTCCCTAATACGTTTTATCAAATCTTTTACCACTTTAAAGTTTACGTCAGCCTCAAGTAAAGCAAGCCGTACCTCGCGTGTCATCTCTTTGACGTCTTGCTCAGATACCTTCCCTTTACCTGTAATTTTTTTCATTGTGCTTTGTAAACGGTCGGCCAATCCTTCAAATGCCATAGAAGGTGTCCTCCTAATCTAATTCTTTTAATTGATTTATCAGTGTCCGAAACACACTATCTGGTGGACTTTCTTTATCCATTTTTACCAAAATACCCTGTCGTTTCTGAAACTTCGCATAAAGCTTCAACTTGGATTCATACGATTCAAGCATTGTTTCTGTACGCCTGATATTATCGTATACAGCTTGACGTGATACCTCCAGCAGTTCTGAAATCTCACCAAGCGAATAATCTTCCAGATAATACATTTCCATATAATTGCGCTGTTTAGGGGTTAATAGTTCCTGGTAGAAATCAAATAAATAATTGATCCGTGTTGTCTTTTCCAACAATTTATATCACCCCTTGTTAAGTGAAATCCCTTTACAAAAGTAATACTATCATTATTCAGCGGTTTCTTCAAGGAGATCAGCAAATAATCCATATACAAAGGCATGGGCATTAAATTCCCTCAAGTCCTCCATTTTTTCACCCAGCCCGGCAAATTTCACCGGAATCTGCAGTTCATTACGGATTGCCAGAACAATCCCGCCCTTAGCAGTCCCATCAAGTTTCGTCAAAACAATTCCGGATACATCGGTAGCTTCCGAGAATGTTTTCGCCTGACTCATTGCATTTTGTCCGGTAGTCGCATCAAGAACAAGTAATACTTCGTGTGGAGCACTGGGTACCTCACGCTCAATCACACGTTTTACTTTGGCCAATTCGTTCATCAGATTCACCTTGTTTTGTAAACGTCCAGCAGTATCACAGATCAGCACATCGGCATTTCGTGATTTTGCCGATTTGATTCCGTCAAAAATTACTGCTGCCGGGTCACTGCCCTCACTCTGCTTAATCACATCAACCCCGGCACGTTCACCCCAGACATCAAGCTGTTCGATGGCACCGGCACGAAATGTATCGCCTGCCGCCAATACAACATTTTTGCCTTCCTGCTTCAGTTTATAGGCAAGTTTACCGATTGATGTTGTTTTGCCGGCTCCATTAACTCCAACAACCAAAATTATGGACAGTTCTCCATTCTGGATGTTGAGCTCTTCCAGATCCTCATCGTCATCTCCATAATAAATCTCCACCAGTTTTTCTGATATTACCTCTTTAACTTCCGCGGAGTCCTTTATATTACGTCGTTTCACTTCCATTTTTAGTTCATCAATCAGGTCCATTACTGTGGATACACCAACATCCGCCGAAATCAGCACTTCCTCCAGCTCTTCGAAAAAATCCTCATCAACTTTACGATACCGCGCAATTAAATCATTGATTTTGCCCGAAAACGAATTGCGTGTTTTTTCCATGCCCTGCTTATATGTTTTGGAAACTTCTTCGGTTTCTTCATTTTGTTTAAATTTATTTTTTAATTTGTCCATGAAGCCCATATTTATGGTTCCTCCTTATGAATTTACTAGCTCTTTCGTATCCTCCAGGCGTACCGAAACTAATCTGGAAACACCGGATTCCTGCATGGTAACACCATAAAGGACATCGGCTTCTTCCATTGTACCTTTCCGGTGTGTAATGACAATGAACTGTGTCTTTTCACTATATACTTTGATATATTTGGCGAATCGGGATACATTTGCTTCATCAAGTGCTGCTTCGACCTCATCAAGTACACAAAACGGCACAGGACGCACACGTAAAATGGCAAACAGTAGTGAAATTGCTGTGAGCGCACGTTCCCCGCCGGATAAGAGACCAAGGTGCTGCAGTTTTTTCCCGGGGGGCTGTGCAACAATATCAACACCGGTATCGAGCAAGTTTTTCGGGTCGGTTAACTTCAACTCCGCACGTCCTCCGCCAAATAATTGCTGGAATACAGCTGCAAATTCATCCTTGATTTGGTTGAATGTATCACTAAACCTGCTTGTCATTTCTTCATCCATTTCAGCTATCACGGAATATAACGTCTGTTTAGCTTCTACCAAATCATTTTTCTGATCCGATAAAAATGTATACCGTTCGGAAATCCGGTCATATTCATCAATGGCCCCCAAATTAACGGTCCCAAGCTGATCGATAGACTGTTTAAGCTGTTCCACCATTGCCCGGGTTTCATTCGGATCTTCTGTTTTGTCATACATTTTGTTAGCTTTTTCAAATGTCATTGTATACTCTGTCTGAAGTTTGGACAATCTGTTTTCCAAATCCACATCAAGACGGTTTGCTTTTACCTCTTTCTGCTGAAGAGCTTGCAAAAACGCCTGATGGTTTTTATTTTCTTCCTTCAACTCACGCTCCTGGTCCTGAATCAGCTGAGTAAGCTTTAACCTGTTGGTGCGCACTTGTTGAATTTTCTCTGCAAGTGAATCTTTATCTGACTTTACGCTCTGCAACGTTTGCTCCATTTCTTCTTCCGTTTCCGTAGTGCTTTCCAGATCAACCAATTCATCAAGTTCTGCAGCATAGCTTGAAAATTGTGTATTATATTCCGTCAGCTGTTTTTGGACCGCATCTCTTTTTTCACGCTGGCTATTAGCTCGTTCTTCCTGTTCTGCGAGAGAAACCTGCGCCTGCTGCAAATCATGCCGTATTTGTTCTCGGTTCTCCTGCAGTTCTTCTTTTTGAGTAGTACGATGACTTAGTTCACCTTGAATATTTTCAAGGTGAACGGCCAATTCCTGCAGATCATTTGTCAGCTGTTCGTCACGAGTTTGAAGCTCGCTTTCATCCCGATCAAATTGCTGATTATCCTGATCGTAAAATGAAAGATTTTCATTCAGCGAAGCAAGCTTCATCTCTGTTTCGTTATATTTTTCACGAAGACTCTGCAATTTCTCTTGTTCTACTGTAACTGTTTGTTCCAGCTCCTGCAATTGTTGTTCCATCGTGTTGATTGTCTGCTTTTTTTGATTGACATTTTGTTCAAACGATTTTGCCCGTTTCCGAAATTCAGTCAGTTTATCACTGATTTCCTGCAGATCTTTCTCTCTAGTAAACAACGATTGACTGATTTTCTTTTTCGCACCACCTGACATGGATCCTCCCGGGTTTACAACGTCCCCTTCCAACGTAACAACCCGATTTTTCCGATGGACAATCGAGGCTATTTCGTTGGCATCCTTTAATGTTTCCGCAACAAGAACATGTCCCATCAGATGCTTTACAGCCTTTTGAAATTCACTTGATACCAAGTCAGCTGCTATACCAATAAATCCTTTATGTCTTTCAGCCTTAGCCAATACGTCATTCGGGATAAAACGCGGCTGGATTGAATCCAGCGGCAAAAATGTGGCCCGCCCGTTGTTGGTTTTTTTCAGCCAATTAATCGCCTGACGTGCTGTTCGGTCTTCGTCAACAACAACGTGCTGTGCCTGTCCGCCCAAAACGGTTTCAATAGCTGTGATGTATTGTTTCGGAACGTTAATAAGCTCTATTACCGCACCGTAAATACCGTTTAATTTTTTATCCTCACGGGCTTTTAAAACCTCTTTTACGCCATAAAAGAATCCCTGGAAATCATCTTTCATGTCCTCGAGCATTTCTTTCTTCGAGTTGAGCTTTTCCAAGTGCTGATAACCTTGATAAAGTTTCGTCTGGGATTCCTGAAAGGCGTTCCGTTTGTTGCTTAAATCTTCCTTCATCTGTTGGAAAGCATCAGACTGTTTGTTATAATTTTTTTCCTGTTCACTTAAGTCAGACCGTAAGCTCTCTTGTTCTGTTTTAATGGCTTTTCGCTCATCCAATAGACTGGCATATTTTTCGTATTTACGGTCTTTCTTTCCGGAAATCTGCCGTATTTGTTCCTGAATGGATTGTTTTTCATTTCGTTTCGCAGCCTGATTGTTCAGGTATTCGATATAATCCGATTTCAATTCCTCTATTTGCTCAGACAGACTGTCAGTTTCCGTTGATAATTTTGTTTCAAGTTCTGTTACACGCTGTTTCGTGTGCTTCCGGCTTTCCCGAACATTCGAGAGTTTTTTATTTTCATCGTTCAGTTCATGTCGTAACTGTTCGATTTTATCTGCTGCTTCTTTTTTTTGCGTTTCCAATTTTTGCTTATTCTCCGCAAAATGTTTTGTGCGTTCGTTAAAAACCCTTTTTTTACTTTCATAACGTTCAAGTTTTTCGGTGGTTGACAATAGATCAGCTTGCAATCTCTCAATTTTGTCATCCGCATTCTGAACTTCCAAGCGATGATTTTCCAATTTAGCTTCATTTTGTTGAATCGAAGTTTTCAAATTGATTTCTTCCAGCTTTTCATTTTCCAATTCGTTAAGTAACGCTTCCCACTTTTCATGAAATTGTTCAATTTCCGTAACTAAAAGTGATATTTCATGCTGCTTCAACTGATCCTTTTTATCCAGATATTTTTTTGCAGTTTCAGCCTGCTCCTGTAACGGGTCAATTTGCTGTTCAATTTCATGAATAATATCTTCCACACGATTCAAATTTTCCTGTGTTTCCGCCAGTTTATACTCCGCTTTCTTTTTCCGTTGCTTATATTTCAGTACACCCGCAGCTTCTTCAAAAATAGTACGGCGTTCTTCCGATTTCGAGCTTAAAATTTCCTCTACTTTTCCCTGGCTGATAATGGAGAATGCTTCACGTCCAAGACCGGAATCCATAAACAAATCAATAATATCTTTCAGACGGCATGACTGTTTATTAATATAAAATTCACTTTCACCTGAACGATACACACGTCTTGTTACACTGACTTCTTCATAGTCAAGTGGCAGCACATTGTCACTGTTTTCCAGCACAAGTGTAACCTCGGCAACATTTAATGGGTTTCTTGTATCACTGCCCTGAAAAATAATGTCTTCCATCTTCGACCCGCGCAATGACCTTGCTGACTGTTCACCAAGTACCCAGCGAATAGCATCCGTTATATTGCTTTTCCCGCTTCCGTTAGGACCAACCACCGCTGTCACACCGGGAACAAAATCAACATTAATTCGTTCAGCAAATGACTTGAACCCAACGCTTTCCAATCGTTTCAAATACATCTTCATTCTCCGTTTCCTGCTAGAGGATTGTTTAATATATGTACCATATTCCATTTGGTTTTTTATCGCATTTATTTTATCATAAAGAAAGGAACAAAAGAAGGCATATCACAAAGTACACATGTGATTGGCCAGGTTACAAAAAATTAAAGTAATTGAGGTGTTTAGATGAATTTAGAAAACCCTACACAAGAAAATCTGAAGTTTATCCTGGATGAGCTGGCCGAAAACCTGAATGTCGTTAATCGCGAAATTCTGGATCCAAAAGATTATGATTTGGAAAAATACGGGGAGCTAAAACTTATGTACGATATGATCAAACAAAAGGGACAGTTAAGCGCACCGGAAACCCAGGCATTTATTGACGAGCTGCGATCCGTAAGAAAAGATACATAACTACTCGTAAAATTGTAAACCACAATTACCGTTCGAACGGAAGATATGCGCGATTTTATAACCAATATGCTCGTTTTTGTATCAGATATGCGCGCTTCTGCATAAGATATGCGCGATTCCCAAATAAATGCATTATTATTTTTATCAAAGCTTACATCAAAAATGGCTGTCGTTTTGCCGGCAGCCATTTTTGATGGTTCAACTCATTCAAATTTATCCAATGCATCTTTTGCCGCGCGTTGTTCCGCTTCTTTTTTGGTACGGCCGGAACCATCGCCGGCGACATCGCCTTTAATCAAAACCTGTGCGACAAACTCTTTGTTATGGGAGGGACCATTTTCACCGGTAATAGTATATTCAATATTATGATTCCGGTGCTGTTGGACAAGCTCCTGCAACTGGCTTTTATAATCCATCGCATGCGAAAAAGCACCTGTTGATATTTTCGGAAAAACATATTTCTCTAAAAACTGAATCGCAACATCATACCCCTGATCAAGATAAAGCGCACCCAGAAAAGCCTCAAAAACATCTGCCAGCAAAGCAGGACGTTCACGCCCACCTGTTTGTTCTTCACCTTTGCCCAGCAGGATATGGTCACCAAAGTTCAATTCACGGGCAAAATTAACAAGTGATGGTTCGCATACGATGGATGCGCGCAATTTAGTCAATTCCCCTTCTGCCATTTTTTGTTTAGTCTGATACAAATATTGGGATACCCCTAATTCCAAAACTGCATCCCCAAGAAATTCCAGACGTTCATTATCCGAAAACTTCCCTTCACGATGCTCATTCACATAGGATGAATGCGTAAAAGCTTGTCTAAGCAGGTCATGGTCTTGGAAAGTAATTCCCAGCTTTTCCTGCAAGACTGAAATTTTCATACTTTATCACCACTTTTCATTACTGTTTTAATCAGTTTATAAAAAATTAATCTATCTTGTAAATATACGGAAAGCCTCGCCCAATGCGAGACTTTCTCAAATAGTCAGGATTGAGTACTGTTTATGTAATTAACAGCATCACCTACTGTATTAATCTTCTCTGCCTCTTCATCAGCGATTTCCATATCAAATTCGTCCTCAAGCTCCATAACAAGCTCCACAACGTCCAAAGAATCCGCTTCTAAATCGTCTTTGAAAGAGGCTTCCATGGTCACTTTTGATTCATCCACATCCAAACGATCGACAATGATATCTTTTACGCGATCAAATACGTCTGCCATAATACTTCACCCCCTTTCAATAAGGTAATCCTTTCGTTTGAAGTGATCAGCACTTCCGCCTTTCATCCTCTAGCTCCAGTACCCAGCGACTAGTAAACTTCCTTCACCTCCGTACGATAAGGCAACATCGGTTCGCTGAAGCTCACCGTGTTTTCTTTATCTCCTCCGGTTCAGTCCAGTTTATACGTCGCTAAACGGGCACTTCCGCCTTTCACCCTACATTACCATTCCGCCGTCAATGTGGATAGTCTGTCCGGTAATGTAGCTTGCATCATCTGAGGCGAGGAAGCGAACCACTTTTGCCACATCTTCGGGTGTACCCAATTTAGCAAGTGGAATCATTGCAAGCATGCTTTCTCTTTGTTCGTCTGACAGTGCATCCGTCATGTCAGTTGAAATAAATCCAGGTGCAACCGCATTAACCAGAATATTTCTGGATGCAAATTCTTTCGCAGTCGATTTGGTCAGTCCGATTACGCCGGCCTTGGCCGCAACATAATTGGCCTGGCCGGGATTACCGCTAACCCCGACAATGGAAGCGACGTTTACAATTCGTCCGTACTTTTGCTTCATCATCTGTCTGGCAACTGCTTTGGTGCATTGGAATACACCTTTTAAATTCGTATTGATGACCTGATCAAATTCCTCTTCTTTCATGCGCATCAACAGGTTATCCCGCGTTACCCCCGCATTATTAATAAGGATATCGAGGCTTCCAAATTCATTGGCTACTTCCTTTACCATCGCTTTTGCCTGATCACCATTCGCAACATCTGCCTGTACTTTAAAAGATTTTACACCCAATTGCTCAATTTCTTCAACAACGGATTGTGCTTTCGCTTCATTTCCTGCAAAGTTGATGGCAACATTTGCCCCTTGTTTCGCCAATTCCAGTGCTATCGAACGGCCGATTCCCCGAGATGCTCCTGTTACAAGTGCGCTCTTTCCCTTCAACATTACGATTCCTCCCTGTACCAGGATAAAAATTCATCCAACGAAGCCGGATCCTGTATGGTAAAAGTTTTTACGCTGCGGTCTATCTTCCGTACTAAACCACTTAATACTTTACCATTTCCCACTTCCACAATTGCATCAACATTTTCCTGGATCATGCCACGAATGGATTCCTCGAAACGAACCGGAGAATATAGCTGCTTTATGAGTAAATCTTTTACTTCTTCCTTTTCTGTAACCGGTTTGGCTGTTACATTTGCATAAACTGGGATGCTGGCATTCTTGAAATCAATTTCATTCAGTTCTTTGGAAAACTGTTCATTTGCCGGTTTCATCAGCCTTGAATGGAATGGGCCGCTGACATTTAACGGCAGGACACGTTTGGCCCCACTGTCTTTCAATAAAGCAGAGGCCTTATCGATACCTTCCTTTGACCCGGAAATCACAATCTGTCCGGGGCAATTCAGGTTTGCCAAATCTACTGCTTCGCCTTCCGGTAATTGTTGTAATACTGCCTCGATATCTTGCTGAGACATTCCCAGCACTGCTGCCATTGAACCCTGACCTTTCGGAAATGCTTCTTCCATCAGTCTGCCCCTCTTGGCAACCAGTGGCAATGCTTCCTCAAAGGAAATTGCTCCCGCAGCAACAAGTGCACTGTATTCTCCTAAACTGTGACCCGCTGCCATGACTGGCTGCACTTCTTCCTTAACAAGTAATGTATGGGCAGCAATACTTGCTAAAAGAAGTGCAGGCTGTGCATTTTCCGTTTCTGTCAATTTCTCTTTGGAGCCATCAAACATAATGGTTGACATTTCTTTTCCCAACAGTTGGTCTGCCTCATGAAATAATTCCTGAACATCCGGATATTCATCATAAAATGCTTTCCCCATCCCGACCGTTTGTGAGCCTTGACCAGGAAACATAAATGCGATGCGTTTCATTCGTTTTCCCCCTTGTCCAAATCAATTCCTTTTATCGTCGTTTCAATCGTGTATGTTACATTATGATTAACCATATATGTTGCCTGCTTGATAGCATTGAAAATTGCACGGCTGTTTGACGATCCATGCGCTTTAATCACTGGTGCTGCCAGACCAAATAACCCGGCACCACCGTACTCGGAATAATCGAGTTTATTTTTCAGTCCGCTTAGATCACGTTTTACCATTCCTGCTGCAAGCTTTGTTTTCATCGATGACATAAACGTTTCCTTCAGCATGGAAAACATGGTCATGGCAGTGCCTTCAATTGTTTTCAGAGCGATATTTCCACTGAAGCCATCTGTCACCACAACATCAGCAACTCCGGACAGAATATCACGTGCTTCCACATTGCCGATAAAATTAATCGGGGCGGCCTGTAATTGGGTAAATGCTTTTTTGGTCAAATCATTCCCTTTTCCATCCTCGGTGCCAACGTTTAAAAGTCCCACTTTGGGCTTGGCGACGGACCGAACTTTTTCACTGTAGATAGACCCCATGATGGCATACTGCACTAAATGGTGTGCTTTTGCATCCACATTTGCACCTACATCAAGCAGCAGGAACCCTTTTCCGTCCACAGTCGGCAAAGTTGGGCTCAATGCCGGGCGATCGATGCCTGGAATCCTTCCAACGACGAACAATCCGGCACTCATTAATGCACCGGTATTACCAGCCGATATACATGCATCTGCCCTGCCTTCTTTCACTTCTGTGGCAGCCAATACAAGTGAAGAATTCTTTTTCCGTCTGACCGCCCGAACAGGCTCATCCTCTGATGTAATAATCTCATCGGCATGAATAATCGTGATATTTTTCTTAGCGGTTAGTAAAGGCTTTATCTTTTTTTCATTTCCCACCAACGTAATATTTAAATCATTTATCCGGGAAACAGCATCAAGTGCACCTGAAACAATCTCATCAGGTGCATGATCGCCTCCCATGGCATCAATTGCTATTCTCATTGGGATTGTCTCCTTTTTGATCATTTGATCTGTACATAAAAAATAACCCGGTAAATACCTTCTCATTTTCTACAAAACTATTGACCCGGACAATTGTCAGCCCTTTGTCATCATTTCCTTCAACGATAGCTTTGGAAACAACGCGTTCCCCTTCTTTCACCTGACGCATAAATTTTAGTTCGGATTTTGCCGTTAAAGCAAGTTCATCATTAATTACCGCAACGGCAAGCGAATTTGCCTGTGCAAACAAGTGATGCCCCCTGGCAATTTTGTTCCGGGAAAACACATGCTCTTTTTGAATAATCAAAATCGATATTGCCCGTTTGTCGAGTTCAAGATCAATGATTTCCCCTATCACCTCATCAAGGGGCAATGCTTTAACAGTTTCATTCCATTGGTAAGTTGCCACAGATTTTATCCGTTCCCGCAATTCAGGAATAGAAAGCTCCATCCGATCAAGGCGGATTGTCTGAATGCTGACATTATACTTTTCTGCCAGTTTTTCATCCGTAATAAAAGGGGTTTTATCAATCGTTTCTTTCAATAATTGCTGCCGCTTCACTTTATTAATTTTCATCTATGCGCACCATCCATTTAACAATGTCCATGAATACTAGGACTTGGTACTAATAGTAATATATAATACCACGTCCAAATATGCAAGTCAGCCATTAATCAAGCTTTCCCTGCAACAGATGCTCATTTTCCAGGCGGATTTTTAATGGATAAAAAGCGGCATTCTCTTGCAGAAAGTTCTTTTCAATAATCTCTTCGGCATCATGACGTGCTGTCTCCAATGCCCGGTAATCATGAATCATATCGGCAACTTTAAAGTCAGGAAGACCACTCTGCTTTTTTCCAAAAAAGTCTCCAGGTCCACGGAGTTTCAAATCCTGTTCCGAAAGTTCAAATCCGTTGTTCGTTTCGGTCATAATCCGCATTCGCTCTTTACCTGTTTCACCTTTCGGATCGGCGATTAAAATACAATAGCTTTGTTGTTCCCCACGTCCGACTCGTCCACGCAACTGATGCAACTGTGATAATCCAAAACGTTCCGCATCATAAATAACCATAATCGTTGCATTTGGTACGTTTACACCAACCTCGACAACAGTTGTTGATACTAATACCTGCACCTCATTTGTTGCAAATTGTTTCATCATATGCTCTTTATCGTCTGCTGAAAGACGTCCATGCACTAGCCCGACATTCAGTTTTGATCCATAAAATTCGGTTAGTTGGTGAAAAAGATCAACAGCATTTTGAATATCCAATTTATCCGACTCTTCAATGAGGGGACAAATCACATACGCCTGTTCACCATGGGAAACGCGGTTCTCAATGAATTGCAGCACCCGCTCCAACGTATTATCCCGTACCCAATACGTTTCAATATCCTTTCTTCCTGATGGCATCTCATCAATAGTAGACACATCCATATCCCCGAATGCAGTAATAGCCAACGTACGTGGAATTGGGGTCGCGGTCATGAACAATACATCCGGGCTAAGCCCTTTATCCCGTAATGTACGGCGCTGTTCCACGCCAAAACGATGCTGTTCATCAACTATTGCAAAGCCCAGCTCAGCAAAATTTACATCATCCTGAATTAATGCATGGGTACCAATTACGATGTCAACTTCATGATTTTCGATTGCAGCTGTCATTTCTTTTCGCTTTTTCCCTTTGACGGATCCAGTCAGTAAAACAATCGATGCTTTTTCACCAAATAGCTCCGAAAGCGACTCATAATGTTGTTCAGCCAATATTTCTGTAGGTACCATCAGTGCGCCCTGCTTGCCGGAAGTTACCGATGCATACAGGCAGATTGCCGCAACGGCCGTTTTTCCTGATCCAACATCACCCTGCAGGAGCCGATTCATTCTGTACGGAGACTTCATGTCCGCTAAAATCTGATTCAGTGATTTTTGCTGCGCATTGGTTAAGGAAAACGGAAAACTGCCGATAAAATCACGAAGACTCCCTGCATCATAATGCTGTGCATTCCCTTCTGTTGCTTCCCGTTTCAGTTTCCGCAGCAATTGCATTTTAAGCTGGAACAATAAAAATTCTTCATATATAAACCTTCGTCTGGCATGCTTCAAATCAATTCTGTTTTTTGGAAAATGCATGGTTACCAGTGCATGTTTGCGGTCTGGAAGTTTATATGTATCCAAATATTGCGCAGGCAAAATTTCGCTGACTTCATGTACATAATCCGTAATCCCGGACTTAACTGCTTTTTTCAGCTTGTAGTTTGTGACATCACCTTTCAGTGAGTACATCGGCTGAATTTCTGCCTGCTCATTTGCAGCACCCTTCTTATAATTACTTACGGTAATCTGCAGGCGGTGTGCATCCCACTTTCCTGTTAAAGTCATCGTATCTCCCGAATTGATGTGCTTTTTGGCAAATGCGCGGTTAAACATTACTGCCTTTACAGCAATCCCCTCAACCTCAACATTAAAAGCAAGTCGTGACTTTTTCTTCCCATAATAATTAAGGGAAGGCTCATGGAGAACCTTCCCCTCGATGGTCACTTTATCTTCATGAATTAATTCGCTAAGCGGTTTAATCTCAAACACATCGTAACGGTAGGGAAAGTAGTTCAACAGGTCTTCAACCGTAAAAATATTCATGAGAGACAAGTCATCAGCAAACTTTTCACCTACACCTTTTATTGCTGTTACCGGTTCACTTAGCATATTTCATCACTCTTTCTAAATAGACATCCCAAAAATTTTTTCTTTCAGCAAGCGGCCAGTCGGTGTATCGGCCAACCCACCTTCACCCGTTTCACGCAAACTGGATGGCATTTGCTTACCGATTCGGTACATGGCTCCAATTACTTCATCACACGGTATTCTGCTTGTAACTCCGGCCAATGCCATATCAGCCGATACAATCGCAAGCGAAGATCCTCCTGCATTTCGTTTCACACAAGGTACTTCAACAAGTCCGGCGACAGGATCACAGACCAGTCCCAGCATATTCTTCAGTGTCATGGCAAATGCTTCAGCAGACTGCTGCGGACTTCCACCGGCCATTTCCACAATTGCTGCAGATGCCATTGCTCCAGCTGATCCCACTTCTGCCTGACAACCTCCTGCAGCACCCGAAATAAATGAATTATTCGCAACAACAAATCCAAATGCTCCAGAAGTAAATAAATAGCGCACCATTTGTTCACGTGTCGGGTTCAGCTGATTTTTTACTGCAAATAATGTCCCTGGAACACAGCCGGCACTCCCGGCAGTTGGTGTTGCACAAATTGTGCCCATAGCCGCATTCACTTCATTCGTTCCCATTGCTTTGCTTACTGCATCCATCATTAAATTACCGGACAGCGGTTTCTTTTCTTTCATATAGTTCTGAATCAATACCGCGTCGCCACCGGTTAGTCCGGTAACCGACTGTACACCCTCCAGACTGTCTTCCACAGCCTGCTCCATGACATCAAGGTTCTTCTCCATATCCGCGAAGACCTCTTCACGTGATTTATCTTTCGTTTCCATCTCCTGACGAATCATAACTTCTGATATTCGTATACTTTCCTTCTCAGCTATTTCGACTAATTCCGCAACTGTACGAAACATGTAAAAACCCCTCTCCTGATGCAAAATAACATCCCTGTTTATCAAAACGCTGTCATTTATTTTTTTATTCAAAGCCTATTAGTAAGTTTTTGCAGCTTTGAATGTTTTCTATAATTATGTCCGCTTCTCGTCCTGCCGTCCGGGATCGCTCTGGGCGGATGCTTTCACCACTGGCATAAGTGCGACATCAGCTCAAGAAAATCACTATCGCTGTGTCTTCTTTACCGCAGCACGGCCTTGCCCCGGCAAGGGATATGTCGACGTTGGCCGCAGAGGTCAGTTTTAGTCGACCTTCCTTTTCCAATCGCTCTGCGGTCTTCGGACTCGTGCTGTCCCCGCAGGAGTCACCACCCTTCACTCACCCGGACTCTATGAGGCTGCTCTTTGTAATCTGTTATTTTTATTAAAAACATATCACTAGCAGCGTCTGCACGAAGACTCCTGGGGGAGCTGAGGCCTAGGTGAGACTCGTAGTGCGTCAGCAATCTCTTCTGCGAGGAGTGCTGCCTCATCGAAATCACTTGCAACACGACGAGCACGAAGAGGCTCATCAGCCGCCCCCGAAAAGCGAAGTATAGACGGGTTACGGCGCATGGAAGCAACAAAAATTAACGTAGCACTTATGTCGCAGTTTATATTTTTTGTCATAAAACAACAATCCACACACAAAAATATCCTTATTAAAACATCCTTAAGAAACGATTTTAGAAATCTGGATGATGTGATCGGCGTTTTCCAGTTCTTTTAAGACTGTATCCTCCACATTCTGATCCACTTCAATAATCATCAATGCTTCCTCGCCTATATCTTTTCTGTTCACTTCCATGTGGCCGATATTAATTTCATATTTAGCTAGAATTTTTGTTACCGAAGCAATGGCACCAAAACGATCATTATGCATGATCAGAATGGCCGGATGGTTTCCGGAAAGCCGAAGTTCAAAACCATTTAATTCAGTAATTTCAATTTTTCCTCCACCGATTGAAATTCCAACCAATTCAAGCTGATCCTTATCATCACCGATTATCAGCCGTGCTGTATTTGGGTGATTGGTACCCGCGCTGTCTTCTATAAACTCTATATCTATATGTTTCTCATTGGCAGCTTCCAGGGCTTTACTCATTCTCGGATCATCTGTTTCATACCCAAGAAGCCCTCCAACTAAAGCAAAGTCTGTTCCATGTCCTTTATATGTTTTCGCGAAAGACTCATATAAATGGATCCTCGCCCATTTTGGTTCTTTTCCAAATAAGTTCCTTGCAGCCTTTCCGATACGCGCTGCACCTGCTGTATGTGAACTTGATGGTCCAATCATAACCGGACCGATTATATCAAATACCGAATTGAACTTCACGTCCCAACACCACCAATTATCAGTTTTAGTAACACGCTATACTCCATTATAACAAATCCTTCACATGGAATCATACTATTCGCAGATATCTTTGCTTTACCATTATTGGTTCATTCTATTATCATGATATTATTCCGTATTGAATGCTAAGCTTAAGGAGGAAGTTATAATGACGCAAAATTTGAACGATCAAATCGTAAAGGTACGGGAAAAATTGAGAATGGAAACGATCGCTACTGTTCTTGATGAATTTGATGGCAGTATGCTCCATCTTGATATAGATAAACGAAAACGCAAATACAGTAAGATGCTGAACAGCGCTTTTCAATTTTACCGGGGAAGTGCATTTTTATTCTATTATGATGTAACGAATATGCCTCTGGCGTATCATACACCGGCAGACAAACCTACTTGGCTGCAGGGGGATCTCCATTTTGAAAACTTTGGTGCGTTTAAAAACAGAGTAGGAACCGTAGTATATGACACAAATGATTTTGATGAAGGATATTTTGGTTCATACATTTACGATGTGCTTCGAATGTCTGTCAGCATAGCACTTTACAGTGAAGAGCTGGGATTCCAGGAAGATGCTCAACATGAATTAATCCAGACGTATCTTGAGAAGTACTATTCACAACTGAAAGAATTTGCAACGAACGGCAAACAACCAGACACCTTGAATTTTGACGAAACAAATACAAAAGGACCTGTATTAAAGGTCGTCCAGGAATTACCAGGCCGGGAATCCAATGAAGTTTTAAATGCGATTACGACGGTTAATGGCTCGGATCGCAAATTCCAGGACTTGGATGGACTCGTACACTTATCGGACGATGAACGGAACGAACTGGAAGTTAACTGGCATGAATATATAAATTCAGTAGAACCGGAAAACAAGCAGCCCGATGATTTTTATCAAATTAAAGACGTGGTGAAAAAAATAGGAGCGGGGACCGGTTCAATCGGCCTCAAACGGTATTATATCCTTATTGAAGGCAACGTGAAAGGCAATCTTGGCGACATTGTTCTTGAGGCGAAAGAAGCTCGCATGCCGGCAGCAAAGCATTTCTTTCCATATGATGAGTTGTTTTCGGATAACCCGTTCCATCAAGGAAAACGGGTGATCACTGCACAGAAAGCAATGCAATATTTGCAGGATCCATACCTTGGCTACTTTACGATAGGGGATCATCATTTTTATGTGCGGGAAAACTCACCGTATGATGAAGGTGTTGATCCACATGATCTGACCACGGTGGAAAATATGAACGAAACGGTGGAATTGATGGGAAAAGTTACCGCCAAGGCCCATGCACGTGCGGATGAACTGATTCTCACCCATCAGAGTGAAGAGGAGATTATCAAGGCAATTGGCAACGAATATGATGGCTTTATTTCACAGATGATTGCTGCGACAGTCTATTATAAACAACAGGTCAACGAAGATTTCGGACTGTTCAAGCAGTGGTGCCAAAAAAAATATGACTTGTAATACGCCGGTTACCAAATTTATGGCAGTCTCTATATAATGAAGACGTGTCAGCCATGAAAAAGCCAATTCCATGCCTGATTGACTTTCTTAAATCAGATATCTATAATTATTAATTGTGGATTATGTTCGTATAATCGGGTGGGAGAGGGACAGCAAAATATGAGGAGATAACATGCCTTATAACAACAATAAAGGTAAGATACACATGACCGGAAATTGGCGTACGGAAATTATCGCCGGGTTAATTGGCTATCTTACAACGGTTTATATTGTTGCTGTAAACGGATCTATTCTCAGTGAAACCGGAATCTCACTGGAAAGTGGAATGATGGCAACAATACTGGCAAGTTTTGCAGGGTCTGTCCTGATGGGGATTTATGCCGGACTGCCGTTAATATTAATTCCCGGAATGGGTATTAATGCACTTTTTGCCTACTCCATTGTTGAAGGTACAGGCTTGTCATTTCAGGAAGCGTTGGCTGTGATACTGGTTGCGTCGCTGTTATTCCTGTTGACTGCATTTACGAAACTGGGATCTGTATTAAAACATGCAATCCCGGAATCACTGAAGCATGCGATTACAGTCGGACTCGGCTTTTTCCTAATTTTAATCGGCCTGGAAAAAAGCGGTCTTATTGTTAGAGGAGAACAGACAATTGTGGCTATTGGCGATTTTACATCACCTGTTTTTATCGTCAGTTTGCTCACGCTCTTTCTAGCGATTTTTCTGTTTATGAAAAATATACCGGCAAACTTTCTCGTTACCATGATTGCTGGAACTTTTCTCGCCTATCTGTTTGGCATACTGGAAACAGCAAAACGTTCTATCACTATCCATATGGGAGATATGCTGTTCGTTCCTCAGTTTACTGCAGTGAATGATTTGGAATTTTGGCTGGCTGTTTTCCCGCTGACGATCATTCTTATTTTTGAAAATATGGGTTTATTGCACGGGCAGCTTCACATGCTAAATCGGAACAACAGCTACAACAGGGCGTACCAAGTAACAGCTTTTTCATCAATGATGAGTGCATTTTTTGGGACGTCACCAACTGTTTCAGCGGCAGAAAACGCAGCAGTATTGGCTTCCAACGGTAAAAAAGGGACGGCTGCTATTACAGCAGGGTTGCTGTTCTTGGCAACTCTATTCATTATTCCATGGATTTCCATGATACCAAACACTGCTATCAGCCCCATACTGATTATTGTGGGTGTTTTAATGGCTCAGAATATCCGCCATGTACCATTGGATGATTTGTCAGAAGCTTTACCGGCATTCCTGATTGTAGCCATGATACCATTCACATATAGCATTGCGGATGGAATGGCATTCGGGTTTATTGCATATCCGATTGTCAAACTGGCTCTCGCCAAACAAAAAGAATTGTCACCGGTATTACTGGTAATATCCGTTTTGTTCCTATTCCATTTTGTGATGAAAATAATTGGAATCTGAAATAAAATTTAAATTAAAAATCCCGTATCACATTGGAAAGTGATACGGGATTTTTAATTTAGTACACCTTCATTTATTACTCAACAGAAAAAATAAACGAATAGATGGGCTGGTTTCCTTTGTGCAGTTCCATTTCGATATCTTCAAACGTTTCTTCCACGTATTTCATAATTGCATCCACTTCACCATCGCTTGCTTCTTCACCTTGCAAAATGGTAAGGATTTCATCTTCTTCCGTAATCATTTCGTTCAGAAGCAGTTTACCAGTTTCAATTTTATCCTGGTTTGACGCTTTAATCTTCCCATCGGCTATACCCATGAAATGGTCTTTTTCAATGGTTATGCCATCAATCTGTGTATCACGCACAGCATATGTAACTTGTCCGGTTTTAACCTGTGCACCTGCATCTTCCATCGTTTCCTTATTTTCCTTAATATCAGCGTCGGGATGAAATGCCAACATGGCACTGATCCCTTGTGGAATCGTTTTGGTTATGACAACTTCAGCATTTACTTCTGCCAATTCTGCTGCCTGTTCAGCCGCCATGACAATGTTCTTGTTGTTCGGCAAAATAATCACGTTTTTGGCATTTGCTTCTTCAATAGCCATTGCGATATCCTGCGTGCTTGGGTTCATTGTTTGGCCACCTTCAATTACAACAGAGGCACCGAGACTTTCAAATAATGATTGAAGACCGGAACCCATCGCAACCGTTACAATTCCATATTCAGCCGGCTCTTTTGAAACAGCTTTCTTTTCTTCCCCAACGATCGCTGTATGCTGCTCACGCATGTTTTCAATTTTCATGTTGATCAGACTTCCATAGCGCTGACCAATCGTCATCACGTTACCAGGATATTCGGCATGTACATGAACTTTGGCAATTTCGTCATCTGCAACAACCAGGAGCGAATCACCGTGTTTACTCAATTCATTTCGAAATGCTTCTTCATCAAATGAATGTTTTTTTAGTTTTTCATCCTCAAACTTAACCATAAATTCGGTACAGTATCCAAATTCAATTTCTGAAGTATCCATAAAATCCTGGGCAATTTTGTGGTGTTCCGCATTTACCATTTCTTCCATTTCTGTCTCATCTGTTTGCTGTTCCGGCAATTCCTCACCTTTCAGTGATGCCAGAAAACCTTCATATATTGTCACCAGGCCTTGTCCACCCGAATCAACTACACCTACTTCTTTTAAAACAGGCAATAATTCCGGTGTACGTTTCAATGATGCCTTCGCTTCATTTAAAACTTTTTCCATTAAAACGATTACATCTTCTTCTCTCTCTGATTCCTCAACAGCAATGCTGGCTGCATCTTTGGCAACTGTCAAAATAGTGCCTTCAACAGGCTTCATTACAGCTTTATAAGCTGTCGATACACCACTTTCAAAGGCTTTCGCCAAATCCAGGGTTGTTAATGTATTCTTGGAATCCATTCCTTTGGCAAATCCGCGAAACAATTGGGATAAAATCACGCCTGAATTGCCGCGCGCTCCCATTAAAAGACCTTTTGCAAAAGCATTGGCTACTACGGATATATCCTTGCTGTCAACTTTTTTCACTTCACTTGCTCCAGATGTCATCGACAAGTTCATATTTGTACCAGTATCACCATCCGGTACCGGAAAAACATTCAGTGCATCGATTTTCTGGGCGTTATTCGTTAAATGGTGTGCTCCTGAGAGTACCATTTGTGCCAAAGTTTCGCCATTCAACGTTTGTAACGTCACAATACTTCCTCCTCCATAACTGCAATAGGCAGCATTTATTCAGCTGCCACCCGGACACCCTGAATATAAATATTAACTGAGTCAATCGATAACCCCAGTGATTTATGCAACGTATATTTCACTTGTGATTGGACATTGTGTGCAACTTCGGAAATTTTCGTTCCATAACTTACAATAATATACATATCGATATGAAGATGACTTTCTTCTTGCCGTACTATAATTCCCCGTGAAAAGTTTTCTTTCCTGAGGATCTCCGCAAGTCCATCCCGTATTTGACTTTTAGATGCCATGCCAACAATACCGTAACATTCAATGGCTGCTCCGCCAGCTATAGTGGCAATCACTTCATTCGTGATGGTTACCTGACCGTCATTTGTATTAAGTTCAATGGACATTATTATCCTCCTTTAATACCTCTCATTATAAGGGTATTTTACTACAAGCAATTTAAATTTAAAAGTATTGCAAAAACCTATTCTAATTAACCCATTATAACAATGGACGAATTCATTTATTCTGTCAAGTGATTATTCTTTGCATACTATTTTCCAGTAACGATTGCAATCTGCCGACACTTATGATAAATTGTACTAGTATTGAATGACACATGTGAAGAGTAGGAGGGATTACCATGGCTAGAAAATGTGTTGTAACTGGACGTAAAACTCGCAGTGGTAACAAACGTTCTCACGCTATGAATTCCAACAAGCGTAATTGGAAAGCTAATGTGCAGAAAGTTCGTATTATGGTAGACGGCAAGCCGAAACGTGTTTACGTATCTGCTCGCGCCCTGAAATCAGGTAAAGTAGAGCGCGTATAATATATCTGCATGAGGTACAACTTTATCATTAGTCAGTGTAGTGAAGCATCCGGATAACCCGGATGCTTTTTACAATCCATCCCATTTTCTCCAATCCACTTTAATTTGTCCGGGAAAAAGGATCTTGAGACTCTTTAATATGCAAAAAATGAGCTTTTGCCAATTAATATGACAAAAGCCAGATTCACTTATTTATCTTTTTTAAATGTACCGATAACAACCCGGACAAATCCGCCGATAAACCGTGGGAGTTTAATAGTATAAAATTTCATGAGTTCTCCGCCTCCTCCATTCAAACAAAGCTCACCTTGGAATCGCATCAGTTTCAGCATCACGACTCTTTATTACTAATAGTATGCCTTCTTCAAACGAAAAAGTACCATTTTTTGAAAGAAGCTTGTTTGATATACATAAGGTCGACCCCCATGACACAGTTTCATCAGTCAATGGATAATAAAATCCGCTTAGAGTTAAACCTTTTATTTCCGGTGTGAATGGCAGAAATGAAATATTGGGAAATTCATTGGAATGAATGATGGAATGCTTCCCGGGCTCAGCCAGTTCAAGATGATTTTGTTTATCAACCATAACTCCGCGAATATTTCGTTTTATCATCTGGTGCAATAGCTGGATATTGACCATTGCATGATCCAGACGCCCCCCGGTTACCCCAAACAGAAAAATACAATCCGGATTTAGATCAAATGCTTTCCATAATGCAATTTCCAAATCCGATTCGTCTTTATCAACCGGATATTCCAGAAAGGATTCAGCATTTTTTTCGACTCGCATTTTCTCCGTCCCGGTTATCGAGTCAAAATCACCTGCCGCAAAAGTGGGGCGGAGATTATTCTCCAAAATGGTCAATGCCCCACGGTCCGCACCAATCCATACATCCACACGTTCCTGATAATTTCGCAGGCTTGGGATATACTCCCTTGGGCCATTTCCGACAATTCCAACTGTTACCATCGCTATTTCCCCTTGGCTGCCGTCAATATATCATCCATCGCCTGATTTCGGTCCGATTTTTTAAATACAGCACTTCCAGCTACCAATACATCGGCCCCGGCATCTGTACACAATTTTGCAGTTTCGGTATTGACACCACCATCAACCTCAATTTCAAATGATAAACCCAGTTCTTTGCGCCATTCGGCTATCTTTTCTATTTTATTCACCGCCTGATGGATAAATGACTGGCCGCCAAATCCCGGATTCACCGTCATAATTAATACCAGATCCACATCGCGCAATACTTCTTTTATCATTTCGGCCGGAGTTGCCGGATTAAGAACCACGCCCGGTTTCACTCCGCTTTTTTTGATCAGCTGCAGGGTTCGGTGCAAGTGAACACATGCTTCCTGATGCACAGTGATGATGGATGCTCCTGCTGCTGCAAACTGCTGAATATATGCATCCGGGTTCTCAATCATGAGGTGTACATCCAACGGCAATTTTGTTACAGGTTTAATTGCTTCCACAATCAATGGACCTATGGTGATATTCGGAACAAAATGGCCATCCATCACATCAACATGGATATAATCGGCCCCACCCTGTTCCACATCACGAATTTCCTGGCCCAGTATTGCAAAGTCTGCTGATAAAATTGAAGGTGCTATTTTTGTCATTCTAATACCTCGGCTTCCGTTCTTTAATTTCGTTCAAAAAGGTTAAATAATGCTTGTATCTGAATGATGAAATTTCTCCTTGTTCGACTGCATTTTTCACTGCACATTTTGGTTCCTTATGGTGGAAACAGCCACGGAATTTACAATCGTGTTTTCTGCTTCGTATTTCGGGGAGGCATTCATCCAAATCGGCAGCGTCAATTCCATCAAAATTCAACGAGCTGAATCCAGGTGTGTCAGCGACCAGACCATTACCTGCTTCCACAAGTTCCACATGTCTGGTCGTATGTTTTCCCCTGCCCAGACTCATGGAAATATCGTCAGTCTTCAATTCCAGATCCGGATTTATAGCATTAAGAAATGAGGATTTCCCAACACCGGATTGTCCCGCTATAACGGAAACATTATCAGATAAATAGTGATGCAGGTAGGTCATATCCTCCGATTGTCTGGTTGTCAGCAATTCCACCGTATAACCCGTTTTTTTATACGTTTTCAAATAGTTCATGATGTCTTTCCACTGAGCATCCGGGATCAGGTCCTTCTTTGTCACAAAGATAATTGGCCTGATTCCCTTTGATTCAATCAGTACTAAAAACCGGTCCAGTAACAGCGGATTAAAATCAGGCATGATGGCTGAACTAACAATTATTGCCTGATCAATATTGGCAACCGGTGGACGAATAAGACTGTTTTGCCTTGGTTTAACTTCCAGAATATATGCTTCATCCTTGTCAAATTCTACAAAGTCACCAACAAGCGGGGTGATTTTTTTCTTCCGGAACACACCCCTGCTTCTGCATTCCACTATTTCATCGCCGCACTTCACATAGTAAAATCCGCTTATGGCCTTTATTATTCTGCCTGCTGCCATTCATTCACCATCCTCATATGGAACTGATTCATTAATAATAATATCGTCTCCGCGCACCACCTTATATTCCGCTGTACTGTCTGGTTCGATTGTTAACGTAATCGAATACTTCTTATCTTTTGTAATGGTATCCTCCTTGAACACTTCAGAGATCGAATGACTTTTATCACCAATATATATTGTAACGTTTTGCTCGATAGGCTTTTTCGAATTTTCCTGCTCCTTCTTCTTTTCTGGTTTATATGGAACAGTGAATTCGACTGTATGGTTTTTTGGTGGTAAATCCTTAGGGCCAAGTGAGATATACACATCGACAGCATCACCTTCATCAAGCTCAGAATACGGTTCGGGATCCTGCTTGATAACCTCGCCTTCAGGAGTATCTTCCGAATGCTGTTCAACGATATTTGCTTTCAGTCCCTGCTCATCAAGTGTTTCAATTGCTTCTTTTTTTGTCATTCCCTTCAGATTATAAACGGAAATCAAATCCGGTCCAACGCTTGATTCGAATATCACCGTCGTTTCGCCAGGCACAACCTTGGAACCCGGGGAAGGTTGAATTTGCGTGACAATTTGCCCTACCGGCTCATTGGAATACGTATCATACGATATTACTTCTTTGTATCCTTTATCTTCAAGAAGCTGTTTGATTTGACTGAAATCCTTGCCGGTATAATCGTCAAATTTAATTTTTTCCTTCCCTTCGCTGACGATAATGGATACAGTCGACTCCTCTTTCACCGTATTATCTGCACCCGGGTCAGTGCCAATGACATTCCCTTCATCAATGTCTTCAGAATACCTTTCTTCGCGTTCGGTCTGTAAATTCAAATCTTCGAGCTTAGCGACGGCCTCTTCGTACTCCATCTCCGTCACATCCGGAATAACAACATCCTGAGGCTTCAGATAATTTGCGTATACATAAAAAGAACCAGCACCTAACAGCAACAGCAGGAATAAAACACTTAACGTAATGATCCATTTCTTTTTCCGGTTGGGCTTGTCTTTTTTTCCCTTTTTCTTTTTTTTCCCTTTTTTCCCTTTCGTCTTCTTCTTATTACCGCTTTTATAAGATTTTGTATTTGTAGTCTCATTTGGTTTATTAGCGATTGTTTCATCGGTTTCTTCGGAATTAACGGCTGAGTCCGTAATAATCGGAATAGCCTTTGTTTCTTCCCCTTCTTCATCTGGCGGACTGAATTTCTCCTCATTCAGCCTGTCCGGATCAAGTGCAGAATCCAGACTGTCTTCCATATCATATACCGTTTCAAAACGGTGGAAAGGGTCCTTTGCGGTCGCCTTCAATACAATATTTTCAACACTCTGCGGTACATCCGGATTAAATCGTTTTACGGACGGTGTATCGCTTTGCAAATGCTTTAATGCAATAGATACAGGTGTCTCCCCTGAGAAGGGAAGCCTCCCTGTCAATAACTCAAACAGTACAATCCCCAATGAATAAACATCTGACTTTTTCGTTGCCATTCCTCCACGTGCCTGTTCCGGGGATAAATAATGCACCGAGCCCATGACCGAATTGGTTTGTGTTAATGCGGTAGCACTCATGGCCATTGCAATTCCAAAATCAGTTACTTTCACCTGACCATATGTATCAATCAGAATATTTTGCGGCTTGATATCCCGGTGAACAATTCCATTGGCATGAGCATGTGCAATCGCCGAAGCAACCTGTTTCATAATATCCAATGATTCTTCAATATTAATCGGACCAAAACGCTGTATGTATTCCTTCAAGGTCATGCCATTCACATACTCCATCACCATGTAAAGTATGTCGTCCTCCTCACCCACATCATAAATATTTACAATATTCGGGTGTGATAAGCTTGTTGCTGCTTTTGCCTCCCTGTCAAACCTTGCAATGAATTCTTCATCATGCGCATACTCCAGCCGCAAAACTTTTATTGCCACTTCCCGGTCCAGGATTACGTCAGTTCCCAGATATACGTTGGCCATCCCGCCGCCACCGATTGTTTCCTGAATCTTGTAACGTTCATTTAACAGATGACCATTCAACACTAGGAATCACCCTCTTTCCTAGGTGTATCATTATAAAGCAATACAAGTGAAATATTGTCCTCTCCGCCTCGACTATTTGCTATATCAATCATTTTGTTACCGGTTGCATGCACATCGTCATTCTGAAGAAGTTCCTGGAGTTCATCATCTGTGACCTTATCTGTCAGACCGTCAGAGCATAACAAAATTTTATTGCTTTTTTCCAAACAAACTGTTCGAATATCCGGTTCAAGATGATTTTCCGTTCCCAATGCTTTCAATACCACGTTTTTCCTTGGGTGATGCTGCGCGTCATCCTTGGAGATTTCACCGGACTGCACGAGTGCATTTACAAATGAATGATCCTCCGTTACCTGTTTAAAACCATCATCATTCTGAAGATAGCACCTGCTGTCACCAATATGTGCAATTGTAGTAAAATCACTAGTACAAACCACACCAACGATAGTTGTACCCATTCCGTAACATTCCTCGTTGTTTAACGCGTGTTCATATACGGAATTATTAATTTTCGTTATGGATTCGAGCAGCCATTTTTCCGCCTCATCCGGTGAGGCAAGATCCGCTGATTTCTCCCATTCTTCCCTCATAAGCCGTGTTGCCATTTGACTTGCTACGTCCCCTGCCTGGTGTCCGCCCATTCCATCGGCAATAACAGCAAGTAATTGTCCGGAAGTATTATAAAAAATACCGCCGGAATCCTCATTATGCTTTCTTACCTGGCCAGTATGAGTCAAAAATTGCCCTTCCATTTGATCACCCCTTTTTTTACAATAAGAAAGTATAGAATCCTTTCTTAACTGCATGAGTGCAACTATGGCTGTCATCTAAAGGCTGAATGACAACCAAATTTTCTAAAAGATCAAGTCCCAGTTGCTCATTGTTTTATTAACCTGGTCACGAAGAACCCATCTGAATTTATACTGTGAGGAAAAATTTGCAACCCGGTTTCCGTACAGCCTTCTGTATTACGCAAAATGCCGGGAATATCCTCAAAAAATCCTGGATCAATCTGATAATTGACATGGCGCTGCAAAAACGAGTGAACAACATCATTATTTTCACGCTTATCAACTGTACAAGTACTATACACTAACAGACCACCTTTTTTCAAAAGAGGTGCCACCTTGTCCATTACAGTCAACTGAATCTGAGTGAGCTTTTCAATATCTTTTTCGGATTTATTGTATTTAATATCAGGCTTTCCGCGAATAACACCCAATCCCGAACAAGGTGCATCAATCAAAATACGGTCAAAACTTTCCTCGGCATGCAATTCACCCAGTTTCCTGGCATCACCTTGCATTGCTTCGATAATGGACAAGTCCAGCATATTTGCTTTTTCCTTTATCAACCTGACTTTTTTTGTGTGGAGATCATATGCGTTAATAAATCCCTGATTGTCCATCTTCTCGGCGATATGTGTAGCTTTACCTCCTGGCGCACTGCAGGCATCCAATACTTCCATTTCCGGCTCGGCTTTGAGCATTTCAACGGCGAGCATGGAACTTTGGTCCTGTATGGTCACATAACCACCTTTGAATAATTCTGTTTGCAGTATATTACCTTTATCAATGATGATACCCTGATCCGACAACTGGGATGGCCTCGTTTCAAACCCAAGTTTAGTCAGTTCATCCATGGCTTCTTGCCGTGTTATTTTCAAAAATTGTACACGTACAGATATTGGTTTTCGCTCCAAGTTGGCGAAACACATTGATTTTGTTGTTCTATACCCATACATCTCAATCCAACGGGTGACCAGCCATTCCGGATGGCTTGTTTCAATGGACAGTCGTTTCGAACGGCTATCAATTACATCCGTATCCGGCACGCCTTTTCGCTGAATACTGCGAAGTACCCCATTCACAAAAGAGGCTACTCCCTTATGCCCGCGCTCTTTGCCAATTTCAACTGCTTCATTAATAACTGCATGATCAGGTACCCGATCTAAAAATTCGAGCTGATAGACAGACATTCTAAGCAGCATTTGCACCCAAGGCTGTATTTTCTTCTTATTCTCTACGAATGCTTGAAGGTAATAATCCAGTGTCAATTTACGCTGGACTGTACCATATACAATTTCAGTCAGGAGTGCACCATCTTTTGGTGATAAATTTCGTGACTTGATTTCGTGATCAATCAGTAAATGACTGTATCCACTGTCCCGCTCAATCCTTAGCAGGAGGTCAATTATAGCTTCCCTTAATTTAAACTTTTTCATTTCTTATTCACCCATTTTTGTTCCTGTCTTGATACGGTCCGGTGATCCCTGCAGATACTGTTTTACGGACATTCGTTTTTTTCCTGCCGGCTGAATTTCGGTGATTCGAATACCCTTCTGATTACCGCATTGCACAATGAATTCATCATCTGTCATCTCAACAATTTCACCGGGTTCACCATGATAGTCTCTATCAGCGGTGACGGGGGTTCCCCACCAGATTTTCATCACCGCATCATGATAAGTTGTGAACGCAACCGGCCATGGGTGAAGTCCGCGAATCTGATTATATATAACCTGACTGTCGTTATTCCAATCAATTCGTTCCTGGTTACGTTTAATATTAGCAGCGAATGTTGCACGTGATTCATCCTGTTTAACAGCCTTGATATTACCATTTTCCAGCTTTGGAACTGTATCCAACAATAATTCAGCTCCTGTTTCAGACAGTTTATCATGCAATGAACCCGCATGGTCTGTCGGAGTAATCGCAACCGTTTGTTGTGCCAGCACATCACCAGCATCCAGTTTTTCCGCCATATACATAATGGAAATCCCTGTAACCGTTTTTCCTTGCAGAATAGCTGAATGGATTGGTGCGCCACCACGCAGTTCCGGCAATAATGATGCATGAACATTGATACACCCGTAACTTGGCTTCTCCAGCAATTCATTTGGCAGAATCTGACCGTAAGCTGCTGTTATAATCAGGTCGGGATCAAACGAAAGAATTTTCATATATTCATCACGAAGTTTTTCAGGTTGATATACCGGTATATTCAATCGCTCAGCGGCTTCTTTTACCGGTGGAGGTGTAATGGTTTTTTTTCGTCCTTTTGGGCGATCCGGCTGGGTAACAACCAATACTATATCGTATAAGGTGTCTGCAAGCGACTCCAGTATTGGTACTGAGAAATCCGGTGTTCCCATAAACACTATTTTTTTCAACGGAACCCTCTCCTTCTACATCAATTGGTATGGCTGCATATCAACATGTATCTGCAAATCATTTTTCCGCATGTCTTCATCAAATTGGCGGATGACTTTTTTAATTGTTCTTCGTAAGTTCGGTTCACTCTTGTATTTTATCATGCATTGATAGCGATATCTATCCTTCATCCTGGCAATCGGTGACGGGGTTGGCCCCAATATAACCGTTCCATCTTCAACCTGTTGCTGGAGCAACTGTGCAATCCGCTGGGCAGTCTGAACGACCGTTACATGATTCTGGTGTGAAACAGTGATTAATGTTAGAAACACATACGGCGGATATTGAAACGTTTTCCGTGTATTCATCTCAATCCGGTAAAACTGAACAAAATCATAATGGCTTGCCAGCTGAATACTGTAATGTTCCGGTGTGTACGTCTGGATAATTACTTCACCGGGAAGATCATGTCTGCCTGCTCTTCCGCTAACCTGTGTTAACAGCTGAAATGTTTTTTCCGATGAGCGGAAATCCGGCAAATGCAGCATGGAATCGGCTGTCAAAACACCAGCCAATGTGACATTAGCAAAGTCCAGTCCCTTGGCAATCATTTGTGTCCCGAGCAAAATATCTGCTTGTTTACTTACGAACTGATTCAACAGTTTTTCATGAGCTCCTTTTCCTCGGGTAGTATCCACGTCCATGCGGATCACCCTCGCTTCGGGAATCAACTGCACCAACGATTCCTCAATCCGTTGGGTGCCTGTTCCAAAAAATCGAATCAGATCACTGTTACAGGATGGACAAAAAACAGGCATTGGCTCTTCGTAGGAACAATAATGACATTTTAACCGGTTGCTGTTTTTATGATATGTCAAGGCGATATCACAATGCGGACATTCCTTCACATGACCACAGTCTCGACACATTACAAACGTTGAATACCCTCTCCGGTTCAACAAGAGGACAATCTGTTCACCCTTGGCTATCCGATGCTCCATCTTCTCTATTAACGTTCTGGAAAACATCGACCGGTTTCCTTCATGCAGTTCATTTCGCATATCAACTATTTCTACATCAGGCATGTCTTTTTCATTGGTTCGTTTACGCAATGTAGCAAGCTTGTACACCCCTTTATGTGCACGTGCATACGATTCCAGTGTTGGTGTCGCACTGCCCAGCACCACCGGGCATTGATGGATTTCACCGCGATGGATTGCCACATCCCGTGCATGATAGCGTGGGTTATCTTCCTGCTTATAGCTGTTTTCATGTTCTTCATCGATAATAATAATGCCGATATTTTCAAATGGGGCAAATATAGCTGATCTTGCTCCCACCACAACCTGAACCTCTTTCCGGTGAATTCGCCGCCATTCATCGTATTTTTCACCACTCGACAATGCGCTGTGCATAACGGCTACATTGGAACCGAATCTCCCTTTAAACCGCTTCACCATCTGCGGTGTCAGCGATATTTCCGGAACAAGCACAATTGCTTCTTTTCCCTGCTTGATTACATCCTGTATAGCCTGCAGATAAATTTCCGTCTTCCCGCTGCCGGTTACGCCATGGATAAGAAAGACATCATGCTGATTTTGCCTGATTGAGTTCCGGATTGGGGTGATTGCCTGCTGTTGTTCTTTCGTCAGCTCGAGTGCCTCTGTCTTTTCGAAGGTACTGTCTTCATATGGATTTCGGTATATTTCTTTTTTCGATGCAATAAGCAATTGTTTATCCAGCAAAGCTTTAATCACACTTCTAGTCGTCTTTAGCTTCTTAATAAGTATATTCTGTTCCACCTCATATGGATTTTCAATAAAATATTGTAATAATTGCTGCTGTTTTTTGGCATTACCCGGCAACTCTTGGCATGCTTCTTCAAGGAGATGCGACTCGCGGTTCGGCTTTATCATAGTTACCTGTTTTTTGGTAACTCGTGACTTGACCAGGTAATTGACCGTAACATCGCCATCCTGAATTGCTTGCTGCACCTTAGAGTAGCTTAAGTTCGTATCTTCCAGTTCTTCATAGGGAACAAAATCACGTCCGGCAAAAAGTGATTCCAAGTCCTGTGAAAGTGTTTCATCGGTAAGCCGCTCCAATTCCTTCTTATACCGGGCTTTCAAAACCTGGGGCAGCATGACTTGAAAAGCGGTAATATAAAGACTGAGGGTCTCCTCTGCCAACCACTTCCCCAAATCCAGGAGTTCCCTGGTGAGGACAGGTGTCAGATCAAGCACCTCGTCAATTTCTTTTAACGAGTCAAAAGAAGATTCACTTGTTTGGCCGACTACAAAGCCCATTATTTTTCGTGGTCCAAACGGCACAATCACCCGCATTCCAGGTACCAGAATGTCCGCATACTTTTCCGGAATTAAATAATCAAAAGTCTGATTAATCGAACTCGCTGGAACATCGACAATAACTTTTGCGATATTCACGATGATTCACCCTTCAAATCCTGGGCAATGAAGTTCAAAATATTACCTGCGATATCCTGTTTGGAAGCCAGTTCCAGTTCTTCTGTCCGATTATGTTTATTGACATATGTGACAACATTCGTATCGCCACTGAAGCCTGCACCATCAGCCGCCACATTGTTAACGACAATGGCATCAAGGTTTTTCTTCTGCAGCTTCTCTTTTCCAGATTCCAATGGTCTGGATGTTTCAGCGGCAAATCCAACCAAAAACTGATTTTCTTTTTTATCGCCGAGTGCCTGTAAAATATCTTTCGTACGTTCCATCTCAATCTTCCAGTCATCTGACTGTTTTTTCTTTTTCTCGGTAAATGTTTCCTTTGGTCTGTAATCAGCGACTGCAGCAGCTTTAATCACGATATCACTTTCACCATAATGACTCAGCATCTCATCGTACATTTCTGCGGCAGTCGTAACATTTATTCGCTGAATATTTTTGTTAGAAGTCTCCAAATTCCCGGGACCAGCCACCAGTGTAACATCCGCTCCCATATTGGCGGCAGCTTCTGCAAGCGCAAAACCCATTTTCCCTGATGATCGATTCGTAAAAAAGCGGACAGGATCAATTTTTTCCCGTGTAGGGCCAGCTGAAACAAGCACTTTTTTTCCAGTATACATCCGATTATCGGTCTGATGATTCGCAACGACTTCGATGATACTTTCCGGTTCCTCGAGACGACCCTTGCCAACATATCCGCATGCAAGATACCCGGCACCGGGCTCGATAAAATGATATCCCCACGACTCCAGTTTTTTCATGTTGTCCATCACCGCATTATGTGCATACATATGAACATTCATCGCCGGTGCGATATAGACACTTGCCTGGGTTGCAAGCATGATGGTCGACAGCATATCATCAGAAATCCCATTGGCTATTTTGCCGATAATATTAGCAGTAGCTGGTGCAATTAATACGATATCCGCCCAATCAGCAACATCAATATGAGCAATTTTTCCAGGATCCTTTTCATCAAATGTGTCGGTGTATACAGGATTACGTGAAAGAGCCTGAAACGTCAATGGTGACACAAATTCGGTTGCATTTTTTGTCATGACCACCTTTACATTTGCACCTTGCTGCGTCAATTTACTCGTTAACGCACATGCCTTGTATGCCGCAATACCTCCAGAAACACCCAATAATACATTTTTATTCAGAACCATGTTCCATACCTCCTGCTGTACCCCTCTATTTAAGAGATTCGCATTTCTGTCAGCGAAAACTGCTTTTATTTATTTCTCTCAATTACCTGGAAAACTTGGTTGTCGCAAAGCTTTCAGGTGACAGTCATCATTGCACTTATGCAGCAAGAAAAGTTTTTTACTTTTCTTAACTGCTAAAGAAAACCCTCGCAACAAATAAATCAGCGAGGGTCCCTCTTCTTACTTCATATCTTCTTTTACTTCCAATTTCTCAGCAATTACTTCTTCCAGTGCCTTGCCGACATACTTATGTGATTTTGGGTTTTCAACCAATGGTTTTTCGGTCTCACGTATTTGGCGGGCACGTCTGGCTGATAATGTTACCAATGTGTACTTAGAATTGATTTTTTCCAGTAATTCGTCAATTGACGGCTCCAACATCATGATAATTCATCCTCCAATAATTTTTTGTATTGTTTGGCAATGCGATCACGCCTGCAATGCTCACTCTGAATAATGGCCGTTACTTTTGTTACAGCATGCTCCACATGATCATTTACAACAACATAATCATATGCATCCATCATCTCTATTTCATTTCTAGCTTCCTTTAAACGACCCAAAACTTTTTCCTGGGATTCCGTACCCCTGTTGACAATGCGATTTTTCAATTCTTCAAGGCTTGGCGGAAAGAGAAAGATAAACACTCCCTCAGGAAAATTTTCCTTAACTTGCATTGCTCCCTGCACTTCAATTTCCAGAAATACATCATGTCCGGCTGCAAGTGTCTCCTCGACATACTTCCTTGGAGTCCCATAATAATTATTGACAAATTGAGCATATTCCAACAGCTGATTTTCTTCAATCAATTTTTCAAATTCTTCCCTGGTCTTGTAGAAATAATCAACACCATCTTTTTCACCAGGGCGTTTTTCCCTCGTGGTCATGGATATCGAGTATTTTAGATCATTCTCCTGTTCGAACAGCTCCCGCCTGACCGTTCCTTTGCCGACACCGGACGGCCCGGAAAGAATAAATAAAATTCCCTTTTCCTCTATCAAAACAGTTCCTCCTATTTATTCATCTGAAATTTCTTCATGACTTAATACGCGTTGTCCAACAGTCTCAGGCTGTACTGCAGATAGTACGACATGATCACTGTCGGTAATGATGACAGCCCTTGTGCGTCGTCCATACGTTGCATCTACCAGTTTATTATTATCCCGGGCCACTGTTATGATTCGTTTAATTGGTGCAGACTCCGGTGAAACGATGGAAATAACCCGATTGGCAGAAACAACATTGCCAAATCCTATATTTATTAATCGTAAACTCAAATTTGCTCCCCCTTATTTGTCTAACTTGTAAGTAATTTTCCCATAGATTTATATATAATTAATACGACTATTATAAGTTTAATGGCTTGCAAAAAACAAGTAATTACTCTATATTTTGCACTTGTTCTTTCATTTTTTCTATATTGCTCTTCAATGATACAATTTGTTTCCCTATTTTAGGGTCAGTGGATTTGGACCCTATCGTATTTGCTTCCCGATGCATTTCCTGAATGATAAAATCTAGCTTTCTGCCCATTGCCTCTTGCTGATAAGTAATTTCAAGAAAATGACTGACATGACTCATTAACCTAGTAGTCTCCTCTGATATATCCCCTTTCTCCGCCAACAATGCAATTTCCTGATGCATACGCGCCCGATCGACCACTTTGTTGTCCTCGATATAATATTGCAGACGTTCCTGGATCCTGTCATGGTACTCCATCGTTACTGTTTCCCGGAGTGATTGCAGATGATGCACCGTCTCCTCTATTACGTTGCTCCGATTCTGCAAATCATGGAAAAGAAACTCTCCTTCTTTTGTACGCATATCCACCATTCTTTCACACGCATGGTGGACACCTGTCAGAACTATTTCAGATATCGCGTCCGTTTCCATCTCAACTTCCTGAACCGTCATAAGATCCGGAATCATTGTCATGACAGAAGCAGGAATCGTACCTTCTAAATCATACTGCTGTTTTGCCCGGTCAAAATGTTCCATGTATTGTGCCAGCATGTTCCAGTCGGTTTTCAATTCTTTTTGAATCATTCCATCTCCGTCTATCTGGATGTAGATGTCCACATGTCCACGCTGAACATAGGTGCGCATCACTTTTTTTATTTTGTCCTCCAGAAACAAAATGGTGCGGGGCAGTTTCACCGCAACATCCAAAAAACGGTGGTTCACACTCCTGACTTCGATGGTTACTGTGGTATCACCCTTATGTATTACATCTTTTCCGTACCCGGTCATACTTCTTACCATATCCATCACATCCGTTGCCTGATTAATTGACCTTACTATTATAGCAACAATTGAACATTATAAAAACCCTTCATTCGTTGCAGAAGGGTTTTTATAATGCTTATATTTACTTTTTGGTAAATCCAAACAGAACTGTCGGCAGAGAGCTCAACACCAGGATGAGCATCCAATCTCGAATTCCTAGAAAGGTAGTATGGAAGATTGGCTGCAGCGGCTCCCAATAAATCACGCCAAGCAATAGAATCAGGGAAGACAGCACCGCCAGCACCAGATATATATTCTGAAATGGATTCCGGGCAAAAACCGATTTTTCACTACGGCAGTCAAACACATGAATGAGTTGTGCCATTACCAATGTCGTGAAGGCCACTGTCTGCCCATACACCAATGACTCCTCTGTACCCTGATATGTCAACATAAATGATGCAAGTGTAATAACACCAATCAAAATTCCCCGGCTGACTATTTTAAAGCCAAGCCCACGCGAAAAGATGCCTTCCCTTGGATTTCGCGGTCCTCGTTTCATGACATCATCCTCGGACTGATCCAAACCCAGCGCCATTGCAGGCAGTCCGTCGGTCACCAGGTTAACCCATAAAATCTGAACAGGTACAAGCGGCAATGGTAACGCTAACAGCATCGCAAACAACATGACGAGTATTTCACCAACATTTGAAGCAAGCAAATACCGGATAAACTTACGAATATTTTCATATATGTTTCTGCCTTCAATAATGGCATCTTTTATGGTGGTAAAATTATCATCCATTAATATTAATGAGGATGCTTCCTTGGTCACATCGGTGCCGGTCCGACCCATACTGATACCGATATCACTGGCTTTTATGGCAGGTGCATCATTCACACCGTCCCCTGTCATAGCAGCGACATGTCCATTTTCCTGATAAGCCTTCACGATTTTCAGCTTATGCTCCGGTGTCACCCGGGCGAAAACTGATACATCATCAATTACTTCCCGGAGATCGGAAATAGACATTTGATTAAGCTGATAACCATTTAATACCATGCCGCCAGCAGGAAGTATATTCAGATTTTCGGCAATTGCACGTGCGGTTTTTTCATGATCTCCAGTAATCATAACCGTTTTTATTCCGGCCTCACGACACTCATTTACTGCAGCTTTCACTTCTTTTCTCGGCGGGTCCATCATTCCATATAATCCGACAAATGTTAATTCGTTTTCCAGCACAGCCGCATCTGCATCACCATCATCAGGAAGAGGCTTCATCGCGATGGCAATAGTTCGCAGTGCATTCTGTGCCATGCCGTTAATCGCATTCTCAACCGTTTGTTTATCTGTTGTGCGCATCATTTTTCGACCGTCTTCACTCAAATAAAAATCCGAACGGGGAAGCAATACTTCCGGTGCACCCTTCGTTATTAAAAACCGCATTTTATTCTCATCTTCAATGATCATGCTCATTCGTTTGCGGGTGGAATCAAACGGGATCTCCTTCACAACTTTATACTGATCATGCAGTACATGCGAAAGACCGAACTTTCTGGCAGCAACCAACAAAGCACCATCTGTCGGATCTCCATCGATATTGTATTTTCCCTTTCTCAGTTGCAGTGACGCGTTGTTGCAAAGCATCCCATATAAGAGCATGGAATTTAAATTGGGAAAATCCCGATCCACTTTTTTATCATTGAGAAAATAATCCCCTTGAACCGAATAACCGTTCCCAGTTACATACAGATGCTTGCCATTTACATATAGTTCTTTCACCGTCATTTGGTTTTCGGTCAATGTCCCTGTTTTGTCGGAACAAATAACCGATGCACACCCAAGCGTTTCAACTGCAGAAAGCTTTCGGACAATCGCTTTTTTTCTGATCATCCGCTGCACACCCAACGAAAGTGCGACTGTTACGATTGCCGGCAGCCCTTCCGGTATCGCAGCAACTGCCAATGATACCCCCGCCAGGAACATGTTATAAATCGGATGCCCCTGATATACACCGACAACAACAACTAATGCCGTCAAAATTAATGCTGCAAAAATAAGGATTTTTCCAAGCTCTGCAAGTTTCCGCTCCAACGGCGTAATTGTTTTAGTTGTCCCTGTCATGAGTGATGCAATTTGTCCCATCACCGTGTTCATGCCGGTCCCAACAACAATGCCGACTCCGGACCCCCGGGTTACCAAAGTTCCCATAAAACCCATATTCACCTGATCCTGTGCATCAAGTCCGTCTTTTCTAATAGCAGATGCATGTTTCATTACCGGAAGGGATTCCCCGGTTAACGCTGATTCCTCGGTTTCCATACTGTTTGACTTGGTGAGCCTTAAATCAGCAGGAATCCGGTCACCACTGTTAATTCGAACCACATCCCCGACCACAACATCACCGGAAGGGATTTTTACCCACTCGCCTTCACGCATGACGCTGGCCACAGGCGCGGACATTTCTTTCAATTTTGCCAGAGACTTTTCCGCTTTTTGTTCCTGAAAATAACCAAGAAATCCGTTTACCAAAACGATTACCATAATTGCTATCGCATCCACATATTCTCCAAGTACTCCTGCAATCAATGTTGCAGCAAGCAGGACAAGCACCATAAAATCCTGGAACTGCTTCAAAAAAATCAACCATCGGGAGACTTCCTTTTCTGTTAGCAGTTTATTTGCACCAAATTCCTTCCTGCGCTTGTCCACCTGTTTTGCTTTAAGGCCTGCTCCTGTTGTAACATGTAGTTTTTGTTCAACCGTTTCTGCGTCCAACTGATACCAATTCATAGTTCATTCCTCCATATCCATCCTGATACGATCGAAAACAAATCTCTATAACAATAACTATGCAGACATGTCCCAAATAATGCTATAATTGGTAGAAAAGCAATGGAGCATGGTTTTTGCCGTATGAAAGGTATCCGCCACGAATTGTTTGCGGTTGATATTTTCGTTTTACGAATGATAACTGGCCTTATACAATCGATATATGGTTCTATATAGTTGAAACCAGAGTATAACGATAATTTAATATAGCTATTGCAGTAAATAAATATGGAATTTTGAGGTGATTAAATGCCATTCGATGGGATTGTTACACGAGCAGTAACGCACGAATTAAATAAAAAAATAATACCGGGAAAAATCACTAAAATATATCAGCCAACATCCACTGAACTGGTTTTCACAATACGCAGCCAGGGAGAAAATCATACATTACTTGTATCGATTCACCCTATGTATGCGCGATTTCATTTAACCGATGACACATACAGAAATCCAAAAGAGCCCCCGATGTTCTGTATGCTGCTTCGAAAAAATTTATCCGGCGCGATTATTGAATCGATCGATCAATACGGAATGGAACGTATCATTACGTTTCACATCAAAACGAGAAATGAGCTTGGCGATATTACCAACAAAACGATGGTACTGGAATTAATGGGAAAGCACAGCAATTTTATGCTGATTGATGCAGACAAAGGGCATATCCTGGATAGTTTAAAACACGTACCAGTTTCCCAGAACAGTTACCGGACAATCCTGCCAGGACAGAAATATATTCTGCCGCCAAGTCAGAACAAGCTCAACCCGCTGGACATTGATGGATCCACCTTCGTAAAAAAGCTCGACTTTAATGCCGGAAAAATGGATAAGCAGATTGTCCAGACCATTACAGGTGTATCACCACTCATTGCCAATGAAATCATCCACGAGACAAAACTCGGTTCTCAGGAGGCATATAGTAACGCATTTGAGGATTTACGGGAACTGATTCGCAACAACAGCTATTCTCCAGCAGTCTATCAGCACAAAATAGAAGCGTTCCATGTCCTGCCGATAACGTATCTGGAAGATGAGAAAAAGGATTACGCCACCACAAATGAAATGCTCGATGCCTTTTATTCCGGAAAAGCAGAGCGTGACCGAGTCAAGCAGCAGGCCCGGGATTTATATCAATTTATTAAAAATGAGAAAGATAAGAACGAACGAAAACTGAAAAAACATGAAAAAACATTAAAAAAGGCAGCAGGTGCAGAGAAATATCAGCATCTTGGCGAACTGCTTACAGCTAACATGCATCAGGTAAAACAGGGAGACGAAAATGTTCAGGTCATTGATTACTACGATCCAGAACAAAAAGAAATCACAATCGAACTGAATCCAAACAAAACACCAAGCGAAAATGCCCAAAGCTTTTTTAAAACATACCAGAAATTAAAGACATCCAAACGAATGGTCAATACCGAAATAAAAAAAGCAAATAACGAAATTGCTTATTTAGATCAGTTGATTCAGCAAATTGACACCGCACGTGAGGCTGATATTGAGGAAATAAGGGAGGAACTGCGTGATGAAGGTTATCTTAAAAAACAAAGACAGGGGAAAAGGAAAAATAAACCAGCAAAACCCGAACCGGAAAAGTATACAAGCTCTGACGATACTCCAATGTTAGTAGGAAAAAATAATAAACAGAATGAGTATGTAACCATGAAACTTGCTCATCGCGATGAAATCTGGCTTCATACCAAAGATATCCCAGGCTCACATGTCATTATCCGATCCAAAGATCCCAGTGAAGAGACATTATTGGAAGCTGCGCAACTTGCTGCATACTTCAGCAAATCACAGCACTCGTCTTCGGTTCCAGTGGATTACACAAAAATTCGCCATGTCCGAAAACCGAATGGGGCTAAACCGGGATTCGTCACGTATGATAACCAGAAAACATTGTTTGTAACACCTCAAAAGGATGTTGTGGAACGACTAAAAGCAGTCGAAAAAAAATAAACCCAGATTAAAAAAACGCGGGGAATTCTCTCCCTTGCGTTTTTTGGGTTTACTTTTGCAACATCTCAATCTTTCCAACAAGAAAATTTTTAAGTGATAAGAGTTCGCCCTGATCAAAATAAAATGTATCGTTTTGTGTATAGCTGCTGATAACTTTTTTTAATATTCCTTTTGTATCGTCCGGAAGGGATTCCAATGCCCAGTTTCCGGCCTCCAATTTCGAGAAAATTTTTCTATCTTTCAAATACAAATAAACGCGAATCAAGTTTAATGAACAATATATTGGATCCTCCACCATATTATCCTGACACTCCCGGAAATCTCCCATTATCGAATCGATATAATCGGAATATGGAATAACAGGAAACACATCTGATATTGGCCTTCCCTCCAGACAACATCCGCGATGATTAATGATCATAATGTGTGCAGCCAAATCCGGATCGGTCCCCGATTGTACACTAAAAAATCGACTTTCAGATTCATAGTACTCCCTCCAATATTCACTATAATGAAAATCAAATGGACAGGGATGTTGCCAGTGTGTTAATTGGTCCTTATTCAAAAAGCTTATTTCAACCGGATATGGGTTGCCGGAATAATCCAAAAACAACTGTACCAATTCTTTCATTCTTGCAGAAGTTATGGAATCCCGCGTTACTACCAGTAAATCGATGTCACTTTTGGAGGGATTGAATCCACCCATTGCAAGTGATCCGTGTATGTAACAACCGATATAATTTTCCTGTATCACAACCTTTATTTCATCCAAAAGTTTTGTAACAAAATTCCTTATTTCGGAAGGGCATGTTTTCCAACTATAAGTCATTGCAATTTCCCCTAAATGACAAGTCCGTTATTCAAAAGACTCGCAGCCTGAATCAGTGCTTCTTATTTTCTTCATTAGTACATTTTACCTTACCATGAGTGTAAAGAATTTTCCTTTAATTTATAACTTAAAAAATCAGGACACCGATTAATCGTAATCGATGTCCCGATTCAACTCTACTCATTATACTGCCTTAGGATTTAATGTTACCTCAATATTTCCCCTGGTTGCCTTGGAATATGGACAAGCCTGATGGGCATCTTCAGCCAGTTTGTCTGCCTCATCCTGGCTGACACCCTTGATGTTGATATTCAAGGTTGCCGCAATTTTAAAACCGTTATCTTCAGGGTCCTTACAGAAACTTACTTCTGCAGTGGTTTCGGAATCAATGTCCTTTTTCTGGTTCGATGCAACCAAATTCAGTGCACCATCATAACATGCTGAATATGCTGCCGCGAAAAGCTGTTCCGGATTGGAACCCTTATCTTCCTTATTTGTAGCCGGGTTAACCAGATCTAAGTCTATTAAGCCATCATCCGATTTAACGTGTCCTTCCCGACCATTTTTTGCTGTTGCACTTGATGTAAATATTACGTCGCTCATGTATAAACACTCCTTGATATCTGATTATATAATGAGTGTTCCTTTTATGAAAAAAATTAAACATTACCGAAACGTTTCATCTAACAGCGCCTTGATAAATTCGTCAACCTGTGGCAAATTGCGGACCCCGTCCTGATAACAAACCCATGTGTCTCTTGTCACCGGTTTTCCAGCAAGTTCCATCGATATGTGCGGGTATTCTTCCATCATCGAATCAGAAACACTTTCAGGCAACACTGCCATTCCCAATCCTTCTTTCATGAACTGTTTGCACGTTTCAATCTGATCGACCCGGATGTTTTTAACCGGCTTTAACTGATCCTGATGGTAATAAAGCCAATTATCTACCTGTTCATGCATACTGTCATCACTTTTAAACGAAATAAGCGGCCGTTCTTTCAGCTTGTTTTTCGGAAAGGGTTCGGTATCAAATATATATAATGGATCATCGAAAAGCGGTTCACTCACGGTTTCCTTCAATTTTTCACCTCGGATAATGGATACATGATACTTTTTATGACCTTTTTTGATATCTTCACTGATCCCCGTCACAAGATCAATTGCCACTTTCGGAAATTTTTTTGTGTATTTGGACAAAATAGACGGTAAAAACCGCTGACTGACAAGTGTGGAGCAGGCTATCGACAAGGTACCTTGGACTTCCTGACTGGATTGTGAGAGCGAATTTTTGATAATTTCTTCTCGATTCATCACTTCTTTCGCATGCGTTAAAATCATTTCACCTGCAGGAGTGGGCATTAACCGTTTGGATGTTCGGATGAAAATCATCTCACCGAAATAATCCTCAATATACTTCAACCGCTGGGTAACAGCCGGCTGAGATATTAAAATTGCCTTGGCCGTCCCACGGATCGTCCCTACCTCATTCAACTTCAGCAATAACTCGTAGTCTTCAATTTTCATTCTGAACGCCTCTTTTGATAATTAATTGTTATTACTTTTGATTATAAATGAATATTATAATTATTGCATGTACTTCGATATGATAAAAGTACCTTTTAATTTGGGAGATGATGATATGTCTGAGAAGGAAGATGCAAGAAAGGTATTTTCCAAAAATAGTGATGCATATGTGACAAGTTCCACTCATGCCACAGGAGAAGATTTATCTCTAATGATAAACTGGTTGAATCCCGACTCCACACAACATGTTCTGGATATTGCGACTGGCGGAGGGCACACTGCAAAAAAACTGGCGCCCTATGTTAAACAGATCACTGCTACTGACATTACAGAAACAATGTTGATCAACACGGCAGCACACTTAACCGACCTCAATAATATTAGCTATCAGGTCGCGGATGCAGAAAACCTGCCTTTTGAAAGCAATACATTTGATATTGTCACCTGCAGAATTGCAGCACATCACTTTCCCAATCCGGGACTGTTTATTGCAGAAGTATATCGTATCCTAAAACCAGATGGTGAATTTTTGTTTATCGATAATATAGCTCCCGAAAATTCCACTCATGATACGTTCGTCAACTCACTGGAAAAAATGCGTGACTACAGTCATGTCCGATCACGATCAATATCGGAATGGAAGGAACTATTAGTCAAACAAAACCTGAAAACCCGTATGGAAACCACACGGAAGAAAACTTTGCCATACCAAGAATGGGTGCGACGGACATTGGATAAAGAAGATAAAATTAAAGAAGTAGATCAGTTCATTTCAAGCGCAGCCGCTGATATACATGATTATTTTCAAATTGAATTTGAAGGCAATAAAATAACCTCTTTTGCAATTGATGAATGGATGGTTCTGGCGGAGAAAAAGTAAAAAAATGAGATTATCTCCAATTTGCGGAGATAATCTCATTTTTTGGTAATGAGCGCTGCTTATCAGACTAACGGAGGGTTATGTCCTCTATCCATTTATAACTTTTCTCTCTTTTTCTGGTTCGACGCTTCGTTTTCTTCGGTATTCCCTTCATTATTTTCTCCGGTTTCATCCTGGGTGTTGTCACCCTGACCACCATCTTGATTATCCGTATTTTCATCATTTTCATCTGAATCTGATCCGTCATCCTGTTTACTTTCATCATCTTGCGTAGAAGGTTCTTTCTTTTTACCCTCGTCTTGCTGTTTATCGTCCTTCTGTTCATCATTCTCTTCTTTATCAGTACCCTGTTCATTCGTTTTTTTATTCGGATCTTCTTGGTCTGTTGGATGTTCTTCTTTCTGATTTTTCCTTTCTTCTGATTGCTTATTGTCTAATTTTTTGTCTGTTTTTTGTTCTTGTTTCTTCCGGTTCACATGATCATCCTGCTGGTCTTGCTTAGAAACATCTTCCTTTTGCTCTTCCTTTTCCGCAGACAGATTGGATTGTTCTTGAACCGTACTCTCGCTTTCTGACACGCCTTCCTTCATCTGATCCCCAGAACGGGAATTTACCTGCCGTGCATCTTGAACAGAGAGCACATCTCCCGACACAACGATGGAATCCGGTTTTTCAAAATCCGGTGTATCCGGTTCCGAAAGACTTCCCATCAATTTCCGGAAAATCTCTTTTGCTATATCATCAGATCCGTTGTAGCGAATATAGTGAACACTGTCTCCTTCTTTAAATTTCGGATAACCGGTCCAAATCGCTGCACTATATTGGGTGGTATAACCGGCAAACCATGAATCAAGCAAGCCGTCGCCAATGTTATATTTTTCCCTAAGATGCTCCGGGATGTTTGTCGATCCTGTTTTCCCTGCTGCCGGTACACCGGGTATTGCTGCCGCTGTCCCGGTTCCGGTGTTGATCACCGTTTTCAGCATATCGGTAATCATATAAGCTGTATAATCATGCATTGCCCTTTTCGAGTCATGATGCATCTTTTTTTCCTTCCCATTTTGAAAAACTATTTTCGTTACAGTATAAGGTTTATGATAGATTCCGCCATTTCCGAATGCCGCGTAGGCACCGGCCAGCTGCAGCGGTGTTACCCCTGATGAAAGACCACCTATAGCCGCGGATTCAAAAACCGGCTTTTCAAGTTTTATTCCAAGTTTCCCCGCAAAAGCTCCTGCCTTTTTACCTCCAACAGCCTGGAACGTCTTCAGCGCAGGAATATTCCGGGACCACGCCAACGCCCGTCGCATCGTCATCTCTCCCCAATATTCACCGTCCCACTCATGAATCGGGGTGCCATCACTGTACGAATATGGCTCATCAACAAGCGTATGCGCAGTTGACCAGTTTAAGTATTCAATTGCCGGACCATAGTCAATAATCGGCTTGAACGTTGATCCAGGCGGATTTTTTTCCTGAGCACCGTAATTCGTGTCGCCGATCGCCATAAAATCCCTTCCTCCGCCAACTGCCCGAATCGCACCTGTTTGTGTATCAATCAGCGCAATTCCAGCTTCAAATTGTTTATCCGGATAATTGATCTTATCGGATTTCAAGAGGCGGTACACCTTTTTCTGAACATCAACATCCAAAGTGGTATATATTTTTAATCCACCCTGATAAAATTGTTCATCCGAAACTATTTTTCGCTCTACAACCAATTCGTGATACACTTGGTCAACAAACGCCTTATAAGGCTGATTTTGATTACGGTTCACCTTTTTTTGTTTCCCTATCAGCTGTTTAACAGGAACAGATTCTGCTTGTTCCGCTTGCTTCTCTGTTATCGCCCCGGTCACAATCATTGCGTTTAAAACGTCATTTCGGCGATCAGCTGCTCTTTTAGGATAATCGAATGGGTCGTAATAGCTCGGTGCATTTGGCAGGCCGGCAAGAAGGGCCATTTGCGACACATTCAGCTTAGACAAGTCTTCTATACCAAAGTATGTTTTCGATGCCGTGGCAAGTCCGTAAGCCCCGTTACCATAATAAATATTATTCAGGTACATCTGCAAAATTTGATTTTTGGAATATTTTTGTTCCAATTGGACTGCCAGATACGCCTCTTTTATTTTTCGAGTCAATGTTTTTTCAGGCGATAATATAGTTCTTTTCACAACCTGTTGTGTTATGGTACTTCCGCCTTCCGATCCCCATCCTTTTTCAATGTTGGCGACCATTGCACCAAGAATGCGCCGAATGTCAATGCCATTGTGCTGGTAAAAACGTCTGTCTTCAATTGAAGTTACTGCCTGTTTCATTTTATCCGGTACTTCTTGTATATCAACCTTAATCCGGTTTTGTTCCTTGAAAAGCGTCGTAACGAATTCTCCATCTTCATCAAAAATTTGTGACGAAAAAGGTGTTTGCAATTCCTCGGGTGACAGTTCTGGTGCATCCTGGATGATTGAAAAAATCCAAATGCTTACCGACATTATTGTCAGCACAATCACCACGAGACAATAAAGTAATATCTTTTTAAGAAGCGCGGCATTCTTATTAGACCTTTTAGTCTTTGTTTCTCCTTTTCGCCGTTCCATACGTGATCGATAATTCCCCGACATTAATAGCCTGACCTCCCACAGTGGGTTTCCCATATCTAATCGATCATATGCGCATGGTCAACAAAGTATCATTGGTTTTTCCGGGAATTCTATTACACGAAATATTCTGTTAACAATCGAACCTGTATTAACCTTATAACTTTCATGTGGAACGCTTTCTCTTAATTGATTAACTAACCTTCATGAACCTAAAAAGACCGGGCACCTGCCCGGTCTTTTTAAAATCTTTTTTATGAAGACATTCCCATAATCGCTTTTGGCTCAAGGTATTCTTCAATACCGAAGTCACCCCATTCGCGGCCGATGCCGGATTGTTTGAATCCGCCAAATGGTGCAGAGAAATCAGTTGGCGCCGAATTGACCCTGATTTGGCCGGCCCTGATGCCGGATGCTGCCTTTTGTAATGTGTCAGGATCTTCACCGACTACATAACCTGCCAAACCATAGATGGTATCGTTTGCGATTTCAATTGCTTCATCCAGCGTGTCATATGGGATAATTGTCGTTACTGGTCCGAAAATTTCTTCCTGGGCGATTGTCATATCATTGCTTACTTCTGTGAATACAGTTGGTTTTGCAAAATATCCTTTTTCCAGCCCCTCAGGCTTGCCTGTACCGCCGATAAGGACCTTTGCACCTTCATCCATGCCTGTTTGAATATAACTCTGCACACGGTCCCATTGCTTTTCTGCAACAAGCGGACCAACCTTATTATCTTGCTCGGGATCACCAACAGTCAATTTTTCCACAGCCGCTTTTACTTCCTCTTCGAATTGCGCCTTTATCGTCTTTGGCACAAGTACGCGGGTAGCTGCCGTACAAACCTGTCCAGTATTATTCGAGATATTCGCGACAGCAATTTTAGCCGCTTTATGAACATCAGCATCATCCAGCACAATCATCGGTGATTTGCCGCCCAATTCCAGTGCAACTTTTTTAATATCTTTCGCAGCATTCTCCATCACTTTACGTCCGGCAACACCGGAGCCAGTGTAGGATACAAAATCAATATCCGGATGGGAACTGATGGCATTGCCAATTCCCTCACCCGTACCATTGACGAGGTTGAATACCCCTTTAGGAAGACCTGCTGTTTCGAAAATCTCCGCAAGAATCATCGCTGCATAAGGAGTGATTTCTGCTGGCTTTAAAATGACAGTACTGCCTGCCGCAAACGCACTCGCAATCTTAGTTGAGGTCTGATTAGTAGGGAAATTCCACGGAGTAATCAAACCGCTGACACCAATCGCTTCCTTGACGATGGTCGATTTGTCGCGTTTTTCAGTAAACGAAAAGTTCCGAAGCTCCTCAGCCGCTTGTTTAAAATGGGAATATCCCATCATAAAGTGAACCTTTTCCGAAACCTTACGTGGTGCACCCAATTCTTCTGTGATGACTTTAACCAAGTCATCCTTACGTTTTTCATATTCGTCTGCAATCTTCTCTAATAATTCGATCCGGTATTCTTTCGATGTCTGTGAAAAAGACGGGAAAGCATCTCGCGCTGCCCTGACGGCCCTGTCCAAATCCTCTTGTGTTCCCAGACTGATATGTCCCATAACTTCTTCTGTCGCCGGATTGATAACTTCCATCGTCTCTGAACCAGTGGATTCCACCCATTCGCCATTAATATAGTGTTTGAGATAATCACGCATCATACATAGCTCCTTTTGATCATTTTCTATCTACCATGTACCCTATTCGTCAGTTTAAGAAACAAGAACACATACATATTGTATTATTGTGACAATGCAATTTTTATATGAACTAAGTGGTGCTCCTCATGCCAAGCTAACTTTGCTACTATAGTTGAAACTGTTATTTCACCGTTTTTTTGGAGTGTAAAAGCTCGAGTTAATTGCCCGTCGGTTAAACTGTTCCCCAAAGATACGATGCGCTCATTTATGCCTTCCAGTAGTTTAATAGAACTCTCCACAGGAAGTTTTGTATCAGGTTGTATAGCCCATTTTTCTTGATCAAAGGCTGGAACTGTTGGATTCTCAGCTGTTAAAACCAGCTTAAAACGTTGATACATGTTCAACTGGGAATCTGCTATGTGATGAACAAGTTGACGAACTGTCCAGCTGCCATCACGATATGTCCGGTTTAAATCCTTTTCATTCAATGAGTCAACAGTTTCTCTTAATCGAACCGTGTAAGTTTCAATTTCTTTTAGCCATTCCTGAATATGTTCCAATGTTACGTTTCCAGGAACTTCTAATTTTCCAATTGGATATTGTACCTCCATTTTCAATCACCTCTTCCCTATTCGTTATTTTTTCTTTTTAATAACTTAAACTATTCTATATTTTATTGTAACAAAATATCTAATTATCTTATAGAGTATTAACTCACGATGGTTAGTCATTCTTTTTGCTTCCCTTTAGGTTCTATAATTCCAAAAAGAAAGGTAAATAGACAATAACAGATGTTATGAAACCTATCAGTCCAAATAAAATTGTTCCTGATTTTATAGGTGTAATGGCAAACCGTGCTGCGTTTATCTTATGTTGTGAGTCTGTGCCACTATAAAGTTTTTGTTCTACGCTTAACTCGTTATCGAAGCTTGCTTTTGAAACAGAGGATAACCACATTATGGAAACAAATAATAAACTGGTCATAAATAATGTGTCGGTGAAATTTAAAGGAGCTGCAAATGCCACTATCCAAGTTATCATAAATTCAAATAAGCAAGTTATTACAATAATGACAACATCTCTTGATTTACCTTCGAATCGCTTTAGAATAAGAAATTCCAATAAATTATTACCCATTATAAGACTGCCTATAATTATAAAATAAACGATTAAAACACCTGCAATAACTGCAAAAAATCTCAATACATCCCAAAGCATTTATAATTCAACCCCCATCGCATTTCAATACTAAATAGCAGAATCTTATACTTTTTTAACTGCCTGTAAATGGTAATAGATAAAAAGTGTGAAATTAATTTTGTTAAACTGGTCTAACTGTGATTTCATTCACGTCCACATGATCCGGCTGTGTCACGGCATAAATGACTGCTTTTGCAATATCAGTTGGTTCAAGTTTTTTTCGGTCATCCTCAAAGGGACTCTCTGAACTTAATGGAGTTTCGACCATTCCCGGCGAAATATTGGTAGTGCGCACACCAGTATTAGCGAGTTCCTTTTCCAATCCAGCAGAAATTGCACGAACAGCAAATTTTGTGGCGCAATACACCGTAAGTCTTTCAATAACCTCAAAACCTGAATCAGAAGCTATATTTACGATGTGTCCACTTCTTCTCTCCTGCATATCCGGTAAAACGGAATGAATGCCGTAAAGAACTCCTTTGATATTTATATCAATCATTTGCTCCCACTCAGAAACATCTCCATTCAAAACTCTGCTAGATCCCATTTTCCCGGCGTTGTTTACATAAATATCTATATTTCCATATACTTGCTTTGCACGCTCTGTCAAATACTCAACATCATTTGTTTTTGTTACGTCAGTTTGAACATATAATAGTTTATCCTTGTTGCCAATGTCTGCAGCTATGCTTTCAAGCTTTTCTTTATTCCTTGCTGCAAGCACTACATTCGCACCTGCTTTAGTAAGTTCCTTTGCGATTGCTGTTCCAATACCACTGCTTGCTCCTGTTACAATCGCTGTTTTTCCCATCAATTGCTTTGTCATTATAAATTTATCTCCTATCTTTCGTATTCTAGATGATAGTCCGACTACTCACTATTTTCAATATACTGTAGTTATTTACAAATCACAAAAATTTCCATTCATAAAAAAATAGCAGAAGCACATCCGTTTTGGAATTGCTTCTGCTATTTATATAATCTTTATGTGATACACGAAATGACATTACTACTACTTCGGTTACAGTGAATCTTTCCATTCGCGCAATTCACTTAATTCCTCTTCATTAATTTCCCCGATTTCCTTCAATACAGCAAGCATTTCTTCATAGGTAGTAATTGTTTGAAAATCAAGCGTTGCCTCAGAAAATTGTTGTTTAGATTTCTTCAATCCATACGTAAAAATTGCCAATACACCAAGTACATTCGCACCTGCCTGTTGAAGTGCTCTTGCGGAATCAATTGACGAGCCGCCTGTCGAGATAAGATCTTCAATAACAACAACATTCTGACCTTTTTGCAGTGCTCCTTCAATCTGATTGCCTTTACCGTGGCCTTTTGGCTTGGAGCGCACATAAACCATTGGCAAATCCATTTCCTCGGCGAGCCATGCTGCGTGCGGAATGCCGGCAGTGGCACAGCCAGCGATAATATCCGGCTTTTGTTCCAGCCCTGCAATTATCCGGGCAAACGCCTTTGCAATTTTACGGCGTGTTTTAGGATAGGACATGATTAATCGGTTATCACAATAAATTGGCGATTTTATACCTGATGTCCAGGTGAAATATTCGTCTGTTTGTATTTGAACTGCCTTAATGTCCAGAAGTTCTTTTGCTATGTCACGACTCATTTCCATATCCCCACTCCCTTTGAACCTTCTTATAAGCGGTTTTTGGATTTTCCGCTTGTGTAACTGTACGACCAAGAACAAGTATATCTGACCCATTTTCTTTGGCAAAAGCCGGTGTTGCCGGCCGCTTCTGGTCGTTGCTGGATGATTCCGCCAATCTGATACCAGGTGTGACGGTCAAAAATGACTTCCCGCACGCATCCTTAATCTGCTGTGCCTCGTGAACTGAACAGACCACACCATCGGCACCATTGTCCGCTGCCAAACTTGCAAACTGTACAGCATTATCCTGTAAAGAACCCCGCAGATTCATTTCATTTTTCATTGCTGTTTCATCCATTGACGTTAGAATGGTTACCGCAATCAGCTTTGTTTCATGGTTGATTGTTGTTCCTGAATCCAGCCCTTCTTTCGCGCGTTTAATCATATCACTTCCACCCAATGCATGAACATTGATCATATCGATTTCAAGTTTAGCGATATTTCGCATCGCTTTCATCACCGTTGTTGGAATATCAAACAGTTTTAAATCAAGAAAAATATCATGGCCGTTTTCTTTTAATCGCTCAATCAGTTTCGGCCCCTCCCGGTAAAATAACTCCATACCAACTTTGACAGGGACACCGTGTAAATGATTCTGATCAAGAAATGTTTTGCATTCTTCCCATGATGGAAAATCCAATGACAAATATGTTTTACCTTTCATCCTCATGCCCCTTTCCAATTGCATCCGTTACTGACTGAAATCCGTATTTCGCTAACACACCAGGAAGTGAATCGATGATTTCGGGACAAACGTATGGATTTTGAAAGTTTGCTGTTCCTACTGCTACAGCACTTGCTCCTGCAAGTAAAAATTCCAGTACATCTTCTGCCGACTCGATGCCGCCCATGCCAATAATCGGAATGGAGACGTGCTGACTGACATCGTAAATCATGCGGATGGCAACCGGTTTAATCGCACCGCCGGACAACCCGCCGGTTTTGTTGGCAAGCAGCGGTTTCCTGCTCCCCTGATGAATCTGCATTCCGGTTAATGTGTTAATCATGGAAAGACCATCCGCCCCGGCTTCTTCAACAGCCTTTGCCATGCCGATAATATCTGCTACATTTGGTGACAGCTTAACGTAAACGGGAAGATTACTTGCTTTTTTTACCCTGTTTGTTACATTGGCTGCCATTTCCGGATTTGTGCCAAACTGGATCCCACCCTCTTTCACATTGGGACAGGAAATATTCAGTTCCAGCGCGCTAACCGAACCTGCTTCGTTAAAAGCTGCCGCAACCTTTTCATATTCCTCCAGTGTGCTGCCTGCAATATTTGCAATAACAGGCACATCATATTCGGCGAGAAATGGAACTTCCGTTTCTATAATTTTTTCAACACCCGGGTTTTGCAGACCGATTGCATTTAACATCCCTGAAGGAGTTTCAGCAACACGTGGAGTGTTATTCCCATAACGTCTTTCACCGGTTGCTGCTTTCATGATGACTGCACCGAGTTTATTTAAATCATAGAATTCACTGTATTCCCTGCCAAACCCGAAACAGCCTGATGCCGGCATAATGGGATTCTTAAGGTGTAAACCTGGAAGATCAACGGTTAAATCCGTCATATCATCACCTCGCTTGCCCCAAACACCGGACCATCCTTACATATTTTCCGGTAGCCGTCTGCATTGTCAGCAGGAATAACACAGGCCAGGCAAGCCCCGACACCGCAGCCCATCCGCTCTTCAAGTGAAATCGATCCGGACTTTTCATGCAGTGCATTGGTTACCGCCCGCAGCATTGGAATCGGCCCGCATGTGAAATAATAATCGCACAACGCCTTATCAGGCAGGTGATCCGTCACGAACCCCTGCTGTCCATAACTCCCATCGTCCGTCACCACAATGGTGCGGCCAAGTTCCTGGAATTTATCTTCATAAAAAACACAATCCTTTGATTGAAAGCCCAGAACGGAAATTACGTTAATGCCTTGTTGTATTAGCTCAGTCCCCAGATTGTACAACGGCGGAACTCCAATTCCTCCGCCAATAAGCAAGACTGTTTTCAAAGATGATGCCTCATAATGGAATCCATTCCCTGATGGCCCGAGTGCACTTAGAGACATTCCGTTTTGATAGGCTGCCAGCTGCTCTGTGCCATCCCCAACTTTTTTAAACAGAATTGTGATTGTATGCTGTTTTCGATCGATACTTGCAATCGAAATCGGCCTGCGCAGTGTATGACCATCCACACTGATATGCAGAAACTGCCCTGGAACAGCAGTTTCTGCGATGTAGGAATTTTCAAGGATCATTTCTACCGTATCCAGGGCAATTTCCCGAACATCCAAAATGGTCAGCATTACCTTCTTCTTCATGACAATACAGCCCTTTTGCCTGTCATCGGTTCAGCGCTGAACGTCGTTGAATCTATTACATTAATAATCGCGTTGGCTGTGTCCAGATTGGTCAGGCAGGCAATCCCATGCTCCACAGCTTCCCTTCTGATCATGAAACCGTCGGAACGCGGCTTTTTGCCGGATGTAAGTGTATTGACAACAAATTGTACATCCCCATTTTCGATAATCGATATCACGTTCTTTTCCGGTGAACCGATTTTTCCCACTGCTGTAACCGGTATTCCGTGGTTTTCCATGTATGCCGCCGTTCCTTCTGTTGCATACAGCTGAAAACCAAGCTGGTGGAATCGTTCAGCAATTTCAACTGTTTCCAATTTATCTTTATCAGCAACCGTCAGCAGGACCGCTCCTTCCTGCGGGACTGACAAACCTGCAGCGACAAGCCCTTTATACAATGCTTTCTCCAATGTTTTATCATGGCCGATTGCTTCACCGGTTGATTTCATTTCAGGTCCAAGAATCGTATCGACACTGCGCAGTTTTTCAAATGAGAACACCGGTACTTTGACAGAAACCGAATCCATTTCCGGTAAAATTCCTGATTCATAACCCATATCTGCAAGTGTTTCACCCAGAATACACCTTGTTGCAAGATTGGCCATCGTTACACCGGTGATTTTACTCAGGAAAGGAATGGTCCGGCTGGCACGCGGATTTACCTCCAGTACATAGACTTCATTGTCACATACGATAAATTGAATATTGATGAGTCCTTTTACATTGAGTTCGCGGGCAATCTTAACAGTATCTTTCATACATTTTTCTTTAACAGCGTCACTCAAACGCTGTGGCGGGTATACCGCGATGGAGTCCCCGGAATGGACGCCGGAGCGTTCGATATGTTCCATAATTCCCGGGACAATTACCGTTTCACCGTCACTGATGGCGTCCACTTCAATCTCAATTCCCGTAATATATTTATCTATCAGAATCGGGTGTGCACTGTCAGCCCCATTTGTTTTTGCGAGATATGCATCCAATTCCTCCCGGTCATAAACAATTTCCATTCGGCTGCCGCCAATGACATAGGAAGGGCGTACCAGCACCGGATAACCGATTCCTTCCGCAACTTCCACAGCATGATCCAGATTTGTTACGGATTTACCGTTTGGTCGATTGATGGAAAGTTTATTCAGCAAATGTTCAAATTTATCCCGGTCTTCTGCTTTGTCAATAGCGTCCATTTCGGTTCCCAGAATTTTGACACCGCGCCGTTCCAATCCTTCAGCCAAGTTAATCGCCGTTTGACCGCCAAACTGAACAATTACCCCTTCAGGCTCTTCCAGATTTATAACATGCATAACGTCTTCCAGTGTCAGTGGTTCAAAATACAATTTGTCAGAAATACTGAAGTCCGTTGATACGGTTTCTGGATTGTTGTTCATAATAATTGCTTCATAGCCCATTTCTTTAATGGCTAAAACCGAATGAACTGTCGCATAGTCAAATTCGATTCCCTGCCCAATACGGATTGGACCGGAACCTAACACAAGAATTTTTTTGCGATCTGATTGCACAGATTCATTTTCTTCCTCATAGCTGCTGTAAAAATACGGTGTTTCCGATTCAAACTCGGCTGCACATGTATCCACCATCTTATAGACCGGCTGGATATGGTTTTTTACCCGGAATGAATAAACATCATCAACAGACATGTCCCAGAGGCGGGCAATGTGCGTATCCGAATAGCCCAGTTTCTTCGCTTTCCACAATACGTCCTGTGACTCTCTGTTTGACGCCAGTTCTGTTTCCAGCTCAACCAATTGCTCTAACTTGTGCAGAAAGAACCGATCTATTTTTGTCAGCTGGAATATTTCCTCAACCGTCATACCACGGCGCAGCACCTCAGCCAGAACAAACAGCCGCTCATCATCCGCTTTTTGCAGTCTGGTCTGAAGCTCTTCCAAGGACAAATCAACAAGGCTTCGAAGCCAAAGTTCCTCGGTACCGATATCCATGGAACGAATACCTTTTAGCAGGGACTCTTCAAAATTACGTCCAATTGACATGATTTCACCGGTGGCTTTCATTTGAGTACCAAGATACCGATCACCGGTAACAAATTTATCAAATGGGAAACGCGGTATTTTAGAAACAACATAGTCAAGTGCCGGTTCAAAACAAGCATACGTTGTTCCGGTAATCGGATTGATGATTTCGTCAAGTGTCAATCCCACTGCTATTTTGGCCGCCATTTTGGCAATTGGATATCCGGTTGCTTTGGAGGCCAGCGCTGATGATCTGCTGACACGCGGATTCACTTCAATAATATAGTAATTGAAACTGTTCGGGTCTATTGCCAGCTGGACATTACATCCGCCTTCAATTTCCAGTTCCCGGATAATCTTGAGCGAGGCATTTCTTAGTAATTGATACTCACGATCACTCAATGTTTGGGATGGGGCAACCACAATCGAGTCCCCGGTATGAATTCCCACTGGATCAACATTTTCCATATTGCACACTACGATTGCCTGATCGTTTTTATCACGCATCACTTCATACTCGATTTCCTTATAGCCGGCAATATTTTTCTCAATCAGGCACTGGCTGACAGGTGAAAGAGACAGCCCATTCCTGGCTATCTCCCGCAGTTCTGTCTCGGAATAACACATTCCTCCGCCAGTTCCACCAAGTGTATATGCCGGCCGGACAATCACTGGATATCCAATATCTGCGGCAAATTGGCATGCTTCATCGACTGAATTGACAATCTGGCTGTCAGGTACCGGTTCGTTCAGTTCTTTCATCAATGAACGGAACACTTCTCGGTCTTCCGCCTTTTCAATTGCTTCAAGAGATGTCCCAAGCAATTCTACTTTATATTCTTCAAGAATGCCGGTTTTATCTAATGCAACCGCCATATTCAGGCCGGTTTGGCCGCCCAGTGTCGGCAGAATGGCATCGGGCTGTTCCTTGCGAATAATTTTGATAAGAAAATCAACGTTAAGTGGCTCCATGTAAACTTTATCTGCTACTGTCTGATCCGTCATAATTGTTGCCGGATTGGAGTTTGCCAGGATAACGGTATATCCTTCCTCCCTTAGTGCCTGACATGCCTGTGTTCCCGAGTAATCGAATTCTGCTGCCTGCCCAATTACAATTGGTCCTGAACCAATAACAAGAATTTTATGGATGTTCATATTTTTAGGCATTAACCTGCACCTCTTTCTCTGTTTTTGATTCTTGGATCATTTCCATAAATGCATCAAATAAATGATTGGTGTCTTCCGGTCCTGGTGAGCTTTCCGGATGATACTGCACCGAAAATGCCGGATATTGGCGATGTTTTAATCCCTCAACTGAGTTATCATTTAAGGCGATTTGTGTTAATTCAAGCTCCGTATCCATGAGCGACTCCTGTGTAACGGCATAACTGTGATTCTGACTTGTAATGAGTGTTTTATTGGTAATCAAATCTTTCACAGGATGATTACCGCCTCGATGGCCGAATTTCATTTTTTCGGTATTGGCACCACTGGCCAGTGCCAGCAATTGATGACCAAGACAGATGCCGAATAGTGGAATTTTGCCAACCACTTCTTTAATCATGTCAACGGACTCCGGAACATCTTTCGGATCCCCAGGGCCATTGGTTAGCATGATTCCATCGGGTTTTAAACGTAAAATATTTTCCGCACCGTAATCATAAGGTACAACTGTAACATGGCAATCCCGTTTGGTCAGTTCTCTCAGGATTCCATGTTTCATACCGAAGTCGACAAGAACAATCCGCCTCCCGCGTCCCGGCACTACGTATGGCTTAACTGCCGAAGTGTACCGTACCTGTTTTATTTGTTCAGGCGTTCTGCGCAGTTTTTCAGTCAGTTCTGCTGCTGGTTCCGCTGCATCGGCAATCATGCCTTTCATCGTACCGTGCCTGCGGATAATCTTTGTCAGTTTTCGCGTATCGATTCCGGCAATGCCTGGAATACCATTTGCTTTCAGGTAATCACTTAATGTTTCATCGCTTCGGAAGTTTGATGGATATTCACTCGCTTCTTTGACAACAAATCCGTTAATAAACGGTGTGACGGTTTCAAAATCATCCCGGTTGATCCCGTAGTTGCCGGCAAGTGGATACGTCATTGTTACGATCTGACCGCAATAGGACGGATCTGAAATGATTTCCTGATAGCCCGTCATCCCTGTATTAAAGACCACTTCACCGGTCATCGTTGTGTCACTCCCGAATCCTTCGCCAATAAATTGTGTGCCATCTTCCAGAATCAGTTGTCGTTTATGCATGTGAATCCTCCTCGTAGACTATTTTCCCTTCTGCTATGGTAACTGCTGGAACCCCTTGTACCTTCCAATCCTGAAATGGGGTATTCTTTCCTTTTGAAGCAAAGGTGTGGTTATCCACATTCGTTTCTTTCTTCAAATCCACTACCGTAATGTCGGCAATTGCTCCTTCTTCCAGTTTGCCGTATGGCATGCCAAAGACATCAGCCGGTTTAATCGTCAGCCAATCGACCAATTGCTTTAATGTGATGGTCCCTGGTTTTACAAGATTGGTATAAAGCAGGGAAAAGGCTGTTTCCAAGCCAACAATGCCGAATGGTGCTTGGCGGAACCCTTGTGCTTTTTCATTTTCTGCATGTGGAGCATGGTCCGTTGCAATAAAGTCAATGGTTCCATCGAGCAGCCCTTCTATTAATGCCTGTTGATCCGCTTCACTGCGTAATGGTGGATTCATTTTAAAATTTGCATCGTCGTCAATCACTGTATGCTCATTTAGCAGCAAGTGATGTGGCGTAACTTCAGCTGTCACATGAATACCCGCTTTTTTTGCATCGCGGATGACCCGGACAGATTCTTTCGTACTGACGTGACAGACATGATAATGACAACCGGCAGCCTCGGCCAGTAAAACATCCCTGGCAATTTGCACCGATTCACTTAATGAAGGAATCCCTGGCAAATCCATCCTTTCACTGACTTCCCCCTGGTGGACCACTCCTCCATACACAATCGAATTATCTTCACAGTGAGCAACAATTGGTTTTCCATGTTTGGCTGCCTGTTTCATCGCATGGAGCATGAAGTCGGCAGTCTGAATGCCTACCCCGTCATCGGTAAAGGCAAAGATTCCCGTTTTGGCAAGTTCCTCAATTGACGTCAGTTCTTCACCTTTCAACCCTTTCGTAATTGCTGCATATGGCAGGACACGTATCGCTGCATCCTGCTTTATTTTTTCAAGCAAAGCCTGTACAGTACCGGTATTATCAGGTACCGGGTTGGTATTCGGCATGGCACATACCGTTGTAAATCCCCCTTTTGCCGCAGCCTCCGTTCCTGTTTTAATCGTTTCTTTATGTTCGCCACCCGGTTCACGCAGGTGGATGTGGACATCGATAAATCCCGGAAAAATATGCTTCCCGCCACAATCAATTGTCTGTGCTGCTTGCCCCTGAATAGCAGGAGCAATTTGCTGAATTTTTCCTTCATAAATTAACACGTCACATACTTCTTCCTGTTCCATTACTTGCCGTTTAGCATTTTTCAAGAGCAATTTCATGATACATTCCCCATTCCTGTAAGAGCGTTTGAATGATAGCCATGCGTATATAGACACCATTTTCCATTTGTTTAAAAATCCTTGAACGTGGACATTCAACCAGACATGAATCAATTTCGACACCACGGTTTACCGGAGCAGGATGTAAAATAATCGCATGAGCTTTCATCTTTTGTTCCCTTTCCCTTGTCAGTCCGTACTTTTCCAGGTATGAAAACGTGTCACAGGACTTTCGGCTGTGTCGTTCATGCTGAATTCTGAGCAGCATCAACACATCACACACCTCCACTGCTTCATCGATCGAAAGGTACGGAAAATCCATTGACATGTCTTCAAAACCAGGTGCAGCGGCAAAGTATACCTCAGCACCAAGTGTCTGCAGTGCGTAGGCATTGGAGTGCGCAACCCTGCTGTGACTGATATCACCAGCTATGACAACTTTCAATCCAGAAAATGTTCCATATTCCTGATAAATTGTCAGCAAATCAAGCATGGATTGCGTTGGATGCTCCCCTTTTCCAGCTCCGGCATTGATAATAGGCATTGATAAGTTATTGGTAAGTTCCTTATACCAATCATCATCCTGGTGGCGAATCACCATCATGCTGGCACCAATTGCCTCACATGTCTTTGCAGTGTCATACAACGATTCTCCCTTGACTACACTGGAAGATTCCATTTGAAAATCAAGTGTTTCGATACCTAATTTCCGTTCAGCAACAACAAAACTCATTTTTGTTCGTGTGCTTGGTTCAAAAAATAAGTTAGCCGCAAAAAGCTGCCGGGGCATTTGTTGAACCCCCGTACGCATTTCTTCAGCTTTTTTGATAATAGAAAATATCATTCTGTCTGATAGATTTCTTGTCGAAACAAAATGTCGCATCGCTTCCACCACTCCCTCATAAACTTCTGTTGGTATCCGAATGACAAGTTCCTACCTGTTCCGTTTTTTATTAGAAAACTTGGTTGTCACCAAGCCTTTAGGTGACAACCTTAGTTGCACTTATGCAGTAAGAAAGTTTTATACTTTCTTATCTGCTAAAAAAATCTCTTTGCAAAAGGCTGCAAAGAGATAGACGTGTATCATTTCATACACGTGTTTCCCGGCAACCTTTTGAATCTCACTGGACTCATTTAAAGGCTCGGATATTTATTATCATAGATACCTACTTCATCATGTTCATCAGATTCCTGCAGATGAACAACAATGACTTCTTTCTCGGATGTAGGAATGTTTTTCCCTACATAGTCAGCCCGGATCGGCAGCTCCCGGTGCCCGCGGTCAATGAGTACACCCAACTGAATCAGTGAAGGTCTTCCCAAATCCATCACTGCATCCATTGCAGCCCGAACAGTTCGGCCTGTATAAAGTACATCGTCAACCAGAATAACTTTCTTTCCATCAAGCGAAACATCGATATTCGTATCTTTTAATTCCGGGTCATCACTTTTTGTTTCCAAATCATCCCGGTAAAGGGTAATATCCAATTCACCGATTGGGACAGTCATCCCTTCAATTTTGCTTATTTTTTCCTGAAGGCGTGTGGCAAGCGGAACCCCTCTTGTTTTAATGCCAACAAGAATCAGGTTTTCCCCGCCCTTGTTCTTTTCGACGATTTCATGGGCAATTCTTGTCAGCGCCCTGTTCATCGCCGCTTCATCGAGCACAATCGTCTTCTTATTCACATAAAAAACCTCCATTAAAAAATCCCTTTTCTCCATGAGGAAAAAAGGGACTTGTATATACTACACGTACACACATTCATATCCGTTCCTTTTTAGCCTCACTGGACTATAATTAAAGGTCACTATTTTATTTATTATAGTATGACAAAATCGTGCTGTACTGTCAATACATTTTTTCCAGCTGATCCAGCAATTGTTGGAAATATTCCGGAGCTCCTACTTCGTAATGCATCCATTCATTCGTATCTGGATGGGTAAACCCTAATGACTTCGCATGCAATGCCTGACCATCAATTTCCAATGTTTTTCGAGGCCCATATTTCGGATCTCCGGCCAACGGAAAATCGATGTATCGCATATGGACACGAATCTGATGGGTCCTTCCTGTTTCCAGCTGACACTCAATGTGTGTGAAGTTTGCAAATCGCTTCAGAACACGAAAATGTGTTACCGCTGATTTGCCATTATCAACAACACCCATACGCTGACGATGACTTGGATCTCTTCCAATCGGTGCGTCAATCATGCCGGTTTCATGGTCAATCACACCATGTACAATTGCTTCATATTTCCGCTCCACATCTTTAGATGCCAGCTGTTCAGCCAATCCGGAATGGGCTGAATCATTTTTTGCAACTACAAGCAGCCCGCTGGTATCCTTGTCAATCCGATGAACAATTCCCGGCCGTTCTACACCATTGATGCCAGACAGGTCGTCACAATGGTACATTAATGCATTTACCAACGTCCCGCTTTGATGGCCTGCCGAGGGATGCACAACCATGCCTTTAGGTTTATCTACAACAAGCAAGTGGCTGTCTTCGTAAACAATGGACAATGGAATATTCTCCGGAGTCAGCTGTAAAGGTTTGGGTTCCGGAATTGTCCAGGTAATCTGATCGTGCAACCGGCATTTATAGTTACCTTTTACGTTTTGGCCGTTAACGAAAACCAGATTGTCCCCAATCCAGGATTGCACCTGTGATCGTGACACATCTGCATTAACTTCTGCCAATAATTTATCAATCCTCATTTTATTTTCTGCATCTGTGACAATATGCTGTTGTTCGGTCATGATTCTGATTTTCCTTTCTTCTTTTCATCGATAAATGTAGCAATCAACAGCAAAATAACCCCAATCACCAATGATGAATCGGCAACGTTAAAAATAGGATAATCGTAGCCGGCAATCACAAAATCCAGAAAATCGACGACTTCTTTCCGGAACAAACGATCAATGAAATTCCCAATTGCACCGCCCAGTACCAGACCGAGTGAAATCGCCAGTACCATATTGTCTTTAGCATACTTTTGCATGTAGTACACGATACCAATTACAACCAACACAGTGACAATATAGAAAAAAATCATGTGTCCTTCCAAAATACCCCAGGCAGCACCATTATTCCGGTGTGAAGTAAGGTAAAAGAAATTATCGATCACCGTAATTTGTTCGTATAATTCCATTTCTTTTACAACAATCCATTTAGTGAATTGATCAATTCCAACAATAATTAATGCAATAACATAATACCAGAACATGCAGTATCCTCCGATTTATTTATTTCCCTTTGCATTTTACCACAAATCAAAGAAAAACGCCCCTCTGCTTTTAAAATTCCAGCAAGAACGGGGCGTTATTCCAATAGTGTTTATGCCGTATAATTTTCTTTAACTATCGATGCGCAGCGTGTGCACAGTTCAGGATGATCACTGTCCTCACCGACTGTTTCGGATGCAACCCAGCATCGTTCACATTTTTCCCCGGAATGCTTTTCCACTGCAACATTTACGTACCTGTATTCTCTGGCATTTGCAGCTTCCTCTGCAACTTCCGCACCGGAAACAATAAACAATTGATGAATATTGGAAATGCTGTTCAGCACTTCTTTCGTTTCATTATCTTTTGGCACAATGGTGATGGCAGCTTCAAGTGACTTGCCAATTATTTTCTCATTTCGTGCATCTTCAAGTGCTTTAAGAACATCATCACGGATTTTCATGAAATGATCCCATTTTTCCTGTGCAGATTCAAAATTTGCAATTTGTTTTGGCTCCGGAATATCCGTAAGCTGAACGCTTTCCTCTTCAACCCCCGGGATATATTCCCAAATTTCATCTGCAGTATGCGGGATGATTGGTGTAAGCAGCTTGACAAGCGTTGTCAAAATTTCGTAGTAGCCTGTCTGGATACTTCTCCGGCGATGATTATCCGCTGCTTCAATATAAAGAATATCTTTGGCAAAATCCAAATAGAAAGAACTTAAATCAACCGTACAGAAATTATGAATTTGCGAGTAAACCGGTGAATACTCATACTTATCATAGCTTTCCCGGACAGAAGCAAGCAAATTCTGCAGCCGATGCAGCATATAGCGGTCAACTTCCTCCATATTATCCTCCGAAACAGCATCTGTTTTCGGATCAAAATCAGACAAATTTGCCAGCAAAAAGCGGAATGTATTTCTGATTTTACGGTACGCTTCCGAAATCTGTTTCAGAATATCCTGGGATATACGAACATCCGCCTGGTAATCGACCGATGATACCCACAATCTTAAAATATCAGAACCAAGTTGTTTTTGAATCTTGGCGGGATCCATTACGTTGCCGACAGACTTACTCATTTTACGCCCTTCGCCATCCAAAGTGAACCCATGACTGATAATCGCTTTGTAAGGTGCTTTGCCAGTGACAGCAACTGCTGTGGATAATGATGAATTAAACCAGCCGCGATACTGGTCACTGCCTTCCAGATAAACATCTGCCGGACGCTGGAGATCATTCCACTCTTTTAACACGGCCTCATGTGAAGACCCGGAATCAAACCATACATCCATGATATCAGTTTCTTTTGTAAACGTGCCATTCGGACTGTGTTCCGATGTGAAACCTTCGGGCAGCAGATCTTTTGCTTCCCGTTCAAACCAAACATTTGAACCAAATTCCGTAAACAGATCAGATACATGCTGAATCGTTTCATTCGTAATGATCGGCGTATTATCCTCACCATAAAATACCGGAATTGGCACACCCCATGTACGCTGTCTGGAAATACACCAGTCTTCACGGTCGCGAACCATATTATACAATCGGGTTTCGCCCCATGCCGGATACCAGTCAATTCGTTTAATCTCATCCAAAATCGTTTGACGGAAATCTTTGATGGACGCAAACCATTGTGATGTCGCCCGAAAAATAGTCGGTTTCTTCGTCCGCCAGTCATGTGGATACGAGTGGGTAATAAAGCTCAGTTTCAGTAATGCACCGACTTCCTCCAGCTTTTCCGTAATTGGTTTGTTGGCCTTGTCATAGAACAACCCTTCAAAGCCCGGTGCCTCACTGGTGAATACCCCTTTATAATCAACTGGGGATAATGCGTCAATTCCATAGGACCTGGAAACATAAAAGTCATCTTCCCCATGACCTGGTGCAGTATGGACACAACCGGTACCTGCATCTGTTGTAACATGTTCACCAAGCATAACAAGTGAATCCCGGTCATAGAATGGATGTTTTGTCACCACACGATCTGCTTCTTTTCCTTTAAACGTCTTCACGATTTGCGGATTTTCCCATTCCAAATCTTCTGCTACAGTTTCCAGTAAATCATGGGCAACCACAAACCTGTCGTCATTAACAGTAACAACAACATATTCAAAATCAGGATGAAGACTGATTCCGAGGTTGGCAGGAATTGTCCATGGTGTGGTGGTCCAGATAACCAGTTTATCCCCTTCATCCAGCACACCTTTGCCATCTGTAACTTCAAAAGCAACGTAAATGGATGGTGACCGTTTATCATGATACTCAATTTCAGCTTCCGCCAGTGCTGATTCAGATGAAGGAGACCAATAGACAGGTTTCAGCCCTTTATAAATATACCCTCTTTTCGCCATTTCACCAAAAACTTTAATTTGTGCAGCTTCATAATCCTTTGTTAACGTGATATATGGATTATCCCAATCACCCCGCACACCAAGTTTTTTGAACTGTGTCCGTTGACTGTCAATCTGCCCCATCGCATATTCAGCGCACTTCTGACGGAAATCTGCAATACTCATTTCCTTGCGCTTTATTTTCTTCTTTTTTGTCAATGCTGTTTCAATCGGCAGCCCATGTGTGTCCCATCCAGGAACATATGGTGCATGATAGCCTGCCATGGACTTATAGCGTGTAATAAAATCCTTCAAAATTTTATTCAATGCGTGACCAATATGCAGATCACCGTTCGCATATGGCGGTCCATCATGCAGCACAAACAATGGACGTCCCTTTGTCCGCTCCAGTCCTTTCTCATAGATATTTTCTTCTTCCCATTTTTCCTGCCGTTTCGGTTCTTTGTTCGGTAAATTGCCGCGCATCGGAAAGTCCGTCTTAGGCATCAATAACGTATCTTTATACTCCATATTCCATATCCTCCTTGTATGTTAAAATCATTTTAAAAATCATTTGATACATGGTGCGACCATTAAAAAAAGCCCTCACATCCCCAAAAGGGACGAGAAGACTCGCGGTACCACCCTTATAAATTCAAAACCATTCCATTTTAAATTCACTCGATGTCCGTAACGTGAACAGACCGTCCATTCCTACTTCATTCAAAACGGATTACTCCAGGGTGATCTTCAGAACAAACTGCTGTGCCGGGCTCCCACCATTTCCCGACTCGCTTGACAGCCACGTAAATCCTTACTGTCCCTATCATCGTATTTTTAAATAGTATTGTATGAATTATATGTAAAAATTCATCTATCGTCAAGACTTATGACTCTTTTTCCGCAGCCACCTCAAGTTCCTGGCTGAAATCCTCGTTAAATAGCTCTTCCCAGTCGTCCGTATCAACCAGTTCAAGCTGCGCTTCGACAAGCATTTTTAAACGGGTACGGAAAATTTTTGCCTGTTTCTTCAGTTCTTCCACATCCATGGAAATACGGCGGGATTTATTCAAAGCCTCGTTTATAATCCGGTCGGCATTTTTCTCAGCTTCTTTTATAATCAGTTTCGACTCTTTTGTTGCATTTCCTTTTAATTCCTCAGCGGTTTCCTGGGCAATCAAAATGGAATTATTAAGCGTCGTTTCAATATTTGTAAAATGACCCAATTTTTCATTAAGCTGTTCGACTTTTTCCTGCAGATCCTTTTTTTCACGAATCGTCATTTCATAGTCTTTAATCACCTGATCCAGAAATTCATTAACCTCATCTTCATCATACCCGCGAAATCCCCTGGTAAATTCTTTATTATGGATATCCAGTGGTGTTAATGGCACACAGGCCACCTCCCAATAATATATTTATAAGATTTAATAATTGCTGTAATACGTTATTATTCGACAAAAAGTTTTAAAATCCTGCTTGGCGATGGAATTATTGCAAAACAGCGATAGAAATTTTCCAATTATCCTTTTTGGTTCGGCCGTTAATATGGTTCAATCTGCTTCGTCCTTTTCCTCTTAACGAAAGAAGATCACCTTCTTCAAGTGTGAACTTCGGATCATCGACAATTTTAAAATTCACCTTAACCATCTGTTTTTCAATCATTTCAACAGCATCTTTCCTGGAAATATTGTAAATCACCTTGATTACAGCATCAAGCCTTAATGATGATACTGTCTTATCAGATGTTTTCCAAGCAGATTGTTTGGAAATCTGTTCGGTAAATGGCTTTTCCTCGAGTCTGATTTTTGTCTTTTTGATGGAAGTCAGATTGGTGATAATATAGGGTGCAATTTCAGCAGCTGCCACAATCTGAATAGTACCTTCACCTACCATGATTTCGCCAAGTTTCTGGCGCTTAACTCCCTGGGATAAAAATGCTCCCATAACATCGCGATGTGTTACGCTGACAAATTTTTCATGGTAAGAAGCCTGCAACAGTGTAAGCTGAAAGGATGTATCGTCAACAATCTCATACATCGGCGCGAGAATAACACGTTTTCTTTCAGCTGCTTCATTTCCGCCATGCTTGTACATCGTAATATCTCCGCTACTTGTGCCGATCAGCATGTCGACAATCTGCTGCTCTCTTGGGTCAAGGAAATCTGTCAGCTTCACCTGATAAGAACGCTCGACCTGCTCAATCCAGGACAACACCTTATCGATAAATGGCTGTTCTTCCGCTCTGAAATGCTGATAAATCTCCATGTTTTAAAACCAGCTGCTCAGCATATTAAATAGTACCGGCAAGCCAAATGCCCGTGCAAAGTACAGTACAAGAATTGCGACAATTGGAGAAATATCAATCATCCCGATTGGCGGAATAATTTTACGGAAAGGTTCGAGATACGGTTCACAGATTTTAGCAAAGAACTCGCCAAATGATGACTCCCGTGCACCAGGGAACCAGGACATCAAAATATAAATGATTAAAGCATAACTGTAAATCTCAAGTGCAAAATATAAAATCATATAGAGTTGGTTCATTAAATTCTACCATCCTTTTTCAGATTCATCGTCGTCCTCATACATGTCAGTTATACTCCCCGACACATCGACATTATCCGGTGAGCACAAAAACGTCTGTGCACCGAGTTTTTGAATGTCACCGTTTACGGCATATACAGTGCCGCTTAAAAAATCAACGATACGTTTTGCCTGATGGTGATCAACCCGCTGCAGATTAATGACAACTGCTCGCCTGTTGACAACATTATCAGCAATTTCCTGTGCTTCACTGTAATTCCTTGGTTCACACAAAACAACCTTTGATGTGGGATGCTGCATGCTTGTCAAATTGACTACATTCTGCTTTTTCTGGCTATTGCCTTGTTGTTCGTTAACAGGAAATTCTTCAGGTTCCTCAACATATTCGTATTCATCGTCCATCGTGAAAAATGTCTTCAATTTGTTTTTTATACTCATTTTTTCACCCCGCTCCATTTAAGATCCGACCAATTTCGAACCCAACCGGATATGTGTTGCCCCTTCCTCGACAGCGATCTGATAATCATTACTCATTCCCATCGATAAATGTTCACATGGGGCATGTGAGAGATTTTCATCCCTAATTGTGGTTCTTAGTGATGCAAGCTCCCGGAAAATACTGCGCAGTTGATCTTCATCATCCACATGCGGTGCCATCGTCATTAAGCCGGTGATTCGAACTTTTTCAAACCGCCCAACTTCTTTAATGAAAGGTAACACCTTGTCAGAATTCAGGCCATGTTTCGTTTCTTCCCCGCTTACATTCACCTGAACGAAACAATCAACAGGGTGTTCCGCCCGTTTATTCATTTCCTTCGCAAGGGAAAGTCTGTCAAGTGAATGGACGGCTTCAACTTTATTAATGATTTCTTTTACTTTCCTGGACTGAAGCGTACCGATAAAATGCCAGGATGCTTTATCGGAAATGGCATTGTATTTTTCCAGAAACCCTTCCAACCGATTTTCGCCAAGATTTTTAATTCCTGCATTAATCGTTTCTATTGTTCGTTCTATTGTAACATATTTCGTTACGCCAATTATGGTAATTTCGTCGGGATTTCGACCGCTTTTTTGACATGCCTGTCCTATATTACTGCGAATCTTGTCCAAATTTGCTGCTACATCCATCTGTTCCGGTACTCCTTCCGCGTTACGTTTTATAGCCTATGTATCCCAGCATCCTTCCTGTTTTTCCGTGATCGCGACGATGGGAGAAAAATAGGTGTTCATCTGTATATGTGCAATAATTTGTTATATCTATATTATGACGTAAAATTCCCTGTTGTAAAAGAATTTCAGCATTTAATTGCTTTAAATCAAGCAAAAATCGATTTTTCCCCTTATTTTCAACCACTTTTTTCTGGTTACTTTCCGTTATATGGTCAATGACATTCGCATCCACTTCATAGTTCTCTTTTGAAATACACGGTCCAATAGCCACGAGTGTATCTTTCGGATTTACCCCTGCCTCCGTGAAATGTTGGATCATTTGTTCAGCAATTCGTTTGACTGTTCCCTTCCAGCCTGCATGTGCAATTCCGATAAATCCTGTCACAGGGTCGAAAAAAAACAAAGGAACACAATCAGCATAAAAGGCTGTACACAATATACCATTTTCTTTGGTGATTAGTCCGTCAACGCCTTTCAGCGAAGTATCAAAGAAAGCAGATCCTTTTCCGGCATCACCTTCTCCGGCAATATGAATCCTGGTATCATGTATCTGCTCACCCGAGACCCACTTTTCAAGAGGAATGGTTAATGTTTCCGCTAACTTCATTCTGTTGGCAAGCACATCATCATGCTTATCAGGAACATGAAGTCCAAGGTTAAATGATTTAAACGGACTGCTGCTGGATCCTCCGTTTCTCGTTGTAAAGCCCGCCTTTAATTTCGGATTTATGCGCTGCCACTTTTCAAGTACCAGCATCAGATTATGGCTTTCATAAAATGGCTCATTCACTATCGTCGCCCCCTGATTGTATGCTTGTTCCATATTATCATATTTTAGGCGTCATTCGAAAAATTGCTGCTGTTCTTCATATATCGTCGTTTTACCCGGATTGCGAATCAAGACAACATCAGATCCAATCGTCTCAATTTTATTCCATGGAATTTCCATTTCCCCCGGTTTGCCAAACAATCCTCCTGATTTCTTTTCCTTTGTATATATAATCAGCGCGGTAATCATCCCGGTATTCCCGTCTATTTCCAAATCAGATATGTGCCCCAGTCTGCTGCCATCACTGATTACAATCACTTCCTTTACCTGAAGTTCCGATAATTTTATCATACGATTCACCTGCCTTTGTATTGATGTATATGCAGAACAGGTTTGAAAAATTAATGCACACAAAAACGCCACCATAACTTGGTGACGTACAGAATCGCACATATCCAGTCCAAAACCGCACATATACGCTCTGGAAGCGCACATATCCGGATGGACTGGACCTATTTTGCGATTACTTCTTTATCCAATTATTCGCTTCAAATCATTCAAACATCTGCTTGTTCATCTGGCTGATGGCCGCTTTTTCGAGGCGGGAGACTTGTGCCTGTGAAATGCCTATTTCATCGGCAACCTCCATTTGTGTTTTACCTTGAAAAAACCGCTTATTCAGAATCATATTCTCCCGATCGTTCAGTTTAACCATACCCTCCTTCAATGATAATTTATCAACCCACATTCCATCACTGTCACTGTCGTCACTCAACTGATCCATTACATAAATTGGGTCTCCGCCATCATTATAGATTGGCTCAAACAATGACACCGGGTCCTGAATAGCATCCATTGCAAACACTATATCTGAGTGTGGTACACCCATTTCCTCAGCAATTTCAAGTGGTGTCGGTTCTTTGGAAGTTTTATTAATTAATTTTTCTCTGACCTGCAGTGCTTTATAAGCTATATCCCGCAATGATCTTGAGACGCGGATAGGGTTATTGTCGCGCAGATACCTTCTTATTTCGCCTATGATCATCGGAACAGCATACGTGGAAAAGCGCACATTATGTCCTAAATCGAAATTATCGATTGATTTCATGAGTCCGATACAACCTACCTGAAATAAATCATCCACATATTCTCCACGATTATTAAATCGCTGAATAACACTTAATACCAGTCGTAAATTTCCGTTTACCAGTTCTTCCCTTGCTGCAATATCACCCTCATGCATTTTTTTGAACAACTTTCGCATTTCATCATTTTTAAGTACGGGTAATTTGGATGTGTCTACACCGCAAATTTCTACTTTATGTCTGGTCATTATGTTCTACCCTCCCGGTTGGAGATGCTGTTCATGGTCAGTATCTCCCCATAGGAGGTTTTTTATGCAATTGGGTATCGTGTAAAAATGACTAGAAAATCATCAAATTCTTACTGCAGCAAGTCATACCATTTTATTAAATTCTTTTTGGAGCCGGCGAATAATTTTTTTCTCCAGCCGGGAAATATAGGACTGCGAAATACCGAGCATATCTGCCACATCTTTTTGAGTTTTTTCTTCCTGTCCAACAAGGCCAAAGCGTAGTTCCATAATCTGTTTTTCCCGCGGGTTCAACTGTGATAACGCACTTTTCAGCAGGGACTTATCAACGTTTGATTCAATGTCCCTCGTAATGATATCTTCATCAGTTCCAAGCACATCGGAAAGCCGTAATTCATTACCATCCCAATCGATGTTCAATGGCTCATCAAATGAAATTTCAGTTTTTAATTTGTTATTTCTACGCAGGTACATCAGAATTTCATTTTCAATACACCTGGACGCATACGTTGCCAGCTTGATTTTTTTCTCGGGATTGAATGTATTGACAGCCTTAATCAGGCCGATAGTTCCTATACTGATCAAGTCTTCGATATTTATCCCGGTATTCTCAAACTTTCGGGCAATATACACGACCAGCCTTAAATTGCGTTCAATCAGCATCGCCCTGGCGGATTTATCACCTTTGGGCAGCAATTCAAGTAATTCTCTTTCCTCTTCCTTGGATAACGGTGGCGGCAATGCTTCACTGCCACCAATATAATAGATTTCATCCGATTTAAACCCTAGTTTAAAGAGGATTTTATACCACCATAATCGCGTTCGCAGTTTCCATAATCGCAACTTCAAAATTAACCGCTCCTTTACTAATTAAGCTGTTTCAACAACTTCTGATTTAACAATTTTAGGATGAAGCAGACAATGATAGGATTGATCCTTGGTCAATTCCGAAAATTGAATTCCAATTATGACTTTTCGGGTTGTGATTTTTTGATTATCATAATAAAACGTTAAACTGTCAGGTTTTAAACCCATCATAAATGTACGGTTCCCCTCCACTCCCTGGTATGGAATGATATTAATTCGATTTTCCCACTTTGACGGAAGTTTCTCGAAATTCAGTTCAGAATGGGCCTGATAAAGCGCTTTCCAATCATCTTCTGTAAACCACTTTTTCAAGAAGTACTCATCACAAATGATAACCGGCTTTTTACTGACCGGGTCCATCAACTGATTCCCACTATCAATGTATCCTGTCGTTGAAAAACGTTTACTGTCAATTTGAATGTTTACCGGGCAAAGCTGGTCATACCGTATTTTCTCGTCTGCATGCTTGTCCATCCTGGTCTTTGTAAATATCCAGGCCAATGGAAAACCTATTACAATAAACATCCAGCTGACCGGTGCTCCGAATCCGCTGTTAAACGTAAGTATGCCACTTGTTGAGACCCCGACTGGATTCTGAAGTAAAAAGTGTATTGCTAGCAAGCCACCCCCTATTGCAAATGTTGTAAAATAGAACAGGAGAAGCAGTTTCGTCATCCGGTACAGTGAACGAATCCGGAAACTGCACAAAATAATGACGATGGAATAAAACAGTTTCCCTAATACTGTGTTCACGAACGTATCCGGATAATAGATTGATAATGGGACCAATAATGAAGCGATGAAGGCACCAAAGATGATTCGGATTTTACGTGTGCCGTCCTTCGCTAACGCCTGTGTGAGCATAAGCAGCATCATATCCAGGAGAAAATTCAGCAACCAGACGGCATCCAAATAAATGGTCACTTCACACTTCCTTCCTTAAGAAAATACCTTAACTGGAAGTATAGCCCACTAAACCGGCAAAGTCTGTCACTTCTTGTACGCTTATTGGGGCTAATTTTATCTAGTTATCAGTGACTTTGTCGGGAGCATTTTTGAGGAATTAGTGTAGTTTGGAAAAGAGGAATTGTTAACCTTTGTAATAACAAGTTTGGGATAAAAGAGTTCTATCAATAAATCTGCTTTGGCTGTAAATAGTGGAATTAGCCGCTCCGGAAATATACTTCGCTTTCACTTTCGAGCATAAGTGAAAGCGAAGTGTATGCCGGCTGCGAATCAGATAAAACCCGCTATATAAAAACCAAATAATGGATAGAAAAGTTTCTCGCAAAGCAAAAACTCATCAAAAAACCTTACTCCCGCTGAAACAAAATTTCCACGATATAATCGTTACAGCAATCAGAATAAGCAGGTACCCATAAACACCATATTCTACCTTCGATGCCAGAAAATGCAGCAGTGCGGTTATGCCGACTAACACCATCAAAATAAGATATTTCACGGTGCTTCCGCCCTGCATTTGCACAGATTCCATCGGATTGGTGAATGGATAGGATTCATTATTAATCAATTTGTACGAAATAAGCGTATGCAAAATTGCTGTTACGAAAACGACTGCCAGGTCCGGTACAATTCGGAATGAAAAAATTACAATAAACACTGCCGATAACATAATAAATACCGGAAAATACAATTTGACCAGGAATGCTTTTAATGTCGCTCCATAGATGACGGCTGATCCTTCTATCGGTGCTGCCTGAAAAATCCAACTACCCTTATAGTCCACTGAATATTTTAGGATGTGGATCACAGTTCCGATCATGATACAGGAAAAATAAATATTAAAGTAAGCATTCCCCGCGGCGAGTTCTTCAAACGATCCTCTATTTAAGGAATTAAACATAAATATAAACGGAAAAACCAGCGCCATGCCGATGGTCGGGTAAACTTTTAATTTAAAATCTCTTTCCTGCCTCATCATAGAAAGCGAGAAGCGAAAGAATAACCGTTCCTGTTTTCCCTTGCATAACATACGCTCCCAAAACCGTTCAAAAGGGTGCTTTTTAACTGATGGATTCCCTGTGTTCTCCAAAAGTTTTTCCAGATTACTCTCAAATGAAGGCATCAAATAATAATAGATTCCAATTGCAATAAATGGGATAACCAGCGCAAGAAGTGCCATAAAGATAATTGGCCCGGACGAATTACCATTCAGCAACAGCTCAAATGGTGCACCGAACCACAGCGGTGGGATAAGGATGTGCCACCAGCTGAAATCATAAACAAACTCAAACATAGCAAAATCAAAAGCCCGAATAACAATCTGGTACCCAACTACAATTCCAATCGCAAGAATTATCTGCACATAATTAATAATATCCTTCAGTCTGTCACCACTGAAATAATGCAAAATAAATATGTATGCCAATGCAGTCAGCGCAATCATAAATAAAAGCATCAGCACGGTTTCCATCAGAAATAATGAAAAGAAAGAAAAACGTCCGGTCGCAAGCATTACGATAGATGGTACCGCTATAAAAGCCCCGGCTAAAAGGGTCATATAGATCATAATATGAATTAGCTTGGCAGCATTAATCGTTCTGTTATGGACGGGCTTGGTATTCAAGATTGTTTTATCCCGTACATCCAATAATACTGCAGAAAAGTCAGAAATCATCGATGTCATCAAGATAAACATCATAATTCCAAACAGAATACTCGACTGATACATCAGATTGTCACCAAAAAACAGTACTGGGATGAGGGTTAAACTGTATAAAGCATAAATCCCCAGTGATTTAACAAACTGATTTCCTTCTTTACGCTTATTGGAAATGTCCGCATTTAAAACTGCGGGTACACGGCGCTGGTCCATTAATAATTTTATTTCCAGAATTCTCCGCATCGTTGTATAATCGATTTGGATGGAACGGAAAAACCCTTGAAAATTGTCGAGCAACTTCAGTGATCGGAATTTATGCATCATCCTCACCGTCCATTATTATACCGACAACTTGTTCAGCAGTGTCCTTGTATTCATCAAATCCGGTTAACTGGTTAAAGATATCCTCCAGGGACCCCTCTTTTTCATTCGCCTGGCGTAATTCCGCAAAGGTTCCATCTGCAGCAATTTTGCCATCTGCAAGCAATACAATTCGATTACTTATTTTCTCAACAACATCCATAATATGAGACGAATAAAAAATCGTTTTACCACGCTCCACCAATTGTTCCATAACATCCTTGATGATCATTACGCTGTTGGCGTCCAGGCCGTTCAACGGTTCATCAAGAAAAATAAGATCAGGGTCGTGTATGACGCCGGACATAATAATAACTTTCTGTCGCATACCTTTGGAAAACGATGAAATTCTGGAATGAAGCACATCTTCCATTTCAAACGCAGCCATTAATTTCCTTGCTTTTCTCGAAGCTGTTTCCCGATCGATTCCATATAGTTCGCCAACAAAAGTCAGGTATTCATCTGCGGTCAGATTTTCATAAATGTCCGCATTCTCCGGAACATAGCCGATTTTCCGTTTATATGTATGGTCACTTTCCTTAATATTCTCCCCAAAAATTTCGACCGTTCCTCCATATCCTTCAACAAGGCCAAGCAAAATTTTCAATGTTGTGCTTTTACCGGCACCATTCGGACCAATATAGCCGATCACCTGACCCTGGTAAACATCTAAATTGATTCCCCGTAATACCTGATTCCCTCCAAAATGCATTGTCAGGTTCTCCATCGACAATACTTTTTCTCCATCTCCCATTATGTCTAACACCTCACTATTTTTTACATACTAAAACAGCAGCCAGAAAATGTCTGGCTGCTGATTATCAATTGATGCTAATTAACGGTTCCGGTTGCGGTTTCTCAGGAACGTTGGAATATCCAGTGTATCCTCTTCCTGCGCTGGACGGGACTGCTGGTTTTGGCTTGGTTCTCTTTCCCGGCTGAACTCGTCATTTGGTCTTGTAGCAGCCTGTTGCTTTTGATTCAAACTAGGCCGCTGGCTGACCTGTCTTTCCTGCTCTTTATTTTCATCAAAGCCAGTAGCAATTACCGTTACAATTATTTCATCTTTCAAGTTTTCATTAATAACCGAACCGAAGATAACATTCACTTCTTTGTCAGCTGCGGATGTAACCAGATCTGCTGCTTCCTGTACTTCATAAAGACTTAGATTTGTGCCACCGGTAATATTCATCAGAATACCATGTGCACCGTTTATATCTGTTTCAAGCAGCGGCGAGGAAATAGCTTTTTTGGCCGCTTCCGTCGCACGACTTTCACCTGTTGCTACACCAATTCCCATTAATGCGGACCCTTTATCAAACATAATCGTTTTCACGTCAGCAAAGTCCACATTAATCAGACCTGGTTTGGCAATCAGGTCAGAGATACCCTGAACACCTTGACGAAGTACGTTATCCGCTTCACGAAAAGCCTCCAGCATTGGAGTGTTCTTATCAACGATTTCCAGCAGACGATCATTCGGAATGACAATCAACGTATCTACACTGCTTTTCAGTGCATCGATTCCGGATACCGCCTGAGTGGATCTCCGTTTACCTTCAAATGTAAATGGTCTTGTTACAACACCGACCGTCAGTGCTCCCAGTTCTTTAGCAATTGATGCAATTACTGGTGCAGCACCTGTACCAGTACCGCCCCCCATTCCAGCTGTGACAAAGATCATGTCAGCACCTTGCAGCGCCTCTTCCAGCTGCTCTTTATTTTCTTCAGCTGCTTTTTTTCCAACTTCCGGATTTGCTCCTGCTCCAAGGCCGCGGGTCAGTTTTCCACCGACTTGAATTTTCGTTTCCGCTTTCGATAAATTAAGTGCCTGTGCATCGGTATTGACAGCAATAAATTCAACACCTTCCACACCATGTTCAATCATACGGTTTACAGCGTTGCTTCCGCCGCCGCCGACACCGATTACTTTTATTGTTGCCAGTTGATCCATATTCGTATCAAACTCTAACATAGTTCGTTCCTCCTAATATGCAAAATTACAAGAGTTCCGGAATCTACTAATATCCGGGAATTTTCAAAGTTTTAATCAAAGAAATACTTAAATATATTAGCTAACCCAGATTCCTTTTTCTCCTTATTTTTCGGCTCTTCATTGTTTGAATTCTTTTTAGTACGCTTTGGTTTTGTTTCCTGCTGATTAACCAGTACAGACGGGAATAACTCTTTTCCTTGTATTTTCGCATTACGATAAGCAAATTGCAAGATTCCAACCCCGGCTGTAAACTGTGGTTCTCTGACCCCTATGTAATCAGGTATGGCTAAGCGGACATTTGATTGGAAACAATCCTGGGCCAATTCCAGTACCCCCGGCATTTTCGCCGCACCGCCGGTTAAAACGTATCCGCCGGGCAGCTGCTGATAACCCATCCGTCGAATTTCACGCTCGGCGTAAGCATAGATTTCTTCAACCCTGGCTTCTATCATATCAGCAATCTGTAACTGATTGTACATTTGTGTCGTATTGCTGCCTATAATAGAGACCTCAAAAGTTTCATCTTCCTGGGCATCATCAAAGAAAGCATGTCCATAATTCAATTTTAAGTCTTCTGCTTCTTCAGTTGATGTTCTAAGCCCGATGGATAAATCCTTTGTAATATTGTCACCGCCAAGCGGCACTACACTGGTAGCCGCCAGATGGTCATTTTCGAAAACGGAAACTGTTGTACATCCGCCTCCAATATCAATCAGGGTTACCCCCAGATTTTTCTCATCTTTGGAAAGTGCAATACTGCCAGCCGCTAATGGCTGCAGGCAAATATCGGAAATTTGCAAACCGGCCCGTTCCACACATTTTAAAATATTGTGCAGGACAGATTTAGAACATGTAATAATCGTTCCTTCCATCTCGAGCCGCACACCAATCATACCTCGGGGATCGGTTATTTCGTCAAGTCCGTCAACAATAAATTGTTTCGGGATGACGTCAATTATTTCACGCTCAGGGGGAATGGAAACAACCTGTGCACCATCAATTACCCTAGTGACATCCTCATCACCGATTTCACGATTTTCACTTTGAACCGCGACAACCCCATGGCATGGCTGCAACTGAATATGGTTACCGTTTATTCCGACTACGACACTGTCAATCTGCATGCCTACCATTCGCTCTGCCTGTTCAACAGCATTCCTGATCGAATGAACCGTCTGATCAATATCTACAACCGCACCTTTTTTCATTCCATTTGATTTCGCGGTTCCCACTCCAATAATATTAAGGGAGTCTTCCAATACTTCTCCAATTATTACTTTGATTTTTGATGTACCTACGTCAAGACTCACTAGTACTTCACTGTTGTTCAAAGAAAGGCACCTCCAGTTTCAGAAGCATCCGGCATTTCTGTTACCAGATGAATTCTCGTATTCTGTTCTTCATCCATTCTATTCTATAATCCACTATTTTAAAGGAATATACGTGAAAAAGGAACTTATATAGAGTAATTCTTCAAAAATCACAAAAATCCTTCTATAATTTATGATTTAATAACCCAATTTAAAAAATTACCCATAATTGTTTTCCTGTAAACATCACATTTTGTATAAAAAAATAAAAAGATAGTGAGATTTTCCCCATACTATATATTTCGTTTACATAGAAACATATATGACTTTCGTGTTAGTCAGGAATTTATAATTTTTTCAAATACTACTCAGACTCATTACTGTTTTTCTTTTTGCCAGTGTTACTGTCCGCTGGATTATATTTTTCAAAATAGGCACCTACACCAATATGAACGATCCCTTTTGTACCAGGTTTAATTTGGGAAACGATTGATGGATATGCTTTCATTTTTTCGGCGAACCCCCGTATCGTACCGTCAACTAAATACCCGTCATTCATATACAGTAATATTTTGTTCTTATTTTCGTCAGTTGGCTTCCAATGGATTTCCGAAATCAGTTTAAGAATACTGTCCGGCAGCTTTGTTAATTGCCCAGCCATCTTCTGCACATATTTCTCATTTGAAAAATTCATCATGACTGGTGCATTGCCACCCGTCGTATTGCGTTTTAAATCAGTCAACACACTGCCATTTCCAAGTACAGGAAAATAATTTCCATCTTTCTTTATGTAACCAACATAATTATATTCAGAAACCGCAATTTCGACTGTCCATGGTAAATTTTTACTGACATCGACGGATTGTATAATCGGATTCTTACTTATCGCTTCAACCACTTCTTCTTCATTAATCATCCATATATTCGTGTTTTCGGAAATGCCGCTTTGCTGCTTTATTTGTTCATCCTCCGTATAACTGTTGCCTTTAACCTTAATTGTATTTACATCGCTCAGCGGCGACTGAAGATATACGATGATGGAAATGAGAACGAAAAATATGGAAAGATAAAAAATCAGCCGACGATTTGCCTTCTTCTTTCGTTCTTGCTTCAACCTGGGGATTCGATCTTCAATCGAAACTATTTTTTTCTTTGCCATCCCATGTCTTCCTTTTTCAAAAAATTAAAGTGACACATCGAATGCCACTTATCTACTGTTACATGAATTATATCATATTATCTACTCTGATATGTAGTAAACTTTACCCAGTTTACCAGCAGATTTAACCAATTTTGAAGAATGTCCGATTAAATCCTCGAATACTTGCTGATATTCAGCAAAATACCGACTGAACACATCGTCAAGGTCAATGATGACCCCCCATAACTAAGAAATGGCAACGTGATTCCAGTTACAGGAATCAACCCGATAACAACGCTGACGTTAATCATAACCTGAATCGTTATCATGGAGACAATTCCAAGCGCCAAAAATCTGCCAAATGCATCCGGTGCCTCAATTCCGATTCGAACCCCCCGCCAGAACAATAAACCAAACAATGCGATAACCGCTGTACCGCCAATAAAACCGAGCTCCTCGCCCAGAATGGCAAAAATAAAGTCTGTCTGTGGTTCGGGCAAGTAAAAATATTTTTGCAGGCTGTTACCGAGACCAACACCCATTAATCCACCCGGGCCAAGTGCATACAAGGACTGGATAATTTGAAACCCGTCACCGAGCGGGTCCTGCCACGGATTTAAAAATGCAGTAATTCTGCTGATCCGGTATGGTGCTGACAAAATTAGGTATAGGAATCCGGCCACACCAATCGTGGCCATTCCAATGAAATGGGATAATCTGGCACCTGCAATATAAATCATCATCATACATGTTAAGATCAACACAACCCCGGTCCCCAGATCGGGCTGCAGCATAATCAAACCGAACGCTGTAAAGACCAAAATTATTGATGGAAAAAAACCCTGCTTAAACGATGTAATATATTTTTGATTGACAGACAAAAACACTGATAAATAAATAATCAGCCCAAGTTTTGTAAATTCAGATGGCTGGATACTGAATGCTCCCACACCAATCCAGCTCTGTGCGCCGTTCCGCTCCATTCCTATACCCGGTATCAATACAGCAAGAAGCAGCACAAAACAAACTAGCAACAAGACCTTACTGTATTTTTTCCATGTTCCATACGGAATGGACATAATAAAAAACATAGCAAAAATTCCAACTGCACTGAATAATAATTGACGTTTCAGGTAAAAAAAGGAATCGCCAAAATTATATTCCGCCTGAATGTAGGAGGCACTGTAAATCATGACACTTCCAATAATGAGCAAAGCAAGAATAATGGCCATTAAAGCAAAATCAGGTCTGCGTTCAAATGTAAATAATTTTTTTATCAAAAAAACACCCCATTTTTCCAGTTTCATCGGAACAGGGGCGTTTATTTTTTCGTATCTATTTAAGGTTTGAACAAGCCCCTACTTAAGTGTATGCACGGCTTGTATAAACATGTCTCCTCTTTGTTCAAATGTACGGTACTGATCCCAGCTCGCACAGGCTGGTGACAATAGCACAACATCACCTTCAGCAGATTGACGATAAGCAATTGTAACGGCCTCATTCATCGTTTCTGCACATGTAACAAACGAAATTCCAGCTTGTTCAGCAACCTTCTCGAGTTTTCCGGCTGTCTCACCAAACAGGACCATTCCTTTTACATAATTTAAATATGGAAGGAGTTCGTCAAATTCATTCCCCCGGTCCAGTCCGCCTGCTAGTAAAATAACCGGTTGTCTGAATGATGCCAGTGCTTTTTGTGTCGCCAGAATATTGGTTGCCTTTGAATCATTGTAGAACAAACGGCCATTGATCCTATCAACAAATTGCGTTCGATGTTTAACACCAGTAAAAGAACTCAGCACCTGGCGAATTCCATTATTAGTGGCGCCACTTAACTTGGCGACGCACATTGCGGCAAGAATATTCTCCAGGTTATGGTCCCCTACAAGTGCAATTGCATCACGACTGGCAATTGGTTCTGATTTAAAATAAATGTTGGATCCGTCCGCCCAGGCACCATTCTCAAGACGTTTCTGCAATGAAAAAGGCACCTTTTGAGATGCTGCCTTCTGTACTGCATCACATACAACCGGATCATCCGCATTATATACTAGAAAATCATCCGCATCCTGATTGGCAAAAATATTGCTTTTAGCGTTTTTATAGTTTTCAAACGTTTTATGGTAATCCAGATGTGCCTCGAAAATATTCAGGAGAACGGCAATTTTCGGTTTGAACGATTGAACGCCCATCAACTGAAACGAGGATAATTCAAGCACCATTTTTTCATCCTCTTTCAGTGTTTGCGCAACTTCGGAGGCAACAAAGCCGATATTACCGGCAACCTCTACAGGCTGGCCGCTTCTTCTCAGCATTTCGGTAACCAAAGTCGTTGTTGTTGTCTTTCCGTTGGATCCTGTAATTCCAATGATTGAACTCTCAACCATTCGCCCGGCAAGCTCGATTTCTGTTATAACCGGGAGTCTCCGTTTTTCTGCTTCAATAAGCAAAGGATTATCATATGGAATGCCCGGATTTTTTACAATAAGATCAATTCCGTCCAAAACAGAAAGAGGATGGGAACCGGTAATTACTTCCGCCCCCATCGTTTGCAACTCACGTATCTCCTCATCCTGTTTATCTGATTTTTTGTCATTTACCCTTACATTTACTCCGTTTTGCAGTAACAGCCTGGCAGCTGCTGTACCACTTTTTGCCAAGCCTAATACAAGTGCATTGGAGTATGGGAAGTTCGTTAATTTCTTCACGTTATCCACACCTCAATATAAACCCCTAAGGCTGCAAAAAGTAATCCTACCAGCCAAAAGGTTGTAACTACCCGCCATTCGGACCATCCCATCAGCTCATAATGATGGTGAAGCGGGCTCATCTTGAATACCCGTTTGCCTGTCAATTTAAACGAGATTACCTGAATGATGACAGAAAGTGTCTCGATGACAAATACTCCGCCAATTACGATAAGAATAATTTCCAGCTTTGTTAAAATGGCAATTGCTGCGATTGATCCGCCAAGTGCTAATGAACCGGTATCGCCCATAAATACCTTAGCAGGGTGTGCATTGAACACCAAAAAGCCAAGCAACGCCCCGACTACTGCCAGTGAAAATATCGTAATCTCAGCCTGAGGGGTTCCGTACCAGGCCAATATTGCAAATGCCCCAAAGGCAATTGCGGCTGTTCCTGCCAGCAACCCATCCAGCCCATCGGTCAGGTTTACAGCATTGGATGCACCGACAAGCATAAACATTATCAGCAGTGCATATCCCCAACCCAGCTCCCACTGTATCGATGTCCCAGGAATCTGGACATATGTAGAGAAGTCGTTATATCGCAAAATAAAATAAAACACAAGTGCAATGATAATCTGACCAATCATTTTTTGCCGTGAGGTCAGTCCCAAATTTCGTTTCATGGCAATCTTAATAAAATCATCCAGAAATCCCAGCAGCCCATATCCCACAAGAACAAATATAAGCAGCCATAACTCATAGCTGATGGAACTGCTGCTGAATTTGCTGACCATAATCAGCGACGTCAATATAACACTGATTACAATCATCGTTCCGCCCATTGTCGGTGTTCCTGTTTTTTTAAGATGTGACTGTGGTCCTTCTTCCCTGATGCTCTGTCCAAATTTCAAACGTCGCAGGAATGGAATGAAAATCGGTGATAAAAGGACGGTAATCAGAAATGCTATTGCTATTGTCATCAATAATATATAGATGTTCATTGTTTCTCCTCCTCATGCAGCGACCGTCCGTACATTTTATGCCTCGTTGCCTAATTGTTCAACAAACCATTCAAATTGCATCATCCGCGAAGCCTTAAACAAGATCAATGTGTCTTCAGATAAATATTCCCCCAACACCTCTAGCAGCGAATCCTTTGAAGTAAAATGCATGGATATTATGTTCGGATTTTTGTCTTTAACTGCTTCTGAAATAACTTTGGCCTGTTCCCCCAGTGTGAAGACGGCAGTAATAGGCTGCGCAATCGAATCTGTTACAGATCGATGGAAGGATTCAGATTGGTCTCCCAGTTCCAGAATATCTCCGAGAACCAATAACCTGCGTCGAAAACCTTCCATTTGTTTAACCACCTCAATTGCAGCCTTCATCGAAGTTGGTGAAGCATTATAGGCATCATTAATAATGGATGCCCCATGCTTCCCCTTCCGTAATTCAAATCGCATTTGGGCGTGCTCTAGTGAATCGAATGCTTTATTTATCGTTTCCGCAGCAACACCAATCCGTTTTGCGACAGTGGCAGCCAACGCCGCATTCAGGGCATGGTGTCTTCCCAAAAGCGGTATGGAAAATGGCTCGCCATTGGAGAGACTAAATTGTGTACGATTCTGACCCAAGGTAACATTTTCTATTATGACATCATTTTGAGTATCAAAACCGCATGTTATAACATTATTCCGATTGTGCAAATGACGCAACAATGGTTCGTCCCCGTCAAGAATAAGCCAACCGTTATCCTTCATTCCTTCCATAATTTCAAGCTTTGCCGTTGCAATACCCTCACGTGAGCCCAAATATTCAATATGTGACTCGCCTATATTGGTTATAATCGCATAGTCCGGCTTGGCTATCCTGGATAATACTTCAATTTCGCCAAAGTGATTCATTCCCATTTCAGTAACAAGCACTTCGGAATCGGCCGGCATCGATAATATTGTCAGGGGAACTCCTATATGATTGTTCAAGTTCCCTTTTGTATAGTGTGTACGAAATGATGGTTTCAGGATTGCTGACATCAAATCTTTGGTTGTTGTTTTGCCATTTGACCCGGTAATGCCAATCACAACCGGATTTACCTTCTCACGATAAACAGCAGCAAGCCGTTGCAAAGCATGCAGTGTATCATCAACGTAATAAACAGGGAAATCGTCAGGCAGAAAACCGGGCAAATCTCTTCCCGTTTCCCATAAAGCAGCCACCGCTCCATTATTAAATGCTTGTTTTAAAAAATCATGACCATCAAACTTTTCACCTGTAATTGGAATAAATAAGGCTTGATTTGTTTTTTTGCGGCTGTCAGTTACCACTTCATCAATCGGCGATTCGTCTGCTGACCCGGTATAACGGGTGAAAACAGTCGACAGCCATTCCGTCGTAAACAGCATTACAATGTCCCCTTTTTGTCAATTGCTTTTTTTGCCTCCACCCGGTCGTCAAAATCATACCTCGTCCCGCCAATTTCCTGGTAGGTTTCATGACCCTTACCGGCAATCAAAATAATATCATCTGTATCTGCCAGTTTCACGGCCATATTAATTGCTTCTTTCCGTCCTTCAATGACCTCATAATGGTTATCCTCTAATCCATCAGTCATATCGCTTAAGATTTCCCCAGAATCTTCAGTCCGCGGGTTATCAGATGTGAATATAACATGATCAGCATAATTCATGGCAACATCCGCCATTAACGGTCGCTTCGTCTTATCTCGATCTCCTCCACATCCGACAACAACGTAAACCTTTTGTTTTGCAAATCCTTTGATTGTTTGCAGTACATTTTCCAGAGAATCTGGTGTATGTGCATAGTCGACAATCACCGCAAAATCATGATTCCCTTCAACCGGTTCAAATCGTCCGCTTACACCTTTTACCTTTTCCAACGCATCCTTAATTTCTGAAAGCGGAACATTGGCTGCAATGGCTGCAGCACTTGCCGCAAGCATATTATAAATATTAAACGTTCCGACCAGCCTGCTGTTGATCCGAACAGAGCCGACAGGAGTCTTCAGCGTGAATTCAGTTCTTGTGACCTCAAGATTGATTTCTTCGGCCATAACATGTGCTTCATGTTCACAGCCGTATGTAACTACTTGCTGTGCGGTGCTTCGTATTAAAAAATCCGCATGCGGGTCATCGAGATTAATCACCGCGTATTTTTTATTTTCTTCGTCAAAGCTATTGCCCAATTGCGAAAACAACAGACTTTTAGCATGCAGATAATCTTCCATATTGCGATGATAGTCCAGGTGATCCTGTGAGATATTTGTAAAAACAGCAATATCAAAATCACACCCATGTACCCTGCCAAGGTCCAGCGCGTGTGAAGATACTTCCATTATAGCTTGTTCAACTTTTTCATCGTGCATCTGTTTAAACGTACGTTGCAGAAACAATGCATCAGGCGTGGTATTCTTCACCGGATGTATATCTTCACCAATTTTCATTTGAATTGTTCCAATCAGACCTGTTTTCCGGCTGACCTGATTGAAAATGGATTCCAGCAAATACGTCACGGTAGTTTTACCGTTTGTTCCGGTCACACCGATTAACGGCAATTTTTTTGTTGGATATTGAAAAAACTTTCCAGCGACAATAGGCAGTGCCCTCGAAGTGTTAGCCACTTTAACTGTCGGCACAGGTACGGATACATCCTTTTCAGCAAGAATAGCACTTGCTCCATTTTGCACCGCCTGTTCTGCAAACTTATGCCCATCAACCGTAAAGCCATCAATGCAAATAAACAAATCACCGTCCCCAACTTCGCGGGAATCCATTTCAACATTTTTAATCTCAACATTATCGATTGGGGCGTTTAATTCTTCATAAAAGGTAAGCTCAGAAAGTAATTCCGATAATTTCATATCAAACATCCTATCATTTTATTAGTCTCCATATATTCATTCCAAGTATAAGCATTTTTTAAGAGGGCAGGAACACCCTCTTTTTTTGTTGTGCAGGAAATTAAAAATGGTGTACCTGTGATTAATTCACTTGCTTATAATCAACCAAGTATTTTTAAGTTCCCATTATCACCTGTTTATTATAGCAAATATCACTCCGAATCACGATCCTTTTCATCAGCCAAATATATTCTGATTTTTTCTCCTTTTTCCACCTTCGTACCCGGGGCAGGTTCCTGGTCGATAATATATTTTCCTTCGCCGCTCGTCTCGATGGATAAATTGGTCAGATAAGTACGCAGCTCACTTTTTTGCAGGCCGACGAGATCAGGTACTTTTATCTTTGGCTGTTCGGTCCATTTTAGTTTCTTTTTCATGCCGTCGTCCGTAGGTTTCACGCCCATTGCACGAAGACTGTCACTGATAATTGTTCCAACAATCGGGGCCGTCACAACCCCACCAAAAGCTACTGTGTTTTTTGGGTTGTCAATCGCAACATATACAACAATTTCCGGATCATCAGCTGGTGCAAACCCAATGAACGAGACAATATAATTATTTTGCATGTAACGCCCATTTGGACCAACTTTTTGAGCTGTTCCGGTTTTACCGCCAATCCGGTATCCGTCCACATAAGCGGGACGCCCGGTACCTTTGGCAACAACGCTTTCCAAAGCGTGGCGGATTTTTTTCGATGTGGTTGCGGAGATTACCTTTTCTTCCAATTCCGGTTTAATGGTTTTAACAGATTTGCCGGATTCCGGACTAATCCATTTTTTTGCAATAAATGGTTCATATAATTTACCACCGTTCACAGCAGCCGCAACTGCCATCACCTGCTGGATCGGTGTTACCGAAACACCTTGACCGAACGAGGTCGTTGCCAGTTCAACAGGTCCAATCTTCTCCGGATCAAATAGAATCCCGTTTTCTTCACCTTTCAAATCAATCCCGGTTTTTTCCCCAAAACCAAAATCTTTAATGTATGAAAAGAGTTTTTCTTCACCAAGTTTCATGCCCAGGTTTACAAATCCGGGGTTACAGGAATTCTGTACAACTTCAAGATATGATTGATGTCCGTGTCCCCCACTTTTCCAGCAATGGAGCTTTGTTCCGCTTACACTGATATCACCATCATCATTGTAACTGTCTTGCTGCAGGTCAACGGCATTTTCTTCCAGAGCTGCTGCCAATGTAATAATTTTAAAGGTGGACCCCGGTTCATAAGTACTCCATATTGGCAGATTCCGATTATATATTTCCGGATCTACATTTTGGTAATTTTCCGGTTTGAAATTGGGGCGTGATGACATAGCTAGTACACCGCCTGTATCCGGATTGACTGCAATGGCCAGTGCACCATCCGGATTATACTTGGCTACTGCCAAATCCAGTTCCCGTTCCATAATGGTCTGCACCTTCAAGTTAATCGTTGTTTTCAGATTCAACCCATCTTCCGGCGACTTGTACTCATCAGCAATCTGTTCAAGTTTCATACCCTTCGCATCAGAGTAAAATGAGAGACTCCCTTTATCTCCGTTTAATTTATCATTATAATAGAGTTCAAGACCCATCAGACCCTGGTTATCGATACCGGCAAATCCGAGAACATGGGACAGATAATCACCGTATGGGTAATGTCGCTTCGAATCCTCTGCCAGATATACACCATCCAAGTTTATAGTCCTGAACGCTTTTTCCTGTTTTTCGGAAATTTTTCGTCCTTCCGGGTGGATCCTCACATACACTTCTTTCTTCGTGACATATTCATATGCCTTCTTTTCAGAAATTCCCAGTATATCAGCAATCTGACCGGCGGCTTTTTGCGGATTTTTAATTTGCTTTGGAACGACAATGACCGAGGGTGCCGAGACATTCCCGGCAAGCACTTCACCGTTCCTGTCCAATATTTTTCCGCGCTCCGGTTCAAATTTTATGTCCCGGCTCCAGGAATCGTTCGCTTTTTTCATCAGTTCATCACCAATTACAAATTGCACATAGCCCAACCGGACATCAATTATTGTAAAAAGCAGTATACCAGCAAGAAAAACAGTAACTATTCGTTTTCGCACCGTTACAGCAGATACGCGTTTCATACTCCATCCCCTTTTCATAGGCAGGCTTGTATCCACTATATGAGGATGAAAAACCGAATAGAACACTGTTTTCTCTCAATTAATTCGATATTCAGCTGGTTTCTTTCTTCTTCTTGTTATTGTCACCTTTTTTATCATTAACAGAAGGTGATTGAAATTCCACTCCTAGGTACGCACCTTTTTTAATTGGTTTGCCAGCCTTAATACTTTGCTTGACAGCATAACCATGTCCAAGGATTTCCACTTTCAGCTCAAGTAAGTCAGCAAACTGCAACACATCCCTGGTAGACCATCCGCTGATATCCGGCATTACCGGCTTATCCGTTACAAGGATAAGCCTGTCATCCGGAAGCAGCTTATCACCCTGTTCAGCAGAAGCGGCCTGAATCGTGTCACCTGTACCGACAACTGCAACATCTAGACCCTGTTTGGTCAGTTGTTCTTTCACTTCAGCTGCATCTTTCCCCATCAACTCAGGAATTTCCACATCTTGAACTGGTTTGGATTTGTCTTTATCAGGGTTAATATTTAAATAATGCAGGCCATTTTCCATCACATTTTTAAAGATAAAGGACACTGGTTTCGATCCCACTTCATCAGGGTCAATATCCGGCTTCTTCACCGCGACATACATCATCAACTGTGGATTCTCTTTTGGTGCAACCCCCAAAAATGAATAAATATAGTTTCCATGCCCAACAAGATACTTACCATTCTTGGAAATTTGTGATGTTCCCGTCTTACCAGCCACCGTATAATCTTTTAAGCTGTATTCCTGGCCGGTTCCATAATCTTTTGCAACTACTGATTCCATCAAATTCAGTACATGATCTGCTGTTTCCTCGGAAATCGGCTGACCTGCTCCTTCAGGTGATTTCTTTTTAATTACCTTATTGGTTGAAGGATCCACCACTTTTGAAATGACGTATGGCTTCATCATTTTTCCATCATTTGCAATGGCGGTTGCTGCTTTCATCAATTGAATTGGTGTTACGGTAGTTCCCTGTCCAAATGATGTTGTCAATTTCTCACTCGGCCAGTTATACAATATCTGACCTTTTTTCTCATGCGGCAGATCAATTCCCGTTTTTTCATCAAAATCAAATGCATTCAAATAATCAAGAAATTTCTCCGTCCCTATTTTTTCCCATACCAATTTTGCAGCAGCAACATTGGATGACCTGGCAAAACCCTCATCAAATGGAATTTTGCCCCATCCCTCTCCTCCGTTATGGTCATGGACGGGACTCACCTGATCGCTCACCTGATAGGAACCGGATTTAAATAACTCGTTTCCATTGTATACTTCTTCTTCAATCGCGGCCGCCCACGTGAACATTTTCATGGTGGACCCCGGTTCAATTGGGGTGGAAATGGCATCATTGAACCAGTTATCCACATTTTTCAAATTATTCGGGTTATAGCTGGGACGATTACCCATAGCGAGCACCTCACCAGAATGGGGGTCCATTACTATTGCTGTCATACGTTCAGGGTCATATTTCTTTTGCATTTGTGACATAACGTCTTCCAACAGTGTTTGTATTTTTTGGTCGATTGTCAGATAAACATTATTTCCATCCTGTGGCTTTTTGATAACCTCGTCAGGATCAAGTAGTTTTGTACCATAGTTATCCCGTTCATAGGATATATACCCATCCTTGCCGCTTAACGTTTTGTTCATCTGGTTTTCTATGCCGTTTAAGCCTGTGATTTTGCCCCCTTCTTTCTGTGCAAGCCCGATTATACGGGATGCGAACATTCCATTGGGGTAATAACGAATGGATACTTTTTCAAATCCAATGCCCGGCAAGTCCAATTTTTCGATCTTCTTTTTTGTTTCAAGTGACAATCTGCGACCTGCACTTCCAAATTCAACTTGAAATTGATTTTTCTCAATCCCTTTATTCAACCGTTTCAGGATATAGCTTTCCTTTACATCCAACAAAGGAGCCAGCACTTCCGCAGTTTTTTCCGGATTTTTTACATGCTTTGGCTCCTCAGGATCAGCTGTATACGTTTCATCCACGACTGCGTGGATACGAAATGTTGGGCGATCGTATGCTAAGGTCATCCCATTTTTGTCGAGTATTTTGCCTCTTTCAGCATCAAGCGTGTAGGATGTTGTTCGTTTCTTGTCAGCCCATTCCTCCAATGAGATGTTATTAATTTCAGCTGTTGCCTGAATGTACAAAAAACGACCGGTCAGTACTAAAAATAACCCGGCAAACAACAAAATTAATACACCTGCCATCCAATGGGTTGTTCTGTTTTTTTTCATTATACATCACCTGGCTTAGTTGTTGTACGCAGTTGCCTGTTTCACTTCTGAAGCCTGAATCGTCAATCCATGTTTTTCTGCAATATTAATAATCCGCTCAGGTTCGCTCAGCTTGGTTTTTTCATATGTAAGCCCTTCGTTCACCACCATCTGATGCTCTACAGTGTTTTCAAGCTCCTGCAAATCTCTGTTGAGCTGGTCGGTCGTTGATGCGAACGAAACCATATAAATGGATGCGCTAATTATACAGAAACCGAAAAGGGAATACAAGGCTTTCTCCCCTTTTGTAACCCAACTTTGCTTTTTGACCCTTACTGCTGCCTGTTTCTCTTTTTCCGGGGCATGTGGTGCATACGATTGTTCCCAGCTCCGTGCTTGATTTGCGCTCATGATTTTTTCCACCCTTCCCTATACGTAAATTCGTCATTCCATGAACCAATCTTTTCGACAATGCGTAATTTTGCCGAGCGGGATCGACGATTAAGGTCCAATTCATCTTCACTTGGTACTATCGGCTTTTTGGTAAGGAGGTTGAATGGTGCCTGATGGTCAGTTGGAATAACCGGTAAATTTCGCGGCACTGGTTTCATCGAGCTCCATTTTTTAAAAGCCTGTTTGCAAATCCTGTCTTCTAATGAGTGAAATGTGATCACAGCTATTCGTCCATTGAGTCCAACACTTCTCGCTGCCTGGTGCAACGCATCGTTAAATGCTGCAAGCTCATCATTCACTGCTATGCGCAGCGCCTGAAAAATTCGTTTCGCCGGATGTCCACCTTTCCTTCGTGCCGGAGCAGGAATTGCTTCTTTAATAATTTCTGTCAGCTGGTGGGTTGTATCGATTTGTGTGGTTTTCCGATATGCCTCAATTTTCCTGGCAATCTGTTTGGAAAACTTTTCTTCACCATATGTAAAGAAAGTTTTTACCAGGTCATTGTAAGGCCATGTGTTGACAATTTCGTGCGCGTCCAGTTGCTGATTCGCATTCATTCGCATATCCAGTTTTGCATCCTGTTGATAACTGAATCCTCTTTCTCCACGATCAAGCTGTGGTGAAGAAACACCTAAATCGAAAAGAATACCATCAACCGTTTCGATTTCATGCCGTGCCAATTCAGTTTCCAGATTTCTAAAATTGGAATGAATAAACGTGATATGGTCACTGTATGGCTGAAGGCGTAATTTCGCCGCCTCCAGGGCATCAAGGTCCTGATCAAAAGCGAGCAACTTTCCGCCCGTTTCTAGTTCGGCAGCGATTCTTTCGCTGTGACCCCCACCGCCAACCGTACAGTCAACATATGTACCATTCGGTTTAACAGCCAACCCTTTCAATGTTTCTTCTTTTAGCACACTGTAATGATCAAACATTTACACACCTGCTTTTGCAACACTTTTCGGATAAACCTTGTCTCTTCATTTCATCTGCTGCAATCCGCTCCAATTCTGCGACGAATACACAGATGTTAAGTTAAATATCAAAGTCCATTAGATTTTCAGCGATTTCACTGAATGATTCCTCTGAGTCGCTGAAATAATCTTCCCAATTCTCACTAGCCCAGAACTCAATTCGGTTTGACACACCAATTACAACGCATTCTTTGCTTAACGCAGCATAGCTTCGAAGTGGCTGCGGGATGTTTATTCTCCCCTGTTTATCCACTTCACATTCAACCGCTCCTGAAAAGAAGAATCGTGTAAAAGCTCGTGCATCTTTCTTGGTAAGCGGGAGTTTCTTTAGCTTTTCTTCCAATGCCTTCCATTCATCCATTGGATAAGCAAACAGACATTTGTCAAGTCCGCGGGTAACAACAAAGTTATCCCCAAGCCCTTCACGGAACTTAGCGGGGACAATGATTCTTCCTTTTGTATCAATGTTGTGCTGAAACTCACCCATGAACATGTAGTCCGCCCCACTTTCATATAACCATGTTACCACATTGCCCCACAATTCACCACCTTATATTCAAAAAAATTAATTTCAATTTAATTACATCCGTTGAACGCTAGACAAACCAAGCTCAGTACTTATTTTAAAAACATAAAAAACGCTGAGATACCAGTGTATCCCAGCGTTTTTAAACCTGCAGCATATGACTTTTTCACACGTTTTTAGAAAAGGTGGTGGAATGTGGGTGGGTTCAATATCAGATATAAACAATAAAATGGTCGGACTTAAGTGAACAGGATTCATATGTCAGCTGTTCAATAAATCCGGGACCGCAATTATTAAGCAACGAAACCGGATTCCAAGTCCTTTCCTGCAGACCATTATTTGGATGAAGTGACATCTCCACCAGATTAAATTCACTCAGTTCTTTCGCATACTTTTCTTCCAATGCCTTTATAATACGATCTTCCATAAAGTCTATATCACGTTGCAAATAAAATAAATTTCGATCAGCCATTTCACCAAGATCTGCTCGAACATCTTTTGCCACTTTTCTCAGTGGTGCATGAATGGTTGCAATAGCATTTTTTACTTCAGATGCCAAGTGTTTTACTGGTGGGTTATTCTGCGCGGCAAGCCAATTTGTTTTCAATTCACCTGCGCCATGATTGATAACCTGTGCGGCTTCTATACCATACGTGGTCAGCACTTTCTCTACCCGTTTTTCCATGAACGTGAAAGACAACCTTGGCAAAACAGGCGGCATGTCAATTTGAGCAGCATGAAAGGCCGGCCCCAGAGCAGCCCAATAACTTATTTCACCAGGTCCGCCGACAAAAGCTAATGTTGGAAACAGCATTTCCTGCATAACCGGTCGTGTAACGACATTGTTGCTTAGCCGTGCAGGAGTTTCCACTGCAATATCAAGAAGTTCCTGTTCCGACAGCACCAGCTCATTTTGTTTACCGGCCCATTCGCCGTTCTCATTACGGGTCAGCAGAATCCGTTCCTGGTCTTTCATCAGAAATAAATGACCATCATGACTGTCGACCTCAAGCGAAACTGGGTAATTTTTTTGCTTGAGTGATTGAACACGTTGATAGACTCCTTCACTGATTTCACACTGTTTCTTAATTAGTGTAACAAAGTGATCGCTCTCCAATTCACGGATTTCTGGATCGCCAGAGTCCACAAGCACAATTCCTTCCGCTTCAAAAAGGTGGTGAATCAAACGCGCGAAAAAGTCAACATATGTATTTGACTTTTTTAGACAGTCATGAATTGATTCATATAAATGATGGGTAAAAACCGTTTCTTTCAACTGCTCAAATATATGATCAACCCATTGCTCAGCATGCATTTTATCTATTGAAACATCAGATAATGACCGTTTTTCTTCAATGCGATGCTGGATCGAATGTTTTTTCATGGAATGATTTTCCGGCAGATATATATGATTTATTTCAGCAAAATCATGATCCTCACCAGCAATCCAAAAAACCGGAATAATAGGTTTGCCAAGTTTAGCTTCCTGCTGTTTGGCAAATTGGATAATCGAAATAATTTTATTTATCGTATACATCGGACCGGTCAATAATCCCGCCTGCTGACCTCCGATAACAACTGCACTGTCTTTTTGTTCCAAACGTCTGATATTCACATATGCAGATTCCGGCGCTCCCCATTTTTCATTCAGGGAAGTTAATACTTCTGAAAGTCGTCTACGGTCAAACTTTCTTTCCTGCAGTGACGCTAACCGCTCTTCAAACGCTGATTCCAAATAAGGGTTATAATCAAAATGCTGCATAATACGTTGTTTATTTTGCCGGTAATCGTCTATTAACGGATTTTGCTTTGTCAGTTTAACCGGATCAATCTGCATAGCTGCACACTCCTTTACTATTGAAATATCCAGTATGTATTGTACATAAAAGTACTTTGGAATGCATTTAATCTGTTTTTAGCTTTAAAAGTGTAAATGTATACACTGGATTTCAGGATATAAGCTGCTGAATAATGCCGCTTACCACCAATACGAAGTAAATGAAAACAAACAAGAGAAAGCAAACCCGCCAGAAAATTTTAAATACGTTATGAAATACTACCTCTGTATGTAATCTCCAATGTAAGACCGCAATAACCGTAAATATAGTGAGAACCACTATAAGTATGAGACCGAAAAATGAACTGCCAAAAATTTGCTTGAGCATTATTAGAACTGCGATGATATAAAGTGAAGTCGTCCAGTTAACAGCTTTATGTATGGCTTTCCACTTTTGCCTGTATAGCTTCGCTCCGATAAAATAAACAACCCAGGTTACGATGACGGGAAACGTGATCATCAGTCCGATTATAAAAATAAGTATATCAAGCATTACGGATAGAGCCCCTTTTTTGTCTCTATCGCTTTAATACTTCTATATATAAATTCCGTATTTGGTATCGGATTCGTACTAATTTGCATCAAATAACCGGTTATCGAATCAATCTCGGTTCCCCTGTCCTCACGAATATCCTTCAACATGGACGAAACATTTTTTTTCGTATTCCGGATGACTTGTTGCACCGAATCCCAAGCTGCATTAAAATCCATATTCAATGCAGTTGCTGCTTCACGGCAAAGAACAGAAGCAAGTTGCTGTAGATAACTGTTTTCAAGCAGCTGGCCATTGGCTACATCAAATAATGCTGTTAACGGATTTATCACGGTATTGATCAGCAATTTTTCATGGAGCATTTGTTTCCAGTCCGCGGAAAACACAAACGGAAAAGCAGGCTGATTCAATTTTGAAGTAAGCTCCCTGAGCGGGCTATCACTTGTATACAATGCCGCCAGCCGGATTATTCCCTCGCCAGTATGTTGCACGGTAATATTATCACGGCGAAGCGCCCCATGTTCCACTGTTCCTACCATTATCGGCTGGCCTGTGCGGTGTAATTTATCGATATGCCCCATGCCATTCTGAAGAAATATTACGGGAGTGTGATAATTTGTCTGTTGAATGATCGGCAAAATGTTATCAATATGCTGCTGTTTAACACATACGATCAGAAGATCCTCTGAAACCATTTCATTAACTAACAGTGCGTTCACTCTGATTGACTCAGAGCATTGATCCAGTACAAGACCATAATCATTGATCATAGTTTTTTGTTCGGCTCGTCTAACATAAACGGTAACTTCATGGTCGTTTGCCAAATAGCTGCCTGACAGCAACCCGACAGAACCGCCGCCTATAATACCAACTTTCATTCGACATTCCGCTCCCCCCGCGGGATTGATACCCTTTTCCTTTATTGTAGCAGAAGCAGAATAATTTGTATGGAATTATTCCCGTATTTTTATGTTATCTCGTTTCAATATTATCTGGTTTATACTATAATAAGTATATAGACGGAACAATAAATCTTGACTGATTGGGGGAATATATATGAATAACCGGATAAAAGTTGAAAAACTTTTAATCAATTATAAAACACTTGAAAAATTCAAACGCTTTAAAGCTTACGGAAACCAGGAATTGTCCATGTTGGAGGATTTACAAAGCAATATTATTGAAAATAACAGCATATCACCATTTTATGGAATCTATGTTGGCAACAATCTTATCGCCCGGATGAGTTTGTATCAAGTAACTGCAAAGTATGATCAATATTTCAAACCACCACAGGATTATCTTGAACTGTGGAAGCTTGAAGTCTTACCAGACTACCGCGGACAGGAATACGGAAAAGCTCTGGTGGACTTTGCCAAAAGTTTCAATCTTCCCATTAAAACGAACCCACGGATCAATTCACATGGATTCTGGGAAAAAATGGGCTTCCAAAAAGCTAAATATGAAATGGAACGTGACCTTGGGGAAAACCCGCTTATCTGGATGCCGGAGGGTGTTCAGGAAAAAGAAGTCTAATAAAAGCACAAGCGCAGATTAATGCGATGAAAAAACGAGACATGAATTGCCTGACTATGGCACTCATGTCTTTCTTTTTTGTTCTGTTTATATAATATTGTGTTCTTAACAACATAGTTGAACCTCTAAAAAAATAAGGCGCTATTCTTTTGTGTGATATGCGGCTGCCCCAGCTCTTGTCCTGCGGTAAGAACAAGCCAGGCAGGGGTCCCACAGGCGAAGTACAAGCTGAGGAGGGCTCGGCACTTGCCAGTGGTTAAAAGATATTCGATCGTTTTTTGGCAGACGCGCACTTATGCCGGCAATAAAATCGACTATATTCAAACGGAGAAGAGCTGCATCGAATATGTTCACATTCGTTATTTTTTTCTATGTTGCAGTTTATGGATTTTGTGTTTAGAACTACAATTTATACAAATACAGCTTTCTTATTAATTCTTATTTTTTTCATTAACCCATTGCCAAATGTTTCCCATTTCAGCCCATGCTTCCTGGTAATTTTTCAGTTTCTGTTTCAATGATTCATTTTCACTTTTCAGTTGCTCTACAAGACTTGCCTGCTCGGCATGAGGAAATCCGCTTTCATTATCACTATTATCAGTGCGCATTTTTTCGAGTAACAGTATAGCCGTATCAATAGGATCTCTATCCGAATCTTTTCCAGGATCAATATATTGCCAGGCCTTTTTGCGATTCCCCTGTTTCCGTTCCTCTTTCGCGAGTTCAATAGCATCCTGATATTGCCTGCGGATGGAGGCATTCCACCTGAACCCACATGCCGCAGAAGTACGTGAAAGCTCCTTACCAACTTCTTTAAATGCTTCCAGCTGTGTTTTTCCTTCCCGAATATGGCGAAGTACAGTCTCAGCCAGAATTATATCCTCATCTTTTGTCCATGCATCCTGACGTGTCGCATTCATGACATCCCTCCTTACCGTTTGCTACCAATGTATGCAAAAAGTAGGAGTGATAGAATAATTCCGATTAAATAGTTTGAAAATTATTCAACAAAAGCAAAAGTACTTCGAAGTGTTTACGGTCGGCATTGCGGCAATATACTGCTGATTCTTCCTAACAGGTAGGAACTGTGAAGTTTTGCCCGCGTGAAGCTGAACATATCAGATTATTTTCGATTCCGAAATTGCTGTACAGCTTCTTTATGTTCAACTGAATCCCAAAGGTCAGCACTATTTCTCACTTCATCACTCATCGCAGCTGATAAGCCAAGTATGGATGTCCGCTTCATAAACTGCCGTTTCAATATATGCATCTGCTTATGTGATCTGGACAGATATGGCTCTACTAGTTTCGCATCATCCCATTCAAATTGCGGGACAACTTGGTGAATCCAACCCCTTTGATATAAATACGAGGCATCATACATTTCACCCTTTAGTATCCAATGATACGCAAAATTAGGGTGAACTTTTTCATAAAGCAGTGCACCTCCGCCCCAACCGGGGGTGATACCTAATGTTGTCTGAACGAATCCGAATCGGGTATTTTCTCTGGCAATCCGAAAATCACAGGCAGTTGCTATTTCACAGCCTCCGCCAAGTGCATCCCCATTCAATAAACAAATGGTAGGAACAGGAAAGGATGCAATATCATATAAGACCTCTTTCATCGGATACAAAGCCGAAAATGCTTCATCCGTCGTAAGATCCCCATGAAGATTTGCAAGATCCCCACCTGCACAAAACATTCTCTCTCCAGCTGCTGAAAAGACCAAAAACTTTAAATTATCCTGTTTAGCAGTCTCTAACGCTTTCCTCAATTCAACTGTCATTGCTGCTGAAATCGCATTAAGCTTATCCGGACGCTGCAACCGGATGATACCATATCCATTTTCGTGATGGATGTACTGTATTGTCTCCATTCAATGAAATCCTCTCTTATATGTACTGCATTAATTGTAGCATACTGTTGACGTTACATTAAGAAAGGTTAATTATACCGATATCCTGACATTAGCAGAAGGTTCAATGGCCTGCAAATAATCGTATAAAAATATGGCATTGGGATTTCCAGCGAATGCCATAGTTGCGATTATACGCACCCTTAATAGCTAAAAAAACAGACCACCTTTATCCCAGTGATCTGTTTCTGACAAATTTATGCTTCTGATACAACTTCTTTTCCGTCATAGTGTCCGCATGATTTACAAACATGATGTGGCTTAGCCAATTCACCACAGTTTGAGCATTCCACCATGCCAGGTACATGCAGTTTTTTATGAGTACGACGTTGGTTTTTAACCTTTTTGGAAGTTCTTCTCTTTGGTACTGCCATGACTTACACCTCCTTCAAAATATGAAAGCAAAACCAGAATAAATATCATTCCTATTTTTCTTTCTCATCATTATTAAGCAATGACTCCAGTTTCTTCAAACGGGGATCAATCTTTTTTTCATTGGAATCCTCTGAGACTAATTCCCAACCCTCTCCTTCTGTAGGAGCATGGCTGGTGACATTTTCATCGTTGGAAAACACTCGGAAAGGAACCTCTAATAGAATATTTTCCTTGATAAGTGGAGTTAAGTCAAGTACTTCTCCATCAATTGGATGTACTTCTTCTTCCTCTTCCCCGTCATCATAATAGATCGATTCAGAAAACACCTCAGTAGCTTTTATTTCGAACGGATAGGGTACATCCACCAACGTTCGGGCGCATGGCAAAATCATTTCTCCTTCAATTGTGAAAGAAAAAATAATTTCGTCCCCCTGATCATAAACCGTTCCATAAACATGAACAGGGTCAATCGTTCGAATATCATTATTCATTGATTCCAATTCGGAAACATTTACCCAATCATCAAATTCAAAAGGCTTATTATAGGCATTCTTCTTAATTTGACCTATTGTAAATTTCATCATTTATCACCTCATGGCAACAAGAGTTATTTTAAAAGGAAAATCAGCATTTGTCAATATTTTTTCTTTACAGTTTCAGGTATTGCATTGACTGGTTATAATGTTAAACCGTTTATTCCTTCTTTTCATCATTATTCCCGTTCAGTCTAAACATAACCATTCCTGTAACAATGCGGATCTGCTCTTTTTTTGATACAATTAATACCAATATATTACAAGGAAGTGACGATATGAAAGCATGTGGGCTAATCGTTGAATATAATCCTTTTCATAATGGACACGCCTATCATATACAGGAATCCAAAAAAACTTCCGGAGCAAACTGCATGATCGCTGTCATGAGTGGAAACTTTCTTCAGCGTGGTGAACCAGCAATAATTGATAAGTTCTATCGAACGAGAGCAGCGCTATCTGCAGGAATTGATATTGTTCTGGAGCTGCCATACGCATATGCAGTCCAAAGCAGCGATCTTTTTGCAAAAGGTTCCGTACATACATTGAATGAAGTCGGTGTATCCAGTATCTGTTTCGGCAGTGAATCAGGTGATGAATCGCATTTTATCGAAGGATACCAGCTTTATACCATTAGAGAAAAAGTATTTAAAAAAATATTAAAAGAACAACTTGCCAAGGGAACATCCTTTCCGGAAGCAAGCAGAATCGCATACCAGGAAATTGGACTCGCTGCTTCGGAAATGGACTTAACACGACCGAATAATATTCTCGGTTTCAGTTATGTGAAAGCAATCCTGAACAACAACCTGCCCATTGATCCATTAACGATCAAACGAACCAAAAGCAACTACCATGATCAAAGCTTTTCCGGCTCAATAGCAAGCGCCACAAGCATACGAAAAGAACTTCTTGCCGAGGGAACAATCAATCCTGACCTTGCTGATACGATGCCCGCTGAAACCGTCAGCCAATTGAAAAGCTACAAACAGCGTTCCGGCGTCTGGCATGCGTGGGAACTATACTTTCCCATCCTGAAATATCGGGTTAAAACCATGTCCGCAAATGAACTAGCTGCGATTCACGGTGTTGATGAAGGTCTGGAAAACCGGATCAAGAAAACAGCAGATGAAGCAAATTCCTTCACCGACTGGGTTGGCCGAATCAAAACAAAACGATACACATGGACAAGACTACAGCGGATGTTTGTTCATATTTTAACCAACACGAAAAAAACGGATCTGGAAGCAGCAAAGAATAACCCCTCTGTCTCCTTTGTCCGACTGCTTGGAATGACAGAAACGGGGCAGTCCTACTTGAGTTCACAAAAAAAGAAGATGAATGTTCCGCTTATATCCAATCTCAACAAAAGCACCAGTCCCATGCTTTACATGGAGGAAAGAGCAACGAATGCATATTACAGTGTACTGGAGAATGACATGCAAAAAACGTTTCATGACCGGGAGTTGGAGCCGCCTGTCATCTTTAATACTTGAAGAGACCCTGATTTGCCAGGGTCTCTTCCTTTAATTTTTCTTAGGTTCTAATTGTTGAAGATAATCAAGTGCATCGGTAAACGTTTTGACCGGAACAATTTTCATGTCAGTACCAATCTCTTCAGCTGTTCTTTTAGCTACTTCATAGTTGGACTTTTCTGCCTCATCTCCATTCGGTGCAAAGAAAATATCACAGCCTTCTTCATCAGCAGCAATTACCTTCTTGTCAATACCGCCTATCCGCAGTACATTTCCTTCATAATCCACTTCACCTGTACCGGCAATCTGATAACCTTTCGTCAAATCTTGTTTCATTAACTGATCATATATTTCCAATGAAAACATCAACCCGGCACTAGGTCCTCCTATGTTTCCGCTCGAAAAATTGACATCCGGTTCAACTTCCACACCCCGATCAGTGACAAGCCGTATGCCGATACCAACTTTGCCGTCTAATTTATCATACGTTGCGAGTTCGATTTTTTTCGTACGTTCTTCTCCATCCCTGATTACCTCCAAGGATATTGAATCCCCCGCTTCTTTGCCTTTTACATAAGATATGAGATCGTCCGCCTTGTGAACTTCATTACCGTCAATCCCGGTTATTCGGTCTCCTGACTGCAGTTTATCATCCGCTGGCATTCCTTTTACAACCGACACAACATATACTCCGTTATATTCGATAGTAATATCTTTTTTAGCCGCTTTGTATGCAACAGCAATCGCTTTCTCCTGTGATGAATCCATCATCTTTAGCTGCACATGAAAATATTCTTCTTCTGAAACCCCCTCGGGCCTGATTTCATTGATTGGATGCAGTTCATGATGCGGTTTGATTTTTGCCCATAAAAATTGAATCGGCGTAACCTGACCTCCACGGACGGTGACAAGATGCATGTCACCTTCACTCGGATAGCCCCCGTCCACTTCAACTATCGGGTTTAATGCATCTGCACCACCAGGTTTATACACATAGTAGGGAAGCTGGTAGGCTGAGATAAAAAATGCAATCAAAATTACGATAATAAACGTTATGATATGTTTCTTATTTACATTCATGGTAGAACTCCTTCCAGTTTCATGGCAGTAAGAAAGTAAACTAACTTTTTTACTGCATTAGTGCGACTCAGGCTTTCGCCGATAAGGCTTGCACCTCACAGTATACGAGGTTCATGAAAGAAAAAGTGCTTTCACATGAACCCCTTGAACAATACAACGATTTCCAATGCCATAAATACTCTGGAGTATTACAAAGTCTATGGCATAAAAGTAAGATGTATGTGCGTATATTTGTATAGACTTGTTCATGTTTAAATGGGTGACGCACGTTACCAAAAAGTGATCAAAAATACGCTAGCATCAGTTTACTACTATCAGAAATAGAAGTACAGGATTAGAAAACGCGGCTTATCGATAGGCGATTCAAATAAAAATATTTTTTGCTTTTCATAGATAAGCCATAGTCACACTAACGCGGTGTGAACATAATTGCCAAGATTAGTATGGGAGGCCTTCCTTTGATTCAAAAAATAAAGACAATCCTGCTTTCAGGAGCTACGGTATTTCTTGCATTTTCATTAATTAAATATCCGGATCAAGCATTTGAGGCTAGCCTCCGCGGGTTGAGTATGTGGTGGGAAGTTGTTTTTCCTTCACTGTTACCTTTTTTTATCACAGCGGAATTATTAATCGGATTTGGTGTTGTTAAATTTATCGGGGTGTTATTTGAGCCGGTCATGCGGCCTTTGTTCAACGTGCCTGGAACAGGAAGTTTTGCATGGGCTATGGGCATGGCCAGCGGGTATCCCACCGGTGCAAAAATATCAGCGCGGTTAAGGGAAGAAAAACAATTATCCCAGGTTGAAGCAGAACGGCTTGTTTCTTTCACAAATGCTTCAAGTCCATTATTCATTTTTGGTGCGGTATCGGTCGGATTTTTTTACGATATGAAGCTTGGTATTCTGCTGGCTGCCGCCCATTACATCGGCAATGCACTAGTCGGAATCTGCATGCGATTTTATGGGAGAAACAATGACCGTTCTGATAATGGAAGGGGTAAACGTAGACTTTCAATAAGACAGGCATTCCAGGAAATGCATCGTTCCCGGATGAATGATCATCGTCCATTTGGACAAATTGTCGGTGATGCAGTCCTGAATTCCATTCAAACGCTTGTAATGGTAGGCGGCTTCATTATTCTTTTTTCTGTCATCACTAAACTGCTGTATATCATTGGCTTGTCACCCCTGATAGCTTCTCTGTTCGAACATATTTTACAATTGCTTACACTGCCGGCCGACCTTGCATTACCATTATTCTCAGGATTATTTGAAATTACGCAGGGTGCTAAAGCCATCTCACAAACGGATACAGCCAATCTGCTGCCTAAATTTATTGTTGTCAGTTTCATACTGGGTTTCAACGGTTTTTCCGTCCAGGCTCAGGTTGCAAGTATTATCGCCCGAACCGACATCCGGTTTGGACCATATTTTTTCGCCCGGATTTTGCATGGTCTGTTTGCCGGCATACTGACAATTATTCTGTTTAAACCATTGTATTTGAACAGAACTTCATTTGATTTTAACGGTGTCCCCGTATCCAATGGTCCAGTCAACAACACATGGGTGGAAGTGATGCAATTTTTGGAGATTGCCGGGCCGATCATTACACTTGTCTTTTTACTTATTGCCGCCATGATACTGAAGAAACGGATACATTAGAAAAGCAGATTTGCCTCGCGTTAAGTTAACGAATGCACATCCAAATTGGGACATATCGAAAATGTGTAAGACAAGAGTAACACCTTTCCCAAAATATAAAGGAAGGCTAATCCATTGGATAGCCTCCCTGTTGTTCTAAAATTTCTTGTTCAGCGCTTCCTCAACCGGCTTCGGCACGAGATCGGAAACATTTGCCTTATATTTGGCGACTTCCTTCACGATACTCGAACTGAGAAATGAATATTGATTGTTCGTCATCATAAACAGCGTTTCAATATTTTCATTCAGTTTCCTGTTCATGGAAGTTATTTGCATTTCATATTCAAAATCGCTGACCGCGCGTAAACCACGCAGTACAGCCTGTGCATTTTTTTGTGTTGCATAGTCAATTAACAGCTCACCAGAGGAATCGACTGAAACATTTTCTAAATGCTCCGTCGACTGCTTGATTAATTTAAATCGTTCTTCAACCGAAAATAATGGGGACTTTGACTGATTATTAAAAACAACAATGATAACATGGTCAAATATTCTCGCACCGCGTTCGATAATATCTAAATGGCCATATGTAATAGGATCAAAACTTCCCGGACAAATTGCTAGTCTGGTCAAAAGCAAGCGCTCCCTTCTATGTTCCCTTATAAATTGTAATGCCTGTTGTACCGCCATATTCCGCCTGTTTCGTCATCAGAAAGGAGCCTTTTTCCTCGGGCAGTGTTTCTGACGTTCCGTGTTCACAATAAATGATGCCGTTTTTTTTCAAAAGCTGCAAATCACTGATTTGTTCAAGTAACTTTTCATAGCTAACTTTTCCATAAGGCGGATCAAGAAAAATTAAATTAAACTGCAAATGTCTTTTTGATGCGGCTTGCAGCGCCCGAAAAGCTTCGGCACGGAATACTTCTGTTTGTTCTTCCAATTTTAATAATTTTACATTTTCATGGATTGTATGTATTGCTTTCGGGTGTTTATCAACAAACACGCCAGCAGTCATACCTCTGCTAAGCGCTTCCAATCCCAGGGAACCGCTCCCCGCAAAAAGATCCAGACAAATCCCTTTATCGAAAAAAGGTCCTAATATCTGAAAAACAGCCTCTTTTACCTTATCTGTCGTCGGTCTGGTTGACTTCCCTGGTACCGGTTGAAGTTGTCTGCCTTTATATTCTCCCGCAATTATTCGCATATTCCCACCTCAATTGACATGCCCCGACATTAATCCTACCAAAAAATCATGATTATGTGTATATATTTATTTTCCATGTCCATAATAACATATGAAGCAGCTAATTGATTGGTTGTTTCATACACGGAGAAGACTTACACTTCCCCATAAGTTCTTCCTCCGGTTTCTCCTCTCCCTTTGCCTTTTTGTTTTCTGAACAAGAAAACAAAGGGACCTGCAGAACAATTGTCTGCAGGTTTTTTTATTGTCTAGGAAATTATAAAATTTTGTAGATGTGGATAATGCACTTGCTCCTAATCAGCCACGTCCAGCTCCAGCGCCCAGCGACTAGCAAACTTCACACTTCCTCACTACGATAAAGAAGACTTGCCGATGGTGAAACCAGAGGCTTAGTCGCACTTATACCCTTGTGGTGAAAGTCAACATCGGTTCGCTTTCAGCTCACCGTGTTTCCTTTATCTCATTGCGGAGTGCTCCAGTTTGTACGTCGCTAAACGGGCGCTTCCACTTTTGTTCTTTTTGTCGAAATTCCGATACAACACCATTACAAACACTTTTTATCCTAAGCATATATATCTAACAACAATTTAATACAGATTGTTGTTTTTGACAATTTACACGAAATCGATAAACTGCGACACAAGTACTTTGTTGAATTCACCATTTGGTTGCTTTTCTGCACTGGAACTTGTACCTTTATCAACCGCCGTACTAAGATTGTATATGAGACTCCTGAGGGAAGAAAAAGCTGGGCAGGGACCCCGAAGATGAGGCATGGGCTGAGAAGGGCGTGGCACTTGAAGACACTGCGAAAGTTTTTGAGCAAAGGACGATGTATTCCCTTTTGATAGCATACAGAAAAACCTTTGCGGTGGTCTGAACCCCGCAAAGGTTAAATTCCCATTTTATAGTCATACTGCTTGGCCTTATCCGGAATCGCATTTTCATAATCAGTCCGGATAAATGGTTTTTTTGACTGATCTACTTTAGAAACGAAGGAATGCCTCAATAATTTGTTCTCCACATCCTCTAATCGTTCCTGATCAACATAGATAACAGCATACTTTAATTTTTTGGATGCATAAATTAAATGGCCGTACCGTTTAATATGTTTTAAATTTTTCATGTGCTGAAACCAGACTATCAGCCCTTGACGGTTGGTTCTCATGCAATAACCCCGCTCACCATTCATTTTATATCAGTTTATCAAAAAGAAAGAACGTCAGCAATGGGTTCCTTTTACGATGCTTTGCAACCACATTTACCGCCGCTGCCGCATCCGCCGTGTGCTAATGCTGCACCGTCTTTTGGTGCCTTTATATCGTCACTGACACTTAACGCAACATAACTGCTAATCTCGTCAAGAAGCTTCTGCAAATTGCGTTCGGCGATTTTAAATGCAGCGACTTTATCGTTCATATCCATTTCGCGTTTCGCTGTCCGCACCTTTTTCATAATCACGTTATAATCCGGATGGTATCTGCCAAACCGCTGTACATCCTCATAATGTGACTTTATATCATTAAAAGCAGCGATAAGCCGTTGTGCTTCCTGATCTTCCTGTAAAGCAATCCGGGAGTCATTGAAAGCTTTCACAACTTCCGAATCCAATACCTTCTGTCCAAGCAACTCAGAGCGATCAAGAATTTCCACGTACTCCATCGTACCTATCATTTCATCCACCTCCACTTTAATCATATCACGTAAGGAAAAAGATTAAAATGGAAACTTCCTAGTCTTTTATGTTCGCAGCCAGTTGGGCGAACATATGAAGCATCTGCACATGATTTCCGAATTTCTCTATCTGTTGTGGCAAGGTTTTTCCATAATATACTTTGGATTCCCGTTCAATTTCCGAAATCAACTGTGGATTTCTGGTAAGATAGCGGTACCAAATCGGGTTTTGTCTAATAAAATTTATATATGACGGATTTCTTTTCAGGATGTGATATGTTTCTGTTTGCATAAGACCATCACCTAATCTCTCTTCCAATTAAACGGATTATTGGAATTTCCAAATGTGTTCGGCTTTTGGTTCCGTTGAAATTGACCAAGCATTTCCTGTAATACAGATATACTGTGATTTAGTTGCTGTACCTGCTTTTGAACTTTTTCTGCATCGATATTTTCAGTCATTTCCAGTACTTTACTGAAAACCTCTGTCTTTTTTCCGTCAGACCTGGTATTTTGTTTATAATCATCCCAAAATGGGTCATCTTCTTCCAGCAACGCCCATTTTTCATAATATTCCTGCCATCCCCGGCCACTTCTTCTGACCTCTTCAATCAGTTTCGGATGTGCATTTATAAATTGCTTGAATTCTCTTAACGTCGGGTGTAGTTCCTCGTCATGCATACTCACTCACCTCAATTTTGATATCTCTTTTTATACTATGACAATAGGCAAATTACCGTGAGAAAAACAAAAGCGGAAGCGCCCGTTTAGCGACGTACAAACTGCGCCCTGCCATGCAGGGTGGGTCGGCGTTGCCGCGCAAAGCGGCGGTTTTAGCCGATCTTCTTTCAACCGCAATGAGATAAAGGAAACACGCCCCTTCATAGGGGTGTGCCGACGTTGGCGCGGGAGGCCGGTTTTAGTCGGCCTTCCTTAAAGTACGAACCGATGTTGACTTTCACCACAAGGGTATAAGTGCGACTAAGCCTCTGGTTTCACCATCGGCAAGTCTTCTTTATCGTAGTGAGGAAGTGTGAAGTTTGCTAGTCGCTGGGCGCTGGAGCTGGACATGGCCGATTAGGAGCAAATGAATTATCCAATTGTACAAGATATTTTAAGAAAAAGAGCATGATATCCGTTTCTCATCACTTTAGGATTGCGGTATTTTTAAAAAGTTTTGCGTGTAATAATAGTGATATACACCAACACCGAGGTGTGAATAGTCGGTATTCAGCAATGCCTGTCTGTGTCCCTCACTATTTAACCAACCATTCATTGCCGAAGGGGAATCGGAATATTTGGCGGCAATATTCTCACCCGCAGCCTGGTAATATACTTCGTTAGCAGCAAGTCGTTCTTTTAACCCTGCCCCATCCTCACTATAGTGTGAAAAATAATTGTTAACTGCCATATCCTTGCTATGCTTGAACGCAACTTGACTGATTGGCTTGTTCCACTTTACCGGAGCCTTTCCGTGTGTATTTCGCATAACATTCGTGATAGTAAATATCTGCTTTTCCCTTCCCTTTTCAATTCTTTTCCATTCTTTCTTGGAAGGGTTCGGTTTTTCAGGTAAATCACCACGGTATTCCATTGCATATGGACGATGCTTCAACAAAACATCACCAGTCACAATCCTTACAGCAGAAAGCTTATTTGTAAAAGTATCAATGTAGCATTGCATAAAAATATGATCTGTCAACTTTACCAGAGGACGCGATTTCAGTTCCTGATCATCCAGTTGAAATGTGTATGACGAATAGCTTTTGCTAAATGTTACTTCGTTCAACAGGTCCAGATTATCTTTCAGGGATTCATAGCCCTGACCAATTTGGATCGGTTCAAGCGATAGATTATCACCGATTGCATAAATCGTTACAATTTTATTATCCTTGACACCAAATTGAAGATATTGATTTCCTCTCTTTTGATAGACCCACCAGACATACCCGTAAGCACTAAGATCTTTCCGTACAGGTTTCCCGAATGCATCCGTCAATGCATCCGTATTCTTACCAATCCATTGATAAACTTCCCCTTCAAGCGGAACCGAATGACGTTCCATGATCTTCTTCGTTTCTATCATGTTTTTCTTTTGTTTAATCTTATTTACAGTATTATCAGGTGCCACTTCTGGAGGCGAATTACTCTTGTCCAGTAAATAGAAGCTCCCCATTAGTATAATCAGCAGACCCGCCAGCCCAAGAAAATATCGCATAAAACGTATCCCCTCTTTTGAATAGTTCATACTTCACTATATGTTATAAAGTAGAAGTCATTCTTGTTTCTCTATTGTTTTTCATTTTACAACAACCTATAATCCATAACCCTTCCCATTCCAACCATATTTATTGCAAGTAATACGTTTTTTTACTATTATGGTAATGTGAGTATAAATATGTGAGGTGTAAAAATGAAACTGGAAAATACAGGTATTGAAGATGCTATCGTTGATATCAAACCTCTGGATCGGCTAATGGGAAAACACGCTTTCATTCGTGCAGGCCAATGGGACTATGAACGTGTAACATATGATTATAAAATTGGTTCCAAAGAAAAAAACATTACATATTACATCCGAATCCAAGGTTATGCTGTCGAAGGTGATGTAGACCGTGGAAATGCAGTAATCAAACTGATGACACCCTTACTGGGAAAACATTACTATCCGCATGGGGTCGAGTATGGGGAAGATGAAAATTTTCCCGAAAACCTGATAAATCGTGCTGCTGATTTAGTCACCAAAGTAACAGAAGAAGTTGAAATTTATAACAAATAAGCCGGCAACATCTATAATAAACAGAAGCCAACTGCCCTGCAAACTCACTAAGGCGGTTGGTTTTTTTAGCAAATTAATTATTTGGAAGATTAAATCTGTTCAAATGAATCGATTAGTGCTATATTTTTTGTATACATACAGTTACAGCTTATTTCAGAAAGGAGAAATTTCCTTACTTTGTTCCGATCTATTACAAAACGCCAATGGTCACTGATTCTATTTACTATCCTATTTATTTTGTTTTGTTTATTTATTTTACCAATTTCAATACCTTTACTCGTTGCCCTGGTCACAGCTCTGATACTTAATCCATTTATCCGGATGCTTCAACACAAACTGAAAGTGAGTAGAAAAACATCCGTTATTGTAGTATTTCTGCTATTTATTATTTTAGTCAGCCTTTCCGGTACCTTCGTTGTTACAAAAGCAGTAACCCAGGTTGTCAATTTCGTTGAGGAAGTACCCTCCTATTTCCAGGAAGTCAATGAGGCTTATGCTGACTGGGAAGAAGATTTACAGCAATACACTCAAAATATGCCCGATGAATTTACAAAACAGATTTCCAGCAGCATTGAATCGAACCTTGATGCATTAAGTAATACAGCTAAAGAGAAAATTACGATTGATAATATCGCACAGATTTTTTCCATGATACCACAATATCTAATCAGTTTTCTCGTTTATCTAATAGCTTTATTCCTGTTTATGCTTGAATTGCCAACTGTAAAGGCGAAAATGTACAGCTTGTTCACAACGGAAACTGCTGAAAAAGTATCCTTCATGAATAAAAGACTTTCCAGTGTTATTCTTGGGTTTCTCAAAGCGCAGTTCCTTGTCAGCATTATCATTTTTGTTGTGACGCTGATTGGTTTGTTCTTTATTACGCCAAAAGTTGCGATCATCATGTCTTTAATTATATGGCTGGTCGACTTTATTCCACTAATCGGGTCAATAATCATTCTTGGTCCATGGGCATTATTCCTGCTGCTCGCTGGTGAAACCAGTACTGGCATTCAACTTGCAATCCTTGCAATTATTCTACTGGCGATAAGGCGGACGGTGGAACCTAAAGTAATGGGGCAGCATATCGGGCTTTCTCCACTGGCAACCCTGATTGCAATGTTTTTAGGTGTGAAGCTGATGGGTATTGCCGGTTTTATTCTGGGACCGCTTTTTCTGATTGCATTTAATTCTGCAAAAGAAGCTGGTATTATCAGATGGAAATTTAAAATATAGCGTTTTTACTGGTGCTTTATATGATCCAGTTACAACACCACAGAAAAAAGTGTACAAGCTAATGCCTGTACACTTTTTATAACTTTATAAAGGATACAATGGATCAGCCTCCAAGAATGGCTTTAAGCATACTGGTGGTCTGACCTCCCTCATAAATAATATACAGTAACAAATACACCATAACCCCAGTTATTGCGCTAAAAAACCAAATTATACTTGTCACTGGACCAATCTTCCGGTGAATCCTGATTTTACGCTTCAATGCAAGCGTAATCGTAACCACACCAAAGATTGCGCCAGTAGTGGCCAATATAATGTGGAATATCAAAAAAATGGTATAGTATATTTCAATACTTTCCGGACCGCCAAAACTGGTATTTCCCACAAATGCTGTCCGTGATACATAAATAATAAAGAACAATAAAGCACTGATGGCTGCGGCAATCATTGTTTTTTTATGTGCTTTAGGTTTATTTTTTATAATCAGTCTCCACCCGATTGCCACCAGAATGGCGCTTGTTATGATAAAAAATGTACTGATTGTCGGTAGAAATGGCATAGATTGTACTGTCCCCTTCTTTCTGTTTATGGAAATTCCAGGCTGTATCTAATGTCAGATTGAAAATTAGTACTTACTTGGACTTGTCGTTGGAATCGGATCAACCCGAAGACTCTCTCGATTAAACCATCCAAAAAATATTTTTCCCAGCATTATACCATACGTAATTTCCTGCATCAGTTTCATGATAATACCGCCTAATTGCTGATCCTCCATTGTTGTCATTGGTGAGAACATTTCAGGTCCGGAAATACTGTACGTAATATTTTGCAATACGCCATTTGGCACGCAAAGCGACATAGCCTGAATCCACGCCCCATCTTGGGAATATGTTGCGTAAACTGGTACATCCGCAAAAATTATTAACACACAGGCAGGCGTAATCAGAACACCATTGGCGAAGATATAAAATATTTTAGCAAGCGGAGAAAGTTTATCAAATTCCTTCAAAGGTGACATAATTGGCCACCAGACAATAAACGCAGCAACTAGAATAACAAGTGAAATACTTGTATGGGCAATCTGCGATGATTTTGCAAAATCAAAAATCCCCGGCATGTGATACAACGAGAACAATGTATTAAACAGTAGCAAAGAAATCAATGGCTTTGATAAAAAAGCAATGAATGGTTTAATTACCGGTCTGTATACAACCTTCTCCCATAGCCATTTTGGAATTCCTTTGATAATCAAAATCGGAAAAATTAGATAGTAAATGGCCATCTGAATCATATGTGCTGTCAGCATAATATGTGAAAGCAGGTCAATCGGCGAACCTTTCACAGCATACAATAAAACTAAAGCAGTATAAAAGAAAAATTGCTGCTTACGGGAAGGCCTATCTCCTCCGCCAAATTTATGCCGGTATGGTCCGGTAATAAGATAATATATAAGTGCAAGTCCCGCAACAAAAAGGAAATAATACGGACTCCAAAGTGCACGGAAGCCAAAGATCTGTATTTCTAACCACATAAATAACCACTCCATAAATGGATTCTGTTCTTATTATAACGCATATAAGGGGATTCACGCATTTCTAATGTGACAAATTAAGAACAAAAAGCAAGAACAAAGGCGTAAGCGCCCGTTTAGCAACGTACAAACTGCGCCCTGCCATGCAGGGTGGGTCGGCGTTGCCGCGCAAAGCGGCGAAGTTAGCCGATCTTCTTTAATCCGCAATGAGATAAAGGAAACACGCCCCTTCATAGGGGTGTGCCGACGTTGGCCGCAAAGGCCGGTTTTAGTCGGCCTTCCTTAAAGTACGAACCGATGTTGACTTTCACCACAAGGGTATAAGTGCGACTAAGCCTCTGGTTTCACCATCGGCAAGTCTTCTTTATCGTAGTGAGGAAGTGTGAAGTTTGCTAGTTGCTGGGCGCTGGAGCCGGACGTGGCTTTTCATTAATATAAAAATTATCCACAAGTATTAAATTAAATTTTATAGTACGCTATGTAAACAAAAAGAAGGCTGGGAATCCCAAGCCTTCACAATTACTTACCACCAGGTAATGACACCTAACCCTGCAAGTGTCAGGACAGCTGCCCAAACACCTCCATATATCATAAATGCCGGCATACCGTGGTCTTTGTCCTTCAAGTGCATGAAATAGTAAAATTGGAATCCTACCTGTGTAACAGCAAGAATAATTAGAACAGGTATGACAAACATCTTATCCATTGCACCGCTTACTACGATTCCAAACGCGATCAACGTAAAGGCAATCATTAATGCAAACGTAATAAGCTGTTTTTTCATTTCTTCTTTATTTTTTTCCTTTTGATATGGATTAACCTGATTGGAATTGGTGCTGTCTGACATTGATTAACCCACCTTTCCCATTAAATATACTACTGTGAAAATAAACACCCATACAACATCAATAAAGTGCCAGTATAAACTGAAAGTATAGAATTTAGGTGCATTATATAAGTTTAACCCGCGTTTTGCATTCCGAATCATTAACGCAATCAACCAGGTAAGACCAAATGTAACGTGTCCCCCGTGAAAGCCTACCAATGCATAGAATGCAGAGCCGAACGCTGATGAACGGAAAGTAAATCCGTATTCATGAATGTAATGTGTAAACTCATATAATTCACACGCAAGAAACCCAAACCCGAGTAGTGCAGTAATACCTAGCCACAATTGCATCTTTTTAAAATTATTGTTTTTCATATGGTAAACTGCGTAAACACTTGTTAATGAACTTGTAAGCAACAGAATCGTCATCAAAAAGACAAGTTCAAGACCGAATAATTCATTTTCCGTAGGCCCGCCTGCCGCTGAGTTACGCAATGCAATATAAGTTCCGAACAGACAGGCGAACAAAACCGTTTCACCGCCGAGGAAGAACCAAAAACCAAGAAATTTATTTTTCCCTTCAAGGGTGGCTTTTTCCGGTTCATTCGGCATTACTTCCGGATTTAAAGAATGATCGCTCATATTAGTCAGCCTCCCTTTCCAGTTCCTCTTTTGGAATGTGATGGCCCAAGTCATCTTTCAAAGAGCGTGTCAACATACAGCCAAGCAGCATAGCCATGCCGCCGAACAGAAGAATATACGCCCAGTTGTAGTCCATATGATAAATAAATCCAAATCCTGCAATGAACAGTCCCAGACTCATCAAGAACGGCAGGAATGATCCATTCGGCATATGAATATCTCCCAGCGGTTCTGCCGGAGTCATCGTACCTTTTCCTTCTGTTTTCTCAACCCATAGAGGGTCAAGTCCTCGTACCAATGGAACCTGTTTAAAGTTATAATGTTCCGGTGGTGATGCTGTTGCCCACTCAAGCGTGCGTCCATCCCAAGGGTCATCGACAGCTTTTTCTCCTTTAACGGCAGTGTAAACGATGTTGTAGAAGAATACAATAACACCAAATGCCATGAAGAAAGCTCCTATCGAACTGATCAGGTTACCAGTATCCAATCCTGATCCTTCCAAATATACCCAGTAACGGCGTGGCATTCCCATCAGACCAAGAAAATGCTGAATAAAGAATGTTAAATGGAATCCGATAAAGAAGGTCCAGAACGTCAGATAACCCAATTTTTCATTCAAAATACGACCGAACATTTTTGGCCACCAGTAATGCAGGCCGGCAAAAATACCGAAAATGGTTCCGCCAACAATTACATAGTGGAAGTGTGCAACGACGAAATACGTATCGTGATACTGATAGTCTGCAACAACAGACGCAACCATTACCCCGGTCATACCACCAATGGTAAATGTCGGAATAAACCCAAGCGCCCACAGCATAGCGGAGTTGATTTTAATTTGTCCTCCCCACATAGTTGCAAGCCAATTAAATATTTTAATCCCTGTAGGAACAGCAATTGCCATTGTTGCGATTGCAAAAATGGAGTTTGCAACCGGGCCAAGGCCTACCGTAAACATATGGTGAGCCCACACCATAAAGCCTAAGAATGCAATCAGCATTGTAGCAAATACCATTGCTGTATAACCAAACAATCGTTTTTTAGCAAAAGTTGAGAATAAATCACTGAACACACCAAACAAAGGTAATATCAGAATATAAACTTCCGGGTGTCCGAAAATCCAAAATAAATGCTCCCAGATAATCTCATTTCCACCAAGCGACACATCGAAAAACGCAGATCCAAACATCCGGTCAAACATTAACAGGAATAAACCAATTGTCAGTGCTGGAAACGCAAATAAAATTAATACACTGGTAATGAATGATGACCATGTAAATAATGGCATCCTCATATATGTCATACCTGGTGCACGCATATTAATAATGGTTACAAGAAAGTTAATACCACCAATTAATGTTCCTGCACCGGCAATCTGCAGACCAATAACATAGAAGTCCACACCGTGACCGGGGGACGTCGTTGAAAGTGGCGCATATGCAGTCCACCCTGCATCAGGTGCTCCTCCAAGGAACCAACTGCAGTTTAGAATAAGTCCCCCAAACATGAACAGCCAAAATCCTAATGAGTTCAAAAACGGAAATGCCACGTCACGTGCGCCAATCTGCAATGGCACGGCGGCATTCATTAATCCTAGAATCAGCGGCATCGCTGCAAGAAAGATCATCGTTGTTCCGTGCATGGTAAGCATTTCATTATACAAGCCTGCACTGACAAAGTCATTTTGAGGCTGCATCAGCTGAATCCGAATAACCAATGCTTCCAGTCCGCCGAGAATAAAGAATAATCCGCCACCGAAAAGATACAAATGCGCAATTTTCTTATGATCGACTGTTGTCAAATAATCCCATAACACAGCACCGAAGCTTCTTTTCTGAGTAACTGCTGTACTCACAACATTAACCTCCTTTATTTATCTTTCCATTAGATAAAATTATTTGTTATTTTCTTTCGCATCTTCCGGTGTAATATCAGATGGCTGTAACTGCATCAGATATTCTGCAATCTTACCAGCTTCTTCTTTTGACACATCCGGATATTTGCCAGTCATTTTGTTTCCTTCCTTAATCGACTCCGGATCCATTATCCATTTCACCAGGTTTTCCTTCGTCGGTTCCAATACACCGGCAATTTTTGTACGATCTCCAAAGTTTGTCAGATTAGGTGCAACCTGAGCTGGAGATGATCCAATAGCATGACAGCCCATACAGTTATTTTCCTGGAACAGTGTCTTTCCTTCCTGAGCTACTGTACTTCCGGGCTTAGCTTTAGGGTCAACATTCTGCATGTCATTTACCCATTGGTCAAATTCTTCCTGACTCACGGCAATAACTTTAAAGTCCATCAGTGAATGCGATGGTCCACAAAGTTCCGCACATTTTCCGTAATAGACACCTTCTTCATTTGCTTTAATGAACATAGTGTTAACGTTAGTAGGGTTCACGTCCATTTTACCTGATATAGACGGTACCCAAAATGAGTGAATCACGTCAGAGGATTTCATGTTCAAGTAAACCTTTTCACCTACAGGAATATATAAATCCTGGCTGGTTTGTATTTTCTTTCCTTCATAATTAAAGTGCCACCAATACTGATTACCGGTTACCTCCACATTCAAATGTTCCTCTGCCTGCGATTTATCCGCAAGATCAAATGTGGCAATTACCGTCGGGACAGCAATAATAAGAAGTAAAACAATTGGAATAATCGTCCAAATTGTTTCAAGTGTTTTGTTTCCTTCAACCTGCTTCGGAACAAATTCTTTATCTCCTTTTTTCTTCCGGAAACGTACTAACACTATAGTATAAACCAATAACACAACTGCAAAAACAAATAACATGATTACAGCGGTAAGAATGATTAAATCCATTGAAGTCTCGGCACCATAGCCTTCTGGTTTTAGGGCGCTCAGGTTTTCTTTGCCACAGCCAGCCAGTAGAAGCGCCAACAAGCTCAACAGAAAAAATATACGGGATTTACCCATCCAGCCTTTCATGTATGCATACCTCTCTTTCTTTTTGTGATTTTTCCTTATGTCATAACTGTTTATAAGTAAGGAACAATTTTCAGCTTAAGGGGAACTCAATTGTTACAGCGACCATCAATAGAAAAATGATGGTTAAGTAATTCAATGAATAAATAAATATCATATTTGCCCATTTAAAATCATTCTTCATGAAAAAACCACTAACACCCAGAGCAAGCCAGCCTACATTCAGCAATGTTGCTATCACAAGAAATGTTGTCCCGAGAGTTGAAAGATAAAATGGCAAAGGCAGTAAACAGGCGATGTAGATAACAATTTGCCGTTTTGTTACACCAAAACCATGTACAACAGGGAGCATTGGGATACCAGCATTTTTGTAATCCTTATTCTTTTTCATGGCAAGGGCAAGAAAATGGGGTGTTTGCCAGATAAACATAATGAGAAACAGCACGATTGCTGTCAAATGAAGATCGGGATCAACAGCTGCCCATCCAATTAAAGGCGGAACTGCACCTGAAACACTTCCTATCGCCGTATTCAGCGTGTACCTACGCTTTGACCACATTGTATACAGCACAACATACGTGAACCACCCAATGAACCCTATTACAGCTGCCGTTACGGTTGCAAAAGATAACAGGATAATCCCCGCTGCGGTAGCAGATAAACCAAGTATCAAAGCGTTATTCATTGAAATGCTGCCTGTTACAGTAGGACGCTTTTTCGTACGTGACATAACTGGATCAATATCCACATCATACCAATTATTCATGATGCAGCCACCTGCTATTACGAGTGCACTCCCAAACATGGTAAATAAAAATAAATCCCAATTTACGTTGAATGAGGTGCCTGTAAAATACAAAGCAAGCCAAAATCCGGCAAATGTCGTTATCAAATTCGAATTCACAATGCCCACTTTGATGAGCGATTTCATGTCCGTAATGAATGACGAACCTGTATCTTTTGTTACAGCAGCATTACCAATTAATTGTGAAGAATCAGCCTCCACTTTATTCATTACATAAATCCCCCCTTCATCGCCCAACATAATTGCATGAAAAAATCAAAGGCATTTTATATCCTGCCTATGTACACCCAAAAATATCCACTGTAAATTAACCTAATTGTATCACGGAATGCCAATACAATCTATTCAACTACACAGTCATGTCTATTTTACAATGTATTAACTCTTCCAAATGTGACAAATTTGTGAAAAAAGTTACGTAAAATAAATGAAAGGCTTTCCCAGCCTTTATCAATTGAAACAATTTATGTAGTTTTCCCATGACAGCAGGCACAGTAGCATGAAGGTCAGCAAATATCCCCTACTTTATTTCTAGCAAACAACTGTTAACAATGCAAGGGTTTTTTGCTTTTTTAATGAAAATAGTGTGAAATCGTATTTATATTTCACGCATTGCATTCTTCATATGTTATAGTAACATTTGATTGCGGTAATATCGTTAAAATATTATAGTTTGATTATTATTCGACAAAAAGCGAGGAAGACTTATGATTAGAATATTAAAGTGGCTCTCAGTAGTTTCAACTTTAGGAATGGTATTCGTACTTCTTGGAGGGGCCCTAGTCACCAAGACCGGATCTGGTATGGGATGCGGTGCCAGCTGGCCGCTTTGCCACGGACAGTTTGTACCGGCAACCATTACACCTGAGCTGGTCATAGAACTGAGTCACCGGCTCGTTTCAGGAATTATGGGTGTTGTAGTACTGGCACTGTCCATCCTGGCATGGAAATATCTTGGACATGTGCGGGAGGTTAAATTACTATCCTTCTTATCCTCCTTCTTTTTAATAATGCAAGCATTAATTGGTGCTGCGGCAGTTATCTGGAATCAATCGGATTTTGTTCTGGCAACCCATTTTGGTATTTCTCTCATTTCATTTGCATCTGTTTTTCTGCTAATGCTTTTGATCTTTGAGATTGACAAAAAATTTGATGCTGATTCACTTGTTATTCAAAAGAAACACCGAATCGAAATTTATTCGATTACCATTTATACATTAGTGGTTGTTTACACTGGAGCATTAGTTCGCCACGCCCATTCGAGCTTGATTTGTCCCGACTGGCCATTCTGCTCAAATAGTGATCCCCTGGCATTATCAGGATTTAACATGCAGGAATGGATTCAAATGGGGCACCGTCTGGCTGCTGGTATCTTATTCATCTGGACGATTGTCCTGTTTGTTAAAATGATAAGAACTTACCGGAAGAACCGCATTATGTACTGGGGATGGATAGCAACAGTTTCAATGATTACGCTGCAGGTACTCCTTGGAGCATTGATTATATTCACGATGCTTAATCTATGGATAGCTTTATTGCACGCATTTATCATTTCATGCTACTTTGCGATGCTCAGCTATTTTTCACTGCTTTCTAAACGAAGCGGTAAAAACAGAACGAAATAATTTATAATTAAGGAGGGAAGTGGAATTATTCCATTTCCCTCTTTATATGTAATATGTGGTTCTTTAAAGTTGTACTTTCACGCTAACAGTTAAAGCAAACCGAGACTTTGAAAAAACTCATTACTCTAGTATAGCGCGACCAGCCGTTGGAGTATATCCACTTTCAATGCCCGCCCGCATTGGTACATCTACTCAAATACTGTCGCAGCGGCTGGTTAGGTAGTAACGATTTCTTACCCAATTTAATTTTAGTACGGCGAGTTTTCTCGAATGTACGGCGGCTATTTGCTTTTATACGGCGGGTTCATGTCAAAATACGGCGCGATCACAGTTTTGTACGACCGATTTTCGGCAAAGTACGGCGGCGAATAAAAAAACAAGGGGCCCTTACTTCGCGGTTTATAAATTTTGTATTAAAACAACATTCTTTAAACATCTAAATACAAAAAACAAGCTGTTGGGCATTTCCCAACAGCCTGTTTCCATTTTAATCATTCAAATTCAATCAGCAAATCATTTACAGCAATGGCTTCACCGTTTTTCACGTGAATATCCTTAATCACCCCTGTAAACGGCGCCTGTACTGTGGTTTCCATTTTCATCGCTTCCGTAATGAGCAGATGGTCACCTTTTTTAACTTTTTCACCTTTGTTGCAAATAACCTCTACAACTGTTCCCCGCATAGTTGCCCCGATATGTTTCTCATTACCGCTGTCAACTTTTGGACGTGTTTTAATTTGCGGTATAACACTTTCATCTTTCACGACTACTTCGCGGGATTGACCGTTCAACTCAAAATAGACAACCCGTGTACCATCAGCCTGGGGTTCAGAGATGGACACCAGCTTCACGATCAAGGTTTTGCCCTGCTCAATTTCAACCTCGATTTCTTCTCCAAGACGCATACCATAGAAGAAAGTAAGCGTATCAAGTACAGAAAGATCGCCATATTTCTCCGTAAAGCGGTGATGATCCATAAACACTTTCGGATAGAGTGCATATGAGATCAGATCAAAGCTTGTTACCTGACGATCCAATGTTTTAAACAGCGACTCTTTCATCTGTGTAAAATCAATTGAATCGAGCAATTCACCGGGACGGACTTTGATAGGTTCCTTCCCTTTCAGAATAATACGCTGCAATTCCTGTGGGAAGCCCTGATACGGTTGTCCTAAATACCCTTGTGCAAACTCTATTACTGAAGCTGGGAAGTCAATTGATTCACCTCGTTCATAAATGTCATCTTCCGTTAAGTCATTTTGCACCATAAATAAGGTCATATCTCCGACCACTTTGGATGATGGAGTTACCTTAACAATGTCACCAAACATTTCATTTACTTGTCTGTACGCTGCCTTCACTTCATTCCAGCGATGTCCAAGACCAACTGCTTTCGCCTGTTGTTGAAGGTTGCTGTATTGTCCACCAGGCATCTCATGAAAATAAATCTCGGTATGCGGTGCTTTCATGCCGCTTTCGAAATCCTGATAATAATTACGGATGCCTTCCCAGTAATGTGCAAGCTTTTCATAGGACTCCACATTTATTTTCGGCTGACGGCTCGTCCCTTCCAGTGCATGATAAAGTGTTTGCGCACTTGGCTGTGATGTCATACCTGCCATTGGACCGCAAGCCACATCAACTGCGTCCGCGCCTGCATCCACTGCCCTTGCATACATGTGAATACCATTACCACTTGTATCATGAGAATGAAGATGTACCGGCAAATCAATCGTGTCTTTTAGTGTACTGATTAATTGATAAGCAGCTTCAGGTTTTAGCAAGCCTGCCATATCTTTGATGCCAAGAATATGTGCACCTGCTGACTCAAGCTCTTTGGCAAGATTTTTATAGTAATCAAGATCATATTTTGTTCTGCCCATATCCAGGATATCCCCTGTATAGCACATGGCCGCTTCGGCAATTTTATTATTTTCGCGGACAAAATTAATTGCAGGTTTCATTCCTTCCAGCCAATTCAGACTGTCAAAGATACGGAACACATCAATCCCCGCGGTTGCACTTTTTTCAACAAATTCCTTAATGAGATTATCCGGATAGTTTTTATACCCAACGGCGTTACTTGCACGAAGCAGCATTTGGAAAAGTACATTAGGCATTTTTTCCCGAAGCTTCAACAGTCGTTGCCAAGGATCCTCTTTAAGAAATCGGTATGAAGTATCAAATGTCGCTCCACCCCACATTTCAACCGAGAATAGCTGCGGCACAAGACGTGCAGTCGGTTCGGCTATCTGAAGCAGATCCTTGGTTCGCACTCTGGTTGCCAGCAATGACTGATGCGCGTCACGAAATGTTGTATCTGTCAACATAACTTGTTTCTGTTCCTTCAGCCAATCCGCCAAATACTCCGGTCCATGTTCATCCAGAATTTGTTTGGTACCGGAAGGAAAATCTTCCAGCTGATCAATTTTTGGTACCGGTGGCTTCTGCAAGGAAGGTTTTTTCTTATTTTCAATTCCTTCAAAACCGTTTACCGTCGTATTACCAATATAGGTAAGCATTTTAGTACCCCGGTCTTTACGTTTGGGAAAGACAAATAATTCGGGTGTCTGATCAATAAAGGTTGTGCTGAACTGACCTGATAAAAAGTTACTGTGCTGAATAACATTTTGCAGAAAAGGAATATTGGTTTTTATTCCACGAATCCGAAATTCTTTTAAGTTTCTGACCATTTTTTGTGCAGCTTGCTCAAATGTAAGTGCCCACGTAGAAACCTTCACCAGCAATGAATCATAGTGCGGTGATATAACAGATCCCTGGAAACCGTTCCCCGCATCAAGCCGTACACCAAAACCTCCGCCAGTTCGGTATGCCATAATTTTTCCAGAATCCGGCATAAAATTATTCAATGGATCTTCTGTTGTAACGCGGGATTGAATAGCGAAACCGTTTGTACTGATTTCATGTTGACGGGGAATTCCAATTGATGATTCATGGATATTCATCCCTTGTGCAATCTTCAATTGTGTCTGAACAATATCAACACCGGTAATCATTTCCGTAATCGTGTGCTCAACCTGTACACGCGGATTAACTTCAATAAAGTAAAATTCACTATCCGTCACAAGAAATTCCACAGTACCCGCATTCAAATAATCCACATTTTTAGCCAGATTGACCGCAGCTTCACAAATTTCCTCACGCAATGAATCAGGAAGCGAAACGCTTGGAGCAATTTCAACAACCTTTTGATGACGGCGTTGCACGGAGCAGTCGCGTTCAAACAGATGAACGATGTTTCCATGACTGTCACCAATCACCTGGACTTCTATGTGTTTTGGATTTTCGATTAATTTTTCAACATAAACTTCATCACTGCCAAACGCAGCTCGAGCCTCAGATCTGGCACGATCATATGCTTCAGCCAGACCACTTTTGTTGCGGACAATCCGCATCCCGCGGCCGCCGCCGCCAAGTGATGCCTTAATAATGATCGGATAGCCATGTTGCTCGCCAAATGCTTCCATTTCATTCAGGGATGTTACCGGACCATCACTCCCCGGTATTACCGGAATACCTGCCTCGATAGCCTGCGCTCTAGCTTTGACTTTATCCCCGAACATATTTAAATGGTTACTGGTTGGTCCGATAAAGATAATCCCTTCCTCTTCACAACGGCGGGCAAAATCAATATTTTCGGATAAAAACCCATACCCGGGATGGATTGCATCTACACCCACATTTTTGGCTGTTTCAATCACATCTTCGATATCCAGATAGGCATCAATCGGTTTCTTTCCTTCTCCTATAAGGTACGCTTCATCAGCCTTATAACGATGATATGACCCACTGTCTTCCTTTGAATAAACGGCAACTGTCCGTATGTTCAGCTCTGTACATGCTCGAAAAACACGTATAGCTATTTCACCCCGGTTTGCAACCAGTACTTTATTTATCTCTTTTACTTCACCCATGTTTTTCCTCCTCTATTTTTAAATACATTGCTACCATTCGTTATTTGTCTGTTTTCCGGCTCAGTTTCCTGTTCCTTCTTTTTAACCGATTTAGCGATATTGTTCAGTATCCCTATAGAAAGCATCATGACAAGCAATGAGGATCCGCCATAGCTGACGAACGGGAGTGGAACCCCTGTTATCGGCAGCAATCCGGTAATCGCCCCAAGATTAATGAAGGCCTGTACGCCTATCATTGATGAGATACCTATCGCCAACAATGCACCAAAACTTTCTCTGCTTTTTCTGGAGATGAAAAACCCTCGTAATACGATAATACTTAACATTCCCAAAACTACTGCAACACCTATAAAACCTAGTTCTTCGGCAATAACAGCCATGATGAAGTCAGTATGCGGCTCAGGCAGAAAACCTAATTTCTGAACACTATGGCCAAGCCCTTCTCCATCAAGTCCGCCAACACCAATTGCCAAATACGACTGAATCAGGTGATAACCATCTGTATCGGGGGTTTCAAAAGGCTGGTATGCACCCGTAAACCTGGAAATTCTTTCGTCAGTCACCATGCTCGGAATTGCCAGAGCAACCAAGGACAATCCAATGAGCACAAGGATGGAGAGATGCTTAAAGCGAATCCCCGAGCTGAAAATTACGGAACACGCAATCATAAATATAATAGCTGCTGTTCCAACATCTGGCTGCATTAAGATGAGACCAAGGATTAGAGCCGTCAATATCAACGGCGGAAGAACACCTTTGTTAAATTGCTGAATATAATTTTGCTTTTTGGAATAAACAGACGCCAAGTACATAATCAAACCAAGCTTGGCAAATTCAGAAGGCTGCATGCTGACTGGCCCGAAGTCAAACCATGACCTTGCACCGTTTACCACATCCCCAAAAATAAGAACACCAATCAGGAGAGCAACCATCACCATAATGATTATCTTCATCAGTTTTTGGTAATACTTATAAGGGAAAAGGCTGGTGAAGGCAAAAGCACCCATCGAAATGATGAACCACTGTATTTGCTTTACCAGATAATGTGTACTCTCGTAGCCTTCCACTACTGCATATACCATGCTGGCACTGTAAATCATGACAATGCCGAATCCTGTAAGAAGAACAGGTGTAATCATAAGTGTAAAATCATAGTTCTTTAATTTCTTTATCATCTTTGTTCTCCCCGATTTATGTATTTCATAATAACAGATGAAATAAAAAATTCAAATAGTATAACACATTTCATCAATTGTTGTAACACATATTCTATTTTAAGTTCATTAAACAAAAAAACCTTGCCATAATCCAGTTCGGCAAAGTTTTTGGTAAAGTTATCATGACATTACACGGACTTCTGTGCAGTTTCGTGTAAAATATTGAGCTGCCTTTCCAAATTCTCCAGAAGTGCTTTACCTTCATTTTCGCTGATTAAATTTAAACGAACAGCAAAATCAATTTCCCTGGAAAGCCCAAACATTTGAGTATCAAGAACTTCCTCATAGAGAGGACATTGCGGCATCGTTAAATTTTCTATTTGTACTTCAATTAGCCTTAGTATTTTATCAGCGTCAGCCTTCAGAAGGGCATAAGCTTTTTCACGATGAGTTTCAGTCACCTCAGGAATCATTTATATCCCCTCCATCGAAAAGACTTTCTTCTTTACTATATTATCGTTTGCATGCTAAAAATGCAAATAAAATCAGGAATTTGCGTGCGTCAAATTTTTAGGCAACGTTTCGCATAGCCTTTCATTAGCTTTTGGTTTAATTTGAAGCATGGAGCACTTCTTTAATTCGAAAACTTGGTTGTCACCAAGCCTTTAGCTGCACTTATGCAGTAAGAAAGAATTTTATTCTTTCTTACCTGCTAAAAAATTCATTTTGCATTTCCTGAGCCGTGAAAATTTCTCCTGTGTCTGCTATTCTAGATAAAGATTGAATTAGAAAGGTGGCAAAACATGATTGTACCAATTCTGGGGAATGTTACATATAAGATAACGCTGGACCCTACTGTATGGATCTTTGATGACCGGAAAGTGCTGCTTGATGAAGCATTTCAGGTTGAACATAATAAAAAGGATCAGACAGACGAAGAAATAAAACAGGCGTCAGAGCGATGGGATCGCGCAGTAAATCAACAACGAATCAATCCCCCGGTTAACCGGAGCATTTCCCGGTTTGAACGGGAAAAAATTTTAGTTAATTCGTACGTTATGCCGATACGGGAATTTGTTGAGAATGCCGGAATCAACGGTAATGCAACAGGAGCAACACTAGCTACAAAAAACGGCGAAATTGATATATCAATTGACAAACTGCTGGATAGTTACTTTCTTTTCGCTGTGGACGGGAAGCCGCTGAAAACAGACGGTCCAGTCCATTTGTATTTCAAAGATGGTTCCAATCAGGATGCACCAATAACCGGTGTTGAAAAAATCATTATCAATTAATTTGAAATAGCTGTTTACACTAACGTGAACAGCTTTTTTTTATTGTTTGGGAAATGTATATTTTATATTGTTCCATACAAACTAATAAGACAGTAATTCCGTCAAAACATTAAAGGAGGAGCAAACATGCTGTTACGTCTAGGAATACTGTCTATTGCATCCATTATGGTAATAGCCGGTTGTCAGCAAAACCAGGAAGAACAATCATTGCCATCAGAAGATAAAAATAACAACGACCGCATTGTACAAATAGACGATTCAGATCCAATGGAGAAAAAGAATTTAAGCAACAGTGAAATTGCTGCACATCTGTCAAATGTGGCTAGTGAGGTGCCGCAAGTAAATGATGCAGCATCAGTGGTTGCCGGGTCTTATGCTGTTGTTGGCATTGATGTGGATAAGGATCTTGACCGGTCACGGGTAGGTTCGGTGAAATATTCTGTACTTGAATCATTGAAAGAGGATCCATATGGAAAAACTGCTGTTGTCGTTGCAGATGCGGACGTCGTGCAGCGGCTTCGGAATATGGGCGATAAAATCAGCCAGGGATACCCGGTGCAAGGTGTAGTTGATGAACTGTCAGGAATTGTAGGAAGGTATATGCCAGATTTCCCAATAAACGAAAACAGACCGGATGAACCGGACCAAAATAAGAATACGACACCAAAGAAAAAAGAGAAACAGCTGGATGATATTGAAGAGGATCAGTCAAACCAGCATAATAAGGAATGAATGCGAGCTCGAATGCCCCTATTTTTGCCGGGCCATGTCCAACCATGAAGACAATCGTGGGTATGACTACATTTTCGTGGATATTGAAAACATGGATATATCATCTTTCCTTACAAATACCCATTAAAAAGGTGCTTTCCGAATCAATCAGAAAGCACCTTTTCTTATTTTAAATCCTTCTTCTCTTCCTTTGCTTCATTGTAGTATTGCACGCCAAACTGTGAGCCTTCCGATACCATTTTGGAATTTTCCTCCTGTGCCGGAACCTCGGATTCCAGCTGGTCCGGTTTTCCGGCTTCTTCCAAAGTAGAATCCTGCTGATTATCCAGCAGTTTATCTTTTACAGTGTCTACTTTTCCTTTTAATTTAGTTCGGGTTTCCTCATTTTTCAGTACATATCCTGCAATTCCAGCACCAACTGCTCCAACCGCCGATGCAATATATCGTTTTCTCATCGAATCAACCTTTCCTGAATTTTACCATCTGATTATACCTATTCCCATCCTATTTTCTTATAAAACCTTTTCTTTTATGCATGGACATGTCATGTTATAGTATTATTAGAAAGCCTAATTTTCGAGGTGAAAAAAATGAAAGTAAAATGTGTTTTATGTGACACAATTGAAGATATTGACGGTCAATCGTTGAAAGCGAAACGATTAAGAAACCGCAGAATCCATATGTATTTATGCCATGAGTGTGATCAGCGAATCAGTGAACGAACAAAACAACGACATGCTACCGGACAATTTCAGTTATATGAGGAAAAAAAGAAACGTGACAGCCTGATCTGAAAAAGCTCCCTATTTGGGAGCTTTTTCAAAATTCTTTTCCTGTTTCCGCTTTCCTTTTTCTCTCCTTGTACAAGCGAAACCGGTAAATACCAAGGATTAATGACATGATAATCAGACTCTCCGTAATCGGGTACCCCACTACACTGAAAAAAGTAATAATAATTGATCCAAATGCAAGCAGTATGTATACCAGAACAGATTTTAATAATGGCAGCTGACGGGCAAACCCCAATTTATAGGCAATAGCTGCAAAAATTAAATTGGAAAAATAAAAAATGGCTAATTCATGACCATGAAAATGTTCAACCACAAAGTCAAAAAGCGGACTGAAATTTGTATTCATTTAGATCCTCCATTACCTGCTTTCATTAAAACTCCTCTACTATCATACTAAATCTTACGTTTGCATGCTAGTTAAAAAAACGTCGATTTTGTGATATTCTAGTCAGTGGAATATAATTGCTTACGATTAAAGAGGTGTCATCATTGAAAAATATCAACATTCCGATGCTGCTTTTGGCAACTTTGGTAATTCTTATGTTCGTGTTAGTCGGAATTGCCATTTCCTATCGCAACATCTGGTTCGTACTCTTATTTATCTTATTGGGCTTTGCCTTTATGGGATTCGGATTATCACTCAAACGAAAAAGAAAGTGACCCGATACAACGGTGTCACTTTCTTCCTTTTTGAAGATGGTCATCAATAATCTGGGATTGTATGGAAGGATTACAAGCAACAATTGAATTGGTGCTGAGTAAATTAATATCTGCTCCCCAAGCGTTAGTGGAAATTCCCCCTGCTTCATCTAAAATTATCAAACCGGCAGCAATATCCCACGGGGCAAGACTCATTGTGATATACCCATCAATAATTCCTTCCGCTACATAAGCGAGTTCCAATGCAGCCGATCCGTACAGGCGGGTGCCTCGTATCGTCCTGATAAAATGCTGCATTACCGTTTCATCCACAAGCCTGTTTTCACATAACCAATAATGGTTCATTCCAATAATCGATTCGGTTATTTTTCGGTCAGCGGGAAGCGTTGGTAATCGGAAGTCATTCTTATATGCACCTCCCCCTCGCTTCGCACTGTATAATGTATCATCCATTACATCATAAATAAAACCAATTTCACCTATTCCATCGTGATAAATACCAACGGAGATGGCGAAATTTCTTTTTTGATGAACAAAATTCATCGTTCCATCAATTGGATCGATAATCCAAACTGTCCCTTCTAAATCCTTTAAATCGTCACCGTATCCTTCCTCACTGATAATGAGGTGATTCGGAAATTCACGTTTTATCCGATTGACAAAAAAATACTCAGTATTCTTATCCATCGTGGTTACCAGGTCATTCGGATTTGATTTCGTTGTAATTTCAAGAGGAGCCCCAATTTGATCTTTGATGATTGCTCCTGCTTCCATAATCCATTTTTTAGCTTGATCGTATAAGGTATTGCGTGTATCCAAGTCCATATATTATCCTCCATTATGCTGCCTGTCTTTTTAAATCATACCAGATTGGAGGGTTCAAATCACGAAATAATATCATATCATAAATCAAATGACCCCAACCCTGTTCATTAAACATGAACATATGTATCATGGGGTCATCGAACTTTTATTCGGATTCCGCTACCACCAGCTGCTGATGTAACTGCTTCAACCGCTCTTTTGATTTTATAATTTCAACCTGATCCTGTGCCTGCAGTGCATCATGCAATGTTACCAGTTCATAATCTATTTCCATTCGAATGACGGGCAATTTCTCCTGCGCTTCTTTTTTGCGCAATGCTTCCATTACATATTTCAATACACTCACACCCTTTCAGATGGCTTTTATTATATATATGACACTTCAATGCAAAAGGTTCACTCATTATCAATTGTTTATATTACATTCCCCTTTTTTACAATGATTTAAACACCTGAAACGGTAATACTTGACTGCTTTCGTCATTTAACTAATAATAATTATTATAATTTGTAATAAAATAGCATGGAAAGGATGTAGCAAAATGGGTTTCAGAGGGTTTTCGAATAAAGACTTTAACACGTTTCAGATTAGAGGGTTGGATAACCGGATGGAAGCAATTCAGGAACGGATTCAGCCAAAATTTAAAGCAATCGGTGAAAAACTGTCAGACAATCTTGCAGAAATGACTGGACAGGATATGTACGTCCATATAGCACAGCATGCCAGAAGAACGGTAAATCCGCCAAATGATACCTGGATGGCATTTTGTCATAATAAACGCGGCTACAAAAAACATCCACATTTTCAAATTGGGTTATTTGATGACCATTTGTTTATATGGCTTGCCTATATTTATGAACTTCCGGACAAGCAGCATTTTGCAGAGACTTTCCTGAATCATAAGGATAATATTAAGGAATCCATTCCAGGTGATTTTGTGATTTCGCAGGATCATATGAAAAAGGATGCAACAGCATTGTCAGACATTGATTTGGAAAAAACACTGACCCGTTTTAAAAACGTAAAAAAAGCTGAATTCCTGATTGGTAAACATATTGATCCGGCAGATTCTGTATTGAAATCCGGAAAAGCATTTATTGACGAGGCAGAGGAAACGTTTAACAAGCTCACACCACTCTATAAAATTTCCATGAATTAAATGGGAATGAATCCATAAAAAGAGGCTGGGGCAAAATTGTTTGCCCCAGCCTCTTTTTGTCTAATTCATTTTTACAAATTTCCCCTCTTTATTACGTGCCTGTTTAACAACTGGATAACTTTTATAACCGGATGCTTTTTCAAATGCTGCGAAGTACGTTTTTTCCTCACCCTTTGAAGGGACAATCGATTTAAACCTGTGATATGCGGCTAATACATCGTCGCGCTTTACCTGGCTTTCATAAGCCTTTTCAATCAGATTAAAAAAATTTACCACATCAATAATTTCCTGTTTCGTCCATGACTCGTCAAACGGATAATGATAGTTCATTTTCCCACCACCTCACTCTGACCATCGACCAGTAATTAATTCAGCCTCGTCAACCATCGATGTTATCAATTCTTTTACTGTCGGGATATTATTTACTCTTGCTGCACTTTGTCCAGCCCAACCGAATCCTGCTTCATCATCCCCATCATAAATATACCGTTTATTTGCCTGTCCGCTTATGTACGCTTTTAACGAATCATAATCCCCATGTGAATCCTCCAGACCTAATATTTGATCCGTCCAGGAATTTTTTAATGCCCGAGCAGGAGTCCCCAATGATCGTTTAATAACCACTGTTGCATTCTCATCTGCATCCAAGAGCGCCTGTTTATATGACTGGTGTGCATGAACACATTCTTTTGTTGCTATAAACCTTGTACCCATTTCAACACCTTCCGCTCCAAGCGCAAGTGCAGCAAGCATTCCCCGTCCATCTGCAATCCCTCCAGACGCGATGACCGGAATGGAGACAGAATCCACCACTTGCGGAGTCAGCACAAACGTACCAATATCACCACGCCCAAGATGACCGCCGCCTTCCTGTCCAACAACCATAACAGCATCGGCACCCAGTTGTTCCGCTTTTTCCGCCTGTCTTCGTGCGGCAGTCAGTACCAGTTTTTTAATGGGATGACCTTGCACCATATCGAGAACACCTTTTGGATTTCCGCCAGTAACAGAAATGGCGGAAACTTTCTCTTCAATGGCAACTTCCACCATATGTTCAAAGGATCTGCCATGCTGACCAATTGCAAAGTTTACGCCGAATGGCTTGTCAGTCATCGTCCGCACCCTTTTGATTTCTTCACGCAATTCATCCGGTGTGGACAGACTCATGGCTGTGATTTGTCCGAGCCCACCTGCATTAGACACTGCAGCAGCCAAATCCGCATAAGCCAGATAAGCAAGTCCACCTTGTATAATTGGATAGTCAATATTAAATAATTCCGTAACCTTTGTCTTCCAGTTCATCAAAGCAACTCCTTTTTCCTCATCTTATCATGCTGGCTGCTGAAAAAACTACTTTTAACCTTAAAAACATCCATTAAAAAACTGCATGAATGCCATGCAGTTTTTATTTATCTTCGGCTAGTTTCCATCGCAATTCGGACATGTTCCATAAAGAGTAGTAACTTTTTCATCATCAAAATGCTCGATTACCTGCTGACAATCCTGACAAACAATAGTACCCATATGGCACAGCTCCTTTTTCGAAAAATTCATTATAACACTGTGAAATAATTATAATATGACATAATAAAAGAATCAACCCTTAATTAGTATAACATATTAAATCAATTATGTTTTTGTTAACAACAAAAAATGGACACTCTAATTTTGTGTGACTATTAAAAAAGGACAGCCGCTACTAGCTGTCCCGAGATTATTGCTTCGTTTTAATCTGTTCAGGGTCTACCATTTCATATCCTTTATTCCGGAGCCCTTTGATGATTGCAGGCAGTGCCTTCTCAGTCCATTTCCGGTCGTGCATTAATAAATTGGCACCAGGTTTCAGCAAACTGTATGGAACATCAACTTCCGGCCCTTTACCGGTAACCATTGCCTTCGTTAATTTTTCTGCATCCATGTATGGCTTAAAATAGTCGTAACCGTATGTCCAGTTCATGACCACCATTCCTTCGTCAGCTGCCACTTTTCTCGAATAATCCGTATTTGCCCCATTTGGCGCCCTGAAAAACTTCGGCTGTTCACCGATGATTTTTTTAACAAGCTTGTTCAATCTGACAATTTCTTTCTTTTGGTCTGCTTTGGATAAATCCGGGAGAAAAGCATGATTGTATGTGTGATTTCCGATTGCGAATCCCATGGAATGAATCTTTTTCAGGATTTTCTTTTCCTTATCAGTATCCAGGAAATGACCGTTCACGAAAAAAATAGCTCCCGCATTTTTTTCCTTAAGTGTCTTGGCAATCTCAAGTGCGTATTTATCCGGTGCATCATCAAATGTTAATAAAACCACTTTATCTTCCTTATTCTTATGTATTGGTACAACTGTCGATTTTTTATTAATTTTGTATGTTGGAGCCGACTTTTCATCATTTGTCTGCTCATCTTTCTTCTTATCTTTCTGTTTATTTTTCTGATTATCTTTGTTAACCTGGCTGCTGCTTTCTTCGTGGCTCTCATTTGCCTGTTCCTGGTTAGCCGATTGTTCTGAACTATTTTCTTCTTCAACTGTTCCTGTGTCATTGCATGCTGTCGTCAATAGCAATGTTGTCAGTAAAAGCCATATTACGTGCTTCATAGGTATTTCCCCCTTGCTGTTAAGATGACTCCCCAATTATATCGCATTAAAGATACATACGGCTATGCTTCCAAAAAATAAGTTGTTTATTTTTGTCGAAGTTGGGTTATATATTAAAGAATCTGCAAGAATGGAATTGCCATAATCGGAAAGGATAAGGACAGCATATTTTTGTTGAAGAATTTAGCCTCATATGTTTAAATACAACAATGTGTTCTTTTAGCAAACTTCTTGTCAAACTACATAGAAAGGAATGGGATGATGGAAAAAGTAACAAGAGTATTTTGGATTTCCGCTGTCGTAGCAATATTATTCATTATTTGGGGAGTAATTCCCGAAAGTGTACTACATAGTGCCAACATGGATAACGTAACTTCAAATATCCAGGCATTCATTGTCAATAAATTCGGCTGGTTTTATTTATTGAGTGCAACTGCATTTGTAGTATTTTCAATTTACCTTATCTTTTCAAAGTATGGAAGCATTCGACTGGGTAAACCTGGCGAGAGACCGGAATATTCCTACATTACATGGTTCGCGATGCTATTCAGTGCAGGTATGGGAATTGGGCTGGTTTTCTGGGGTGCCGCAGAACCGCTTAATCACTTTCATACCCCACCATATGGAGATCCGGAAACGGCGGAAGCTGCCAAAACAGCAATGCAGTTCAGTTTCTTTCACTGGGGATTGCACCCATGGGCAGTTTACGCAACACTTGCATTGGCACTTGCCTACTTTAAATTCAGGAGACAGTCCCCCGGACTTGTCAGTTCTATTCTTGAACCGCTTTTTGGTCCCCGTATAAAAGGTAGATGGGGGACAGTTGTTGATTTTATTGTTGTGTTCGCAACAATATTCGGTGTAGCCACTTCACTCGGTTTCGGTGCCATTCAAATCAGTGGTGGTTTCTCATATGCATTTGGGCTGCCTAATACATTCATAGTGCAGTTAATAATCATCGCAATTGTAACAGTTCTCTATATGACTTCTGCCATGACCGGTTTAAACAAAGGGATTAAATACTTAAGTAATGCCAACATTATACTTGCGATTTTATTAATGCTGTTCTTATTGTTTGCCGGACCGACTAACTTCATCATTAAGATGTTTACATCAACATTTGGCAGTTATATACAAAACCTTCCAAGCATGAGTTTCCGTATGACACCATTTAATGCGGACAACACTTGGGTTAAGGATTGGACGATTTTCTACTGGGCCTGGTGGATTGCATGGGCGCCATTTGTTGGTACATTTATTGCCCGTGTATCCAGAGGACGGACAATACGTGAATTCGTATCCGGCGTCCTTCTTGTTCCCACTATATTCGGTGCCTTATGGTTTTCGGTTTTTGGCGGCTCCGCAATTAACCTGGAGTTTTTTCAAGATGCAAACCTTATTCAGGATGTTAATGAAATTGGTAAGGAAACCGCATTGTTTGCAGTACTTGAACAATTTCCACTTGGAACGGTCATGTCCATCCTTGCAATTTTACTAATCAGCACATTCTTTATTACTTCTGCAGATTCTGCAACATTTGTCTTGGGAATGCAAACAACCGGTGGAAGTCTATATCCGCCAAATCAAGTAAAATTCGTATGGGGTATCATTCAATCAGCCGCTGCAACGGTTCTGTTATGGCAAGGCGGTCTGCAAGCACTGCAAACCGCATCCATCATTGCAGCACTGCCATTTGCAGTTATTATGCTGCTGGTGGTCATATCATTAATGAAGGCATTTAAACAAGAAGCAAAAGAAATGGAACAGAAACGAAAACAGTAGCTAATTAATAAGACGGACCGGCTAATTCCGGTCCGTCTTATTATTTTTTTGAAATGGTTGCATTTCCTTCTTCTGCATCTTTACTTCGTGAAATGACAAACTTATACATACCAAAAAACTGCCCTCATAAAAATGGGGGCAGTTTATACTTTATACCTGATTACATCGTATGAATTGGCATGCCCAATGCAACATCTGCAGCTTCCATAACCGTTTCACCCAAGCTTGGATGCGCATGAATGGTGAGTGCGATATCTTCTGCTGTCATGCCTGCTTCAATAGCAAGCCCGACTTCCGCAATTACATCACTCGCATTTGGTCCGGCAACTTGAGCACCAATTACAAGGCCGTCTTCTTTCCTTGTAATCAGCTTCATGAAGCCATCTGTGTCATTAAGTGACAATGCACGGCCATTAGCTGCAAATGGAAACTTAGATGCTTTTACTTCATAACCTGCATCTTTTGCACCTTGCTCCGTATAACCAACTGTTGCAAGCTCTGGATCAGAGAATACAACGGCAGGGATACCAAGATAATCAATTTGTGATTTTTCCCCACTGATTACCTCTGCAGCAATTTTACCTTCATAGGATGCTTTATGTGCAAGTGGAGGTCCTTCCACTATATCACCAATTGCATAAATATTATCGATATTTGTGCGGCATTGCTTATCAATTTTAATAAGTCCTTTATCGTCCAATTCGATTCCAACCTGTTCAAGACCAAGTTCTTCGGTATTAGGACGGCGCCCGACAGTTACAAGTACATAATCAGCATCAATGGTTTCTTCCTTCCCATTGGCTTCATATTTTACTTTCACACCATCTTTGGATTCTTCAACGCCTTGTGCCATTGCTTCTGTTATAACATTGACGCCTTTTTTCTTAAGACGCTTCTTCACAACCTGTTTCATGGACTTCTCGAAACCGCCTAGAATTTCTTTTGTACCTTCCAGAACAGTAACTTCGGTGCCGAAATTCGCGTATGCTGTACCCAGTTCTGTTCCAATATAACCGCCGCCGATCACGACCATTTTTTGAGGAATTTCATCAAGATTCAATGCCCCCGTTGAATCAAGCACGCGATCCGAAAATTTGAAGCTTGGAATTTCGATCGGTGTCGAACCAGTTGCAATAATACAGTTGTTAAATGTATATGTCTGTGATTGTTTATCATCCATTATTTTAACTGTGTTCTTATCAACAAAATATACTTCACCTTTTACAACATCGACTTTATTGCCTTTTAGCAGACCTTCAACACCAGATGTTAACTTGTTGACGACTTTACCTTTCCATTCCTGAACTTTGGAAAAATCAACAGAAACATTTTCCGTTTTAATACCGAGTTCTTCATTACCTCGTGCATGCTCCGTCAAGTGGCCAGCCTGAATCAGGGCTTTGGAAGGGATACAGCCGACGTTCAGACAAACTCCGCCAAGATTCCCTTTATCAGCTATTGTCACTTTTTGACCGGTTTGGGCAGCACGGATGGCAGCTACATAGCCGCCTGGTCCGGCACCCACAACCAGTGTATCAACTTCAATTGGAAAATCTCCTACTACCATAATTTACGCCTCCATCATAATAAGTTGTGGATCGTTCAATAACCGCTTGATTTGGTTCAATGCCAATTGTGCTGTTGCACCATCAACAATGCGGTGATCAAAGCTTAATGAAACTGCAAGCACTGGTGCAATTACTATTTCACCGTCGCGGACAATTGGTTTTTCAGCAATTCGGCCAATTCCCAGGATAATTGCTTCCGGATAATTCAAGACCGGTGTAAACCATTGTCCACCTGCAGAACCAATATTGGTAATTGTATTGGATGCACCTTTCATCTCTTCAGATGTAAGTTTACCACTGCGGGCTTTTTCTGCCAACTCATTAATTTCCCCGGAAATCGCAAAAATCGACTTACGGTCAGCATCTTTTACGACCGGTACAAGCAATCCTTTGTCAGTATCTGCGGCAATTCCAATATTGTAATAATGCTTGTAAATAATTTCATCTGAATCATCATCTACTGCAGCATTCAAAATCGGATATTTTTTCGATGCAGATACAAGTGCTTTGGCAACATACGGAAGATATGTCAGCTTAATTTCCTGATCAGCTGCTACCTGCTTGAATTTCTTGCGGTGTGCTACAAGTTCAGTAACATCAACTTCATCCATCAGCGTTACATGTGGTGCTTTTGTTTTGGAATTAACCATTGCTTTGGCAATAGTCTTGCGGATTCCGGTCATTTTTTCACGGGTTTCCGGATAGTCGCCTTCAGGTGCAGCAGCTTCTCCAGCTGGCTTGGACTCTGCCTCTTCAGCTTTTTCTTCCGTGTCAGCCGGCTGGTCGCCGCTTAAGTAACTGTCCACATCCTCTTTCAAAATACGTCCATTTTTGCCTGAACCCTGCACGCTCTTAATATTCACTTCATTATCACGCGCATATTTACGGACTGAAGGCATTGCGATTACTCGTTTATCATCAGAGGAATCACTTTTTTCTTTATCTGCTGATTCTTTTTGATCTGCTTTATCTTCGGTCTGATCATCAGCGTTCGATTCCTGTTTCTGATCTTCCTGCTGGTCATCTGCCGCTTCTGCAGATTCCGCTTCTTCGTCATCGTCCGACTCATAGCCTTCCGCATCAAATGTGATGATCGTGTCACCAACGGTAGCGACTGTACCTTCATCAACATGAACCTTTTCTACCGTACCATCAACCGGTGATGGAATTTCCACAACAGCCTTATCATTTTGCACTTCACAAAGGACGTCATCTTCCTTGACTTCATCGCCTTTTTGAACAAACCATTTAACGATTTCACCTTCGTGGATACCTTCACCAATATCAGGCAACTTAAAATTATAAGCCATTCATACTGCCTCCCATCTTGAATTTAAAAGTTAATTGATTCTTTCACTCGTTCGATAATGTCCTGGTGATTTGGCAGCCAAATCTCCTCAGCCTGAGAAAATGCGTAAACTGTATCAGGCGCCGAAACTCTCAAAATTGGTGCTTCTAGATGCAGAATTGCACGTTCCTGAATTTCCGAGATAACATGTGATCCTACACCAGCTTGACGCTGTGCTTCCTGAACCATTATCATCCGATTAGTCTTCTTAACTGACTCTACAATTGTATCAACATCAATCGGTGATACGGTGCGCAAATCAATTACTTCTACACTGATATTATCTTTTTCCAGTTCATCAGCAGCTTTCAATGCTGTATGAACCATTGCACCATAGGCAACAATTGTTACATCGTCACCTTCCCGTTTTACATCGGCCTTGTCCAAATCAACGGTGTATTCGTCATCAGGTACTTCACCGCGGAATGAGCGATACAACTTCATGTGTTCCAAAAACAATACTGGGTCATTACTCCGTATCGAGGAAATTAACAGTCCCTTTGCATCATATGGTGTTGTAGGGATCACCACGCGAATGCCGGGTTGTTGTGCAATCAATCCCTCGAGTGAATCAGCGTGCAGTTCCGGTGTATGAACGCCGCCGCCAAATGGGGTACGGATGGTAATCGGCATCGGATATGTTCCGCCACTGCGATAGCGCATACGCGCCATTTGTCCGTTAACTGAGTCCATTGCCTCATATATAAAGCCGAAGAACTGAATTTCAGGCACTGGACGGAATCCTTGTGCTGCAAGACCGATGGACATTCCGCCAATTCCGGATTCAGCAAGTGGTGTATCAAACACACGTTCTTCGCCAAATTCTTTTTGCAATCCTTCCGTTGCCCGGAAAACACCACCGTTTTGGCCAACATCTTCACCGAATACAAGCACATTTTCATCATTTTTCAGTTCATTGTGCATCGCATCAGTGATTGCTTGAATCATTGTTTTTTGTGCCATGATTTAGTTCGACTCCTTCTCTTTATATTCTTCCATTTGTTCTTTCAAATTACGCGGAAGTTCTTCATGCATATTTTCAATAAGATCCGTTACTTTTTGTTTTGGATATTCATCGGCTTTTTTAATTGCTTTCTTAATTTCATCTTTGGCCTCATCGATTACTTTATTTTCTTCCTCTTCCGACCATAAATCTTTTCCTTCCAAATACTTGCGGAAGCGGACGAGTGGATCTTTTTTCTCCCATTCATTATCCAAATCATCTGTACGATACCGAGTTGGATCATCACCGGCCATTGTATGAGGTCCATAGCGGTATGTTACTGTTTCAATCAAGGTCGGACCTTCTCCGTTAATCGCACGTTCTCTCGCATCTTTTGTAGCCACATAAACAGCAAATGGGTCCATACCATCCACCTGTATGCCTTCAATTCCGGCAGCGATTGATTTTTGTACAAGCGTCTTTGCTGCTGTCTGCTGTTCAACCGGAACCGAAATTGCGAATTGGTTATTTTGTACAAAGAAAATAGCGGGTGCCCCGTATGCACCTGCAAAGTTAATCCCTTCATAAAAATCACCTTGGGAAGTACCGCCGTCACCTGTGTATGTTACTGCAACCGATTTTTTGCCACGCTTCTTCATTCCAAGTGCAACGCCTGCAGTCTGTGTATACTGTGCACCAATAATAATTTGCGGGCTGAAACCATTTACGCCTTCCGGAAATTGGTTACCATGAAAATGTCCTCTGGAAAACAGAAACGCCTGATACAATGGAAGACCATGCCAAATGAGCTGTGGCACATCACGATATGCTGGCAACAGGAAGTCCTCTTTTTCCAGCGCGTAATGACTTGCCAACTGTGAAGCTTCCTGACCGGCAGTCGGTGCATAAAATCCTAAACGGCCCTGACGATTCAAGGCAATGGAACGTTGATCAAGCACCCTCGTATAAACCATCCTTCGCATAAGCTCCTTCAAATCATCATCTGAAAGATCCGGCACTGCATCTTTATTGACTATTTTTCCATTTTCATCAAGAATCTGGAACATTTCGAACTGACTCTCAACACTCTCCAAAACGTGTTTCAAAATAGTTCACCTCTTCCTTTCTGAATACCTGTTTTGATTTTCATTTCTAGCCTTCCCAAAATATGAAATAATCTGTACCATATGCTCTTAATCTTTTCCCGGTTTTGTTTATTATTAATCACTTCAAAACTGTTTCACTTTTAAGGTGCTTTTCACTGGTACAATTCATAATTCATTTAAAGTTTAGCTCACATCATCCGCTTCGGTCAATCACTTTGTTTATATTTATTCATTTTTTCACAGTGTATTAATCGCTTTCATTTGTTCCGACGCTACTCAATGCATTTTCTGTTATAATGATTTAATGAAACTGTATTAATCAAATTATTTCATTACAATCAATCAGCACGTATACAACACATAAAAAAACCGAACTTATTTTATATAAGCCCGGTTTTATGTCAATTGGATGACTCGTCAACCTTATTTCGTATTTTTATCGCCTGAAGACGCATTATCTTCATACTCCACTTTTATATCCGCCTGTTTATAAAATTGCTCCTTTAACTCATTGTACTCAGCTGTTCGGCTGTTGAATTTCTTATTAGCGTCAATTACTTTTTCGTAACTGGTATTCAATTTTTTAATATGTTTTGTAAGTGATTCCTGCTTCAGGTCTTTTTTCTGCAGCATTTTATACAGTTTTGTTTCCATTTCCAATGACTTCGAATACGCTTCATACAACTTGTCGTATGCATCATAGCGTTTCTGCATCACTGAATACATTTTTTCGGCAGTTTCTTTCGCATTTTTATTTTCCAGCTGGTCAACCAAATCTTTTATTTTGATGAATTCCTCTTTTGATGAATGGATACTTTCCTTTTCCAATTCTATTTTTTCCGCTCTTTTCTCGATACTTTTCAGAGCTTTTTTTGATAGGTCCTTAATTTTGTCAAACTCGTCCATGCTCAAATCAATAATCTTGGAGTATATTTTCTGCTCCTTTTTTTCCAGTTTCACAATTGCATCCTGTTGTTTTTCAAATTGCGCTTCCAGTTCCACTGCCTTCTCCAGGTGATTGTATATCTTTTCGGATGCCGATGTATTACTGCAGGCAGCAAGTGCAGCAACAATAATCAGTATAAATAATAGTGATAAGTGCTTTTTCAAGTTCAAATCGACATGATCCTCCTTTTTTCGCAGTTGCAAAATTTAGTTCCTAGTATAACATAATTACTTGTACATCCGTATCATTTTGGTAAATTAGACTCCGCGTTAGTTCATTTGGCAGATGTCGCCTTATGCCTGAAATGAGATAGAAATCCCTTCCTGATCAATTGATGCACTATTTCTTTACTAAAAATACCTTTGTTCCAGTCTTAATTTTAAATTATGATGTAAATTTTCATATTATGTTAAAATGTTGTCATAAAGAACTGTAAGGAGTGTCAGCATAGATGATAACGATGAAAGATATCGTAAGAGAAGGTCATCCTTCCTTACGCGAAAAAGCTAATGAAATACCAGTTCCACCAAGTGAAGAAGATCAAAAGCTTCTGGAAGAGATGCTCGAATTTCTAAAAAACAGTCAGGATGATGAATTAGCTGAGAAATATAACTTACGGCCAGGTGTAGGCCTTGCTGCACCACAGCTTGGGGTAAACAAACGAATGATTGCAGTCCATTTTGAAGATGCTAAAGGAAGGCTGTACAGCTACGGTTTAATAAATCCTAAAATCATAAGTCATTCAGTACAACAGGCATATTTAGGGACTGGAGAAGGCTGCCTTTCCGTAGATCGAAACGTGGAAGGCTATGTTCATCGCAATGCACGAATCACCATATCCGCAACAGACCTTGAAGGAAATCCATTAAAACTGAGGCTGCGGGATTATCCGGCAATTGTCTTACAGCATGAAATTGATCATTTAAATGGTGTCATGTTCTATGATCATATCAATAAGGATAATCCATTTCTTACAAATGAAAATGCAAAAGCTATCGAATAATCCAACAGGGACTTTTTAATGAGTTCCTTTTTTTTTTGTATATTTTTCCTCTTCTCGCGGAAAAATAGATAGCAGTAAATAACGGATTCGGCCAACATTAACAAGCGGTCAAATAAATATTTTTTTAACAAATAACGGATTTTCATTTCAATATTTCCCAATCAGTATTATACTGTATATAAGAGGGATTGGATCGGTAGAACGTTTTGTTGCTTTTCTTAAACTTTGAAAGGAGATGCAAATCTCATGTTAAAACGCCTAAAAGAAAAGCTGAAGAAACGCTGGAAGGATTTTTTAGGCAGAGGACGTGTACCTACTACTTATAAGAAAGACTACCATTGATTGAACCAATCACGTTACCATCGTGAAATCACACGGATGCGAAGTTAATCAGATGACGTATTATAAAAACGGACGGTAAATAAATTTAACAGAATAGAATTTATGGCTGTTCGTTGTGTTCAGCTTATTAAGTAATGGACAATTATAATGCGTTTAGCGGAAAATATGTAAAAAAAATTGAATGATGATGTTAGGAGAGATGAAATGGTTTTTAAAGTTTTTTATCAGGACTCTGCAACCGAGATACCTGTACGTGAAAATACGAAAAGCCTTTATGTAGAGGCTGAACATGAAAAGGATGTTCGCAATAAACTGGTCGATCGCGAATATAATATAGAGTATATCCAACCGCTTGATGAGGCACATTTAAATTACGAAAAACAATCCGATCACTACTCAGTGGAGAACGCATAAACAGATGAAGTTTGTGAAAAACGACCAGACAGCTGTATTTGCATTGGGAGGATTAGGTGAGATTGGGAAGAACACGTATGGTGTGCAATTTCAGGACGAGATTATTTTAATCGACGCAGGAATCAAATTTCCGGAAGATGAATTACTTGGAATTGATTATGTAATACCCGACTATACCTACCTCATCCAGAACCAGGATAAGATAAAAGGATTGTTTGTAACACATGGTCACGAGGATCATATCGGAGGAATTCCTTACCTTCTTCGTGAAATAAATGTTCCAATTTATGCAGGAAAACTCGCGATTGGATTAATCAGAAATAAACTGGATGAACATGGTTTATTAAGAAATGCCAAATTAAATACAATTCAGGAAGAAGATATTATTAAATTCCGCAAAACATCTGTATCTTTTTTCCGTACTACTCATAGTATCCCTGATTCATATGGTATTGTTGTAAAGACACCTCCGGGTAACATTGTTCATACGGGTGACTTTAAATTTGACTTTACACCGGTAGGCGAACCCGCCAATATTTCCAAGATGGCTGAAATCGGCAAAGAAGGCGTACTTTGCCTGCTATCAGACAGTACCAACAGTGAAGTTCCCGGCTTTACAATGTCGGAACGGGTTGTAGGTGGCAATATTAACGACATTTTTGGCAGAGTTGACGGCAGACTGATTTTTGCTACATTTGCATCAAACATCTATAGGCTTCAGCAAGTTGTCGAAGCTGCCGTGAAACATGACCGTAAAATTGCTGTGTTTGGTCGCAGTATGGAGTCATCCATACGGATCGGACAGGAGTTAGGCTATATTCAGGCGCCAAAAGATACGTTTATCGATGCCAATCAAATCAATCGTCTTCCAGCAAATGAAGTAACGATTCTTTGTACAGGATCTCAAGGTGAACCGATGGCCGCACTGTCACGGATCGCCAATGGCACCCACCGGCAAATTCAGATTATTCCCGGTGACACTGTAGTATTTTCGTCTTCTCCAATCCCTGGAAATACGGTAAGTGTCAGTCGGACAATCAATAAATTGTATCGAGCAGGTGCCGATGTCGTCCATGGTCCGTTAAGCAATATCCATACCTCAGGACATGGAAGTCAGGAAGAGCAGAAGTTAATGCTTCGGTTAATTCAGCCGAAATATTTCATGCCGATCCACGGTGAATTCCGTATGCTGAAAGAACACATGAAATTGGCCGATGCTTGTAACGTTAATCCGGACAACATGTTTGTCATGGATAATGGAGATGTACTTGCACTGGGGAAAGATAATGCAACAGTTGCCGGTAAAATTCCATCCGGTTCCATCTATGTTGACGGCAGTGGAATTGGTGATATTGGCAATATTGTACTGCGTGATCGGAGAATTTTATCCGAAGAAGGTCTCGTAATGGTCGTTGTCAGTATCAACATGAAAGAATTCAGAATCGCCTCCGGACCGGATATCATTTCACGAGGCTTTGTTTATATGCGGGAATCCGAGGATCTGATCAATGAGGCTCAAAAACTTGTTTCCAAACATCTGGACAAAGTGATGGAACGCAGAACGACACAATGGTCAGAAATTAAAAACGAAATTACCGATACCATTGCACCGTTCCTGTATGAAAAAACAAAACGCAGACCTATGATTCTGCCGATAATTATGGAAGTGTAAAATTAGAAGACTTGGTTGTCACTAAGCCTTTAGGTGACAGCCATAGTTGCACTCATGCAGTAAGAAAGTTTTATCCTTTCTTATATGCCAAGAAAGGATGCTCTGGCGTTAAAGTGCCAGGGCATCCTTTTTTAGTTACATTTTCTATAGAATCTTATCGTAAATTTTGCTGGTCTTTTTCAGCGCAGTTATTTTTATCTTCCCGTGGATAAGGAAAGCTGCATATGCACGAAGAAAAGGTGCTTTTCATTTTCGAGGAATCGCATATTCCAACGACTGGTTAAGTGGTTTCGGCTTCATACCTTTGCCCTGTTCAGCTTATTTTAATTTTAGTACGGCGGGTTTTCCATAATGTACGGCGGCTATTTGCTTTTATACGGCGGTTCTGTGCCAAAGTACGGCGCGATTTCACTTTTGTACGGCGGGTTCCGGAAAAATACGGCGGCAAACAAAGAGCAGTACCCAGCGCAGAAAATACACTCCTCAATATATTACAATCGTTTCAATGATTTCTTAATATCCGGAAATTCCACTTTTTTATTTGCAAAAAACTCTTTAATCAGATACTCACTGTATTTTACCGCCTGATCAAAATGAATTTTTCCCGGCAATGGTGCCATATCTTCAATCGCAATATCGATTACCGCGGGCTTATCAGATTGGAATGCCCGTCTGATTTCATTTGACAGGTCCTCTGATTTTTCAACACGGTAGCCTTCCCCGCCGCACGATTCAGCAAATTTTGCAAAATCCATTTCACCCAGACCTGTTTCATAATTAAGCTTCCCCATTTCCTGCTGTTCGTATTTAATCATTGCAAGGTTACTGTTGTTTAATACAATCACCTTTATCGGCAGGTCATTTTTCACAGCTGTCACAAAATCATGCATTACCATTGAAAACCCGCCATCGCCGCAAATGGCAACCACCTGTTTATCCGGGTTGGCAATTTGACCGGCAATTGCACCAGGCAATCCAATTCCCATTGATGCCAGTCTTCCTGATATTACAAATTGCTGATTGGTAAATGGAAAGAAGCGGGTAGTCCAAACGGTTACATTACCTACATCACAGGATATGACTGCATCATGGTCAATTTCCTGTTCCAGTGCATACATGACCTGCGGGGCCTGTATGGGGTTCCCTTTCTCTTTCTTTTCTTTAATCATGTTGATGTGCCACTTTTTCATTTTATCCTGATATTTTTGCAGGTACGTACTGTCCTCATTTTCTTTCACTTTTGAAGTTAATGATGGCAGCACACGATTAACATCACCACACAATCCGGCGGTAATCGGATATAGACTGCCGATTTTTTCTGATTTTAAATCGACCTGAACCGCTTTTGTCTGATCCGGCAAATATTCCCGATACGGAAATGACGTTCCGATTAGTAGCAATAAATCAGCATCCATAATAGCTTCATATGCTGGCTTTGTTCCAATCTGACCATGCTGACCAAGGTTCAGCTCATGATAGTCCGGGATTGTCCCCTTACCAAGAAGACTCAAAACGATGGGTGCCTTGATTTTTTCCGCAAAATCGATTAATTCCTTCCTAGAATTTCTTGCACCCTTTCCAGCAAGAATCACTGGTTTTTTGGCTTCATTTATCAGGTTGACCACTTTTTGTACGGATTCCTGATCCGGTTCGTATTTCGGCTGTTCATAACCCGGTGCAGTTAAAAATTCGTCCTTCTTGTGTTTCACTGCAAACAAATCATCCGGAACAATCAGAACGGATACACCCTTTTCCGTATACGCAGATCTGATTGCTTTGTTAAGCAAATCAGGAATTTGTTCAGCTGATTCGGCGCGCCGATTGAAAACAGCAACATCATCGAATAACCGTTCCAAATTAACCTCCTGGAAAGCATCCGTTCCAACCATACTGCTTGACACTTGCCCTACGATTGCTATAACCGGGGTACCGTCCTGCTTTGCATCATACAGTCCGTTCAGCATATGAATAGCACCTGGTCCGGTAATGGACAAGCAAGCGCCTATTTTCCCGGTCAGTTTGGCATAAGCACTGGCCGACAGCGCCCCAACCTCTTCGTGGCGCACCTGTACAAATTGAATAGTTTCTTCCTGTTTTCGCAAGTCATCAATAAATTCATTTATGGAATCACCGGGGAGTCCGTAAATATGGTCAATTCCCCACTCAATTAATTGTTCCGTCATTATTTCTCCGGTTCGTTTTTCCTTCATAAATCCACCTCTCTCTATTTAAGCGATACATAACTATAACCTACTTTGACAAAGAAAAAACCCATACATCAAAAATGTATGAGTTATTCATCAATAACCAGATGTTTCTCAAATCGTGAAATATCCTTATCTGCACCAATTACAATCAAAATATCTTCCGAATCCAGTAAATCATCCGCACTCGGTGATACATTTATACTTTTTTCACGTTTAATGGCTACAACATTACAACCGTAATTTGCCCGGATGTCAAGATCCACCAGCGATTTCCCCTGCATCTTTTCTCCTGCTTTTACCTCAACGATACTGTGGTCATCAGACAGTTCAAGGTAATCCAGTATATTGCTTGAAATAATATTATGCGCGATTCGTTTTCCCATATCCCGCTCCGGATGCACAACCTGATCCGCACCAATTTTATTCAGGATTTTTTCGTGATAATCATTCTGCGCCTTCACTGTGATTTTTTTAATGCCAAGATCTGTTAATACTACGGTAGTTAATATACTGGCTTGAATGTTGTCACCAATTGCAACAATCACATGGTCGATATTTTTAATGCCCAGCTCTTTCAGTGTCACTTCATCGGTGGAATCCGCTATCACGGCATGTGATGCAATGTTTTTATATTCATTTACCTTATCCTCATCGTTATCAATCGCAAGAACCTGCATACCTTCCATGCTTAGCTCACGGCAAATGCTTCCGCCAAACCGGCCAAGTCCGATTACCGCAAAATCTCTTTTCATCTGACTACCTCCAACCTGCTACACTTTTTAACTTAGTCTATCACACAACCCCTTATTGTGAAATCAGTTTTTACTCGAGCCTATAAAAGCAGCCAACATGCCGACTATTCCATAAAGTACGAAAGAATTAACATACCCCCATGTCCCAATTAACCATCCAGCGAATACCGAACCGATTACCTGGCCTAATGCCAAGAGTAAAAATGGAACACCAATACCCAATGATGCATTGGGAATAAATACACGAATTCCCCACACAAGGAGAACACCGGTTAAAAATATATAGGAGCAGCCGAAGATTCCCGCCGATAAATAAGATATTAACCACCACTCAGGTGAAGACGCGAGAATAATTGATGCGGAAGCAACTGACAAACTCCCTATTTTATAAGCTAACGGCAACCCTCCCTTTTCAACTAAAGAGCCTGAAAAACCTCCCAGCACACCAAATAGCCCTATGATAATCCAGAATCCGGAAAGCTGCCAATCACTGTAATCACCAGCCACCTCAATAAAGGATCTGGAAAATGTCCAAAATGCTGCTGTGGAAATCCCCAAAAGAAGGGATGCTATAATTAATGGAATTGCTCCTGATACTCCCCGAAAAGATAGACTTCCTTTTTCAAACCTCAACTTCGGACGTTTTTCGACTTTAGGAATCGCCTGGAAATTCCATATCAATATCAGCAAAGTCAAGCCAGCATAAATTAAATATGTCAGTCTCCAATTAGGTAATAACAGAATTGCTCCCATTCCAGAAAGGACGATGCCAAAACTTGTACCTGAGTTGATCCAGGTATTCGCCCTCCCTTGCTTATTTCCTGCAATCCAAAGCGATATTACCGCCCCATACGGAGGAGAGATCAGACCAGTGCTTCCTCCAGCAAATAACACTCCCAGTGCAAGGACCCATGCATTTGGAGTCACTGCCATCAACAACAATCCGGCAAAAGCTGACAAACCTGCCAGAATAATCATCCTTCTTGGTCCTTCATTTGTCGTGATCACAGTGGATATGATAATCGTAAAACAATAGGCTAAATAAAACATTGAAGAAATAACTCCCGATATGAACTCGGACATTTCAAGTGATTCCTTTATGCCGGGGAGAAGCAAACCAAAACTAAATCTCGCTAATCCATAGGTGACAGCTATCATAGCAACTCCAGGTAAAACCAGCCGTGAAAATTTCATTGTTCCATCCTCACTTTCAAATTATATAGAACGACCTTTCTATTTTTATTGAAAAAAATTACGATGTACGTTGGACAAGCGTCCTCGCCATCGCAATCGAATGTTCCGTTGCTTTCTGTGCGCCCATCAGTGTCGTCATGGAAGTAGTCCCTTCAAGAAGTAATGTGAATTGAACAGCCAGATTGCGCTCATTATCGATACCTTTTTTTTGAGCAAGTTGCTGAAAATAGTTAAGCAAATTCGATTTATGCCCTCTTGCAATACTTTCTATTTCGTTATCGGTTTCTGAATAATCTGCAATAGCTCTTAAAAACATGTCCCCTTGATAGGATTGTTCCTTCAACCAACGTCCATGAGCTTCAACAGCAAGAATGAAAGGGTAATCTGAATCCATTTCAACGTGTGAATCCAAATAAGACCAATAGCGTTCTTCCCGCTGCCGAAGTACTTCTTCCACCAAATTGTCCTTGGACGAAAAATGATTATAAAGCGTCATTGTGGCTACATTCGCTTCATTAATAATTTGTTTCAATCCCACTCCTCTAAATCCATGTTCATAAAACAACCGTTCAGCCACTTTAAGTAATGCATCTTTTTTTACAGATTGACTCATGAAATTCACCTCTAATTTAGATAGAACGACCTTTATATTATGATGATATCAATTCCCTGCTTTTATCGTCAACTCTTTGTTTAAGCTAACTGTATCCTACCATTTCCATGCAGATAAAGTAGTACAATTTTTTAAACCATATTTTCATGCACATGGTAAAAGCGGGCCAACCATTAGATTAACCTGTTGACCCGCCGTTTTTACATAGCGTCAAGCATTTGAAATTGTGATTTTACCAGTTCAAAGTATTCGCCTCGTTGTTCCATTAATTCATCGTGACTGCCATTTTCCAGAATTTCACCGTTTTCCAGCACGAAAATATTATCTGACTCTCTAATCGTTGATAATCGGTGTGCAATAATAATGGCAGTTCTTCCATCGAGCAACCGGCGAAGTGCTGCCTGAATTTTCATTTCCGTTTCTGTATCAATGCTTGCGGTTGCCTCGTCAAGAATCAGAATCTTCGGATCGGCAAGCAATGCTCTGGCAAACGACAGCAGCTGCCGCTCCCCTGCTGACAATATATTTCCCCGTTCTTCCACTTCCGTTTCATATCCGTTTGCAAGCCGGCCAATAAATTCATCGGCGCCAACAACTTTTGCAGCTTCGATTACCTCGTTATCAGATGCATCAGGACGGCCAAACCGAATGTTTTCCATAATAGTTCCTGAAAAAATGAATGTGTCCTGCAACACAACACTGATTTGCTGCCGCAGGTGATCAAGTTTCACATCGCGTAAATCCTTCCCATCAATCCGGACGTGGCCTTTTGTAGGATCATAAAACCTGCTGATCAAATTGGCAATGGTTGATTTACCGCTTCCAGTATGACCAACTAGTGCAATCGTCTGACCTGCATTAATATCCAAAGATATCTCATGCAGTGCAATTCGATTGTCATCATAGGAAAATTGAACCTTGTCGAATTCAATTTGGCCTTTCATGTCAGGAAGCGGGATACTGTCTTCTTTTTCTTTTACATTCGGCTTCTCATCCAGGAATTCAAAAATCCGTTCTGATGCCGCCATCGCCATTAACAGCTGATTATACATTTGCCCAAGCCGGGAAATCGGCTCCCAGAACATTCCAAGATAAAAAGCAAATGTTACAAAGGTCCCAATATCAATGTTGCCATTTAAAATCAGGAATGAACCAAAAGAAATAAGTATAATCGTGCCAATGGCATTACTCATTTCCACGAACGGGCGAAACATGGCACTTTTTTTCGTTGCAATACGCAGACTTTCGAACGTATCAAAATTAAGCCCTTCAAAATACTCGGCATTTTCTTTTTCCTGTGAGAAAGACTGCGTAATACGAATGCCTTGAATACTCTCGTTCAAATGTGAATTCAACCGTGACTGCTGAATTCGCACATCCTGCCAGGAACGGCGAATATTCCGGCGTAATTTTGTTGAAATATAAAACATGATTGGCAAGATCACAAGCACGGCAACAGCAAGTTGCGGACTGTATACAAACAGAATGACAATCATGGCAGAAAGTGTGACTACATCCATCAAGAGATTGATAATTCCATTCGTAAACAATTCCTGCAATGAGTTGATATCATTTAGAATCCGGACCAGAATTGATCCTGCCGACCGCTTGTCAAAAAATCGATGGGACAAGTGCTGTACATGTGAGAATAAAGACTGCCGCAGATCATAAATTACGTTCTGTCCCAAAATATTCACCCATTTTATCCGGAAAAAATTGCCGATGTAATTGAGCAGATACAATACCCCAACAATAATAATAAGGGTAATAAGCAATTCGGAATCCTCATTGGCAATTGCCTGATCAATAGCCACTTTACCGATTAATATTGGTACAACCAACCGGACTGCCGTTGACACGAGCATTGCAATAACTGCGCCGGGCAAATAGGTTTTGGAATATGGTTTTAAATATCCGAGCAGCCTCCACATTTGCTGCCAGTTAAATGGCTTTTCCACCGCCTGATCAACTGTATAATAAAACCTCTTTAAATGACGGTTTTCTTTTAAAGTATCAATTCGTTTAGGCATACTTATGTCCCTCCCTTTCTAATTAGCGGATTCCATTATGGCTTCACGGTCCTGGTACTGTATGTCATAAATACGTTGATACGCACCATTGTTGGTCAATAATTGATCATGAGTACCCCTTTCGGCGATTTCACCATCCTCCAATACCAGAATCTCATCCGCGTGTTTCAGCGAGGAGATACGATGGGCAATGATGAATGTCGTGCGTCCTTTCATAACTTCCTTAAGTGCCTGCTGAATTTTAAATTCAGTTTCCATATCAACCGCCGACGTAGCATCATCCAATACCAAAATACTTGGATTGATGGCTATTGCCCGTGCAATCGAAATCCTTTGCTTCTGACCGCCGGATAGTCCCATTCCCCGTTCACCCAGCATCGTATCGTAACCGTCAGGCATTTCCATTATAAAATCATGTGCCTGGGCACGCTTGGCAGCATCAATAATTTGTTCGTCCGGGATTGTCGGATCTCCATAAGCAATATTGTCACGGATTGATGTTGAAAACAGAAAAGGCTCCTGCAGGACGAATCCGATATGACGGCGCAACGTTTTCAGTCCATAGTCACTAACATCGCGGTCATCAATCAGCACCTTACCGTTTTCAGGCTCATAAAAGCGGGTTATTAATTGAGTCATACTTGTTTTTCCGGAACCTGTAGAACCGATCAGGCCGATTATTTTGCCTGGTGGTGCATCAAAACTGACATGCTTAAGTGCAGCATCATCGTCTTTTATATAGGTCAATGTCACATCATCAAACGTCACATGACCTTGAATTGGAACATCGACAGTGCTTTCTTTTTCTGCAATATCCTCTTTTTCCTCCAGCACTTCCAGTAACCGTTCACCTGAAGCCTTGGCCTGAGAAAATTGGTTGATTACAAATCCCAAATTCATCAACGGTCCGAGAATATACCAGACCAAACTGAAGAAAGCTATCAATTCCCCAACCATGAGCTGATTACTGATCACAAGATAACCACCATATGCCAACAAAACTACAGCACAAACATTTCCGATAAATTCCATCAACGGCATATATTTCGCCCATATTTCAGAAGTAAACAAATATTTTCGCCGGTAATCATCATTACTGCTGGAAAACCTGCCAATTTCAAAATCTTCCCGTGACAAAGACTTGACTGTATTCATGCCGCTAATATTCTCCTGTACACGCGTATTCAGCATACCAAGTGATTTCCGGATGCCCTGGAAAGCCGGATGAACCAATTTATCAAACCGAAAAACGACAATTGCCAAAAAGGGCATGGCTGCCATTGTTACAAGTGCAAGCGGTACCGAATAAAAAAACATAACTGCCAGACTAAATAAAATCAGCAACGTTATCCGGGTGAGTTCGGAAAAACCAAACGAAAGAAAGAACCGGAATCCTCTTACATCCTCCACCAAACGCGACATCAAGTCTCCCGTTTTTGCGTTATCATAATATTTGAATGACAGCACCTGCAGCTTTTCATATAATGCTCCCCTGATCATGTACACGAATTTAATTCCGAATAATTCACCTAAGTATTGGTGGAAATAGGTGGAAAACCCTTTGATAAGCATAATCACAAAAAAGATGATGGAAATATACGGTATCAGTTCATATCTGTTTTCCTTCACAACTTTATCTATCGTCTGCTGCAGAACAATTGGATAAACAACAGTAGCGGCCGTTACGAACACCAAAAAGAACAATGATCCGAAAAATAGTTTCCGATTCGGCCAAAAATACTGTTTCAATTTTTGAAACGTATTCAACGCATTTCCTCCCCCTTCTTTTTTACGTACTATCTAATATAACGGGTTCCGAAATAAATTTCACTACTTTTGCTCAATTTTTTAAAAGTTTCCAATAGGACAACAACCTTTTCATTCGGGAAGTACTGAAATGAGTGCATTTGTCTTTTAAAAATCAAACTTTTTACCTACCGGAGTCAGAACAAAGGCGTAAGCGCCCGTTTAGCAACGTACAAACTGGAGCACTCCGCAATGAGATAAAGGAAACACGGTGAGCTGAAAGCGAACCGATGTTGACTTATCGTAGTGAGGAAGTGTGAAGTTTGCTAGTTGCTGGGCGCTGGAGCCGGACGTGGCTTTTCATTAATATAAAAATTATCCACAAGCATTAAATTTTATAGTTTCCTATGCAATAAAAAAAGCCTGCTGCAACAGCAGGTAAATAATATATATAAAATTTATTTGTTGGTATACCCCAACAGCCGATTGACCCGTTTATGAAGCAATCGCATACCTCCATCTCCAGAATGATAATGCCTTAGCCTCCCTTCCGTATCAAATACAAAATAGGCCGGAACAATTTTGATATGAAAAGCATCCGTCAATGTTTGATCGTTATCAACGAAAATCGGCTGTTTTATGCCATGTTTACTTGCAGTTGTTCGTATCAGGTTAATATCCAAATCCTCATCCATCCTGGGCATGTGAACAGAAATGACGTTCAGTTGATTATTATATTCCTCACGAAACCGATTAATTTTTGGCATTACCTTTTTACATGTACCACAACTGACCGACCAAAAATGAATGAAGGAAGGTTTTTTACCAATCAGGTCACGCTTTCTGATTGGATTACTGTTCAACCATTTTGTCGCACCGGTAAGTTCAGGCATTTCTTCTCTTAGTCTCATATTTCGCCGCCTCCTAAACGAATTAGCAAGTATTCTTTGTTGTTAATCCAATATTGTATATGATGAATTCATTGCAATGTTTCCTCACGCGAATTCCAAATTTTACACACCTTTCACCGAATGGAAAATCGACAGTTGATTCAAAAATTGAAATTAAGGTTTATTTTGTTATATATTGTGGAAAATTGAAATCGTTCGGCATCTTGTATATGATAGGATGAGTTGAAAAGAAAGGAGACTTACATATGGATGTATTTGGAATCACCATCGATCTGAAAGAATTTCTAAGTGCTATTTTACCTGTACTTGGGAAAATTCTTCTTCTGATCGTAGCCTATTTAATCATTGTACCGATAGGCAAAAAAGTTATTGAAAAATCATTGCAGAACGCTGCAAAGGGGCAGAAATCATCTCCAGGCAGGATGAAGACGCTGGAAAAACTGCTCACCAACGTTTTTTCCTACGTAATGATTTTCGTCCTTATCTTAATGTTGTTCTCAGCACTTGGGATTAAAATTGGTCCATTGCTTGCAGGTGCAGGTGTTGTAGGGTTGGCCATTGCCTTTGGAGCACAGGGACTTGTGAGTGATATTGTAACAGGATTCTTCGTCATTCTGGAACGCCAGCTTGAAATTGATGACTATGTTACAACAGCCAGTTATGACGGGATTGTGGAAGAAATTGGACTGCGAACGACAAAAATCCGCAGCTTTGATGGAACATTAAATTATGTTCCAAACCGTTACATTGAAGGTGTTGCAAACCATTCACGCGGAAATATGCGGGCACTGGTCGATATCGGGATCAGCCACTATGACAATATGGATGATGCAATAGCGATTCTGAAATATGTTTGTGAAGAATTTCAGGATGATGAGCGGTTTAAGGAAGGTCCGGATGCAGTTGGTGTTCAAAGCATTGATACGGCTCAAATCACCTTGCGTGTCATTGGACAAACTGAAAACGGGCTTCAGTGGGCATGTGAGCGTGACATGCGGAAGCGCATTAAGGAAGAGTTCAATAAAAAAGGCATCGATATGCCACTATCCCAGCACGTTGTCGTACAAAAAGAAGCACAATAAGATTTGTCTTATGATATGTACATTAACAATCAAAAAAAGAATCCCCGGCTTTGGGGATTCTTTTTTTACTGTTCATGATGCAATTTATCATTGACCATTTGGCAGATTGATTCGGTACTCAGTCCTTCCGCATTAATTACTGCCCCGGCAATACTTGCGTCGGACATTCCCATCACGTTTTTATCCAAACCTGTAATAACACAGCAGTCACAATATTCGGTGTCATCCTCCGAGTGCAGATCCACTACATCATGACCCATTTCCATCAAGGCTTCCTTTACATCTGTTAAGCTTTCTTCAACACCAATTCGTGCCACCTGAATACCTCCTTCTGATTCGAAAAGATTCCAGAATAGTTTTTCCAGAAACCACAAAGGTATACAGTCAGGAATTTATCGACGAGCGATAGAATGTATCGTTGAAGTAACAGCTTGAACACCGTAAATTAGCGCGCGTTCATCGGGCTGAAGCTGTGAACTGTGCAATCCATTTGGTGAATCAACACCAAGCCAGAACATGAAACCGGGAATTTCTTTCAGCATATAGCCAAAATCTTCACCCGTCATGGCTGGACCGGCCTCCTGATAATGCAAATCTGTTTCATTGATTACCTTCCGAAAAAGATCCGTATAATCTTTCCCATTATAAACCTGATAATAGTTCGAACCATAATCAATGTCAATTTTACATTCATGTGAAATTTCAAAACCTTTAGCAAGCCGTTCCAATTTTTCCCGGACGACATCAATTGCTTCCGGCTGCAGCGTACGGATGGTTCCCTCCAGTCGTGCTGTTTCCGCGATGGCATTCTGAACAAACCCACTTTCCATTTTACCGATAGTCACTACTGCGCTCTCAAGCGGATCAAGGGCCCTTGACACGATTTGCTGCAGTTCCACGACAAAACTGCTGGCGGCTACGGTCATATCTCTTGTCAGATGCGGATAGGCAGCATGACCACCCTTCCCTTTAAAATCAAGGAACAGCTCACTCGTATTGGCAAACAGCAGCCCAGCACAGCTGGACACAGTACCAACCGCTAGTTCCGGTGCAATGTGCAGCGCAAAAATAACATCCGGTTTCCATTCCTGGAAGACTTCCGATTGCATCATGGGAAGTGCACCACCGGGACCTTCCTCGGCAGGCTGAAAAATAAAGATCACATCATCATCAACCGGCTGATCCACGATTGATTTCACCGAACCCAACGCAATGGTCATATGAAAATCATGTCCACAGGCATGCATTCGGCCATCATGCACCGATGTAAACTCATAGCCTGTTTCTTCAGTAATTGGCAATCCATCCATATCACAGCGAAATCCAATTGTTTTGGAAGGGTTATTTCCCTTCACTTTAACGAGTATTCCAGTTTTCCACGTCTTGATTTCCATTCTGTCTGAATCAAGCTCTTGAAGCTTGTTCAATAAATAACGGTGTGTTTTTTCTTCCTGGAATCCCAACTCGGGAATCTGGTGCAATTCTCTTCTAATTGTTTGTAAATTCATACATATCCCTGCTTTAGTTGTCCAATTTGCGTAGTTCCTGTTTAATTTCCGTTTTGGATTTTGTACTGTCATCAATTTCTTTCAGTAACTTCGCAGGTGTGCCGGCAACAAGTGTGTTTGGCGCAACATCCTTCGTAACAATTGAACCGGCTGCAACAATTGCACCTTTTCCGACTGTTACACCTTCAAGAATTACAGCGTTCGCGCCAATAACAACTTCATCCTCAATTACAACCGGCTGGGCTGAAGGCGGCTCAATAACACCGGCAAGCACTGTTCCAGCGCCAATATGGCAATTTTTTCCTACTGTAGCACGGCCGCCAAGCACAACATTCATGTCAATCATAGTCCCCGCACCAACAACGGAGCCGATATTAATCATGGAACCCATCATTATCACAGCACCATCGCCTATTTCCACCTGGTCACGAATAACCGCACCAGGTTCAATCCGTGCATTTATATCCTTTAAATCCAATAACGGTATAGCTGAATTTCTGCGATCATTTTCCAACACATAGTCTGTAATGGAATCTTTATTTTCATTCAATACGGACTGGATTTCTTTCCATTCACCGAACAAAACACCACTGTTCTGTTCTACAAAAGACTGGACGTTTTCTCCATATTGCAAGGAATTTAAGTCATTGCCTTTAATATAAACCTTCACAGGTGTACTTTTTTCACTGTTTGAAATAAAGCTGATAATTTCATTTGCATCCATCATTTTCACGATTCTGTTCCTCCAATTTTATGTATTTATTTTACTTTAGCAGACGAAACAGCCGTACGCAACAAACACCTATTCCTGCTTTTTTTTCGGTAAAAAGAATACAAGGATTAAACTGATAACGGCGAGTACCAGAAGCCCGGTATATACAGCATGCAATCCAGTCGTAAGCCCTTCCTGCAATACCTTTTGTACATCCTCGGGGAGCGACATATTCTGCCGGGGATCCAGTAGGTTGTTTGCCGTATCAACGGAAACACGATCATCCAATCCATTTTTCACGATATATCGTTGAATTTGACTGTTCAACAGGCCACCGAGCAATGCGGCTCCGAGTGCACTGCCGACTGTACGCATAAACATATTCGCAGCAGTTGCTATCCCGCGGGTCTTCCAACCGACAGCATTCTGTATTCCTACAATAAATGAGGTATTTGTTAACCCCATTCCGACTCCAATAAAAAAAGATCCTGCCGCTGCCCATACCGGACCTTTTTCAGGTGAAAGCATAAAAAATACGACGCCACCAATTATCAAGGAACCGCAGCCAAGCATCGACGTGAAGCGATACCCGATTACAAGCAGCAGTCTGCCTCCAGCAACCGCTGCCAACGGCCATCCAATCGACATGGTTGTCAATGTGAATCCGGCTACAGTCGGAGAGTATCCCATCACCCCTTGCACAAATGCGGGAAGGTAACTGGAAACCCCAATTAAAATCATACCAGCTGTTAAAGATGCCAAATTAGCAAAACTGATAATCCGATATTTCCATATTTCAAAAGGCATCATTGGGTCTGCTGCCCGCTGCTCCTGAATAAAAAACAATAAAAACCCGCCAGCAGCTGCGCCAATCATACAATACATCAAGGTGGAATTCCAGGAAATACTGACCCCACCTTCCACTAAAATAAACATGAGTGACGTGACAGTAACCATAATCCATATCGAGCCGAGGAAATCAATGGATGGTTCCTTTTTGTCAATATTTTCATGCAAAAAGAAAAGAATACCAAGTGTAGCAAGTATGCCAAGCGGGATGTTCATCCAAAAGACGTAACGCCAGTTGAGCGCCTCCACAAACAAACCGCCCAACAGTGGTCCGGTAACGGCGGAAATTCCCCAGACACTTGACAAATAACCCTGGATTTTAGCCCGCTCCTCTTTACTGTATATATCACCGATAATCGTCGTTGCAATCGGCATCAGTGCACCAGCACCAACACCCTGGACAAACCTGCATACAATCAGCATCTCCATCGAAGAACTGAATCCGGATAGCGTCGAGCCGGTTAGAAAAAAGAAAATACCCGTAACAAATACAGGTTTTCGTCCAAAAATATCCGATAATTTGCCAAAAATAAGAACGGTCGCAGCATTTGTCAGCAAGTAAGCGGAAAATACCCAGCTGTACAAGGAAAAACCGCCCAGATCAGCTGCGATACTCGGCATCGCTGTAGCAACGATTGTTGCTTCAATTGCAGCCAGAAACATCCCGAGCATAACCGAGACCAACACAAGCGGACGGTTTGTTTTCTTTGATTCTTTCATTTGTATTCCCATAAAAGACCCCTGTTCATAAACATTAATGAATGAATCAGTGCAGCTTATATTGAGATACAATTCATCCAGGACCAAAAGTCAACTACCCCCAGCGTGCTGACATTACGCCGGGGGTAGTTTTTAATCATTTAATAAAAAGATTTGTTTCCGGATGTGTAAATATAACGCTGCATCTGTTTCAGAATGGCACGCCTCGTTAAAATTCCATCAAAATACCCTTCCTTATCGGAAACGCATACAAATGGAAAATTAATAATCTCTTTTAATCCCGTCAAAATAGAATCCTCTTTTGTGAGTGACGGTATTTCCGTATTCATCGCTTCATGTACCCGCATATAAGAAAGCTTCTCAATTTCAAATCGTTCCAGCCCCAGAATTTCATTTAAAATTAACGTTTTTCCAATTGTTCCTACCAGTTTATAGGATTCATCCAGTACCGGAACCGCAGAATATCCCGACTTCACCAGTACAAGCAATGCGTGTTCCAACGGGTTATTCAACTGGACATGGGCAACCTTTTCAGACGATATCATGACATCTTCGACTACTATGTCAGTTACTGGCTTATCCTTTAATGTACTCATGGTCTTCGCTCCTTTTCGAAAACTGACGTTAAATACTGCAATTTTATTTCTCAGAAAAAGGAGTTATTATTTGTATCCCCAAACCTAAGTTTACCATAGTTCATTGATAAGATATATCCTTTTACATCCAAAAATTATGAAATACCTCCCAGGGAAAATACGTATTCTGTCAGTATTAGTCTATGAATCATCCCGGGAATTTGCCAATGTGAAATGGACTGCATGATCATTCCATGAATATGTTGTTAATCGACCTCGGCTATACTCAATTTCATAGAGGGCTCTGCTAAAAAGGAAATTTGTTCAGCCATTGGCCGCCATCCATTGTAATAACTTCACCGTTAATGAACGCAGCCTGCTCCGAAAACAAAAAGTCAGCCAAGCCGGCAATTTCTTCAGGGGTACCCAGCCGCTTAAGCGGAACAGAATCAATTGTGCGTTTTGCAGCTTTTTCGGACTCAAACAACTTATCTGCGCCGCCTGTCCGTTCGATTGGCCCAGGGGCGATGGCATTAACACGAATTCCGTACTTGGTCCCCCATTCGACTGCAAGGGTGCGGGTCAAATTCAACACACCGGCTTTTGCGGCTGATGAATGGATAACTCCCGCACCGGCATTCCATGCATATGTAGCTACCATATTAATAATAGAACCTTTTATTCCATTGTCAATCCAGTACTTTCCTACCTCCCTGCTGCAGTAAAACGTTCCATTCAACACAATATCAATCACTGTATTCCAGCCATTAACGGAAAGTTCCTCTGCCGGCGCAATAAAGTTGCCAGCTGCATTATTGACGAGGTAATCGATTCTTCCATAATGGTCAACGGATTGCTTCACCATCCGTTCAACATCTTCCGGTTTCCGGACATCTGTGACAACCGTAAACAGATTTCCTGTTGAGGTTGATTCCAAATCATTTTTCGCTGCCGCCAGTCTTTCCTCGTTCCGTCCGATCAGCACAACATTCGCGCCTTCAGAAGCAAACCTTTCTGCCATATATTTCCCCATTCCACTCGTGCTTCCTGTTACAATCACCGTTTTATTCTTCATGCAATCTCTCCCATCATGTATAATTAATCCTATTGCAAAACAAAAAAATCCTAAAATCAAAAAATTTTGATAGAATTCCAGTATACACTTATATATTTTATCATATAAAGAAATACGTTATGATAAAGTGAAACTTCAATCAGTGGATGCACTTTCCACTGATTGTTAGTTGAACTTATCCGACATTTACTGGCAGTTGGTCATGCACCGATTCATCTTTCTTTTATGTACACTTGAAGTGGAACCTACTGCCAGTTTACGGGGGGTAAAGTGAAACTTCAATCAGTGGATGCACTTTCCACTGATTGTTAGTTGAACTTATCCGACATTTACTGGCAGTTGTTACACACCACCCTATCTTTCTTTTATGTACATTTTGAAGTGGAACCTACTGCCAGTTTACGGGGGGTAAAGTGAAACTTCAATCAGTGGATGCACTTTCCACTGATTGTTAGTTGAACTTATCCGACATTTACTGGCAGTTGGTCCTGCACCAATTCATCTTTCTTTTATGTACACTTGAAGTGGAACCTACTGCCAGCTTCCAGGGGATAACTGGTATTATCATGGAAAGGTTTGACCTGAATGAACAGACGAACATTTTTAAAAAAGTCAATCGGAAGTCTGCTCGCACTCGTTGGTTTGAGTGGGGGGACATATTTTTATGCTCGTGAAATTGAGACCGGCATGCTTCAATTGAAACGGGATGTTATATTTTCCAAAAAAATCCCAGAGTCATTTAACCAATTTAAAATTGTACAATTTTCCGATACACATATTGGTTTTCATTATTCTTTGGAACAGTTGAATGAAGTTGTTAATACCATCAATAATGAAGAACCAGACCTGGTCGTCTTCACAGGTGACCTTGTTGACCAGGCAAATACGTATAACTGGAATGATAAATTAATTAAAACATTGAAAAAGATTCAGGCAAGTAACGGAAAGTACTGGATATATGGAAATCACGATCATGGCGGGTATGGGACAGATATCGTTAAAAACACAATGGATAAAGCGGGATTTCAACTATTGAAAAACAGTCATACAACAATCCGTAATGCTGATGGGGAGTTAATTCTTGCAGGCATTGACGATGTCATGCTCGGAGACCCGAATCTTCGTAAAACACTTACTGCCGCCAACCCCGAGTTATTCACCATTTTGCTGGCACATGAGCCGGACTATGCGGATCAAGTGGTCCGTTACCCGGTGGATATGCAATTATCGGGACACAGTCATGGCGGACAGGTTCGACTTCCATTTATCGGCGACCTGTATACTCCTTTATATGCGGAAAAATACGTTGAGGGAAAACATTCGCTCAACAACGGAAAATTGACGCTTTATGTCAGCAAAGGAATCGGAACAACCAGAGTTCCGTACCGATTTCTGTGTAAACCGGAAATTAATATTTTTACTTTGAAAACCCAGACCGCCAAATCGTAACAGTTTATCCATAGTTTTTAAGCTGGAAACATGCTACACTAGTTAGCGATTTCACTTAGGAGGATTTTCAAAATGTCAGGAAGTAAACTGATTTTGCCGATATTCATTATTGTCATCCTGTTATCTGCTTGCGGCAGTGAGTATGAAGGTGACTTCTCGTATGAAATTAAGGACTTCACGTTTGCCGATCACAATGGGGAAAAACTTTCCCAGGATGATTTGAAAGGTAAATTTTGGATAGCTGACTTTATTTTTACAAATTGTACTACTGTTTGTCCGCCAATGACCGCCAACATGGCAAAATTGCAGGATCAGTTAAAGGAAGCGGGACTCGACGATGTTCAACTTGTTTCATTCAGTGTCGATCCACAGCATGATACACACAAAATCATGAAAAAATACGTTAAGTCACGCGGAGGCACACTGGACAATTGGCATTTACTTACCGGCTATAAATTTGAATCGATTAAAGAGTTTTCCGTAAAATCCTTTAAATCACCTGTTGAAAAGGTTGCTGACTCGAATCAGGTGCTGCATTCAACCAGTTTTTTCGTGGTCACACCAGAAGGCAATGCAATTAAAAGATTCGATGGCAGAAAAGCCGCCAACATGGAAAAAATAGTAGAGTATATACAATCCATAAAATGACAGATCGGAAGCGGGATGATGATGTACCCGCTTTTTTTTATTTGGTGCTCTTTTATAAATATTGTTTCGAATAATACCTGAATAACAGCTCTTGTTAATATTGCAATGGGAAGACCTTTGCGGTACGATATAGACAAGTTATCAAATTAAGGATAAGGAGGATTATGCGTGGCAATAAAGGAAACAATTCCAGTACATGAACTTGCTCAGGCTTTATATTCGATTAACCGGCACGCGAAAACAGCACCGGAACCCAAGCATCTCTATCATATTAAAAAAGAAACAATTAACCGGCTTCTGAAGGAAAAGCGCGCTGAAAAAGTTGGACTGCACTTTTCAGATCATCCGAAATTCAGCAATCAGCATTCTACATTACTTATAAAAGTGGCTGATTACTATTTTCACATTCCCCCAACAAAAGATGACTTCAAGCAACTCAGCCATCTTGGTAAGCTTGATCAAAGCTACCGGAATCCCCAGTCAAAAATGTCACTGTCACAAGCCAAAAAGATAGTGTACAACTATATTGACTGGCAGCCTCCTGGAAAAAAGAAAAGAACCGTTTCACGAAGAAAATATTCCTCTTCATATTTTACACCGTCTTCTCTCGGTAAAATGGAATGGCCTCCTGCTAAAACACATCGAAACCGTTAAACTGTGCTGTATACAGCACAGTTTTTTATGATCTTGCTTTGTGCAAGACGTATTGCAAAAGATGTAGTACTAAAAGACAACAGCCGAACACTGCAAGACATCTCAATGTTATCTGCAGAAGATCCACACCAAGTGTCACTGTCATCATAATACCGGACAGTAATAATACTAAAAACACAAGGCTGCTCATCATAAACGACAGCAATTTAATGGAGTGACGCGAAACTACCCATTTCACCACCACCTTAACGAACAGATAACAAATAAAAACTCCTCCGAAAATAAACACATACATCATTTCAAACCAGCTGGGAATCATCTCCTGCCATTCACTCCAGTTCATCTCCCGCTCCCACCTTTTCTTTTAATACGAACTTTTTCATTATTATTCAATATGAACGAAACATTTCAGTAATATACTTCATTCGTAATTTGATATAAACTACAACTAATAGATACATAAAGGGGGAAATGATTCATTGCAGAAAGCATTTATATACATCATTCTCGGTGCTGCGTTATGGGGGACTATCGGCTGGTATGTTAAACATCTGTATGCATACGGATTTACACCAATGGAAGTTGTGACGCTCAGAGTATGGACCGCTGCAATTATTCTGGTTTTCTATTTATGGATTAAATCTCCCAAGAAACTGCGACTCGATTCAATGGCAGACATTAAATATTTTATCGGGACAGGCATTTTCAGCATTATATTCTTCAATTATTGCATGTTTTCCGCTATCGATTTGTCCACGATTCCGGTTGCAACTGCATTGCTTTATACAGGTCCTGCCTTTGTGACCATTTTATCTTTTTTTCTTTTTAACGAAACGCTGACACGGGTAAAGATATTCGCACTCTTCCTGACTTTGTTTGGAACAGCACTGGTTGTCGGTCTTATTCCGGTGAAGCCGGAAGTACTGCACCTGGGCAGCCTGTTATTTGGAATTGGCTCCGGATTTGGGTATGCTTTGTACAGTATTTTCAGTAAGTTTGCCCTGACCAAGTACACCAGTCTATCGATTACAGCATTTACTTTTGTCGTTGCGGCAGTCGCTCTTATACCTTTTTTCCCTTATCAGGAAAAATTTCATCTGTTGTTGAAACCAGACGTTATGTTTTATGCATTTGGGCTGGGATTTCTGCCCACAGCAATCGCCTATATTATTTATACTTTCGGCCTGCAGCGCACTGAAGCGTCGAAAGCATCTATTTTAACCACGGTAGAACCAGTTGTCGCTGCTATAATCGGAATCGTTATTTTTCATGAGCCTTTCTCATTTATTCAGATGGCGGGTATGCTATGTATTATTGGAGCAGTTATCCTGATTCAAACGTTTTCCAGGAAGAAATAATGTCCAATAAGTGATTTGAATCACCACAACAGCGGCGCTTTTCTCTATTATCAGAGTAAATTCATATTTTAATAGGAATTAATTTACTGCTGATCAGACTCGGCAATGGCAATGTTACGAAAATTCAGTAGCAGCGATACAGCTGCTCCTTTTATATGGTTCATGATAATCATCATATGTTATGATAATTATCATGAAGTAAAGCGCTTTTTATCTTTGGAGTTTTTCTCCCTATTATAGAATTCTTAAAAGGAGAATTTATTTATGCAGCCAACATTGAATAAGTCCGTACAAAACATTGAAATTTCAGGAATCAGAAAGTTTTTTAATATGGTTGCGGATGAACAGAATGTTACATCATTAACAATCGGTCAGCCGGATTTTCATACGCCGGACCATGTTAAGCAGGCAGGAAAAATCGCTCTGGATCAGAATAAAACCATGTATACCCACAATGCCGGAATTTTAGGGCTGCGCAAAGCGATTGCCGGCTTTTACGAGCGCAGCTATGGCTTGAGCTATAATCCCGAGTCGGAAATTATTGTTTCAACTGGTGCATCGCAAGCAATTGACATCACTCTCCGGACCATTTTGAATCCTGGAGATGAAGTAATACTTCCGGCACCTATTTACCCCGGATATGAGCCGCTTGTCAAACTTGCAGGAGCAAATGTTGTTTTCGCAGATACTTCGGATGATAATTTTAAACTGACGAAGGAAACATTGCAGAAACACATAACCGAAAAAACTAAATGTGTTGTTCTCCCTTACCCATCAAACCCGACAGGCGCTTCTTTCACGAAGGAAGAAATGGAAGAGCTTGCGACGGAATTAAAAAAGCATAAAATTTTTGTTCTCGCGGATGAAATATACAGTGAACTGGTATATGATCAGCAGCATACATCTATTGCCACTTTTAAGGGAATGGAAGAACGGACAATTATCATTAACGGGTTATCCAAATCTCATGCGATGACCGGATTTCGAATTGGCTATGCCCTGGCACCTTCCTGGCTTGCCAAGGAAATACTGAAGGTACACCAATATAATGTTTCCTGCGCATCCTCCATCAGCCAGTATGCAGCACTTGAGGCGTTAACAAATGGATGGAATGATCCTGTTGAAATGCGTGACGAATATAAAAAAAGACGAGACTACGTATATAATCGATTGCAAGCAATGGGATTACATGTAAACCTGCCCGATGGAGCATTTTACTTCTTCCCGAACTTTAAACATATGAAAGTATCTTCATTTCAGTTGGGACTGGATCTAGTTAGGCGGGGTAAAGTAGCATTAGTTCCCGGAGATGCCTTCTCCCCCCTTGGTGAGGGTTATATGCGTCTGTCATATGCATATGACATGGAAACAATTAAGGAAGGATTAAATCGTTTGGAAGTTTTTTTGCAGCATAATTTGTAAAAAAATTATTTAACGGGAATTGCCGTCCACAGGCTGTCTGATTTCGTTGTACCGATTCAACATTTCATCTAATTCCTGACTGATTTCAACGGATTCTTTACTTGAAAGACCTTCTTGCATTGCAATTTCGGTCATTTGTTTTCGTAATAATTCGATATGGTTAAGAAGCTTGTCTGCAGCACACATATTTTACGTGAAATCCTCCTTTAGTAAACTTATTTTACTGTAGCATAATTGATTAATCAATGACAACCAAGTAGATACAGATAATTTTGCGGTAAAAGAAGCAACTTATTTATTGAAACAAATAATCAAAGGTAATTTTTACAAAAATAGTATGATATGATATAAAATAGAGTTGTTTAGTTTTTTGGAAAGGATGACATATTTGGCTGAAAAAACTGCAAAACAGAAAAACCAATGGATCGAATGGCTAAAAGCAATACTAATTGCTATCGTACTCGCTTTTCTCCTTCGTTCATTTGTATTTGCGACATCCATTGTTGAGGGTCAGAGCATGGAGCCCACTCTGGAAAGCGGGGAAACAGTTCTGTTCAATAAATTTGTATATTTGACCGGCGCGCCTCAACGCGGTGATATCGTCATTATTGACCGGCCGATCAAAAATTACGTGAAGCGTGTCATTGCACTGCCTGGTGAAACGATAAAATTCAGAAATCATGAACTTTATATTAACGGTGAAAAATACAAGCAGAATTTTATTTCCGAAGAAGGCCAGAATCATACCGGGAATTTTGGTCCAATCAAGGTACCGGAGAATAAGTATTTTGTAATGGGCGACAATCGCGAGGTAAGTCTTGACAGCAGAAATGGATTGGACTTTATCAAAGAAGAAAATATAATTGGCAGAACAGAATTTATTGTTTTCCCATTTGATGAATGGGCGGCATTAAAATGATACTATTTCGGGTCAGACGGAATCCTATGTCTGACCCTTTATTCATTTACCCTACTCATTATCAAAAATGCAATATCCAATATTTAGAGCCAGCAATCCGAAGCAAACAATTCCTAACAGTATTTCCAACGGGTAAACCCCCTTTAATCTGATTTTTTATGTAAGGATGATACACTATTATTTCCACTCTCTATCTTATCATACCAATTTCACCATCCTAAATAAAGTAAAAATATGATAAAATTAAATCATCGATGACAATGCTCGTTAAGATGGCTTATTCGTCTTGTCGCATCATGTTATCCGATGATTGAAAATGACTGTAAATGGTTGGTAATTTATCTTTTTAGATTATATTTTTGCATGCTACCGGATTTAATCTGAAGATCCATCCATTTCTATACAATGCAAATTACGTGAAAGTAGGTTTTACCATGCATCATTGTCCCTACTGCGGCATGAAAGTAAAAGAAAATGAATCCTATTGTATAAAATGCGGACGCCAGTTGCCTGAAGATATATTAATGCGGCTTGAAAATCGCAAGGAATTTAATAAATTCTGGTATATTCCTGTTGCTGTATTTGCCTTCATTGTATTATCATCCGGCATTTATTATGTGTTTATGCAAAACCAGATTGCAGATGCCAAAGACCTTTATAAAAAAGCGGAGGACGTGGCCATGGAAGGCAAATTCAACAAAGCGGAGCAGCTGCTGGAAGAATCACTGAAAAACAGCAAGGACTTTGACCAGGCTGAACTGGCATTAAATTATGTCCAAAAAGGCATCGACATTGAATCTGATCTTAAGCAAGCCAACAAACTGATGAAACAACAAGAGTTTCAGCAGGCACTGTCCATCATTAAGGATGCTGAAAACTCCATTATGAACTATGAAGGTGCTGCAGTCACTGAACTAATCAATACGCTAACAGCCAAGCGGAACAAAATTAAAATAGAACAACTGAAATACAAACTTGGCCATGATCCGTCCATCAGTGAACTGAAAACATTGGTTTGGGAAGCAGAGGCCGTCAAAACTGAAGAAGCAAGCAAGATTACCGGGAAAATCCGCAACCAGATTATTGACTATACATTTTCTAAAGCAAGTGAACAATTGAATGCTAAACAATTTTCGGATGCTGCCATTATTGTGGAAGAAGGATTGAAATATGCACCGGATTCCGAAAAACTGCAAAGTCTTAAAACAACGATTGATAAAGAAAAAATAGCTTTTGAAACAGCGCAGCGCGAACGTATTGAGCAGGCAATTAATACCGCGGAAAAAGAACGTGCGTTTAACAGAAATGAAGCGGTCAAACTAGTTTCAGTATCGCTTGACAATAACCAGCAGGGAAACATCGTTGTGAAAGGAAAAGTAAAGAGTAATGCTACTGTTTCCATCAATACGATTCTCGTGGAGTATTCACTGCTTACAAAAGACGGTAAAAAATATACTTCCAATGAAGTTTACGTATATCCGGATACACTTTACCCGGATGAAACCGGTAAATTTGAATTTACGCATTATGATATAGACAAAAAGGACTCCGATATCAAAGTCCAAGTTGATCAAATTAACTGGTACACTGATTAAAATGCAATGTTGCAACGAGGTGAGCATATGAACAGAAAAATGAAATTACCATTTGCTGTGTCCGTTATACTTGTTGTGATTGGAATTCTAGTCCTTTATTCCATTAATCAGCAATGGAATGGTAATGCTATAGCAGTAAACAATCCGGTCATTAACAAAGTGAAATCGGACAAAAAAAGCCTTGATTTGAAATCAATCATACACGAAACAGAGAAAAGTGTGGTGCAAATCGAAGGACAAAGCGAAAAATCAACGGTTACAGGATCAGGCTTCCTATACAATAATAAAGGCGATATTATCACAAATGCACATGTTGTAAATGATGCAGACGCAATTTATGTCAAAACTGCCAATGCCCACACCTACCCGGCGGCAGTAATTGGTGTCGGAAAAGAAATCGATATCGCCGTGGTCCGGGTCCCACAGCTGGCCGGACAAAACCCATTGTCAATCGCAGAAGAATCCAATGTGGAAATAGGTGATGAAGTAATCGCATTGGGAAGCCCCCACGGTTTTCAAAATACCGTTACGCTTGGGATTATTTCCGGCATGGCCAGAAATTTTACAGTTGACGGTTTTGCTTATAATAATGTGTATCAGATTTCCGCTCAAATTACGCACGGAAATAGCGGCGGTCCCTTGATTAATCGTGAAAACGGGAAAGTAGTCGGCATTAACTCCGTCGGAACAGAAGATGGTACAATCGGGTTCAGTATTCCGATGAACCAGGTGATTGATAAAGTAACAAAATGGTCAAAAAAGGCTGTTAACAGCCAGCTTGACTTTGCAAATGCGGATGATATCATTTCCGATTCAGCGCCATCAGACTTAAAGAAAAATGCAGAATATCTGGCAGATTATTTTTTTGAAAGTATTACAATCCGTGACTATGTTACTGCATACAGCCTGCTTGGAAGTAAAATGCAGTCATCATCGTCCTACTCAGATTTTCGGAATAAATACATCCATATTATTGACTTGGATTATTCTCTTAAAAGCAAAGTCACCGAGGACAACCATGTTAAAATAACGGCTGATGTAACGGTAGAGACAAAGCCTGATGATAAACACAAGCCTAAAGAAAAAAAACGTAAGTATGTTCTGACAGTTGGAAGTGAAAATAATCAACTTAAACTGCTGAACATTTCCAAGACCACTAAATAAGCTGAAATTCTATTGGATTTTGAACTGCAAAAAGCTTGTGCCAATCGCACAAGCTTTTTTACATTGACCACTATCCAATAATAATTTTTTCTTTTGGATAATGATATTTACCGCTCTTTTTATTCGTATTGAATATCAGCAGAAACGTAATAATACCAACTCTGCCAATAAACATAAGGATCATCAGGATTATTTTTGACAGAGATGATAAATCACCTGTAATGCCAGTAGACAGACCGACTGTTCCGAAAGCTGAAGTCGCTTCAAACAACAGTGCAATCAGCGAAATTGGCTCAATCACCAACATTAGAAGCACCGCACTGATCAGGATAATTCCAGCCATAAAAGCAACAGTTACAGCCTTTAATAAATCCTCATTATACACTTCCCGTCCAAAAATACGAATGCTTTGTCCGCCTCTTGCAAATGTAATAATAAAAATTATAACCAATGCAAAAGTCGTTGTTCTGATCCCCCCGCCGGCACTACTCGGAGACGCCCCAATAAACATGAGCAGCGACATGAAAAACTGGTTGGACACAGAAAGTTCACCAACATCCATCGTGGCTAACCCGCCACTTCTCGTTGTAACGGATTGGAATAGTGAATAAAACAATATTTCATGCCAGGATTTATCCGCAAAAAATTTACTGAAATCCATCAGCATGATGAAAATGGTGCCAACAACAATCAATACGAAAAACGTTAGTGTTGTTACTTTAGTAAAAAGTGTAAACCGAAAATGTTTCCGTTCCTCCTGCTTGGCAAACAGGAAATGTTTCACTTCCAGCAGCACAGGATAGCCAATTGCCCCGAAAATAATGAGCAGCATATTGATAAACTGGACAAAATAATCATTTTTATACGGTATTAGCGACTGTCCGGTAATATCAAATCCACCATTGGTTGTTGCACTGATGGCAGCAAAAAAACCATGGAAATAGGCTTCCTTAGCTGTAGAATAATACTGAAGAAAATGTGTCCCAAGAATAAGAAAGCCAATAAATTCGATCGTCAGAATAACCAGCAATATCTGCTTAATCAGACGAACCATTCCTTCAAACGATGTCTGGTTCTGGTCAGTCTGAATCAGACGTCGTTCCCGCAGTCCGATCTTTTTGCCAATCAGCAGCCAAATAGATGTACCTATTGCCATTACCCCAACTCCACCCAATTGGAGAATAACTGCCAGAAACACAATACCAGTTGTGCTAAAGGTATCAGCAATCGAAATCGAACTGAGCCCCGTCACACTGATGGCACTTACTGCCGTAAACAACACATCAATTAGTGGAATATCCACACCGTCCTGATGTGCGACAGGCAATGCCAACACCATACTGGAAAGTAAAACCGCAATAAAGTAAAACAACAAAATCAACTGGACCGGGGACAATTTATGGATCCAGTGAAAAATTGACTTGGAAAAAAACATAGCAATACTCCTCGACAACCTGACTAAAAACGTATTATAAGTATAGCAGTCTGCATAAAGAAATGTCTTTCTTCTTTGGCAGATTCACGTAAATTTAGCATGGAACCCGGGTAAAGTCAACAGAAAAAAGTATAAATGTTCGTTCAGAATCATTGCCGGATTATCAGAGTTGTAAATATCAAAGCCATCGAATATAAGATCTTCAATGGCCTTCATATCGTTCATTCATTTTTCAGCAGTTCCCTAAATTTATCCAGCAGTTCTTCTCCCTGATATCCCTGTTCAATTAACGATTTGAGCATATCCCATACTTTATCTTTTTGCTGGTTTACTACTACTCCTTTAAAAAGAATATTGATATTCGGACCAATTTCATTGACTCCAATGATGGAAGTGATGAAAGTTGCTGGCTGATTCGTTGGCTTTGTGATCTTCACCTGCAGCATAACTTGATCCCGCTCCTGCTGCAGTTTTTTAAAAAAACCCAGGTAGTCATGCCTGACATATGCCTCAATCACCCATTGATTAAGATCGTCTTCCCGGTTGATAATCAGCCCATCCTTCAAATCAATGCCATACTGGGAAATGTTTTTGTCATCACTTTGCAAAATATCCAATGAATAGAGCTTGAAGGTTTTCATCTGCTTCCCTCCCTCTAGCCGCCTATATAAGACATTTCAATCTTCCGGCGATTATTATGTTTTTTTTCGGAACGTTCATCAGAATAGCGGTCATTTCGCCTGCCCCATAATTTCGATAGTGCATCTGTAAGCTCTTCATCACTAATATGATTGCGGATTTTACTGCGAATATCAAATCCTTCCGATGCAAATAAACACGTATACAGTTTTCCGTCAGCGGAAAGGCGAATACGGGTACAGGTGCCGCAGAAAGAATCCGTAACTGAAGAAATCACGCCTATTTCCCCACCGCCATCCTTATAACGGTATCGGGATGCAACTTCCCCATAGTAATTTTCCTCTGCCGCTTCAATCGGCATTTCAGCATTTATTCTGTCAATAATTTGCTGTTTTGAAATAACGTTGTTTAAATCCCACCCGTTATGGTTTCCGACATCCATGAATTCAATAAATCTCAGAATAACATCGGTATTTTTAAAGTGCCGGGCCATTGGTAAAATCTGACTCTCATTCATACCTTTTTTGACAACCATATTTATTTTCACCTGCAGACCGGCAGCCTGGGCAGCCTGAATACCTTTTAATACCGGAAGTGTGACAACGCCTTTACCATTGATTTGTTTAAACACATCATCCTCAATCGCATCTAGACTGATATTCACACGTTTTAGTCCTGCTTCTTTCAGCTTTTTTGCTTTTTTAGGCAAAAGAATCCCGTTCGTAGTCAATGCAATATCCTTAATTCCAGGAATATTAATCAGCTCGGCAATCAGCTGATCCAGGTCCCTGCGCATCAATGGTTCTCCTCCAGTTATCCTGATTTTTTCCACTCCAAGTGATGCGAACGATCGGGCCAGACGTGTAATCTCCTCGAAACGCAGCAGTTCTTCTTCCGGCAAAAACACATAGTCTTCGCCAAATATTTCTTTCGGCATACAATACGTGCACCGTAAATTGCATTTATCAATAACAGATATGCGAAGATCCTTCAGCACCCTGCCGAACTGATCCTTAACTGGACTGTTTTGCTGCACTTTAATCTCTCCTTTGTACGTGCTGAAATTCCCGTTGTCCATCATTGTCTTCAAGCAGTAATACTTCCACTTCATCACCTGTTTGAAAACCGCGCGTCCCCCCTGGCAGGATCATCAGACAAGTTGAATGTGCCAGGGATGTCACAACATTTGATTTATCCATCCCTGCAAGCTGCGCCTGTATTTGGGCATCATCATATGTAATGTAGCAGCGCACGAACCGGGTAAATGGATTAGGTTTCGGAAAATCCGCACCCAACACAGCACTGATCCGCTTTAGAAATAAGTTTGGGTTAAATAAATATTGCTGGATAACCGGCCGGGTAAACAATTCAAACCCAACATAACAGGCAGAAGGGTTACCTGATAAACCGAACATCATTTTGCCGGCACAATTTGCAACAGTTGTTACACTTCCGGGACGCATTGCAACCTTGTTAAACAACACATCAGCACCCAGTTTTTCGTATATAGCCGGCATTAAATCAAAGTCACCAACTGAAACACCGCCAGTTGTAATAAGCATATCTACTTCGTTCAGTGCATTCCGAATCAATTTATAGCTTGGCTCAAACTCATCGGCCAATTTACCATAATATTTACACTCACCCCCGGCACGAATAATCTGGGATTCAATCATATAAGCGTTCGAATTACGGATTTTACCCGGTTGTAATTCTTCATTAACATCAAGTAATTCGGTCCCTGTTGCAATTACGCCAACAACCGGACGCTTCGCAACACAAACTTCACTGTACCCAAATGTAGCAAGTAACGCCTTGACCCCGGGATTAATAAGCTTGCCTCTGTCAACAAGCTTCGTTCCCCTTGTTACCTCTGACTCTTTTCGGATTATATTTTGTCCTGCATTCATTTGACGTTTGATCGTCATGAAACTCTGACCATTTTCTTCGTATGTCTGGCATATTTCAAACATTGCCACACAATCTGCACCTTCCGGGATTTTAGCACCTGTCATGATCCGGGTTGCCTGTCCCTTTTTCAGTTTAACAACCGGAACCTGTCCGGCTCCAATATGCTCGACTACCTTAAACTGCACCGGATGATTACGTCCGGCTCCATTTGTATCTGCCGAGCTAAAGGCAAACCCGTCATAAGGTGATTTATCAAAGGAAGGAACAGGTTCTTCTGCGACGATATTCACGCCAAGTCTTCTATTATCACAATCATTTATGGAAACATATTCAGTTGCTCCCTGATTCCGGTACCCTAGAACCCGTTCGATTGCTTCACTTACCTGAATTGGCTTTCGCATCTCCACCAAACTGATTCAACCTCCCCCTTCTTTATGTTTCATATACTACTTAAATTGTAACAAAAAAGACTGAAAATGGATAATCTCCCTTCTGAATAAATTGTGAATGTTTCAGCGTAACTCAGAAAGGATATAGAATACCAAAATCAATTGAGGAGAGATCCATATACATGGGTTTATACTGTGATAATAATCGTCATCTTAGTTGTTGCTCTGTTTGTATTGAAATTACGCGGAAAAAATCCGAACAAGAATGCATCTGTTTCAACAGAGGAAAAAGAAGAATTAAATGAAGATTATTTATCACACGGTGAAGCGGAAGATCACAATAATCAGCGAAATCTGTAAATGTCGAAAACGATGTTCATCAGTATTTTCTCTATTTTTTTATATTGGAAGGGTTATTTCCCGCTTTTTTTTAGTATAATGGATTTAATCTGAAAAAATGGAGAATGGTGTATGGTTAAAAAGTTTCTGTTGATTGGATTGTTACTGCTTACGGCATGCAGTGAAGAACCCGTTATTGTCAAAAAAGAGGAACCACCGAAAAATGCTGATCAGGATCCGGAAATCGTTGAGCAGCAAAGCAGTGATAACAAGGCTGCAGATAAATTTATTGAATTTGCCCTTCCTGATGAACAGGTCATGATTAATTTGGAAATGGTGCCCATTCTGAATGTTTTTTTAAAAACCGTGGTCAACAAAGATAAAGCAATCGCTGATATGGATTTAACCCGAATCAATGCTGACAGCAAAAATCTCTATTTACTGGAATTCTCCTGTCATAATGAACTATGCTCGTACTTGCTGCTGGATCAGTCACAGAAAAATCAAGCGTACCTGGTTGCCGATATGGCACAATCGATGCAAATACAACTATCACCGGATGACAGTAAAATAATGTTACACTTTAACCGCGAACAGTCGCTTCCTGTACCATTGTCCGATATCACAGTCATTAATCTGGATGAATGGAAACCGGTTAAACTTAAAAATATCACAACGGAAGAAAAACTGCTTGGTTTCAGCTGGCCGCTCATCTCATCCTTTTGGGTTGACAATAATACCATTGAAGTATTGAAACCAAATGTATCAAATGTAACAAAATCAACTATGATGCAATGGCAAAAAAACGAGATGCCTATTACCAAAGTTAAATTTAATACAAAAAACTAAGAACAGCACATTATCCACAAAGGTGTGCTGTTCTTAGTTAAACGTAAGCTTTTCACTGTGCGTTATCTTTTTTTCCTCACCGTCCACCGAAAATTTTGCTTTGCAATATAATGTGTATTCCCCTTTTTTTGGTGATTCAAAGTGTTTCGGATCCTGAGGATGATAATTGCTGTCTTCTCCAAGCGCCTCTGACACTGTACTTCCTGTATAATCGTGATTTTTGTGACGGAAAGAAACAGAAATCAATGGTGTCTGATGAACGATACGCACTTCCCCTTCCCCAACATACTGAATCGAACGAAAAACCCGGAATCCACTTTCTTCCTTTTCTACCCGAACATGCAGGACAAAATCATCAGCATGAACGGAAGCAGTTGTATTTTCCGCCGTCAATTCAGCATTGGCATATGTATAATAGAAATAATAAGAACCTGCCATAATAATCAGAAGGATACCAAGTGCAATAACCAACTTCTTCAAGTTTTTCCTCCTCCTTCCTCACATTGTAAGACGTTTTTTTCAGGTCAAAAGTTTCAAAAAAACGTCATAAAATTCATCAATAATGTTATTTTTATACCCTTTTGCCCATTGCTTTAAAACAGGAAGAAAATCACACGTATATTTACACATTTTTTACTGAATATAAATAGTGAGGTTCAGACAAAGGAGGAAATCTTGTGACAGTATCAAGTCAGGTAAAACAGACACTTGCGGGATTGAAAAGTGCGCAGGCAAGTTTTGAGCAATTCGCTCTGCAAACGGAAAATAAAGCAGCAAAGCAAATGTATGAAAATGCTGCGCAGCAAACTCAAAGCGTTTTGCAAAGTGTTGAGCCGCGTATTCAGCAAATGGAATCGGAAGAACCACAGTACAAAGGTTTTTGATCTTGACTGATGGTGCCACCAAGACTTTCGACATAAAGCCCTGGTGATAAACCTAAATTTCTGATATTCACAGAGGTTGGTATTGAACGCCAACCTCCTTCAAATCAGGGGGAAAAACGATGAGTGGCTATCGACTTATAATAATGATTGGATTAATCCTATTTTTAACCAGTTGTTCAACAATGGACAATTCAACAACCCAGGAAGACGGAATAAACCTTTCCTACATTACCAGTAATCATACTATTGACCAGCATGCCTCCAACAAGGCAAAAGAAATGCTTCGTAAACACAATACAATTACTTCCATACATGCCGTAAACACCGACCAAAAAATGTTAATTGCAGTGGAAGTACATCATCGGCATCGCTTCAGACTGGCAAACATACGAAAAGACCTGCAGAAGGAAATGGTAAAAGCATTCCCTGATAAAGAAGTTGAATTGTCAACTGATAAAAAGGTCGTTATTGAACTGAACCGACTGGAAAAATCGATTGATTCAAACGAAATGAACAAAAAGAAACTGAAAATGGAAATGAACCAACTAATCAAATTGATGCATGAACAAACATAACGGAAAGAGTGATCGGGACATGGCAGATAAGAAAAAGAAAAATTTACCGCCTGCTGCACAAAAGTATCAGTCATTTCAGAAAGACAGGGAAACTAAACGTCCGCTTCTGAAAAATTGTGTAAAAGCTTTCTTTGTCGGTGGGTTCATTTGTTTTATCGGCCAGATTATTTCAACCTTGTACATCTATTACTTTGATTTTACGGAGCAGACTGTCGGCAATCCCACGGTTGCAACACTAATCTTTATTACAATGTTTTTAACCGGATTCGGTATTTACGACCGGATCGGACAGTTTGCCGGGGCTGGGTCGGCCGTGCCGGTGACCGGTTTTGGCAATGCGGTTATTTCCGCAGCTATCGAACACCGGACCGAGGGATTTGTACTTGGGGTCGGAGGAAATATGTTCAAATTGGCCGGATCTGTCATTTTATTCGGGGTATTTGCGGCGTTCGTCATTTCATTAATTAAATTGATTCTTATTACTTGGGGTGGATTATAATGCTTACCGGACACCGTACGTGGATTTTTGACAAAAAACCGGTCATCGTTTCAACCGGGACAGTTGCTGGGCCATTTGAAGCGGATGGGAATATACCCAAAGATATTGACCTGTTGCATGATAATATATGGCTGAACCAGTCATCCTTTGAAAAAGCAAATCGAATTATGATGGAAGAAGCCTGCCAATATGCTGTGAAAAATAGTTCAATTGAAAAAGAGCAGGTCAAATTCTTTATCAGTGGTGATTTGATAAACCAGATTACTCCGACAAGCTTTGCAGCGAAAACGATGAATTTACCCTACTTCGGACTGTTCAGTGCATGTGCGACATCGATGGAAAGTCTGGCCCTATCTGCCTTTATCATCAATGCTGATGGCGCAGACTATATTTTGAGCGGTTGTTCAAGTCATAATGCCGCAACTGAAAAACAGTTTCGCTATCCGACTGAATATGGTGGTCAAAAACCCCCGACGGCACAATGGACCGTAACCGGGGCGGGCTGTGTACTTGTGGCAAAAGAAGGAAACGGCCCACAGATTACATCAGCAACGGTTGGTAAAGTCGTCGATATGGGTATGTCGGATCCATTTAATATGGGCGGAGCAATGGCACCTGCTGCAGTCGACACAATTGAAACGCATTTGCGGGAACGGAATGTCGATGCATCCTACTATGACTTAATCATAACCGGGGACCTTGGACAAATTGGTCACGAAGTATCAATCGATATGCTGCAAAAGCGAGGAATTGCCGTAACGGAAGAAAACTATAAAGACTGCGGACTGACAATTTATCGTGAAGGGCAGCCGGTTCTGGCAGGAGGAAGTGGCGCAGCTTGTTCGGCAGTTACTGTGTATGGGCATTTCCTGAAAAAAATGAAGTTAAATGAACTGAGCCGGATCCTTGTCGTTGCGACAGGATCGCTCCATTCACCACTGACTGTCCAGCAAAAAGACACAATCCCATGCATTGCACATGCAGTGTCAATCGAGTCAGGAAGTGATGTACAATGATTTTTTTCTGGGCCTTTGTTGTTGGCGGTCTTATTTGCGTAATCGGCCAAATCATGCTTGATGTGTTTAAATTTAATCCCGGGCTAACACTCAGTATTCTTGTAGTGGCCGGAGCAATCCTTGACGCACTTGGTCTGTATGAACCGCTCATTGATTTTGCCGGAGCAGGTGCAACCGTGCCCATTACTAATTTTGGTAATTCACTTGTTCATGGCGCCATTGCTGAAGCGGAAAAACATGATTTGGTAGGTGTTATTACCGGAATGTTTGAGATAACGAGTGCAGGTATCTCTTCTGCAATTATTTTTGGGATGATAGCAGCAATCATCTTTCGACCGAAAGGATAAGATACATTATGACTGTAGGAGCACAAGTAAAAGCGTGTTATGCATCCATCAAAAGTGCTGAGGCAACACTGATGAGTTTAAAGGGGAAATCAAGTGACCCGGAAGCCAGAGAGGCCCTGGAAGGCGCAGAAAAAATGATGGTAGACATTAAAGCAGATCTGAAAAAACAGGTTATTTACCTGTCACAGGAAGAACCGCAATATAAAAGCTAACACAGAAAAGGAATGATCATGTATGCCAGGCTGGCTTGAGGTTATCATCCGTTCATTCAGTCTTTTAGTGGTACTCTTTTTTATCACGAAAATGCTAGGAAAAAAGCAAATGTCCCAATTGGATATATTTCAGTATATTACTGGCATTGTAATCGGAAGTATTGTTGCAACACATGTCACAGACCTCAGCACCCAATTTGAATACGCTATTATTGCATTGATGGTATGGTTCTTTGTCCCTTTTGGAGTGGAACTATTGTCATTAAAGAGCAAGCGTGTACGCGATTTTACACAAAACAAAGGTACTGTTTTTATTCAAAATGGTAAAATTATGGAGGATAATCTTAAAAAGGAACGTTTTACTACGGATGATTTACTTGAAGAATTACGCGACAACAATTTTTTCAGGGCAGCTGATGTGGAATTTGCAATCCTTGAGCCAACCGGGAAATTAAATGTACTGCCCAAGAAGGAAAATCAGCCTGTCACCCATAAGGACCTCGGTCTGAAACCCGCCCCTGAGAAAGAACCGCAAACGGTCATTATGGATGGAAAGGCGCTGATGGAACCACTGACAAATGCTTCACTGAATACAAACTGGCTGGAAACCGAACTGGAAAAGATGAACGTGAGTATCGAAAATGTATTTCTTGGCCAGGTTAATTCTTCCGGTGAGTTAACCGTTGATTTATTTGATGACATGATAAACGTCCCAACCCCATCCGAAAGACCACTCCTGCTTGCTTCCATGAAAAAATGTCAGGCTGATTTGGAGTTGTTTGCATTATCAACTCAAAATCAACAGGTGAAGGCAATGTATGAGAAAAATAGTCAGCGTATGACCGAAGCGATTAATGCCGTCGAAAAATATTTGCAATAGATGCTGGCAGTAACTGATATGGAGGGTACATTATGTTTGAACAACTTGATTTTTTTGAAATGACCATTCGTGCGATTGCCACATTCTTCATTCTACTGCTATTAACCCGGCTTATGGGCAGAAAACAGCTTAGCCAATTGACGTTTTTCAATTATATTACCGGCATTACAATTGGTTCGATTGCAGCAGATATCAGTGCCGAATCAACGACTCCTTTTTTCAATGGTCTGACAAGCCTTGTCTGGTGGGCAGTTTTGACCATTGTGGTTGGTTACATCGGTTTGAAACAAGCCAAATTCAGAACAATAGTAGACGGTCAGCCCGCCATTATTATTAAAGACGGGAACATCCTTGAAGAAGAGCTGAAAAAACATCAGCTAAACCTGGACGACCTTACGATGCTGTTGAGGGAGCAAAACGTACTTTCCCCGCAAGATGTCGATTATGCCACATTTGAACCAAACGGAAAGCTGGCAGTCATTCTAAAGCCTGACAAGCAGCCGGCAACGAAACAAGATCAGAACATTATTTCCGTACAACCAACGTATATTCCGACTGAACTGGTTTCTGATGGCCATCTGCTGCAGCAAAATTTAAAAGAAGCTGGTGTTACCAAAGACTGGCTCGCCAAACAATTGAAGTCCCTGGACATCGCCTTGAAAGATGTGTTTTACGTGGAACTGAAACAAGATGGCACATTGTATGTCGACAAACGAAATGACGGATTATTGGATTAAGATATAAACAGCAAAATGAGACTGTTCAGACAGCCTCATTTTTTGGCAGTTAAGTATAAAAATCCTTTCTTACTGCATAAGTGCAACTATGGCTATCACCTAAAAGCTTGGTGACAACCAAGTTTTCTAATCTATTCACTTATTCGAAGCGCAACGTTCCCAAATTGTTTTCCTTCTGCCAGATAGTCCATTGCCTGCTCTGCTTCGTCCAATGTAAAGGTACGATCCACAATCGGTCTGACTTGATGTTTACTAACATGATCCAGCATCGCCTTAAGTTCCTGCCTGCTTCCCATCGTAGAACCAAACAGCTGATATTGACCATAAAAAAATGCCCGTAAATCCAATTCAACAGTATCCTCGGTAGTCGCACCGAATACGACCATACGCCCACCTTTTTTCAATATTTCCAATGACCTGTTAAAGGTTGCGCGCCCAACACTTTCAATCACCAAATCAACTGTTTCATCTTTCAATTCCGCAGGCCAGTCACTGTTTGTATCAATCGATTTATCTGCACCAAGTTCTTGTGCCTGTTCCCGCTTTTTTGCACTTCTTGATGACACGATAACCCTTGCTCCGGCATTTTTGGCAAATTGAATCAAATAGGAGGCAACCCCGCTTCCCGCTCCTGGAATAAATACCGTATCCCCTTCCATCACATTGCCTTTTGTGAATAGGGCACGAAAACCGGTAAGAGCCGACAACGACAGAACACCTGCTTCATCCCAGGAAAGATGTTCCGGTTTTTTTTCCACTTGATTTGCAGGTAAAACGATTTTTTCAGTAAATGTACCATCAAGAATACTGAAACCTTCCGGCGGTGCATCACTGTTTTCATCCCACCGTACTGCAGGATTAATCACCACTTCATCACCGACGGAAACATCTGAAACACCTTCCCCGACCGATTCAATTACTCCGGCACCATCCGACCCGAGGACGAGTGCATCAGCATCAGAGCCACGGCGCTTCGGGATGGAAAGATCCCGTCGATTCAAACCTGCCGCTCGGATGGCGACCGTAACCAGTCCATGGTCCGCAAATGGCTCATCCATATTTTTGAAACGTAATTCACCTTGTTCGTGTACAAAAGCTTTCATTACCATCATCCTTTCATTAATCCGAAGAACCCTGATTCTTTGCACTGAAATAACTGCTGAAATCATCCAATTGTTGTTTACTTGTGATATCATATGAGAAAAACGGAACATAGATTAATTCTTGTTTGGTAAACGTCTGTTTAATTAAATCCATATACTGTGTTTCATGAGCCTTCCGCTGCAGAATAAACTCCCCATCTGCATCATCGGGCAGTACCTTATTAATAATCAGTGTTTTCACATGCAGATGATACTTATCAAGCAGTTCGATTGCTTTTTCCGTCTCCAAAATAGGCAGGCGTTCCGGATTCATGACAAATACAAAACCGGTTTTGGAGCCATCAAGCAAATATTCTCTGGCTTTGGAAAAACGTTCCTGCCGTTCCTTCAGCACATCATAAATCGGGTCTTCAATTGGTTCCCCATCGTTGAGCAGTTGAGTATAATTTTCATTTGTTTTTTGCCGTTTTTGCAGCATTCCTTCAATCCAGACACCCATCAGCTCAGGCAAAGACAGTAATCTGATCGTGTGTCCGGTCGGTGCAGTGTCAAACACCAGTTTATCATAGTGCTCACTTTCCTCCAGAATAATCGAAATCAGTTTATCAAAAAGTGCCGCTTCATCCGCACCAGGAGACGCTTTTGCTGTATCAAGCTGCCTATGAACCTCGTCGACCATGCTTGACTGAACAAGACCATTCAGATTCTCCTTGACACCTTTTATGTAATTATCTGTTTCGATTTCCGGATCAATTTCAATTGCCGACAGATTTTCTGCGATATCCGTTGTAGTCCCGCCGATTGTCCGATTGAATATATCCCCTAAATTGTGCGCTGGATCTGTGGAAATCAGTAATGTTCGACTACCGTTACGTGAAGCATTCCAGGCAATGGCAGCAGCGGAAGTGGATTTTCCAACCCCTCCTTTACCGCCGACAAATACAATTTTTTTATCCAGAACTTGCATGATAAGACTCCTTTAGTAAGTAATTCAGCAGCAGCGAATCCCACTCATTGGTGATTTTTCCATACCCATTCGTAAATGCCAGTCATGAAACCGTTCAATCATATATGGGTACAATTCCAACGTATAGTAGTACACCGGATTTGGGATGCCAATCATTTCCGAATATAGCAGCAGAAGAAACAAGTCGTCTTCATCCCTCAATTCCCGGGCAATCTCAGTCCGGTGCGGAACACTGATAACTTCTTCATAATATTCAATCAGTTTTTTCAATTTATCGAGCATGCATTCACCCCCGGTATAATAATAGAAAGGGGATCACCTGTTACAATGATCCCGTTTACTCTATTTTAAATCAGTTATTTATTTGTATCAATCGGATTGTCCATACTTCCGGTCAGTGTCTTAAAGGATGTAAGGATAATCCACACCGCAAACACGAAAATAATGGCACCCAGCACGAACAGTAATGTGCTTGGATCAGAACCAAACCAGGACCATTGCAGAATAACTTGTTGGAACATGGCCCACAGCGTAACAATCATAACAAAGACCATTGGAATCAGGGTAACGAGGTAATTTCGGCCCTGTTTTCTCAGCCAAATGGAAATGAGCAATAAACTAATTGCCGCAAGCAACTGATTTGATGTTCCAAACAATGGCCAAAGCAGATAACCACCGGAACCGAAACCTTTTGGCCCTTGAGGAAGAAGAACCAATGCAGCACTTGAAACAACGGCAATGGTAGTAGCCACATGTGTCTTTGTTAATGCCGGTACTTTATATTCAACCCCAAGCTCTGAAATGATATAGCGCATCAGTCGAACAGATGTATCAAGTGATGTTGCCGCAAAACTGATAACAATAACCGATACAATTGTTGTTGCGACATCTTTCGGAATAAACAGCCCGGTAGCAAGTTCACCAGCCCCTTGGACAAACACATTCAGCCCTGCTCCACTCGCTGCAGTAAAGCTGCTGTACGTGTTCAAAAACTCATCAACATTCGGGAAAAATGTAACGACAGCCAATATCGATACCAGTGCGAGTGAACCTTCCCCAACTGCACCAAAATAGCCAACAAAGCGGGCTTCCGTTTCTTTATTCAACTGCTTTGATGACGTCCCGCTCGATACGAGACCGTGGAACCCGGATATTGCACCACAGGCAATCGTGATAAACAGAAGCGGGAACCATGACACTTCCGTATTAGTATGTGTCAGCGGTGCTGTAATTTCAGGATTGGTAAATAACAGACCGAGATACAATAATAAGAGCCCGACAACCAATTGGTGTGAATTAATGAAATCACGCGGCTGGAGAAGTTTCCAAACCGGCAGTGACGATGCAAAATAAACATAAACCATCAGGATAATGATCCAAATGAAAAATGCCGATGATACGGCTCCAAGACCAAAAATGCCGTCTGATCCTTCACCACCCATGTATTGCACCAGATCAATCTGCAGCCACTCGACCTTTGCAGCGATAACTGCAGTAAAATACATGACAGCAAGTGCGATCAATGATGGTACCAGCATTTTCTTTTGACGTTTGTAAACGGCTACTCCAATCCATACTGCAAGCGGAATCTGAATAAAGATTGAAAGTACACTTGCCGGAAAGGAAATAAACAGATTTGCAATAACCCACGCAAAAACGGCGTTTACCATTAATACCAGGATAAGGATAATAAATAAGAATAAGATCTTAGCCCGTTGACCAATCAGCCGATTTGCCAGTGTCCCTACTGACTGTCCTTTGTTCCTTACTGATAATACGAGTGTACCAAAATCGTGGACACCTGCCGCAAATACTGTTCCCAATAGGACCCATAAAAGCGCCGGCAGCCAGCCCCAGTATACTGCAATCGCCGGTCCGACAATCGGTGCCGCACCCGCTACAGATGAAAAGTGGTGGCCCCACAGCACAAATTTATTCGTTGGCACGAAGTCAACGCCATCCTTATACTTGTGAGCCGGTGTAACATAGTCCGGATCTAGCCGGAAAATCTTTTCAGCGATAAATTTCGAATAATACCGGTAACCTAATGCAAAAACAGCTAAACCGATAATCGCAACCAATATACCACTCAATTTCTCTCTACCTCCCCTGTAAAATTTGTATATCTTTTTTTAAAAACGCCCTTCTAAAAAATATGTGAAATCTAAAGGTGTTAGTACAAGTTTATTCCACTATTCTGATTTTAACAAGCAATAATTTTTCAAATATAATTTTTATTGCAGAAGTTTCATTTTACCGATACAAAACGTAAGCAACGTCAGACCGAATGACAGTTGCGAGCATACCGTTGATGTTTCACCGTTTGCGGTTGATGTTCACCATTTGTAGTTGATGTTTTGCCGCTTGCGGTTGATGTTCGCTATTTGCGGTTGATGTTTTGCCGTTTGTGGTTGATGTTTTGCCGTTTGTGGTTGATGTTTTGCCGCTTGCGGTTGATGTTCGCTATTTGCGGTTGATGTTTTGCCGTTTGTGGTTGATGTTCGCTATTTGCGGTTGATGTTTTGCCGTTTGTGGTTGATGTCCGCTGTTTGCGGTTGATGTTCGCTATTTGTGGTTGATGTCCACTTTTCGTACGAACATGAACGAAAAACCCCGGATACACTGTTCCCTAGTGCATCCGGGGTCCATCGTAATTATTCTTTTCCCATACCTTTCAGAAAGGCCAGCAGCATCGTAATACTCCGGTTTATTTCCGGGTCTTTCATCGCCTTCATCAGATCGAAATATGATGTCTTATCGTTACTTTCCGAATTCCCTGCCGCCTCTATTCCGCTATTGAGTCGGCCGGTTAATTCTTTCAGCTCGTCTACTCTCAGTTCACCAGCAAGAAATACCAGCTGCATCATATTTTCCAGTACCTTTTCATATTGCGGTTTATTCAGCTCGTTCATCACATTCTCAAGCGCGTCCTCTTTATGTTTAACGAGCGCATGACCCATGTCGAGCATTCCATTGTTATTCAATGTGCCCAGGAAGTCAATTCCTTTCAAAATGGCTTCCTTATTTTCACTCACCGCTACCAATATTTCCTCGAGGTTGTCGTGCTGCATTTTTTCTTTCGGGATTTCCATTCGTTTTACATTTGAAATCGGATCAGCCATTATGTCTCACCTTGCTTTCCGGGAAAATATAGTCACTCCTGTTCCACTTTTCCTCTACATTTACACTGATCTGCGGTTGCCGGTTTCCTCTGCGGTAATTATTCGGCGGTAATGGACTTTTTCCTTTCGTCTTAAGAACTTCCATTCTTACCGCGATTTCCTTGTATGCCGGTGTATTTGTGTCTTTATCAACGTTATTATCCGTTAGAAAGTTTACTGCTGTTTTACCGTTATCGTTTAATGGAAGATACACTTCTTTCCCGCTGACACGATCTGTTACATGCACAAGCCCGGTCACCTCGCCGGCATGGGAAATCAGTTTAATTTCGGCTCCTTCCCGTACACCACGCTCTTCCGCCAATTCAGGGGAAATCTCGATAAACGCATTCGGCATCTTACTGGAAATAGCTTTTGATTTATACGTCATGTTACCTTCATGGAAATGCTCCAGGACGCGACCATTATTCACATGCAGATCATATTCATCATCCGTTTCATACCGCAGATCAAATTCCAACGGGTACAGCCGCGCTTTTTTATCATCGAACGGAAAACCCTCCACATACAGCAATGGTGTATCCGTCCCATCCGCGGCTACTGGCCACTGCAGGCTGTTATAATCTGTCAGACGCCCGTAGCTGACACCGGCAAACAATGGTGCCAATGAGGCAGCTTCATCCATGATATCAGATGGACTGTCATATCCCCATTCATAATCAAGACGTCCGGCCAGTTCCATAATGATCTCCCAGTCCGGGCGGGAATCGCCAACCGGATCAAGTGCTTTGTATAATCGCTGAATCCGACGCTCTGTATTGGTAAACGTTCCTTCTTTCTCCAGACTTGGAACAGCCGGCAAAATAACATCGGCATATTGGGCAGTTTTCGTTAAAAATAAATCCTGGACAACGAAGAAATCCAGCTGTTCAAAAGCAGCACGGACATAATTAATATTTGCATCGACAACACCTGTATCTTCACCAAGTACATAAAGCGAATGGAGTTCTCCAGCATGAATCGCTTCAATCATTTCGTGGTTGTCTTTACCCGGCTCTGCTGGTATTTCGACACCCCAGGCATTTTCATACCGTTTCCGGACAGCGTCGTCCGCAACTTTGTCATAGCCCGGAAAGAAATTTGGCATGCTGCCGAAATCACTGCATCCCTGTACATTATTATGTCCGCGCAAAGGATATGCACCGGTTCCATTTCGCATATAGTTACCGGTTACAAGCAGCAAATTGGAAATGGCCGTACTTGTATCACTGCCAAGCTGATGCTGCGTAACCCCCATCGCCCAGCAAATTGCCACTTTGTCGACACTGACAATCTGTTTTGCAATTGATTTCAGTTCATCCTGTGGTATACCAGTTAATTCTTCAGCATACTCCAAGGTAAATTTGTTCAGGCTTTCCCTGTAAACGTCAAAATCGTTAACCCACTTCTCAATAAAGGCACGGTTTTCCCAGCCCTGGTCAATGATATATTTCGTTACTGCTGAAAGCCAGACGAGGTCTGTCCCGCTTTTCGGCTGGTAAAATTTATCCGCGCGCTGTCCCATTTCATGCTTGCGCAGATCAAATACATACAGTTTTTGTCCGAACAATTTTTGTGAACGCTTAATTCGCGATGCCAGCACCGGATGCGATTCCGCTGTGTTGGACCCGATTGTGATGACCATTTCCGCTTCAGCAATATCATCAATCGAACCGGAATCACCGCCATGTCCCACCGTACGGAAAAGTCCTTTTGTAGCTGGTGACTGACAATAGCGTGAACAGTTGTCAACATTGTTCGTCCCGATTACCTGACGGGCCAGTTTCTGCATGACATATGATTCCTCATTGGTTGCTTTCGATGATGAAATAAAACCAAGTGCATCAGCACCCTTATCCTTTTTAATCTCGGTAAAACGGCTGGCAACATAATCCAACGCCTCGTCCCATTCCACTTCAACAAAGGAATCGTCTTGGCGGATCAACGGTTTAGTGAGACGCTCCTCGGAATTCACGTAATCCCAGCCAAATTTCCCCTTTATACACGTGGATATTCCGTTTGCCGGTGAATCCTGCTGTGGTTCAACCTTCAACACTTTCCGGTCTTTTGTCCACACATCGAACGTGCAGCCTACACCACAATATGTACAGACTGTTTTGGTCTTTTCAATACGCTCCTCCCGCATCGAAGCTTCCGTATCTGATACAGCAAATAAAGGACCATAGCCTGGTTCTGCTTTTTTGGTCACTTCAATCATCGACCTTAGTAGACCTGGACCGTGATCAGTCATATAACCTGCTTCCCCGACCATGTCAGTTTCCATTAATGCGTTGCACGGACAAACCGTAACACACTGTCCGCAGCTTACACATGAGGACTGATCAATCGGAACATCATCATCCCAAACAACTCGAGGCTGTTCACGATTCCAGTCAATCAAAAGTGTTTCATTGACCTGCACATCCTGACAGACTTCCACACACCTTCCGCATAAAATGCATTGATCCGGGTCATACCGGTAAAAAGGACTGGAGTTGTCCACTTCATACGGTTTCGCCTGAAATGGCCGTGACTGATGTTCCAGACCAAATTCTGCTACTGTATTATGAATCTCACATGTTCCGTTATTGTAATCGCAAACGGTGCAATACAATTCATGCTTTTCCAATATCCGGTCAAGCGCTTCTTTCTGGGAAGCATTGACCTGTTCAATTTTTGTATTGACATTCATTCCGGACTCCACCGTAGTGCCGCATGCTCTGGCAAGCTCACCGTTCACCTGGACAAGGCAGGTATCACATGTTTGAACCGGCCCAAGTGCTTCGTTATAACATATTTGCGGAACAAATACATCGGTGGTATTAATTAAATCCAGCAGATTTTGCCCCGGATCAGCAAGAAACTCTTCCCCATTTATTTTCACAATAAGATGATTCTGATTAAGCACGAAATCCCCTCCTTAATTCGAAAAGCGAACATCACGATGGGAGGGGTCCCCAGTGACACGCTTTTCATGGGTATATACGTTCAGTTTATGTTCCCTTACAAAGCCAACTGCTGTTATCTGCAAATCATCAGCAAGCTTGAGCGCAAGATCCGTCGGTGCTGATTTGGCAATTAGTAGACCGGCACCAATCTTGGAAACTTTTAAAATAACTTCCGATGAAATCCGGCCGCTGAATAAAATACATTTATCTTTCAGTGAAATTCGATTCTGCATAATGTGACCATATAATTTATCAAGTGCATTATGGCGGCCGATATCAATGGCTGAAGTAATAATGCCGCCAGCTGATGCCAATGCTGCCTGATGAACACCACCTGTCCTTCCATATACTTCCGCTTTTTTATCAAAATCTGCCATTAACTGATAGACTTGTTCAGCTGAAAATTGAATAAAGGAATAGATGGTTTTCGCTGTTTTGACATCCTGCTTCAAGTAGAATTCCCTGCTTTTGCCGCAGCACGACCCGATCCATCGTTCCGTTCGCTCGGCAAACTCAACCCAGGTTGATAATTCTGCATACGCAAACCCTTTATCCTCATCCACTGTTAACTTCAGCACCTGCTCAGCGGAACGAATTAATCCCTCTGAAGCTAAAAATCCTAAAACAAGCGGACGGATATCGTTTGGTGTGCAAACAATGGTTGCATATTGTTCACCGTTTATCATGATGGTGATCGCCGCTTCCCGGGCAATCTCATCATACTCCGTTTCCTTCAGATGATTGTGATATTTTGTCGTCGACCATAACGACAGACTCTTCTCATCCATTGATAACCTCCCCCACAGACAAATTCTAGATTTAACCTGAATTTTCCTATTCACTGAATATTATAACATATAAGTTTATGGCATGATCTTGGAAGAATGATTATTGTTTATATTCGTGTTACTTTCTTTCATTTTCTTCATCTCCACCCGTATCCAAATGGAGACTATCAGAGAAACAATATGCATGATTCCAAATATTAATAGCGTCAACTGATAGCTTTGAGTGGAATCATAGATTAATGAAAGCAGCATTGGACCGACGACACCCGCAACAGCCCATGCTGTTAAAATATATCCATGTATCGCACCAAGCTGTTTTGTCCCGAATAAATCACCGATATAAGCCGGAACTGATGAAAAACCGCCGCCATAGCAGGAAACGATTGCAAACACTAAAATTTCAAACAGAATGACCGATGTAATGATTGGCAGTGAAAAATAAGAAATGATACCGATAATGAAGAAAACCGAATAGACATTAGGTCTTCCTATGTAATCGGAAATTGTTGCCCAGCCAAGTCTTCCGCCCCCATTAAACACGCCCATTATTCCAACCATGGAGGCTGCTGTTACCGCAGACATTCCTGTTATTTGCTGACCCATTGGCGATGCAACCGCTATGATGGCGATACCGGCCGTTGTATTAAGAAACAACATGGTCCATAGCATCCAGAACGGTTTCGTTTTAACAGCCTCGTTCGCTGTCATCTGTGAAAGATCCTCTTTTCCGGAACTTTCGTTTACTGCTTGATCCTGCATTCCCTTAGGTTTCCAATCCTTGGGGGGTGGAGCTAAATACTGCGATGCTCCCATCATAATGACAAGATAACTTGCACCCATAATATAAAACGCATTGGAAATGCCTACCGAACTGACCAACGCTTCTCCAACGGGACCGCTAATAAGTGCCGCGAATCCAAATCCCATAATTGCCAAGCCAGTTGCAAGACCACGATGATCCGGAAACCACTTTACCAATGTGGAAACGGGTGCAATGTAGCCAATACCAAGTCCGATGCCACCAATCAAACCATAGAAAAAATACATCATAAACAAAGATTCCATAGAAGTTGCCAACCCTGTTCCCATTACTCCTACACCAAAAAACGCCGCCGACAGCATACCTGAAACCCTGGGTCCCCTTTTCTCCACAAACTTTCCCATAAAAGCCGCTGAAAACCCAAGCAGAAAAATAGCAATACTGAATGCAAGCGAAATTTGGCTGGTACTCCAACCAAATTCATTTGCCATGGGATTTGTAAATACACTCCACGCATATGCTGAACCTATACATATATGTATTCCAACTCCCGATAATGCTATCAGCCACCGGTTTTTCACTTTACTCATAATCTCACTCCTTAACAAATTTATGAAATCACCATCTAATGGTGTATTCCTGTGTTTTCAGTTAATCGTAAAGCGGTTACAATTTTGAGTAAGTATGCAGTAGCTTAGAAGTTTTGGAAAACGTCACGAATTTTAAAATAATATTAAGGGAAATAATAGCACAATCATCTAAATAAAACAATTATTCAAACTCTTTATCGAAAAAGACATTCCGCACTAGGCAGAATGTCTTTTTCATCAATATAATTTTCCCTGTCGATACAGAATGGTGGAAATCTTCATTACGGCATGAATATAGCAATTCTGACGCAATGGAAATGGATCACCGAAAAACTGCGGTAAAATGGTATCAAATGTTTTTTTCATTTTATCAAATAAGCGTTTATACACTTCTTCCTCACTGAAAAACTGTGTCTCCCTGCCTTGAAGCCATTCAAAATAGGAAACGATCACACCACCGGCATTGGTCAGAATATCCGGTGCGATAATGATTCCTTTTTCACTGAGATACTGGTCTGCTTCAGTGGTTATTGGGGCGTTGGCTCCTTCGATAATGATCTTCGCTTTAACATCGGTTACGTTATCTTTATGAATTTGTCCGCCAAGTGCTGCCAAACATAATACATCAACATCCAGTGTTAAGACATCATCCCGATCCCTTATTTCGGCTTTAACATCCGCTTCCTGAAGCTGATGGTCATCGACTGGCAAATCCCCACCACGATTAGATGTGTATTTTACCAGTGCCGGAATATCCAAGCCATCGGAATTATACAGCGTAACATGCCGGTCACTGACTGCCACAATTTTGTTATTCAGATAATTACACTGAAAAGCTTCCAAGGCTGCAACCGAGCCAACGTTCCCAAACCCTTGAACTGCCATTGTCAGCGTTTTGTCCTTATGTTCCAGTGCAGTTTTGGCGAAAATATTATCCCGTTCAGCAAGCCATTTCTCCTGTTCGTTTACGAAGTTATGAAGCATATAACGAAACGTGAAATATACACCTTTGCCGGTCGCTTCTCTTCGCCCTAGTGAACCGCCATTCAGAACACTCTTGCCAGTGAAACTTCCTCGATAAGGCAGCCCCGGCCGGATACTCTTATATTCCCCCATCATCCAGTCCATTTCCCTGTCACCGGATCCGACATCCGGCGCTGGAATATCTTTGTCCGGTCCAAGAATTTCACTAAAGTACTGAACATATTTTTTACAAATCAAATTGAGCTCCCTGACACTGAATTCCCTTGGATTAATAACAATTCCACCCTTACCTCCGCCAAATGGAACCTCATGCAGCGCATTTTTAAGCGTCATAAGCGAGGCAAGGTTTATCACTTCACCTTCCTCAACCGATTCGTGAAACCGGATGCCTCCCTTGTATGGACCTAAAATATTATTATGCTGTACACGGAAAGCGGGAATCCGGATAACCTGTTCATCTTCCATCGTAACCCGTAAAAAGGATTTGCTGACATGATTCGGAGTGGATAAAATGGAAACGAGTGAAGTAAATGCCTTTTGTCTCGATTGTCCCGTCAATTCAGGTAAAAAAGATGTATCATCCAACAGTGCATCAAGCGATTCTTTCACAATATCTGCAGTACTGTGAGCCATAACATAACCCCCATCATTAAAAATTTTCAGTATATAATGAGTGTATCAAAAATGCTGTGACAAAAGCGAATCATTTCCAACTATGATGGAGGCCTGCCGATCATGGTCAAAACAGAAAAACAGCCAAAACAGTAGATACAAACAACCCGAGAATAACCGGAAAAAATTTTTGCGAACTAGTTCCATGACGGAAACGCCGCAAAAACCGGCAATTGCAATCATGGATGACCATGCGACAATCGTTCCGCCACCGGTCCAGATGGAGCCCATCTGCCCGATTGCGGCAAGTGTACCAGGATCAATGGAACCGCTGCTTAATGATGAGGCAAGTGCACCGGTCAACGGAAGACCGGAAAAGCCAGATCCGTCAAGTCCGGTTATGATCCCAATGATAAGAATACTGAAAGCGGCAAACAGTGCACTTTCAGGAAGATACTGCTGAGATGATTGAACAAGGTCAAACAATAGCCCAGGTGCATTTTCATCCACTCCAAGAATGCTGCCGGAGAAATCTGAACTTCCCAGGAAGAAAAATCCAGCTATCGGTATTACCGGCCCCATTGCCTTGAAAGCAAACACAAAACCTTCCGTAATATGATTACTAATATAGTCGAGTGCATGGTGCCGGCCGAATGCAACCGTTGACAGCAATAGCAGAATAACAGCTACACCACCGATAAATGCTGCCCCATCACCACCTTCAAAACCACTCATCCTTCCTGCCTGCAGTTTTGAATACATCATGAAAATAACTACCGCTAAAAGCGATATCGGAACAAGAACCGCAAACAATTTACTCCATGTATGCAGATGGGCGGCGTGATTCTTGTTTGCAGATTCTTTTGTCGCCTGCATAGCCTCCAATTCCACTTCATTTTCCGGACTGTCTTTTGTCCGAATGGATTTCCGGTACATAATGTAGGCAAGACCTATTGCCACAGCCCCGGTAATAATCGACAATATCAATGCCTTATCTGTTATAAGGCCAACATCAATTCCAGCCGATTTTGCCGACAAACTCGGGGCCACCTGCACAATGTAATCTGAGGACAATGCCATCCCCTGCCCCGCTAAAGCCACAGCAACCGCTGCCAGCAATGCCGGTAACCCTGACCGGATTGCTGCCGGCACGAGCAATGCACAAATCAGAGGGACTGCCGGTGTTGGCCAGAAGAAAAGTGATATAACATACGTTACAGCTATCAAAACAAAGAACGAAACATGGCCATTGATCATCACCTTCTGAATCGGCTGAATCATTCTTCGATCAGCACCAAGGTCACGAAGCGAGTGCAGTAATGCCATCATGAATGTAATAATCAGGAAAATGCTGAAAAGTTCTTTCGCCGCAACCAGATTGGCATTAAAGATGGAAGTAAACCCATCCACTACACTGCCGTTATATACCCAGGCGATGACAAATGTCCCCAGCAATGAAGGGAGCACCACACCTTTTCGGAAAATCATTGTTAAAATAATGATTAGCGTGAATAAACCATATAACCAATGCGAAATAGTCAGCTCCATTGCAACCACTTCCTTTTTTAGTGTGCTATAGCCTATGCACATGGGTAGAAAGTGGTGTCAAGTATAATGGAGCTTCTATTGCCACGTGATATTTTATTGGTAGATGATATATTCAGACGCACGTGCCGAAATTCATCTTTTCCAGTTTATGCTTCTTTCTCTGCCTTCTCCGCACATTTATTGCACAACAATTTACCGCCAATCTGTTCACCGTCAAAGAAACCATTTTCACAATAAACCTTCTTCTCACAGGACTGGCACTGCCCGATTAATTCTCTCATTATTATCACCTCTGACTTAATTATAGAAAAATAGTCCCTTGCATGCAAAGGACTATTTCCGGTGAGTGGAATATTGTAATTAAGTTGTTTGAATTAAAGTTCGCGGCTGCTTGTAAAATAACAAAAACACCAGGACCGCAGATAATATAAATGACGGCAGCATATAGGAACCGTTGTAAAGCAGCGAATACAGCCAAACCGGTTGTCCATCAGGGGCCGCTTCCGCAAAGAATGCAATGCCGCCAGTAAAGTGTGCCAAAAAGCGTAATCCTGAACCGATGAATACACCCAATGCAATATAAACGAAGCTGCTCTTTCCATTGTCATGATTAATAGCGTTCTGAACCGGTTTTGCAAAAGCGCCGGCCAATCCAAGGACTGTAAATGCCACAATGTAATCGAGAAATCCTTGTAATGGGGTCAATATATATCCGCCAAACAAGATTTGCAGCACACCCCACAAAAATCCCGACAGCAGGCCGCCTTTCAATCCCCATCGGAATGCAACAATAAAAATTGGAATCATCGCAAACGAAACGGAACCGCCTTGCGCCCATATTTTAAATGATAAAAATGGAATGGTATCCAGCAATAACGCCAGTGCTGTAAAAATAGGAACTTCCACCAAAAAAAGTGTACGCTTGGAGCGCATTCAATCTACCTCCCCTTTCCCATCGGCAAAAACTGCCGGATGGAATTTTTTACACAAAAAAGGCAATGCCAAGGGGAAGCTTCCTGATGGGGAATCCACTCACATTACAGTTTTAATCCATCAAAAAAAGCCACCATCCCTACGCTAGTATTAACTAACAGGTTCGAAGGGTAAGAACAATTTCTCGTTCACTCTCAGCCAATCGGCTCCCCCTGCAGGCTTCTATTAATCTGCCTTTTAGCAGTTAAGAGTATAAAACTCCCTTACTGCATAAGTGTAACGAAGGCTGTCACCAAAAGCTTGGTGACAACCAAGTTTTCTAATGTTATTTGTATTATAACCTAACTGAATGGTAATAACAAACGGATTGTTATAGTTTCAAAAATTCATTTACATCGTTCACACAGAGTGAGATCGCGCTTTCCCAGAAATCCGGCTTTGTCAAATCAACATTCAAATGCTTGGCAGCTAAATCTTCCACCGTCATACGGCCGGTATCACGAAGCAGCGCAATATAATCATCTTCAAAATTGCCCCCCAATTCCTGTGCATGTGCGTAAATGCCAAGACTGAACAAGTACCCGAACGTATACGGGAAATTATAAAATGGAACACCGGTGATATGAAAATGCAGTTTGGAAGCCCAGAAAGTCGGATCATATTCTTCCAAGGCATCTCCATACGCATCTTTCTGTGCATCAATCATTAATTCATTTAAACGCTCTACTGGAACCATTCCCTGCTTCCGTTCCTCATAAAACCTTCGTTCAAAATTAAACCTAGCCTGGATATTCATGAAAAAGGCGATACTGCGCTGAATTTTTGTCTCCAGCAATTCCTTTTTTTCCTTTGTGTTCCGTGCATTTTTAACAGATGCATCGGCAACAATCATCTCAGCAAACGTGGAAGCAGTTTCTGCCACATTCATTGCATAACTTTGATTCAATCCATGTATATCATTCATAACATGCTGATGATATGCATGGCCAAGTTCGTGTGCCAAAGTTGCGATATTGGATGATGTACCGGAATATGTCATAAAAATCCGCGTTTGTTTACTTTCCGGAAAACTCGTGCAAAACCCACCGGGGCGCTTGCCAGGGCGATCTTCCGCTTCAATCCATTGTTTTTCAAAAGCCATCTGTGCAAAATCAGCCATTTTAGGACTGAACTTACTGAACTGCTCGACAATAAAATTGGCTCCATCCGTATACGGTGTTTTTTTCACAGTTTCCGAGAGCGGAGCACCAATATCATACATACTCAGTTTGTTAAGACCAAGAAGTTCCGCCTTTTTTTCCAGAAATGCCGTGAAATGGTGCTTATTCCGGTTGATTGCACCCCACATCGCATCAAGCGTTTCCTGTTGCATACGGTTTATAGCAAGCGGCTCCTTTAGCACATGCTTCCAGTTACGATGTTTGTATGTCTGCAACCGAAATCCGGCAAGGTGATTCAATGTCTGTCCAAAAAAATCAGCATTCTCCTCCCATGCCTTGCCCAAATGTTTGAAAACATGCTTTCTGACGGAACGATCCGGATCACCCAATTTATTAGATGCCTGACCGACAGAATAATAGTTCGTTCCGCCATCTTCCTCAATTTCAACACTAATTTTTGCTGTCACTGTATCGTACATCTGGCTCCAGGCATGATATCCATCAACGGATAAATCATTAATCAGTTTTTCTTCGTCTTCCGACAACTTTTCATTTGCATTATGCCGATATTCATTTAATACAAAAGCCAAGTCTTGAATTTCCGGATCAGTTAGCAGTTCATCCCACTTTTCATCGTGAATAACTGTTAATTTCTGTTCAAAGTGTGTTTTTACAGCTTCCATTTCCGCGCGCAGTTCACTTCTTTTTCCAACCAGCAGACTTGCTTTCTTATCATGAACATCCTGTGCATTGATATAGCTGATGAATGCAAATGCTTCCCCCATTTTATTTTGTGTATCCTCAAGTAAATCAGCCATTTTCTTTATTTCTTCAGAACGATTTATCTGAACCGGATCAAATTTCTCAACCGCATTCGCAAGCGCTTGCAAATCCTTTTTGATATCACTCATATATGTATGTAATTCTGTGGAGTCACTTCCCCCTGGAAAAATCACATCAATATCCCATGCAGGGTTATACGTTATTCGCTGCATCAAATCTCCCCTTTTTTGTTTATAATTTTCTATATATTTAGTATAGCGAAAAACTTATCATTGTTCAGTAGTCATTATGACCTAATAATTTTAAGCCCGGAATAATCCAGGCTTTTGGTTGATGAATTGAAGTGCGATAACACGAAGAGGCTCATCAGCCGCCCACGGTAAAGCAGACACAGCGAAAGTGGTTTTCTTGAGCTGATGTCGCACTTATGCTGGAAGTGAAAGCGACGTGTATTTCCGCAGCGGCGGTAGAACATAATACTGTGTTCTACTACAAAATTACGACAATGCAGCGCCGGTTGATGGGTGTGCGTATATTTGTACTTTTCCGAAGTCACGTGTTTGAATGATGTAGACATGCGGCTCTGGGTTACTCAGGACTTCATACGTGAGACCGCCAAATTTTGCTGGCCGCAGGAACCCTTTCTCATTCCCTTTGACAGGCGCAACTTTCAATGGATAAACCCGCCATGATTTTGCCTTTGACGGCAGCTGGAGAAATTTTTTTCGTTCCTCTTCAGCAGTTGCTTTTCCACTTACCTTTCTATACGGATGACTGATATACAGGCAAAATGCTTTCACTATCGCTTCAGCATACTTTTTCCAGTGCTGTTTCAGTTGACGCACATCATCTGCCGTTGAATCAGCGAAACCGTATTCGATAATAACTGTTTTTACGCGTCCGGTATTACGATTCATATAATAAAAGTCCAACTGAGGATTCCCGGGCAATGCCCGTGTAAAGATTCTCCGCACATTTTGGCCGGCATTACGAAGACCATTCGCAAGCTGCTCTGGAAAATCTTTATCCCCATAAATCGAATGAATCATTTCTGTGCCGTCACCGCCACCTGCATTGATATGATTGGAAAGGCAATATTCCGCACCGCTCGCACGTACCATTCGAGTCCGGTTTGCCGGAAACAGTGTCACATCTCTTTCTCTCGTAAGTGTAACCGGTATCCCAAGTTCTTTAAATCGTTCATACTGATAAAGCGAAATGGATAAATTCAGGTTTTTTTCAGTCCAGTGACTGTTCGATCCGCCGCCAGGATCCCTTCCGCCATGTCCCGGATCAATAATAAGTATTGGTTTCATGTTACTCCTCCTTTTCATTTATAGAGGAGGAAATTGTGATTACCTGTTCATCTATAGTATCGGACGCAAGGCGTAAAAGGTGGCAAGCATCTCTAAAGTAAAAAGTCCTCCAGCAGATTTAGCTTGTCTATCTCACTAAACCGGGTATAAAAAACCCCCACAAAATTGTGAGGGATCTGGATTACTGCCGGTTGCGCTGAACCGGCAGTAATCCATTCGATATCTTATAAACAACTGCACTGAATGCTATTACACCACTGATCATCACAAAGAAGGCATAAACAACCTTAACAATGACATCAACAAACCAGCTGGACGATAAATCTGACAAGTAGTTTACACCGAAATAAAAGAGGCTTCCAAAAATAGCAATCGCCACCAAAAACGTAATCAGAACCCCCATATTCTGGAGGAAGGACAATTTCCTGAAAGTGTCCCTGTGCTTATATGTTATGTAAATCATGTAGATGAGTAAAACTGCAATAATAAATGTCATTCGATCCATATTTACGAACTCCTGTCCTTCATGTGAATTGGCTCATTTTCCTGAACCGCCTTTTTCAGTGCCTGCTGCATGTAGCCTATACCGCTGTACTGCAGTAATGGATAGATTCGTCGGTGATCACTATCAAAAACACTGTTTATAACCGGTTTGTACTTTTTGCCAGTCAGTACCACCAGCATGTCAAACTGATCAAGCTGTTTTTTTCTTACCTGCGCCCGTAAATTGTCACCGGTTATAATTTCATCACTTTTTTGATTAAATGTAACATTATATTGTCCGGGAACAATATCCTCTGGAAACAGAAATCCATGCTTGGCCGATAAAACCACCCAGGCATCGGTAAACGCCTCGGCATAGTTACGGCACAAATGGTGTAATGTACCAATGTACGCTTCTCGGGCCGTTACCGCTCCAGTATTTTCATATCTGTCCCAGATCTTTTTTCTGCCACAAGGTATGACGCTTAATTGTTTCATAACTTAAACCCTCTTTTTTATTTTAGTATAGCATGGCAGAAATGTTTATGACTATCAATAAACGGGTATAACTTATTTTGAAATCAAAATTTTTTCTTGTAATTACTTGACATTAGCAATTTATAATTATATACTTAGTTACATAAAGTAAGTATATAGTTTTTTTGGAGGGATTATCATGACAAAAACAACGTATAATGTAGACACAGTTCACAGCGAACTAGGATTTCAGGTAAAACATATGATGATTTCAAAAGCAAAAGGTGCGTTCAACGACTTTGATGCTGTTATTGAAGCTGATGTAGACAACCTGACTGATTCAAAAGTGGAGTTGACAATTGATGCAGCAAGTATTGACACGCGGAACAAAGATCGTGACGATCACTTGCGCTCAGCCGATTTCTTTGATGTGGAAAATCATCCAAAAGTCACGTTTAAAGCAACTGACGTCAAGAAAAAATCCGGAAATGATTATGAAGTGACCGGTGACCTTACAATCCGCGGCACTACCAAACCGGTTACAGCTGATGTTACATTTGAAGGCGAAAGTAAAGATCCAATGAGCGGCGATACAGTTGCCGGATTCAGCGGTTCTGCTAAATTCAACCGTAAAGATTTCGGTCTGACCTGGAATGCTGCAGTGGAAACCGGCGGCGTACTTGTCGGCGAGGAAGTAAAAGTTAATTTTGAAATTGAAGCTCATAAAGCTTAATAATTGCCTTAATGGAAGGGCGCCATTCTCTGAGTGGCGTCCTTCTTTTGTTTTACCTTCCCGCTTTTACGGGTATAGACTGATATACACATAAAATTTAGCAAAATAGGAGGCGTTTCATTTGGCTTTGAATGTCGCAAAAAAGCTGATTAAGAATCATCTTGCATCAGGGGAAATGGACCCTGGCGAGGAAATCAGTTTAAAAATTGACCAGACATTAACACAGGATGCCACGGGAACCATGGTTATGCTTGAATTGGAAGCAATGAACCTGGATCGCGCGAAAACAGAGGCATCTGCCCAGTATGTCGACCACAACCTGATTCAGGAGGATAATAAAAACCCCGATGATCACCTGTTTCTGGAGAGTGCTGCACAACGGTTTGGATTGTACTACAGCCGTCCAGGTAATGGGGTCAGTCACCCTGTTCATATGCAACGGTTGGCCATACCAGGAAAAACATTGCTCGGGTCCGACAGTCATACCTGTGCAAACGGCTGTATGGGAATGCTCGCAATGGGCGCCGGTGGAATTGACGTTGCCATGGCAATTGCGGGGGAACCATTTTACATTAAAATGCCGGAAATTTTGGGTGTGAAATTAACCGGGGAACTTCCTGACTGGGTTAGTGCCAAAGATGTTATTCTGGAAATGCTCCGCCGTCATGATGTTAAAGGCGGGGTCGGAAAAATCATTGAATACTACGGACCTGGCCTTGATCAACTGTCAGCAATGGATCGGCACGTAATTGCCAATATGGGAGCAGAACTTGGGGCAACTGCCACTGTTTTTCCATCTGACCAGGAAGTTAAGCAATTTTTACGTTCACAAAACCGGGAAAACGACTGGATTGAACTTACTGCAGATAATGGCGCAACCTATGACTTGCATGACGAGATTAATTTATCGGATCTTGAACCATTGATTGCGAAACCATCAAGTCCGGGTAATGTCGTCCCTGTCAGAGAAATTGCCGGCACTCCCATTTACCAGTCCTACATCGGCTCATCCGCCAATCCGGGCTACCGGGATTTTGCTGTTGCCGCTGAAATCGTCAAAGGACGGAAAGTAGCAAATGGTGTATCCTATGATATTAACCCTACTTCCAGACAAATGCTGACAAACCTAGTAAAAGAGATGCACATTGCCAGTCTTCTGCAAGCAGATGCCCGCCTCCATCAGGCCGGATGTAATGGCTGTATTGGGATGGGGCAGGCACCTGCGTCAGGACGAAACAGTCTGCGGACAACACCAAGAAACTTCCCCGGCAGATCCGGAACAAAAGAAGACAGTGTCTTTTTATGCAGCCCTGAAACTGCCGCAGTATCTGCACTGTTTGGCGAAGTTACCGATCCAAGAACAGCAGACTTTGCTTATCCGAAAGTGAAGGACCCGGCTGACCCGAATGTCGAGGAACAAATATTGGAAAAGCCACTTCCGCTTGACGAAGCACGGAAAGTTGAACTGACAAAAGGACCAAATATCGTATCCATTCCATCCATGGGTGATTTACCGGATTCACTGGAAATTCCGGTTATTTTAAAAGTCGGGGACAATATTTCAACGGATGAGATTTTAGCTGGCGGAGCACGGGTGCTTCCATACCGAAGCAATCTGCCGGCAATTAGTGAGTTTACCTTCGAAGGTGTCGACACCGGATATGTTCAACGCGCGAAAGACACCAAAGAAAACAGCGGCCATGCAGTTGTTGGCGGTTACAATTATGGGCAAGGTTCAAGCCGGGAACACGCCGCACTGGCACCACGATATTTGGGACTGAAAGTGGCACTTGTTAAAGACTTTGCACGCATACACTGGCAAAATCTTGTAAACTTCGGTGTGCTGCCGCTTACATTTTCCGATGAAGCGGATTATGACAAACTGGCAGACGGAGATACCCTGAAATTGGATAATGTGCACGAGCAGCTCAAAAAGGACAACAGCAAAATGAAGGTCACGCTGAAAGATAAAAATGAAACCATTACCGTTGAGCACAATCTGTCACCTCGTCAGAAAGATATTTTGCTGGAAGGCGGCTTGATCAATTGGATTAAAAATAATGAATAAAAAATTCATTGTACGCTAATGCAGTAAAAATTCTGCGCAAAAACGTGCGCTCCTGTCCCGGAGCGCACGTTTTTTAGATTGTCATGCCTATTTAGTATCAACCGTTCTACTTAACTGTTACGCTCTTTTTTTCATTAGCCAAAGGAAGTATGGTGCACCGATGATAGCAACCAGAATACCGGACGGAATCTCATTCGGAGCAAGCAAGGTTCGGCTAAGCACCTCAGCTGCAACCAGCAATGCTCCACCGACCAGAATTGTCACCGGCAGCAGACGCTGATTAGCCGGACCAACGAGAAGTCTGGCCAGATGCGGTGCAATCAGCCCAACAAAGCCAACTGCCCCTACCGCAGCTACACTGCATGCAGCAAGCAATGTCGCGAGCAGTGCCAGCTGGAACCGGGCAGGCATGACATTCAATCCCAATCCTTTTGCGGTATCATCACCAAGTGATAACGTATCAAGAACACGTATGCGCATAAGCAGGATCGGAAATAAAATGATGACCGGCCAGATCAGAAAATCAAACAACTCGGACCAGCCTCTTGCATATGTTGATCCAGATAACCATGTTAATGCTGACGCCACACCCAAATCAGCCTGTACTACCAGAATTTGAATGATTGCCGAACCGAATGCCGATACACCAATACCGAGCAGCGCCAATATGGTTGGCTGAAACTGCGCGCGAACAGCAAGAAACATCACGATCAGAAAAAATACGAACGATCCAACCATTGCCCCAAAAGGAACCCACAATGCCGATACACCGAAGACATACATGGTCAGCAACGCACCGACTCCTGCACCAGATGTAATTCCGATTACCGATGGATCAGCAAGCGGATTTCGCAGGACGCCCTGAAAAATCAGTCCACTGACGGCCAGTACCATTCCGGCAAGCAATGCAACCAGTGCACGCGGCAGTCTAAGGTCCAGTATCAGTTCACGCATGAATTCATTAGACTCACCAAAGAATGTGTTCCACAACAGAACCGGTTCGAATCCGTAATTTCCGGATGCCATGCTTATAAACAACGTTAAAAGAATAATCGCAATCAAAATCGGTATGACCAGCTTCAACGACTTTCCACCGGTCATCTTTCCAGCCATGACAGCAGTATTTTCATTCCCGTAATTCGTTTTACGCATCCGCAATACTAGATAAATGAGCCATGGAGCTCCAATTAGTGCAGTAACAGCACCGACTGGAAGTTCAGAAAACGATGGATCAATTATCCGTGCAAGTATATCCGCAAACAAGAGCACATTCCCGCCCCAAATGAATGAAGCTATCAGTAACGGAAAATGCTTTCGATATCCAATCAGCTTTATGATATGTGGAGCAACCAGTCCGATAAATCCGATTGGACCGACAACACTGACGGTTACAGAGGTGAGCAGTACTGCAGCAATGACCGTTATAAACTTAATAATATTCACATTCTGTCCCAATGCCGTCGCAACATCATCACCCAGCGTGAGTGTGTCCATCTTAACCGACATGATCAACAGAACAGCCAAGCCGGCAACAACAAATGGAATGGAAAACTTCACCCCGCTCCAGTCATTTTGTACTAAAGTACCTGATCCCCACAGAAACAGTCCAGCAGTCTCATTTTCATAAAAGATTTGCAGAAGACTGGTCAGCGATGAAAATAAAAAGGTAACAATCATACCCGCCAGAACCATGCGGACCGGCTTGGCATTTCTGCCTCCTGACAGAAGAAACACCACCAGAAATGTTGCAATTCCTCCCAAAAATGCTGCCAATATTCCATTTCCAACTAATAGTGCTGGAAAAAAGACGGTACAAAATACAACCGCAAAATAGGTTCCGGAATGAATACCAAGGGTGCTTGCTGATGACAACGGATTTTTTGTAACCGTCTGCAGTACAACCCCAGCAACAGCAAGTGCACCACCGGCAATAATGCCCATCATAGCACGTGGCAGCCTTAGCATGCGTATTGTATGATGCTGCAGGTTGTTTTCAGGGGCAAAAATCGCGTCCATTACCGTACCAGCAGGAATTGATACACTTCCCTGATTGATATGTATAAATGTTAATATGCACAAAAGCGCGGTTCCTCCACCAAAGGTAAGAACCGCTGCCATTGTTTTACGAATTGCGTAGCTCATCCAATCACTCTTTTACCATGGCATCAGCTAACTGTTCAGCTAAAACTTTTGCCGATAAAACGCCGCCAAATGTCCATGTATCACCAGGTAATTTATGCGTATTACCATTTTTTACAAAGCTGAGATTCTCCCATACCGGGTTACCTTTCAGCTGATTTTCAAAAATATTGTCATCGTTTTGCACAATATACAAAAATTGCAGCTTCTGATCCTGGAACGTTTGCAAGGCTTCCACCCCAGCCTGAGTGTAACCATATTGTTCGGTCTTATCCGTTTCATAGGCATTTTCAAAACCAAGTCTGCTCATAACTTGTGAAACCATTGAATTATCGGTGAAAATCCGGATGGTTGGTGTATTTTGAGCAGTAAACGCCTGTGTTGCCACATATTTTTCACCTTTAAGACCTGCATCGGCGACACGCTGCTTCTGTTTATCAAAAAATGCATTCATATCCGCAATCGATTGCTCCGCTTTATCTTGTCTGTCAACAATTTTGGCAAGTGTTTTGTATTCGTCGATCATGTTTTGCAGTTGGTTTTTGGATGCCTCCTCGCTATATGGTGCAAATGTAACAACCGGGGCAATTTTCTTTAATTTATCCAAATACTGTTCATGCCGGAATTTAACCGCGATAATCAAATCCGGATTCAGCCGAGAAATTTCTTCCAAGCTCGGCTCCTGGCGTGTTCCAACATCTTTGACACTCTCGTCGAATTCCTTATCAATGTTAACCCATTGATGGAATCCATCGAGATCGGCAACACCCGCCGGCTGAATTCCCAATGCAAGCAGATTTTCAGCATAAGTCCACTCCAGGGCTACAATATTTTCCGGCGTTCTTTCAATTGTCTGTTTTCCCATTGCATCTTCAATGGTAATCTTACGTGCCTCTTCGTTCGAATTGTTATCATTGCCCGCTTGTTCTTCTTTACCTTCACCGCCACACGCGGCCAATAAGAATATCGAAAAAATAAATGCAAAAACAACCAGTTTCTTCATAAGCCCCACTCCTATTCAAATAGTTTGCCAAAATCAATCGCGAATGCCATGCGTATCAACTATATCTCATTATGTATTTCTGCATGACACTCGCTTAATTGATAAAGATTCTCAATCTCAATTACATACTACTGGCAAATCATCACACTGTCAAGTTCATCAGGAAGAATAGGAGTTACTCATTTTCACAAATTTATCCTCATAATAGCGTTTTTTCTTATCGTAATGATGTGCATTGAAAAAAGCAATTACATCTGCGAGTGCATTTTCCAGAAGCTGCCGGTCCTGTGCTTTTTCCAAACGATCAATAGCTTTTTCATAGTTGTCCGCAGCCTGTCTGATATTTTCGTCTTCCTTATGCTCAAGACAATACGCATATTGCATATAGATCATACCTATCTGACGGTGGGAAACATAATCAAGCTTACGGTACATTTGGATGGCCTGCTTGTAGTACGGTACAGCCTCAGCCAATTCAGACTCATTAAAATAATAAAAGGCCATTTCAGTCAGTGCCTCGGCATGTGCGAGTGAATTCTCCAGCTTAGACCCCGGAAGCAGTTCCAGTGCCTCTTCCAAATATGGCAGTACTTTTTCAGATTTATTCATGCTTCCGTATGTTTTGGCGATGCTGACAAGGCTTCTGATTTTCATTTCCGGCTCATTATCACCGGCCATATCAATCACCTTATTTAAATATTCGACTGACTCATCTTCCTTGTTTTGCGTGGAATATAGCATGCCAATTTTAAAATGCAGATACAGAATCATGTGGTGGGCCCGCTCATCCGCATCCTCAAAATAGGTAAGCCCTTGTTTAAAATATTTAATCGCACGTGTCATTTTGTCCAGTTTTTCCTCCGTTTCACCAAGAATAAGATAACAACGGGCGACACGGATACGATCAATATCTTTTTCGTCCACTTGTTTCACAGCAGCACTCATAATCCGGCGGGCCAGCTTATAGTCACATATATACGCCAGTTCCCCGATCTGCATCAGCATGTCCAGGTCGGGATTGTCATTAAATAGACGCCGCAAAATTTCCGATGCCTGTTTCGATTCGCCAATTTGCGCATGACAGATTGCTTCAATCAGTTTCAGGTTATCAGTTAGCTTTTCATCCACTTCGTCCATTTCATATATTCCGTATAACTTAGTCAATACGTTGGGATAATGATTCTCCTTCAATTCATCCAGCAGCTCAACCATTCGCCCCCTCAGTTCATCTGATACATCGTCCGTAACAAGTTCTTCCAAATTTAAAATGTCCATTAGTCAATCCCCTCCACTCTAAATTTTAACCAAATGTTATGCTAAAATAAAGCAAATCCTTGGGGATATCTTGATTAGTTAGTAATGGCATTTATTCAGACTAACTCATAACGCATCGGAGGAGTAAATACTGACATGCATCTTTCCATCCTTTGCAAATGCCCTGATTAACAGTGGGCGTTTATAATTATTTTTAAACTCAAAATCCGGTCCATACCAGCTCACAGTAGCATCACGTCCGGGTGGTACATATGGCACACGACGGCTGTGAGAATACCGTTCTGTTATCTGAATCCCTTCTAGATCCACGGCGTTGTAAAGTGTTGACGAGACCTGACAGATTCCGCCGCCAATATCTTCAGAAAGTTCCCCCTTGACAATCACCGGTGCACGTTTGTATCCTTTTTTCTCCGTCCGCTTACCAACCACATTGTTAAAAGAAAATGATTCGCCGGGAAAAACGACATGATTATTAATCGCTTCAGCAGCAAGGTCAATGTTATGGGATCGTTCTTTGTTGGAAGGTTTAAAATACGTGACATAATCACCTATTTTCTGCTCCCTGATTTCCGCAATCAGCTCACTGTCAACCCTGGGGTACACTTTCTCAACAGGTAACTCGGTTGTTAACTTTTTTCCGGTATAAAAATATTCCTGAAAAAGCTGACGAAACTTATACCGATCCAGACGCTGACCGGGTTTTTCCGGGATAATTTCACCAGCATCATTGAGCTTGGCATTGGTAGGGTCCTTGCGCACTTTTTCCTCCAACACGTCCATTTCGACTTCCAGCTTGGCATCATTAATAAATGCCTCATCCAAATAGCTCAATTTAAAATCTTTCCTGTCCAATTCATCAACCGCATCCCCATCACTATTAACCAAAGTCATGGATGCAAAAACAAAAGACAGGATAATGGTCTTCATAACAACCACCTCCTGTCTGTAGTATTCGAAACTTACCGGAAAACATGTGAATCACTAAAAAATATAAAAGGCAAAAACAACCAGCGACAAAACAATCGTTACCGAATAGATGGCAACCTGGATCGGCAAATTCGATTTAAGGGAAACCGTCTCATACTCATGTGAACGCCTTAATTGGTCCTCGACAGTATCTCCTTCTTCCTCATACCGTTTCATTTTGTTTTCTTCCTGTTTAAAAGCAAAAAGCGTTCCGATTAAGGCAGCAGCAAATAAAAAAACGAGCAATATGATTAATCCCATACTCATAGAAAGCCCTCCTTTATTAGCTTCATCGTAACGCATATCTACCGTGGATTCAGTGATAATAATCACATTGAGTGCACTTATGCTGGAAGTGAAAGCGACGTGTATTTCCGCAGCGGTGGTAGAACATCATACTGTGTCGCAGTTTACTTCAACTACATGGTTGAACACAAAAGTTATAAAAAAATAGAAAAGCCACCCTGCCGATTAAAGCGGGATGGCTGATTATTTTTCAACGGAAATCTCTTGTTTCCTCAAGACATGTTGTTGCTGCTCTATACCCTACAAATGATGCAATTGTAAGCAAGAACACCAGTAATATTCCATTTTTCATAAGAATGTCCCTCCTCATTAATTAAAGCAAGCGCATTTTCCCTTTTTTAAGGACAAGTTTAGGTCCTCCAAGCAAGAACAGTGAACGGTTATCGATAACTTTTTTCATGGCAGAGGCCTGTTTTCCGTACAGCAGGTGGTCATCAAATACCGTACCCATTGCATCTTTAGACCCAAGGGAAGCAACCGTACCTTTATTATCAAACACAAACTCTTCCAGCGGTCCATTTTGAAGCAATGCTTTCAGATTCGATGAACATGTATCAGCATGCTGGATTGCAGCTTGTGCTGTAGGCGGGAATGGACGTCCTTCTTCTTTGTTCATGACCCATGCGCAATCACCGATAATAAAGATATTTTCTTCATCAGGTGCACGTAAGTCTGAATCAACGGTTACTTTACCTTTCGTTATTTCAAATCCGGACTTGCTCAGCACAGAACTTCCTGTTACACCGCCTGTCCAAACAATCGTACCTGCTTTGATTTCCTCACCTTCGTCACCGATGACAAAGCTGCTTTTTTTACATTCAGAGATTTTCGCACCTTCTCTTATTTCGACGCCCCGATCCTGCAATGATTTTTTCGCATACGCCACTAAATCTTCATTGAAGCCAGGCAGAATCCGCGGAGCTGCTTCGACGTTGATAATACGTGCTTTACTCCGGTCAATATCGTACTTTTTGCAAAGCTCAGGAACTTTTTCAGCAAGTTCACCGACAAATTCAATACCGGTAAATCCGCCGCCGCCAACGAGAATTGTCAGGTCATCATCATTTTTCTTGGCAGCAGTGCTGTATTTGGCAAACTGATATTCAATGTGTTCACGAATCATACGGCTTGCATTGATATCTGTAATGGAAAATGCATTTTTCTCCATTCCTTTAATACCAAATGTATTGGTTTCAAACCCGAGTGAAATTACAAGATAATCATATGTAATGTCACTATTTTTCAAAACAACACGATTCTCTTCTTTTTTCACTTCTACAACCTCATCATAAATGAGACTGACGCGATTAGGATTGATAACATCACTAATCATTGTACGAGCCTGATTCTGATTGCGTGTACCAGCGGCAACCTCATGAAGCCATGTTGTTTCATAGTGATAGTTATGCTTGTTTACCAGCACAATTTCCGCTTCTTCCGGTCCGAGTTTCTGTGTCAGACGTCTTGTTGTCATTAATCCAGCGTAACCAGCGCCCAATACGACTATTTTTGGTTTAGCCATAAAACATCCACCTTCCTCAAATGCAATTATTCATTTATAATGCAAGTAATCTATATCATCACTATAATATCAAAGTTTGTTGTAATAGGCTAACATTCTTCATCATACGACTTATTTTTTGAAAATACATAAAATCATACAAGAGGTGGATTATGCATACATTAATCGTCAAACAAAATGATCATAATACGGTGGAATTGTGCAAAGCGGATAAACAAATGGAAAAATTGATAAAGACAATTGGAGATGTCGAAGCTGATATGCGGCCAGACCTTTTCAAATCACTTGTCCGATCCATGATTGGTCAGCAAATATCAGTATCTGCCGCACAGGCAATTTTTACAAGGCTCCAAACATTACTGAACAACACCATTACAGAAGATTCCATCCTAAACAAAGCTGATGAAAATCTTCGTGAAATTGGATTGTCAGCCCGCAAAGTTACTTATTTACGTGACCTGGCTGCAAAAGTAAAACAAAATGAAGTGAATCTTGACACATTGCATGAGCTCAACAATAATGCGGTTATCAAGCAACTGACAAGTATTAAGGGGATTGGTAAATGGACCGCCGAAATGTTTCTGATTTTTTCATTAGGGCGGATGGATGTGCTCGCGGTTGATGATATCGGTATTCAACGTGGGGCAAAATGGCTGTATGGCGTTGACAAATCTGAACGCCGCGACCTTTTAATTGAAAAAGAACGTCAATGGAGTCCATATCTCACCACTGCTTCCCTATATTTATGGGAGGTCGTGCATTTGGATTTTGAAAAGAAATATGCCAATGTTGACGAGGTGCTGAAGAAAGAATGTTAGAAAACTTCGGCATTCGCCTCGTCTTAAAGCGATTGCCGAAGTTTTTCTTATAAGGTCAACCATAATTTATACTTTCTGACGTTATTAGAAAACTTGGTTGTCACCAAGCCTTTAGGCGACAACCTCAGTTGCACTTATTGTTGCATTGAAATATAAGCTCACACCGGCCGTACGGTTATCTCATTGACATTCACGTAGTCAGGCTGTGTCACAGCATAAACAACCGAACGGGCAATGTCGTCCGACTTAAGCTTTCTGTTGCTTTCCTTTATCTTACTGATTATCTCTTCATCAGTACCCCGTGAGGCAAGATCTGTATCAACCGCTCCAGGTGAAATATTTGTTACCCTGACGCCAGTTCTGGCCAGTTCCTTTTCCAGCCCCATCGACAATGCGCGTACAGCAAATTTTGTCGCACTGTAAACCGAATTGACCTTGGAAACCTCATGTCCGGCAACCGATGAAACATTGACCAGGTGTCCGTTTTTCCGCTCCAGCATTTTCGGCAGAACGGAATTAATGCCATACAATACCCCTTTGATATTTACATCAATCATCTGATCCCATTCATCCACATGCCCTTTTTGAACCTTTGACAAAAGCATCAGACCAGCGTTATTTACATAAATATCCACCTTGCCAAAGGTATTAACCGCCTTTTCAGCAAGCAGGTCCACTTCATCTTTATTTGTTACATCCGTTTCAACTGCTATTGCATCGCCGGATTCATTTTCATTAATTGATTGCACCAGCTCATTAAGCATATTCTTACGACGGGCAGCAAGTACAACGTTTGCACCCTCTGCTGCCAGATGGGTTGCGATTTCTGCCCCAATACCGCTGCTCGCTCCGGTAACTACTGCCGTCTTGCCCGATAATTTTGCCATCAATCATTAACCTCCTCTTGTGCCGTCAGTTTATCAAATTACTGCCTTTTAACAAAACGAACCGATCTTATCTGCGTGTTCCGAATTCCGAGAGGGTAAATTCCGTGTCCACATCAATTTCCATCCTAGGATACGTCTCTTCAAATCTTTTTTTATTATACCCCCTGTATCTGCTTTTTACGATCTCTTCAACGCCAAGGGGATCCACTTCCATCTCCTGCAGCTTTTTAATTAATTGCACAGATTTGCGACTGATCTCCTTTTGAAACCTATTTTTAATCTCTTTTTTCTTTTTCAGGCCGCCTTTCCCGGTAAATTCCCTTACGACAGCGTCAATCTTCAATGTGAAGTTCACTTTCAATTTACCGTTCTTTTTCATAACCTCCACTTCCCTGGTGGAATCGACATTCTGAATAGCAGCATTATAATTTTTTGTTTCTAAAAAATATGTTCCATCCCGCAGGGTTTCATGAAGCATTTTAAACAACATAACTTGGTCCGGCGGAAGTTTATCTACGTACTGATCGCTGTTAAAAAGTGCCAGACCGGTTATTTTCGGCACTCCATTTTTCAGTTTTATTATCGGTAAATAAGGGTCTATGATTTTACTGGCGACTTCTGAACTAAATTGTTTTAAATTTACAATTGGCATATTGCCGTTTTCAATATTATGTTCAATTAAATCAGACAAAAAAACCCCTGCACCCTTCTTTGCTTTAATGGATGTCAGCATCTCATGGGTGGACCCTTCCACAATCGCCAAATTCAATTGCGTTCCAATGCTCGGATCTCTTATCAGATAATCGATGTACTTACTTAATCCTTTTTGGGCGAGTTCCCTATTAAACAGCACCACTTCCAATTTCCCATTCAATAGTGATTCTGATGCCTGGCGATTTAACTTATTCCTGTTCTCATAAATCATGGAAGCTGTATCCGTATATATTAAATCAACCAATTGTCCCTCCTCTAAATAGGTGGGAGCAACAACCGTCCCACGAATTGAATCCTCATCCACATAATCATACCCGGCGACGGTCACCATTAATATTTGATCAATCACCTGTTTTGGCATTTTGAAATTAATAAACAGGCTGACTGCTACAAACAACAAAATAACAGCATATTTACGACGCATGTTTTTTCACCCTTCTGCGAATCCAATGCAGCAGAAACAGAATTGGTATATAGATAAACAGAAAATAACTGCCTACTTTCCCCGTTAGATCATTTAATACCCCAATCTCAGCCCGGTCATCAAAAAAAAGGCAGGAAATAAAAATAATCGCAAGTAAAACATAGCTGATTTTTCGCTGAGAAATTTGAAACTGTCTGGACAGGGTTCGACCGCATGCCCATGTATATAACGCAATATTGGGCAGGATGGAAAAGAACAGTGTGGCAATGCCGAAGTATTCAAACCGGGCCAAAATAGGCAACTCTATAATTTTCCATAAACCTAACGTTGCCCAGATAATTTCTTTCAGTTCGGCTTGATTATAATAAACGAATGATATGAAACAGACGAATGTATAAAAAAGCGTTGTATACAGATTGCCATAGTGGGCAAATTTTTGTGAATGCTGTGCCTTTTGGATAAATGGATAGAAGACCAATAATGTGACAAAGCCCATAAAATTTAAAATTGCCAGCGAACTGGACTGGATAATTTCAATAATCGAATGATCAAAAAACGGCATAATGTTGGACATACGGGCATACTGCAACGGGAAAAAGAATGACAAGATCAATAAAGAAGGATAAACAACTCCGAAAAAACTAACCCCGACAACAATTCTGAATTCACCGCCAATAATGTAAAATACCAACGGGAGAATAAACAATAACACAGCCCAAAGACTCATATGCGGGAACATCCATACCTGGATAATTTCCAGATATGTGCGCATAACAACAACTGCCATTGTTAATAAATAAACGGCGAAAAGAGTAGTACAAACTGTCCCGATCCACTTGCCCAGTGCAAATGAATGAATGGAAACGATGTCCCCTTGCTCGTCATGATTCAACATGGCATACATGATCATTATTATAAAACTGATACCGGCACCCGCTATGGGCAGAGACATCCAGGCATCGTGACCAGCATACTTAATGATATAGCTTTGAAAACCCAGCACCCCTACCCCAACCTGTGAAGCAGTAATCAGTATGAACACCATTAGTGATGAAACACTGTCTTTGGCTCCTATCATAACTTATCCCTCGATTAGTTTTACTCTTTTTTTGTCGGTCGATTGATTTTACTTGGACGAACCATAAATGGGCGTTTGTTTTGTTTATCAAAAGGAAGCCGTATAAACGCATCCTTCAAATCCTTATACCGGAATGGAACAAGCGGCTCAAGGAAAGGTCTTCCCAATGAAGTTAGCTTTATCAAATGAACCATTATATAACAGATAGCGACGGCAATACCGAACATTCCATATACATGCGCAACAAGAATCAGCGGAAACCGGATCAACCGAATCGTGTTGCCCATTTGGTAGACGGGTGTGGTAAAGGAACCGAGCGCGGCCAGTGCCACTAGAATTAACAGCACATTACTTGTCATACCTGCCTGAACAGCTGCAGTTCCGATGACAATACCACCAACAATACCAATGGTCTGACCAATCTTAGCCGGCAATCGGGCACCTGCTTCCCTTAAAAGTTCAATTGTCAGTTCCAGAAGAAGTGCTTCAAACACAGGCTGAAACGGAACCATTGTTCTGGAACTGATCAGCGGCCCCAGTAATGCTTTTGGGATAACCTCGAAATGGTGTGTCAGTACCGCAACATATAACGGGGTAACCAAAATGGAGAAAAACACCGCAAACAACCGAATCATGCGGAATGATGATGCAATCGTCCAATTAAGAAAGTAATCCTCAAATGCGGAAAAGAACTCCACCAAGGTGGTTGGGCCAATTAAAACATGTGGGGACCCATCAACAAAGATGGCCACCTTTCCCTCAACAAGAACCGCAGCAATCCGATCCGGCCGCTCGGTATCAAGCAGCTGCGGGAATGGCGAATTCTTGTTATCTGCTATCGTCTGCTGAATATAGGAACTGTCAATCACCTGATCAATTTCCAGATCACTTATTCGCTGAACAGCAGTATTAACATTTTCTTCATCAGCAATCCCTTTGATTGACACAACGGCAACTTCCGTTTTTGTTACCGTTCCAACCGATAACGTCTGAATATTTAATTCCGGAATTGCAAGCCGTTGTTTGACGAGATTTAAGTTGGTATCGATATTTTCAATGAATGCTTCTTTCGGGCCGACAACACTGAATTCCACTTCCGGGATGCTGATTTGTCTCGATTTTTTAAGTGGAATGGGAACAAGCATAAATTGACCGGATTCATTGTCAGCATACAGGACGAGATACCCTTGTATAAGTTGTTCTTTCAATTTACTGACGTCATTGGAAATGAATGTTTTCGTTATTGGAATAATCTGATCTATTTCTTTCAGTGTTTCAAATTCGCCCTGCTGCAAATATGGCATCACAAATTTTTCAAGTTTCTCCTGATTAATGGATGTTTTTAAATAGCCCATCGTTATCGGAAAATCATTTTGTTCAAATGTGTATTCCACAAAATCATCATTCTGCCTAAATTCCTCTAATGCCTGCTTCAATTCACGAAACTTTTTTCGTTCTTCCCACTTCTTTTTCATGAATACATCCTCTTTAGTTAACAAGTTATAACACTTAGTATGAGGGTATTGACAGAATATATTCATAGCAGACGAATCGGCTTCACAACAAGTTTTGGTCTGGAATGTGAATTTCCTAACGGTAAAAAACATTGACAATGGAACAGGAAATTGTCATAATTACAAAGAATAAATTAAATACGGTTACCTTTAATTCAGTTCCGTGAGACTGGCAAGGTGGTAACAGAATATAGTAATGACTGTACAAAATATTGCTGCAGTGCAGTTTCTGTGTATATTTACACCTTGCCAATGAACAGGCAAGGTGTTTTTTTATGTCCGGAATCAGGTGTGAAACCTGGTATAGCTGGAAATTTACTATGAGGGAGAGTCTAGCATGAAACAAAACGAAATTCAGGTTCACGAACGATTGCCATTTTTACAAAGTTTGCCGCTCGGTTTGCAGCACTTATTTGCCATGTTTGGTTCAACAGTGCTTGTCCCCGTTTTGTTTGGCGTTGATCCGGCAACGATTCTGTTTATGAACGGTGTTGGAACATTATTATATATTTTTATAACAAAAGGGAAAATCCCAGCATATCTGGGCTCCAGTTTTGCATTTATCTCCCCGGTTTTCGTTGTACTGGGGCAATATGCGGGCGGCCAGGGCTACAGTTACGTTTTAGGAGGTTTTTTGGCTGTTGGTGTTATTTTATGTGTGGTAGCATTGATCATTAAAGTTGCTGGCACAGCATGGATTGATACCATTTTTCCACCGGCTTCCATGGGTGCGATTGTAGCTGTTATCGGGCTTGAACTTGTACCGACAGCTGCTGAAATGGCCGGATGGATCGCACCGGCTGATGCAGACAGTTCCTGGGCTGTGGATCCGAATACAGCACTTGTCTCCTTCTTAACCCTAGCCATTACAATAATCTGCTGGGTAACATTACGCGGCTTTTTGAAAATCATCCCGATTCTGATTGGGATTATCAGTGGCTATGTGATTGCGTTTCTGTTCGGGATTGTTGATTTTTCAAAAGTGCAGGAGGCTGCCTGGATCACCATGCCAACCTACTACCAAATGAAAATTGACTGGTCTGCCATTATGGTCATTATCCCAGCAGCACTTGTCATCATCCCGGAACATATTGGACACTTATTTGTAACTGGCAATATTGTCAAAAAAGATCTGACAAAAGATCCCGGATTAGACCGGTCATTAATGGGGAACGGTATTTCCACCATCCTATCCAGTTTTTTCGGGGCAACACCAAACACAACCTATGGGGAAAATATCGGCGTACTGGCAATCACAAGAGTTTATTCAACCTGGATAATCGGTATGGCTGCCGTGATTGCGATAGCTCTGTCATTCTGCGGAAAACTTGCGGCTCTTATTTCATCTATTCCGACACCGGTCATGGGCGGCATTTCTCTGTTATTGTTCGGTATTATTGCAGCCAGTGGTATTCGAATGCTTGTGGAAGCACAAATCGATTATAATAATTCACAAAACCTGATCCTGACCTCTGTTGTTCTTGTCATCGGAATCAGCGGCGCCACCATTCAATTAGGTTCCGTTGCACTGACCGGCATGGGCCTAGCGACGATTGTAGCTATCATCCTGAGTCTTCTCTTTAAAGTGTTTGATTTGCTGAAGTTGTCAAATGAATAAGTTGAGAATAATGGTGCCGTTTTAAAACGAATACCCCAAACAAGAGAATCCATTTAAAAAAAAGTCAAAATGGATTCTTTATTTATGAATGTAAGCCAGCTTAATCCAAATGATCAAAACGTTCTTCCAATAATTGCATACGCTCATTAAACAACGTAGGGTATGAAAAATAACCGAGCATGATACTTGTGATCACCGCCGTTGTTAAAAGCAGAAACAGAATCAATAATTGGAACATTACGGCTTGAACAGGGTCAGCACCAGCTATAATTTGCCCGCTCATCATTCCGGGAAGCTGCACAAGTCCAATCGTTTTTTGTTTTTCAATGGTCGGGATAGTACTTGCTTTAATAGATGTAATCAATGGCTTGTGAACGGCTTGCTTCGGTGTACCGCCCAGCGTTAAAATCAGTTCTGTTTCGTCCTTTCGTGAGGCCATTTCCGCAGTAAACCGGTTAAGAAACAATATCCCAAGTACCATAGAATTCCCAATAACCATTCCGCTGATTGGGATGATATATTGTGCGGTTGGCGGCGTGATATTCAAACTGAGTAGAATAACCTGTGTTAATATTTCAACAAAACAAAATGTAACGATCAGCTTCCATGTAATTCCGGGTATAGACGTACCCTTTTTCCGGGCATTCTGTGTAGCTGCCCCAATCATGAGTACAATCATTAACAGAATATAAAGGATGTTATCCGAATCAAAAACAAATTGCAGGAGATAACCTACGGCAAGCAATTGAATAATGGACCGGATCGTTGCAATGACAGTATCTTTCTCCAGGCCAAGATTTAGCGTTTTGGATAGAATAAGCGGGATAATCACGAAAATTAATGTGATGGTCAGTGTAAGAAAACTCACTCCGCTTCCCCCTTTACAAAACGTTTTACCTGTTCATTTTTTGGGTCATTTAGTAACGCACTCTCCCCGGATTCCATGAGCCGCCCGCCTATCATTACCCATGTGTACGTCCCAATCGTTAAAGCTTGTTCCAGATTATGTGTAATCCAAATAACGGTTGTACCGTATTGTTGATTAATTTGTACAATAAGCTCTTCAATATCCTGTTTGGAGACACGATCGAGCGAAGAGGTGATTTCATCAAGCAGCAAAATCTTAGGCCGATTAACAAGAGTGCGGGCAATTGATAGTTTTTGACGCTGACCGCCTGATAAGTCCTTGCTGTTCCGATTTAAAAAATCCTTGCCCAGCCCCACCACCTGCATCAATTCTTCCGCTTCTTCATCCGATAACGTTTTTCCCTGAAGTGTTAACGGCAGTGCGAGATTTTCTCTGACACTGCCATTTATTATAGTTGCACTTTGCAGCGCGATACCAACATCCCGACGCAGTTCCACCGGGTCATAGCTTAAAATGTTTTTTCCATCAACATAAATTTCTCCGGAGCTTGGTGATTTCAGACCATTACTTAATAGGAACAATGTCGTCTTGCCGGCACCTGAGGGCCCGACCAAAGTGGTGATGGCGCCCTTGGAAAATGATCCGGTTATATTTTGCAGAATATGTAAACCGTCGGCAGCGTAATTCACTCGTTCAAATCGTATTGCATCATCATGTGCTGTCATATCGTCCACTTCCCTTTTTCTCGGTAAAACTGCACCATTCAGGTGTGCTGTTTGCTTTCTTTTATTTAACTTTCGCGATTAGCATGTACCTTATCCATTGTTATGAATTATCCCCTGTGAAACCAAAATTCACAGAGATTGTTATAATAACCAATTCCGGCAGTCCACTCTTATCATGTAAATCATCATGCAGATCGATAGCTTCTATTGTATTTTGAGAAATAAGCGTTCGAGCAGCTTCCGCATCCACCACCATTGTATGTTAGTAGCAATCCATATTTGTATTTTAATTTGATGATGCACGTTTTAAACAGTGTTCGCACGTTTGGAATGGGCCTTCGCACGTTTCAACCGGAGTTCGCACGTTTGGAATGGGACTTCGCACGTTTCAACCGGAGTTCGCAAGTTTGGGGTGGAACTTCGCACGTTTCAAGCAGTATCCAAGTCAAGTCTTACTCATGCCTTTTGTTGATCGGCAATCATTTCAACCAGCTTATCCTCAATTTCCGGCCCATCCTCTTCATCAATCAAGTTGTTCAGCATAATGGAAAAAATCAACTTTCGCCCGTTTTCCATTTGCACATATCCTGACAATGTGCTGACATCCATAATGGTACCGGTCTTGGCTTTTACATTCAGATCGTCCATACGTTCACGCAGTGTTCCTCCAACCATTCGCTCCGACACTCCTGCAACAGGAAGTGCGTCCACGTACGTTTCAACCCAGTCTTCATCTTGAATTTGGTACAACAATTTTGTAATTGCATTTGGCGGGACAAGATCAGCATGCGAAATACCAGAGCCGTCACGTATGACCAGATTATCTGTGTTGATTCCCAGACCGCGCAGTTCCTTTTCCATAACTTCCAGGCCAGTTTCCCAGCGGCCTTCACCCTGAACGACTTTTCCCATTTCTTTGACCAACATTTCGGCAATCGTATTGTTGCTTAATTTCATGAGCGGCATCAACAGTTCAGACAGTGGCATCGATTTATGTGTGAACAGAACTTCCGCATTATTAGGAGCAGCGCCGGTTATTATTTCTCCGTTCCAGCTGATTCCATAGTTTTGGAGTGATTGTTTGAACAATCTCAAAGCATAACCGGTCGGCTCCCAAACAGCCATCCATTCCTTTACATTGGGCGATCCCGCCGGAATGGTCCCTTCCATGATAATTGTATTGCCGCCGTGGATACGGTTAAGTGTCAAATCTTCCTCGACTCCTGCATCAGTTGTCATGGCGATATTTTTCACTTTTACATAGTTTGTCTCCGGAATAACCCTGACAGACGGCTTCTCACCCCGTTCCCCCGGAACCACCTCAATAATAACTGACCCCGCATCATAATCCCGATCCGGAGATGCTGTCAAAGCGGAAACTTGTGCACCATAGTACCAGTCTTCATCCGTCCAAATCATATCCTGGGACAGACGGACATCATCATACCAGGTATCATCACCAATAATATTCCCGTTGATTGTATTGATTCCACTCGCTTTTATTTTTTGGGCAAAATCATCGAAGTCAGTTGGCAACAGAGTCGGATCACCTTGACCTTTTAAAATCAAATCGCCAGCCAATGTTTGTCCATGCACCTGCCCGGTTGTCAGCACTTTCGTTTGAAATGTATAATCTTTCCCCAATATGGAAAGTGCCGCAGCTGAAGTCAGCAGCTTCATATTCGAAGCCGGCCGAAGCCTTACATCCCCCATATGCTCATAAACCAATTCTCCGTTTGAAGTTTCCCGAATACTGATGCCGGCGATTGCCCCTTTTAGATCAGGCGCATTTTCTATGTAACTGTTCAGCTCTTCTGTCATGGCTGACCCTCCCCTGCCCTATTTACAAAATACGGTTTATACCTCTGTAACTATTTGTTCCAATACGAATCTGGCAAGTCAAGCTGATACGTTTCAGCGAGTTTCCTGTTTTCTTCCGCAAATTGCGACTGTATGGTTTGCCGCAATGATTCAGAAAGCTGATATGGTTTATAATGAAGCGTAAAGCTTAATTTGTTTTGTAAAAATAAACGCGGCGACAATTTGCCAAGTTTTGGAATGCGCACTGCAGGAATAATCCCTTCTTTATATAATGGTGACTTAAAAAAACGATTCAAACGCCTGGCCATTTTCAGCTGCAATACCCCATAACTCTTATTTGATTTCCGCACACCGGTCGCTTTTGTATAAGTCGGAATGTTATCTTCCCCCATGTAATTCAACAGCTTTAGCATCTCTTTGTCCGTATCCTGCTTAAAATGCTCGTAAACCATGACATAAAGGCTGTCCTTCCCAAACAACTTTTCAATCAATTGCAGGTAGCGGTGAAATTCAAAATTTCGGATCGAACCGTTATTTTCACAGTACTTCAGGTAGTTTTCCGCTGTGAGAACGCCTCCTTGATGAATGTATTGGATATAAAGTGAGCGGAACAATTCCGCCTGCTCCCGAATTCCGATAATGACCCGGACATCAAATTCCTCCGGTGGAAAGATACGTCGCAAATCTCGTAAAATCCCACGCTGCTTCTTTGTTTTTTTCACAGCGAACGGACTTCCGGATAATCCTTCATACGAAATAAGCAATGGTTGTCCATTATCAAAACGGAGGAAATGCTGCCTTATTTTGTTTATTTGTTCATCTGAAATTTTTCTCCGCAGCCGGATCATGCGCAAATCAGGTTTGATATCTTTCTGCTTCACATAATTAACCTGCTGCATCCCGGGATAAATATATTGCTGTAAAAATGTCGTTGCTGTTTTATGATAACCTAAGTGTAAAAAAATCTTCTGCATGCAGTTTAACTCCTTCGTTCCAATGGATATTGTTATTTTAACATACAAAAAACTGTATTTCTCAATATATGGGGACAAGTGCTGACCAGCTATTTAAGCATGGATTCGGCAGATTGCGTGGGGTATTCGGCGGGTTTGTCCTTTTCTTCAGCGGATTGCTGGGATTCATCGGCGGGTTTGTCCTTTTCTCCGGCGGATTGCTGGGATTCATCGGTGGGTTTGTCCTTTTCTTCGCCGGATTGCTGGGATTCATCGGCGACCTTTGCATCAATGTCATATCACTGCCGGCATTGTCATATCTTTTCCGCAGCAGCAAAAAAAGCCACCCTCCAAGGATGGCTTTTTCAAAATGAATAGCTTTTGTTATGCCAGCATACCGCCGTTTTTATGGTACTTCATAATTCCTTCTGCGGCCCGGTATGCCAAAGCGCCAACCGTTCCAGTCGGATTATAGCCGCCGTTATGGGCAAATGCCGATGCTCCAACAACAAACAGATTTTCCATATCCCACATTTGTAAATAATTATTTACTGCCGAGGTTTCCGGGTCTGCGCCCATTATGACACCGCCGGTATTATGTGTCGACTGGTAATTCGTAATGTTATATGGGCCAAGCTCGTCCATTGAATCAATTTTGTCTGCTCCCATTTCTTTTAAAATATCGGCTGACTTTTTTGCAGTAAAATTAGCAAGTTTACGGTCCTGCTTTTCAAAATCATATGTCATTCGTATCAGCGGATCGCCGAAAGTATCTTTATAAACCGGATCAAGATCCAGATAATGATGCTGATATGGCATACTTGCTCCCATTGCACCTACAGACAGTGTCTGGTTAATGTAATTCAGGGAGTTGTTCTTAAATTCTTTCCCCCATACAGGTGACCCTTTTGGAATCGGATTTGAAGCAATCGGGCGTTGTCCTGTCTGTGTCAGAGATAAATATCCACCATGAATAAAATCAACATCTGAATGATCAAAATTGTCTCCGTTAAAATCATCAATAACCATACCAAGCGCCCCTGCCCCGGCAAAGTTATTGAACTTTTCATCCTTGAAATAACCTGATGCCGCTCCTTTAACAACCTGATAAGCATAATTTTTGCCAATCACACCGGTCCCTGTTGCCGAATCATACGGCTTTCCTATTTTGGAGTTCAGCAGAAGTTTTACATTGTTAAAAACATAACTGGTCAACACCACAACATCTGCCGGCTGTTCAATTTCCTCGCCGGTCGTAATATCCGTATAAAGGACACCGTTTGCTTTTCCATCCTTATTATGTAAAACCCTCCTGACCCATGAGTGTGTACGAAGGTCAAATTTACCCGTCTTTTCAGCAACAGGAATAACCGTTACAACCGGATCAGCTTTCGCTCCATATTCACATCCAAACCGTTCGCAAAACGCGCAATACTGACATGCTGCCCGTGAAATCCCATCCGGGTTAGTGTACGCTTCTGATAAATTAGCTGATGGAATGGTATATGGATGGTAATTAAGATTTTCCGTTGCTTTTTTGAACATGTCCATCTGGGGTGAATGTTTCATTGGCTTCGTCGGATATTTTTCCGAACGTTTCCCTCCAAGCGGATTTTCTTCGCCAGATATACCTGCCATTTTTTCAAATTTATTAAAGTATGGCTCTAATTCATCATACGTAATTCCCCAATCCTGAATCGTCATATCAGACGGGATTTTATCTTTTCCGTAGCGGTCGATCGTTCTGCTGCGGATTTCAAAATCATAGGGCAAAAATCGGAATGTCTGGCCATTCCAGTGTACCCCGGCACCGCCAAGACCATCGCCAAAAAGAAACGACCCATACTGACGCATCGGGAGTGCGCGCATCCGCTCGTTACCGCGAAAAGTAATCGTGTCTTTAGATAAATCCTGCATCAATTCATAACGGATTGCATACCGAAGTTCATCATGAACCATATAATAGTCTTCCGTTTTTCGTTCCTGTCCCTTTTCCAGACCAACAACATCCAGCCCTTGCTTTGTCAGCTCGGAGGCAATAATTCCACCTCCCCAGCCAACACCGGCAATAACAACATCTACTTTTGGAAGTTTCTTTACCATTTTTCCACCTCGAATCCTGATTTACATGTGGTCACGAAGGCTTTTTGGTTCCATTTCCTTAAATTCACCTTCAATTATCTTCGTATAACTCATTTGGCTGCCTGGATAATTCCGCATTCTCCAACCATCCATATCCCGGTTTCCTCCATATAATGGATCACTGTATAACCCTTCCAGTGTCAAACTGCGTAATAAATCAAAAAAGCCGCTCGCAGAAATAGTAGTCAATTTTACGTTATCTTTCTGAAAATCCTGCAACACCTTATCCTGCTGCTCTTCAGTCAACTCAGTAAACCCTTTCTTAAAGGTTTGGTGACTGTAGTTCTGCATTTCTCTTAATGCTATTTTAAAAATTTCACGGCGTTTCAGTCTGCCTTGATAGCCTTGTTCTTTTTCACCATGGAAAAACGGTGGCTGCATGTAGTCTCTTGCATTAAACCCATATGAACCGGCAAGCTGGTGGTCAATGAAAAAAGCGACACCTAATTCGTGTGCACCAGGACCATTTTCATCATTGGGAAAAATCCGTTCTGTTGCGGCATCAACCGTATTAAATTCCGCCTGTGTAAAAAACATCAGGGCCTGATTATAATTTTGTGATTGCTTAGCTGTCCTATTCTTTTTATCATCATCAGTACCCCAGGGAATAACACCCCCAAGCACACCGCCAACAGCCAGGCCACCTACTGCATATCCGGAATTTCTTAAAAACTTCCGTCGTGATATATCTGTCTTTTCTTCCTGATTCTTCCCGTCATCTGCCAAAGGAACTCACCTCCTGAATTATCTTTGGGACAATAATGGGGTCCCATGAATGAAGCTCGACCTTATTATGTCACCAAAAATAACCAAGCATACATACAAAGTTTACGTACACACTATTAGAAAACTTGGTTGTCACCAAGTCTTTGGGTGACGGCTATAGTTGCACTTATGCAGTAAAATGTTTTATACATTCTTATCTGCTAAAATAATTTGAAATTGGAGGGATTTTAATATGGATCGAATGAAAAAGTTGTTTTTCGTTGGTCTGTCTGTAACGGTTATAACTTTATTATCCGCATGTATGGAGGAACAGGGCGCCATAGACACCAAGGCTGAAAAATCCGACCCGGAAGTGACGGATACAGCAGAGCATTATAATCTTAACAATCCTTCAGTTATTCCAAGTGAAACCAGCGATAAAAAAAACACGACGAATAAACAGGGCACTACATACAGTGGAATGGGAAAGGATTTATACAGTTCCATTGGTAGTTCAGGAATACACGCTGGTGGCATTTCTTCCTATTTTGAATCGATACTGGAAGGTGTAGGGATAACTGGTGTTAAAGTTTTCGTTGTTGATGATTCAGTTATACTAGCACGCAAGAAAAAAACGAACACAAGCCACAAATACGATAATATGCAACAGAAGCTTTTAAACGGGTCAGAAGGTATGTCCGGGAAAGGCGAACCACAGGGTATTAATAATTCAAATTCGAATGAGCTTGACAACATGGTACAGGCCAAAAAGGAAATCAATGATATGTTTAACGGCAACGTGAAAATTCTGACGGCTACTGATCCGCAGGCGCTGGAAATCATTAAGAGCATCGAAAAAAACATAAAATCAACATCCTATGAAGCGGCATCCAACGACTTGCTGCAACTGCTTAAAATGACGAAAGAGTAAAAGTTTGTTTGCTTTTACACAAACCCATCCGGGAACACGCCGTATGAACGGGTAATCGCGCCGAACTTTGGCACAAAACCGCCGTATAAAAAGCAGTAGCCGCCGTACTAAAATTAGCTAAAATATTGAAAAGAACCTAAAATTAAGTTTGCGCGGTGATTTCTTTTCCCGCGCAATTGTTTTCTTTAAAGAAAAACCACAAGCGTTCATTTTTACAATAGGAAACTTGGTTGTCACCAATTGGTGACAGCAATAGTTGCACTGATGCATTTCTTAACTGCCAACAAAAAAACCCGCCACATCAGGCAGGTTTCATTATGACACTACAGCATTTTGGAGATAGTCGATGAATCAATTTTCTTTTTACCTTTCAATGCATTTACAATCATGTCCTCCGTTTGCTTGGATACACGCTTGTTTGCCATCCTTGACACTTGTTTAATCACTCTTCGGATATTCTTCTCATCAGACAAATCCTTGCCATTAAGGGACTGAGCAAGTTTCATAATTTCATTGCTGTTTACACCGGTCTTCTTCTCAACTTTTTTCAGCATATCACTCATTCTGTTTATCACCCCTTTCATTTGATTCACGCATCTATTGAAAAGGAGGTATTTGTCAATGTTGAAAGGATTCCCTTGCATGGTCTATTTCCATGCAAAGGAACGGTTTTTTAGTAGCCGCCGTAGCCGCCACCGAATCCACCGCCAAAGCCACCACCATTTACATAGGCAGCACCGACGATAATCAGTAGAATAAACAGAACGACAATCAATGCAAAGTTATTGCCTCCACCTGAATAACTCATGAACAATCACCTCCTCGCGGTATGTACTTCATCGTATGTCTGAATAACTCCAAACTGTTAGTGCATCTGTCCATATATTAGAAATAACGGCGAATAGCCCAAAATTCACAAAAAGATACAGAATGCGTGTTGACCTGTAGTGGTGATTCCGTGCTTCCCAATGAAAAAGAGCCTTCCTGAAAAGACTCGTTTCTATCAGGATACTTATTAAAAAATTGGATGAATACTTCAATATATGCGTGCGGGAATGGTTTGCGCGGGCGAAAAACATGTCTGATTGAAAATGAGGGTGTTTACCCTGATAAATCCGTCCCGCCCAAAATACCGGTAAATTAGGGGAACACCCATATCATTAGTCGTTTATCTACATACAGTAAAGTAAACGATTGGAGGTGTCGTAAGAATGAGTGAATCATATGGCCATGGTGGCGGATTTTATTTAGTTGTCGTTCTATTCATCCTGCTGATCATCGTAGGTTCAGCATATATCGGTTGGTAAAATGTTTTTTGATCTTTAATTAAAGGAGTGTTTTTAATGGAATTCGGACCAAAATATGGCGCCCATTATGGCGGGTATAACGGTGGTGGAAATGTTGCCGGAGCCGGATACAACCAGGGATGCGGAAACGGATATGGTAATGGATTTACATTGATTGTCGTATTATTTATTCTTCTGATTATTGTCGGTGCAGCATGGTGCTAACACCACACCGGAATAAATCAGCCTTACTTTATTAAATAAGGTTGTTGAATTGTCACGCTGAAGTGATTTTTCAACAACCTGTTTCCTTGTTCGTATTAAAACTGACCGGATTTCAAAATCCGGCCAGTTTTTTATTTTTGTCTAGGAATTTATAAAATTTTGTAGATGTGGATAATGCACTTGCTCCTAATCAGCCACGTCCAGCTCCAGCGCCCAGCGACTAGCAGAGATTTTGGTGGGACGAGCATTTAGCGCAGTCCCAAACTTCACACTTCCTCACTACGATAAAGAAGACTTGCCGATGGTGAAACCAGAGGCTTAGTCGCACTTATACCCTTGTGGTGAAAGTCAACATCGGTTCGTACTTTAAGGAAGGCCGACTAAAACCGGCCTCCCGCGCCAACGTCGACACACCCCTATGAAGGGGCGTGTTTCCTTTTCGCTTTCGAGCATAAGATTCACTTTGACTTTCGCCATTATTGGCGATAAGTCAAGTTCATCTAATCTCATTGCGGATTAAGGAAGATCGGCTAAAACCGCCGCTTTGCGCGGCAACGCCGACCCACCCTGCATGGCAGGGCGCAGTTTGTACGTCGCTAAACGGGCGCTTCCGCTTTTGTTCATTCACTGTACAACTTTAATACAGTCCTGACAGGAGACGGGTTAAACCAAGTACCCGGTTTGATGATACCGGCATCAGTACTGCCCCCTTTTTTTTTGGAACTTATCCACTTTTAATTTACTTTATTCGGTTCATCCCAGTTCATTTCGCGCAATCGAAATTTCTGCAATTTTCCTGTTGCGGTTTTTGGAAGTGTATCCACAAAGTCAACTGCTTTCGGTGCTTTAAAGTGCGCCATATTATCACGGCAGAATTCAATAATTTCATCTTCTGTTACTTCAGCATCAGGGTACGGGACAATCATTGCTTTTGGCACTTCCCCCCATTTTTCGTTGGGAATGGAAATAACGGCTGTCTCCATAACAGCAGGATGTTTATACAGCACACCTTCTACTTCGGTTGATGATATATTTTCGCCGCCGGATATAATCATATCCTTGGCACGGTCACGAATTTCAATATAGCCGTCCGGATAGGTTACCGCCAAGTCGCCGGTATAGAACCAACCATCTTTAATTGCTGCATCTGTCTTTTCTGGATCTTTATAATAACCTTTCATTACAACATTACCCCGTGTAATTATCTCACCGATCTCCTCGCCATCCCAGGACACTTCCTCGCCATCGGGGTGAACAACTTTTGTCTCACCATTAAATGCGAGTTCAATTCCTTGTCTCGCTTTAATAGTGGCCTGATCATCCGCCGATTTCGAATCAAAGTCCTTCTTCCACTCACAATAGAGAATGAATGGTGAAGTTTCCGTCAATCCGTATACATGAATCATATTTAAACCGAGTATCTCCTGTGCTTTACCGATCAGTGCTGCTGCAGGCGGAGCTCCAGCTGTTGCCATCCGCGGTTTTGTCTTAATATCTATTTCCTTTGCTTTCGGTTCATTAACAAGCATATTGACAACAGTTGGTGCACCACATAGAAGGGAAATATTTTTCTTGTCGAACAACTCCAGAATATAGGATGGGTCCACCTTTCTGAGACAGACGTGGGCTCCACCCGCAGCCGTTATCGCCCAGACAAATCCCCAGCCATTTGCATGAAACATAGGTAATGTGTGCAAATATACATCATCATAACTAACATTAAGGTGATATAAAACATTTGCAGCATTTACATAATTAGCCCGATGAGTCAACATGACCCCTTTTGGCTTCGATGTCGTTCCACTTGTATAATTCAGTGTCATCAGCTGATTTTCATCGATTTCAATGTCCGGCAGTTCAAAATTCGCCGGCCCATGGTCGAGAAATGTCTCATAATCAACACTTTTCAGCGAAGTCTCATATCCGGGAACTGACACAACGACAATCTGTTCCAATGAGAGTTTATTGGCAATCTCTTCAATCGGTCCGGAAAATTCCGCATCCACAACAAGCATTTTTGCATCACTGTGATTGATAATGTATTCAAGATCATTCGCATGAAGCCGATAATTCAATGGTACCATCGCAGCACCGAGCTGACAGATCCCATAAAAACATTCGAGCATATAATGGGTGTTTGGAAGCATCACCGCCACATGGTCGCCTTCCCGAATACCGGCATTATGCAATGCCCCGGATAACCTGTCCGTCCGTTCGCCGAATTCCTTGTACGTGAACTCTTTCTCCTCATCGATGATTGCTGTTTTTTGCGGATAATACTTAACTGCTCTGCGTTTCCAATCCAATGGCGTTAACGGAGAAAACATCATTACCAACTCCTTTTTAAAAATTCAAATTTAAAAGCGCTTACAATCATGATAATTTAACAGGTGGGTTCTGGCAAGCCAAAAACGAAATTATTAAAATAATAAAATAATTACATGACTATTTTTGAATACAGAAAAGAATTGTCAACAAAAAATAAATAGAGGGGAAAAATATACACATACTATTCGTGGGGTGTAAAGACAGATGCTACTATTCATTGGAAAAGTCCTGTTAATTTATATCATTTCCATCATCGCAATCCGGCTTATGGGGAAAACTGCTTTCGCCCAGCTAACGGCACATGATTTAACTGGAATTTTTTTCGTCGTATCATTGGCTGCCGGCCCGTTGTTTACCCGAAACATCCTGCATGCAGTTGTCGGTATAACGGTAGTTGTGTTGATACATATCACATTCTCCAGGCTTACTCTGATTAATAAGTTAAACAAACCCTTTATCGGTCAGCCGACAATCGTCGTGAAACATGGAAAACTGATTAAAAACAACTTAAAAAAATCGACATTCACTCTTGAGGAATTATTATCAAATCTGCGGGAAAAAGGATATCCGGATCTTGCTACAATTGAATTTGTATTAATTGAAGCAAATGGAGGTATCAGTATTCTTCCAAAGCAGGAGGCAGCACCGGTGACCCCTGGACAGTTGGGCATCGAAACGGAATTTCAGGGAATGCCTGTTTCCGTAATTGTTGAAGGTAAAATTCAGCATCGAAACCTGAAACTGATTCATAAAAATGAGCAATGGCTGCGCAAGGAATTGCAGGAAGCCGGGTATATCCGCCTGGACCAGATTTTTTATGCAACCGTCCGGGACAGTTCACACCAATTAACCGTTGATACGGGGGAAGGAAATTTCAAGAAAAAGACGGATGAATAAGGACCCTGCCAGCAAGGTGCCGTTGAGGGTCCTCATTACTTACTTAATTAACCTGAATATTAACGGAATCCGGTATTTTTGCCCGCCGTACGCTTTTACGAGTGCAACTATCGTAAAAATGAAACCCATTAAACCGACGATAAAAATCAGAACAAATCCAATCAGAATAATCATTAGGATCGTACAAACAATGCCGTAAACAGTGTAAGATATCAAGAAATTAAAATATTCTTTGCCATGATAATCAATGAAGTCGGAATCTTCTCGTTTCAAAAGCCAAATAACCAGTGGACCTAATATTGGTACAAAAAAGCTGACTAGATATATCAACATCGCAAACATGCGCTCATCACTGTTTTTCATACGCATCACTCCCCTCGCTGCAAATTCACCGCTACCATTTTACCATATTTTTTTATGAAAAAGATATGCCGAAATTATGAGTTCCAGCTTCCCACGTGCTTCCATTATAAATATGCTACCCTACCGTTTATTGATAACATATAAATTACCATCATATCAAGAATGCAGTTAATTAATCGATCTGATAATTCGGGTTTTCCTTTGTATTTCCATCTATTAGAAAACTTGGTTGTCACCAAGCCTTTAGGTGACAACCTTAGTTGCACTTATGCAGTAAGAAAGTTTTATACTTATCTGCCAAAAAAACAGCAACGCTGCACTACTCAAAGTGCAGCGTTGCTTCTTAAATTCTATTCAGTCAATAGCGGGTAATACCCTTCTTCATTGTGTGTTTCCGTACCGACGAGTGGCGGGTTAAACACACATACCATGCGCATTTGTGTGCGTGCACGCAGATTATGCTTATCATGGTCATTTAGAATATACATCGTACCTGGTTTCAGCTGGTGAACTTCGCCAGTTGCGATATCTTCAATTTCACCTTCACCCTCGATGCAATAAACTGCTTCAATGTGGTTTTTGTACCAGAAATAGTTGTCGGTGCCAGCCTTGATAATGGTATCATTCATGCTGAACCCTACACCATCTTTATTCAGCAGAAAACGGCGGCTAGTCCAATTTTCACCTGATGTTTCGTCTTTTGTACCTTCAATATCTTCCAGTGATTTTACAATCATTCGTATTCCCCTTTTCTGTATTTAGTAGTTTGTTTAGGCAACATCTATCCCATCAGATCCTGATGCGCGATTCAGATTGCCAGATTTATTGTTGTATTTTTGAACAATTTGTTAATTATGCAAGTACTTCTTTAATGCTTTCTTCCAAAATGGCAAGCCCATCTTTCAGTCCTGCTTCCTCAATCGTCAGCGGCGGCAGGAATTTGACGACTTCATCTTTCGGGCCTGAAGTCTCAACAATCAGTCCGCGTTTAAATGCCGCAGCACAAATTTCATTGGCGAGATCATCTTTATGAACAGCGATACCCTGCATTAAACCGCGGCCCCGTGCTTCACCATTCAAGGCCGGATAAGCCTCAATTAGTGACTCAATGGCATCACGCAAGATGTCTGCTTTCTTCATGATTTCTTTACCAAATTCATCTGTCTTCCAGCGATTCAATGCTTCCGTTGCCGCAATAAATGCCATATTATTTCCGCGGAAAGTACCGTTGTGTTCACCCGGTCCCCACTGATCATATTCCGGCTTAATCAGCGTAATTGCCATTGGCAGACCGATTCCACCGATCGATTTGGAAAGGCAGACAATATCCGGGTTAATTCCAGCCGGTTCAAAACTGAAGAAAGTTCCTGTTCTGCCGCATCCTGCCTGAACATCATCAACAATCAGCAGGATATCCCATTTCCGGCAAACTTCCTCCACTCTTTTCAGCCATTCCATTCTGGCAGCGTTAATGCCGCCTTCTCCCTGAACGGTTTCCAAAATAATGGCAGCCGGTAATGCTACGCCACTGCCGCTGTCTTCTAAAAAGCGTTCAAGATAAGCAATTGAATCATAATCTTCCACATAATCATCGAATGGCATTGCCACTGAGTGATGAAGCGGAACACCCGCACCTTGCCGTTTAAATGAATTACCGGTGACGGACAAAGATCCAATTGTCATACCATGAAAAGCATTCGTGAAACTGATTACCGTGTCACGACCAGTCACTTTTCTGGCAATTTTCAAGGCACTTTCTACTGTATTTGTGCCTGTTGGTCCTGGAAACATAATTTTATAGTCGAGTTTGCGAGGTGTTAAAATTATTTCCTTAAAGCTTTCCAAAAACTCTTTTCTTGGAGTTGTTCCCATATCGAGGCTGTGAATAACACCATCATTTTTAATATATTCAATCAATTTTTCCTGCATGACATCATCATTATGGCCATAGCTGAGTGCTCCAGCACCTGCGAAAAAATCAATATATTCTTTCCCATCTATATCCCAAAGCTTATAGCCTTTTGCTTTTTCAAAAATAGTTGGCCACCCGCGGCTGTAACTTCTTACCGCAGATTCCATTTCTTCAAACGTCTTCATTTTCTGATTATCCAAAACTGCTGTTGTCACGTAATCATCCCTTTATACATTATTTTTGGTACTCAAATGGTCCAATCTTATACAATGATTCGTCCTCGTGACCTGTTCGCGGGAAATCAATGGATAAAAAGTAGTTTCCGACTACACAACTGGTATCCATCTTCTTGGCAAGGCCCATGAACAAGTGTTGTGAAGCAATATTTGACGGGGATACCGTCGCCTCCACATAGCAGACATCACTGCAAAGTTCGCGATCCAGCAATTCAAACAACATTCTTGTCGCGAGACCATGTCCCCTTTGCGTTTCATCAACCGCCACCTGCCAAATAAAGAGCGTATCCGGTTTATCCGGACGAATGAATCCGGAGATGAATCCGACTACTTCATCCTCTTTTTTAACAACAATGGAAGTCTCCGAAAAAATTTCACACCACATGAGGTAACTGTACGAGGAATTTACATCAAGCACACCTGTGCCTTCCACAAGCTCCCAGACAGCAGCACCATCACTTTTCGAAGGGATTTGAAAATGAAAATCGTCTGTTTTTTCCCTGGTTTTTACCATAACATCCTTAACGTTCTGGATGCTCCCACCTCCTGACCGTTTGTTTTAAAAAATGTACTCTATTAGCGTATAGAGAATGCTCCAATTCGTCAAAAAGCATTAAACGGTATTTAGAATGTTTAAATGGTACTAGTGGCGATTAGCCCCAACTAAACTCGCTTAAAATAAAAAAAGCTTGGAAATATAAGCAAATATACGTAAACCTTCCCTTTTTTAAAAAATCAATAGCATTTTATGAAGTTTTTGTGTCTTTTTTTAAAAAAATCTGTTACAATAATAATTAGAAAACGGTTTCATGATTCATTAATAACAAAGGGGATGATTTTCATGGGCATCATTTTGATGTTTGTGGTATTGGCAACACTTACACCGTTTTTGTTTATTCATTTAAATAAAAAGATACCCGCAGCGCTGCAGGCAATCTTGGTAATCGGCATGTGGTTTTATTATCTGGAAGCAGCATTTTTTGTAGCGCCGGGGGCATTTTCGTTAACATGGAGCATGTTTTATGCAAGTCTGATTCTTGCTGAAGTTGCATGGATTATGTTCATTATCCGAATGGTTAAATTTTCAATGACCAAAGCCAAAACATATCGTGAACAGAAACTCCGAGATCCAATCAGCGAACTGTAAATAAAAACCCTCTTTCCAAAAAATTGGAGAGAGGGTTTTTTGTATGGTAAGTTTACATATCGTGTTCCATTTGTTCCTGTTGCATATTCTGATGCTGTTTATCCATGTCCATATTCATGTCGCCCATGTCAAAAGCCCATACCATGGTAAACAAGGATCCAGCCACGACAATTCCAACCATGATCGCACCATGGAACATCATATTCCATGGGCCGTGACCAACACCTTCCGTCTCAGTCAAATGCATAAACAGGAATAGTTGAATGGCTGCTTGAATGACAGCCATTACAAGTGTCCCAGCAATAATCCAGCCAACAGGAAGACCTGATCCGAGTGCTACCCATGCAGCCGCTATCGTCAATATGAGTGACAGCGCAAAACCGATAATGTGTTTAACAGGTATTTTTCCGGAATGTTTTTTTTCCATCTTACATCACCATCCCAAATAAATAGACGCAAGTAAAAATGAAAATCCAAACCACGTCCAAGAAGTGCCAGTACAATCCAACAATAAATACTTTCTGGCTGGTTACATTTGTTAATCCCCGCTGAAAAACCTGTATTATCAGCAGGATCAGCCATCCGGTACCAAATGTCACGTGAAGTCCATGTGTTCCAGCTAGAATGAAAAACGACGACCAGTATGCACTGGTTTGCAGTGTCACACCCTCATGTGTTGCGTATTTAATAAACTCGTCGACCTCAAGTCCAAGAAAAGAGAATCCAAGGATTAGCGTAATAATCAACCATGTGATTAAACCCTTTTTGGAACCCCTGCGCATTTCATGAATTCCGATACCACACGTAAAACTGCTTGTCAGAAGAATGAACGTCATCAGCAGGGCGCTCTTCGCCTCATAAATTTCACTCGGTACCGGACCATCTGCTGTACGTCCGATCAGAACTGCGTACGTAGCAAACAAGGTTGAGAATAATACAACCTCTGCAGCAAGGAAAATCCAAAACCCTGTAATATTCATTCTTCCATGTTCTGTACGGTATTCCAGCGGGCCGGTTTTAAGATTTTGTTCACTCATCATTTAACCCCCTTGCTGAACGTTCAATGCGTTTAATTTCATCCACTTCAATGTGATAACCTTCATCATAGTCAAATGATCTCAGGATCATCATGAAAACTCCGCCTGCCAGAAAGATTGCGGCAGCTGTAACCCACTCAAATACGAGGGCAAAACTGGCAAAGAACAGAATCAGCATCATGATAAAAGGTTTACCTGAACTGCTTGGCATGTGAATTGGTTCCAGTTTGCTTTCATCATACGTCGTTTCACCATTCTTCTTCATTTCCAGTAATGCATCATACCCGACGTTGTCCGGTAATGTTGCAAAGTTGTATGAAGGAATTGGAGTCGGCGTAGCCCATTCCAGGGTTCTGCCGTCCCAGGCATCCCCGGTTTTTTCCCGTTCACTGTAACGCAGGCTGTAATAGATTGCATATACGAAAATGGCAAATCCAATCCCCATTCCAAACGCGCCAATAGTTGAAAGGAAATTCAGTGAAAACCACTCTGGCGTTGAATGAAAAACTCTTCGCCGCATGCCATCCAATCCCACAAAAAACTGCGGCAGGAAGCATACATGGAAGCCAACAACAAAGAACCAGAAAGACCATTTGCTCAATGTTTCATTCAGCTTATGCCCAAACATTTTCGGATACCAGAAAACAAGACCCGAGAAGCAGGCAAACACAGTTCCAGGTATCAACACATAGTGGAAATGCGCCACCAGGAAGTAGGAGTTATGATACTGGTAATCCGTAGCCGCCATACCAAGCATAACACCGGTTATACCACCAATAACAAAGCTTGGAATAAATGCAAGCGACCAAAGCATTGGCGATGTGAACTCCATTTTCGATTTATACATCGTTGCTAGCCAGTTGAATATTTTCACCCCGGTCGGCACGGCAATCAGCATTGTTGAAATGGAAAATACTGAATTGACAAATGCACCTGTACCCATTGTAAAGAAGTGGTGTACCCAGGTTGTAAAACTCAATCCGGCAATTACAATAATCGACCATACCATTACGTTATAACCGAACAACCTTTTCCGGGCAAAGGTTGCAATAACCTCCGAGAAAATCCCAAATGCCGGTAAAATTACAATATAAACTTCCGGGTGTCCCCACATCCAGAAAAGGTTAGCCCACATCATTGGCAAACCTTCCCCCGCCAATGTAAAGAAATGGGACCCGAAAACACGGTCAATTGTAAGAAGTGCAAGGTTTACCGTTAAAATCGGAAAAGCAAAAATAATGATAAATGTTGTTATTAGTGTAGACCATGTAAATATCGGCATCTGAAACATTTTCATCCCAGGTGCTCTCATCTTTAAAATGGTTACCATCAAGTTAATACCAGTTGCCAGTGTACCAATACCGGCTAATTGAAGACCCATTAAATAGAAATTCTGTCCTGGACCGGGACTCATTGCCGCCCCTGCAAGAGGTGTATAACTCGTCCAGCCTGCATCAGGTGACCCTCCGATAACGAACGAAAGGTTAAACAGCATTGCCCCAAAGAAGAATGACCAGAAACTGATTGCATTCACATATGGAAACGCAAAGTCACGAGCTCCAATTTGCAGCGGAACGATAATATTCATCAGACCGATTAAAAACGGCATCGCCATAAAGATAATCATAACCGTTCCGTGCGTTGTAAATATTTCATCATAGTGCTGTGCACCAAGAAAATTCATACTCGGAAACGCAAGCTGTACACGCATCATAAGGGCATCCATTCCGCCGCGGAACAGCATTGCAAGTGCACTTAAAATATACATAATCCCAATTTTTTTATGATCAACTGTAGTCAGCCACTCCCGCCACAGCCACGTCCATTTTTTGAAATAGGTAAGGATGAAAATGATTGCTGACGTTACCAAAGCAATTGCAACCATTCCCGCATATATCAACGGTTCACCCGTTACAAGCAATTTATCAAGACCCATTGTTTCACCTGCTTTCTTTTATTGCTCCCAATCTTCATGATTCTTTTCACGGTGTTCGGCATCATTTTTTACATGCGTTTTACCGTCATAGTATTCTTTACCATACAGTTCAATAGCATAGTCCATTCCCGGCATGGTTCCATGATCCACCCACTGCAAATGGGTCGAAGAAAATGTGGAACGGCCGACAATACTGGGTGCAAGCAATTCTTTATATTTTTTCTCCGTTAATTTAGGAGCGTTGTTCTGTTTTGTATTTACCCATTCCTGGAACTTTTTACTATCTTCCGCATAAACTTTAAACGTCTGTTCGGTAAATCCTACTCCAGTAAAGTTAGAGTTTTTACCGTCATATACTCCCGGCTCATCGGCCTGTAAATAAAGGATGTTCCGCATGCCGGCCATATTGTACATTTGACCCCCTAGTGCAGGAATCCATAAGGCCGCCATCGAACCAGTTGATTGCAACCGGAATTCAACAGCACGATCGGTTGGTATGTGTAAATAGTTTACCGTCTCAATCCCCTGTTCCGGATAACTGAAAAACCACTTCCAATCAGACGCTGTTGCATGAACAACCAATGGTTCCTTATCTTTTGAAGATTCCGGAGGCTCCTCCAAATCGAACAGTGTTGTAACCGTCGGAATAGCCAAAGCTGTCACAATTAAGATTGGAATAATCGTCCAAATTGTTTCAATCACCTTATTTCCATGCATATCCGGTTTGTAACTGTCCTCACTGCGATTTTTCTTGTTAGAACGGTATTTAAACAAAAATATGGCGAATGGTATCCATACCATCAGACAAACTGCACCCATAAAATACAGGGAATAAATAATCAAATCCCGCTGCTTTTCGGCTACAGGACCTGCTGGGTCAAATACCACCATTTGGTCACAACCGCTCAACAGAAATACCATTCCTAAGAGCAATAAAGTATACCATTTCTTAGAATGCTTTTTCCGTATTTTCATGAAATCCCTCCCGCTGTCAGTCATGTTTAGCCTACCCTTATATCAAAATTCCATCGAACATAGTGTACCAAATAGAATGTTAAGTTGTACCAGCGTAAACACTGATTTTTAGCGTTTTGATAAATTTGTTGAATTTCTGTTACAAAATGTTCTTAATTTCAAACGCTTTCAGTGAGAAAAAACACTTTTACAAAAATTTATACATTATTTTTAGACAGACATACATTGTCAATCTTTCCTTTAACAGCATTCAAATAAACGTAAAAGCATAAATCTGCCAAAAGAAAAGACAAAAATCCGACTAAAGAATCGGATTTTTGTCTTCTTATCATCTTTTTCTTGATTTAGCTCTCGAAATCTACCTTCATTATTCAACTGCTTTTTTATTCCGGAACCTAGCGAAAACTTCATATACAATCGGTACAATGACCAATGTTAATAAGGTTGAACTTGCCAGGCCACCGATAACCGTGACACCAAGTCCTTTGGAAATTAATCCGCCACCTTCCATTCCGATTGCAAGCGGAATAAGTGCACCGATTGTTGCCAGAGCTGTCATTAAGATCGGTCTCAAACGGGTTGATCCTGCCTCCAGAAGTGCCTCCCGTGTCGTGAAGCCTTCTTTTTCTTTATGGATCACTCTGTCAATCAATACAATCGCATTGGTTACAACAATACCGATTAACATTAATGCACCAATCATCGCCGACACACTGAGTGGTTCGCCTGCAATCCACAATGCAACTAATCCGCCAATAATTGTAAATGGCAGGGAGAATAATATGGCGAATGGGGCAAGTGCTCCCCCGAATGTTACAACGAGTACGAAATAAACAATTACAATCGCCGCAAGCATTGCCAAACCAAGCTGCGTAAAGGATTCATTTATTTGTTCGGTTACACCGCCGAATTCAACTTGAACCGCATCAGGAAGCTTCTCATCACTGATCGCATTTTTCACATCAGCAGATACAGCTGCTACATCATCTGTCTTCACATCCGCACTGATAGATGCGTACATCTTTCCATCTCTGCGCTTAATCGTATCAGGTGCTTTCCCTTCTTTTACGTTCACCATGTCACCAAGTTGGACTGTTGCTCCCATCGGACTCTGAATATCCGTGTTTCTCAAGTCTTCAATACCACTGTAATTAACTTCTTCCGTTTTCACATAAACACTGACTTCTTCCCCATCATGTTTTACCGTTGTGAGAACAGGAGATGCTCCGGAACTGCTTAACTTCATTCCAATTTGAGCTGCTGTCAACCCATATTGGCTTAGCTTCTCCTGGTTAGCCACCAGTGTATATTGATCATAAGCCTCTGACAAACTTGATTCCACTTTTTTCAAATCAGGATTATCTTTCATCATCGGTAAGACTTTTTCTTCAGCTGCCTGAATATCTTCTAAATTATCTCCGTAAATAAACAATTCCAGGCCGCCACCAGTTTGGGCAAAATCAATTGTACCCCATTCACCTTGGTCTGTCTGTTTATTTAATGCTTTAATTACGTTTGAACTTTCATTACTAAACTTTTCAAAATCCTCATCGTATTCAACGAAGAACAATGCAGAGTTTTCACCGCCCATTCCCATTGGACCGCCACCGCCCAATGAAAATTGGTAAGATGTAACACCATCTCGGTCACTGAAAAACTTCTCAGCGTTAAGGGCCACATCTTCCGCTTCTTCTTTCGTCTGCCCTGGTTCCGGGCTATACGTAGCCATAATCATTTTTTGCTGATCACTTGGCAGAAAACTGACCCCGATAATTGGCACTAGGAACAGACTTGCAACTAACACCACTGTCGCTCCGCCAAATGTGATAAATTTATGATCCAATGCCCAGTTAAGAACGCGTTTATAGAAGCTGGCCAATCTGCCTTGTTTTCGATGGCTTTTACTGCTTTTCACCTTAGAAGTTTTATTAATTTTCTTTCCAAACAGCGAGTGAGCAAGCATCGGAACAATTGTTACGGCGACAATCAGAGAAGCTGATAGTGCAAACACAACTGCAAGCGCAAATGGCATAAACATTTCTCCCACTTGCCCGCTGACAAGTCCCAGCGGCAGGAAGACAGCTATCGTAACGATTGTGGAGGAAGCAATTGGAATAAACATCTGCCGTGTCGCTTCCCGTATTAATTCCTTACCTGTCAGCCGTTCATCAGGTAATTCCATCCGTCTGTATATATTTTCAATGACAACAATGGAATCATCTATCACCCGGCCGATTGCTACCGTCAATGCACCCAACGTCATAATATTTAATGTTATGTCCATTTGATGCAGCAAAAACACTGCCATCAATAACGACAACGGAATCGATACAATCGAAATAAGTGTTGTTTTGATACTTCTTAAAAACAGAAGAATAATCACTACTGCGAATATAGCTCCGAACAATGCTTTACTTAACATTGTATTAACGGATTCTTCAATAGGCTCTCCCTGGTCGAATGTAGTTGTAACGGAAATTCCATGTTCATCCTCAAAATTGGTTATTTGATCTTTAACACTGTTGACTACTTCAACTGTATTCGCATCAGAAGCTTTTACAATCTGAACGCCTATTGAATCTTCACCATTCGTTCTGGAAATGGATTTAACTTCACCAACCACGTTTATTTCAGCAAGATCACTAAGCTGAACAGTTGGGATTTCCATACTGCCTTGCTGTGATTGGGCAGTTCCACCCTGCATTTGTTGCCCGGCACCCTGTTGTGTTGCCTGAGATTGCGGGGATTGTTGAGATGACGTACCGGAGTTTGCCGGAATAGCAGGAAGCTCTAATTCTTTAAGGTCCTCAACGGTTGTTACATCACCATCAATAACGACATTTTTAACTTCTCCATCAAAATTGGTCAGACCAAGTGGGAACGAAACATCCGAACCTTTAATCAAATCTTTCACTTTTTTCGGCGTTAATCCATATTGGGCCATCTTTTTCTCATCAAAATCAATGGTGACCTTCTGAATCTGCTGTCCACTGACTTCAACATCAGATACTCCTTGCAGCCCTTCCAATTCAGGGACAATGTCCTTTTCCACTTTATCCGTCAATTTTGAAAGGGAGTTGTCCCCATCACTTACACTTAAAGCTATGACTGGAAAGGAATTGAGGCTTACACGGGAAACTTCCGGTTCTTTAGCGCCATCTGGAAGCTCCAAATCAGATAATGCGCTTTTTACCTCGCTGGTTGCTTTATCCATATCTTTCTCAAAATCAAATTGTATTTGTATAGAAGAGGCATTTGCAAATGAAGACGAACTGACTAATTTAACCCCTTCAATATTTTTTACGCTTTTTTCAATTGGCACCGTAACTTCATTTGCCACTTCATCCGGCGCCGCCCCCGGATATGTTGTCATCACGGAAACATTCGGCATGGTAATATCAGGCATTGTTTCCTGATTCATTCGAAAACCTGAATATAAACCCGCAACAATAACCAATATGGTCAAAATCCATATTGCGAATTTATTATTCAACGAAAAGTTAATAATCTTCTTCAAAATGCACACTCCTTTATGACTCACCGGTTTGACTGACTGGTCACAACATTATCCAATATAAATGATTTTCCAGGTCAATGCAAGATATATTTATGATTACCTTTATTTGCCCGGCGGCATATTTTTTGATAATATAATGCGTAATAACTGAATGGTCAATATAAATGTGACTACATGGTCATTTGAATAAAGAAGGTCGTGAAAACAATGAATGAAAAAAAGAAGACAATAATCGAAACTGCCATTAAACTATTTGCTGACAAAGGATTTTACGCCACATCCATTGAGGAAATTGCCAAAAAGAGCAATCTGTCAAAAGGGGCTTTCTATCTGCATTTCCAATCCAAGGACGAACTGTTCGTAGAGCTGTTTAAGTATTATCATGATTTAATACAGAAAAATGTTCAACATGCTGTGGATGAGCAGCTAAGCCCGAGGGAAAACTTCATACGTCAAGTCGAAGTACAATTTTATGAAGTGCTGAAACATCGTAATTTTATTCTTACGCAGATTAAGGAACAGGCCTTTACCTTAAACAAAGAACTCTTTGAGCTGGTTAAAACGAAAGAATATGAGATCCATCAGTGGCATAAGAAGAACCTTGTCTCCATTTATGGCGAAGAAATTGAACCATATGTAAATGATCTCGGAATTATTTTTGAAGGAATAAAAAATCGCTTCTTTCAGGTGTTGCTCAGTGCTGACATCGAGGTGGAGATTCCGGAGCTGGCTGCTTTTATCGTTGAACGTATTGATGAGGCAGCCAATGGTCTCATAAAAAGTAAACGTTCCCCGATATTGACCCATAAAAAAATGGCGCCAGTGTTTGCGAACATTAGAACGCCTGAAAATACAAATAAAGAGGAAGTTGTCAACTATTTATTGGAAATGCAAAACATACTGAAGAATAATGTTGTCGGGGTGGAAAAACGCAGCGAACTTCAGGAAGTAATTGACTACCTGTTAACAGAAATTAAAAAAACAGATGCAAAGGAATTCGTCATCCAAGGCCTGCTCGCTAATTTTAAGGGAATCAAACAGTTCGATGAGTACCGTCGCATTATCTCCAATAAACTTAATATTCGTGTATTGTAAAAGCAATCAGGACGAATTTCAGCAGCTATCATCGTAGTAGCTAGACCCCATTCGCCGGAGTTTAGCTACTTTACTTACACATACCGTCAGTCTTAATGAATTCATCCGCCAATACACCCATATTCACATAATGAATCAGTTTTTCACACTCTGTTTGTACACGCTGCCTTCCGAAATCACTTTTATACCAGTTATTCTCACGCGTCCATTTGTCATTTACAGGACACAGCGAATAATTGATCCAGCCCGGCATATATGTTTTTAACGTTAAATGAAGCCGCCGCATGTGATAGGAGCTCGCACATTCTCTTTCGTGTGCATGGAATCATCTTCAATTAATATATCTTTTTTTGGCACACCCAGTCTTAATGCTTCATCGCGTATCATCAATGCCTCCGAAAACTCGTCCGCTTCCCATTTGACACCACCGGAGAAAAGAATTTTACCTGCCCTGCCTGCCCTGTATAAATCCACTGCTGCAGGCAAACGGTAAGTGGTCGCTTTACTGCTCCCGGCTACAAATATACAGTCACCGCTTTTTCCATCATCTTTCATACCACCAAATAATAAATCCCTCATCCTGTCATCGGTAAGCTCTGTAATGTTCAGGTCGGAAATCCACATGGAATCATCTCCATTGTAATTACATTTTCAATTCCGTTGCTTTGAGTTTAACATACGAAGCAGAATGGAAAAATCGCCATTCGCCCATTCTGGCAGTAAGTAACGAAATTTTCTCAGGAAAATCCTTACTGTGTTTTTTCCAATAAAGTACCAGCCTTGAAAAAACAGATGCATACCAAATAGAAGATTTGCACTTTAAAATAACTCCTCCACCATTTTATCAACATGGATTTCAGTCGTATTCAACAATGGAATATCCACATCTTTATTTTTCAAAATCATCGGCAGTTCCGTACATCCCAAAATGAGTCCGTCCAAATTTTCAGCGGCGGTAAGTTTGTTAACGATTTTCAGAAATGCTTGTTTGGTATCTTCCTTTACAATTCCGTTTTCCAATTCATCCACGATCCGCTGATGCATGAATTTTTGATCCTCTTCACCGGGGACAACTATTTTTTTGCCAGCTGATTCAAACGGTTTTTTAAAAAAATCATGTTCCATTGTAAACTTGGTTCCAAGCAGTCCGACATTTTTCAACCCCAATTCATCGGCCTTATCATTTGTTGCTTCAACGATACTGATCATCGGCACATTAACGTTTTCCCGGACTTCATTAAAAACAATGTGGGGTGTGTTGGCGGAAATGACAACAAAATCAGCACCTATTTCTTCTAACTTATTCGCTGCCCCGGCAACATAATTGGTTAGATCGTCAAGGCGGTCCTCGCTGATGTATTTAAAAATAGTATACATGTTGATACTGTTTATAAAAAGCTCAGGCAATACCTGCTTGCTGTTCATCCGGTCCTGGTACTTATGAATGAATGACTGGTAATAGTCAACGGTTGATTCAGGACCCAAACCACCTACAATACCTGCACGTTTCATCCTTTCACATCCTTTTTGTAAGTATTCCAATCAATTAACTTATATTTATAGTGTAGCATAAAAAAACGCCACCTGTCCTGCTTCCGAAAACGAATTATAAGTAGAATCATTCATTCAACAATCGAATTTGAAAGCAAATTAGTGGCATCTTTCTTATCGTTTTTTTCCTTTATTTCGGCGGTTGCGATCATTCAGCTTGATAACAATGCCCTGAACAACGCGCGTGTCTTCGTCGACTTTACCTTCATTTTCTTCTTCACGAAGGCCCCACATTTTCAACAAGTAGAACAGTGCAATGGAGTAACTTGTCAGCTGCAGAAATTTCAATAACCCACCGGCTAGCTGTTGGTCATACACTGCCGTCAGTACTGGAAAAAGTTCACCTGACGCCGTGGTGTAAGAAGTATAGTGCGGATCCTGCACGACCAATAAGAAAATACCAATCGGCATCAGAAATAACGCTGTAAAAAATACGTATGCAGCCCGCATGAAATAACTGTGATCAGCTACTTCTTGTGACGGCTGGATTATAATCCACCAAGTCAGAAAAGAGAGCGTGATTAAAAGAACTTCACAAATAGACTGCAAAAACATAATATCGTGAATTATATTAAAAAACGCTGGAATAAAAAACACCGTTAAAAGTCCATTGAATGCAACTGCCAGCGGCCACGGATGTGCGAATATCAGGCTGGCAATTTTTGCCCGTTTGTGATGCCAGAAAAAGATATCTAAATACTGTTTTGGCAGACTTAAAATGAAAAGCGGCATCACGACAAAGGACATGATTGAAATCTGCAGTGAGAGCGCACTAAACAAATAATCATCTGCTATAATTGCAAAGGGTGTCCCTTCCACAAGATAAAATAAAATGACTGCCGTAAAAAAGTATGTTTTCTGCGTGTTTGTAGTATTGTAATGAGTTGATTTGATGATTGTATTTATATACCAGTAACAAAGAAGCACTGCCACCACAAGACTGACAAGCCCCACCAGTTCATACCATGCATGATTCGTAAATAATGGTCCCATAATGAATCACCACCATTCTGCTTGTTTACAGGCTATTATTTCTTTAGTTTAACAAAATACACCACAAATGGATAGCGTCTGAGGTATTTGAATGAAACTTCCGCCATATATGTGGTTGCTATTTTACGAGCAGTATTTATTGATAAAGTTATCTATTGAAATTGAGATGGTCCTTTCTATTTTCATGGATCAGCTGCGGAATGTAATACCATGTATTTCCGCAGCCGTATTGTACCTGGTTAGTTGCTGTCCATTCACGCTAATCAAGTATTCTGATATTTCCTGACGTCGTATATGCCTTGATGGAATGGGCACTGCCATCCCCTTTTATCCCTGATAACCTGTCTTTTTGCTGCTCGGTAAATTTCAATCCCTCAACACGAACCTTCCTGTTTCCGGATGATAGATGGCAATCAACAAACAAATTATCCGGAAAGGTTTTGCTGTGAATTTCAACATTGCCACTTGTTGCACGACAATCCAGTTCCCCGCTGAACACACTGCTTTGTACACGAATATCTCCACTTGTTACCTTGCATTCTGTATCACCCATCAGTTTTTCGCTCTGTACTTCGATATCCCCGGAGGTCGCGTCATATTTAGCATGCATACAAGAAAGATTACTGACAGTGACCGCTCCACTGGTGACCTCTGCCATAACTGAATCTGAATGACTATTATTGACAAATATATCGCCACTGGAAGCTTGCAATGTCAATTGCTTCTGGGCATGAAGACCAGCAATTACCTGTTTACCAGATGAGCAAATACCGGAATATGACTTTGTATCAATATTATTGACAATACAGTCGCCGGACCCCAGTTTTACATAAATGTCTTCGTAAACTTTAGCTGGAACTGTCACATAAAGATGAAGATCCGATTTCATCAATCCAAACAGCTTTATTTTACGTTTGTTGACATCGATGTTGAGTGTGCTTCCGCTTTGTCTGACTTTAAATGTTAAATCTTCCGCAACGCTTTCACTGATTTCCCCTTCCAGCAATAGTTGAATATCTTTCCCGGAGCCGGCAGCTGCATGCACATCAGCCAGCTCCGAATTAATGCGGATTGTATCCACCTTTTGCCCGCCGATCACTTTTTCTTCATGAATCATTTTACAATTTTTACCTAACAAATCCATACTATCCCCACCCCGATTTCTGATTTCTATCTCTATTCTATCATTTTTAACGTTCGTTGTTCTCTGTCCAGAGTCGGAGAAGTTCCATGGCCGGGGAATGATTTTTGTATGGAAAATTGAAATAGTTCAAGGGCGCAGCAGGCGGGTATATTTATATCCACGCTATGTTTGATAGGACCGCTTTTCATTCAGATTAGATTTCCGATTGATCTCGGAGTCTTCTCGACCGAGCAATAAAATGCACAGGGTCCATCTATTGAGGTACCCTTGTGCATTTTCTGATTACAAAACATCATTGTTATTTTGCTGTGCTTCCTGTACTTGCTGACGTGTGTCGTGAAGTTGTTCATAAGCCTGCTGAAATTGTGCATTTTCAGTTGCCTCTGCCCCCGCCTGATTCCGGGCGTGCACCAAATCCTGCTCTGCCTGTTTTAACAACTGGTCTGCCTGACTGAGCAGCTGCTGATTGGAACCTTGAGCCTGACGCGCCGTCTCTTGCGCATCCTCTATATGCTGACTGACCTGCTGCAGCTGCTCATGCAGCGACTGATGTGACATTAAACAGCCCTCCAATTTGATCAAAGCTTTCTCTTTTTCTTTCATCCTAATTTTGTCCAAATTGGTTTTTCCTATTCCTTCACTCCACCACGTGTGAACCATAGCCGTTTTTTTTTAATATAATTCAGATCCCAAAAAATATGGCTGGACCTCTTTTTCCGACAGGTCAACATGATTACCTAAAATATACGCTTTGGCATCCACTCTTGAGCTGACAATATGATGTATTTTTTGTCCCGCATAATGAATTGCCACGCCATCATCCGCAGCGATTCCGGACTGGATCTGTTTTTCTTTAATAAAGTTCTGATACGTTGGTCTTCTATTCGGTTCACCATCATAATGCGGGCAATTGCTTCCTTTTAAAAAACCAAGACAATCAATTGGCTCCAGTTCATCCCCATAGGAATCGGTAACACCTTGCTCGAACCAGCATATCGATCCAGCGCTGATTCCGGCTAAAATCACTCCCTGTTCCCAAGCCTTTTTCAAAATAATATCCAACCCCCATTCTCTCCATAGTGCCAATAAATTTTTGGTATTTCCTCCACCAACATAAATGATATCTTTGTCCAGAATATAACGTTGCAGATCTCTGACGGGTGGTTTAAACAGGGACAGGTGCGACGGAACACAGGATTGTTTCCTGAAAAAATCATAAAACCTGGCAATGTACGAATCAGCATCCCCACTGGCGGTTGGAACAAAACAAATTTTAGGTGTCGCCTTATTACTTTGCCGAAGAATATAGGTGTCCAACAGCATGTTGTCGGGTTCCATCGAAAACCCTCCGCCACCCATTGCTATGATTTGCTTCATTGTCTAAACACGCTCCAGGTTATGCAGCTTTTTAAATTCCAGATTCAGTTCACTCCACACATCAAATTTGTTTCCATCCGGATCATAAAAAACAAAATTTTTACCGGGATGACCGCGATCCTCGATTTGACCCGTCTTCACACCGTTTTGAATTAATTCCGTACGAACCGCCTCCAATGCGTTCATTCCATTCACCTCAACTGTCATTGAAAAGTGTTCCTGACCGTCCGCATCGTAAAAATTTGCGCTTTGATTCGCTCCAGCTTTAACAAGAAAAAAGCTTTGGTCCGCAAAATTTACAATTGCCTTTTCAGCATCCTGATAGTTCACTTCCGCCCCTAATTTGCCTGCATACCATTTCGCGGACAACTCCACATCCGTTACTGGAAGATATGAAGTGCCCACTCTTTGTAATTTTTCTTTCATCACATTTCCTCCCGAACTAAAAATTCTTCCACGACATTCGTAAACTCTTCCGGTTCTTCCGCATGCGGGAAATGACCGCTGTGTTGAAGCGTAATGACTTCACCGCCCCGCACATCTTTACAGAATCGTTCCAGCTGTTCCGCGCACGTTACAGGGTCATACTGTCCATTAATCAAAAGTGCTGGCTGCCTGATGTTTTTCAGATTATCAAGCAGTGAATCAAACATAAGTCCGCCATCCATCAAACGCTGATTATGTACATCGCTTCGATTAGTAAACTTCTCCCACTCTGCTTCAGTATAAAAAGAATAATCAGTCGGGTGATTAAAATTATGTTCGTGGATTTCCCTGCCCTTCTCACCAAGTTTCGGCCTGAGCTCAATAAAGCCCATCATTAATTCCCTTGTCGATTCATCCGATTCAGCAAGTCCCAGACATTCTTTCACCAATCTCTTCATATCCTCTTTTTCAGCGATTTGCGATGTTTTGTGTAACAAGCTTTTTGCAGACAGACCGAAATCAAAAGCAGGACACTCAAAAAGGATCCGGCTGACAGCATCAGGAAACATGGTAGTATACTTTAATGCGATAAAACCTCCAAATGAATGACCTAATAAAGTCCACTTGTCAATTCCTAATTCTTTTCGCAACGCCTCGCAATCCAATACAATATCATGTAACGAAAAAAATTCATCCTCCTGAATCATTTCTGACCGGCAACACCCCCGCTGATCGATGGCAATCAACCGTACTTTGTCCGACAAAGGATTTGCCTGGTGATAGCAAAATTCATAACAGCCCATCCCGGGACCACCGTGCAAGTATAAAACAGGATAACCATCTTTTGGTCCATGTCGTTCTACATATAAATCTTTTCCGCGTATATTAAAAAAAGTACCATTTGAAATTGTTTTCACTGAATTCCCTCCCCCCTTCACTCATTAACCACTTTACTTTTTCGACATCTATCCAATTTATCCTGCAAATTTTCTACAAAATCAAAGTCGGCTCTGAGGTGCGCATATTTCCGTTCAATCACCAAATATGCGGGGACTATATGCTATAATACGGCGGGTTTCATCAAAAGTACGGCGGCTTTCTCACAATATACGGCGGGATCCGGGTGAAGTACGGCGCAATTCGGCTTTTATACGGTGGGGTTCGGTAAAAGTACGGCGCTGCCGCTTTAATCGTCCGCTTTAGTTTGGAATATGGCTGCTCAAAATTTATTCCCACGGTATAAGTGCATCCTCACAAAAAACGGGCACTCATGTTATGACACATGAGTACCCGTTACGGTAACAATTAATGTTTATAAACTTTAGCTTCCCTGAAGTATTGTTCAATGCCAAAGTTTTGGAAAGCAATTCCCTCTACGTACGGTTTGACAATCATTGCGCTTCCTTTTTGATAGGTAGGGATGGCGATTGCATTTTCAACCAGTACTTTTTCAGCTTTCTGCAATACCTTCCAGCGTTCCTGCTCCTTTTGCTGTTTAGCAAGGTTGCGCGCTTTTTCAATCAGTTTGTCATACTTTTCTCTTTCAATTCCGTTTGCATCATTCGGGCCATCACTGTGCCAGTAGCCCAGGAAAGTCATTGGGTCTTTATAGTCCGGGCACCAGCCAGAGGCACCGTCAAGCTCATGATTACCAGCATTTACATGTTCGAGATACGCGTTCCAAGGCAGTTTTTTGATATTTACTTTCATACCTTCTAATTGTTCCAGCTGGTTTGCCATGAATTCAGCAGCTTGTGCTGCCAAGTCACCATCTGTTGACAGATACGTTATTTCGAGTTTATTAAAGCCATGTTCCTTCTTGGCTTCCTTCCAAAGTTTCTTCGCTTTTTCAACGCCGCCTTGCAGATATGGGTCCTGACCTTCACGGAAGGCTTTTCCGGCTGGTCCCTCTACAAAGTCTTTCGGAACTACATAATCGGCAGGAATGGAACCATTGTTAAGCAGAACACTTGTAAGGCCTTCACGATTGATTACCAGCGACATTGCCTTACGAACTTTTTTATATTTAAATTCCGGAACTTTTTCCGCGTTAAGCTCCCACCAGAACATGCAGTTTCCTGCTACATTCTGAAAGTCCGGTTTATTCTTATAAGCATCAACCTGTTCAGCCGACAGCGCGTCCACCTGAATTTCATCTGACTGATACAAGCTTAATTGTGTATTTTTTTCTTTTACAACTTTAAATGTTGCTTTCGTAATATTCACTTCATCTGCTGCATAGTAGTCCTTGTTTTTCTCAAGGGTCCAGCCTACACCGTGATCCCACTTGGTCAATTTATAAGGACCAACAGTCAGCAGGTTTTTCGGTTCTTTTGCATAATTATCGCCCTGTTTCTTGACAAATTCCTCATTTAATGGACCAAATTTGTTAAAGGACATCAAGCTGGTAAAGTAAGGAATTGGTGATTCCAATGTTACCTGGAACGTTTTCTCATCAATCGCTTTTACGCCCAATTTTTCAACTTTACCATAAAGCGGGCTGTCCTGATTCATAATTTTTTCAGCATTTTTGACGTTTGCTACACCCATTATGTAAGCATACTGTGATGCTGTATCAGGATCGACCAGACGTTGCCACGCAAAAACAAAGTCACTTGCGGTCAAAGGATCTCCATTCGACCATGTTGCATTTTCGCGTATTTTAAACGTATAAACGGTTCCATCTTCACTGATTTTTGGCATTTTTGCTGCCATTTCCGGTACCATTTCGTTATTCTTGAACGTGATAAGTCCAGGATGTGTCCGCTGAATTACTTCAGATGACGTTGTATCCGTTGCCATTGTAAGATCAACAGTTGGCAAATCGGCTTTACGCACAAAGTGCAATTCCTGTTTGTCGGCCAATTCCGTATTTTTTGGTGCTTTTTGACTTCCGGATGATTCATTATTATCCGAACCACCACAAGCTGCCAATAACAACCCTAATACTAGAACAACGGCAGCCGCAATCGACCATCTCAAATTTCTCTTTTTCATTTCATAACCCCCAATAATGCAGGCAAATCGCCCGCGGATTTTTCAGTCACAGTTTTTAAAAAATATCAATAATTAACAACCTTTATCAGAATTCTATCGGTTTATCACTCCCTTGCATCTGACTACACATTCTCTGTCCGGTCTGAAACCGCAAAGAACTGTCAAAGACCCGCTGCAGCATCCACATCCGGGCATCTGACTAAATAACTTAAATAAATTTCGAGAGTAACCGTTGCAACAGAAATACATAAACTATGTAACTTGCAGAACTGATCACGTTTTACACCCATAATAAGGAGTATCGTTCCAAAATTTAATGGATTAAAAATAATTTTTAGAAAAATAAATTTATTGTGAAATTTATGCTTAAAAGTTATTTAGCGTAATTTATTATAAACATATCGTTAATTATTTGTCCACATCTATTCTTTGCTCACTCTGCATGCCACGCATTTACTTTTTTATCCGATGGCAGTAAAAAGGTGACCAACTCCTGGGACTTGCTTTTGCGTCCGGGTTTTGGACCAATGTATCATTGAGCATGTGGCAAATACCGATAATAAATAAAATGTAATAAACGGTTCGATTGCTTCTCTCTGTATTCATATAAATCCTCTATTTCTATCAGTTTGTTTATATTAGGATAGCATATTAAGGAAGAGCAAAGGAGGGATTGTCGAATGAGCGGACCAAAAATAAGGCGCTCAACAGACAGAGCACCTTATTTAATTTGGCTTAATTTTTCATTGAAATAAGAAACCGCATCAAGCATTCGTCCGCCATACCAAAACATTTCACCATCGATAATATCCAACTTCGCCGCGGGCATCATCGCCTGAAATTCGTCGAAATGTTTTTCCTTAAATGGATATGGTTCAGTTGCCAGGAAAATGTAATCCGGATTTATCTGCCGGAAGTCTTCCCCCGTTACTTCCGGATAACGTCCCGCATATGTTTCGAATGCATTGGTAAATCCAATTTTTTGGAGAAGCGAATTAATGTATGTTTCACCGCCTGCCACCATGTACGGATTTTTCCAGATTACATAGGCAGCACGTGTCCCGGTAATATTCGGTAGTTTCTTAAACGCGGATTGAATGTCACGGTTAAGCGTTGCTGCCTCCTGGTTACGATCAGTAATATCACCTAGGTCATGTATCATACGATAGGCATCGTCAACGGTCTGTACTTCAAAACAGTATACCGGATAATACTGTCCCAGCTGCTCAACCATTTCCTTCGTGTTTTCTTCTTTTTCCACAATGATGAAATCCGGCTGCAGTTCATGCACACGGTTAAGCTTAACCTGCTTGGTTCCACCCACTTTTTTAGCCTGCCCGACTTTGTCTTTTGGGTGAATACAGAATCCTGTTCTGCCGACAATTTTCTCGTCCAGTTTCAACCGGTACATCGTTTCCGTAATCGCCGGCGCAAATGAGACGATCCGCTTCGGTGGATACGCATAGTTCACTTCCCGCCCCAGATGATCTGTTACAGTTCGCATAAGTCCCCTCCAATCTTATTATCTATTTTTAGTGTAGTCGATTAGTAGTAAGTTGTAAATTCCTGATAGGAGCGCTAAAGTTCCTGATAGACTTGTACACTTGAAAACTTTCCCCCAGCTGGTCTTACATTATCACCGAGTTTTCTTTACCACGCCGCCTGTCAGCAGGAGCGATCCGGCACCTCAATTGCAAAAACACCACAACGATCGTGATGCACAAACCGATTGCACCAGACAGCAGTCCTGGATGAATGAAGAGACTTCCACCGGCAATCAGCATAATCCGCTCCATAATAGTCATCTTTGAAAACAGCCATCCAATCATCCCTGCTGCAAGTAAAACTACCCCTATTAATGCCGTAATGAAAGCAAAGACAACATGAACAAGTGGTCCTTCCATGAGAAGCGATGGATTTAGCACGAACATAAAAGGAACAATGAAACCGACTATTCCTAATCTGACTGCTGTAAAGCCCACTCGATTCGGGTTACCGCCGGAAATCCCCGCCGCCGCGAATGCTGCCACCGCAACTGGTGGAGTGATTGCCGAAAAAATGGAAAAATAAACGATAAATAAATGTGCGGACATCTTGGAGACACCGAGCTCGATTAATGCCGGAGCCGAAAGCATGGCAGTCAAAATATATGCGGCGGCAACCGGCATTCCCATTCCGAAAATCACACAGATTACCATTACAAGCAGTAATGTCGGAACAAGCATGCCTTCCGTTAATCCAAGCAAAATACTTGTTATTTTTCCGCCTAATCCAGTGGACATAATGCCGGCGATGACCAAACCGGCTGATGCACATGCGGTTGTTACGGGAATAGCAGATTTCGCACCGTCAACCATTGCTTCGAAAATTTTTCGTACGCCCATGCGGGTATTTTTCCGGAACCAACTTATCATGATTACTGCAAGAATGCCATAAAATCCGGCCCTTGATGCACTGTTACCAAGCAACAGAAAGCAGACAACCACAAGTAATGGGATAAAAAAATACCAGCCATCCCTTAATACATGCGATATTTTAGGGAGATTCTTCTTTTCCTCCCTCGGCAAATCAAGACGCAGTGCCTCAAAATGAACCATCGCCAGCAGCGAAACATAGTAAAGCATCCCTGGCAGTATTGCAGCAATGATGATTGTCATGTAGGGTAATTGTGTCACAGCTGCCATCAGAAAGGCGGATGAACCCATAATAGGTGGTAAAATACTTCCACCGGTCGACGCCGCCGCTTCAACTGCAGCTGCAAATTTAGACGTATAACCCGCCCTTTTGCTCACCGGTATAGTAAACGCACCTGTAGTCACAACATTTGCTGTCGGGCTTCCCGAAATGGATCCGAACAGCGCACTGGACAGAACCGCCACTTTGGCAGCCCCGCCTTTTGACCTTCCAGCAATCGCTGTCGAGAGGTTAAAGAAAAATTCCCCGGCGCCCGCCTTTTGTAAAAAGGAACCGAATAGCAAAAACATAAACACAAATGTAGCTGCTACCGAAACCGGAGAGCCCCAAAGCCCATTAAAACTGAACGCCAAATCATTCAAAATCGCCGTAAGAGATAACTCCCGGTGTCCCCAAAGTCCTTGCAGATGATGCCCCCACACCGCATAACTGATCCCAATCAAAACAATGATGATAATCGGCATCCCAATCGTACGTCTTGCAGCTTCCATGCTTAAGAGCACAAACACCAGTCCAAAAAATATATCAAAGCCTGTCAGCGGATCAAGCATTGGAATCCGCTCAGCAATCCATCCCGCGCGAACCGTAAAATAGATGCCGGCTGCAAACGCCAAGGATGTCAACAGAAGATCTAAAAAAGACGGTGTATTTCGTTCATTTGATTTGGAAAATCCGTATCCCATAAATGTCAATCCGATGATGAAAGCCAGATGAATGGCCATTTGATTGATAGGATCCAACTTCCCCCAAATTACCGACCAAATCTGATATGCAGATAATATAAATGCGACTACCGCAAATATTTTCAAATAGATTCCCTGCAACTTCCGCTTCCACCCTTCTGCAAGCATATTCTCACAGTACCTTTTCCCATCCATATGGGGTCCTCCTTTCATCAAAGCTAATTAGTCCAGTAAGCCGACTTCTTTAAAAAATTTCTTTGCACCGGGATGAAGCGGAACTTTTCCAACTTCAGCAATGTTTTTATCTGTCAGGTTTTCAAATTCATTATGAACCGTTCGAAGGTAATCCAGATTTTGATAAATCGCCTTTGTCACCTGGTACACTTGTTCCTTTGGCACATCGTTGTTAACGATCAGAATCGCTGGCGTATAAAGCGTATGGACACCATGCTTCTGAAATGAATAACTTCCGGATTTTATGACGCCCGCTTGCATACCAAGCTTTTCCGACACAGCTCTGATAACGTCCCTGTTGATTGACAAAAATTTGAGATCGTTCAGACTTGCAGCTTTGACGATATCACCGGATGGAACAGACACAGCGTCTCCCGTTGCATCAATGCGATTGTCAGCCATCAATTCAAACGTTTTTGAACCGCTTAAATGATCAACTGAACCTCCCCAGGATTGGATGTCTTTATATGTAACCCCGTATTCCTTCAAAATTGTCCGCGTTATAATTTCACCTGCCGATCCCTCCTGATCAACAGCCAGTCGGATTGGAGCATGATTTTCGACAATTTCATCTAGCGACTCATATTTCATACCTGGGTCACTTGCCAGGAGCTGATAATAATTAGCAGGGATTACCACACTGATTGCCCGGATGTTCGGAAATGCCCTGTCATATGGTTCGTTCCCACTGTAGGCAGCGTATGCAGTCATTGCGTAGGACAAGCCATATGGCGTCTTACTCGAACTGACGCTAACCGGGTTTTCCACTATCCCCCCTGGTTCAACGGTAACAATGGATCCCTCGTTTTCCCGCCGAATTGATTCTGCAATGCCTTCTGTAAAAACAGACCATGCTCCGCCGGTTCGACCACCGACAATGGTTGTATGTAACCCCTCGTTCGAAGTTACTCCATCGCTATTTGCAGTTGCGGTTCCCTGATCCCGACTTCCACATGCAGCCAAAAAAAATAAACTCACGATTAACATAAAAAATAGCAGATTATTTCTGCCTCTACACATACTAACTCCCCTCCTCAACAAACAAACTGATATCAAGCGCTTTGACCGAATGCGTCAGGAATCCCAGCGAGATGCAGTCAACACCTGTTCCATGATAGGCGCCCAGCGTTTCCGGTTGGATACCTCCGGATGCTTCGGTTTGGATTGATTCCGGAACCATCCCGGCGAACCTGCGTACTTCCTCGGGGCTTCGATTATCAAACATAATGACATCAGCACCCGCCGAAACCGCTTCTATCACCTGTTCTTCAGTCTCCGCTTCCACTTCAATTTTCACCATATGGCCGACGTTCTTCCGAGTTTTTTGTACCGCATCTGTAATCGAACCACAGAAAGAAATATGGTTATCTTTAATCATGACCCCATCATACAAGCCATTCCGATGATTTTTACCCCCGCCGGTCACAATGGAGTATTTATCCAGCATCCGCAATCCCGGCGCTGTTTTACGTGTGTCACATATTTGGATCGAATCATCATCTAGCATCTCAACACATTTGCCTGTTAACGAAGCAATTCCGCTCATCCGCTGAATCAGATTCAAAATGACCCTTTCCCCTGTAAGTAAGGAAATAATTGGACCATTCACCCGGGCAATTGGCTCACCCCTCGAAACCTTGTCACCATCAACAACAGAAGTATCCACCTCAATGGCAGTATCCAACAACGCATACACTTCCTTAATGATTGCTGATCCGCAAATTATCCCATCTTGCTTGGCTATAAAAACTCCGCTCCCGGTTTTACCCGTAGGAAATATTGCCTGGCTGGTCAGATCTCCCTCCCCCATATCCTCCAGCAAATAAGACTGTAGCATTTTTCGTAACTGTATTTTGTTCATACCGTTCCTCCTGCAGATTTTGTTATATATATTTCCATATGTCTTTACATATAGGTTTACATATATTAAACAGAAACGCAAGAGGATTTTACGTCTGATAAAATGATGGATGGCACCTATCCAAAGATAAGCATGTAAAAAGCCGACTCCTTTTTAAGGATCCGGCTTCTGTAAGACTTATTATATTGTCAGTGGAATCCGATATAAATACTGTTACATCCTGCCCGATTTGATAATCGTAATCACCATAAGCACGAACATAAGAAATGCGATGACCGCACCGAATTCGATGATGGGTAATTCCCAAATGAAGGTGTCTTTTCCCACAATCGCAAAGCCGATAATAAGACTGGCCATCAGAATACTGAACGCGAGCATCAGAATGCTGAAGGCGAGACGATTACTGAGTTTATCAATCCGGCGCATAATCCGGTCGCCCCGTTTCACATTTATATCGAGCCCAATTTTTCCTTTCTTCACAACGTCCATAACATCCTTCAGATCCTGAGGCAGTTCAGAAATTATGCTGATATCTTCCCCAATTTCCTCCAGTGAATTGCGTACAAGTTCTTTTGGACGATAGCGCCGCCACATCAGCTTTTGCGCAAAAGGTTCTGTCGCCCGCATGAGGCTGAATTCCTCATCAAGCCTTCTTAACACACCCTCAAGTGTTAGAATCACCTTACTGATAAGGGCAAGTTCGGCAGGAATTTTAATATAGTTAGCGTATGCCACATTAAAAATATCAAGAATAATCCGTCCGAGACTGAGATCTTTCATTTTAATATTTTCATAACGGGCATGAAGATCATCCAAATCACGCCGCAGTACTTCAATTTTGGTCTTTTCTCCGATAATATCCATTTTCGAAAAAGTTTTGATCATTGCTTTGGTGTTTCCCTGGTGAAGGTTCACGATAATCGAAGCAAAATGCTGCTTCTGTTTTTCATTTATCAAACCGGTTTCCCCAAAATCATAAAAAGCGATGGTATTATTCGGTAAAATACAGATGTTTCCGGAATGCGGATCCGCGTGAAAAAATCCATTATCAAGCAGTTGATGCAGCATTGCATCAGCTAGACGCCTGGCAATTATTTTCCGGTCATATCCGTTTGCATCAAGTTCTTCTACTTTAGAAACTTTGATTCCGTCGATTTTTTCCATCGTCATCACCCGTTTAGTCGAAAACTCCCAGTAAACGAGTGGAACCTTGACATGTGCCTTGTCCTCAAACTGTTTGGAAATCCGTTCCGCTCCACGTGCTTCCATTAAGTAATCCAGCTCATTTCTAAGCGAGTTGGACAGTTCTCCGATAATGTCACAAAGACGGTACCGTGGTGCCCAGGCAGTCCGTTCCTCCAGAATTTTTCCGATACCATGGAGAATCTCTAAATCGGTGTCAATCTTGGATTTAAGCGCGGGTCGCTGCACTTTAACAACAACAGCCTCACCACTCAGCAATCTGGCAGTATGTACCTGTCCAATCGACGCTGTTGCGAGCGGCTCGGGATCTAGCCACTCAAACAGATTCTCGAGTGTATCGTCCAGTTCGGTTTCAATCGTATATTGGACATGTTCATAAGGGATAACGGTAACATGATCCTGAAGTTTTTCCAGTTCTTCCGTAATCTCCGACGGCAATGCATCATAACGGGTACTGGCAATCTGCCCAAGTTTAATAAACGACGGTCCTAACTCCTGTAAGGCATTCCGCAGCCGCTTCCCTATACTTTGCAAATTCCGGTTAGTTTCATCTGGCTCTTTCCCTTTGGCGAGTCCGCGGTCAGTCAAACCAACCCGAAACAAAAAATGGCTGAATCCGTTTTTCATAAATACATTAACAATTTCCCGGTACCGCTTTGTATGCCTGATTCGTTGTCCGAGCACTACAATCAGCTCCTGTTTCATCGTTCCAAACTACTTGTTATGTTCCTTTTTCAAACTATATTTAAACGCTAATACCCATCCCTGAAAAATCCATTACCTATTTGTATGCAGCAGGTTTTGCGGTATAACCGTTCATCTTTCCGTCACTTACCAAAATATACGCCGCGCAATTCTTCCGTCATCGACTCCACAAGTTCAGGACGCCCATGAAACTGTGCCGGGGTGTTTTGAAAAAGTTCCACCTGCCACTCACTGTCATTTTTCGCAGCAATCAACGTCTGATGTGCATTCACCGATGGTTCAATGTCCGATTTACCCGGAGGCACCATCCCGGCAATTGCATGTAGTAATGCAGAATCATTACCTAATGCCCGTACACCTTTTATTTTTGTAACAAAAGGTGCTGTCGGATGACTTTCAAAAATTGGTCCAAGATGAGCCAAAATTTCCCGCTGCCCAATAAGCTTGCTCCCGTCAAATCCGATTTGCACCCCTTCTTCGGAAAATTTCTCCGCCATCCCCTTAGCATCGCGGTCATTCCATGCACGTATCAAATTGTTGTATAGTGCAATAACCTCGTCCCGAATTGATTCGTTCACCATATATCCCCCTTGCATTTTTTTAGTTTCCCCCATTGTACCACCGATTCCGCAAAAAATTCAGAGATGCACCTTCCGAAACCTTTAAATGGACTGCTTAAACAGGGAAGGGTGAAGCTCACAGGATAGTCGCTGAAATTTCCAAATTAACACTGCTACCATACTAATTAATCACATTATCTCTCAACCTGCACTTATTTTGTAAACACCGGGCTGAAGGGTTACAATATACCCTGAGAGGAGTTTATGCATGCAGACAAATTACAACTTACCGGAAAAAATCAATGATCTATTAATCGAACATACACGCACTAACAATCAATTACAGGAACTGATCAAGGATGGCGGCTATGTTCCGCCGAGTGAAGATTTGCTGGTTGATGCAATCACCGCACTCAGCATGGGCAAAAACGTTCTGCTAAAAGGTCCGACCGGCACAGGGAAAACAAGATTTGCCGAAACGCTTTCGAATCTCTTTCGCCAGCCGATGTTCAGCATTAACTGTTCGGTTGACCTTGATGCGGAGAGCCTGATGGGCTTTAAAACGCTCGCGTATGAAGAAGAAAAGCAGGTTATTCAATTTGTTCCAGGACCCGTTACAAGTGCAATGAATGCGGGAACCTTCCTTTATATTGACGAAATAAACATGGCCAAACCGGAAACGCTGCCGCTTTTGAACGGTGTACTCGATTATAGACGCACCGTAACCAATCCATTTACCAATGAACTTATTACCGCAAAAACTGGATTCAACGTCATTGCAGCGATCAACGAAGGTTATGTCGGTACCGTTCCGTTAAATGAAGCACTGAAAAACCGCTTCGTCGTTATCGATATACCGTACCTGCAAGGCGAACAACTGAAAGAGTTGATTCAATCACAGACATGGTTAACTGACGAACGGTTAACTGATCTGTTCGTTTCGCTGTCTGAAGATCTGATCCATGCTGCGTCGCAAGGAAAATTATCCGAAGATGCCGCGTCCATTCGGGCCCTGCTTGATGCGTGTGATCTTTGTTCCGTCATTCCACCGCAACGCGCCATTCAGCGGGCGATCACCGATAAACTGGATGAACAACGTGAGCAGGAATTTGTGAAAAATCTTGCCGATACGTTTTTCCAGTAATCCTGCAATATCTGGAGCAAGGAGGGCTGCACATGAAGTATAACCGCTGGGATGATTCAAAAATCGATACGGCATTGTATATGCTCCTTCAGGATTTGACAACTGTTTTTTCCAATCAGCCGGATCTCACTTTCGAGTATAAGCACGGATCATTTATCGATATTCCTGAGAAAACCGTGTCTGGCAGTCACCATTGGGATGTAAACGAAAAAAAGATTCAGCAATCTGGCTATAAATCCGACGTTTTTCTGAGGGTCTTGGGAACGTTGCATCATTCGCACCTTCCCTCGGTCCATTCCTTTTCCGAAAACACCGCTCAAACAAAGCTGTCGAAGTTTTCCATGCAGTTTTTCACATTACTGGAAGATCTGCGGCTCGAGAATCTGATCGTAAAAGGACGACCAGGTACAGAGCGGGATTTCACCATACGCCGCAACTATTTGAAGCACTATTTTGATACACAGCGATCGACCAATGTGACACGCGGTTATCCGCTTGATGAGTTGTTTTGTCTCATTTATCTGCTGTTGCAGGCGGATCAGCCGGATCCAAACTTTCCGGGGGCATCAGAAAAACAGTTAAACCAATTGGAAAAAATCAAACCGCTTCTCTATCGGGCATTCGAAGCAACAGACACACTTAATGTTGCAAAAATCACGGAACAAATTACACAGATGCTTGAAGAAAATTATCACGACATGTTCAACACATATTTTGCATTTCCAATCACCCATCACGAGCAGTTTACGAAAGACACTGTATTTGATGAACTGACCCGTACTGATCCATTGGAAAATGATGACCGGGAAGATACCGATCAGAACGACAGCGAGTATATCGATGAGGAATTTTCCACCTGGCATAGGGAAAATGAGAACAATGATCGAAAGCAGACGTTTTTACAGTTCGAATTGGATTCAGGTACAAAAACAAATATCCAAGGTGGAAACGCCCGCGAAACCGAGGATGGCGATCAAGCGGAAGGAACCATTCAGGGAGAATCAGGAAAAAGTGACCGGAACGACTATTCCAACGTGGATTCACTGCAAAAAAAAGTTACTTCTTCTGAAGAACGAGAAGCAGATGAATCCGGCTATGGAGAGGCTAATCAGTATGCGGCGGCTATCGACAAATACGCCACAGCACCAACTGAGGCAGACAAACAGTCCTATCAGGATGCTGTCAGAAAAATTGAGGACCACAAACGCCGGCTTGCCACAACGATTGAAAAAGTACTGGAGCACCAAATGAACGCTCCACGGAAAAATTTATTGTTCGGCAGATTATCCAAAAAACTCCTGCCCGTTATCACGGACGAAAATCCGCGAATCTTTTATAAAAAGAACGACGAATCAAGCGCAATCGATGCTGCATTTACGCTGCTCGTGGACTGTTCTGCCTCCATGCATAATAAAATGGATGAAACGAAATTGGGAATTACGCTGTTTCATGAAGTGCTTAACCAACTGAAAATCCCGCATTCGATTATCGGTTTCTGGGAGGAAGCAAATGATGTGAAGGACACCTATCAGCCGAATTATTTTCATCATGTCCACCAATTCCAGGATTCTTTTTATCGAAATAACGGCGCCAACATCATGCAGCTGGAGCCACAGGAAGACAACCGGGACGGATTCAGCATTCGCCGCACAGCCGAGCAGCTTGCAGCCAGACGGGAAAAGCACAAATTCCTGCTCGTCTTCTCGGACGGCGAACCGGCAGCCGCTAATTACGACCAGAACGGCATTATCGACACAAATGTCGCCGTCGCTGAAGCACGCAAACAGGGGATTGATGTCATCGGGATGTTTCTGGCTGAAGGCGAAATTGATGAGCGCGAAGATGCAACAATGCAAAACATATACGGCCGCGAACGTCTTATGATCCCGGGAGTTGAACAGCTGCCCGAACATTTCGCGCCATTGTTAAAGCGGTTATTGCTGCGAACGGTATAGGATGTGTTAAGGAAGGATATAAAGATTCCTTCCTCATGTCCACTTTCAAACAGCAAATGAAACCTTTCCGAATCGGATTAGTAACACGGAGCGTGAGGTGTGGTGCTGCTCTTTACCTCCCCCCTTCAATCCGAAGCCATGCTCCCTTCATCATAATCCTGCCTGCATACCGGTTTAACTTGTTATTCGAACTATTCCCACACCAGACTATTCCTTACCAAAAACTTACCATCAAATGTTATCGGTACACCCTTTCCATCCCGTACTGCATGAATATGCAGATGCGGTTCGGAAGTATTTCCTGAATTACCGACAAGGCCGATTGGTTCTCCCTTTTGAATGGTGTCGCCTTCTTTTGCCATAACACTGTTTTCCTGCATATGCGCGATAAAAACTTTCGCATTTTGTTTTTCACAGCTGATTATTACATGATTTCCACCTGGCTGTTCGGAATTTGTATCCGGCGGAATTAAATCCAGTAACTGCTTCTCTGCATCCATTATTTTACCTGAACAAGGGCTATACACTTGATCACCAAAAATCACATATTTCTCCAGTTCGCTCGGATATAGTCCGGCAGCACGCAGTCCCCATTTGTTCAATTCCACAATGTCCAGCGCATATTTTTGTTTCGGATAGGCGTTATGATAGTTAATTTGCACATGGTTTCCACCCTGACCTATGTAATATACGCCACTTTTCAATGGAAACTCAAGCTCAATTGCCTGATTATCAGTTGTATAACCGCTAAAGGTCCATACATTGTACAGACCAAAAACAAGTGCAAGCACAACATACAAACCAATAGACCATTTCTGTTTACGGCTAAAAGGCGTGCGAAAAGGTAAAGGACGAACGTTTTTCCATGATCGATAAACAGCAGCCACTAATAAAATCAGCCACACAAAGCGTAAATAATAACTGACCCAATCCCATCGCCCCGATGAGTATACCCAGAAAATGAACACCACCGTAAACAATGCCTGAATCATCCATTCCAGTTTATTTTGAAACGACGCTTTCCATAATGAAAAAATGAATACAGCAGGTAAGATCAATTGCACCAACAGCAATTGAAGAATTGCAAATGTCATTCATTCCCCTCCATTGGACGTCTTGATCAATTACTTAACATCCGTATCAGTCAATAAACCAAAACCAGGTGCACACAACAAGATTCCATTACACTACAGTTGCATGTTTTTCACGATGTGGTATTAATGAATTTATTCGAAAAGAAATAGGATAATGTGGCTATAAACAAAACGGCTAATAACTGAAGTACGGAACTTTGTCCAAATCCTGCTTTCTGACTTGCGGTACCGTCCGTTAAGGATAAATCCGGAGAATAAAGCGCTGTTAAAACCAACCCTGATAAAATTTGATATAAACTATACAACAAAGCAAAGCTGACGATAAACACAATATATTTTTTCAACATTATTCACCTCTTATTACGTGATACGAAAATAGCGGCCAAAAGTTTCAGGCTGGGAAGTTTCTGACAAGCCCCGTTGTGTCGGTTGCAGATAATCAGTTGCAACAAAATCCCGGATGTTCCAAATTATTTCATTGACACATCTCAGTTAGTATATTACACTTTTCAACATGAATTTCATAGAAGCTTATCCAGAGCGGCTGAGGGATCTGGCCCCGTGAAGCCCGGCAACCTGCGCACGTATATGCAAGGTGCCAAGTCCAGCAAATCGCGTTACATGCGTTTTGGAAGATAAGATGATATCAATCTCCTTCCAAAACGGGAGGTTTTTTTATATTTGATAAATTTTTTGTGTCATACTGCAGGAAAAATATCTTAACCAAACCCTTGTATCCGCAAACCAGTATTACACCAAAGGGGAGTTAAAAAATGAGTACACCGGAATTTAAGAAAGGAAATGCATTTGCGTTATTTCCATTTATCGTCTTTTTACTGTTATTTATCGGCTCCGGACTGATTAACGGAGATTTTTATAAATTACCAGTTCTTGTTGCAGTGTTTATTGCTGTTTTATTCGCACTGTTTATGAATCGAAAAATGGCCTTCAAAGATAAACTGGATCATATGACAAAAGGTGCGGGCCACCCCAACATAATGCTGATGGTCATTATTTACCTGCTTGCCGGTGCATTTGCTGCCGTTGCAGAAGGTGTTGGTGCAGTTGAGTCCACTGTCAATCTTGGGTTGACCTTTTTACCGCAAAATATGTTAATTGTAGGATTGTTCGTAATTGGCTGCTTCATTTCCATATCAATGGGAACATCAGTCGGAACAGTTGTTGCACTCGCTCCGATCGGTGTCGGACTAGCTGACCAAACGGGAATGAGCACTGCACTGATCATGGGAGCCATTATCAGTGGAGCAATGTTTGGCGATAACCTGTCCATGATTTCCGACACGACTATCGCTGCTGTTCGTACACAAGCTGTTAAAATGAGTGATAAATTTAAAGTTAACGTCTATATTGCACTGCCCGCGGCAATCATAACTGCTGTTATCTTTGGTATCATGACGCTGAATACAAGCGGCGGGGTAAGTGGAGAGCATCCATATGATCTGGTTAAAGTATTGCCGTATCTTGCTGTACTGATTTTTGCGGTTGCTGGTGTCAACGTCATTTACGTTTTGATTGGCGGAACCATTTTTGCCGGAATTGTAGGTTTGTTTTACGGTAAATTCGATGGTATGGGATTTCTTAATCTGCTCGGGGATGGCATGGCTGGAATGCAGGAACTATCCCTGTTATCCATTCTGCTCGGCGGATTGGTTGAATTAATCCGTGTCAATGGCGGTATCGATTACCTGTTAAACATGATCAGCAGTCGGATTAAATCAAGAAAAGGTGCTGAGGCAGGTATAGCAGGATTAGTCAGTGTTTTTGATATTTCAACAGCGAACAACACCATTTCGATTATCAGTGTTGGTTCATTGGTTAAACAAATTTCCGAGCGGTTCGGAGTTGATCCACGACGAGCTGCGAGTGTGCTGGACATCTTCGCCAGTACATTCCAGGGAATTTTGCCGTATGGTGCACAGCTGTTGGCAGTTGCCGGCGTTGCATCTATTTCCCCGGTTTCAATCATGCCTTATTGTATTTATCCGGTATTGCTTGGAGTAGCCGGTGTGATTGCAATTGCAACAGGTTTCCCGCGCTTTTCCACCGGAAGCAAACCATCAGAAGAAACAAACCAAACAACGGAGGCTTAGAATGAAAGTAGTGGTTGACCCTTATAAGGATCAACCACTTTTTTTAAAAAGATAATCCCGCATCACAGATATCGGTACGGTAAAAGTGCCCGCTCGAAAATAGTCGTTATGCACAACGCAATACTTTCATCACCCGCCATCCAGTTATCAGCCACTTCGTCTAGTTTATCAGCCAGTCATACAATTTTATCAGTCAGTTAAGAAAGTTTATCGGTCAGTTCTTCAGTTTTATCAGTCACTTTCCATTATTTATCAGTATTTCAGCAAATCCTAAATATCAATAACGTAACCTCATTCCACTATTTTTCTGGTTATTTTTAGGGTTCCAATACCATTTTGGGTCAGCACCTCTGTTTTATAATTTATTTGCGGCAACAATCATAAACATCGGTCTCCGGTTTTCATCCTTCATGTTGGGGTCTGTCGCCAGCATTTCTTCTGTTGGAGTCGGTTCCTTAATAGCCGTTATTCCAAATCCGGCACTAATTAAGATATTTACATAACTTGAAACCGTTCGGTGATACTTCATTACAGGTTCTGACAAAAATGAAGTATGCCGTATTCCTTCTGACTGATAATGATCAACAGGCCAATACAGACGATTGCCTTCCTGATCATAGTACCAATCCTGCTCATTTCGGGATGTAAAGATAGGATGTTCTACTGAAAAGATAAACTGTCCCCCGGGCTTTAACCAGTGACAAATGTTTTTTGCAAGCGGGCGAAACGATTCGATGTAATGGAATGCCAGGGAACTTATCACGACATCAAACGATTCATCCTTAAATTGAACGTCTTCAATAGCTGCATGGATATAGGAAACGTTTGGATTGTTTGTTTTTTCGCTTGCCCGTTGCAGCATCTTTTTGGAAATATCCACCCCTGTCACAGATGTTGCATGCTGTTCGCCGACATGCCGGCAATGCCATCCAAATCCACACCCCAAATCAAGTACATGCTTATGTTAAAATCCGGCAGCAGCGATTTTAATACCGGCCATTCTCCGGCACCTTCCAGCCCTTTAAGAGATCGTGGCATACGCTCATACGCTGCGAAAAAATTCACATCGTCATATTTGTTTTGCTTCATCTCATGTCCCCCCCTTATTCAATCATTCACTATTTCCATTTTATCAAAATAAAAAAATATCCGCTTTTGTTTAGCAAAATCTGGTACAAATATTACTGATAGAAGCGTGATAGAACGTGCAAAACCTGTATCGAAACGTACGAACTCACTCCGAAACGTGCAAACAGGCCACCAAAACGTTCGAATACATTTATACCGGATATTAAACAGTATTAACATCACTTATATAACAGATCTAAAAAAAATTGAAACTAATTCATCCCCCTGTTATAATAAACAAATATTTATATATATAACAACAAACGAAAGGAGTTACATAAATGAAACAAAAAGGTTTGGCGTCACTCTTATTTATTTCATTATTACTAGTCTTAAGTGCATGCGGAGACTCGGATAATGGAAATGTAAGCAGCAGTGATCAGGAAAAAGCGGATGGAAAATGGGCGGACATTCAGGAATCAGGCAAAATTGTCTATGGTACTGCAGGAACACTATACCCTGCTTCCTATTATCCGGAAGACTCAGACAAGTTAACCGGTTATAATGTTGAGGTAATGCGGGAGATTGCCAAGCGTTTGAATCTGGATATTAAATTCGAAACAATGGCCTTTGATGCGATGCTGGCATCACTTAAATCCGGCCGGATCGATGTCATTACTGCAGGACCTCGGGAACAAAGCAGAAAGAAATTTACCTTCAGTGAACCATTTAAACATTCGTATTCGACGATGATTGTGCGAGCGGATAATCTATCAGGCATCACAACATTGGAAGATTTAAAAGGCAAAAAAGCCGGCGGTGCTGCGACAACGGTTTATAGTGATATTGCCCGAAAATTCGGTGCGAAAGTAAAAACATACGGCAATGCGACCAACGATGTCTATTTACGGGATGTTGCGAATGGCCGAACGGACGTTATTATAAATGATTATTACTTACAAAAACTTGCTTTGAAAGCATTTCCAAAACTTGATATTAAAATCCATCCAGACTTAAAATTCCATTCGACAACAGTAAATGTTGTAATGCCTAAAGATTCTTCAAAATTGGAGAAAAAAATCAATCAGGCACTTGCTGAAATGCACAAGGACGGAACACTGACCAAGCTTTCCAAAAAGTTTTTTGCCGGTGAAGATGTTTCCAAAAAGCCCGATGAAGAAATTAGAGAAATCGAAGGAATAGAGTAAATCTGTTATGCTTGATTTACAGATTGATGAGGTGCAATTAGGAAAATTATTTGATTGGCAGCTTGCCTGGGAAAGCTTACCCTTTGTCCTTGAAGGTTTACCAGCAACATTAATCGTTGCACTTTTTGGTATGACATTAGGACTGGTTTTCGGATTTTTTCTAGCACTGGCACGAGGATCCAGGCAGATTGTCTGGCGCTGGCCGGCACGGATGTACATCTCATTCATGCGTGGCACGCCTATTTTAGTATTTTTATTTATCTTATATGCCGGACTGCCCATGATCGGAATAAAATTATCGGCAATTCTCGCTGCTATTCTGGCATTTGGCCTAAACAGTGCAGCATACATTGCCGAAATAAACCGATCATCCCTCAATAGTATTGATTCCGGTCAATGGGAATCGGCAAAAGCTTTAAATATGGGCTATTGGCAGACATTGATTAAGGTTATTTTACCACAAGCAATCAGGACAGCAATTCCACCATTGTCAAACGTTTTTCTGGATATCGTAAAAGCAACCTCTTTGGCAGCGGTTATAACCGTTCCAGAGCTGTTCCAAAAGGCGCAAATTGTTGCTGGTCGCACGTATGACTCATTGACAATGTATATATTGGTCGCACTGATTTACTGGCCGATTTGCATGATTATTTCTCATTTCCAGGACCGGTTGGAAGCCAGATACAGCAGATTCATATAAATATTTTCAAGCCTAAATCACTCTTCGATTTAGGCTTTTTCAACTTTTCATATCCACGATGTGCGCCTCCAACGTTCTTTGGCCTGACTGTGTAAAACCTTGTATGCTACGGTTGATATAACTCCTGCAAAAACTGTCCAAATGATTGCTGTTTTCATAATCACTCTCCTTTTCGGTACCCTTAGCCTGTCAAAATTCGTTATTTTTAGAATTATACTAAAATTGCATTGCTTTGTAAAGTCTAATTTTTATTTCACGAGCCTTCAGGCGCAAATTTTTGTGGGCGATGTGTTTGAGCGGATTATTTTCAGATACCGTCATTGCTTCCAAACATAAGTTGTTCCGGCTTAAAGCCTTTTTCAATAATTGCCTGTTTAATTTTTGCTTTCGTTTGGCCGTCAACAACGTTCCTGGTTTCCACATTAATTTCCAAAGCATGCGTATCAACATTAACAACTTCCACTTCCGGTTCCGGTAAAATACGATTTGGCAAATATTTATCTAAAATCATTTTAACCTCTCTATTGGCACGTTTCCGTAATCGCTGGTAGGCATACTCGTCTTCTATCTGATTCGTACGCGAGTTTTGCCCGATATAAAATTGGAGATCCGGATTGTTTTTCGGATGGGCTTTTCCGTGATATCCACCATGCAAAAAGTCATATCCAAGTTCATCCAGAACCATCTCGATCTCATAAGATGATAGGTGTTGATTAAAATTCTCTTTCGCCTTTAAATATTCCCATGGCAAGCCCATATTTGCATACATGACAAACGAAAAAATAAGAACCAGCAGAGCACTCCCCAACACCCATCGCTTTATCAAAGGATTTCCCCCTTACGAAATTTTGCCAGCGTTACCTTTGCAAATTAATGCATAAGCTACATCCACTCATTTCATTATATGATTCACCATTCCCTCGCCAGCACTCTGTATAAGGCACAGTCATGATAGTGATCATACAAATATTCTGCATCCCTGATAATACCTTCCTGTTTCAAATCAAGTCGTTCAGGGATTGCCCTGCTTTTCTCATTTCCAACACCACAATAAATTTCAACCCGGTTCAGTTTATATTCGGTAAAAGCCTGGTCGATTAATGCCCTTACAGCAGCTGTCATAATCCCATGACCTTGGTAACTTTCCGCGAGCCAGTAACCAATAGTTGTTTTTCGGTTGGACCAATCAACACTGTGAAACCCTACCATACCCGCCAGTTTTCCCTTGTATAAAATACCGGCTTGATAACCGTCATGCTCCGAAAATTTTTTCAGCCACATTTCAATAATTGGCTCGTAATCCGCCACCTGTTTCATGCTGTCAACCCACGGAAGCCACTCTCTCAAGTAATCCCTTGACTCATCAACCAAGTCAAATAACGCTTTCGCATCTTCCTGCTCCAGTAATTTTAATGATATATCATCATTGACCTTCATTGTAAACATATAATCTCTCCCTGCAATTCTATTACGTTACTAATTCGTATCATCCAAAAAATTTTTCAAAAAGTCTTCAAACTATTTTTGAATATAAATTTCACATATGACAGCTATACCATGTTCTACGTACGCTCTCTATTCTCCTGCCACTTCCCAACAAAATTTGACTGGTTTTTCATATTCCAGCCATTCAGCATCCGGTCCTCTTTTAATTTCCAATCAGTTAGGGAATACTCTGCTTAAACAATGCATTCACGAATGACAATGCGTTAATTTAACAGGAGGTCTTGTATATGTGGACAGCAATTTTATGGGGTGGTGTTGCTGGATCAGCCTCACTGCTGGGAGCGTTAACTGTTCTCATATTCGATGTTAAAAAAAGAATAATCGGCTACATCATGGCGCTTGGTGTTGGGGCATTGATTGCAGCGACCACATATGAACTGCTCGGTGAAGCAGTTGAACAGGCCGGTTTTTTCGAGGCAGCGATTGGCTTTCTAGGTGGTGCGCTTATTTTTACCGTTTTTGATAGTTTTGTTTCAAAAAAAGGCGGTCACAAGCGTAAACATTCGGAAGGCAGAAATACTGCGGAGTCCGATAAAAGCGGTTCCGGACTGGCGATTTTCATCGGGACTGTTATGGATGCCATTCCTGAATCAGCGATGATCGGGGTCAGTCTTATCGGTGGTCATTCAGTCGGATTGTCGCTGGTTGCAGCAATTTTTATAAGCAACTTTCCGGAAGGTTTATCAAGTACCGTCGGATTACAAAAAGATGGTTATTCCCGTGCCAAGGTTTTTGCCATGTGGGCTGCTGTTATAATCTTTTCCGCACTAAGCTCCCTCGCTGGTTTTGCGCTGCTGGACAAAGCAGGTGACAGTGTTCAGGCAATCATCAGTGCTTTCGCAGGCGGCGGTATTACTGCCATGATTGCCTCGACCATGATGCCGGAAGCATTTAAAGAAGGCGGTCCGGCAGTCGGATTTATTACAGCTGTTGGAATATTTATCACACTGATGCTTGGCAGCTTATAATAATCTTGCCGAACCATAACATGATGAATCATAAAGTGAATGTCTTACAGGGGCTATTTAAATGGCAGCCAGGAAAAACTGCCACCAAAAACATCACGAACATCATGAATAATAACAAATGCTTCCTGATCCATCGAAGTAATGATCCGTTTCAATCTAAATACCTGATACCTATTTATGATGACATAAACCATATCCTTGGATTCCTTGGAATAGCCCCCATAACTTTTAAATACCGTAGCACTGGTTTCCAATTGTTTAATAATCTCATCGGCTACTTCTGGTGCTCTTGCCGAGATCACACTGACTGCTTTTTTCGTATCGAGTCCTTCCACAATAAAGTCGGTTGATTTTTTGCCAATATAAAGTGCAATAACCGTGTACATAATATTCAATGGGCTGATTACGAACAATCCTGACGCCACAATCATTGAATCAATAATAAAATTCGTTCCAGTCAAATCCCATCCCAAGTTATGATGGAACATTTTCGCAATCAGTGTGGAGCCTCCCATCGAACCGCCGGCACGAAAAATCATGCCCGTTCCGATTCCGATGAATACACCAGCAAAAATGGCTGACCCGAGCGGATCTCCCAGCGGCTCAACTTTTCCTTCTGTTATATAAATAAAGAAAGAAATGAGTGGAATGGTTAGAATAGACATCATCACCATCCGTCTTGGCAATACCCGGTAACCAATCAACAACACGGCCGAGTTTAGAATAAACGTTGTAATCCCTGGCGACCAGGTAAAAGCATAATGCAAAATAATGGAAAGCCCGGGAATTCCGCCTTCCGCCAAATGATTTGGTATAACCAAAAATGTAAGGGAAAATGCATAAATCATGGAACCAAAAACAATCAATAGGATATCTCTTACCAATTTATTCAACGTTTTATTCACCTCCATCAAGGACCATGTCTTCACTCCAAAGATTCCCTTTCATGATCATATTTAATCTTGTTTGAATGCTGATTTTTTCACACACGCTACAAGTTATTATTCACTTTTTCCACATTTATCACATATTCATTCCAAATCCTTTTACTATCATAAGAAAATGGAGTTAGAAAAAAATAAAATGCTTAACAATGACAATGAAGAAAGACGGTGGAAACAATGGAACTTTTAAGTGTTAATGGCCTATGCCATTTAGTTGGTGTTCCACAAGACACAATTATGAATTGGGTAGAGGATTTTAATTTCTATATTCCAGAAAAGAACTTTCAAAATGTTACTTATTATCATTCTGAAGCTATTGACGTATTAAAATTCATCAAAAAATGTAAAGAACAAGGATATGAAAAGAAACAAATAATGGAAATGCTCACGAATAATAATATTCCAGTTCCGGTTGAAAAAACAATGGAGGATGAGCAGCAAGCATTGGATTATGATGAGAATTACAGGGAAAATATTTTAACAGTTATGCAGACAATCGGGAAAACCGTCGCCAATGTCGCCAACCAAAAGGAAACATTAGATGATCTGCAAGAACAACAACATGAACACAATAAGCGAATCAAAAATACGGAAAAACAGCTTGAAGAAATAAATAAATTAAAACAGGAAATCCAATCATTGAAGCAAGAACATACACCTGCAAAAGAATATGAAATGAAGAAGGAATCTTTTGCAAAGCTATTTAAAAACAATTCTTAAGCAAGTGTTAATAAATCAAGTCTAAAGGAGCAGAAATCATGTCACAGGAAAAAAATTATTCAAAAGAATTGGAGAATTTCAATTCCGCCGAAGCGATTAAAGGGAAAGAAAAGCATTTCTCTGAAAACAAATATATTGCTAAACTCCTTAAGTATGCAAAGAAAATGGGAGACAAAATCTCCTACTACAGCCTGCTTTTATTTTATGGTTTAAAAAGTCCCGATACTCCAAAATCAACTAAATTGACTATGGCTGGTGCACTCGGGTACCTTATACTGCCCATAGATGTTGTACCGGACTTCATTCCATTAGTTGGATTTGCAGATGATGCAATGGTGGTTATTTATGCATTATCTAAAATAAAAGCTTATATCGATGATTCGATTAAACAAAAAGCACATCAACGAATGAAGAAGATATTCGGTGAAAACTATGATGAGAATAATGAAATAGAAGAGGATTTCAAACCGGAAAAGGAATCCTAGCTCAATATAACATTATCCAGCATTGGAAAGAGCAAAAAGAGAGCTGACAGCATGGTCAGCTCTCATGGCAATATTATTTTTCATCATCCTTGGTTGGTTCGTCTGAATCTGAATGTGAAGTGTCGGTTACGTGTTCATCATGATTTTCATCTTCTCCATCTATCTCAGCTGCTTCACTTTCATCCGAATCTGGTGTGGTGTTCTTTTCCAGCGAGCTGGCGATTTGCCCCAACTCACCTTTCAGATTACTTTTTCCGGAAATATTGTTGATGATTTCATTCAAATCCAGACCGGTCATCTGTGCAAGACTTTCCTGCAGATTAGTCATGGTGTTTGTTACATTCCCGGTGAAATTACCGACTCCATCGCCATTTCCGCCGTCCATAATACGAATGGATTCCACATTGCTAAGTGGTTCGGATACGGATTTTGCAAAGTCAGGAAGCATCTTGATCATCATTTCAACCATCATTACTTCTTTGTGCTTATTCAGTGCTTCAGCGCGTTTTTCAATTCCTTCCGCTTCAGCCAGACTTTTTGTTTTTATAACTTCAGCTTCGGCGTGACCTGCTTTTTCACTTGATTCCGCTTCAGCTTCTGCCGCTTTTATCCGCTCATAATATTCAGCGTCCGCTTTCTCTTTTCGGACTTTTGCTTCCTCTTTTTCCAGTGCAACGTTACGTTCGCGTTCAAGCTGCTTCAGGCGTAATGATTCTTCCTTATCCTGCCTTGTAACTTTGAGTCGTTCTTTTTCAACCTGCAGTTCACGCTCAGCTTTTTCCAGATCATAGGCTGCCTCCGTTTTCGCGCGTGCTTTCTCGGTTTCTTCTTTGAAAACAGCATCTTTAATCTCTTTGTCCTTACGAGATTCTGCAATTGAAATTTCTCGCTCATATTCTTCCCGCTTCGTTTCTTCATTCATCTGCGCAACGTGAACTTTGGTTTCACGGTCATTGGTAGCCTCAGCAATTTCCGCATTCTTTTTAACTTCTGCTGTACGCGGACGACCAAGGTTTTGCAGATATTCACTTCCTTCATCATCCTTGAGATCCGTTAAACCAAGGCTTGTGATTTTGAAGCCCATTGCATCCAGTTGATTTTGCGCAATGTCCGTAACCTGACTGTTGAAACTTTCGCGGTCGTTATTGATTTGTTCCACCGTCATTTTGGATAATATAGCGCGAAGATTGCCTCCCAATACTTCCGCAATATCATGTTCAATATCCTTTTGGTCTCTGCCCAGAAATTGTTCAGCATACTTGGCAATGCCTTCCAGCGAATCCGCAACTTTTATCATCGCCACAGCTTCCCCGACAATTGGAACCCCTTGCTTCGTGTAAACAGTAGGTGTTGAAATTTTCAGCTGGAACGCTGTCAATGAAACCGGTGTATGTGTCTGAAACATACGGAGACGGTGCCCACCGCCGCGGATAACTTTTAAATATCTTCCTTCCTCGTCACGGAAAACATTATGATCTTTTTCAGGGTCTCCCAATTTTGGACCCGTGATAATCAGTGCGATGTTTGACGGAACGGTTTTATATTTTATTTTCATATAAATAAACCATCCAATACCGACAATAATAGCTAAACCGATTATTAATCCCACAATAAAAATAATTTCCATAAAAGAAGTCTCCCCCAATTTCACTTATATTTCCTTTCACAATAAATATTCTAACAAAGGTACTTAATGAATTGGGAAAAAATCGTATATTTCTTTTTTTCTTTTTCAGGGAAAGTTTTTCGATTAAAAACTTGCATTCTACACAATGATAAGATATAATTCTGTAAACTTAAACAGAATGAAGGAACATTGAAGAGGGAAAGTAAGATATCGTTATTTTTCTGCAGAGAGCTTCGGCAGCTGAAAAGAAGCAAAAGTACGTATCTGAACAATGGCCTCCGAGTTTCGTGCTGAACGTATCGACTTGATATCAGTAGGTTCCGGCGGGTTCGGCACTCGTTACCAATGCCAAAGTATCCAAAGCCGCATGAGCTTGCGTACTTAATGAGGCTGTATGTGCGAGCATACAGTAAAGTAAGGTGGTACCGCGTAAACACAACCACGTCCTTACCGAATGTGATATTCGGCATGGGCGTGGTTTTTTAATTGCCAAGGGATAATGATGTTTTCCGGGCGGTATCCTAAGTATCAACAAAAATGAAATGGGGGAATCGAACATGAGTAAAAATTTAGTGCTACAAACTGACTTTGGATTAAGTGATGGTGCAGTAAGTGCGATGTATGGTGTTGCTTTATCGGTTGCTCCAGCGCTGCGAATATTTGATTTAACACATGACATCCCGCAATTTAATATTTGGGAAGGCTCGTACCGGCTTTACCAGACCATCTCCTACTGGCCCGAAGATACTGTTTTTGTTTCGGTTGTAGATCCTGGTGTCGGAACCGATCGTTTAAGTATCGTTGTTAAAACAGCGGAGAATCAATATATTGTTACACCGGACAATGGCACACTTACACACATTAAGCAGAATATCGGCATCACAGCAGTCAGGGAGATTGATGAGCGGGTAAACCGTTTGCCAAAATCAGGTGATTCATATACATTTCACGGCCGGGATGTTTATGCATACACAGGAGCGCGCCTCGCTTCAGGTACGATTCAATTTGATGAAGTTGGCCCGGAGTTAGATGTGGAGGACATCATTGAAATCGAACATAACCAATCCTACATGGATGAAGATGGCATTGTACACGGCAATATCGATATTCATGATGTTCGTTTTGGCAACCTCTGGACAAATATTAACCATGATTTATTTAAGGAAGCCAATTTTAAATATGGGGATTCCTTTGAAGTGACCATTGCCAACAACACCCGGCAGGTTTATAAAAACATCATGACATTTGGGCGTTCGTTCGCCGACAGTCATCTTGGAGAACCGCTCATCTATGTAAATTCCCTTGATAAACTTGGCGTTGCCATTAACCAGGGTTCTTTTGCGAAAGCATACCAAATCGAAACCGGCATGAACTGGAAAATCACCATTCGCCGTGCACCTAAAATCGTGTACAATGAGTAAAGAATGATTTTTTGAACGGGTGGGGATAAAATGGATCCAAAATGGCTGGGGTGGGCAAAGCAAATTCAATCGGCCGCACAGGCTGGCATTGCCTACTCCAACAATGCATACGACACGGAACGATATGAAGAACTGCAAAATCTGGCTGTCGAAATCATGTCTGAATATACGGAAGTGGACCAACCAACGATAAAGGAATTATTTGCAAATGAAACCGGCTATGCCACACCTAAAGCAGATATTCGGGCTGTCGTCTTTCAGGATAATAAGATCCTTATGGTTCGGGAAAAAAGTGATGGCGGCTGGTCATTGCCAGGCGGCTGGGGCGACATCGGATTAACACCAAGTGAAGTGGCCGTAAAAGAAGTCAAAGAAGAATCAGGATTTGACGTTAAAGCGGTAAAATTAATCGGGGTGCTGGACAAAAAATGTCATCCACACCCGCCGTCTGCCTATCATGTTTACAAACTATTTATCCAATGCGAAATTGTCGGCGGACAACCTGCTGAAAGTATTGAAACAAGTGCAGTGGAATTTTTTGGTGAACACGAACTGCCCGACCTGTCAATCAGCAGAAATACAGAATCACAGATTAAGCTGGCCTTCAGACATTTGCATAACCCGCTGGAAGGTGTTTATTTTGATTGATTGAAAAAGAAACCGCTAGCTTGCCGAAATATTTTTCCGGCACATTCAAGTAATAATCCGGCACTTTTTAAATTTATTCAGCACTTTTGGCGCTTTCTTCGGCGGGTTCTGGCTTTTTATCAGCGGGTTTCGCTTTCTGGACATTTCTCTCGCTCATTTGAATGCAAAAAAATAAGTGAAGGTGCCAAATGACACCTTCACCTTCTACTTTAATTTAAATAAACATGCTAACAATCAGCGACATACCAAAACCGACAAATCCAATAATTGTCTCCATTACTGTCCAGGATTTCAGTGTATCTTTTTCAGATAAGCCGAGGAATCGGTTAACCAGCCAGAATCCAGAGTCGTTTACGTGTGATGCAATGGTAGCACCTGATGCGACGGTGATTACGAGCAAAGCAAGAATTGGCCCTTCCAGCCCAAGCGTGTCGATAACAGGTGTAATCAAACTTGCCGCGGTAACCATAGCGACGGTTGCCGAACCCTGTGCAATACGAACAGCACCGGCTACAAGGAATGCAAATACCAACACCGGAATGTTCAGATTCTGCATCGTATTGGCAATGATATCGCCAATTCCTGTTTCAACCAGCACCTGACCGAACACACCACCGGCACCGGTAATCAAAATAATGATACCGGCTGGTTCCAGTGATTTCGTGGCAATCTCCTGTATTTCTTCTTTGGAGTAGCCGCGGCGTGTACCAAGCAAATAGAATGTCAGCAATGCTGTGATTGTCAAGGCCACCCCCGGATTACCGATGAATGTCAACGCTGATCTGACAGTACTGTCTTCCGGGAGGGAAGCACTTGTAAACGTGTTCAGTAAGATCAGAAATAATGGCAAAAGTATCAGTGAAGCTATCATCTTGAAACTTGGTAATTCTTTATCATATTCCTTACCGCGTGCATCTTCCGCCATGTTCTGCAGCATTTCTTTCGGAACTTCCACATGGATTTTTTTCGAAATATATGTTCCGAAAATTGGACCGGCAATGATTGCAGCTGGAATACCTGCAATCAAACCGAACAGAATAACCCAGCCAAGGTTGGCATCCAGTAGTGATGCAACCGCGATTGGACCCGGAGTCGGCGGTACAAAGCTGTGTGTAACCGCTAGACCGGCAAGTAACGGAATCGCGAAGAAAAGCAATGACTTTTTCATTTTTTGTGCCAGACTGTATAAAATAGGTACTAAAATAACAAATGCAACATCGAGAAATACCGGTATCGAAATGATGAAACCTGTCAGCATCAGTGCCCAGTTAACACGCTTCTCACCGAATTTATCCATTAATGTCATGGCAAGACGTTCAGCACCGCCGGATACTTTCAGAATTTCACCGAACATCGCACCGACACCGATGATAACGGCAATTTCAGCGACTGTTCCTCCCATTCCATCACTGACGGCCTGTAATACTTTCTCCGGACTCATGCCGGACAATAAGCCGATAATATAACTGACAACAAGTAGTGCAATAAATGCCTGCAGTTTTGTCTTGATAACAAGAAACAGCAATAACGCTACGCCAAATACTGCTAGTAAAATCAGTCCTGTAGTGGACATGTGGTCTCCCCCTCATCATGTAAAATCTTTAACCAATCCTTCTTAGAAAACTTGGTTGTCACCAAGCCTTTAGGTGACAGCCATAGTTGCACTTATGCAGTATGAAAGGATTTTATACTTAACTTCCAAAAAATTACCACTCGGCAACGGTGCCATCGAAATGCCGCCAGATTGGATTCTTCCAATCGTGCCCTTTTTTAGCCGCTTCGATAACCCGTTCTTCATTAATATCTACGCCAAGTCCCACCCCCTTAGGTATTTTTACGGATCCATTTTCATATTCAAAAACTTTCGGATTAACCAGGTAATCCAAAAGGTCGCTCCCCTGATTGTAGTGAATACCAAGGCTCTGTTCCTGAATGATGCAGTTTGGTGTGCACGCATCAAGCTGAAGTGATGCAGCAAGATTAATCGGTCCAAGCGGTGCATGCGGTGCGACCGCGACATCAAATGTTTCTGCCATGACAGCAATTTTTTTCGCTTCCAAAATCCCACCTGCATGAGACAGATCCGGCTGGATAATATCAACTACACCGTCAGTCAGCATTTGCTTAAAGCCCCAGCGTGTATAGTTGCGTTCGCCGGTTGCAATCGGAGTTGTCGTGTGATTGGCAATATCCCGGAACGCTTCCATATTTTCAGCAAGTACCGGTTCTTCGATAAACATCGGACGGTATGGCTCCAGTTCTTTGACCAGGATTTTTGCCATCGCCTTATGAACACGTCCATGAAAATCAATGCCGATGCCAAAGTCATTTCCAACCGCTTCACGTATAGCTGCAACCCTTTCAACAGCAGCGTCCACTTTTGAGTAACGATCAATATAGTTCATTTCCTCGGTGCCGTTCATTTTGATTGCCGTAAAACCGGCGTCAGCTTTTTCTTTCGCAGCAGCCCCGACATCCTGAGGCCGGTCCCCCCCAATCCAGGAATAAATCTGAATGTTATCACGGACCGCACCGCCAAGCATTTCATAAACCGGCATATTGTAATACTTGCCTTTAATATCCCACAATGCCTGCTCGATTCCAGAGATGGCGCTCATCAGAATCGGTCCGCCGCGATAAAAACCTCCACGATATAAAACCTGAAAATGATCTTCAATCGTGCGCGGATCTTTTCCAATCAGATAATCCATCAGTTCGGTTACAGCAGCACCAACCGTATGGGCACGGCCTTCGACAATCGGCTCACCCCAGCCGCTGATCCCTTCATCTGTTTCGATTTTCAAAAACAGCCAGCGTGGTTCAATCTGATACAGGTTAAAATCAGTAATTTTCATTGTTACACACCTTCAATCGCATCGATAAATTGTTTCGCGTTTGCCGTCATCGCCTGCAAATCATCATTCGTCAGCGGAGAATCTGTTCTGACAAGTGCACTGCCAAGACCTGCTGCAACGGCACCTTTTTCAAAATACTCCCGCACATTGGACACGTTCACCCCGCCGGTTGGCATAAGAGGAACGTGTGGCATTGGTCCATGCACATCTTTTAAATAACCGGGACCCATTACACTTGCCGGGAAAACTTTGATTAGATCTGCGCCGTGTTCATACGCTGTCAGGATTTCCGTTGGTGTCAGGGCACCAGGAATACTGACCACGCCATACCGTTTCGTCATCTTAATTGTTTCCGTGTTGACAGTCGGAGAAAAAATAAATTTCGCACCTGCCATGATAGCTGTCTGGGCTGACTCCGGATCCAAAACCGTACCAGCACCAACAACCATTTCCCCATCAAATGCCTTATTCAGCTCCCTGATGACGCTTTCCACTTGCGGTGTGTCCATCGTTATTTCCATAATGCGGATTCCACCGTCAAAAAGCGCCTCCGCTATTGGCATCACATCTTCCGGATTGGCTCCCCGCACAACTGCGACCAGTTTATGGTCTGAAATTTTCTGCAATGTATTTATCATTAAAACATTCTCCTTATCGTTCGACATCTCCCTGACTCCGGCTTTGCACAAAATTCAGGAGACGCTCTTTTTCAGGCAATCCTTCCACATCACCGGGCGCCATTGTCACCATCGCTCCGACAGCATTGGCCCGCCGGACAGCTTCATGTAAATCCAGGCCATCGAGCAAGCCGGAAAGAAAACCGGCTGAAAAACCATCCCCGGCACCAACTGGATCAACCACTTCCGAAACTTCAAACCCTTCCACATATCCATCAAAATTCTGATCCGAATAATAAGCACCTTGCTTGCCCAGTTTCATGACAACAACGGTCACCCCATATTTCTGAAACTGCCTGGCCAGTTGATCCGGCGATCCGCTGCCAAATAAAAATTCTGCTTCATCCATTCCCGGCAGCACAATATCCGCTTTTGAGACCAGCTCAAGCAAAACTTCCCGTGCTTTTTCCTCCTGCCAAAGCTTACGTCGCAAATTCGGATCGAACACGACGAGTACACCGTGTTTTTTCGCTGCTTCAACAGCGCTTAAAACGGTTTCATAGCAATGCTCACTCAATGCCGGTGTAATCCCGGTTATATGCAAAAATTTCGCGCCGGCGATATAGGATTCATCCATATCTTCAGGACGCATTCTGCTAGCGGCAGAATTTTTCCGGTAATAGTTCACCCGCCATTCACCGGGCGCAAGTTTTTCCTTAAAAAACAGGCCGGTGTCAGCAGATGCATCGAAAATCACCCGGGTTGTGTCAACACCTTCACCTCGAATAAACGCACGAATTTTTTTGCCGAATTCATCATCACCAAGCCGGCTGATCCAACCCGCTTGAAATCCAAGCCGCGCAAGTCCAATCGCGACATTGGATTCTGCACCTGCCACCCTCGTGGTAAAACGATCAGTATTCCGCATTGGACCGGTATGTTCCGGCACAAACAGTATCATCGTTTCCCCCAGTGTCACAACATCCATTACATCACCTCTCTTGCAGGACTGAACGTCAGTCCTTGCTCAAATGTTTCTGCTGAAAAGCTGCAATCGTTTCATATTCGTGGTTCAGCATTCGGGATAGCCGAATATAGATCGGCAGCAATTCCCGGTAAATATTCGTGGTTTCCTCGTCCGGATTATGCGTATTCGTATCACCGACCATTTCTGAAACAATACTGAAATCGTCTATTTCACCAGTCGCATACATTCCGAGTACCACTGCACCGAGACAAGAACTTTCAAAGCTTTCCGGAACGATAACAGGCTTATCGAAAATATCCGCCATCATCTGGCGCCATGTTTCCGACCGGGCAAATCCTCCAGTTGCCTGGATGCTTTTCGGCTCTCCGGTCAGCTCTTCCAGGGCAAGCAGCACCGAATACAGATTGTAAAGTGTTCCTTCCAGCACCGCACGGACCATATGCTCTTTTTTATGATGAATGCTTAGTCCAAAAAAGGATCCACGCGCATTGGCATTCCATATTGGAGCGCGTTCCCCTTTTAGATAGGGATGAAAAATAAGCCCATCAGCACCGGGATTGACACCGGAAGCAATTTTTGTCAGCACATCATACGGATCAATCGATAACCGTTTGGCAGTTTCCACTTCTGAAGCAGCAAATTCATCGCGCAGCCACCGCAATATAATGCCGCCATTGTTGACCGGGCCACCGATTACCCAGTGGTTCTCCGTCAGGGCATAGCAGAAAATCCGCCCTTTTGGATCTGTTTTAGGTTCATTGTAAACGGTCCGGATCGCGCCACTCGTCCCAATCGTAACCGCGATAACACCTTCATCAATCGCGTTGACTCCGAGGTTTGACAGCACGCCATCACTTGCCCCGATTACGAACGGAACATCTGCACCGATACCCATATATGTACGATGTTCTTCCTTCACATCTGTCAACTGATGAGTTGTCGGAACAATTTCGGATAGCTGCCCACGTGTGATACCCGTCAGTTCCAATGCACCTTTATCCCAATCCAATGTTTGCAGGTTAAACAATCCGGTGGCAGAAGCAATCGAATAATCAATCACATATTTACCGAACAGTTTACGAAAAACATATTCTTTCATCGAAATAAATTTCCGCGCCTTGCTGAAAATTTCCGGTTTCTCGGCTTTCATCCAAACCAGTTTTGCAAGTGGGGACATCGGATGAATCGGTGTTCCGGTTCGCAAATAAATCTCATGGCCATCATATTTTTCCTTTATCTCACGGGCATAATCAGCTGCGCGAGTATCAGCCCAGGTAATGCTGTTCGTCAGCAGTTCATCCTTATCACCAACTGCAATCAGACTGTGCATTGCACAACTGAATGAAATGAGACGGAGCTGATTAGTTGAAACGTTGCTTTTGCGGATTGTCTCCCTGATTACCCCAAGCACTGCATTAAATATCTCTTCCGGATTCTGCTCCGCCACTAGTGTATCCGGTGTATGAAGTGGGTAGTTTATCGTATGTGTCGTCTCTACTTCCCCGTTTTTCCGGTACAGAACAGCTTTCGTGCTTGTCGTACCAATATCAACGCCCAAGTATAAATCCTGCTGCTTCATCGGTCTTCCTCCTTAATAAACCTGGCTCACCGCAAAGAGTAGTGGCGAACCTACTTTTTCACAACATCGTGTCCACCGAATTCGTTTCGCAATGCTGCCACCACTTTTCCGGAAAATGTATCATCTTCCTGTGAGCGGTACCGCATCATTAATGAAAGCGCAATAACCGGCGCTGCAGCCTGTAAATCAAGCGCTGTTTCCACTGTCCACTTTCCTTCACCGGATGAATTCATCACACCACGAATTTCGTCCAAATTGGCATCTTTTGAAAAGGCATTTTCCATCAATTCCATCAGCCAGGAACGGATAACCGATCCATGGTTGAATACGTTGGCAACCTTTTCATAATCATAGTTAAATTCACTTTTTTCCAGAATATCGAACCCTTCGCCAATTGCCTGCATCATGCCATATTCCATACCATTATGAACCATTTTCAAAAAGTGGCCGCTGCCGCATTTTCCTGTATACAGATACCCGTTTTCAAGCGATACATCACGAAACAGCGGCTCAATTTCGTTAAATTTTTCCGCATCGCCGCCAACCATCGTACAAGCACCTGCCCTGGCTCCATCGACTCCACCGCTCGTACCGCAGTCAAAGAAATAAATTCCATGTTCTTCTAATCTTTCGGCACGCTTCAATGTATCTTTATAGTTTGAGTTGCCGCCGTCAATCAATATATCTCCTTTTTCCAGCAATGGCATCAATTCATCGATGACTGCCGTCGTAACTTCACCCGCCGGAACCATCAGCCAAATCTTTCTCGGCACTGGCAGACTTTCCACCAATTCCGTCACGGATGCCGCCAGACGAAATCCATCACTGGCAACGCTTTCAGCTGACGCAGTATGTTTATCAAACCCGATCACCTTATGCTGATGATCCAATAAATTCAACGTTAAATTAAGACCCATCTTGCCGAGGCCTATCATTCCTATTTCCATGATGTCCTCCTACTTTTATGAAATTAAATTCCGTGTTTTAATTATTATATCAAAAAAAATTCCGTATGCAATGTTTTGAAAAAAATATTTTTCATTTATAATAGAAATACAGAAAAAACAGAAGGAGAAATTTGGATGGTAAACAATAACCAGCATTGCCTTGCCAGCATACGAAGTAATTACGGTAAGTTCAGCGATAAGGAAAAATCAATCGCCGACTTTATTTTAGAGAATCCCCAAAATATTATTCACCATACAATTAATCAGGTATCGGAAGAATTGGGGGTAGCGGAATCCACCGTATTCCGCTTCTGCCAGCGTGTTGGCTTTAAAGGTTTTCAGGCGTTGAAAATTGCACTTGCTGCTGAAGTCGTGACACCGATTAAGGATATCCATGAAAAAATAAATGAGGAAGACAGTATCGGGACGGTTTCGGAAAAAGTTTTCCGCTCCAACATCAAGACAATTGAGGACACCCTGCACATACAGGATGAAACTGTCATCGAAGGCGCAGTGGAAGCTATCCTGAAAGCAAGTAAAGTCCATTTTTTCGGCAGTGGCGGATCTGCCGTTGTTGCGATGGATGCCTACCATAAATTTATCCGCAGCGGGATTGATATCAACGTGAATTTGGATGCACATATGCAGATTATGGCTGCCTCTCAATTGACAAGCGAAGACCTTGCTATTCTGATTTCGCACAGCGGATCAACCAAAGACCTGCTGGATATTCTGCAGGTTCTAAAAGAAAACAACGTCACAACAATTGCCGTCACAAATTTTGCTAAATCTCCGCTTACCAAGGTAGCAGACATCAACCTATACACAGTGGCGGAGGAAACTGACTTCCGCTCGGAGGCACTGTCATCCAGAATCGCACAGCTGACCATTATTGATGCACTTTACACAAACGTCATGATCGCAAATAACGAAGCAGGCCAGGAAGCACTGCAGAACATGCGGCGCGGAATTAGTTTGAAGCGGCTGTGAAGTTCGAGGACCAAGTATCCCTGTTTCCACAGTTTGATTCCTACTGAAGGAAGACTGATTTCATTTTCTCCCATGGAAAATGTATTCTTTCAGCCTTCATGTCACAAACACGGAAATAAATACTGGATTTACGAAGGGAGGTATCACATCCATGTCTACGTTATCGCGGGAACCGTACCCGCTGAAAGGGAATAATGTAATGATTACCGGGGTTAGCCGCCGGCAGGGGATTGGCTATGCAATTGCATGTCAGGCAGCCGCGTGGGGAGCATCCGTAATCATTCATCATTATCAGCCACACGATAAAGAACAACCATGGGGTGCCGATGATTTGCATCACGTATTAGAAGGGATCGAATCAGAACTAATCGATGGAGCATTTTTATTTGATGTAAGCGGAGACTTCGCTGACCCGGAAATACCGGAGAAACTAATAGATGAAATAAATGAGAAATGTGGACACATCGATGCACTCATTTGCAATCATGGGCTGAGCGGAAGTGATGGTGCAATTGGTGAGTTAACAACGGAAATGTTGGACAAACATTATGCCGTTAACACACGTTCTTCCCTGCTTCTGACGCAATGTTTTGCTTCACAGCATGATGCAAAAAGAGATCGCGGAAAAATTATTTACATGACTTCGGGACAACGCTTAGGTCCAATGCATGGGGAAATTGCATACGCCGCGGCTAAAGGTGCATTAGCTGACATTACCACCACAATTGCCGACCAGCTTGCCGATGAGAATATAACGGTTAATACAATTAATCCTGGTCCTGTAAACACCGGTTATTTGAATAACGAAGCGTGGAATACGATGAAGCCGATGTTTCCGTTTGGACGATTCGGGCAACCAAAAGATCCTGCCCAGCTGATTACTTGGCTCTTAACCAATGAAGCTTCATGGATTACCGGACAAATTATAAATACCGAGGGAGGATTTGCCCGTTGGCGGCCGTGAACAAACAGAAAGGAGTTCTAGCTAGCTGCTATAACTCCTTTTGTTGTCCGGTTAAGCCCACCACACGTCAACGGGCTTATCTTTTATAATCAGCGGCTTCAAATTTCGTACTGCTGTCTGGAAGCCTTCCTCAATTGACATGAGCGGATCCTCATGTTCGATGCTGACGGCATGATCATACCCATACGTCCGGAGTGCGCTGATCATATCCGTCCATTCCTGTGTACCATGGCCGCACCCGACCGAGCGAAATGTCCATGCACGGGTTTGCACTTTATCATATGGCTGCATATCAAGCAGACCATACATATTTACATTATCCTGGTCAATGTACGTATCTTTGGCATGGAAATGATGAAGTGCACCAGCTTTCCCGAGAATCTTAATCGCTCCTACAGGGTCGATTCCCTGCCACCACAAGTGACTCGGATCAAGGTTCGCCCCAATTGCCGGTGACGTTGCTTCTCGCAGCTTCAGCATCGTGTGCGGCGTATGGACAAGAAAGCCTCCATGCAATTCCAGTCCAACCTTCACATTGTGTTCTTCCGCGTACTTACCCGCATCCTTCCAATACGGTATCAGCTTCTCTTCCCATTGCCATTCGAAAATATTGCTGTACGCTGTTGGCCACGGTGCTACCGGCCAATTCGGATATTTTGCATGTTCATGATCGCCTGCCGTTCCGGAAAAACAATTCACAACAGAAACACCAAGCATTTCGGCGAGTCGGACCGTTTTTCGAAATGTTTCATCGGACTCTTTTGCATATACAGGGTCTGGCGAAATCGGATTAGCATGACAGCTGAAGGCACTGATGGATAATCCGCGCTTATACACTTCATCCATATATCCCTTACGTTTGCTTTCACTTTCAAGTAATGCATCAAGATCACAATGGGCATTCCCCGGATTGCCGCCCGTACCAATTTCCACCGCATCCAATCCGGACGCCTGAACATAATCAAGCATTTCAGTAAATGACTTATCCCCAAATATAACGGTAAACACACCAAGTTTCATCTCTTCATCCCCTATCTAAATTTGGTCTCCACTAAAACTGCTTTCATAAATCGATTCGATAATCTGTGAGACTTTTAACGCCTGTTCTGGTTTTACCAGCACTTCCGACAGTCCGAGGCAGCTGTTCACAAATGCTTCAGCCTGAGGAACACCCGGATCTTCCTCACCAGGCAGCCAGTACGGTTCACTGTTCAGCAGCATGCCGTTCTTCTCCTGGTTTACTTCAAGCGGAAAAACATCCAATCCCCCGTTCGTTCCGGAAATACTGACCGATTCGATATCTTCTTTTACATTGGCAGCCCATGATGTTTCAAATAATAACGAACTTCCATTGTCAAATTTAATGTAGGCGGTTGCATGATCATCAACATCAAATGTGGAATGATCAACTTCTCCCCATTCATTCACAAGCCCCGGCGTTTTACTTAAATCATTGTATGTTGTTCCGGTAATCTCGACGGGATCAGGATTCCCCATCAGCCACATGGCCAAGTCGAGAAAATGACATCCATAATCGATTAAACTGCCGCCGCCCTGGAGTGATTTGTTGGTGAACACACCCCAGCCTGGTACTTTTCGTCTCCGCAACGCTTGTATCCTGGCGACGATTGGTTTGCCGATTTCGCCCGCATCAACAATTGCTTTTGCAGCCCGGGGTTCCTGCATAAACCGATAATGATAGCCTATCGTTAACACGTTGCCAGTTTTATCAGCAGTCTCCATCATTTGACGGCATTCATCAACGGTTATCGCCATTGGCTTTTCGCAAAAAACATGGACACCATGCTGCAATGCCGAAATTGCTATTTCGGAATGAAATTTGTTTGGGGTGCAAATAACAACCGCATCCACCTTGCGAAACATATCATGGTATTCCGTAAACACATCCGGAATGGAAAAGCGGTCAGCAATTTGCTGTGCTCGTGTTTCATTGATGTCCTGAACAGCCTGCAATACCACTTTGTCCTGCAGTTTTTGAAAAGCAGGGATATGCCTTCCTACAGCAATTCCGCCTGCCCCGATAATCCCTAACCGCAATTTTTCCATCATCATCTACCACCTTCAATTAAGTTGCACCAATTGCTTCGTTTCACTGGAATCAAGGGCCGCTAAAATAACCTCCAGCGATTTTTTCCCTTCTTCGCCACTGACCGGCACCGGCCTATCCTGTAAAACAGACGAAACAAAATTTTCAATAACATGAGTACTTGTCTGGCCGCCATCGTCATTTGACTGGATTTGACCGAGTTCATACTTTACTATTTCCCCATTTTTGTAATGGACAATAAGCGAGTTAACCGGATCATCCTCCAGCCGTAAAATCGCATTTTCCCCATAAATAATCGTTGAATTATCTTCGCTGGATACATACGACCAGCTGGCGGTTAATGTACCAATGATGCCGCTGTTCGTTTTTAAAATACAGACAGCATTATCGTCCACATCAATATTTTCCTTGGCCGAATTTTCGACAAGTGCACCAACCTCGGAAATCTCTTCACCCAATAAATACCGAATCAAATCGGATTTATGTACACCAAGATCCCCCATCGCACCAATAAAAGCTGACTCTTTCTTGAAAAACCAGCTTCGTTTACCATCAACACTCCAACCTTCAGGACCGCCATGGCCAAATGTGGTCCGGAAACTGTAAATCCTGCCTGCCTCTCCGCTCGCAATCAGTTCCTTGGCTTTTTGATGCGATGGAACGAAGCGCTGATTGTGTGCAATCATCAATTTCTTACCACTTTTTTCAGCGGCATTGATCATTCCCTCTGCTTCTTCACTTGACGTTGCCATCGGTTTTTCACATAGAACATGCTTCCCCGCCTCAAGCGCGGCAATCGATACCGGCGCATGCAGTGCATTTGGCGTACACACGCTTACAGCATCAATCTCTTCATCTTTGAACATTTCATGATAGTCAGCATATGCCACTGCGCCGTACATATTCGCCATTTCCACCGCACGTTCGTTCACCACATCGCAAACAGCTCTGATTTCGACATCCTCTTCTCCAGCATATTCCGGCAGATGACGATTCCTTGCAATACTTCCGCATCCAACAACTGCTACAGTTAACTTACCCATTTTCCCCGTCTCCCTTCAAGTCACTTATTTAATCCTTTACCGAAATTGTTTCAAGCGGTTTGGCATTTCCATACACAGGTGTTGGATTTGCTGAAGGTTTAGCCCACTTTACGGCATTTAACAAGACACGCTGGATTTCCGGATTATGGTACGTCGGGTATGTTTCATGCCCCGGACGGAAATAAAATATTTTTCCTTTGCCGCGTCTGAACGTGCATCCGCTTCTGAAAACCTCTCCGCCTTCAAACCAGCTGATAAACACCAATTCGTCCGGAGCGGGAATATCAAAATGCTCCCCATACATTTCTTCTTTGGAAAGCTCAATATTTTCACCGACCCCTTCTGCAATCGGATGACCGGGATTGCAGACCCATATCCGCTCCCGTTCATCAGCTTCCCGCCATTTCAAGTCACATGATGTTCCCATAAGTGCCCTGAAAATTTTAGAAAGGTGTCCGGAATGAAGCACAATTAACCCCATTCCACTAAGAACACGCTGTTTAATTTTTTCAACTACAGCATCATCCACTTCATCATGTGCAATATGCCCCCACCAAAAGAGGACATCAGTATTGTTTAAAACTTCATCTGTCAATCCATGCTCAGGCTCATCCAAGGTTGCGCCTGATACCTCGTATCCATTTTGTTCGAGGAATCCGGCGATTGCACCATGTATCCCTTTTGGATAGGCCTTTCGTACGTCAGGGTTTTTCTGTTCGTGCCGGTTTTCATTCCATACGGTTACCTTCATATAAAACACTCCAATCTATTATCTATTCTTTTACCGAACCAGATGTAAGTCCGGAGACAATCCGTTTTTGGAAAATCAGTACCATGACCACAAGCGGAATCGTAACTACAACCGTTGCTGCACAAATCTCTGCCCAAGGTATCGAGTATTGTCCCTGGAACATCGAGATCCCAACCGGAACCGTTTTATATGCCTCCGACGTATTAATAGCGAGTGCAAATAAGTATTCATTCCAGGCTGCAACAAACACCAGAATTGCGGTCGTAAATATCCCCGGGACTGCCAGCGGGAAAATAATTCTCCAATACGTTTGCATAAGCGAAGCCCCGTCAATTTTCGCCGACTCTTCCAGGTCATGAGGAATTTTCCGGAAAAACGTAACCATAATCCAGATGGACAGTGGCAGTGTTATCGTTGTATACGGGATAATCAATCCTAAGTAACTATTTGTCAGTCCCAAGTTTTTTAAAATCATATAAATCGGTGACAACGTTGCGATTTGCGGAAACATTGAGACCGAAAGAACCAACCCAAGAATAACCGTTTTTCCACGGAATTCCAAGCGGGCAATCGCATATGCCGCAAACGATGCTGTAAATACGGTATAAATCGTTGTAATCGATGAAACAATGAAACTGTTTTTCATATACGTTAAAAATGGGTGATCAAAAAAGACAGATTTATAGCTTTTCAGTGACGGATTATTTGCAAACCAATCGAACGCTTTTTCGCCGAACAAGGCTGATGGAGGCTTGATCGAGCTTAAAAACACCCATAGAAACGGAAACATGACAACAAAAACAAAAATTGCCAATAGTATATAAAACACCGGTCCTGCTTTTTTCTCCATTATCAACCCTCCTACTTTTTAGACCCTTCCGGCAGTAAATCAGATCCTAGCAATTTGACAAAAATCATCGAAATGATGGCAACGCAGATGAATACGATAATCGCGATAGCGGATCCTGCACCGAACTGCAGTTGCGAGAACATCACCTGGTACGCATAAATCGAAATCGTTTCCGTGGCATTTGCAGGTCCTCCGCCGGTTAATACATAAATCAGGTCAAATACGCGAAATGCATCAAGCGTCCGGAAAAGTAACGCTACCAGAATACTCAATTTCAGCATCGGCAATGTTATCGTAATAAACTGTTTCCATTTCCCAGCCCCGTCAATTGATGCTGCTTCATAAAGAGTTTTCGGGATTACCTGCAGCCCGCCCAGCAGAAGCAACGCAATGTATGGGGTGGTTTTCCACACATCTGACAGAATAACGGCAAACATACCGCCAAGTTCCGTCGATAACAGTGATCCCATCGAATCAATCAATCCAATATCATGAAACAATTTGGCAATAATTCCATTCTGGCCATCATACAAAAACTTCCACATCATTGCTGACACTGCAGTCGGGATAGCCCATGGAATTAAAACTGTAGCACGAATGATTCCCCGTCCAAAGAATGCTTTGTTAATTAACAGTGCGACTGCCAACCCGAGAACAAATTCAAAGAAAACGGAAATAATTGTAAATACGAACGTATTTCCAAGGGATGCCCACATACGGTCATTTTGGAGCAGATTTGCATAGTGACCAAAACCGATAAAGTTCGGTTCAATGATGACACCCGTCATTCCGGATGCAAGCCCTGTTAGTTCTTTTGGATTTGATAATGATCCTTTTTCCTCAAGTGCTTTTAGTTCTTCATTGATGTGCTGGATTGTCCCCGTAAATTCTTCGGCAGTTTCATCGGTTATTTCCACCATGCTTAAATCTGACGGAGGTGTTTTAAAATTATTCAGCATCTTATTTACTTTGCCGTACACGTCGCCGGCATCTTCACGGATCTTTGAATCCAATTGATTTAAATTCGCATGAATATCTGTCAATTTGTTCTTCACAGCCCCATCTGCCTGCTTCATTTCACCTTCAAGATCACCTTCCAAAAATGGATAGTAATTAAGGTACTCCTCTATATTGATACTATAATTCAAATGAACCGACGATTTGGTGGGATCATTAAGCCTCAAATCAAACAGGCTGAAATAAAAGGACTGCAAAACGGGATAAATTGCAATAATCAAGATTAACAGAATGGACGGAGCCACCAGCCAGTAAGCTGCTCTCTTTTCAGATTGTTTCAACTTACTTTTTTTTGGTTTCTTTTGTTGATCTGCCATACGTACACCTCTTTTCGCCTTAAAAGCACATTAGCCTTCAGATTGGTTGAAGGCTAATGCTTTTAAGTTTTATTTCAACGCGGCTTTCAGTTCTTTTTCCATGTTTTTCACAGCTTGCTCAACCGATACCTGACCGGCAATTGCTTTTGACACTGAAACCTGAATGATTTCTGAGATTTCCTGATAATTCGGTGCGACAGGACGTGATACCGCAGCATCCAACCCTTTTACAAATTCCTCATTTTTGAAAAACGGATTAGCCTCCAGTACCTCACTGTCTTCAAACAAAGGGGTATAGCTTGGTGCCTTACCACCCTCGATTGCCATGATTTTCTGCCCCTCAGGCCCCGTCAAATATTTCAAAAATTCCCAGGAAGCCTGTTTATGTTCGGAATATTTGTTAATTGCAGCCATCCACCCGCCTAGTGCTGCTGCTGATTTTTCATCACCTGCCGGCAGAGGTGCAACTCCGACTTTTCCAGCAATCTCGGATTTTTCCTTATTGTTGGCAAGCGCCCACTGATATGGCCAGTTCCGAATAAACACGGATTCTCCCTCAATAAAGGCGGTTTCAGATTCTACTTCGGTAAACGTCGTAATATTACCCGGAACATAATCGGCATTTGCGATTTCAACAAGTTTCTTAATACCTTGAATGGTATCATCACTATTAATCACAACTTCACCTTTTTCATTGAGAATCTGACCGCCGTACGATGCAACGTACTCAACAACGTTCGTAACCAAGCCTTCATATTGCTTCGCCTGGAAAACATATCCGAAGTCTGTACCCTTTTTGCCCTGTAGTTTTTTAGCCTGAGCCGTCAGTTCATCCCATGTCTTTGGAACTTGATCCACGAGATCCTTCCGGTAGAAAAGCAACCCAGCATCCACATACCTCGGCATTGCCCACTGCTTACCATTAAACTGCGCCGCACTTAATGCGCCTTGGTTATATTTGCTCAAATCAACATTATCTTTTTGAATAAACCGGTCAAGCGGGAGGGTGTAACCTGCCTGTGCAAATTCCGCCGGCCAGACAACATCGATATCAAACACATCAATCTCTGACGACTTCGCATTCAGCATCGTGACATATGCATCGTGCTGCTTCCCGCTGTCTGCAGGCATTTCACGCAGCTCAACCTCAATGTTCTCGTGACTCTTGTTGAATGAATCAACAATCTTTTGCGTGGCTCCGGTCGTATCCCGGCCTCTTGCATAAACAAGCTTCACTTTTTCCTGACTTGACCCGTCTTTGGCCTGCTCTCCGTCATTTGCATTTCCTTCACTCTCCCCGCCTGACCCTGAGCTGCACGCTGCAAGTGCACACATGAGAATCAGCAGGAATGCCAATATTGTTAAACTTTTTATTAGCTTCATAATTCTTCCTCCCCATCGTTTTTTAAACTGAACCTCGCTCGACCAAGTGAAGCGGCAGTAACGTCAATTGTTCGTCCATCCTTCCTTTGCCATGCAGTAAATCGATCATAACTTCCATCGACCGTTTGCCAATTTGGTCGACAGGCTGATGGATTGTCGTTAACCCCGGTGTAACCAGACCGGCAATTTGCTGGTCATCAAAACCCATTACAGCCAGTTCATCCGGGATTTTCACATCCAAACGTCCAGCTTCACTAATTATTCCGGCTGCTACTTCATCACTTCCGGTAAATACTGCATTAGGGCGATTTTCCATTTCAATGATTTCCCTTAAAACTCGTCTGCCGTCTTCCACCAATGAAACACCAGTGAACGTCCACTCCTCGCTGAATGGAAGCCCGGCTTCATCCAATGCATGATAAAAACCTCTTTGTCTGTCCGTTACCAGGCCAGATAAATTGTTCCCCCGGCATTTGGCAATTTTATTATACCCTTTGTCTATGAGATATTTTGTTCCAATGTAAGCGCCCTCAAATTGATTTAAGCGAACAGTCGGAACCTGTGCCCTGTCATCATATTCATTGCAAAAAATGATTGGAGCAAAATTTGTGTAATCGTTTACTTCATTCCAATCATTCTCCAAAGAGGCTAAAATCACACCATCAATCTGCTTTGTCTTGACAAGATCCAGATACACCAGTTCCCGCTTTTTATCATACATCGTCTGACATACCACCAGCTGCAGCCCATTATCAGCAGCTATATTTTCCATAACTTCCACCATTTTGCTGAAAAACGGATTTGAGATACGCGGAATCAATACTGCTATCGTCTGTGTCGTTTGCTTCCGCAGCCGCTGGGCAGTCGAATTGGGAACATATAACAATTCTTCCATCGCTTTGTGAACCAATGCTTTCTTGTTTTCAGCAACATATGGATGATTGTTGAGTACCCTGGATACGGTTGTTTTTGAAACTCCTGCCAGTTTTGCAACGTCCTCAATAGTCGACATATTTACGCTAATGAATACCCCCTTCAGATTTTTTAAATATATGAAATCGATTTCATTAAAGACCTAAATAAAAACGATTACGTTGATGAATATGAAATCGATTTCACAAACATTATATATCAAACTCAGGCAGAGTTCAATATGTATTTTTAAATTTTCATAATTAGGTGAATTTACTGTTTTAACTTAACGCGCTTTCACAGTACATCATTAAAAATAAAATCTTACTGCTAAAAAGCACAGAAACCAGGGGCCCTGTGCTTTTCCGGATTATTTTTTAATCGGTATCCAAATCTCACTATAGTAATCTTTCGACCATGGATTGTTCCCTCCTCTCATCAATCAGTCTACCAACCATGTTTCAGTCAATCCTGTTCATCCGTGCTCGATTGTGACCGGTACTTTTTGCGGTGGATAATGTTTTGCTCTTTGCGGTCGATGTTTCCCTGCTGCGGTTGATGTTTCCCTCTTTGCGGTCGATGTTTCCCTCTTTGCGGTTGATGTTCCGCTGCTGCGGTCGATGTTTCCCTCTTTGCGGTTGATGTTTCCCTGCTGCGGTCGATGTTTCCCTCTTTGCGGTTGATGTTTCCCTCTTTGCGGTTGATGTTTCCCTGCTGCGGTCGATGTTTCCCTCTTTGCGGTTGATGTTTCCCTGCTGCGGTCGATGTTTCCCTCTTTGCGGTTGATGTTTCCCTCTTTGCGGTTGATGTTTCCCTCTTTGCGGTTGATGTTCTGCTCCCAGCGGTTGATGTCTCCACCACAGCGGTTCATGTTCTGCTTTAATCCTAACCTATCCTTCCATAAAAAATTCCCTCCGCTAAAATTGATCCAAATCACAATTCTGTACGTTTACTATACATGTTCATCCGGTATAGTGTGTGGTATGCTAATGAATATTCCGGTTTGAAGGAGAATGTTATGCAAAATACGGACAATGAATTATTTTATCGCATACAGAATAATGACGAGAAAGCGTTGGAGCAAATGTATGATCGTTATGAAAAGCTGTTATTCTCCTTTTCCTATCGAATGACGAACAATAAATTTCTTGCAGAAGAAGCTGTACAGGATGTGTTTACTAAAATATGGACAAAAAAAGCTTATTACGACGATGGGAAAGGAAAATTTTCATCCTGGATTTTAACCGTTACCAGAAATGCGTGTATTGACCTGGTTCGAAAACAGAAAGAAACTCCATATGAATTAGAAGAACGGGATTCCATGCATGCCCAGGACCCTACCCCGGAAGAATCCATCGTATGGAACGAATGCAGCGAAGTAATCCGGGAATGTATCGAACAACTGAAACAAGAACAGCAGGAAATTATTGAGCTGTTTTATTTTAAAAGCATGTCACAGTCCAATATCGCGAAAGCATGCAATTTACCACTTGGCACCGTTAAAGGAAGGGTGAGGCTGGCACTGAAACATTTAAATCAAATCCTTTCATCCAGAAAAGAGAGGGGGGTTCATGATGACGTCTAAACACTGCGATCAACTGATTGATTATTTTAATAAACAACTAACACCTGAACAGGAAAAGGAATATGAGGCGCATTTAGCAGAATGTGCGGATTGTCAGGAAGAATTGACGGAATTACAGCAGTTGACGAATGAACTTCCATACAGCAGTGAACCAGTGGAACCCCCGGCAGGGATGAAACAACGCGTTCTTTCCAATGTATTGAATGAAGCAAAACCTGTTGAAAAGGCGCGGGAAAATATTACGCCACTTCCATCAAAAAGAAAAACATTACCACCAAACCGGAACAAATGGCTGAAACCTGCCATGGTCGCTCTGTTGACGGTATCACTTGTTGGGAATGGCGCTGCAGCCGTCTATATATCAACCCAAAATAATGAACAGGAACCTGAACCCGACAACACGATAAACCTGGAAAATGTGCAGGCCATGATGGCACTGCAGCCGTCAGAAGGCTTTAATGGTCAGGCAACTGCGATGATGGTCAACCAAAATGACGGATTAAACCTGATTCTGCAAGCCAACGATTTGCCGCAGCTTGAAGGGAAGGAAACATATCAGGTATGGGTACTCGATGAGGGCAAACCATACCGGGCAGGAAATTTTGCCCCCGATCATGATGGGTCCGGAAGTGTTTTCCATGTTATTGACTATCAAGGCGAGCATAATTGGGATACCATTGCCATTACGAAAGAACCGGACGCACACAGTCAGAAACCGCATGGGGATATTTTAATGAGCTCTCCATTATAAAATTTTTAAATCCGGAATGCGCGCTTGATCGTGCATCCCGGATTTTTTTAATTTTTTTCAAAAGAAAGTGATCCAATTTGAAAATTGCTCCGTTAGCCTAGTAGAAATTAAAAAAAGGAGTGGAATTTTCATGAATTGGAAAAAAGCAGCAGTAACGGTACCACTAAGTGCAGCATTATTATTTTCAGCAAATGGAGGTCTGGTAAACGCGGAAACCATGGATAATCAGTCATCTGTTGATACAGCAGCGGTCGACTTACGGGCAAACCTGGGACACCTGTTGAGTGAACATGCGTTTTTGGCAATTGAAGCAATGCGCAATGGAGCAGCTGGAACAGAAGATTTCAAAGCGTCTGTCTCCGCACTGAAATCAAACACGAAAGATTTAAGCAATGCCATTGCATCTGTGTATGGTGATGAAGCAGGCAAAGCATTCCAAAAAATGTGGTCCGAACATATCGGATATTTCGTTGATTACGTCAATGCAACTGCAGAGGGTGATAAACAAGCGAAGCAAAAAGCGTTGGATGAACTTTCCCAGTATCGGAAAGACTTCTCCCAGTTTCTTGAAAAAGCAACTGGTAAACGTTTGGAAGCTGGATCATTGGCAGAAAGTCTGCAAATTCATGTGAATCAATTAATTGGAGCATTTGACAGCTATGTAGCTGAAAATTATCAAAAAGCTTACCAGCATGAACGCGAAGCAATCGCCCACATGCATATGGTGGCAAAAGGGTTGTCATCAGCGATTGTGGATCAGTTTCCGGACAAATTTAACAACACAATGGCAGTAACACCGGCTGGCGATTTGCGTGCCACTTTGAGCAAGCTGCTTTCCGAACATGCCGGTCTGGCGACAATCGCCATGCAAAATGGTATTCAAGGCGCACCCGATTTCAAAGCATCAACGAAAGCATTAAGCGGCAACACAGATGACTTGGCAAGCGCGATTGCATCGGTATATGGTAAAGAAGCAGGTAAAGCATTTGATAAAATGTGGTCCGAACACATTGGCTACTTTGTCGACTATGTCAATGCAACTGCCAAAGAGAACGAACAGGTTAAACAAAAAGCGTTGGATAACCTGAAAATGTATAAAGAAGATTTTTCCGCCTTTATCGAAAAAGCAACAGGCGGCAATGTGAAGGCATCCGTTCTTGCTAAAGGGTTGCAGAAACATGTCAACCAGCTGATCGGCTCGTTTGAAAGCTATGTGGAAGGTTCATATAACGAAGCATTCACCCAAGCACGTGATTCCTATGGCCATATGTACGGAGCAGCCAAATTGCTGTCATCTGGAATTGTAAGCCAAAACCCGGAAAAGTTTGCATCCGAAATGCCTTCCGAAATGCCAAACACTGGACTGGGCATGCCGGCTGATCAGAACAACGACATGATGTGGATGTGGATTCTTGGTGCAGGACTGTTCGCATTGATTGGTTTAACTGCAGTATCAAAATATAAAACTGCTAACAATGATAAGTAGTAACCATTCCCTAATGACGGGAGGATGTGCCATGCGAACTTTACTCAGTATTCTGGTACTGTCACTGATAATCATCACCGGATGCGGTCAATCACAAAGCACAGACTCCGGTCAGGATGCTGCCAATGATTCGAATGAAGAGACCCGTACTGTGCAGAAAACCAATGACCAAAAGACTTCCGGGAGCAAAATAAGCAATACAAATAACAAATTAAATACAGCTTCATCAGGGATTGATACAACCAAAAAACAACACGGAATCGTTCCTGATACCATCAAGATTCCCGCCATTGATGTGGAATCAGAGGTGGAAAAAGTCGGTCTGATGAAAAACGGACAAATGGCGGTGCCGGAAAATTTCCGGATTACCGGCTGGTATGATCTCGGTCCCAAACCAGGAGAACGCGGCAGTGCTGTAATCGCAGGACATGTAGACGACAAAACTGGGCCAGGCGTGTTCTTCAACCTGAAAGATTTACAAAAAGGCGACGAAGTGAAAATCATGAACAAGGATGGCAAACAACTCGTTTTTGAAGTTGTCGGCAAGGAAATCTTTCCGATGGATGATGCCCCTGTCAAGCAGATATTCGGGTATACTTCGAGACAAATGCTGAATCTTGTAACATGCACAGGTCCATTTGACAGATCAAAGGGTGGTCATATAAACCGATTAGTCGTTTACACGGAACTGCAAACAGATAAATAATCCATCAGTCACTGCCCTGAAGCTAATCCCGTATCACAATTTATGTGGTACGGGATTAGTTTTGTCTTATTCTGTTTGGCCAATATAATAAATCGCCTGTTCCGCCTCAAACCGTATGACCTTTTTCTCAAACTTCATCCCTGCCCTTTCCAGTAATCTGCAGGAAGGAGTATTGGCTGTTTGTGTTTCAGCAACAAGCCTGGAAAGGTTCAATTCATCAAACGCAAACTGAATGATGGATTGAACAGCTTCCGTTGCATATCCCCTTCCCCACCAATCAGGCAGGAGCTGATAGGAAAGTTCAACCTCATTGCTGTCATGATGCAGCCCGATTGAAATCAATCCAATGAATTGATCCGTCTGCTTTTCTCTTATAGTCCAATGCAGATCATTTGAATCGGAAAGCATATCTTCAAACAACGCAGTAATTGTATCATCCTGACGCACACCACCGAGATATTCTCTCACTTTTTCATTTTTATAAAGTCGTTTTACATCAGGCAAATCCGACTTCTGGACATTTCTGAAGTGGCATCTAGTCGTTTCAAGCAAATTAATCCCCCCTTACACTGCTGTTATGCATCCCTTTGTTACTGTTTCAACATTAAGTACGATTTTCCTTTAAAGGTAATCGCTTATTATTAACATAATCACCAAATTAAAGTACGGCCACTCCCATCGAAGCAGCCGCATTCCATTTCCATTATTTAAGACTGATCTCAATGCTTTCTGTTCCGAAAAATCCGGTCTGACAATGCAGGACAGCATTTTTCAGTTTGAAATCTTTCGGTACTTCAAACGCAACTTTACCCGATTTGCTCAGCCCTGGATTGATTTGGGTCAGGAAGAATTCGCTGGCAACATTACCCATCGCCATTAATACTTGACCATCTGTGACCGCTTCGTATGTTGTACCATCCGATGTCTTTATTTCAAAGTAGCCGGAATTAATCGTTAACGGTTCCTTTTGGCCGTTTTTCACCGTCACATCCATAAGAACAAATTTGCCGCTTGTTTTAGCATCTTCAGTAAACTGATTTCCACTTTCAATCACACTGGTCGTTTTGACATTTTTAACAGTGAACCCAACATCTGCAATGGTCGCTGTCTCACCTATCCCTGCCTTCTTCACTTTGGATGCTTTTTCTTCTTTTTCAGCACCACTTTCAGCTGACTGTTCCTGATTCGATTGATCACTTTCTCCTGAAGCAGTATCCGAGGATCCATCTCCGCCGGAAAAAAGACTAATAATAATTACTAAAACAACAACTGCACCAATCGCAGTCAGGCATCCGGTAAATAATTTTTTCATCATTAATACCCCCAATTAAGAATGTAACTTCATATTATCAGTTGGGGTATGCAAAAATATGAATACCTGGTTCCTCATAACCAATTCACAATCCAAGAAAGTTATGTTACAATCGAACAAACGTTCCGTAAAGAAGGTGATATATATGATTAATGACCGTGGTTCAAAAAAATGGATTGGTTCAACGATGATGATTCCTGAACATGTCCAGATGCTGAGGGAAATTTTTGCTGAGATGGAATTTAAGAAAAAACCCCTCATTGATGAGCAGCAGCGTGAAGAAATCGATATGAAGCTGCAATGCGCCATCCATAACGATCTTCCTGTTGAAATCGTATATTTCGCTGAACATGATTTTGCAGTAACAAAGGGAAAAGTCAGCGAAATTAATATGGAGAAGAAAAGCTTATATCTAAAGCACTCTGCAACAAATAACATCACTTTTGACAGTATTTTGGAAGTAACCGTCCTGTGAATTCAGGGCGATTGCCTCGATCATTTTGCTGATGTAGCTTTAATAAGTAAAAAATGCGGATTGGTCATGAGATACTGATAGGATTTAGCAGCCATTTCCTTCATGTCTGGTTGAGGAGTCGGTTCAATCAGCTGATCCAGCGTAAAAAAACGCACCGTCTCCCCTACTATATCCTGCATCGGCCGGCGGAAAAAACTGACATCAATCGTGATGTTCGGCTTTTCCCATCTGTCCGTCAAAAGCTGTGTTTCAAAATAATCCTTGCATTGGAATCTCGAAAAATCCATGAACGGATGATGAACAGAAAACAGCAATACGCCACCTGTTTTCAAAACGCGGTTAAATTCCCTGAATGCCGCCTCCCAATCCCGCAAATAGTGCAGTGTTAATGAACTGACGATGACATCAAAGGAATCATCCTCAAAGGGCAATGTCTCCTGCAAGTCATGACAAAGAATGGTCGCCCTGTCACCCAGTCGTTTCCGGGCTTCTTTGACCATTTCCGAACTCACATCAATTCCGGTAACTTCTGCACCCCGCTCCACCAATCGTGCAAGGTACCACCCTGCCGAACATCCGGCATCAAGCACCTTTTTCCCAGATAAATCCTCGGGAAGTGCAGCCATCATTGCCGGCCGCTCGTAGTATGCGTTATATGGACTCATTTCATCAATATCGTTCTGATACGTACCGGCCAATTTGTCATATGTATGTTTTGTTGAATTCTCCAATTAACTCACCTCCCACACAAAATGATATATGATTATTTTACCATAACAGCACGGAGGACGAACTCAAATCAGTCCCGGGAACGATACACAAACAATCAAATTACTATATAATAACCATTACAGATACATACTTGGGAGGAATCAAAATGAAGAACACGATGAATCAAACATGGAATCTGGAATCATTGTACCCGGGCGGTAAAGATTCCGAGTCATTACATAAACGAATCGCTCAGTTAAAAAGCCAGATCAAATCATTCCCGCTCGAAATAGATACTGCAGAGCCTTCAGACATAGAAGATATTGTCCATATTTTGCGCGAGCTCCAAACATTTTCAGCAATGGCCGAGGAACTGGACGACTATGTTTATTGCCTGTATGCAGTCCACGTGAATGACCCGGATGTTGGTAATTTAATGGAGGAAAGCGGCAAAATTCAGGCCGATTTTGAGACTATCCGACTTGATATGGATCAACTGCTTGCAGAAATGTCGGAAGCTGAGTGGACTGCACTTCTAAAAAATGAAGAAGTTCAGGAATATCAATTCCATTTACAGGAGCGGAAACGCAGGTTGAGTGACAAACTTCCAGCAAAAATGGAAAAACTGATTAACCAACTTTCGATAAACGGATTTGCCGGCTGGGAAGATTATTATGAACAAGTAATGGGCAATCTCCGGATCCCGCTGGAAAAAGACGGTCAAACAGAAGAACTGTCTGTTGAGCAAGCTTTCAGCAACGCCATGTTCGCCGAAGACCGCACATTACGAAAAAACTCGGCCCACGCACTCGTGAACGTTTGTGAAGCGAATGCTGAAACATTTAAAACCGTTCTAAACCGGATCAGCGGGTACCGGCTTGATACGTACAATCTCCGCGGATGGAACAACCTGTTAAAAGAAGCGCTCGACGAAAACCGCATTGACGAACAATCGATACAGGCAATGCTGATGGCCATCAAGGAAAACAGTGATGCTGCACAAACGTATTACAAACGGAAAGCTGCCGTAATGGGACTTGATAAGCTAAGCTGGTATGATACGGACGCTCCAGCATTTTCAAGCAACAAAACGATTTCGTATGATGAAGCGGCGGACATCATTATTACTCGGTTCCATTCCTTTAGTGAAAAACTGGGAGATTTTGCGGAAAAAGCATTCCGGGAAGGCTGGATTGAATCGGAAGACCGGAAAGGCAAAATGCAAGGTGGATTCTGTGCAAATATGACGTACTCCAACGAGAGCCGGATTTTCCTGACATTCAGAGGAACCTATCAGGATGTCGTCACAATCGCACATGAACTCGGGCATGCATATCACAATCATATTTTGCATAACGAACCGGAATTTGCCAGTCAAGTCAGCACCAGTGTTGCCGAGACAGCATCCACCTTCATGGAAAACCTGGTACTCGATGCTGCAATTGATCATGCGGAAAGTGAAACGGATCAACTTTCTTTACTTGAACTGAAAATTATTAACGGCCTGAAATACCAAGTAACTGTTCCTGCCATGTTTCGTTTTGAGCAAAAACTTTACGAAAAAAGAAAACAGGGCCTGCTGACAGCTGGGGAAATCTCCAGCTTAATGGAGAACGAATTTTCACAGGTATATGGTGATGCACTTGATGAAGTCAATCCATTTGAATGGGTTACCGTCCCCCATCTTTATGATACCGAGCAGGCATTTTACAATTTCCCATATACTGTCGGCTACCTGTTCAGCAATGGTATTTACGCACTGGCACAAGAGCAAGGCAGCCAATTTCCTGACACATATGACGAGATCCTGCGAAACACAGGACGAATGACCGTTGAACAATTAGCGGCGACCTATTTAAGTAAGGATATGAAAGAGAAAGAATTCTGGAATGCAGCACTGCAACCGGTACAGGATGCGATTGAAACGTATCTGCAGTTGACGGAAAAGTATGTCGGCCGCACGTCCATATAATGCTTTTTAACATACAAACAATGACAGCTACCCCACTGACTTCAGGGGTGGTTATCATTGTTACTGTCTTTTTTGTTAACATGTTTACCCCAATAAAAACCTGATTTACCCATAAAATATAATAAACAAGCAGATGACAAAACAACTAAATTGGCATACACAAAACCCATCATCTCACTTCTTTCATACAATGGTGCTTTTAAACTTGTCAAATTATGTTACCATATCAATAACAACGATACGGTAACGGAAGGAATGTTTTACGATGGATATTTTGGGCATTTCACAAGAAAACTTTGTTATTGGCCTGGTCATTGGAGTGGCCCTTTTAACCGCAGCCATAGCAGCCATTGTTGCTGTAATTGAAGCTGGAGACTGATTTTATAATTTGAAGGTTGCTTGTATAGCAATCTTTTTCTTTTTTGAGCGGAGTACATTTGCGATCTTTATAATGAAATCGTATCCCGCACGTTTGAGCTGGGGTTCGCTCGTTTGGGTGCTGACTTTGCACGTTTCAACCGCAGTTCGCACGTTTGTATGCTAACTTTGCACGTTTCAGCTGGAGTTCGCACGTTTGGGCACTGAGTTCGCTCGTTTGAGTGCCGACTTCGCTCGTTTGAGCCTGATTTCGCTCGTTTGAGTGCTGACTTCGCTTTTAGGTGACAACATTACATTCAATCCCCATAACCGCTCTTTTTATACAACTCCTCAGGGGGTAGCTTTGACCACTCTTTAATTGTTGCATTAGGATGACTCTCCGCATATTCCCGGGCAATATGATACCCAGCAACGTAGCCGAAATTCGTTGGAAAGCCCTTTCCCCCTCCGTAAAGTATATTGTGAATTTTTTCTTGGTCTGTGATATGTAATGGATTTTTAATTGTATTCCACAGTTTCTTTTCTTCCTCAGTACTCATATAGTTATATAATGCTGTACTGGTTTGCCCGTATACCAGCGAGGCAAAATATTCCGCTTTGCCCTCAAAGAGGATAGAACCGAGTAAATCCCATTTATAATCTTCACCGAATTTTGCTGTCCAAGTGCTGTGATGATATTCATGAGCAACTGTACTTTTTACTGACGTCTCACTAAAAGATGACGAATAAAAAACTGAAATTTTGCCTTTTCCTACATTTATGCCCGCAAAATGCCCCTTATCCTGAGGCAGCAGACAAACTGTTGTGTCCGGACCCGGAAATTTTTTCGCTGATGTCTTTAAAGCCTCCATGATATATTTTTCGATATTGGAAGCTTTCAATACGCTGTTATTGCTTTTAATCCTGCCCAGATCTTGAGGCAGAGAAAAAGCATAATCGCTTACCAAATGTGAATAGACTCCGCTGAAACATCGATCCTGAATCTGATCCACTACGATATCCTGCCATAGCTCATAGCGCTGACTCTCGCTTGACGAGTCCTCTATCTTTCGTACGTACTGATCCACCAGCTTATAGGCGGAAATCACATGAAAGGTCTGGCCATTTTCGTTTTTTGCAGTTGCCACAAGCTGTTTGTCAGTTTCCTCATTTTGATTGGAACCTTTGTTGTTGGACTGCTGTGCATTTATTTGAGTGTCATCTTTTTCTTTTGAAACAGAATTCTCACACCCCGCCAAAAACACCATCATCGCCAGAAAGATTATCATCATCACTTTTTTCATGAAACTTCCCCTTGCCTTACCTGCTTATACGATTAGACCAAGGTAGATGATTCAAAAAATTTGTACAAAATGTCAAAAAAACTTCATCCCAACCATCAAACATTCCCACTTGCTACTATAAATCGATGGTGTTATTATATACTGGTGACTAAAAAGTTACCATAAGTAAACGTTGAGTCAAAATTGGAGGAACATCATGACACAAAGACATGGGGAACTTTTGGATGCAGCGGTTCAATTGTTTCAACAACATGGTTTTCATGCCACTTCGGTAGCGGATATCACCAAGGCATGTGGTATATCGAAGGGGGCTTTTTATAAACACTTCAGTTCAAAAGAAAGCATGATTTTGGAACTTCTGCAGCGTTATTATGATGACATATTCACGAAGGCGGACCGGTTTGCGGAAGATTTGCAGCAGTCGCCTCTGCTTGTGCTGAAGCGAAAAATCTCAGTTGAACTTGAAAAATCAATTGAATACAGATCTTTTTTTATTGCTTTAGTGACGGACTTTCCACCGTATGAAACAGGGGAAATATCGGAATTCCTGAACCGGATCCGGAAGACACATCATCAATGGCACAGGCAGGCTTTGCTGGAAGCGTTCGGCCCGAAAATTAAAGCCTATGTAAATGATTTGACAATCATCATGGAAGGAATCATTCACAGCTATTTAATGCGCATGACATGGACGGGACCAACATTGCCCCTTGATAGACTTGGGGATTTCATCGCTGAACGTTTGAAAGTGATGGTTGAGCATGACGACGAACTGTCACCGATGCTTCCGGACTTCCCTGACAATGAGTCCAGTATTGCGATCATCGAAAACATGTATCATGATTTGAGCGAATTGTATACAGAGCTGAAGGCAGACACTAAAAAAACACCTTCCATCGAAAAAGATATCCAATCGATTGAATTGCTGATGGAAGAACTCGAACAGAAAACACCGCGGGAATTTTTAGTGGATGCACTGCTCATACAGTTGTATCGACGCTCTTATTTAAAAACGAAATTAACGAAAATAATAACAGTATGGGAAGTATGGAAAGGGGATTTGACATGAGTGATACAGCAACTTCCTGGGATTTACCAGCAAAACAAAAAGCATTAATGATAACCGCTTTATTGACTGGCGCGTTTATGGGGATCATCAATGAAACATTACTGGCTACCGCGCTGCCAACCATTCAGGAGGCATTTGACATCTCGCGTGGTGAAGTGCAATGGATGACCACCGCTTTTCTCATGACAAACGGGATTATGATACCTGTTTCAGCATTTCTGATTGATCGATTTTCAACAAGAGGACTATTTTTAACCGCAATTGGGCTGTTTGGTGTTGGAACTGCGATTTCGGCGATAGCACCTGTTTATCCGGTATTGCTGTTGGGACGCGTTGTACAGGCGTCTGGATCAGGCATTATGCTGCCTCTTTTAATGACGGTGTTGCTGGCGGTCATTTCCGTTGAGCGGCGTGGTACTGCCATGGGGATGATCGGAATCGTCATTGCATTCGGCCCGGCAATTGGCCCAACACTATCAGGATGGCTTTTGGAACATTTTACATGGCGTTCTTTATTCATTACCGTACTGCCGATTGTTGCAGTTACTATGATTATCGCAGCACTATTCTTACGGAATGTGACGGATCTGCGGAAACCTAAAATTGACGTGTTGTCGATTATTTTGTCTTCCATCGGGTTCGGTTCATTTTTGTATGGATTCAGTATTGCATCTGAGAATGGCTGGGGAAGCACAATTGTACTCTCATCAATAGGTGCAGGTGTAATCATCATTGGGTTGTTCATCTGGCGTCAGCTTGTCCTGAAAACACCAATGCTTGAGTTCCGTGTATTTCAATTCCGGATATTCACCTTGGCCATCATTATCACGATGACAGTATTGGTATCATTAATTGGAGCAGAAACATTGCTGCCGCTGTTTATGCAGAACGTATTGCAGTTCTCTCCGCTTAAGTCCGGATTGATGCTGCTGCCGGGAGCTATCGTGATCGGTATTCTGTCACCGATAACCGGTCGGCTATTTGATAAGTTTGGTGCCAAGTGGCTGGCATTAATCGGACTCAGTATTGTAACGGTAACAACATTCATGTTTACGAGATTATCACTCGATACATCATTTACCTATTTAACGATTATCTATGCGATTCGTATGTTCGGTCTGTCCTTTGCCCTAATGCCGGTAATGACATCCGCGTTGAACCAGCTGCCGCCAAAATGGTATGCGCATGGGTCAGCCATGGCCAACACATTGCAGCAAATATCTGCATCCATCGGAACGGCAATCCTGGTGACACTGGTTGCAATGGGAACGAAAAATTTTGTTCCCGAACCGTCTGCCTCACCAGAGCTGGTCGGTATGCAGGCTCAGGTAGTCGGATATGAGTGGGCATTTATGGGCAGTACCATTCTTGCATTCATTGCATTTATTTTGGCACTGTTTCTTCACCCGCCTAAGAAAGAAAAAGAAATTGTCCGGCAGATTCACGGTGAAGATGCCAGTTTAAGATAATGTATGATTGAACTGTCCCATTGAATGGGGCAGTTTTTTGTAAATGACAATTGGGGCAAGGCTGGTGGCTGCTTGATCCGTCTTTATCTGCGGATGCCCCATTTTATCGGCGGCTCCTACGATTTTATCGGCGGGTTCGGCTATTTTATCAGCGGTTCCTACGACTTTATCGGCGGTATTAATCAATTCATCGGCGGCTTTGGCATTTTATTCGGCGCGATGCCCCTGTACCATTTTTCCGCCATATTTCTGGTCAGTACCTTCATATCCCACAAAAAAGCGGCAGAAGATGACTTGGCATCCACCGCCGCATATGATTACTTTTAATATTTCACCCACTCTTCTCTGTATCATCATTCCGCTCTGTTCCCAAAATCAAATACTCCATCTCATCTTTGGGGATTTTCCTGAATTCCGGTCCCTTAATTAGATAGAAAACGACCCCGAGCGCAATCCAGATAAACAATGCAATCAAAGACGGTACGCCCATAAATGCTGGTGACGATGGAATAAGCAGGAGTCCCAGAAAAACAACTCCAGTTAACGCGCCTACCATGCTGAACGCTTTTTTAAATGGGGCAACTACAGCTGAAAAAGCCTGGATCGGATTGTATGAGTCACGCGACCATTTGAACAACTTATAGGCAACAACACACGTGTAAATATAAGCGATAGTTACGCCAACTGAAGACATGTTAACAACCCAGGTAAGAACCTGCCGGCCGAACCAAGGCGTTATTAAACACACAATACATGTAAATATAATCCCTGCATACGGTGTTTTATATTTCGAATGCAATTTTCCAAAGACGCTCGGGATAATCTTAGCGCGACCCATTGCAAACAATAAACGGCTGCTCGATACAAAGAATCCGTTTAACCCTGTAAATACTCCCATACAGAGAGCAACTGCCAGAATTAGAATCCCCCAGTTTCCGAAAAGACCGGACATCGCATCTCCTGTCCCCCATTTCGGCTGGCTGTCGACAAGTTCCTGCCATGGCATAGCCAATGCCGTAGCAGTTATCATCAGTACATATATAAGACCTGCACAAATGAGTGAGAAAATAATCAGCATGAACCCTTTTTTAGGGGAAAAATTAAACTCCTCCGCTGCTTGCGGGACATTATCAAACCCGACAAATGCCCATGGTGCGATGGCCACAATCAAAATAATACTTGACCAGGAAGATATATCCGGATTATACAATGGCTGCAAATTACTGAAAGCGGTTTCCGGATGCATGACTGCCCCCACAAATAAAAAGAGTACACCGATAATCATGCAAATAACGAAGATAAATTGTATTTTTCCTGATAAATTTGCCCCGCGGAGATTCATATAAGCAAACGCAATTAATGCGGCGCTGGCGATGAGTATCTCGACAAAATAAACATCCCATCCCGCTATATTGTACATGTATCCTTGTTCCGCAACAGCGGGAAATATATATTTAAGTACCAGGGCCAAAGCAGAAGCATTTAAAGCGACGATACACGTATAACCTAATACCAGGAACCATCCCGCTATATATGCATGATTTCGCCCAAATCCCTTAAATGCATACGCAAATTCACCACCTGAAACAGGAAAATTTTCAATCAAAAAACCATAACTGACGGCTATAATCATCATTAAAACCGCACCAATACTGAATCCGATAATAGCACCAAGCGGACCGGATCCTCCCATCCATACAGACGGTTGTACAAAAGCACCCCAGCCAATCGCCGACCCCAATGCAATTGCCCAGACCCATTGCGGCTTTAATGTCTTTGCCAACTGCTCTCTTTCTTTCATAACGTATACACCCTCCAAATTCGTAATATGAAAATCACAATCCAACCCCTAAAAACAACTCCTCTGATTCATCCTCCTGTATTGATAACGCTTTCATCATATCGCCGAAATAATATATTTTCAATAATAAATTCGCTTTTTATAAATGAAAATAAACATAACGCTTATTCAAAAGTTTTATAGACAAAACTCTCTGCCAAAACATAGACAGAGAGTTTTAAATGGCTTAGTTACCCCACGCACTGTAATCAAGATGTTTATATTTATCCAGAAAGCGCGTCGGCATCTTCAGTGCATCTTTACGAAATGGCGGTGCCAGTTGCGTACCATCAACATAAATGTTCAATACAGCCGGTTTGCGTGCCTTTAACACTTCCTTAATTGCCGGTCCAATCTCTTCCGGCTTTTCAATCGTATAACCAAGCGCTCCCATCGATTTAGCCACCTCGGCAAATTCAGGTGCACTGATGTTGGAGCCGACATAACGGTCATCATAATAGTCCACCTGATTTTTCTTTTCTGCAGCCCAGGAGCGGTTGTTGAAGACACATGCGACTACCGGGATATTTTGCTCCACTGCAGTGCTCACTTCATGCAGACTCATCCCCCATGCGCCATCACCAATAATGGCAAAAACAGGTGCATCCGGTTCCGCAAGCTGGGCACCAAGTGCGGCTGGATAAGCAAAACCGGTGTTTCCAAATGTCAGTGCCGCAATATGTCTGCGGGTTTGATTGAATCTTAGATACGCATTTGCCGTTGATGAAACATTGCCGATATCAGACGAAACAATCGCGTTTTCTGGCAGCACTTTGGTCATTTCCAGCAGTGCACGGCGCGGATTAATCGGATTGCCATTTTCCATTGCCAAATCGACCAGTTCATTCTCCCAATCTTCTTTCAGCTTGCCGACCTTCTGCAGTTTCGCATCGTCTTTTCTGCCAGCCGGCATCTCAGACTTGAGCCTGCGATAAATCTCGTCACTTGCCGCTTTGGCATCACCGATAATTCCGACTTCAATCGGGTGGGTACGGCCAATTTGGCGCGGATTAATATCAACCTGTATGATATTGGCACTCTTCGGAAAATAATCAATATCATAGCTTGGCAGTGTTCCAAATTGGGACAACCGTGTTCCGACTGCAAGCACAACATCGGCATCTTTCAACGCATACATCGCTGCTTTGGATCCCATATATCCAATCGGACCAACACCAAGCGGATGATCTGCCGGGAACGCATCATTGTGCATGTACACACATGCTGCAGGCGCCGATAAATGTTCGGCAATTTTAACAACTGATTCCACCCCATTCGCATCAACTGAGCCGCGTCCGGAAATGATTGCCGGGTTTTTCGCATTTTTCAGTAATTCCACAGCCCTTTCAACCGATTCCGGATCACCGAACCCTCGTTTGTCCGAACGATACTGGTCGGGCTTTAGAATATAGTCTTCCATTTCACCATAGAAAAGATCGCGCGGGATATCAAACAGAACCGGACCGCGTTCAGCATAGGCAATCCGGAAAGCCGTCCGCAAATTGTCGGCCACCCTGTTCACATTGGTCACCGTGACCGTTTCTTTCGTAATATCTTCAAAAATCGATACCTGGTTTGCCTCCTGAAAGCCGTCCAGGCCAATCGAAGCGGTTCCGGCTGAAGGTGATATCACGACCATCGGACTATGTGCCTGGTTGGCTGCCGCAACCGACGTCACCATATTGGTAATCCCCGGACCATTTTGCCCGACAATGACACCCGCCTTCCCGGAAACACGTTCATACGCATCTGCCATATGACCGGCACTTTGTTCATGGCGCACCGGGATAAAACGGATTCCGGCAGTCGGGAACAAATCCAGCATATCCATGAAGGCGGAACCGACGATACCGTAAACCTGCGTAATTTCTTCCGCGACCAATGTCTCAACGATTGCTTCACTCGGTGTCATTTTTTGTTTTTGCTTTAACCCCTGTTTTACTTCTTCTGTTTGCTTAGCCATAAATGATTCCTCCTCTTTTTATTTATCATCAACTTTCATCCTGTGAAAGCTGAACCAATCGATACGCACCATTTTTGCTTACTATATTTTTTAACGATTCCAAAAAGAGCTCTGTTATCGATTTCAGGACGTGTTTGTTGTGGTAAGCAATATAAAGGTTCCGTTTAAATCTGACATTGGTAATCTTATAAGCTTCTAACAGACCCAGTCTTTGCTCTTTTTTAATCGCAGTCCTTGAAATAATCGAAACACCCAGGCCCGATTCCACCGCAGCTTTAATAGCTTCCGTGCTGCCCAGTGTCATGGCAATGTTCAAATCATCATAAGTAAGCCCGGCTTTTTCCATATAATAGTTGACCACTGACCTTGTTCCGGAGCCTTCTTCTCTGACAATGAGAGGCGTCTCTTTTATTTTCTCCAGTGTGATCATCTCGTTCATACAGTTAAAAAAATTCGGTGCGGCAACCAGGATCAGTTCATCTTCCAAAAAAGGTTCAATCGTAATATTGGGGTCTTCGATTGGTGTTTCAATCAACCCCACATCAATGACCTGATCCCTGATTTTGTCAACCGTCTGTCGTGAATTGGAAATAGCAACTTGGATTTGAATCAGCGGGTACATTTCTTTGAATTCTTTTAGAAATTCGGGCAAAACATACTCACCAATCGTTAAGCTGCACCCCATTGCCAACTCGCCATAAATGGTACTCTCCATCTGCATGATTTCTTTTCTGGCGATATCATTCATCCGGACAATTTCCCTGGCGTATTTTAATAAAACGTTTGCAGAACCGGTCATCTCCACTTTTTTGGTTGTACGCTCGAACAGCTTTGTTTTTAACTCATCCTCAAGTGCCTTGATCTGGGATGTGATGGTCGGCTGGGTCACATATAAAATTTTTGCCGCTTCGGAAAAGCTATTCTTCTCAGCAACCGCAATAAAAGTTTTTAAACGCTCATAATTCACATATATAACCTTCCAGTCTGCCGAAATGGCATAATTTTTAAATACTGTGAATGACCGAACTCACCGTATCGACGATAAAGTCCAGATCTTCCTCCGTGCTTGTAAGCGGCGGTGCAATGATCAGGATGTTATTACCCCCGGGTACTGTTTGACCGTTTCTGCCAATTATCAAACCCCGCTGTTTGCATTCCGACACAATCTGATTCAATATCGACTCATCCAGCGGTTCTTTGGAGACTTTGTCTTTGACCATTTCCAGTCCCAGTAAAAAACCAACCTGTCTGATTTCGCCCACATTTTCATGATTTTTCAAGTCATGTAATTCAATTAATTTGGAATTGCTCAGATCATTTACCCTGTCAACAATGTTTTCTTTTTCAATGATTTCGATATTCTTCAGTGCGACTGCACATGCGGCAGGGTGACCGCCATATGTCGAGACATGCCGGAGATGGTTATCTTCTCCGTCTTCCTTAAATACCTGATAGATTTCGTCCTTGACGGAAGTTGCCCCAAGCGGGAGATATCCGCTGGTCAGCCCTTTTGCCATTGTCACGATATCCGGCTGAATTCCGGCCGCATGTTTAAACCCGAACATTTTTCCTGTCCGCCCGAAACCGGATACAACTTCATCCATAATTAACAGGACACTGTGTTTCCGGCAAATTTCCGACACGCGCTGAATATATTTCATGGACGGGATAATAACTCCGCCGCCGGAAATGAACGGTTCCATAATCACAGCAGCTACCGTTTCTTCCCCTTCCCACTTGATCATTTCCTCCAGTTGATCAGCTGCCCGTAAATCTTTTTCCTCTGCAGAGCCGGAATACAATGATCGGTAACTGTACGGCGGGGCAACATGCAGGAATCCTGGTGCACCCGGATCATATTTAAACCGGCGATTTGCCTGTGCGGTTGCACTTAACGCCCCCATTGTCGAACCGTGATAGGCTCTGTACCTGGAAATAAACTTATATTTTCCCGGATTGCCTGTTTGAATATGGTATTGCCGGGCTATTTTGAATGCAGTTTCATTTGCTTCCGACCCGCTGTTGGAAAAAAACGTCTGGTATTCTGCCCCAAGCAACGAACTGATCTTATTCGCCAGCTGAATAGCCGGCTGATGGTTCATTGTCAGAGGAAAATAGGACAATTTCTTCATCTGCTCTGCCGCTGCATCGACTATTTCCTGTCTGCCATACCCCAGGTTCAAACACCATAAACCGGATACACCGTCAAGATATTGTTTACCGTCCCCATCTGTAAACCATGATCCAGCTCCGGAAACAGCCACCAGTGCCTTTGCATCCGGATCATACTTATGCATTGCATTCCAAAGATGCGAGGTCTGATCTGCTGCCGTATGCTCCATCTCAACCTTTGCCTTCATATTCCTCCCCCATTTCTGTCAGATTTTTACCAGGCCGTAACTGAACTGCTTAACAGTTGGCCCGTTATTACAGCTATACTGGTTTATGACATCGTGACGTCCGTACCAGTTATTCAATCTATAACCAGTATATGCCACATACCTGGTTACATTCAATACTTTTTTGTTAATTCATTCATTTCAAAAAACAAATAAATCTTATAAAACAATTTTATAAATACCCTGACGCCTGACAGAACAGGAGCGATAAAAATTATTATGGGGCCCTATCAGCCGAATTTTCGCGACAAACTGATTTGGAATGAAAACATATCACTCCTGTAGAACCCTTTTTCCAGTTCAATTACATCCTCGTTTTGTCCTTTAATAATCCGTTCAGCGGTAAGTACACTGGTTTCAGGTGAAATAAGCAGATCCGCTGCATCTTCTTCTGGCAAAAAGTCACTCCCAATTGTCTGACTGGCTTCAGCAAACCATATTCCAAGTTCATTTTGTTCAATTTCATATAGTGTTGCATCGTTTAAATCATATTTAATAAGTTCCTTCCCGATTTCAACGGGATAATAATGGCACTCAATACCAATCGGCTCATAATCGGCATACCGCAGCCGCTTAATAAAATAAACCTCGCTAAAGCCGGTTTTTTGCTGAACATATTCGGAGGGGATGAGCGGGCTGTGTGTTATCAATTTTGCCCCAGGCTTCATCCCCATTTGTTTAATGATGTCCGTTGTGCTCGTTAAATTTCCGAGCCAGTCATGAATTGGTTTAAATAAAACAAACGTACCTTTGCCATGCCGTTTTTCGAGTATACCTTCACGGACCAGCAGATTAATTGCTTCGCGGACCGTGCTTCTGCTTACATTATACTGATCCATGTAATCACGTTCACTCGGAATTTGTCCTGTCAGTGTTCCACTTGTAACTTCTTTTTCTATTATCTTTTTTAGCTGCACATGTAATGGTATTGAAATTTCATAATCTAGTTTCACTTGTGACATATCCTCTCTCTGTTTAGATAACCTAAGAATAGCAAAATAGAATGCAAACATGAAGGTTTACATTTTAAATGTATCATAATTGCTGTATCTGCAACTACTTTCCAAACGATTGGCTCGGTTATAAACATGCAAGTATTATGAGGCATTGACATCCAAAGACTACAATTGTAATATAATACTACACGTGTAATCTAATCGTAAGGAGGCTTAACATGTTTTTACATAAAACGCCATAAACGCTGCAAACAAATTTAAAATCCGATAGAAGGAAGGGATCAAAGTGAGAACAACCAATTCATACAAATCTGGTGTACGTAACATAACGCTTTTCGTGGTTCTGCTTTCCCTGAGCATACTAACAGCGTGCGCAAATGCAGACAGTGATACCGAAACAACATCTGAATCCAACAAGAAGAATAAAAATGAAACAGAGCAAACGATTAATTTGGATGAAAAATTTGCCGGTATTGAAAGTGAATTTGACGCCCGAATTGGTGTCTTTGCGGTTGATACGGAGACAAATCAAACCGTTGCTTACCATCCGGATGAACGCTTCGCCTATACATCCACCTTCAAAGTTTTCGCGGCGGGAATTCTGTTAAAACAAAACGATATACAGGATCTTGAGAAGGTTATTACGTACACCAAAGATGATGTAGTTACCTACTCTCCCGTTACCAAAAAACAAGTGGATACCGGTATGACATTGTTGGAAATCAGTGAAGCGGCAATCCGGAAAAGTGATAATACGGCAGGAAACATTTTACTGGAGGCACTCGGGGGTCCTGAAGAATTTGAAAAAGCGTTACAAAAAATCGGGGATGAAGTTACCAATGCTGAACGATACGAGACGGAATTAAATGAGTTTGAGCCTGGAAACACACGGGATACAAGCACACCGAGAGCATTTGCCATCAATCTGAAAAAATTCGCGCTCGGTGATTTGCTTCCGGATGAGAAACGTGAACTGCTAAATGATTGGATGCAGGGCAATGCCACAGGGGATTCGCTCATTCGCGCAGGAGCACCTGATGGATGGAAAGTTCAAGACAAAAGCGGTGCAGGAGCATACGGAACAAGAAATGATATTGCCGTTGTACGGCCGCCGAACAGGGAACCAATCGTCATTGCCATTATGACCAGACGTCTTGAAGCGGATGCGGAATATGACGACTCACTTGTGGCCGAAGCAGCCAAAATCACATTAAACGCTTTTAAATGAACCGGAAAATCCGAGGATCACACATGCCTGCCGGAAATGGCATGTGTGATCCTTCACCAAACGAGTTACTCACCAAATTTTTTTAGCCTTTTCCAAATTGGTTAAGCTGACCAGATTTTTTTGCATCGGAATGGGGCAAATCCGGTTATGCTTTCTGATTTTCAAGTTAATCTCATCCAGATCGCTTTCTGTTTCGGCTGTTTGCAGCAGCGCAGCGATTTCCTTTTGCAGTTCCAACCATGGCGGTAAAAATCCGGCATCCTTTACTGTCTTTTGAAAACGTTGAAAGGTATCCATCTGCACATTTTCTTTCGGCAATGGTTTTCCTTTTCCGGGTAAGTTTTTATAGTCATCCTGGTTCTCCTGCATCATGTCACCAATGAAATCATTGTATTTTTCATCCATACACATCGCCTCCTTTCCATTATATTTTATTATTTGTATTCTGGCATGATGCAGTAATTACCTGCCTCATACGCCATTGTTCATATAAAATTCATAATTGACGCAACGGTTAAATTGAGTTACTTTGAGTAAATACCATCGGGTTAAGGAGATGAAAAAATGTCTGTCCTCCACCTGGCAGTATGCGTTGTCCTATCATCGATCATGGTCATTGCCATCATGCTGATTCAAAAATTTTTTAAAAAACAATTATCACCCAAATGGCAATACAATCTATGGTTTCTTTTATTGGTAACATTAACGATGCCCTTCGTTCCAATGCATTTATTGGATGTTGGGAGTCACTTCACTTGGAGTATGGAGCAAACGAGCAACCCGGCCCCTGCCAACACCGTAACCGGTAATCCCGATCCGGAAAATGGAAGTTGGATGCATGATTTTTCAACATCCGTTAACCGAATGGATTTGACATTTTTGGAACAGGTTCTGACCATCTTATGGATTATTGGAATGCTTGTTATGTTTGTATTAACAGTTCACACATACATGAAGCTGCGTCGAATAACGTCCTCCATCACCTTGGTGAAAAATCAGGAGGTTCTGCAGCTGTTCGATCAGTGCAAACACCACCTGAATATATCGCGGCGTCTGGTATTGGCGGAATCATCGCTTGTCAAATCCCCGTTGACATGTGGGATTTTCAAAACCTATATAATCCTGCCAACGGACGCAGAATCGTGGCTGTCCATGGATGAACTGAAATATATCCTGCTGCACGAATTACATCACTATAAATCAAAAGATAGTGCAATGAGTTATCTGGTTATCCTTTTTCAAATTGTATATTGGTACAACCCGCTTATCTGGAAGGCATTCAGGAAAATGCGGTTGGACCGTGAAATCGCATGTGACAGCGCCGTACTGAAAACATTAAATCAGAACGAACATAAAGCATACGGAAACACGATTATTCATGTTGCAGCTGAATCCTATCTCCCAGGGCATTTCGCAATGGCCAATCAATTCAATGATTCCAAAAAACAATTAAAAAAGCGGATTGAAAACATTGCAGCCTATACGCCTGAAACAAAGCTGGTAAAACTGAAAAGCATCATGATTTTTATCCTTCTGACAGGAGTTGTCATAAGTCAGATACCAATAGTTTCGGCAATGCCAAATGGAGATGACCGGATTGAGTTTAACAATAAGCGGACAAAGTATGAGGATTTGAGCAGCTATTTCAATGAATATAACGGCAGCTTTGTGCTGTACGATTTGCAGCAAAGACAATACACTATCTATAATAAAGACAAAAGCACATTAAGGGTATCACCAAACTCCACATACAAAATTTACAGCGCATTATTCGCATTGGAGTCGAAGGTCATTACACAAAAAAATACCGCTATGAAGTGGAATGGAAAAGCATATCCATATCCCGCCTGGAACCAGAATCAGGACTTATTCACCGCGATGCAAAATTCCGTGACCTGGTATTTTCAGCGGCTGGACAAAAAAGTTCAGATGGAGAACATAAAAACTTATCTTGAAAAAATAAATTACGGAAATCAGAATGTCTCCAGTGGAATCGAAGCCTATTGGCTGGAGTCTTCCTTGAAAATTTCACCGATTGAACAGGTGCAAACACTCAAGGACTTTTATACGAACGAATTTGCTTTTAACGCGAAAAACGTTAATTTAGTAAAAGAAGCCATCAAATTGGAGACAAAAGACAATGCAGCATTATACGGCAAAACCGGCACAGGAACAGTCAACGAAAACAATGTGAGCGGCTGGTTCATCGGGTATATCGAAACCAGCAATAATACGTATTTCTTTGCAACCAATATCGAAAACGGTACACATGCAAATGGTAGCATAGCAGCGAAAATTACAAAATCCATTCTGCAGGACAAAGGTATCTATTAAACAGGAAAGGCAGGGATTCAGGTGTCGAAAAAAATACCCACTATTTCAGAATCGGAATGGGAAGTTTTGAAGGTGCTTTGGACAAAGGCTCCGCAAACTGCAAATGATATTATTGCCACCTTGCAAGCCCAAACCAATTGGAAGCCGAAAACCGTTCGTACTTTGTTGGATCGACTCACCAAAAAAGAAGTCGTTGGGGTCAATAAAGAACAGCGAGTCTATACGTTCTACCCCCTGTTCTCCCAGGACGAGTGCCAGCGTGCCAAAACAGAATCCTTCGTCAAACGATTCTATGACGGCACCTTAAAATCCATGCTGGTCCAATTTATTCAGGATGAGGACTTGTCAGAAGAAGATATTCATGAGCTAAAGACTATTTTGGATAAAAAGAACAGGAAAAAATGATAAAGAAGCTGAGACTATTAAAAAGTATACCTCAGAAAACCTAGTCGTCACCAAACCTTCAGGTGACGACGTAAGTTACACCTATGCAGTAAGAAAGATTTATACTTTCTTAGCTGTCAGGAAAGTAAACCAGACAACACCCAGTAACGCGACCAAACTGCAAATCACAGGCAAGGTCAGGAATACCCATTTACCAAGAACCCAGTTACCAAGAATGGATCCCAAGGTAATTCCAATATACATGGCTGTTTGATTCCAGGCCATCGCACTCCCCAGTTCATAAGGGAACCGTACAGTCAAGCTAGCCTGAAAAGAAGAAAATGAAACATAGCCGGCAAATGACCAAATTCCCAGCAGCGGCCAGAGCCACCAACCCGTGTTAAACAAGAAACCAATCAGAGCAAGACTGATACTCATGATTAACAGACTCCCAATAGATACTACCCTGGCATTCCAAAAATCAGCCAAACGCCCGCCAGATAAGCTGCCAATTATAGCTCCAATCCCGTATACAACCAGTGCCGCAGCAACCATTTCGGACGAAAAATCACGAGCGGATTTCAACCCTGTTCCAAGGTATGTATACAATCCATAAACAGCTCCTGCCCAGAACATGGTGACCGCAACATTCACAAGAATTTTTCCCAATTTTCCTTCCCCGGGGGCGGCGGATTTTGCAGGCTGCGCTTGACCTGACTTTTTCGGCCAGATTTGTGCATTAAACACCGCAAGTAAGATGGTTGCTAAGGCAAGCGCAAAAAAGATGACCCGCCAGCCGAACACCTGGTCCGCTATCGTTCCAAGCGGGGTGCCGCTCCACAATGCAGTCAAAAAGCCTGACGTAACAATTGACAACCATCTTCCACCTTTTCCCTCAGGTGCAACATCCCCTGTAATGGCAAAAATAGAAGAGGTAATCATGGAGGCGGAAAGCCCGGCTAATACACGACTCCCTACAAGCAACGGAAATGCAGCGGCAAATCCGGTAATCATATTGGCAGCCGCAAATCCAATCAATCCATATACAATCATCTTGCGTCTGCCCCACTTATCTGACAAAGCCCCAAACCATGGCGCACCAAGTGCATACATAATGGAAAAAGCCGTAACCATCCAACCCGCTTTGGATGGCTCAATATGAAATTGCTCCGCTATCGATGGCAGGAGCGGTGAAACGACAAACAAATCCGTACCAATGATGAATAGCGTAATCCAGCCGGCAAACAGCTGCCAGCGCTGTATCCAATGTTGTTGCATCATGTGTATCCCCCAAATTTCAGGAACAATCACGAATCAGGTCAAAGACACGCTCTCTTCCCCCGTCCATACCTATTTCCCCAAAAGTGTTTCCAATAAAATTATAACGCTAAATCTAATTCAGGTCAGCGAAAACACTCCGTACAGCCGTTCAAACAAAATAAAGATGAATAGTCACGGTACCAGTAAGAAACATTAAAAGTGTACTTAAATAACTGAGTAAGGAGTAGATGATTACATGGATGGGAAGTCATCAAGAAACCGCAAGTCTGTTGATAAAAACAGTAAAAATGAACAACTGAATCAATACCGCGTAAAAAACACAGGGGAAGCAATGACGACAAATCAAGGGAAAAAATATCGAACGATGAGGACCAGTTGAAAGCTGGTGATCGCGGTCCTTCCCTGCGTCAGGACTATGAATTTTTTGAAAAAATGACCCGTTTTGGAAAAGAAGAGATACCGGAAAGAGTGGTTCATGCAAGAGGGTATGGCGCGCACGGCGACTTTGAATGTTATGAGTCAATGAAAGAGTATACAAAAGCCGGATTTTTACAGGAAGCCGGAAAAAAGACTTCTGTTTTTGTTCGTTTTTCAACTGTACAAGGAAGCAGAGGGTCCAAGGATACGGCAAGGGATATGCGCTGCTGGGGTACGAAATTTTATACCGAAGAAGGAAATTATGATCTGACAACCATCAATATGCCTGTAAAAATCAATCAGGATGCGATGAAATTTCCGGACATGATGCATGCCTACTTTCCTAACCCGCGTACAGGATTCCCGCAGGCCAGTGCCGCACATGACAACTTTTGGGACTATGTAGCCAATAACCCCGAATCACTGCACCAGGTGATGTGGATCATGTCTGACCGGGGTGTACCAAGAAGTTATCGAATGATCGAATCGTGGTCAATTAATACGTATCTGTTTGTCAATGACCAAGGGAAAGCAACCTTTGTACGATTTACCTGGAAACCGCTCCTTGGTGTGCATTCACTGCTTATGGATGAGGCACAAAAAATCGGTGGCATCGACCCTGACTACCACCGACGCGACCTAAGGGAGGCCATTGACCGTGGTGCTTATCCGGAGTATGAACTCGGCGTCCAGCTGATTCCAATGGAGGATGAATTCAAATACGACTTTGATGTTCTTGATCCTTCCAAGTTTTGGCCGGAAGAAATTGTTCCATTTCATCCTGTCGGTAAGATGACCCTGAACAAAAATGTCGATAATGAGTTTGCGGAACTGGAACAAGTCGCATTTAACCCGGCAAATGTCGTGCCCGGCATTGATTTTTCCAATGACCCCGTCCTGCAGGCAAGGTTGATTGCATATCAAAGTACACAATACCATCGTCTGGGTGCCAATTTTCAGGATATACCGATAAATCAGCCGGTTTGCCCGTACCATAATAATACGCGACGTGGCGCCATGAGGTACCGGATTGATGTTGACCAGGTCGACTATCATAAAAATTCACTGGCAAATAATACGCCAAGCACAACACCGCCGGAAGAAGGCGGGTATGAACATTACCCAAAGAAAGTGGAAGGCCAGGCGATACGTGCCCGGAGCGAGTCGTTTAAGGATTATTTCACACAGCCAAGGATTTTTTGGAACAGCATGGCACCTATCGAAAAGAAGCATACTATTCAGGCATTGAGCTATCAGCTTGGCAGAGTTAAAAACGAATCCGTACGCCAGCAAAACGTCAACTTACTGGTTAATGTGGATAAGGAAATGGCCTGTACCGTCGCTGACAATATTGGTGTCGAACAGCCAAGCGGATCCCATGTACCGGTTACAACAAGTTATCCTTCACTCAGCATGGTCAACAGCCCTTATTCCGCGTCCACACAAAAAGCAGGGATACTGATTGGTGATAGCTTCCAGGATGAAGAAGTAACAGATGTACTAAACGCACTGAATCAAAACGGGATTTTCACTGACATTATAAGCGAAAAGCTTGGTACGGTCACTGGTGCAGGCGGCACAAAACTAAAAGTTGATTATACATTTATGACAACAAGTCCATATTTGCTGGATTCGATCTACATTGTTGGCGGCAATTCCATGAATCAGGCAAAATTTAATTCGGATGTTGCGTATTTCATGCAGGTAGCCTATAAACACTTTAAGCCGATTGGTGTTGCCTCAACCGGACAGTCTTTTATCCAGCCATCAGAAGAAAAAAATTTACTAGGTGTTATTTCATCCGCAAATAACCCGGATTTTACGCAGGAGTTCATCTCCGCAATTGGTCAGCAGCGCTTTTGGGAAAGGAAATGATTGAAGCGCTTTGGATAAATTTTTTGGCTTCATCAAAAACCCCTTTGGATATCCAAAGGGGTTCAATGTTTTTTCATCTATTTGTATTCTCCAATAATCTCGACCACATCTTCAACCAGGGACGTGTCAATCGCTTTATCAAGGTCCACTTCTCCCTGTATACCACCATTTTCCTTATACATTTTATATTGCCGTTCAATGTCGTCAACAAACATGCGGCCATTAGGATTCAAGCCGGTTACGCCTACCTTCTTCCACAATTCCGGGTCCTTAAGCGCTGTATGCTCCGTCATGATTTTGATAATCTCTTCTTTGTCCCCTTCACCTTTCACAAACACATCATTATAATCACGGACACCTTTTAAATATGCTGCCATGAACCGCAGTGCCACATCACGGTTTTCACCAACAAATTTTGGTGAACCGAGTACCATGGCAATTTGCGCTTTAGGGGCAAAGTCAGCAGCAACATCGCCAAATTTCACATGTACACCACTCTCAATTCCTTTGGTAAGCAATGGTTCGATTTGCAAAGCTGCATGGATTTGCTTATTTGCCATCGCAGCCAGCATGTTCCCAAAATTGGACATTAAGGTGAACTGCACATCGTCTCTGGTTAATCCGGCATGCTCCAGCATTCGCTGAAAAATATAATCATCTACCGCATTCTTGGTGGAAATGGCAATTTTTTTACCCTTTAAATCGCTGTAATCCGTAATCTCATCCTGCAGATCTTTCCGAAGTACAAATGTGAAATACGAGTCGCCTTTAATATTATGTCCTTTATCAGCGATCATCCGAACATCAATGCCCTGGGCAATCGAATTGAAAAATGATGCAGAAGAAATACCGCCGGCAACATCAATCTTCCCCGCCGCAAGTGCCGGCAGCATTTGATCACTGTTGCTGAATTTAACGAATTCCACATTGATATTGTATTCCTTAAAATATCCACGTTCTTTTGCAATGTAAAAACCAGCACCTGACGCGGATCCATCTTCGGCAATTTTTACTGTTGCTGTTTCATCAAGCGGCTCAAGTGTTCCATCAGCACCAACAGATCCATCCTGCCCTTTATCATTTGCCTGATCCGTTGTACCCTGGTTTTGCTGCGAATCACCATCTGACTGATTTGCACAGCCCGCCAAAGCAAGCATGACAATTAGGATAAAAATTCCAATTAATGTGAATCCCTTTGCCTTCATGGTTAATCATCCCTTCTCTTTCAGTTTTCGATCATGTTGTACCTCGCGTTGCAAATGCTGCCATATATCAATAAACTGCTCTGCTGTATCCGGATTGGACCTGACATCCTCGATCTTCCGCGGTCGTGGCAAATCAATCTTTTTTTCCCGTACAATCTGACCCGGCTGTGCACTCATTAATAAAATTTTATCGCTTAGCAACAGTGCTTCATCAATACTATGTGTAATAAATAATACAGTTTTTTTCGTTTCCCCCCAGATGCTGAGCAATTCTTCCTGCAGAATAAATTTATTTTGTTCATCCAGGGCCGCAAACGGTTCATCCATCAGCAGGATTTCCGGATCGTTGGCAAATGCACGAGCAATGCTGACCCGCTGTTTCATTCCCCCGGAAAGCTCTTTCGGGTACAGTTTCGCATACTGTTTTAACCCAACCTTATCTAAATAGTAATCTGTCTTTTCTTTTACCATTTGCTTCGGGACATGACGCATTTTTAATCCGAAAGCTACATTCTCTTCCACTGTCTGCCACGGAATCACCCCACGTTCCTGAAACACCATCGACTGGAGCGGTTTGGCGTTATCGGATTGATGAATGGTAAATGTGCCGGTACTCGGCTTCTCCAAATCAGCCAATATCCGTAACAATGTCGTTTTCCCGCAGCCGCTGGGACCAAGCAGACAAACAAATTCACCATCCTCAATATGAAGATTCACATCCTTCACTGCCGTTACACTTTCGTTCCGTTTATAAAAAACCTTTGTTAACTGATTGATTGCAATTTTACTTTGCTGTGCCATGGTCAGTTAATCCTCCTTCATCTCCACGGTAGTAATTTATTCTGCAATCCCCGGAGCAGCAGGGAAAAGAAGTAGCCAAAGAAGGAAATAAGCACCAGACCTACATACATTTCCGTTAATAGGAAGGCCTTATAATTCACCCAAATGAGATAACCAATCCCACTGTTTGCCGCAACCATTTCTGCTGCTACGATGGTTAACAAGGCGATCGCCTGCCCCATTTGAATTCCTTCCAGCATGACCGGCAAGGACCCGGGCAACGCAATTTTAAAGAAAAAATCTTTCGGACTTGCCCCGTAGTTTTTCGCAACATCGATATAAATCCGGTCAATATTCGTGACACCTGCAGCAGTATTAATGACTACCGGGAAGAAAACACTGATGGCAATTATCAACATTTTCGAAAACTCGCCAATGCCGAATACAATTAAAATAATCGGCAGCATCGCCAACGTCGGTATCGGCATCAACGCCATCACGAGCGGCGAGAAGAAATGGCGTATCGGTGAATACATTCCCATCAACAGCCCAAGAATGATTGCGGGAATTACCCCCAGTAAAAACCCGGAAAAAATACGGAATAAACTGATTTTCAAGTGCATGAACAACTCGCCGCTTGTTCCCATTGCTGCCAGCGTCTTTAATATTTCAGAAGGTGGAGGGAAAAAGCGCGGGTCAATAATATTCGTTTGTGACAAGATTTCCCATAGAACCAAAATGAATATCGGGGATGAGATAGTCAGTAAACTTTTTAACCTCTGTTTCCGTTGTCGTTTCTGCCATTCAGCACGTTCCAATTGTACAGCTGATTGGTTGTTTTCCATATCCTCGCCACCTTTCATGGACTATACTATGCATCCGCCCAGAAAGTGTGAGTTAGAGACAAGAGTTCCTCTTATAGGTTCGCTCGTTTGAGTGCTGACTTCGCTCGATTGCGAGGGAGTTCGCTCGTTTGAGTGCTGACTTCGCTCGATTGCGAGGGAGTTCGCTCGTTTGAGTGCTGACTTCGCACGCTTGAGTGACAACTTCGCACATTTGATGGCTGAGTTCACACATTTCAAAATAAGGCGGCTCATTTTTGACATTTCGATAAAAATCCTGTAAATTAATCTATGCACGAACGTTAATGATGTTTTAAAAATAAATATTCGTGTTTAGGGGTGTAATGAATGGAAAATGTATTTGATTATGAAGATATACAATTAATTCCCGCAAAATGTATAGTGAACAGCCGATCAGAATGTGATACTTCCGTTACCCTTGGAGGACATACCTTTAATTTGCCGGTAGTACCTGCCAATATGCAAACGATTATGGATGAGAAAATAGCGCTTTATTTAGCGGAAAATCATTATTTTTATATTATGCATCGCTTTGACCCAACCACACGTATTAATTTTGTAAGTGATATGAAAAAACGCGGGCTGATAGCGTCAATCAGTGTCGGCGTGAAAGCGGAAGAATATCAATTTATTGATCAGTTGGCCGATGCTAATCTTATGCCGGAATTCATCACAATTGATATCGCGCACGGGCACTCTGAATCCGTTATAAATATGATTAAACATATTAAAAAACAATTGCCGGAAAGCTTTGTAATTGCTGGAAACGTTGGAACACCGGAAGCAGTGAGAGAATTGGAAAACGTGGGAGCTGACGCGACAAAAGTGGGCATCGGGCCTGGCAAAGTATGCATTACTAAACTTAAAACCGGATTTGGCACAGGCGGCTGGCAGCTTGCCGCACTGCGTTGGTGTGCAAAAGCAGCAAGCAAGCCGATTATCGCTGACGGGGGTATTCGTACACATGGTGACATTGCAAAATCAATCCGTTTCGGCGCCTCCATGGTCATGATTGGTTCACTGTTTGCCGGACACGAAGAATCCCCGGGAGAAACAGTCGAGAAAAATGGAAAATGGATGAAAGAATACTTTGGTTCAGCGTCAGAATTTCAAAAAGGTGAAAAGAAAAATGTGGAAGGAAAGAAAATGTACGTGGATCATAAAGGTCCTTTGCAGGATACACTGACCGAAATGAAACAGGATCTGCAATCCGCTATTTCGTATGCAGGCGGCAATAAACTGGAAGCAATCCGGAATGTGGATTATGCGATTGTGAAGAACTCCATTTTTAACGGGGATCAAGTGTTTTAGTATCAAAAGCAAAGCGCAGGAACAAGGTACCCTGCGCTTTTTGCCTATTTCCCTCTATCTATCCTCATACTTAGCTGACAAGAACCCCAGAACCCCGCCTAACACTGCTCCACCCAGAACTTCGAGCGGCTGATGTCCGAGGAGTTCCTTCAATTCTTTTTCCCGTGCTACAAATTCAAAGCTGGGAAACTCCCCGGAAAGGTCCGCAAATTTATCTTCCAGGTCATTCACAAGCTGGGCAATTTCACCGGTATGCCGGCGAATTCCCTGCGCATCATACATCACAATCACACCAAAAATAGCCGCCAGTGCCGTTTCCGTATGGCGCGAGCCTCTATTTGCCGCAATATACGCTGCAAGTGCTGAAACACCTGCCGAATGCGAACTTGGCATCCCGCCGGTTGTAGCTATCTGTTTTATATCCCATTTTCCGGATATCCGTTTATGTGTATAAATTTTTAAAGCCTGTGCGACCCCGATTGATGATAATGCCGTTATAATTCCTCTGTTCATTTTGTCCATTAAAACATACCTCCAGAGTACCAACCATTCTATAGTTTGGTTACCCTAAACAAGAAGTTTTTATGCTCATATGAGCTTTTTACTATTTTCGCAGGGTTTCAAAAAAGTTGACAATGTTTAAGCCAAAATACTTTAAAGCTCCTTTTGACCCTTTGAGTCCATGACCAGCTTGTATATGTTTAAAAATGGCAACGCCAAGAACAATATTAAGCATAATCGTTCCAAAGCGGACAAATTTTCGTCCAAAAACAGACATCAATAATAATACAGAGCCAATTAGTTCAACTAGGCCAGCCAGCCTCATCGCATTTCTGGATAAATTAAATCCCTCTTTAAACTGCTGGGCCGTTTGTTCATCGTTTTTCACCTTAGGCAGGCTGCTGTTTATCATTCCTTTTGCGACATAACCATTCGAAATATGTTTTAACATGATGAAATTCACTCCTGTTTGCTTGTTAGATTTAGTGACACAGTCATAAGTATTAAACGTAATCACATATTTCATTACGTAGATTAAATTTTCATTATGCTGATTAAAAGTTGAAAACCCTTTAAGACCGATGCTCCGTATTGTTAATGCAAATCTATCCACCATTTCAATTGCAACTTGCCATTGCTGCAAAAAACATTAACATTGCTTAGAATACCAGAACCACTTTCAAAATCCAACGACATTGCTTGCAGATGTTACTCTTTATAAAACTCATGTTCATATTTAGACACAACTATTAGAAGAAATAGCCATTCGCCTCGTCTTATAGCGATTGCCGAAGTTTTTCTTATAAGGTCAACCATAATTTATACTTTCTGACGTTATAAAAAAAGCTACTGGTTAAAGTAAAAACCAGCAGTTCATCCATACCCCCTATGAAATTAAAGTGAAAATACAAACACGATTGCAATGGTAACAGGCACAATCCAGCGCATCAGGAAACTCCATGCTTTAAACCATCCCGTCGCAAGGCTGTTACCCGACTGAAATTCGTTGATAACAATTGCCTTTTCCATGCGAAATGAAATGAAAATGGAGATCAGCAGACAGCCAATCGGCAGCAGGATGTTGCTTACCAGATAGTCCGTTGCATCAAATACCGACTTTCCAAAGATGGAAACATCCGCCAGCACTCCAAAGGACAATGTTGCCGGAATGCTGGCAAGAAAGACGACAAAACCGGCAATCACTGCAACCTTTTTTCGGGAAAATCTGCCGCTTGCCGTTAATGCGGAAATAATAATTTCCAGCTGACTGAACGATGACGTTAATGTCGCGAATAAAAAAAGCAGCAAAAATAACGTTAAAAATAAGGAACCAAAAGCCATTTTACTGAACACTGCCGGCAGAATAACGAACAGGAGTCCCGGGCCAGCAGTCGGTTCGTATCCAAAGGCAAATACGACTGGAAAAATTGCCAACCCTGCCATTACAGAAATAATAATGTTCAGGCCTGCAACACTTGCTGCTGACGTTGGAATGCTTTCCTGCTTACCCAGATAGGAGCTGTACGTGACCATGCAGGAAAATCCAACAGCAAGGGCGAAGAATGATTGTCCCAGCGCATACAGGATCCCTTCCCCGCTAATATCGGAAAAGTTCACGCTAAGAAAGAAGTCTATTCCCTCCATTGCTCCGTTCAACGTTACGGAACGAACAACCAGGATAATGAAAAAAATAAACAGCAGCGGCATTAAGTATTTACTTGCTTTCTCAATCCCTTTTTTGATTCCAAAACTGAGTACAATGATGTTCATCAAAATAAATATTGCCACACCGCCAAGTGCCATCCATGGTGTTCCGATGATTTTGTCAAAAAGCTGACTGTAATTCATTTCATTTGATATGATATTACCTGTAATGCTCATACCCGTATACAATACAATCCAGCCACCGACAACACTGTAGAATGACAACAGCAGAAAGCAGCCGACTACACCTAAACGGCCGACAACTCTCCAAGGTGAGTTTGGTGCCAGGTGATCATACGCAGAAACCGCTTCCTTTTTTGCTGCCCTGCCAATAATAAATTCGGATATCAGCATCGGCAGCCCTATGAAAATAGTAAAAAGGATAAACATGACCAGGAATGCTCCCCCGCCATACATCCCGGTCACATAAGGAAATTTCCAGATAGCACCGAGCCCAATCGCGGCACCTGCGGATGATAATATAAAACCTATCTTGGATGACCATTGATCTCTGGGTTCACTCATACTATTCCCCCTTCATAAGTGCGTAACATTCCATTAATTCCACTTAAAACCTACCTTTAAATAAAGGGGAGCCATTACAATTCCGTCCGAAGCTCCCATAATTCCGGGAAGAAGTACTGATCAATTACCTTTTTCAAATACGCAACACCGCCAGACCCGCCAGTACCACGTTTGAACCCGATAATTCGCTCAACTGTTTTCATATGTCTGAACCGCCACTGCTGGAATAAATCCTCAATATCCACCAATTCTTCTGCAAGCTCATAAAGCTCCCAATATTGATCAACATTTCGATAAACAGTCAGCCATGCCTGTTTGACACTTTCATTCGATTGATGCGTATACCGTACATCGCGGTTCAGCACGTCATCATCAATCGGCAGACCTGCCCTGGCAAGCGCCTGAATCGACACATCATACAGACTTGGTGCATCATGCGCTTCCTGCAAAATTTTCAGCAGTTCCGGATCTTTTTCATAGATTTTCAGCACATATTCGGTCTTATAGCCAAGTGCAAATTCCAGCATGCGGTTCTGATACGACTGAAATCCGGATGCATTGCCAAGCTTATCGCGAAATTCCATATACTCAGCCGGCGTTAGTGTTGACAATACATCCCACACCCGCTTCAACTGCTCCTGAATTTGAGATACACGTGCCAATTTTTTAAAGGAAGTTGACAGGTTACCTGATTGAATATCCTGAATAGCGGAACCAACTTCGTGCAGAACCTGTTTCATCCAAATTTCGCTAACATGATGTACGGAAATAAACAGCATTTCATCATGGTGATCACTCAGTGGATGATGACTGTTCAACAGGGTGTCCAATCCCAAATAATCACTGTACGTCATTTTCTCTTTAAAATCGGTATGAATGTTCTTTTCATTTTTAAAAGCTTCGTGCTTATTTTGCATCAGAATCTCCTCCACGTATTGGTTTAATCACTGCTCTTACCAAACTGCCGTCTGCATCCTGAAGGGGCAGCGGCAATGCAATCAGCTGATAATCACCTTCTTCCACTTCATCAAGCATGACATTTTCCAGAATGTTAATATCATGCTTGAAAAGGGAATGGTGCCCGACAAGTTCCTTACTGGAAATCGGATCAACGGACGGTGTATCGACCCCGACCAATTTCACCCCGAGCGAATGCATAAAAGCAGCACCGTCAGCTGTAATGGGCGGAACATCTTCCGGAAATCGATCGGCCTTGTTTGGCAGAGACGTCCGGATCAACAATCTTTCTGTACGCCCAGACAGCTTGCTCTTTAAAGCGATTTCATTAATTTCATGAAAAGATGCCAAATCTATTATTTTGCACGGTCCGATGTAGCGGTCAATCTCCAAATCAAGTATTTTTCCGCCATTTTCCATAAAATGATAGGGAGCATCCGCATGTGTCCCCACATGCGTGCTCGTCGTAATCCTCCCTATATTTACCGACCCGGTCATGTCTTTTGTTACCGGTGTATGATAATGAAATGGCTGGTCTCCGGGCCAATGTGCCAAGTTATTGTTTACCGGCTGCGAAATATCCATCCATTCACCCATCAGGAAACAACATCCCTTACGTTTTCAAATTGCTTATATAATTCACCGTCCATAATTGTTTTTAAAATTTGGACGCAATCATAAACCTCTTCAAACGTATTATACAAAGCAACGGGTGCCAGACGAATACCGCTTGGCGTCCGGAAGTCCGGAATCACATTTTTCAGTTTCAACGCCTTGCAGATGCGAGCTGCTTCCGGATGTTCGACATATACATGCCCACCGCGTTCTGCATGATTTACCGGATTACAGATGACCATCCCATGTCCCTCAAGTTCATGATCGATCAATTCCATCATATAGTCGGTCATTGCCAATGATTTTCTGCGTACTTTTTCAATACCTGCCTCATGAAACAGATCAAGTGCGCCAATCAACGGTGCTGCACTTAACAGATGTGGCGTCCCAATTTGAAATGCGCCAGCGTTATCCGCTGATGTTAAGGTGTGATCCATATCAAATTGCTTATCTTTTGCGGAACTGAACCATCCCGCCAAACCAGGTGAAACATTAAAATGCTTCTCATGTAAAAATAGCCCGGCAACACTTCCCGGTCCCCCGTTCAGATGCTTGTAGGTACACCAGAAAGCAAAATCAGCGCCCCAGTTATGCAGATCATGCGGAATGGAGCCGATTGAATGACATAAATCAAAACCGATTGTTATACCGCGTGCATGAGCTGCTTTCGTAATCCGCTCCATATCCAAAATCTGGCCGCTGCGGTACAGAACACTCGGAAGCACTATCAGGGCAATCTCATCGGTCATCGCGTCAATAATGTCTTCTTCCCTCAGCAGATTCCCATCCTTGCTCTCGACCTGGACCAAATGGGATTCATCATACCCTTTCAACCGCAATTGTGCCTTCAATGCATATATGTCACTCGGAAAAGTTAATGCATCCGCCAGAATCTTGGTACGCTTCCCTGCAGGCTGATAAAATGTTGCAACAAGATGATGTAAATTAACCGTTGTCGACCCGGTTGCAATCACCTCATCTTTTTTTCCGCCAACAAGACCGGACATTTTTTCGCCAAGCGCCTCAGACAGGTAATACCATGGATGCTCTCCTTTGGTCCAGCCATCGATGCCGTAATTTTTCCACGAATCAAGGATGTCATGTACGGACTTTTCCGCTCGCTTGGACATCAGCCCCAATGAATTTCCATCCATGTAAATGCTTTCATTATGAAGGTAAAACTCATCACGGAATTGTTTTAAATCATCCCGCGCATCCATTTCCTGCGCATAGGATCTCGAGTACGTTTCAACCATATGTGTAACCTCCCGGAAATTAATCGTATTGACTTGAAAAACATGATGCACGTATTGTATAGTCAAATTATATCCAATCACTGATACAATGTCAATGACATAATGTCAACGAAATGAGGGAGGTTTCCATGAAAAAACACCTGACCAATCGGGACAAGCAGGCACAGGAAACAAAACGAAAACTGATTGAATCCGCCCACCAAGTTTTTTTACAAAATGGCTTTGAAAAAACGACCATTTCCCAAATCATTAAAACTGCAGGGGTCGGGTATGGGACCGCATACGTCTATTTTAAAAATAAACACGAACTGTTCATTGCGATTATGGAAGAAGTCATGCAGCAATTTTTCGAGGTGGCCCACCAGAAATTCCGCCCTGATACGGCAGCCGAAGCAAGTTCACAAATAAAAAATCAGGTCCGGGAATATATGAATCTTGCCATTCAGAACAGGCCAATCATGAAGGTTGTCAACGATGCGATCGGATCAAGTGACCGGATTGAAGCGGAATGGGAAAACATCCGAAATGAGTTCATCCGGGGAATTACGTCTGATATCAACCATTCACAGGAAAAGCAGCTCGTTAATACGGAATTTGATCCCGCCATCACCGCTAAAAGCTGGTATTACATGAACGAGATGTTCATGTGGCAACTGGTTGATGCAGATGATAACCATGATAATCTGGAACACATTGTTGAGCAGTTATCGCTTTTTTATACGAGTGCATTGTATAACGGATAAATATTAATTAGAGATATTTTATAATCTATGTTAATCGGGTATGAGTTGTAAAATCCTTAGAAGCATCTTAAAATGAATGTAGCGTATTCTATGATGATGGAAGGAGACCTTTGCCATGTTCAGATGCGGATGGTGTATGAAGAAGATTGGAGAGAATCAGCCATTGCATGCGATAAACGTTAAGTTTGCCAAAGGAACCGACTACTCAGACAAAGAAGGGGAAATCATCCAGGTTTATTTAACTTCACGCAAGACCAGTGTCCCGATGATTGTTACCACAGCTGATTCTGAAGCAAAGAAACATGGACAGGACGGCCTGTTTACAGCCTGTTCCAATGAATGTGGAGAGAAATTGAAAACTGCTCTTTCCAAAGAAATTGATACATTTACATCATTTTCAGATGTGTGAAGTTAAAAAACCTCCGTTATCTCTTATAGCGGAGGTTTTACTATATGTCCTCATCTATCCTTTTATATGAACCAAAAGCGATGAATGATCTATTTCTTTCTATTCCTCATCATCCGGCGCTTTTTCAAACAATGCTTCGGGAATCATTTCGAACCCTTCAATCACCGTGTTCTCTTCCACTTCCATCATCAAATAGCTTTTGCCGTCAAAGTGGACTTGCCGTACGTGTCTTAAATCCTGCGGGCTGATAGAGATATTTGCTATTTTTGTTTCAATTTTAATCGATTTGGAATTGTATTTCGGCACTACACTCGATGCCTTAAACTCATATTTTTCGTCGTCAAGCACTGTTTTAAACGCGGACTCCACCTTTTCCGTGTTCACATCGTCTATTCCACTACTTGCTAATACGTTTTCCACATCTTTGTAATCCAGCTTCGGTGTATCTTCTTCTTCACTCTCTTCCACGACCCGATGGATTTCATCATATACATTCGATAGCTTGGACGTATTCATTGCCTGATCACCGGCAACTTTATTTACGATTTCTTCAAAAACCAGTTTATCCTGAGCGGCAGTCATGATTTCTTCCGCATTTAATACGTCTTCCATAAAGTGGTAACTCGGTTCATTCTTCTTCCCTGCCGAATATAGTACATGATTAACATCCGCCGCATTATCCGTGATGGATGGAAACAGAAATCCTGAAATCGGAGCCTTCAAATTGATAATCGGATCGACGACAATATTATATTTGAACTCTTTTTCCACATAGTCAAACAGCAATTCTTTTTTCGGATCCTGCGTTTTATTCATACTGCATAAAATAAACGGATTGGAATAAACCGTATCCCGCTCACTCTCCTCTGATTCATCGCTCTGACGCTTCATCGGCTTCATATATTCCCCGTGAATAAACGTAACCACAATATCCATTTCATATTGCTTATCCTGCAGCATTCTTTCAATAAGCCGGAGCATCTGCCCTTTCCATTCTTCGGTATCATTGCTTAACAGCGCCTGATGAAGAGTAAGCTGACTGCTGTTTTCTACGTCACGCTGAAACTTTAATTCAAATAACTTCTCATCCAGCTGGCCGGACAGCACTTTTTTGAAGTTTTCCAGAAACAACTCCTGCTGCTCCTGTTCCAGCATGTCAAACGGCATACTCTGGTGGTGATAAATCTCGCTCGATTCCTTCATGATGTACACGTTAAAAATGTCATGTATTTTCAGTAAGTCATTATCTGGTTTAAATTGTTTTCGGATATTCGCAATGTCTTTTTTATCCAAGGTTGATCCCACTCCTATGTCTGTAGTCAGGTGTATATTACGCACACATTCTTTTATTCTATCATAGAGAAAGGGAGTTTTTGAAAGTGCCTATCTTGATAAATAAATTTACTTGATAATACCACACTGAAGCGTACAATAAATAGTGGATTAAAAAAAGGAGTGTTCCGATGACACAATTATTGGCAGGCAAAGCAGGTTTAGTAACAGCATCTGGTTCCGGTATTGGAAGAGGAAGTGCTGTGGCGCTGGCAAAAGCTGGAGCCAGCGTGATGGTTTCTGACGTCAATGAAGAGGCAGGTAAAGAGACCGTAAAAATAATAACGGACAATGGCGGGGAAGCAATGTTTTTCAAATGTGATGTAAGTGATGAAGAACAAGTGAAAGCATTGGTCGATGAAACGGTTTCCGCTTTTGGTAAATTAGACTTTGCGCATAATAACGCTGGCATCAATGCCGGCCAAAAGAAAATTGGAGAACTGGATTCGAATGATTGGGATAAAACATTGAAGGTTACGTTATATGGAACGTTCTATAGCATTAAACATGAAGTAAATGCGATGTTAAAAACAGGCGGCGGCGCAATCGTTAACACTGCGTCCGGTTCCGGTATAGAAGGTTCCCCAAACATGACGCCCTATACAGCCTCCAAACACGGTATTGTTGGATTAACAAAATCCGTCGCCCTGGAATATGGGAAACAAGGCATTCGGATTAATTCTATTGCGCCAGGCGCAACAATTACACCCGCAATAGAAGGTTGGGCAAAAAAAGCACCTGAACAATATAAAGGTGTTCTGGAAACACTTCCAGCGGGAGAAATGTCAACACCAGAAGATCAGGGGAATGCGGTGACATTTTTATGTTCTGACTTAGCCAAACAAATAAGCGGTGTGACCATTCCTGTTGACGGCGGGTATGTTGCGGGGAAACTCCAACAGTAAGCGAATGACCAAAGTTAGAGCGTATCCGGTTCAATACCGGATACGCTTATCAATCAGGAAGTGAATTACAACACCGAAAACTGCTCGTCCTTCAAATCGGTTATGAACATATGGCCTGGTGCATGCGTGATCATTATTTCCGGTCTGCTGTTCATGGCCACAGCTTGTGGTGTCACGCCGCACGCCCAAAATACCGGAACCTCCCCTTCCTTAACGGGAACCTTGTCGCCAAAATCCGGTTTGTCCAAATCTCGAATGCCAATTGAGTCAGGATTGCCGATATGAACCGGTGAACCGTGTACAGACGGGAACCTCGACGTTACCTGCACCGCCCGAACAACATCCTTTTCCTGCATCGGCCGCATACTGACAACGAGCGGACCGTCAAATTTTCCTGCCTGAACACACCTGCGATTCGTGATATACATTGGTACATTGCACTGTTCCTCGATATTTCGAATCGGAATGTCATTACGGATCAACGCCTGCTCAAATGTAAAACTGCATCCAATTAAAAACCCGACCATATCATCCCACCATAAATCCATGATATCGATACGTTCATCATCGAGTACACCATTTCTATAAATACGATATCCCGGAATATCAGTCCGTAAATCGGCATCCGGTGCTGCCGCAGCTGGTGCAAATACACCCGGCTCCGTGACATCCAGAACCGGGCAGGCCTTTGGATTCCGATGACAAAACAACAAAAATTCAAACGCGGACTCCTTGGGAAGCACAACAAGATTCGCCTGTGTAAATCCACTGGAAACGCCGGATGTCGGCTTCGTCCACTTTCCTTCACGAATCCGTTTCCTTGCTTCAGTTGGGGTTGCCTCAGCAAGTGTAGTCATTAGAAAACTTGGTTGTCGCCAAGCCTTTAGGTGACAGCCATAGTTGCACTTATGCAGTAAGAAAGTTTTATACTTTCTTATCTGCCAAGAAAACCTCCTTCCCGTTTAACGTAAAAATGTTCCAATCTTTGAAACTGAAATAGCTTCACTGGCCAATTTCTGATTAATATGCTGTGCAAATTCCAGCGCGTGGATACCATCTCCATGGATGCACACCGTATCCGCTTGAATGGAAATATCCGTACCTTGCTGTGACTGGACTGTTCCGTTTTTCGCCATATGCACCACCTGGCTGGAGGCAACTTCCTGATCCAATATGAGTGCATCCTTCTCACGGCGGGATGTTAAGGAGCCGTCTTCCTGATATGTACGATCAGCAAACACTTCACTGGCTGTCGGCAAGCCGATGTTTTCACCCGCTTTAACCAGTTCCCCGCCGGCCAAACCAAATAGAATCAGCTCCGGATCAAGATCATAGACCGCTTTCGCAATACTTTCCGCAACAGCTTTATCTTTTGCGGCATGATTGTACAAAGCACCATGCGCCTTCACATGCTGCATTTTTGCCCCTTCCGCTTTAACAAAACCTTGCAGCGCACCCACCTGGTAGATGACGAGTTCATAAATTTCTTCCGGAGATAATGCGATATACCTTCTTCCAAAGCCGTTTAAATCCGGAAAACCGGGATGTGCACCAATTCCGACATCTTTTTCCAAAGCCATTTTTACCGTTTTCCGCATCGTGGACTGATCGCCGGCATGGAATCCGCAGGCAATATTTGCCGATGTAATATAATCAAGAATTTCCTCATCCCGTCCCATGTTGTAGACGCCAAAGCTTTCTCCCATATCACAATTTATATCGATTTTCATGCATAGCCCTCCTGTTCTTTTTTCAAATCAATACTGACCTTTAACTGTTCAAAATGCTTTTCATTTTCCAACAGCAGCTCCTGGGCTTCGCTGTGCTTCATTTCATTAAAATATATTTTTTCGCCTGGTTTTAATTGTGCCATAACCGGCAAGTCTGCCGTAATGACCTGGCCGATCTTCGGATATCCGCCGGTTGTCTGCCTGTCAGCCATCAGCACAATCGGATTTCCGTCCGGCGGAACCTGAATAGTACCGAAAGCCACTGCTTCGGATAATAAGTCCTTTTTATTTTGCAACGCCAATTCCGGTCCATTTAACCGATATCCCATCCGGTCAGATTGGGTGGAAACGGTGAAGGCTTCCGACAAAAATAACTTCCGGCTTTCATCTGTAAACCATTCCGCTTGCCGCCCCGGTATCGTACGAATTATCGTTCCGTCACGGTCATCAGACTGAAAACCGTTTGAGACACCCCAATCCATTTCACGAAAATGTCCGGTATCAGCCTGGTCCCGCATTTGTTTCATGACTTTCCCGGCATGGTTGGATGGTGAACCAACCGGAAGCAAATCATCTTTTTGCAGTGCCCGTCCATTCAAACCGCCAATCCCGGCCCGTAAATACGTGGAGCGGCTGTCCATAACCAGAGGCACATCAATTCCACCTGCAACAGCCAGGTACGTCCGGCAGCCTGTCCGCGCTGACGAGAATTTTATGGTACTTGCTTTTCGAACCCATACCGCTTTATTCATCTGTACCGGCTCACCATCAATTACCGGTGCCATATCTGCTCCACAAATGGCAAGCAGCACATCTTCCTGCAATTCGATTATTGGACCGGCTATGGTCATTTCCAGTACAGCGGCATTCGGTGCATTACCGACAAGTAAATTGGCAAGCCGGCAGGAATTCCTATCCATTGCACCACTTACAATGACACCATATTTCTGATATCCGTATCTCCCTGAATCCTGAACCGTTGTTAACAGCCCGGATTTTATTACATGAATACTCATGACCTTTCTCTCCCCCAGTTGCTGTACTGTTCTTCAGATATAGGGAAAAAGCGAATGGAATCCCCTGCCTGCAGTAGAATGGGGACTTCCTCATCCGGCCGGAACAGTTCCAGCGGCGTTCTTCCAATCAGCTGCCATCCCCCCGGTGTTTCAATCGGATAAACCCCGGTTTGGCCGCCCGCGATCCCCACTGAACCGGCGGGAATCGTAAGCCGCGGTGAATCTTTTCTTGGGGTAGCAATCCGTTCCGACATCCCACCGATAAACGGGAATCCTGGTGCAAACCCAATCATGTACACCATATATTCCCCGTTTGCATGAATATCCATAACTTCCTTCTCCGTAAGATTATTCTCCTGTGCAACAACTTCCAAGTCCGGACCAAATTCGCCCCCGTAGCATACCGGAATTTCAACGACATTAGATTCAGTTTCGAAATTTTCCGGAAGACGGGAAATCATTTTTTCAATTTCATCAAGCATATGTTCATAGGCGTTTGTCCCGGTCGAATTCGCAATTACCTCCAACGCATTATAAAAAATGGTTATAGTCGTATATGCTGGAATGTATTCAACCATCCCTTGGATTGGATGATCATCCAGATAAGCGGAAACAGCCATAATCTGCTTTTGTTTTTCACCGGAAATTTCCACGCCAAATTCCAATACAACCGCTTCATCCCCCAGCGGTGACACTGTATAATCCATCATCATCCCCCGTTTCGACTAACGCTTTCAAGTTCGCTGAATCAGCACGTCATCCCGTCCAGATATCGGCAATCCCCTGAAGTGAGAAGTAACCTGCAATAACTGTAATGAGTACTGCCACCACACCAAGCACAATCATCCATGTCGGATGATGATAATCGCCGACGACTTTTTTCTTCCTTGATGCAACAAGAATGGCACCCAATGTGAGCGGCAGGATTCTCGACTTCGCACGTTTGAGCGGCCACTTCGCACGTTTAACCCTGACTTTGCACGTTTGGGCGGCCACTTCGCACGTTTCAATAGTTTCAGAACGACAACTAAACAAGAATATACTTCTACCTAATCAGGTATGACTATCCTTTCAAGGCCTATTCATCCTTCACTTTCAGCAGGCTGCTTCCTTCTTTCCAAAAACAAGGAAAGAACCAAACCCGTAACAGCAAACAAAAATGCGACGAAAAAGGCATTTTGTACACCGGTCAGGTACGTGGCGGGCTCGACAATTGTTTCAGAGCCGGATCCAACCATCGTAATGAATGAGATGATGAACGTTAATCCCAGTGAACCCCCAAATTGACGCGCTGTATTAATCACCGCTGTACCATGGGGAATCAGATGATCGGGCAACGCATTGATGGCGGAGGTCATGATCGGCATATTAATCATTGCCACACCAGCCATCGCGACCATAAACAATACCATCGTAATAGCGAATGGCGTATTAAGACCAAGAATAAAATGAAAGCTGAGCGTGCTTACAGTAAGCAGGGCAAAGCCAATAATCGCAATCATTTTACCACCATATTTATCGAACAATTTTCCCGCAAGCAGCGACATAACAGCAAGCGTCAATGCGCCGGGCATCACGATCAAACCGCCATAATATGCCGAGAACTGCTGTGCGTTTTGCACATACATCGGTAAAATGGTCTCAGTAGATATAAGCAAACTGAATGAAAGAATGGAAATAAACGAAATCAATGCAAATACCGGCACCTTGAGCACACGAAGTTCCAAAATAGGTGTCGTGAGCCGAAACTGACGCACTGCAAACAAGCCTAATGCCACCGCACCTGCAATCATACTGACAAGTGTGACCACATCAGTCAGTCCATTCTCCTGAATTTTATTAAATCCGAAAAGCAGTCCGCCGAAACCGATTGTGGAAAAAATGATGGAAAGACTGTCGATTTGCGTTGTCCGCTGTTCCGTGATGTTTCGCATAAACAGGAAAACCATCAACAGAATTAACGCGGCAATCGGCAACGTCACGAAAAACAAGGAACGCCACTCAAAATATTTTATCAAAATACCGGAAATCGGCGGTCCCACCGCGGGGGCCACGTTAATCACCAGTCCGGCAATTCCCATCGCATATCCTCTTTTTTCCTTTGGATAGACAAGGAACAATAATGTCTGCATTAACGGAATCATAATACCAGAGCCCATCCCCTGAATAACGCGCCCCGCAATCAGAATGGAGAATGATGGCGCAATCAAACAGATAAAGGATCCAGTAAAAAACAGAAACATGGCACTCATCATGATGGTCCGTGTCGGAAATTTATCAATGAGATAAGCCGTTATCGGAATCAAAACAGCAATGGTTAGCATATAGCTCGTTGTCAGCCATTGAACTTCTGTTGAGTTAACCGTAAATTCATCCATAATTTTTGGAAAAGCCGTAATCAGCAGAAATTGCGTTAAAACAGATAAAAAAGCGGCCGATAATGCGACCCCCACTATTAACCGCCGCTGCAGACGTGTCAGATTCGCAGCTGTCACTTTGTCTGCACCCCCTTTAACAATTAATCTAAACACCATCTTACATCCCGCCCGCTGTTTCGGCAATCAAACAGCAAGCCCCAACTCATTTAAATAAAAACGTCAGCCTGCGAAACAGTAACGATTTTGGAATCAGCGGAAGTACGGTGTTTCGAAACCCGATTAACAGCGGATGCTGCCACTGTGCTGCCCGGCCGATTTGTCGGGACAGCTGAATGACCTTTTTTGTTTTTTTAACGCGCCTTGTATTATAACGGGACAGAGCTTCCTTCATAGAAGCCTCTTCGTCAATGGCAAGCATTAATTCATAAGCATCCTCAATCGCTTGTCCAGCCCCTTGTCCCATATTCGGGGTTGTCGCATGAGCAGCATCACCCAGCAAAATCACCCGTCCATAAACAAAGGAATCCAGCGGTTCAATATCATACAAATCGTGATGTAAAAAAGACGCGTCCGCTGACTCACAGATCAGGCGTGCAACTGCTGGGGAAAAATGGGCAAACAAACGGGCTGCTTCGTCTTGATTCAAGTGTGCATAGCGAGCATCGTTTTCCGTCGCATTCACACACGCAAACCAGTATACTTCCCCATCATGAAGCGGTGCCCAGCCAAACCGCCCTTGTTTGGACCATGCTTCAGACGAAATATGTAATGGAACATCGCTCTTATTTTTCGCAATCCCACGCCAGCATGTATACCCTGCAAAATGCGGCTCGCTATTGGGCACAAGGGTCTGGCGAAAAATCGAACGAATGCCATCAGCCGCAATCACATAATCAAAATCTTGGTTAACGTTATCCTGAAAAGTCAGGGTGACACCATGATCATGCTGCGCAAAATCAGTCACTTGTTTATCAAAGTGAACATAGGCAGCGTCAACAGCCTCAAATAACACGTTATGTAAATGCGCCCGATGAATCGTAATCGTTTCTTCACCGAATTTCTTTTTTAACAGGGAAAAATCAATCTTATTCATAACATCTAACTTGCCATTTAAAAATCGCTGTTCCTGAAGCGGCATCCCGAATTTTGCAACATCCGCAGCAATCCCGATTCGATCCAGGGCGAGCATTGCATTACTGCCAAGTCCAAGCCCTGCACCAAGCGGCTTAAAAGAACGCGCCCGCTCAAACACATGCGTTTTCATGCCAATTTTATGCAGCCCCGCAGCCAACGTAAGACCGCCAATGCCACCGCCAACAATAGCAACCTTCACCGAAATCACCTCCAACGTTATTATACAAATGGACGATTACTTTATAAAATAAATCACCACGAATTCAAAAAGGCCAACACCTTTTTGAAAAAGGATGTTGACCTGATTTAATGCTATATTGTTTTGCAGTTATTTCTAAGAGGCGCTTCGCTGCTCACTCGCATCCACAACAACACTTGCTGCTGCATCACCTGTGACATTAACAGATGTGCGCATCATATCCAGAATCCGGTCGATTGCACCGACAAGCGCAATTCCGGTCAGCGGTAAGTTAACAGCACTCAATGCCATTGTCAGCATAATCAGACCTGCACCCGGAACCCCGGCAGTACCGATGGATGCCAGCGTACCAACCAGCACGACTGTGACCATTTGCGAAAACGTCAAATCAATTCCAAAGTACTGGGCGACAAACATCGAACAAAGCCCGACATACAATGCCGTTCCATCCATATTAATCGTCGCCCCCAACGGCAATACGAACGTGCTCGTCTCTTTGGATACGCCAAGATTTTCCTGAGCACTCTTAATCGTGACAGGCAAGGTTCCGGAACTGCTGCTTGTACTGAAGGCTACAGCCGATGCCGGGAAAATGCCTTTGAAAAATTTAATCGGACTCATTTTACCAAGCGATTTAACAAGCAGTGAATAGACCACGAACAGTTGTATAATACACCCTGCTACCATAGCCAGAATCAGCTTGATCAATGGAAGCAATACATCCAATCCATACTGCCCGACTACCGGAGCAAGCAGACCAAATACACCAATCGGAACAATGGTCATCACCATACCGGTTATTTTATACATCACTTCCGCAAATCCATCGAAAAAGTCTTTAACAGGTTTCGCTTTTTCACCCACCAATGCAATCGCAATACCAATCATTAAGGCAAAAAAGATAATTTGCAGGATATTCCCCGATGCCAACGATTCGAACGGATTCGTCGGTATAATATTTAAAATGGTTTGTACGACACCCTCCGTTTCAGTCGGCTCCGGGGCTTTCTTTCCTTCCAGTGACACATCAATACCACTGCCCGGCGAAAAGACCTTCCCAGCGATGACACCCAGAATAATAGCAAACATACTGGTAAGCAGATAAAATACGACGGTTTTCCCGCCCAGTCTTCCAAGTTTCTTCACATCATTTGTGCTGGCAACCCCAACAACGAGTGTAGCAAGGACTAAGGGAGCAATAATGAATTTAATCAATCGCAGAAATAAATCCCCAAGCGGCTGCACAACTTGCGCTTTGTCACCAAGTATGAGACCGGTTACAATGGCAAGTATAAATGCAGCAATCAACTGCCATATTAGACTTTTCTTCATAGCATACGCTCCTATCTTTTGTATATCTTCCAAAATTCGACGGCCCCTACTAAACTATCATATATTAGATAAGCGTACAATTGACTGCGGAGAAATAGGTCAAGGTCCTCATTTGTTTACATTTGGCTGCATACACAATTGCAAAAATCCGGATCCCCCTTAAAGGACCCGGATTTTGCAAGTTACAATGGCTTCTTTTTTAGCTATTCAGCTTTTCAACTTCTTCTGGTTCCAGATTGGTTACTCTTCTAATAATATTATAGCATCTCACCAAAATGCGAACAAACGTTTTCGTTAAGGTGGGATTTTACGAAGTTTAACAGTTTAACATACGGCATTCACATTGCCTCTTTTGGCAATCAAATCAGCAAACTTTGCTGCGCCCAAAACTATGGTTACTTTATACGACATTCTTCCTATTCTATAAAACACATCTTTTGTCGGAAGGAGTTGTTCCCCCGACCACGAACTTGTCTAATTAGGATGATAAATGTCAAAATCTATCAAAGGAGGAATGCATCTTGAAACGAAAAGCTTTATCTATTTTAATTCCATTAATTTTAGTTCTTCCGGTATTGTTTGGCAATCAATTAGCTGGTGAGAAATCTGCCAAATCGAATAATAACGAAGATCATATGGATTCGTCGGACATACCTATAGCAGGGCAAATGGGTTCAGACTTTACACCTTATTTTGGAAAGAAGTATGACTTGCCTAAACAAGTTGAATCGTTATATCCAGCTCCTGATATTGAATTCAACACACCTGGCTTTAAAAAAGGAAAAGAAAACTTCACGACTCAACGTGAAATGATGTCATTTTTACACAAATTAGATTCCTCAAGTGACCTAATGGAAATGAAAACAGCGGGGACTTCCCTTGAGGGGCGTGCATTGCCCTTGATCATTTTATCAACCAGCCATAATAATAAAACGGAATTCAAGGATAAAACAACGGTGATGTTGGAGGGGCAAGTTCATGGAGATGAGCCAACAGGAGGTGAATCCGTTCTTGTTATGGCTCAAAAACTGGCTAAAGGTAAGCTTGGTCAGAAAGTATTAGATAAAATCAACGTCATTTTAGTTCCAAGGATTAATCCCGATGGTTCCCGCTACTTTCAACGCCAGACCGCTAATCGGTTAGACGCCAACCGTGATCACGTAAAATTGGAACTCCCGGAAATTCGTACGCTGCATAAAATTTTCAATCGATATCAACCAGAAGTTGTTATTAGCGCCCATGGTTATCTGGCACTCCCTAGCAAATTTCCAAATGCAGCTGATAAATTTCCTGGAATAGGAGATAAAGGAGCTTTACCTTACCACGACATTCTTTTGGCACCGGACTTAAACCTCAATATCCCGGAGACGGTGCGCAACAAAGCAGTTAAATGGTTTATTAAACCGACTCACAAGAAACTTAAGAAAAATGGTTTTTATTCTTATCCGTATTACCTGATGAAAAAGAATGCGGAGAAACCAACAATTACAGGTGGCGGTCTGGCAGCAGGAATAGATACCAATGCTTATGGTCTGCAGCCTGCATTTACGATTCTTGTCGAGAGTCGCGGATATGGTTTAGGTCGGGAAACTTTTAAACGACGTGTAGCCGCATCGGTAAACGCCCATACGAATATAATCAAAATGACCGCCAAGCGTGCAACAGCAATTGAATCTATCATAGAAAATGCAAAAGCCAAGATTACGCGCCAAGGAGAAAAAATCGGGAAAAAAGATAAAATTGTCTTGGATTTTAAACGCCAGGAACGTCCTGGTCAGCAACACCTAAAAGTCGTTGATATCGCTGAAGGAGCAGTAGAAGAAATTCCTGTTGACTTTTATAGTTCCATAAATGCTGTCCCGACTGAAGAGATTGTCCGACCAACAGCGTACATTATGCCTCCAGCCTATCATGAAGCAGCGAAAAAACTGAAGATGCAAGGGGTAAACGTAAAACGGCTCGATGAATCCAAAACATTAACCGTTGAACGCTACAAAGTGACAGATAAAAAGGTGGATGAAAAATATAACCAAGGTCATTTACTGACTCATGTTGAAACGGACATCAAGACGAAAAAATATCAATTTCCCAAGGGTAGCTATGTATTCAGCTCAGCACAGCCAACAGCTAATCTGATTGCCCTGTCCCTTGAGCCGGAATCCCCGGCAAGTTATGTAACCTATAATTACCTGCCTGTAAACATCGGGGAAGTGGTTCCTGTATTCCGTTATATGAAAGAAGATAAAATTGTCGAGAAGTAACGGAAATGAATAAATCAAAGAACGAACTTACGCTAGAACAATAGAATTGAATAATTGTTACTTTCAACTGTCCTGTTATAGGGCAGTTTTTTGTCTGCTCACTCCACTAAAAAGGGATGCTGCCAAAACAACATCCCTCTTATTTTTACATTCATTCAGTAACCCAATTCCACATACACAACCCGTTCATACAGCTCGGCCATTTCTTTTGCCATCGATTTCGCCTTCAACTCCTGTGTAACATGGTCATCTTCGGCAAACACATCAAGACGGCCCTTTAACGCCTGCCACTGCTCCACTAATTCCAATGCCGCCATTCCGTCCAATCGTTCTTTTAAATCATGGAGAAAAATCTCATGTGCGGAAAACTTGTTGACCAGACGAATCAACTCCAGTCCGAGAATGTTGGCGGTGCCCTCCCAGACGGTTAACACCTGTGCGTCCCGGAGCAATCTCGGTGTGACAAAGTCTTCAATGTAGCCGTTTCCGCCGTGCATTTCAATCGCCTCATGCGCAAAAGCGATAGCCTGTTCTGCTGACTCCTTTTTCATGATGGCGATCAGCAGACGGTTAAGCGCCTCTTCTTCTTTTGTCGCTTCTCCGTTTGTCACCTTTTCATATAATTGAACCATCTCGAATGTAGCTGCCATTTCCGCCTCCAGTTTCTGCTGAAGCTGATTCAATGTTTGCTGCACCATCGGAAATTCAACCAGCCTTTTGCCAAAAGCGTCACGGCGTTCGGCATATGCTTTTGCTTCTGCATAGCTCCTGCGCATGATACTAATCGATGCTACTGTATTGCAGATTCTTGATAGATTAAGAGCCTCCATCATATAGTAGAATCCGCGATCTGGATCCCCGACCACATATGCTTTTGCCCCGTCAAACTCCACTTCAGCGGAAGGAACTGCCCGTACGCCAAGCTTATCCTTTAACCGTCGAATCCGTAAATGATTCACACTGCCATCTTCTTTTTTCCACGGAACAGCGAATAATGTAAGCCCCTGTGATCCGGCAGGTGCTCCTTCCCGTCTCGCAAGCACCATCGCCACTCCGCACATGCCGGCATTGGAGGCAAAATATTTTTCGCCGTATAACCGGTAATGACCCCCTTCTTCTTTTGCCTGTACCACATTAGCGCCAACATCAGACCCGCCTTGCCTTTCCGTAAGAAACGTTGCACCCTCATACAGTTCGACATCGCCGGTTGCACAAATATAAGGTAAAAATCGCTGTTTAACCGCTTCATCCGCATAATGATCCAGCAAATAAGCAGTTGCCAGCGTCAGCGTGACCGGACAATGAAAGCCGGGCTCAGCCTGTGACAGCAGATAACCTTGCGCAAAACTGTAGGTATAGTTTCCTTTCCGTCCAAGTTCAGGTATTTCTTTGTGCACATAACCAACAATTCCTGTGCCATACGTTTCCGCAACCGTCTTTTTGTAGCCTTCGTTCACCCATACCTCGGACACTTCTTCACCATATTTATTGTAGCGGATTAACTGTGGTCTCCCGTCCCGGTCGGTATGTGTCGCACGTTCGTCAATTTCATTCGCACAAGTTTCCCCGAACTTCTCCAATTCCTTCGTTGCATATGCATAAAACTCATCGTCCAAGTGTTTTTTTAACAGCTTCTGGAAAAATTCATCTTCGGTAAAAAAATTCCGCCGTTTTTCTGTACGTTCTTCCTGCAGTACCTTCACTTCGCAACCCCTTCCCGCAATACCTGTTTTAAAATTTTTCCGGATGCATTTCTCGGCAAGTTCTCCACCTGCTCATAGATACGCGGCACTTTGTACGATGCCAGCTGTTCTTTTATAAAACTTTTGATATCATCCGGATTCACCTGTTCTGTTGCTGCGAAAATGGCCTTAACCGTTTCTCCCCATTCCAGATGCGGCACACCAATCACAGCAACCTCCGTCACTCCTTCATACATCAGAAAAACATCTTCAATTTCTTTCGGATACACATTGACACCGCCAGAAATAATCATGTCTTTTTTCCGGTCAACAATCCAAAAATACCCATCCTCGTCCTTCATCGCCAGGTCACCTGTCCGCAGCCAGCCGTCCCGTAAAACCTCGTCTGTTGCATCCGGATTATTGTAATATCCGACCATATTTCCTTCACCATGGAGTGCAATCTCCCCCACTTTTCCGGACGACATTTCGTTCCCATCATCATCAATAATTCTGATTTCCGTACCAAGCGCAGCACGTTTGCCGATACTTCCCGCTTTTGTTTTATGTTCATGATTCAACAGTAACGTCCCACTTGGTCCCGCTTCGGTCAGACCATATACACAAACCAGGTTCCCATTCGGAAAAACCTGCTTGATATGCTGTACCTCTTTTGCAGACAATGCCGCACCGCCATATACCCACCACTTCATCGATGACAGATCAGCCTCGTTTACCCGCGGATGTTGCGCAGTGGTCAAATATGCAACAGGCGCGCCAAAGAAATGCGTTGTTTTTTCCTGCTCCACCGTATCCAGGAAAAGGTCCGGTGTGAACGTTGGTGTCAAAACTAATGTGGAACCGACAATCATCCCTGCCATGAAAAATAGATGAAGCGGTGCGGAATGACTAAGCGGCATCATCAACAGGATACGGCTCTCCGGCTTTACTTCCATTTCAACACAAATCAAGTTGGCAACTGATAGTATATTGCGGTAACTAAACAACACTCCCTTTGACTTCCCAGTGGTACCCGACGTATACAAGATGGTGGAAAGATCATCCTCGGTTAAATCACAGGAAATCGGATTAGGACTTCCACTTTCCATCAATGCCTCAAAACTTTGCCAGTGTCCATCAGAATCACCTGTTTTTATTAATATGGAAGGATCCGTGAAATGCTTTATACCTTGAAATAACAACTCATGCACGATTATAGCCTTCGCATCGGAATTATCCACAATGTATTCCACTTCAGCACCCGTAAGTTTTGCATTTACCGGCACAACAATGGCACCAATTCGCTGCACCGCAAAATAAGCAATCGCAAACTCTGTAACGTTCGGCATCAGCAAAGCAACTTTATCGCCTATACCAACCCCTAACCTTTTGATAGCGCTTCCAAAACAATTCACATGAAAATCCAGTTCTCGATAGTTCAACCGCTGTCCCTGACAAACCACAGCCTCCTGTGACGGATACTTCCTTGCATTACGCGCCAGCAATACCGAACTGTTCATGAACCTTCCTCCTCTTCCTGTAATTTTTGTTTAAACTGCCCCAAAAGTATTTCCATTTCTTCTTTTAATGCCTGAAATTCCGCAATGGCATCCTCAATTTCCGCAATTCTTGACTCCCCATATTCGACTGTTCGCTTAAGTTGCTTCTTACCCGTTCGATCTTCATCAAAAAGCAAAATCATTTCTTTAATTTCCTCAAGTGAAAAACCATAGCGCTTCCCACGAAAAACAAGCTTCAACCTTGCCATATCAGCCTTGGAATACAGTCGCCTGTTACCCGAAGTACGCTCCGGCACCAATAGACCAACTTCCTCATAATAACGAATCGTCCTCGTCGACACATCAAACTCCGCAGCAACTTCTGCAATCGTCTTCACAGCCCTCCCCCTCGCTTTTGAAATTAGTTTATCATTGACGTTGACGTAAAGTGCAATTTTAATGTGGTTTCCCTTTGATAGTCCAGTTTTTAATTTTGTTTCGTTTGAGCTTGGAGCCATTCTTATCAGTTTTTTCTCAGTACTGATTAATAACAATACCGTTATAAACAGAACTATTTTCATGTAGAACTGCTTTTAGTCACTTTTATTTTGGATATCTATGATTTCATCGACCACAGAATTAATATCCTTATACCTAACTGGATTGCACACTTTTTTTAATGGATTTAAGGATACTGATTTTTGATCACCAAAAAATTCATTTATCCTTCTAGTTGATAAAATATAAAACTCCCATTGTTCCATATCTAAAGGATCCATGAAGTTTCGGTCTTCTTCATATAAAAGCGCAAAAATATAGATGTGTGCATGTCTAACACGTGAGGATGTATATTCACCAAACTCATATTTTTTAGCAATATCAAATATTGGAATCGATGGCTTTTTCTGTTCCCATTCTTGCAAAAAAGCTGATGATTTTACTTCTATAAGATTACCTCTATATTTTATATCTGCAACATCCCACTCTACCCTACCAGTTCCAAGAGAATCCAAAGCACTTCCTATCAAAAATTCAGCAAATACTCCTCTCTCGCTGTTCATATTAATATTTGAGTACGCCCATTTCCAATAATCAACTATTCGCTTAGATGTTCCTTTTATTATAGTGAACTCGTTTAATTCAGTCATATTAACACCCAATCTAGCTTAGTTTATAGAAAAATATTTAGTATGATCCGCCCATTAGTTAGCAACATAGCAGTTTATATAATAATAGTGTTGCATAGTAAAGGGTACCTTAACACCACCTAGGGATCTGATGCCTTACTAAAATATTCAAATATAAATCGTCCTTTTTTAAAATATGCTATTTTCTACCTACACCCCTATATTAGCGAATATTCTGTAAAAAGGTAAGGCATGGATTTTTATGTTCATTAACCTTATTACCCCATTTTCACCTATAAATAGAAATGGGTAAAAGGATATTTTATCTGCCCTTTTACCCCATTATTGAATTATTAATTCCAATTGATGCGCCGAAATGATTTTCTACAGCTTTTTTACTTTTCATACTTTCAAGTGCCATTTACTTGCTTATTAAGTATACATAGATGATTTTGTTTGTTCACTGATGGAATCTTCATTAATTAACTCATTATTTACCGGATGAATGTCCATTTGTTCTAGTTTATCCCACAAACTTTCCATGGCACTTTTACGATTAAAGTAAAATTCTCTTCCACGAATTCGCCAAAACTGCCAGCCCGCTCTTTCTAGTGACTCTTGTCTCAGCATATCTTCTTCAAATTTTTCCGGGCCATGCCATGCTTCTCCATCGCATTCGACGGCTAAGCGATTTCGTAATCCCTCAACTACAAGATCAATCCTATATTTTCCCACTTTTACTTGAGGAGTTACTTTATAGCCTTTTGCAAGTATCATACGAAGAGCATCGACTTCAAACGGTGAATCACATTTGCCCTCCAACTCCTCAACTTGCTCATTGATTCTTGAAGGATTTTTACAGTAACTTAGCAAACGATATCTTAAATCATCAGGATTTAAGTCCCCCACATCAACGGAATGATAAAGACGCATTTGATTCTTTGCTCGACTTGCAGCTACGTTTATCCTTTGTTTTTCACTATTTTTTGTTAATGCTCGGAAATTCCTTTCAGGTGCTACAACCATCGATAAAAATATGACATCTCTTTCATCCCCCTGTAATGTGTAGGGATCTCCACAGATGATTTTTCTCTCCACAAATTCTTCATCCCCGATTGCTTCTCTTATTTTCCCTTCAATATATGCGGCTTGCTTTTGACCTTGGAGAGCAATAACGCCAATTGTTTGACTATCATAAGTGGGGTTTTTGGTCATTGTTACAATATCTTCAACAATACGTCCAGCTTCTGGTATATTTATATCCTTTTCCTTGGCATCATTATAACCATCATCAATTTTAATAGCTTTTACAGGTGGATCCAGCTTTTCTTCTTCCAACGGTAGACGTAGTGGTATCATGTCTCCCCCATAACTCAAATCGTTAGAGAATTGAATAATTTCCGGCACACAACGGAAATGCTCACGAAGCATGAGTTTACCTTCTTTAGGAAATGTCTGCTCAGCGATTTCATATAAAGAGATATTCCCGTCAAATAAGTTTGCATTCGGTACGTCGGCCAAATAACGACGAACAAGCTCGTTAACCGCTTCAAATTTCGTTCCAATTGCTTGCGGGCTAATTTGCTCTTCATCTCCAACTACAATCATTTTCTTCCCACGAAGAAGCACATTTGCTGAGAACAAATCACACTGACTGCTTTCATCAAAAATAATTACATCGAACTTATCATTCATTACAGGAAAATTCTCCAATACCTGATTAATCGGCATAATCCAAACAGGAATGGCCCCCTGAGCTATTTTCATGGAGTCACGGGCACCTTTCAAATTTGTTTGTGCTGACTTTCCGCTACCTTTTCCGAAACGCTTAATATACGTTTTCCAGGATGATAAGGCACGTTTTTCTCGTTGCGTGACACGTTCCAACTGACTTTTCCATGTTGAAGCGGAGACAACATCATAAATTAATTTTCTCTGCTCCTGATGCTCATCTTCAAGTTTATCCTTCAGCCTGGCTACATTCACATCTTTGGTTTCATCCAACCAAGTTTGCAGCTTTTTTAATTCCAGAGCTTTTTGGTAATCGTCAATATACCCCCACTCCTTACCAACGGAGGATTCAATTGAAATGGCAGTAGTCGGAAATTTTTTCTGCAGCAAATCCAGCAAGTCATAAAACTCTGTTACAAGCTTTCTCACTTCTTCATATTGGAAAAGCTGTTCTGTCAATGCTTCCCACTGTTCTTGATTCTTTTGTTCCATTGCTTCAATAAATTGGTACATTATAGAATGCATATTCTGCTCTTCACAAAGGTGACGTAATTCGTTAATTTCCTTTTCCTGTTTGTTTTTCCAGTAATTCAATTTAATGTAATTTTCAACGACTTCCAATTCCATGTTTACTCTTTTCAATTCATCAAAATTGTAAGGATTTACATTTATTGAAACAAATGCGGGGAATTGATTTTCTAAAATACAGATCGCATCGACATATTCAATAATTTTTCTAATATCATCTAATACTTTTTCCGCTTCGTGTGGAAAACGAGCAGCTTTCACATCTAGTTGCTCGCCATTTGCTTCTCGCATGTTTCCATTTAAAATACGGGATGTCTCTTCTTTTTGTTTCTGATATTCAATATACTTTTCAAGAGGGTCTAAATCTTTGAGACATTCCACCGGTTTCCCATTTAAAATGTTATTTTCAAATAAATATTTTGTTGACTTTCCTTTTATTAGGAAAAACATAAAGTTTGGCTTTTTGCCTTTTTCAAAGTGTTCTTTAACTGTTTGGATATCAGTTTGAACATCCTTTAAATCCTTATCAGGAAGTCGAATATCATGTGTAATTAAATCATTATAAAGGCTAAATAGATGCTGAATATTTTTCTGTTGTTCTTCAATTAATTTTCTCCATCTCTCTTCCCGAATACCACCTGCCCTTAGTTCTTCTACTATCACTGTAGAAAATTCCTCAACTATAAGAGGTTTATAAGACAAAATATCAAAAATCTTATCTCGAATAGCCTGAACTACATCATGGTCTTTTGGAAGTTGGTAGGATTGAATAATTTGCTGACCTTCATCCTCATATTCATTTAAACCCTCTTCTTTTTGCATTAGTTCCTTAAAAGAATGCACATTCCGAATTTCAGTATCTAATACTGGCAAGCGCTTATCTCTTAATAAAAGGTCTTTTTTATTCAACTGATTACGAAGATCCCATAAACGAGTCCATTGAGCATCAGTTAACGGAAATTCAGTTTCCATTGCAACATCATCTTTTATCCATTTGTAGTCAACTTCGGCCTGCGCCAGTTCCTTTGCTATATCATACTTATACCGTTTTTCTCCTTTATAAATTAATGGAGTACCTTCCTTTTCGGTATATCTTTTTAGCTCACCTTTTAATCTAGCTTCTTCACGCTTGCTTACATCAAGGGATTCAAGGTTGCGATTAATTCTTTTGTCAAGAGATTCGGTATCCAATTCTCCTAATTTTTCACCAAGGGTACGTATAGAACTTTCAATTTCTTTCATTGATTCTCTACCGCCACCTAAAACTGGTACACACAAATCACGAATTGCATCAGGAATTTTATCCTTTAATACTTTCAGGGCATTTTCTTTTTGAGAAGTAATTAAAATCCTCTTTCCCTGCGAAAGAAAATGAGAGACTAAATTAGCAATTGTATGTGTTTTACCTGTGCCGGGCGGACCCTGAACAGTGACTCCATAACTACGGTCTATTCGACGTACAATTTCTTTTTGTTGCTCATTGGCTGGCAATGGAAAATATAGATGATTCTTAGGTAACGGTGAAAAGGAATCTTTTTCAGCAGTAAATTCTGCTTCATCCCTCTCTTCTTCAAAAATTGAAGTGACAGCTTCTGTTAACTCAATGGTACCTGTTTCAAGCCCTTCAATTATCTGTTTTAAATCCTCACGAAGCACGCGAACCTTTTTACTACGGAGAGAAAATATGGGATAATCAAAAATGGAAGGCTTCCTACTAACAGAAAGTTTGCTTCCTTTATTCTCCACAAAGGAACCATCTGGGTGAATTAAAGAGGCATATTGATGAAATAAGTATGACATATCATCCAGAATATCCATGGATTTTAGTTCTTCCACTATTTCATCCAGTTTCTGTTTATTTGGAAGATCAACGTTCGTGAGCATTTCCCTTTCGACTTTCACATTCTCCTCTGATTGTTTGGCAATGATAAGGCCTTTCTGGGGAATTAGCTCAAGTTCCAGTTTACTTGTAACGAGCGGATGACGGATAGTTCCAATTTTTTTATCAGAATGTTGCCATGTCAAAATGCCACGACCAAATATGAGTTCCAACGTATCCCCTTCTCGTTCAAAACGTGAAACTAACTGAAAGAACTCATTGTATAATTTCGATACATATCTTTTCAGCTTTAGATTATCCGCCCAATCCTGCCACTCTGACTTCCACTTATTATAAAGGTTACGCCTAACTTGATCATCCTCAAATAATATATTTTTTTCTTCACCGTATTCGTTTTTCTCCGCTTTTTCAACATAGAAAGTTGGTTCCAAATCTTCTCGCTTGTATGTACTTTTTATCCAGTTTACTATTTCATCCGGAGGTTGTGGAGCCCTTTCCTCCTCTTCAGTGATAATGGGCTTTTTTATTTCCAAAAAATTCTCTTCTTCATTACATTGAGAGAGAACATTACATCCTTCTAATTCTTCCAAGTCAGTTATTGCCCAGGTCATTTCATTTTTTTTATAATCCCGGTCAACTTTCCCTACCAGGTTATTAAGCTCCAATAAATAATTAAAAAACCGGGCAGCTTTTTCTTCTTGTATTTTACTCATAGTTGACACCTCATTTACACTTATCTTTGCATCTTCTATTGAATTTTTGTTACAATAATTACAATTGTATTACAAAGTGGATATATAAGCAAAATCAACCCATTCTAATAAATCAATAAATAATGATCTTATAGTGTAAATATCCACATTATTTCAGTTTCACATTAGCACAGCATTCCAGTTTGGAAGATACTTACATAATCGGGTGATACGGCTTTACATGGAGAGGTGGGCATGGTAGGCTATTTTCCTTGTGAAATCGGCGTTTTCCCGTTTCGCCTTTCACTACAACCCATGCCCACAGAGGCTCCATGTCAAGCCACAAACGGGATAATTGTAAATAAATGGTCGGGAATTTGCAAATTGCACCAGATTTTGGCTGAGATAAGGTGAAAATATCCGTCTTAATTTGAAAAAAATCACCCGTTTTCGGCTGGAATAGTGTGCCGCTTTACACTTATAGTTCAGTTTGTATAATAATTCAATGTTTTATATTATCAGATGCTGTACATTAACCATTTTATAGAAAAACATGTGCAAGAAATTGTTGAGGTGTATTTTTATTAAAAAACTAGTAAGAACCTGGTTGGATAATCACGTAAATTTTAGTCAAATAACATTTCAATTTGCCCTTTATCCATACAAATTCCTCTGCATTTTCTCACATTTCCTCTATCACATTAATTTCATTTCTTCTTCAACCAAACAATCTCTCACCACATAAACATACAACATATCCAACACATCTTGTAAGTCTTCCAATTCCCGATCACTCAACATATAACCAGGATCTGAAGTAAGTAATATATACCTTTCTTCTCCATTAAACCTTTCACTAGAAAAGTCTATCAATCCGAGATTGTCATATTGTTTTACATTTAACCTGCCATTTGCTTTTTCATATTGAACGATCGTCTCATAATAATCTGAAGCAAGCACCTGTTGACTATATCCTATGGGATCCACTTCTAATGAGATCATTTTCTTTGGAGGCTTGATTGATACGTTTTTTTGGCGGTTAATTAAATTCAAACGTTCTTCTTTCTTCTGATCTAAATCAATCAATTTAGCGTTCATCTGATTTATCGGAGCACTATTTCTATTATCAGTATTTTCTTGTTGATAACTCTCAAGCTTATCTAATGTATCCCTATATTGCTGATTAAATGATTTCTCTAGAAATGTGTGCATTTTATTTAACTGCTTTTCCCTGTTTGATAATACCGCATGCCTGACTGATATCGACTGTTTCATGATTTCACTGCCACATTGATTAGCTGAGGTATTTTCAACTTTTAAATCTTCTTGTGCAAATTCATGTAGGAAAATCCAATTCGGATTTAATATTAAAATGTCTCCGGATTCACGTTTGGCCAAATGTACAAGACGTCTTTCTAGCTCCTTACCTGTTCCATCTGTAATTGTAATTTCATAAAGTTCCACATGTAGTTTTTCCGGTACATTAACCGAGACAATATAATGCTGTCAGGCTCTACCTTCTATTTCCTTTTTCATTAACTGAAGTCCAACATGGAATAAGGGGTGTATATCTGTTATTAACGGTACATCCTCTGATTCAGCGTTTACCGAGTTGGTAAAACGATAGCTTTGTATTTGTTCGTCGTGTGAATCAGGCATATTGTCACGAATAAACTTAGGCAATCGCTCAATTCGCATGATTGTTTCATCTTTAGACTTTTGTATTCGTACACGTTTCTTTTCAAGCACAAAGGAGGTGAAATCAGCGTAGAAGCGTTTTGGGATACGTTCCACAAACCATTCATTTGTTTGCCGTTTTAACTTTGGCAAATCAATCTTTTCTTCCGTCAGACGCTCTTCCTCAACTAGGTTTAGTAACCTTTCGTTCTCATCTGACAATGTCTTATCCATATTAGCAATAACTTCTTCAAGTTTTTCACGATTTACAATGGCCTCTTGCATTAAATTAGCCAAACTATCATATTGATCCTCTAGCACTTCACCAATAAAATCATATACTAAGTCAGATCCTAAGTCTGTTCTCATTTTTTCCATTTTCTCAAGCAAACGGACCATTACACTACCTTCACGTGTATTTTTGGCTACTAAATTAAAGATAAACACTTCATTTTTTTGCCCTATTCGGTGGATTCTTCCCATTCGCTGTTCAAGCCTATTTGGGTTCCATGGTATATCATAATTAATCATTTGATTACAGAATTGTAAATTTATTGATTCACCACCAGCATCTGTAGCCAACATAATCTGACACTCGTTTCTAAACATCTCAACTTGCTGATGACGCTTATTCATTGAGAATCCACCGATGATTTTAGCCACTTTTGGTACCCGTTTTAATAATTGTTCTTCCAAATAATTAAGGGTGTCTACTGATTCTGTAAAAATAATGATCTTTTCATTTTGTTGTAGTAGTAAACCGCCTTCGCCGAATAACGTTTCTTCCAATTCTTCAAACTTTTTCTCAACTGTATAAAATTTAATGTGCTCTATTTGTTTAATAAGTCCCTTAATCGCTAGAATTTCTTTCTTCAATTCCTTCATATCAACAACATCCGTAGACTGCACTAACTGAGCATCCAATTTTTCTTGTAGTTCATTACCCTCTTCTAAATAATTTTCCGTATCTAATTTCCTTACTTTATTCACATATCTTTTTCTTTCTTTCTCTGTTTGTTTATATAATTTAACTAGACGTTTATATCTCCTGCGCAGAGATAGATAAATGGCTTCAATCGATGAACTTGATCTTCGTTGTAATAACATCATTGCAAATGCTGTACTTTGACTACCATTGTTAATCGCTCGATTAAAGTAATGACGTACGTACTCTGTAACAGCATCGTATAATTCCAGTTCCTCATCTGTTAGTTGGAATTGGATGGTCTTGGATGTACGTTTAGGGAAAATTGGCGTACCATCAAAATTGCTAAGGTTTTCTTTTAGGCGCCGAATAATAAAAGGGTTTGCTTTTTCTTGAATACTTTCATTTATTATCGTACTTGAGAATACGTCTTCATCTATTAACTTCATCAAATGGCGGAAATTTTCCGTATCCCCTTTATGTGGAGTTGCTGTTAATAATAAGCAATGTTCAGCTTTCCTCAAGATTGATTCACCTAGCTGATAAAGCTTGGTACGAAATACTTTCTTTTTAGCCGTTCCTTGTGTGTATGCAGCCATCTTATGTGCTTCATCAATGATAACTAAATCAAAATCAGATTCTTGTATTAATGCTTTGACATCATCACGTATAGCCCAATACATTGAAGCAAGACAAAGGGAATTTGCTGTAAATGGATTTTTGCCACCATATTCCTTAACAACATTCCGATTTATGATATGAAAATGCAAACCGAATTTTTGATCTAATTCTTCTTGCCATTGTTTAAGCACCAACGGTGGAACAAGTATCAGAATTCGATTGGCCATTAGACGTGCTTGCAGCTCTTTTATAAGCATCCCGGCCATGATCGTTTTACCTGCACCGGGATCATCTGCCAATAAGAATCTTGGTTGTGGCACTTGAAGCATTCTTCCATATACTGCTTCGATTTGGTGTGGTAATGGTATTATATTTTGATTTCCTAATGCTTTTGTATGGGAAAATTTTGCTTCATTTTTTAGTAATAAGTATTGAATATATTTCTGTACATCCTCAGCCTGGATACCGGATTTCTCTTTATTATTCATCTGTTGGAATTCATTTATTTTTTTACTTTCCACCATCACTTCATAAAATTTACTTGATTCTTGACCAATCGCTTCAACCACGTAGAAGTCTTCCGCTATTGATTCACACTTTTTTATTTCAACAGCTTCTGGAAAATATGTGCTCGAAACAATATCCCCTTTAGCCAACATATCTGTTACCTCCATCGTAAAATGCCTTATTTAGGGTTGAATAAGGCTTTTAGATTGTATTTTTTTCAATTACTAAATCCTTAACACCTTGACGATGGAAAGAAAATACTTCATAATCCTGTAACCCTACAACATCTAGTTCATAATCGAACGGAAAAAATAATGGATGATGATGAATAAATTCAACTTGAAGTGAATCGCTATCTAATAATTTTAATAAAACCTGAGCAATGAATGCATGTATAAACGGGTTCGTGATAGAAATTTTTTCATTTGCCTTATAGGTACGTCTGTCAATTGGTTGAATCATTTCCCATGCCTTCATGCTTGATAACACTGCACTCGTTGCTACTTCTACACGACGGCGATCCCCATACGCTTCTTTCATTCGTTTCCCAATCGCTGCACTAGAAATTTCATCTTGTAATTGAAATAGGCGACCAAATTCATTGGCAACATCCTTAAAAAACGGATAAGCAACCATGGTTAGTCCCCAATGAACACATGTCCGTTCCTCTTTTGTTAACTGGCTATACTGGTCAAGAATTTGATCACGAACTTGCAACAAATCATTATCAACTAAATACCAAATTTTCATCAACATCGTAATCGCATTCTTTCTTGATTTAGCACCTGTTATGTCGTCACGTAAATAGCCGTCCAAGATTGTATACATTTTTTTACGTGTGTTCTTTTTGGTTTGATTTGCTGTAAAATCTAAATGCTTTAACAACACTTTTTGATCAAATCCGACTGGTTTACTCACCCAATCCACTTCCTTTATTTTTTTGTACCCTAACAAAAGGTACAATCACTTCTTCAATACTAATACCACCATGTGTAACGATCGAATGATTTTTTGGAACAAAGGCTTGACCATAATCTGCAAGTAACACATTATAATCGTCTGGTAATCCAACATTCGACCATTTTAATCCGGATAACTTAGATACTGCATCTTCATACAGCGTGGTATCATTATAAACTCGTACACGCTCCCCTTTTTGATCAACAAGGACACCTTCTGAAATGCGACCAATCCCTGTTGCATTTGTATTCCCATGGTCTGAAGTAAGATAGACAGTATAACCATTATCGATTAAGTCATCAAGAAGATTCACAAGATAGTTTGTTTCTAACCATAACTTAAGATCAGAGGTGATGCTTTTCTCTCCTAACACAGCATGGTGGGTAAATTGATCAATCACATCAATTACTGCTCCATACACCTTTGTCGACTTTCTAGCCAAAGCCTTTATATTTTTCCGGTCATATTTCTCTTTTCCTAGACTTTTCTGATAAGCAACATACTGTTTTAATACACCTTGATTTTCCCAGAAGGATTTCCATAGTTTTTCTTCTGAAGCGGTTGTATGAATGGTTTGACTAAACGTTAATGGTATGTTCCCAGACAATATGGCTTGTCTTGATACAGAAGTTAATGTCGGAACCCATGCAAATACTTGCTGTTCTTCAAACAAAAATTGGTATCCTCTTAAGTATTTTTGTACCATTTTCCACTGCGAATAATTCATACCGTCAAGAACTAATAATGCTACTTTTTCACTATTCTTTCTCTCTTTATCAATCACATGTGGGATATGATGCACAAGCTTTGGTTTCGGGTATGGTGGTAAACTTGTTAACGTATGAAACTGAGTGATCATCCATTTCATAAATTTTTTATTAACAGTTTCCATCAGGTTGTCAATATCCACTTTATGGTGGTCATTCAAAATAGCAGTTAGCTTCAATTCTCCAATCAGACCACTAATTTCTTGCCAATCTTTATAAAGAGTAGCGTTCTGCACATATTCATCAATCTTCTCCCTTAAATGATGCGATTTCACCTCTACATCTTCTTCATTTTCATCCTTTTCAATTCCGAATCGCATCCAATTTGGGATAAATTCCGATGACACTTTCACCTTGGAAAGAAAACCTTCCATAAATAAATCATTCATCAATCGTCTTACATCTCCATCCAATAACGGATGACTCTGATAAACTTCAATAGTATCCTTTATTTGTGTTTGTTGAACTTGTATGAATTCTTTAACGAACTCAGCCCATTTTTGTTCCATAAAGTGATAAAAAAACGTTGGGGATTCAACGATTTTTTCCAAGGGAACTTTGTGATAAGCAGGTATGTGCTTCCATTCATGAACAAGAAAGTTCTGAACTACCAGGGGTAAATCAATATTATTATAATGTATGGATAACAAAGACTTGTATAAATCTACCTGTGAATCCATCACATCATACGGGATTTTATATAGGTGTTTAATGATATATTCCAACGTTTCTTGGTCTGAAGATGAGCCTGTATACTGTTTATGAACAGTGTACAGGGCATCAAAATCTTCCCGATTGATTTGTCGAATAACTTGTGCAGAAAACTTTGGAAAAATATGTTGTAAATCCATTTCTACCTCTAATGCTTGTTTTTGAAATTCATAAGGAAATACAATATCCTCATTTGTATAGATAACAAGCTGTGGTGAAGAAGAATTCAAACGATATTGTTGCTCGTACAAGTAGCGGAACGTCATACTATCATCAAACCGAATTATATCAAAACCATGACTTCCAAGTTTACGTAATATATATTCATCACTTAGTAAATAATCGTAATCATGGACCAAAATCAATTTGGTTTGTTGATACTGTATTTTTCCAATTATTGCTTCACGCCATCCAAGCATTTTATCACCTTCTATAACCCTAAGCGTATACATGCATTATCAAAATACATGAGCAACTTATCATCCTCTTGAATAATTTTCTCTGGCAGACGTTCTCCTACCTTTACAATCTTTTCAAAATCCTTATCACCGTAAGCCTTCTTGAATCCAGCACGAACAGCTTCTGTACGGAATTGTTTCAATTTCTTTTTATTTCCTTCTAATTGTTCAAGGTAACCTTCAAACTCACGTAAGAGTGATTTTTCACGTAATTTTTCTAAATCCGCTTGTTTGGTCGGATCAGGCACATACCAACGATTTTTGGCTTTTTCAATCGCCTTTTGATCAATCGACTCTAAACCTCTTAAATCCTTATAATTTCTCCGCAAATAAGCCATTATTTGGTCTGGGACCGATCCATCTCCTTCATAAACCAAGAAATTCTGGTACAATAATTCGTCCAATTCAGGCAGTAATTCATGTTTGGCTATATGTTGAATTTCCTTCATGAAGGTTGGCTGAATATCCTGACGGGTTTGCGGCTTCTTCATAAATTGTTGACGAATCCATTCAATAGCACTACTTTCGTCAGAAACAAAGAGGCTCATTTGTGCAAAATCTTTTATTAGAGTCCTTTTTTTGTCATATTCTGCTACCTGATTTTCTAAAAAGGCCATACCCTCTCTCATAGGAAACTTCTCAGATACCATTGCTTGGAATTCAGATGAAGAAACAGGAACCGGCAACCCTCTTTGTACATAATAAGCCACCATTCTATCGAATAAAACTCTTGGAGTACGCTCTACTATTAATTCAGCCTGTTTATTTTTCCCAATAAAAACTGGTAATTGTTCAAGATGTTCACTAACAAAAATCAAGATAGATTCAGGGCGATTCCTTTCTATATAAATTTTATTTAATAATTCGGTATCTGGCTTATAAACCGAAATAATTAAGTCCTGTTTCACTGCGGTTGTTCCAGTAATTGCCTTAAAACCACCTTGTTTTTTATCAAGGGCAGCGACGTTAGCAACAATAAAACCTGCTTCAGTTAATGCAGTTTGAATACTATTCCATACCGATGCATTAGTATTAGAAAACTCAACAGTCATCCACCTATTAGGCTTTAAGATCCTAAAAGCCTCACGAAAACATGCCAACATTAGTTCCTTATATTCCTCAATCCCTTTACCCTGAGTTTTATTCTCAATTGCTTCTCGTTTATTATTAGTCCAAACTCTTAACCATGATTCCCATAAAAAATTTAGCTCTGAATAATTTATATTGGAACCGAATGGAGGATCTAAAAATATATAATCAACACTGTTGTCTACCATGCTTTGACTTTCTGCAGATGAAGTATTAATAATAACTTCACCATAATTTTTTTGATAGGAAAAAATAGATTTATAAGCTCTAGCCCTGTCTTTTACTAATTCAATAATTGAAGTTTCAATAGGTAGTGAGGAAACATATAAGGTTCCTTTTTGTTCACCTGGATTCCAACCACCACCACCGAAGAAAAAGTTTTTGAGATGTATTCTATTCATTTTGGATGCACGATTTGATATTCCCGTTAAAATAAAGTTTAAATCAGGGTCTTCCTTACAAAGCGAAGATAACATTGAAAGAGCAAGCAAATTCCTTTTTGTATAAAAATGATGAATTCGATTTATACCATGCGATATACCAGGTTGGTTAGTATTAAAACCATCCGGTAACAAATTATTAGGATATTGAAAATCCATTAATTCATCTTCAATTTTTTTTAGAATTTCAAGATCATTTTCATCAGGATTTTTTTGGTATCGCTTTTTTTTATATGTATAGCTAATAAGTACAGGAACCTGTTTTACTTTTTTAAAAGGTTTAAGCGTACTTACATCCAACTCAGTCTCCCATTTCTTCTCTAATTTTCTTTTAGTTACAATTGAACTGCACGTGGGGCAAAAGAATTCATCCAAGGCCTTTCCCGCTTCTTTACTTACAGCACTGTTCCAATATATAATGTCATTACTACAGTTTGGGCATATAAAGACATCGGACCAAACTACCGAATTAATTGTTCCCATACCCTCGTTATTATGTTTAGTTTGGTACATCCAACCATATTTTTTTTCTAATTCATCTACAATTTCTTTTAGTTTTCTTTCAAAAGTTAGGTAATTTATAGGTGCATTATAATTTCTAGATATAAAGGTAGCAGCAGGAGCTAAATCACTAAGAACAGCTTTTCTTTTCCCAACAGTTGAAAATTCTTCCCAATCGTACTTTCCATCTTCTAATTCGATCTTTTTTAAAACTTTACCATTTTGAACTTTGTATCCTAAAGATTCAACTTCCTCTTTTTTGTTACAAAATTGTGCAGCTACCCCTGTCATACCCGTACCACTAAAACCATCAAAAACAATATCTCCAGGTTGTGTGTAATGTAAAATAAAGTGCATAATAGCTTTATGAGGAACTTTAGTATGATATGTATGTGCCCGATAAATAGAATTACTTTTACCCTCTCTAACATCAGAAGCAAATGGTTCACGGTGGTATTTAGTTATTTTTTTTTCCTTAATCCCCTCCCAATGTTTAATAAATTCATTTACCCAAGGATTAGGACATGCAGTATAATAAGGAGGATCCGACATAGCAATAATATCTTCATCTTCCCCAATAGGGAATCCTTCTATTTTTTTCAACTCCGGCAATTTCATTCTCAATTCATTCCGAAAATATTCACGTCGTTCATCATCATTTCTAAAAGTCATACCTAAGCAGACAACAGGCTCGTTTTCTGCATTAGATTTTTCTTCTTCAAATGAAAGTTGTTCCTTCTCATTTGCCATAATATGTTCCTCCTACTATTTTTTAACCGTTAACCGCACACGTTCTTGGTCATTGTTACCAACAAGTGCTCGTAGTAGCTTGTCTAAGTTTTCTCGTGCTTCTTTTACGGTAATTGGATTTCCATCACCGAACATTTTCTTTAACTGCTCTAGCTCTACTTGTTCTTGGTGTATACCTTTAAGCACTTTATTAATAGCATTAATAAGTTTGATTGGTATTGGAAAAGTGAACACTTGCTTATTAATGAAATTATTTACTAACTGTTCTTCTTCTTCCTCCAGCAAATTAATGCTTTCCTTAACAGCTGGATCGTTAAAGTTCGTTAATAATGTTTCGGTCCAGGTGTCTAATAGCCCTTGTAATTCTTCTTCAAGCTCAGATAATGACAACTTCTGTTTTAATTGCTCTTCTCTTGGGTTAAAGTGACACTCTGGACATTCCGGTGAATGTTGCAATTTATCTGCAGTTAGATGATAACAAACGTTCAATGTTTTTACTTTATCTTGCCATTCCTTAAAAACTTCATTTGGTAATAATTCAATTTTTGTAGCTAATAAGTTTAAAGCATCAAAACGTTCATCCTGTAATAATTGTGATTTCTTTTTGCTTTCCGTTGCATTCAAGCGCATTTGTTGATGTAATGACAAATAATAATCAATATAAATCCTTTTCAGTCGGGCTAACTCTTGAATCTCATTTGTACAATCTTCATCGTTTTTTAATGCAATGCTTAAATTATCCAATGCAACACTTACTTCATCAATCCAGTCATTGCTTGGAGAAACGACAAATTTTGCTTTGACAAGATAGTCTGCCACTTTTGTATATTCATTAATTTTCTTTTGCAGATTTTCTAATGTAACTAAAAGATCAAGATTTTCTTTTTCCTGATTAATACGATCCAGACCAAACTTTAGGTTCATCATTTTCGCACGCGTATTATAAACCTGTAATCCCTGCAAGAATTCATTCAGACTAGAAAGTTTTTTCTCTTTTTCTTTAATCTCTTCTGGTGTAAACAGTGGTCCATCCCATACTTGAAACTTAGTCCCTATGTTAGCCAACATCTCCACTGTTTGACTTGTTGCTTTTTTCGCTCCAGCAACAATTTGTTTGATGGCAAAATCGACCTTCTCTTGATTTGAAAAGTCAATTTTAATGGTATCAAATAAATCCATTAATGCTTGTACTTCGCGTACAGGCAATCCAGTTGGCTTTTTGATATGGCTAAAATAAGTTATATCCTGAATAGGTAGTCGAACAAATTCATTAAAATTCATAGCCTCATACTGTGTGCCATCGATCGTAACAACAATTTGACCATCCTGAATAAGCGCACCAAGAATTACAACAAGTAATTCAGGCTCCATTGCAAACTTTTGTGTTCGTCGTTGATCAGGCGTTCCTTGGGAAGTATTAATTACTTCAATCAATTCATTCTGATTCAATACTTGACCATTTTCCTTGCTATCAAGCAAATCTGTTACCCATTTCGCATATCCTGAATTTTTTGTTGTCGGATTTCCCTGTTGATCAACTAGAAGTAACCCATCAAGAACCGCTTTACCTTGATTCGTCATCTTACCATTTAAATAATTCAGCGCATCTTTTACATACGTATCCATATTTTTTCTGGTTAAAAAGGAGCTATCTAGCTTACGGAAAGAAGGATATTCATCATATTTCACTTCAAACCATTGTGATAGTAAATCTTGTGCAACGGAATCAACAAGTTCAACTAATGTATCAGGGTTACTTGGTAAAAACATTCCGTGTTCTAATACACCGGCCTTATTTCCTTTATAAACAATTTCATATGCATCAACGAAATTTTCTTTAATCCATTTGACAAGCTTCTTTTTATATTCATCCATTTTTGGTTTATACAACTGTTTATTAGTGGTTGTATCACCATACATTTCACCTGCTCCACCATATAAACGCAACAATTGAATGAACGAATCATTCTTTTTCTTAAGTCGGAAGAATACTTCATCTTCTTTCTGTTCATCTTTAAACTTTGGCTCTTCAAATGGTTGAAGCATATAAATATAGAAGTCCCTTTCTGGCTGTGCAGTTGACCGCTCATTCGGTGCGCCAAAAAACAAATACCCTTCACGTTTTACACGTCGGTCCATCCACGGAATTTCGTGAAGCCAAATTTTGTATCCAAATACATAAGCAGACGTTTCTGAGACTTCTGTTGCTTGTTTCAACACTTCGAAGTAATAGCTATCCAATTGATTATCCGATAACCCTTCTCCGCGTTTTTGGATTAATTCATCGACGGGAATAGATTCATCTATATTGATGTAATATTGGCCATTGTCATTATTTAAAGAAATAAATTGAAAACTTGCCGCATTTCGTAAGTCTTTCATTGCCGCTTCGATTGTTGTCTGCAGAAATTCAGCAGCATCGTCTTCAAAATCAAGCAATGTTGGTAAACTCAAGAATAGTTTGTCTCGAAGTGTGTCAGAATTTAATCCTATAGGTGTCTTCAAATCCTCTGTCGTTAAACGAAAGACTGCCAAAGCATTCACCATCTGTGTAGCGATTGATTTATACTGTCGCTTCACACCGGATTGAATCGTTCCTTTTAACGTTTCAACTTTATCCATTATCGCTTTTACACGATCATCTGAACGTAGGGCGGAATCCTCTTCAATGTATGTCCAATATCGATCAAACGAGATCAATCCCGTTGCATCTTCTGGCACTTCTTCAGATAGCAACTTATTAATTTCACCTGTAATTGTCGAGAGTGCTACCCGCTTTTCACCAATATGAACCTTCTCAAACATTTCTAAGTAAGCAGGGTGAATCGGAAATAAGTTTACAAATGTTTCCATATCCTCTGTTAGGCCGCTGTATAACTTTTTAAATTTACTTAAGTGCTCACGAATCAATGCTTTCTGCTCATCATTTTTCTTCAACAGACGTTCAGAAACAACAAAAGCAATATCTTCACGAACAATGCGTGTCTCTTTAAAACGCTCTTTAACACGACGCAAAGAATCCGCTACGAAATTAAACCTTTGATTTTCAAACAACATTTCCTGCACACCGGAAACAAAGCGAAAACGAGTGCTATTACACACTTCTCCAATTTCGCGTAAAAAGCCTAAATCAAGCGTTAATTCCTGTTCATTTCTTCCACGTAAATAGTCAAGAAGCTCATCTATAACAAGTAATAGGCCTTTATCCGGATATTGTTCATGAAATAATTCCATCATTTCAAACAACATGTCTTTATTATTTGTCACTTGATCAGCTGAGGGAAAAGAGTATTCAAGGCCCATATTCGCTAACCCTTTTTCCAATTGACGACAAATTATTTCGCGCAAAGGCATGGTCACAGCACCAAATTCTGCACGAATCACTTGGAATTTACCTTCTATTTCTTTTGCTTTTTCAGCCACCTGTTCATGACGCAAATGTTTACTTGCACCAGGCTGTTCAGCAATTGTAGAAACCACACTCATTAAATGGGATTTACCAGAGCCATAATTCCCGACAATCAACAACCCTTTGTTATCAACCATACGATCAAATTGAAGATTTTCCATTATATCATTAATTAATTTATCGGCCATATTGTCTGAAATCACATACGTGTTTAATAATGAAATTGCGCGATCTTTATCATCTGCTTCCCGTAGCTTAACAACGGATTCAACAGGATCAAATGAGATTAACTCATCATAACGTAGCATGTCACTTCCCTCATTTCAATTATTTTAGAAAGACTTTCCCTTCAAATTCATTGCAAGTAAAATATTCGGGATGACCATATTCAGCATAAACCAATCGGCCATCTTCATATTTACCTGGCCACTCCACAATAAGCTTATAGTTCTTACTAATATTTTCTAGTAAACGAACGGGATGTACCTGAAGTACAGGATCAAAAAGGATATCTATATGTTGGAGTAAATATGTTTGATTTGTATCAATAATTACATTCTGAAGTATGTCCTCAACATGTAATGGATAATTTTTTTGCGATATATGAATCAATTCCTCACTTAACACAAGATTCACGTTTATCTTCTCAAAACTATCAGTGATTGGTATGTTTGAATCAAATTGATAGTTTCTATTACATAAAAAAATTAGTTTGTGCCATCGTCTTCCCAATTGTTGAATTTCATTCTTTACACTGGATACACTCACGTGACAACACCCTTTTTCTTTTAATTATTTCATTTTCAGTGGTTCGTCTAATATCGTCTTTGTTTAACAATTGTTGATAAAACAATTCTATCATTAACCTCAGAGAAATTTAAGGTTGCAATTGCTTCCAATTGACCTGAAAAATAAACCAAAAAAGCCGCCTCCAAAAATAATTTCATACATTATCTTACAACAAAACAAATACAAAAATATGTATACCTCTAAATATAATGGTAAACCTGTAAATCTTTATCAGTATTAAACTCATGTCAAACTCTTCACCACTATGGTAAGATAATCAACAGAAAGGAGTATTCCCATGAAAAAAACAGTAAAAGTAGTCGCAGCTATTATCGAAAATGAAAACAATGAAATACTCTGCGCCCTCCGCTCCCCAGAAATGTCAATCCCTAACATGTGGGAGTTTCCTGGTGGAAAAGTAGAAGAAGGTGAAGACTTACATACCGCATTAGAACGTGAAATCACAGAAGAGTTCGCATGTACAATCAAAGCATCTGAAATATTTAATGAAAATGTTCATGAGTATAATGCCTTCATTATCAATCTTATAGCCCTTAAAGCTAAACTCATAGATGGTGAACCAAACCTAAGTGAACATTCCAAATTTATTTGGCTAAAGAGAGAAAACCTACAATCACTAGTTTGGGCACCTGCCGACGTCCCGGCAGTGGAACAGCTTGTTACAGAGGTATAGACTTCTTCAAATGGAAGAAGCCTATACTTTTTCTGTTAGTTCCGTATACAATTGTTGTGGCAGCGTATGTTCCAGCTCTAATTGTACTTCAATCGGTCTCTCCCCTTGCCAAGAGATCGTGTTTCCTTTTCCGATGTAAATATATGGCTCAACTGTATTCTTTTCAATCTCTTTATATTTTCGAACAAAAAGGTGAAGGTTAATTCCTCTTTCCTGATTGTAAATAATGTTCCTGCCTCTTTCTGAACTTGGCGCTGTACTGTTCGAAGTCTCCCACTGGAAATGGTTTCGGTCAACGATCTTATCATTGTAATTAATGCTTTCCTTTATGTCTGCTTCTTTATGAAGGTCGATATAAAGAAAATAATCATCACCGTTTGCAAGTAACCCTGAACCCCGGAATGCACTATGACTCTTTCGGTAATTTGACATCAATGCTGCATCCATCATCTGATACTGCTCATATAATTTAAAGTGTGGTACACCAAAATATTCTTCACCAAACTCCCGTTCATAGCGAAACAAACCATACTCAATAACATCGTGTAAATATCTCTTATAAGTTGGGTTTTTCAAAAGCTGGTCAAACGAATCGGATCTGCCAAGACGCTTACCGTTTAAATTTGTGAGCTTAGGTGTTCTCTTTTTCTGTGTGTCATCAAAAAAGTTCTGATTCAGGAATTCCATGGCGTGATAAACACTATCTTCATCCACGTTTTTTACCCATTTCAGTATCTCTTGTTCAGCCTCGTCAATTGTGACAGCTGGCTGTTCAAACAAGTAGTTCAATATAACAAAATCATAGATTCGCTTTAGTGGCAGCATGCTGGATAACCATTTCAATCCTTTTTCAAATGTTTCGTTTGCCAGTAATTGTTGTAGCTGCTGATCTTTCTCCACTTTTGCGACAAAGTTTAAGTAAGATTTTTCTTTATCAATAAACCTCACTGGATCAGGTGCCCCATCGAACTTATAGAAATCCATCAACAAGTCAGGAACCCTACCGTTGTTCATTTTTTTGAATTCGAAATACTCCTCTTTTAAATATTTCATCGAAGTGAACTTCTCTTGATCAATTTGTGCCAAAATACGTTCTTGAGATATTTTATCCATTTGAATATGCGTGGCACCAGGTAAGTGAGCAAAACCTGTAGATATAGCCACTTTTAGGCTTTCCTTATCATAATAACGACTACCATTAAGTGCAATTGCTATTAAAAATGTCTTTGTATGATTCCCTATAAAATCGAGTACCGTTAAAAAGGATTTGTCTTGATATTTTCTTAACCCACGACCCAACTGTTGAATAAAAACAATTGGCGAACTAGTAGGTCGAAGCATTAATACTGTATTGACTGATGGTATATCGACACCCTCGTTAAAAATATCAACCGTAAAAATAACTTGTAATTCATAACAATCATCTTCTAGTTCAGCTATTCGAGCTTGTCTAACTGGCACATCGTCCTCACCTGATAGATAAGAACTTGAAATGCCACGCTTATTAAACTCCTCTGCCATATAGCGCGCATGTTCTCTACTAGCACAGAATCCTAGACATTTACGTTTCTTCCCATCATGTCCATAAAACTTCATCTTCTCAATAACAAAGTCAACACGTTCATTGACCTTGAGACGCTTTGTAATTTCATCCAAATCATCGACAGAAACGTCGCTAAGATCAATCTCATCTATATCCGTGATACCGAAATAATGGAATGGAACAACAATGTCATCTTCTAGCGCATCATGAAGCCGCACTTCAAGTGCAACATTAAAATCGAATATCTCAAAGATCGAGCGACTATCTCCACGCTCGGGTGTTGCCGTCATTCCTAACATAAAACCAGGCTCAAAATAGTCAATAACATGCTGATATGTATCAGCGGTGGCATGGTGAGCTTCATCATAAATAATATAATCAAATTTAGCCGGATCAAGTTGGTGATAATATCGTGAAAGCGTCTGGATTGTCGCAAAAATATAATCTGCTTCAAAATCTTTCTTTGTCCCTGTTAGCATGCCGAACGTTATATTTCTGTTAGGAAGAAGCTTTTCGTAAGTTTCCTTTGCTTTGGTCAGGATCTCTTCACGATGAACGATAAAAAGTAGTTTTTTTGGTTTCAAATGCTGTACATCGAACGCAGACATATACGTTTTCCCGGTTCCTGTTGCTGCAATGACCAGTGCTTTTTTCTCTCCCAAAGTTCGAAGTCGCTCTAAATTTTCCATTGCCTTTTTTTGCATGGAATTCGGTACAATATATTCGGCTTTCTCATAGATCAAAGATTTAGATGAAGTCACACGATTGATATTCTGAATAAATTGTTTGTAGTCCTGCAAAAATGCGTCATCAACTACTGAACTTCTTTCCCATAAATCCTCGAACTCCAATATCACTTGCTGGATAAAAGTTTCATCATGCTTAGAAATAATTTCAACATTCCATTCCACATTACTTTTTAATGCAGATTGAGTAATATTGGATGAGCCAATCATCACTTTAAAATAATCATCATATTCGAATATGTATGCCTTCGTATGAAACCCAACATTTCGTTCAGTTAAAAAGATCTTTAAATCTAAATTTTTAAACTCTCGTAGCCTATCCAAAGCCTTTGGTTCTGTAAAATTCAAATATGTTGAAGTAATTATTTGCCCTTCTACTCCCCTTTGTTTTGCTTCCTTAATTGCATCCAAAAGAAGCTGGAGACCGCTGAAATTTACAAATGCTACACTAAAATAGAATCGATTGCACGTTTCTAAGGACGACGTTAATTCTTTAAGAAGGTTAGTCTGTTCTGAATTTACGATTAAATTTTTTTCATCATGCATTAATAGTCCCCCAGTAAATCCATTTTACCAAATATTAGTGAATAGATGAATAGCCTCATAAATTTGTTCAGATAGTTATATAAATACCTTCTTTTTACTATAATCGAATCTACTCTTAATAAAGTAGCAAATATTCTTTAACTTTTTTTCACGCAAAATGTCACCTTTTTCATTTTACAATCGATTATAATAATACAATACCCCTAATCGTTTAACTCAAATTCCAGCCGCAAAAACACTTAAGATGGCATACCTCAGTGAACATGATAGTCTGATATCTTTTTCCAATAATCATTTTTATGAAAATAAATTGGTCACTTTCCTGTCAATCAATGATATTCACTCAAGGGTTTCGTTTAAAAATGTTGTCGGTGTCTATGATCGTGGAAGAACCAAACAGAACAAGGTGGAAGCTAAGGCTATCATCAACGATAGTTTTTCCGGATTGGGTAATCCTGAAAAACGGCTTGAAATTATTAGTGTCGTTATAGTCAGAACCAACAATCATTTAACCGCGTGCTGCAAATCATGCAAATTGCCCTTCGTTTGCCAAAATCCGATCTGATCCGAGAAATAACCAAACATCTCGGATACAACTGAACCAGCAGTAAATCCGAAAAATATGTACAGGAAGCGATTGATCTTAATGTTGATAAAGGGCTGATTTCTGAAGATGACGACGAGAATATTGAAATAAAACAGTGATCGTGTTGGATCCTTTAACTTTGGGTTTAAGGCTCTTTGTTTGGTTGGAAGGCTGTACATTTCCATGTATGGCTTATCAGAAATTTGGCAGTAAGCACTTTCTGTTTTATTATTACAACAATTGATGTATAATAAAAATAAATAGGAAGTATATTAATAATGACCGACTGGTGCTGATACACCAATCGGCCACGAGTGCAATAGCCCTTCAAGGGATTCACATTGGGGAAGTAATCCACCCAAATGCTTATCAGGCTTGCAGGGTGGTTACTTCTTTTCTGACAGAATTGCAACGAAGCGTCGCGAACGCAATCATTGATTAATGATTCGTAAACTGTCATAGACATCACCCCCCTTTCTATAAAAGAGAGTAAGCCACCATCCATGAAAGCCTTATTACACTGAATCTATAATATCATAAGGATAGGATACTGTATCACCAATTATTTCAAGTGAACAATGAACCAATCCAAGTTTTTCGTTTTTTTATAATTTGGCATTAAAACAATCCACACTCTTAACCTTAGATAATACTCCTCCTTATAAAGAGCACGATACTTCAATCAGTGATCAGGCAATAAAAATATTTTTGTTTAAATACAAATTTTTGTGTTATAGAAAATATACAACAGTGTTGCAAAAGTAATCATTAGAACCAATGTTTCAGAAACAAAAATACTGGAATGCACCATTAGGCGCATTCCAGTATTTTTGTATATTCTTAAACGATTTATTAAGCATTTTGTTCTTTAGAACTGCTTACTTCTGTTTGTTTCTTTGCTAAACGCAACTCAAACTTGGAATTCATTTCTTCGTCTTCCCGAAGTTCTTCTCTGTTTTGATCAACAAGCTGTTCAAAATTTAACATCTTCGCTCGCATGTTATGCACTCCTTTTACCCTTGCTACCTTTAGTATAACCCAAAAATAATCAGAATAAACTTTTATTTTTCGAACATTTTGTGAAGTTTTTGACAAAACCATTTCATAAATGTGTAAAACTCATAACATTAAAGACCGAAGATACGGGCATATCCTCGGTCTTTAATGAGTTTCTCTGCGAACATGAATTCAATTCAGCTATTTTGAATAAAAGACTTCATCTGTGCAGCGGCTTTTTGCGGATTATCTGCCTTTGTAATTGCACTTCCCACAATAACAATATCCGGTTTCTCCCGGGCGACAGCAGCGATGGTATCCAAATTGATTCCGCCTGCCACTGCAGCTTCCATGTCATCAAAACCATTTAATAGTGAAAATAAATCAGAATTAAAAAGGTTCCCTTCAGCTTGCATATCTTTTCCAACATGAAGACTTACTAGATCAACACCAAGTTTATACAGCTCGTTTACCCTGTCACTGGAGTGGATGCCCAAAAGGTCAACCATTACCCGGTTACCCGTTTGACTGGCAGCATGCAGCATATCTTTAATCGTTGAATCTGCGGAAAAAGCCATTACCGATGTAATATCCGCACCGGCGTCAAACGCCTGCTGCGCTTCATGTTTTCCTGCGTCACAGGTTTTCATATCAGCGAAAATTGTTTTATCCGGATACCGTTCGCTTATTTCCCTGACAATGGCCATCCCGTATTCTTTGATAACCCCGGTACCTATTTCGATAATATCCATTTCTTTTTCTGCATCGTTCAGAACACGCATACATTCATCCTTGGTTAACCGGTCTAATGCAAGCTGCAATTTCATCTGATCATCCCTTCCTTACCTTTCAATCCGCTCTTTTTCACCGAGCTGTTCCTGTACATCTTCATAATAGGGCAGCCCCTCATTGTCACCAGCTACACGGACAACCATGGATCCGATTGTATTCGCAAATTGTAATGTTTTATCTAATGTCCAGTTGTGCAAGAAGCCATATAGTATACCTGCATTAAAGCCGTCTCCCGCACCAACTGTATCGACCACCTTTGATGCTTTGACCGGGGCCGCTTCCACGATCTTTCCATCATGATAGCCGACAGCACCATTCTCCCCCTGTTTAATGGCCACGTATGAAATACATGATTCCTTTGCCTTTTCAATAATACGCACAGGATCTGTTTCGCCCATTATGATATCCATTTCTTCTTGTCCGGCAAGCAAAATATCGACGTGCGGCAGAATCTTTGACAATACTTGTTTCGCTTCTGCTTTACTCCACAAACGCAAACGAATATTTGGATCGAACGAAATTTTCAAGCCGTGTTTTTTTGCTAAATGAATGGACCGATTCAGGATTGCAACATTTTTCGGATCAACTGCGGCAAAAACTCCGGTTATATGCAAAATCTTCGCCTGCTGAAAATATTCCTCATTTAAATCTTCTTCCGTCATCGTCAATGTCGGTGACTTATCCCTGTAGTAAAACGTTCGTACAGCACCATCTTCCATGATTTCCTTAAAATTTAATGAGGTCGGATATCCTTCCACAAGTTGAACTTCGGACACATCAATTCCTTCACCGCGCACAAATGTTTTGATGTATTTTCCGAATTCATCATTTCCCAGTCTGCTGATCCAGCCAGCTTTAAGACCCAGTCTGGAACAGCCAATGGCCAGATTTAATTCTGCTCCCCCGACCTTTTTTTCAAACGTATTTACAAATTTCATCGGTCCTGTTGTTCCGGGATCAAACGTAATCATTGCTTCCCCGATTGTAATTACATCATTCACGCCAATACCACCAATCATCCTTTTTAGTATCACCTATCATTTCAACTTTTCCATTTTGTCCGATCATTGCCTGATCGGTCATCCCGATAAATAAACCCGTCTCCACAACGCCTGCCATCGATTTCAATGTGTCATGCAGACTCTCGGGATTGACCATTTTACCAAAGCTGCAATCCAAAATATAATTTCCATTATCCGAAACGAACACGCGATTTTCCTCTTTTCGCAATTTCGGTTCAGCACCATACGCAGCAATCTGTTTTTTCGTCATTTCCCAGCCAAACGGGACAACTTCAATGGGCAGAGGGAAACTACCCAGTTGTTGTACCATTTTAGATTGATCAGCTATAATGATTAATTTTTCAGCTGCAGCATCGATGATTTTTTCCCGTACAAGGGATCCCCCTCCGCCTTTTAACAGATTCAATTGGCCGTCTATTTCGTCCGCACCATCAATGGCAAGGTCAACAGTTGCAGTTTTGGAAAAATCGGTTAACGGAATGCCATGCTTCCTGGCCAATGATTCTGTTTTTACAGAAGTTGGTATTCCTTTTATATTCAGTCCGTCTTTTACCAATGCGCCAAGCCTTTTCAGCATCCATTCAGCGGTTGAGCCGGAACCCAAGCCAACTGTCATTCCATCTTTCACATAATCCGTTGCCGCCTCAGCAGCGAGCTTCTTATCATTGCCTTTGACAGACAACTTCATCACCCTTTCACCAAATCCTCACGCTAAAACAAGCCTGGATTTATAATTTTTGGAATATAAAATGCAATATCCGGCAGGAATGCGATAAACAGCAGAACCACCACAATAATTGCTATATAAGGTATGACGGCTACGAACGATCTTTCTATGGACATATTTCCAATTTTCGCCGCAAGTAATAAGCATAAGCCATAAGGTGGTGTAATCAGCCCGACTGCCAGGGTAATCACAACAATTAAACCAAGGTGCACAGGGTCAATTCCGAATTCCAAAGCGGCCGGCAAAATAACAGGGACAAACAAAATCATTGCTGGAATGGCATCCATAAACGTGCCGACAAATAAGAAGAAGGCAATTATGATGATAAGAAACAACCATTTTTGACCAACATTATTTGTAAAGAAATCCTGTGCGATGCTGCCTAATTGATAATAACTCATCAATTCGCCAAGTGCACTTGCAGCTGCCAATGCAAATAATGAAAGCGAGCTTAACGCCAATGTGTCCATTAATATCTTTGGCAAATCTTTTATTTTTAATGTTTTATAATAAAACATACAGACAATTAACGTATACAATGATGCTACCGCAGCAGCTTCTGTTGCGGTGAAAAACCCGGTAATAATCCCGCCAATAATAATAATCGGTGTAAACAAAGCTGGAATAGACTGTCCAAATAGCGTTGCTAATTTTTTAAACTCTACCCGTGCAGATTTTGGGTAATTTCGTTTCACTGCAATAAAATAGACAAAAATCATCATACTTAAGCCAATTAATACACCCGGTATTATTCCACCGAGAAACAAGGCTCCAATGGAAGCATTTGTTAATCCGGCAAAGATGATCATCGGTATACTGGGAGGAATGACAACACCTATTGTTGAAGATGCTGCTGTAATGCCCACCGCAGTTTCTTTGTCATATCCTTTCTTCTGCATACTTGGAATCAGGATTTTCCCTACCCCGGCCGTGTCAGCCTGGGAAGCACCTGAAACACCTGCAAACATCATCGAAACTAACACGTTTGCATGTGCCAATCCCCCGCGAACCGGTCCCACAATTGCCAATGATAAATCAATCAGCTTTTCGGAGATCTTCCCTGAATTCATTAAATTGGCCGCTAGAATAAATAGTGGTACGGCCAGCAGAACAAAAGAATCCAGTCCATTTAACATTTTCATCGGCACCGTCGCCTCAGGGGTATATGGCATATCAACTATACCAATCAATGCAACAATTGCAATTACAAATGCAATCGGTATCCCGATAAGCATTAAAACGATAAATAGTCCGATCAATAAGAATCCCATTATTTATGTACCCCCTTTGCCTTTAATGAATTGAAATGATCCATTAAATGTGCCAGCGAATAAATAACCATTGTTCCGGCCATAATCGGAATTGCTATCCAAATATAGCCCATTTTCATTTCCGGGATGGACACCCATGTATAGTTCCAAAACTCATTCACAACCTGTAACCCAAGTATAAAAATGGCAACATTAAACAAAATCAATACGACATCATTAAAAATAGATAAGGAGATTTTTTTCTTTCCTTGTAATTTTTTTAATAGAAAATCAAAGTTAAAATGTTCACGGCGATTCACCATAACAGCAGCTCCCATAAAAATGGACCATATGAAAGCGTATTTCGAAACCTCCGTCGTCCAGATCAGCGAAATTCCCATGTGCCTCGTTATAATTTGCAGCATGATTACCACAAAGAAGATGCACAAGAAAACTATTCCGACCGTAATTTGTACTTTTTCAAGGGCTTGAACAAAACGTTTCACTTTCTACCCCTCCCCGATTATTTTAATTCTCTTATTTTTTGCAGCATGTCAACAACCCCAATTTCTTTTGCAAATTTCTCTTGAATGGGTTTCGCTATTTCAATAAAAGGCTGCCGATTGATTTGATTCACAACTGCACCATCTTGAATTGCCTGTTTTTTATATTTCTCTTCCTGTTTCCGTGTTACCTTCCGTTCCTTCTTAACTGACGCTTTTGCAGCTTGCAGGATAACCTTTTGATGTTCTTCAGAATACTTATCAAATTTCTCACCGTTAATTAACATAAATCTTGTTGTATAATCATGCCCTGTCTCCGTTATATATTTTCCGTTCGGTGTCGTATGATGGGCTTGCTGGACAAAAAACGGATAAGCATTTTCTGCTGAATCAACCACATCCTGCTGCAGTGCCTGATAAAGCTCTCCCCAGGCAACAGATGTCGGAACTGCTCCTGCTTGCTCCCAGAATTCTGCTACAACACCGGATGTCTGTGTTCGGATTGTCATACCTTCCAAGTCTTCAATCGATTTCAATGGTTTCTTTCCATAGAAATGCCTGACACCCGCTGTCCAATAACCTAATAACTTAAAGGAATTATTTGACTTTTCATTCAACATATTGGCCATCTTTTCCCCGACTTTTCCATCAACAACTTTTAACCAATGCTCATAGTCTTCAAATAAATACGGTGTGGAGAAAAAACCAATTTCTTCAATACCGGTCTGCGTCATAAATCCCGGTGATGCAACAACTACATCAACTGCTCCCAATTGAAGCTTTTCCACCAGTTCTGATTCTTCCGTGCCAAGTGTTCCGGCATGTACTTCCACTTCGATCGATCCATTTGATTCTCTTTCCGCCACCTCTTTGAATTTTAATAATCCTGCTTGATATGGACTATCAGGTGACGTCTGATTATGTGCTGCAATTATTTTTATCTTTCCATCTCCATCAGCATCAACTTGATCCGAGCAAGAAGTCAAAATGGCGGCAGATGCTATCAAAATTAAAATGAAAGCGCATTTAATTTTACGCATGATTACGAACTCCCCTCTCTATTGCCAAAATCATTCACCGTTCACCCAGTTTTGCAACAACGTTTTTCGCGTTGGCTGTTAATTGTTGATAGTCTTCATTTATTTGCAATTTTTTTGCGTTTACCAGACTGCTGCCAAGTCCTGCTGCCGCAGCCCCTTCAGCAAAATAGTCATTCATGTTTTCTATCGTTATACCTCCAGTCACCATTGCCTGTACATGTGGAAGCGGCCCTAAAATATTTTTAATATAATCAGGTCCGAATGTATTTGCTGGAAAGATCTTCACCATTTTTGCTCCGTGCTCATATGCGGTCAAAATTTCCGTTGGCGTCATAACGCCAGGGATATTCAATACATTGTACCGGTTTGTGAATGCCAGGATGTCTATGTTTAACGCAGGTGAGACGACAAATTTCGCACCGGCCGCCAGCGTTTTTTGCGCCGTTTCAGGATCTAAAACGGTGCCAGCTCCAATACATACTTCGTTTCCCATATGGTTTACCGCTGTTTCAATCACGCCTTCTGCATTCGGGGTCTCCGCAGTAATCTCTGCTATTTTCACGCCTCCTGCAGCTAACGCTTCAAGAATTGGTACAATCGATTGCTTATCAGCATGACGTATAACCGCCACTATCTTTTGTTCGAGTATCATTTCCATTGGTGTCATCCAATCACCTCCCTATTCCAAGTTTGCATGTTTTTGAACCAGGTCTGAACTTTCATTACGCTCCGGAAATTGCTGCAGGAGATAAACAACTATTGCGTCCAATAGCAAGTGTGCAGATTGGTCAAATTGACTCCCAAGCGGTTGAATGGTTTCCGGTTCTGATGGAAGGCGTTTCTTTGTCGCTGCCGGAATCCTCAAAGTGCAGTCACTAAGCGTTCCAATCGGTGACGCTTCATTCGTTGTAAGCAGAACAACTCTGGCATCAATTTCTTTTGCTTTTGTCGCGTATTGTTTTAACGTAGCCGTGCTTCCGGATCCTGAAATAATAAGCAATACATCATCTGATGCAATACTTGGCGTTATGGACTCTCCAACGACATACACATGAAAACCTATATGCATTAGCCTTATCGCAAACATTTTTCCAACGGCTCCTGACCGTCCAGTCCCGGCAATAAAAATTTGTCTTGCCTCTTGCAGTTCTTTTGCTGCTTTCACTGCCTGATCAGTATCCACCTGATCAAGTACTTCTGTTACCTCGTTAACCACTGTATCTGTTATGTTTTTCAATTTAGTTCCTCCCTTTTGTTTTAGCAGGATTCCCGTGTAATAAGTGTCGGCTCAAACCTGTATATTCCAAAAACTTCTTCATTGCTTTTATCCCTGATTAAACTTAATAATAATTCTGCTGCCTTCTTCCCCATCTGAAATGCCGGCTGGGCTATTGTAGTTAGGGAGGGGGTATAAATTCCTGCGAACGACACATCATCAATACCTATCAAGGCGATATCTTTTGGAATAGCAAGATGATGTTTTTTCGTATATGCTAAAACCTCCAGTAAAACCCGATCATTCGATGCCACAATTGCTTCAGGGGGACTGGCTTGCGTTAGCATGTTATGAATTTTATCTGCTAATTCCGTTAATTCCCCGCTTACCAGGAGATTGGGGTTTAATGGTATTCCGTTTTTTTCCAATGCCTGTTTGTATCCATCCATTCTTTCTAATCTTGGGGTTACACATGTATGAATGGGAGGAGAAATCATTCCGATTTTTCGGTACCCTCTCTCCACCAGTTGACCAACAGCAAGTGATGATGCCTTTACATTATCGGTCATAATAGTTGGGATTTGTACATCTTTCAGAATTCTATCCATAAACACAACAGGAAACTTAGCATCTATTAATTTTTTGTACAGCTCAACATTCCCGCCGGTAGGAAAAGCAATTATTCCATCCACCTGTTTAGCACGCAGCATGTCGATATAACGCTTCTCTTTTACAGGATCGTCATCTGCATTGCAGACAATAATTTGAAAATCCGATTCATTGCAATAATCTTCAATCGCCCGAATCACCTGCGTGGAAAACACGTGAAGAATATTCGCAACAATTACTCCAATCGTCTTCGTGGACTTTTGCTTCAAACTTCTTGCTACTATATTGGGACTGTAACCCAATTCCTCAATTGCCTTTTCAATTTTCCCCTTTGTTTCCGCTCCCATATAATCGTAGCGCTTATTTAAAAATTGGGACACGGTACTCTTTGAAACGCCAGCATGCTTTGCGACATCAGCCATCGTTATCGTTTTCATCGTATTACTCCCATATTTACTTATTCTCATTTCACTAAATCGGTTTACTAAATCGATTTAGTGAAAGTATAAAATAAATGAAAACGTTTTACAAGGGGGGATCCAAATTTTATTTTTTTACTGCAAAGAAGGATTTCTCCCCATGTTTCAGACAAACGGTTTTCAGCAAAGAGCTGCATCCTGTTAAAGATGCAGCTCTTTAAAATAATAGTTTCATTCTCCAAGTGATTCTACTTTCAATAAACACCTTCCTTGTGCAGGTAATTTATATTTTCCAGGGCCTCTTTCGTTTCCCAAAGAATCGCTTGTGAATACTTTTTCTGTTCACCATTAAGCTGGTCACGGAAGTATTGCCGTATCTGTGTTTCCCCTATTAATCTGGGAACATTTTGATTGTCAGACAGGTCAATTACACCATCTGAACCTTTATCGGAGGAATAACCAAAATACACAATTGGCGTAATAAAATTTGTTCTGCCAAACTGTTCATAAATATAGTCCCTCAATGTATATGCCGTTGTCATAACCTGTTGTATTGGATCGCCATAAGATTTGATTATGATTTTTCTTTCATCATATTCCTGATCCGGGACAAACACCAGCGTATGTTTTTTCCGTGATGACCGATTTCGCGATGTCATCATATCTGCAATGAATGAAAACGATCCGGCATTTTCCTCTGTCAAACCATGAACGATTTTCCCTTGCCAGTACTTGGTTTCCACGACATAAATGCCGGTTGGCAACAATATCAAATGATCAATTTGACGCGTTTTTAAATTCCCGTTTTCCTCAAAAGGTATATAGAGATTGGGTAATATAAACATGTCATCATCAGAAATAATGCCTTCCCGGACCAGTTCACTTTTCAATTGCTCCAAAATTTGATGCGTGATAATTTCGCCGGCATTCCGGGAATACCGTTGTAAATCGGTTATATTTTTATTCAATTTGCCAATATGTTGATTAAGGGTTTGTATATCCCTTAAGTAATACTGTTCAAGTTCAGCCGTTTTCTCCAGCCATTCATTTTCCTGGTCATGATAGGAAGATCTGAAATCTTCTTCTGCTGCGGCAATCTCCAGCTGGTGCTTTTTCATTGTTTTTGCTTCTCGTTTATTTGTGCTTTTTTTTAAACGGAAAATGTACCAGACACATCCGATTAAACCGATACATAAAATACCTATCGCAATATTGTAAAGCATATGCACCCACCCTATGTTAATGGTACGTATTTCAATAGTAACAAATTGATCACAGTGAAACTAGTAGCTTTTTCCAACAGCAGCATATTATTGTTTTACTGCTGTGAACAAAACAGTTACCCGTACTATTCATTTCCCATCATTCGTTTTTTAAAAACCGTATACGATGGAAGCGGGCGCTTTCGTGTCCAGCAATGGCACCATTATCTAAAACTGGAAATCGCTCGCTTTACAGGGATAAGGAATCTGTCCCTAGGCCCGGTTTAAGATTCGTTTTTGCGGATAGACTAAGGGGAAAAATCGGAAAGGTCGGTTTTATGGAACTGGACATCACCTGGATGGGTTTTATCATGCTGATACTGGCCAGCTATCGCCTGACACATCTGATTGTTTTCGACAAAATAACGGAATTTATCCGCAAACCGTTTTTAACAACGAAAAAAATCACCGCGACTGAAACAAAGGCAGTTCCCAAATCCAAAGTCGGCTATCTCCTTACTTGTTACTGGTGCACAGGAATCTGGAGTGCCATCTTATTAGGGCTGACCTACTTGTGGATTCCATATATAGCCAAGTATTTTATCTTGATTCTAGCCATCGCCGGCGGTCAGGCCATCCTTGAATCATTTGTCGGTGTAAACATAAAGCGGACTGCTTTGTATGCCGAGGAAACAGAGGAATTACAATAAAAAAAGGGCAGATAAACAACACGACACACGAGCGCCCGGATCTGATTCAGCAGTCTGGTCACCGGGCGATTTTAAAGTGTTATTCATTTATTTCCTGTACATCAAAAGAGATAATCCGGTCATTTGCTGCATTATAGACAACTGTACCACGCACTTTCACCCGTTCCTGTGGTGACTCCAGGATATAATCGTATGTTTCCCGAATTTGATTCCCGGCCAATTGTGTCTCACCGCTTTTATCGTATTCCAAAACATTATAATTCGGATACCCGACCTGGACTACTTCAAGCAAATATTTTCCCCATTCCTGTGCTTCCAGTTCGGGGACAGGGGTTATCTCCACATTAATTATTCCCTGACTCGGATTTGCACCGAGTGCGGTGAATGCCAGCCTATGCAAATTAATCCGGTTCGGCGGATAACCACGTACTTCATCAACAACGGTAACAATTATCTCACGTTGCGGGATAGCCGGATTTGATACTTTCAGTGATTGACCACATTTAAATGGGGCGTTCGGACTTACCGCGACGGTCATATACTGGTTCGCCGACCAGGGTATACCGCATTTTGTAACTGGTCCGCCTTCCGTCCATGTGGCCTGCCCCTGGATGGTTTGCTGTCGATGCGAAAACACCGGATAGCTCTGCGGATATCCATTGTAAGGCATTCTGTGTTGGGGATGGGGTCCTTGGCCTCCATTTGCATACCAATTCATCATTTGTTTACCTCCTGTCTGGTTATATAGCCTGCTGTTACCATATGCACATGGGAGGTTGGCCTGTGATGTTGGTTTTTTCGCGGGCGGTTGATGTTTCTCTTTTGCGGTTGATATTCGTCCCTTTGCGGTTGATGTTTCTCTTTTGCGGTTGATATTCGTCCCTTTGCGGTTGATGTTTCTCTTTTGCGGTTGATATTCGTCCCTTTGCGGTTGATGTTTCTCTTTTGCGGTCGATGTTTGCCCCTTTGCGGTTGATGTTTCGTCGCGGGCGGTTGATGTTCCTCTTTTGCGGTTGATGTTTGCCCCTTTGCCGTTGATGTTTCCTCGCGGGCGGTTGATGTTCCTCTTTTGCGGTCGATGTTTGCCCCTTTGCCGTTGATGTTTCGCCCCGGGCGGTTGATGTTCCTCTTTTGCGGTCGATGTTTACCACTTTGCCGTTGATGTTTCGTCCCGGGCGGTTGATGTTCCTCTTTTGCGGTCGATGTTTACCACTTTGCCGTTGATGTTTCGCCCCGGGCGGTTGATGTTCCTCTTTTGCGGTCGATGTTTGCCCCTTTGCGGTTGATGTTTCGTCCCGGGCGGTTGATGTTCCTCTTTTGCGGTTGATGTTTACTCCTTTGCGGTTGATGTTTCGCCCCGGGCGGTTGATGTTTCGCCCCGGGCGGTTGATGTTTCTCTTTTGCGGTTGATGTTTACCCTCTTGCGGTCGATGTTTACCACTTTGCCGTTGATGTTCCTCTTTTGCGGTTGATGTTTGCCCCTTTGCCGTTGATGTTTCCTCCCAGGCGGTCAATATTTTCCTTGTCTAAAACAAAAATTCACTCAGGAACAAAATCAGAACAATCCTTATAGGAACGGGGCGGAATCAAATGCCGCCCTGTTAATTTTTTCAGTTCATTTCAGGTCCACGAAATTCTTATTTAGGCCGGCGTTTTTTAGCATCCAGTAATCTGGCGAGTCTTTCTTCCCTGCTTTCATCACCACCCGACTGACTGTTCGCGGACTTTTTAGCCGATTCCGGTCTTTTCGTTTTTTCTTTTGATGAGCTACTTTTTATTGAATTAGGCCGGTGTCCGGTCCCCCGTTTCTTCTGCTTCGGTTGAAAATTGGCTTTTTTCGTTGATGCTTGTTTTAATTGACTCAGCTGTGCAGACCTTTTTTCTGTACCGTCACTTTTCTTATTCTGCTTGTTTTTAAAACTGATTTTATTTAAAAAAGCAAAATTAATACGGAACCGTCGTACTGCCACGTCTATCATAAATAAAACCAAAGCCATGGCCAGCAGCAGATAAAACAAATGCTGCCGATTGTAATGGGGAGGCATGCCCTCTGGTGAAAAAACATTGTCCGGATTTTCAAGGACCTGTCCGCCACCCGCTTCGGCTATTTTTTTAATTTTGTTTTCATTCGTGGGTGTGAATGTGTATTCCTGTGAATATGGAACGACGATCCCCGTCTTGAACGAGCCGACAACTTTTTCGTTTTGCCGCTCCGTAATTTGCAGAAAGTATACACCGGATTCATTTGCCTTAAATGTTCCTTGATACTTTCCCGGGGCTTTTGGTTGTACATTGAAGTCGACTTTTTCTCCTGTTTCACTTACTAAATTGACGTTTAAGTCAGCCGGCTTATTATCTGCAGCCGTTATATCAAGCGTGACCTGATTTCCTTCTATCTTTTTTGATACAAGATAGGATTGCTTTTCATATTGTGGAAACGTCCAGGTAACAATGTCATTCCATAACGGTGCCCAATTTTTCCATTTTGGCCAATCACCTGCCCATTTTCCTGATAAGTCCGACGTCCAGGCAACGGTTTTGCCCAGACCATATTGCCACCTGGCCAGGACAGGATCACCTTTATCACTCGTTAAAATCTGCTGTGCCCGATTTTTTGGAGTTGTGGCAATATAAGCATTCATCTTCGGGACGCCATTTTCAAAATATGCTCCTAATCCAAAACCGCCTGCAAGCTTTGGATAAAACGGATCATCTTCAATATAGGTTCTTGTAACCAAAGCTGTTTCTCTGGATAAAATGGTTGGGATATTGGAGTTGTTTTGCACCTGATAAAAACGACCGCCTCCCAGCTGCGCCATTTCTTCCAACAACGGGCCATCTGCTCCCATACCAATCGCTACCGTTGATAACGTTATCCCGTTTTCACTTGCTTCTTTAATCATTTGCCGATAGTTGAGACTTGTCGCTGACTGTCCATCCGTCAGCAGAATGATGTGCTTCCGCTTTAATTCCAGGGGTTCTATTTGGGAATACGCCTGGGATAAAGGTGTGAAAATATCGGTTCCGCCGCTTGCTGTTATCGAACGAATTTTCTTTAATACTTCTTCCTTATCTTTGATTGGACCAAGTTCAACCACTTGCCATGGTGTTGAATCAAAGGCCATTACCCCAAGTGTATCTTTTTCCCGCAGCAGCTCAACTGACCGGGCAGCTGCTTCACGTGCCATGGCGATTTTATTTCCCATCATGCTTCCTGACTTATCAAGCACAATGTACAGTCCTAATGATGGCAATTCCTTTTTACCCTTGAGGTCCATATTAACCGGCAGCAATCGCTCAATCGGTGTTTTAAAATAACCGCCAACACCAAACGATTGGTCACCACCTGTCATAACGAAACCAACGCCAAAGTCTTTTACCGCCCGTTCAATGACTTCCATTTGCTTTTTTGTCGCCATATGTGCGGACACATTGCTGAAAATAATCGAGTCATACGTCAAATAACTGCTTAACTGTCCCGGCAACAATTCGGGCTGGATGGTTTCCACTTGCACTGCTGAAGCATCGAGTGCTTTTTCCAGGTTGGCTGCTGCCCCGTTTTTTCCTTCAACAATGAGAACGCGCGGCAGACCTTTCGTTTCGGCAAATGCTGATAACTGATTGTTTTCGATGACCTGATCATCGTCACTGACTATTTCCGCATTAAACGTATGAAATCCGTCAGTTGAAATTAATGGATGAAAGGACAATTGATTGGTACCTTTGTTCAGGTCAACGGTTTGATCAATGATTGGTTCACCATCCATCGTAATACGGACTTGGCCAGTTGTATCAACGGTGCTGTCTATCTTCAGGGAAATGGCTGCTTGTTCTCCTAAATATATATTTTCCGGTACATCAAAGGAGGAAATGGCAACATCATCCTTGTAAACCGATGAAAAAGGTACAACGTCCACAACATAGCCCCGTCTGTTCAAATAACTTGCCTGTCTGACTGCATCATTCATATTTTCGTTGCCATCGGTCATTAAAACAACCCGGCCCTTATCATCCGGTGAAAATAAACTCCCAGCCAGCTGTAATCCGGAAGCCAGGTTTGTGTAGGAACGGTTTATTTCAGTCTGGAAATCCTGGATACCGTCTGCCCGTTCAGATAAAGGAATTTCAACTGCAGCTTTTCGACCGGTAGACACAATTCCTGCCTCATCTTCCGAGGTTTTATCATCGATTGCGTTGTTTACTTGTTCCAACATACGGTCTTCGTTATCTGCCATACTGTGTGACCGGTCCACAACAAAGACGGTCGCCACCTGCTGAATCGGCCAACGTAATTGCACCCCTGCCAACGCAAGGATGATCAGTGTAAAAATAATTGTCCTTAGTGCCGTCAACACTATTTTTCTCCCACCGCCCAGCAGCGTATCAGATCGCCAGTATAAATAAATAACGACAGCCATCGGAATAAATACGAGAAACCATAAGGGATTATCGACTTGAAATGCCACGCCGATACACCTCCCACTCGATAAACAAAATAAACAAAGCGATCACTGCAAAAATACCCCAGATTTCTTGCTTGGATAATGTTGAAGTATCTTCATTTTGTCCGGTATCAATGGAAAACGATTTGGATGATACGGCAGTCCGTTCCTCATTGTCCAACTGAACGACAAAATTACGAAACAACGATCCTGTTGCTGTTTTTTCATGAAGTTGATAGATTCCCGGTTTCATTGGCATTGTTACTTCTGACTTTCCAAGATCAAGCTGCTTTATATCCTCACCATCCAACTTTTCGATTATCGCTTCATCTGTTGCGGTTGATAGTTTAATTGCTGCCGTTTCCTGTGGTTGATAGTAGCCGAGTGATTTTCCACTGCCTGCCAGTTCATCAATACTGTTTGCCAGCATAATTGGAAATCCCGGCTGAAGCGGCCAATCCGAATCATTCAAGTCAAATGCAAATAACATCAACGGGGACTTCTTGTACATCCCTTTACCGATAATGACCTGATCCCCGCTTTGAACAAGTGGATCCACCCCGTTCCAATCGCCAATCGGCAATGCCTGTCCTAAATAAACATTACTGACATCAGTATAGGTTAACACCGGGGCATCCTTTACTTGCTTTAATCCGTAATCCAATTCAACTTTTTCTTTCACATCAAACGGTCCTCCCGCAGAAGGCGAAAAAATCAGTTTCGGTCCGGCCGGCCATTGATCTGCTTCAATTCCGGATAAAAGGTAAACGGCATTAGGCTTCTGTTCCGGAAAAGAGTAATTTCCATTTTCATCGTTTGGCACGCTTGTTACCTGCATTCCTGCTGACAAAAGTGCCTGCTCAATAAACGGATTAACCTCTCCCGCTAAATAAACAGCGGGAGATTGCTGTTTTGGCAATAACGCATACATCACATTGTCCAAGGGGTAAGCATCATCGCCTGTTTTTACCTGGTAGTAATCATGAATTGGTAAATTCGTAAGGTTAAACGTTTGTTGTTCATTTGCCGGTACTTTTTTTGTTAACTGTTTCAGTGTATTCGCATCATTATTGACTGATAGTGTAACATCAGCAGCCTCTGATGATTCATTTTTCACCGTTACAATTGCAGAAACCTGATTGCCGGATTGTTTAACACCAAACGCCTGGATTGATATATTTTTTTGTAATGCTCCTCCGTTATGAACCATAATTGGATTAGAAAACGATTGATCAGAAATGCTTTCCTTTTCGAGATTGTCTGTGAAGACATGTATCTCCCCTGTACCCTGTTGAATTAGTGATTGTGCCAACTGCAGACTGTCGCTTACATTCTCATGCTGATAGGTCACCTGCAATGCTTCAATTTTCTCGCGGACAGCAGCGTGATCTGTCTGATTCGATGCAAGCAGGACAGGGTCTTTTTTGGCATGGACGACACTGACCTTTTGCTCATTTCCCAACTGATCAATTAATTCCAGTGCCTGTTGTTTTGCATCGACAAATCGGCTTTTCCCATCCTGTTCGGCCATCATGGTTGCGGAAGAATCAAGGACGATAACCAGATGATCCCCATGTACCTCCTCACCGACGATGAATGGTCTGGTCAATGCAAAAATCAGAAACAGCAGAATGAAAAGCTGCAGCAACAGTAATAAGTTTTTCTGCAGTTTGTTCCACCAACGATCTGATTCCCATTCCCGGAGTGTCCGTTCCCATAGATAAATAGATGATATCGTTTGCTGCTCATATTGTTTCTTAAAAAAATAGAATACAAGTAAAATTGGAATAGCACTTAAAAACCAGAAGGAAATCGGTGCCAGAAACCCCATGCCTTCACCTCCCTATCCAGCCTTTACGTAATAGTGATGAAAAAATAGTTTCTTCCAGGCTATTGGCAGTAGAACAGGAAACCAGATCCATCCCGCGCTTTTGGCAAAATGATTGGATGGTTTCCAAATGTTTGTCAAATAACTGCTTGTAATCGTTCATAACTTTCGGCGACATCGATACTTCACGACGTCCAGCCGTTTCGATATCAACAAGCTGGAGATCGCCTATGTAGTCGGGATAAGCCTCTTCCGGCAATAAAACTTGAACAAGCAATACCTGTTGACGCCGTGCCTGCATCTTCTTTAATGCGGAAAACAAATCAGCCGGGTCATCTAAAAAATCGCTTATTAATACCGTAAGACTCCCTTTTCTGCCTTGGTTTGCCTGCTTAATCAGCTGCCGGCCAAATCGTACGTCACCAGTCGCTAAAGAGGTTTCCTGAATAAAATCAATGACTTTATTCGTCATCGCCCTCCCTTTTGTATACGGATAAGCGTTAGAAGGAGAACCAACTGGTATAAAGCTTAACCGGTCAGCGTTTGTCAACGTTAAAAAAGTGAATACAGCAGCAAGCTGCTTTGCCCGCTCCCACTTTTCATCCTTGACCCCCATTGATTTGGTACAGTCCAAATAGACAGAAACCGAAAGCTCCTGTTCGTCCAAAAAACGCTTTACATAATACTTCTGTGTTCTTGCATATGTATTCCAGTCAATCTGCCTAAGGTCATCTCCAGGGTTATACAGCCGGTAATCAGAAAATTCAAGGGAAGACCCCTGTCGCTGTGACCGCCGTTCACCCTTGTGCCCCCCTCGGACAATTCGTTTGGAGGTAAGTTTGAAATTAGCCAGGCGCTTTGACAGGACTGGTGATAGGAGCGTACCCATCGGTTCACAACCTTTCATCAGGAGTGTGCTTTATTACGTCATTTCCGGGCCTTTGAAACATCCTCTTCCACAGCCTCAAGCAATTCTGTAATCAGCTGATCCTTGTCGACCTGTTCAGCCTCACCTTCAAAGTTTAAAAACAGACGATGGCGCAGCACCGAACATGCAACCTTTTTGATGTCTCCCTTTGACACGTTATACCGTCCATCAAATAATGCCCGTACCTTTGCAATGGCGATTAAACTCTGCAGCCCCCTTGGACCCGAACCATAATGAACATATTTTTTCACCCCGTCTGGTGCATGCTTATAATCCGGATGCGTCGCCATTGTAACGTTAACGGCATAATCCAATACATTATCCGCCACCAGCAGCTGTTTTGCCAATTGCTGGGCATGAACAACGAAGGATGCATCGACAAGTTTTTCCAACGCTTGCACAACCGCTCCTGTTGTCCGGACCGCTATTTCCTTTAGATCTTCGCGGGTTGGATAAGCGACATCAATCTTCATAATGAACCGGTCCATTTGTGCTTCCGGTAATGGATATGTTCCTTCTAATTCAATCGGGTTTTGCGTGGCAAGCACAAAGAACGGCTCTGGCAATGGATGCATTTCGCCCATTACGGTAACGGTTCGCTCACCCATCGCTTCAAGCAGCGCACTTTGGGTTTTCGGTGTGGCCCGGTTAATTTCATCCGCTAAAACAATATTGGAAAAAAGCGGCCCTTGATGAAAAACGAATGACTGTCCACCTTGCTCGTTTGGCTGAATCATATTCGTTCCGGTAATATCTGTCGGCATTAAATCCGGGGTGAACTGTACACGGGAGAACTGCAGATCCATCACTTCAGAAATTTTGCGTACGACCATCGTTTTCCCAAGACCGGGAAGCCCTTCCAGCAAAACATGACCCCCGGCAAATATTCCCCAGAGAAGCTGTTCAACCACATCATGCTGCCCAACGATAAAGCGGCTGATTTCTGCTTTAACGGATTCCATTCGTTCCTTTACTTCGATCAATTCTTGTTCCTGTAATTCCATATTAATTCGCTCCTTTTTCCGGCTCTATATCGGAAAAGTAACCTTTGATTATTTTTTGCAGATGGTCCGGATAATCATTTCGTTCTAAAGCCTCGCGATACGTATTTTTATAGTGCTGATAAATCTCATCATAGGAGCGCACTTCCCCTGGGAGAATTGGCGCGTTTGGAGCAATTTGCTGTTCACTTGGCCCTGATCCCGATTTCCCTGTATCCACTTCCCGGTTTTGCTGACCATCCAGTTTTTTAGGAACGGTCAGATTACGATTGCCTTTACCTAAACCGGCACCATTGCCACCACTTCCTGAACCAGAGCCAGATCCGGTGTCGCTTCCACTCCCAGACCCTGTTCCCGAACCTGAACCACTGCCGCTCCCGGAGCCTGATCCGCTGCCTGACCCGGAACTGGTCCCGGATCCAGAACTGTTCCCGGAACCAGCTCCCGATTGCTCCTGCTGTCCACTCTTACCCGATTGTCCACTTGTTCCCGATGAATTGCCTGAAGAAGAAGCGCCGCTGGAGAATGTAAGCGAACCGGGTGTTCCGAGTCCGGCTGATGCCAGTTGTTGGTTCATGTTTCTGGCAAGCTGCTGTAATTCCTTTTGTGCCGCGGCAAGCTTGGACGTATTCCCGGCAGTTTCAGCTAGGTTCTTCAGTTGCTTTTCCATCTTGGACATTAACTGTTCAAGCTGTTCCTTGGATAATTTCCCTTCTGCCAGGACTTCACTGTCCATTCCCATCGTTTTAGCTGTGGATTGCAGCTTTTCCTTTAGGGATTGCAATTCTTTTTCGCTCAAATTGTCTAATTGTTCCTTCAGCATTGCCATTTGTTTTTCCATTTGGCTTGGATTCTTTTGAGTAATCGCGTTTGCCAGACTGTTCAGCCCTTTTTTCTTCAACGCTTTGGCAGCCTGATCCAATTGCTTCTGGCTTTGTTGTGATTGCTGCTTCAATTCGTTCAGCTGCTTTTCCGCCTGCAGCATATCTTCCTTCATTTCCCCGGCTTTCTTTTCTTTTTTCACTTCATCAAGGAGCTGATCCAGTTGTTCATCTGCTTTTTCGCCTACTTGTTCCTTATGCTTTTCAGTAAATTGTTCAACCTTATCCTGGTTTTCACTTATAATTTCCTGTTCCTTTTCCTTGTCTGTTGCAGTTTCCATGGAATCGCTTGGAAAAAGAACCCCAAGATATACAAGCAGCAACAGGCTTAAGAAAACAGCTGATTTTCTCCACTGAAACCAGCCCGCTTTCTCCTGTTTAATGGCGGGTAAGACGTGCTTCATTTTTTTCAGGGTATCTTTTCGCTGCAGCTCGGCAATAGCAGATGTTTCACCCATAAAATGAAATGATGTCATCACCCGGTCATCCAATCCCTGTTGGTCAAATTTCTTTGCCGCATTAAGGTTATCCGGTTTTTTCAAAAGAAAATAAATGAGAAAACCAGCAATAACCAGACCAATCGTAACCACAATTTTAGTATCCAAATAAAGAATGACGAAAAAACGACCGGCTGCAATCCACAACAGCGAAAGCCCAGCACATGTCAGGAGGGCGGTATATAAAATTTGAACCGCAGACTGCAGCCACAGTTTTCGTTTCACTTCTGTCAGCAACCGGAAAAACTGATCCTTCTGCTTCATATACTACTCCTTCTCCGTTTCCTTTTTCTTCACCCTTGTACCGGGACGCAGCTTGCTGACTGCAACGAATAACGCCACCAGCGCAAGTGCAAGGTAAGCCAGCGTGAACCCTATCCAAAGCGGCCAGTCAATCCCTAGCTGCTGAAACTGATACGTGAACATATACATGTCAAACGAAGCGAGCATCGCCGCCGCCGGATTAAACATCAATACCAGATACGGTAAAAAATTATTATTGGTACCGGTTCCCATTTGTCCTTGGGATGCCCCAAAGATTAATTGCATCAAAAGAAAAAACAGAATAAACGTTCCCACGACTAGGAACAGCATAAATCCGTAAGTGGTGATTGTGGATACGATTGTTTTCTTAAGAAGCGTCGAAAACATGATTCCAATACTTCCTATTGTCAGCATCGTTAATAACTGATATCCGAATGCAACGAGTACCATCTGCGGTGAAACGCCGCCATACAGGAAAACAATACTGTAAAAGGGTAAAGAAGCAACTAACATTAACGTTAAAAACAAAAGGGAAGAAAACAACTTACTCAAGATAATCGATGTTGATGATTGCTGGGTTGTCAGCATAATATTCAGGGTTTGCTTTTCCCTCTCCCCGCTGATCGAACCTGCTGTCAATCCGGGAGTAATAAAGACGATTAAACCAAGCTGCCCCATTGAAAGCAGCATAAATAAATTTTTACTGTCGGAAGCTGTAAAACTATCACGGGTAAACTGTGTTTCCACATAGATAAATGCCAGACAAACCGCACCGCAAACAAGCAGAAACAAGAATATACCTAAAAAGTTTTTGAATGACCGAAACCTCAGTTTTACTTCCTTATTTAACACCGGGTTAATAAGTAATGCCTGCAGCCGACTCATTTACTCACCCCCCTTGGTAATTTCCATGAAGATGTCTTCCAGATTCGTTTGTTTTTGCGAAAGCGTTAAGATAGGAATCCCATTGCCGACAGCTTTTTTCAACAATGCCACCTGTTCATCATCCGTCCCCTGATACGACAGTTGCAGTTGTTGGGCATCCTGTTCGCTTCGGTCAATCTCAAGAACATTCGGATCATCTTCAAAAAAAGAAATAGCCTGCTCAACTTTTTCATGAACCGTGACCAACAACACTTTTTGCGCCTGCAGCTGGCTTTCAATCTGATTGACATTCCCATTAGCAATCAGTTGACCATTTTCAATAACCCCTAATTCATCACAGAGCTCAGACAGCTCCGGAAGAATATGTGATGAAATAATGATTGTCTTATCCATATTTTTCAGTTCCCGTAATATACCTCTCATTTCAACCCGTGCACGAGGATCAAGCCCTGAAGCAGGTTCATCCAATATTAAAACTTCCGGATCATGGATTAATGCCCTTGCCAGGCAAAGGCGCTGCTTCATCCCCCTTGACAATAAATCAACATAGGCATCGGTTTTGTCCGTCAAATTGACAAGTTCCAGTAACTGCGGAATGATTGTTTTTCTTTCGGCACTTGGAATATGATAACTGGCACCATAAAAATCTAAATATTCATGTACCTTAAACTGATCGTAAACACCAAAGAAATCAGGGACATACCCAATATGTTTCCGGACCTGCTTCGGATCCTTGGTCACGTCAAAACCGTTTATATATGCAGTGCCGCTGCTCGGTGCCAATAGCGTTGCCAAAATGGAAAAGGTCGTTGATTTCCCGGCACCATTTGGACCAACAAACCCAAACACGGTACCTTTATCGATCGTCAAGTTAAGATGATTAAGTGCTGTAAATGAACCATATTGTTTTGTTAAATTCAAAATCTCAATCATGGGTTTATCACTCCTTCCACCGTAACAGCCGGAACTTCGATTGGACCGTCTGCAGATGAACTTACCTTCAACACAATCTGATTATTATGAAGATATTTTTTGTCTGCCTTTTGGTTAAATGAAGCCACATTTTGATCTACCGTATCGTAGGAATCATTTTTTGCGTTATACAAAGAAAACGTTAAACCGTTCCGCCGACTTTTAATATTGATACGCAATTCGTTTAATTGAAATGAACGGTCACTTAATGTTTCCGGAAGATCATACGTTAACAGATATGAACCCGAGCTTGCTTCAAAAAACTGCTCACCTTGTCTCGTGCCGTTATGATAAATTTGACCCGATTCAACCGAAACCTTTGGCACGTTAATTTCCGATGTAAGTGAACTGGTATCCTTTTCGGGCAATTGAATCGCTGCCGGTTGCATAAACAGGTGAAGATTATTCTGAACGGTTTCATCCCCGTTTACCGTTACCGGATACAGTGATTCATCCGTAAACCCAATAATCATTGGTGTATTACGGCTGCTGTCTTTGTAATTTCGAATTGCATTGGATAGAAGCGCGGCCTTCTTTTGTTCATCACTCTGCTGCCCCAGTTGACCGGGGCGACCAAATAATTGATAGGCAGCCTGGTTTGTTGGTTTTTGGAAAAACGTCTTATTTTTCACATCGAAATTTACTTTTTTTGTTTCGCCGGCAGCCAACCCGCCAATTTTATGATAATCGTTTCCGCTGATCAGATAGATTTCCTGAAAATCATAGTCAAAGTTATTCGTGATTTTGCCGGAAATTTCACCGTTACCATGCGTTAAGTTTGACGCGAATTGACCATACTTCTTCACAGGATACTCAACTTCCACACTTCGAGGTGACCAAAATTCAACATTCCGGAATTGAACCGTTGCTTTGTTTCCACTTGCTTCAATCATAGGTAAATCTGAATACGACTGCTGCTGTGACGGTGCACGGAAACGTCTTTCACCAGGAAATGGATCAAACGCATTGTTGACTGATAATGTATAGGAGCCGGAACCTTTGGACAACAAAGCGATAGCCCCTTCACCACTGCCCAGCCCCTGTTCATTTACGGAAATCACAGACATCAGATTCGTCTTCACAGCGCCGCCCCGATCCTTAGCGCCTACTGTATATAATCCAACACTTGAAACAATCGCCAGCACAGGAATGACAATCCAAGCCCACTCCCGTTTATCCATCCGCTTTAAAACAAAGTACAGAACAGGGAGTATCACCAGTAAGTAGGCTGCAAATACCAGGACAAGTGTTGAAACGTTAAAATTCGCCAAGCTCTGAAAAGTTCTGACAATATTCCCTAAATCTTCACCCGGATATACATTTCTGCTATTCATTCCTGGATTTTGACGATTGCCGTCTCCAATTTGCTGCCATAACGGATCGTTGCCTTTCCAATCTGCCAGTGCCGGATGGCCAATATCAAAGGTAAATTGGGTAATATCGCCTTTCCCGATATTCTTCTCAACAACTAACGGAATGGAGCCGTCTTTATATATGACAGCAGCATCCTTATCGATTTTACCCTTGAACAATTCCAAGTTATTTGCCTGAATCGGCTTTTTATACAGATCTTTAAAGCCTTGAATTTTTTGGACGGTTTTTTTTCCAGTGATGGTTACCGGCAATATATCTGCAAGTGTGCCAAGCTGCTGCTTTAATCCGGGTTCACTGCCCGTTGCAATCGATCCGCCATTCCGCACCCAATTTTTTATCGCCTCTTGCTTCTGTTCAGGCAATTCAGCAACCGAATAATCGTTGATAACAAGTAAATCAAGGGCGTCCAGCCCCCCTGAATCTTCCGGGATATCGCTTGCCTCAAGCGTTATAACTTCCGGATTATTTCCATAAAACGATGTTAATTTTAAGTAATTCAAACTGTCCGGCCGATCAGAAAGCACGCCAATCACCAGTTTGTTCGGAGGTAAGTATGTTGGGGTCACTTCCAGACTGGTATCAATCGGCACCTCATGACCATCTTCCCAGTCACCCGCATACAAATGAAATTGCTGGCTATTTTGATTAGGTCTTGGCCCAAACCTATTCATTTCCTGCATCGCCGGTAATGCGAAAGAAATGCTTTTTGTTGTTCCGGTTGCAATGTCAATAGGTATGACTTTGTTGCCAGCCGGTAAGGTAACGACGAGATCTCCCGTAAATTCTTCTTGTTTGTTCGTAATCGTTAATGTGACAGGAAAACCTTCAGACCTCTTCGCTTTTCCGTTTAAACCTGCTTCCACCTTTATTTCCAATCTGTCCTGCTCGTCGGCATGTGCAGTATATGTATAATCAATCCCCAAAAGCGTAAAAATCAGCACAAATAGTCCGACGATTATTATGTGTCTTTTCATCGTCTTCCCCCTTGCTTCCATGACAATAACTCCCTGCTAATTCAAATATTACAAATCTACAAAAATTGTAACATAATCATGGATAACTTTGGGATTTTCCTTGGCTGTTTTTAAAAGGTGGAAACAAAAATATCCTGCATACGAAATTCCGAATAAAACGCAAAAAGTGCCGAATCATCGACCCTTTTTTCCGAATAAATTTAAAAAGTTCCGAAATAAGTTCCAAACGTGCCGGATTACAACCCAAATCTGCCGAAAAAATTTTGGGGCAAAAAAATTAAACGGAAGAGAGAATTCTCCCTTCCGTTTTAAAGTGTGACAGGTATTTCGTAGTTAAATTTAATCTGAAAAAATGTACGCTAAATCAAGGTGAAAACCATCCAGGAATTTAGATTTAAGTTCCCCTGTCTTTGTCTTCACGTCATGTTGGGGGTACTCCGAGATACGTGTAAAATTAGGACATAGGATGGGAAATGTTCCCATCCATTAATCTAATACCAATCGTCCATCTATTGGATGAGGCGCTAACTCTAAGTTAATCGTGTATTCTCCGAACCTTTTAATGTGACTCATTAAATAGGGGCTTAGATGACTAATATCCTCGGCGTATACCTCATAACCTTCCTTCGATAAGGAACTTAAAACATTTGTAAGATCTATAACATTGTGAAATATTAAGGCATTGGATACCAGTTCATTGTACTTTATGATTTTTTCTTGCTGTTCCGGATCGTTTGTAGCGATAATCCCTTGACCGCCAAATGAAAGCCAATCCGAAAAGCCATGAAAAGCTTCGACTTTGTTCGTCTCGGCTGTAATTTGTTTTCTGACATCCATATCAGAGATGTAGAATAATAAGAAAATAGTACGAACCACACGCCCGAGTTCACGAAAGGCTTGATACAGGCGATTTTTACGACTATAATTGCTAAGCTTCTGGAGAAGAAGAGGCGACGACATTTTCCCAGCCTGGATGGAAAGCACGACTCGCATAAGATCTTGCCAATGTGTTTCGATTAATGGCCAATCAATGGCATCGCTAAATAACGCATCGATATGCCGGTACGCAATATCTTTCGTAGGGCGATAAAATTTTAAAGCTTTGATGTTCCGAATGCGAGGCATAAGTTGGATGCCTAATAAATAGCTGAGCGCAAAGACCGGAGTGGATTGCCCCTGCGTATCTGCAAACAGAGTATCCGGTTGAACATCGGACTCGTTCTTTAAAAGTCCTTCTATAATATAGACGGCTTCCCATACTCCACAAGGAATGAAATGGCTAAATAAAGCGATATAGTTGTCCGAAATATGGTGATAGGCAATTCCTCCATATCCCCCATATCGAATATGATTTTCAGCAAGCAAATTATTCTCATACGTATCACGTTGAGTTCCATCTGCTGCAGCTGTCTGACCAGTTCCCCATCGCTTGGGAAGATCCAAGGTTGCATAAGCATTGATAATATCTTGATTAGCTTTGTCCAATTTTTGCACCGTAACATGGCGTTGATGAACAAAGGAAAGGGTTTTGGGCGTGATATTTTCTCTCATATGTCGTGCAGCTTGACTAGGACCTAAATTACACCCATGTGTAAATGTATTCAAGATATATCGTTCTTTTGGACGCTCTAATTTGGGTTCTGAACCCGAAAGAGGGCCAAAGTGACGACTCCAGTTCACCCAATAATCCACATTTCCAAGCATATCTATTACATGATGCTCAGGCATATTTTTCTCGATGGAAGTTTCCAGGCGCTTGAATGAAGTACCGGGTTTTTTACGTGGTGGTTTTTTTAAGATGGGCCGACCGTCGTCATTGATAGTTACAACGTTCTCTTTTTGAGGGTAAGAATAGTCGACCTCTTTTAATTTTTGGATCATCCATGCTTTTAACTGATTCACAAATCCTTTACCATCCATGGGAAAGCCCATTTCATGGCAATAATCTTCCAGCATTGGTTGGCATTCGTCCCAACTTAACAATTGGTCTCGATAATCAGCATAGGTTTCTGAACCGTGCACACAAATGTCCCCGGTCTTTAGTTCCTGGGCGATGTATGAAAAGACACAAACCTCCAAATGCCTGCGATGAATTTTCCACTCACCCCTTTGTTTCACCCGAACCGTTCGCTTCCATTGTCCCGTCGCAAAGGACAAGTCAACGTGATCGGGCAGCCAATTGGTTTTTCGATGATGGTTCTCCATGATAAAATCTAGGGCTTGCAGGACAGAAGTATCTTGACTCGTCGATGTAAGGGTCAGGGTTTCCACCAAACGGAACAGGGTGGAGCGATAAGACCGAAAGAATTTGAGAATAAGTGGCAAGTAGTTATTGCCATGATACGACGCTACAGCTTCACAGTCATCTAGCAGCATTCGTACATCGCCTCGAGCTTTCAAGACATCTTTGATTTTTTGCCCGGCATCTTCGACACGACTATCCTCCTCCAAGGCATATAGGACTTCCGTGAATGTTGAAACGAGATGCTCAGTCTTTTCCCGCTGCTGATTGCGGATCCGTTCTAATTCTTTTTTGCCGGCATTATGGAGATTTCCCATGCGTTTCATAAGCATCATTGCCAGATTATCCCTGGTTTTCATCTGAACATTGTTGATCAACGACAACACAAGCGTATAACGTTTTGCATCGCTAAAATCTTTTATTTCCTGGACATCTAAGACTTTCGCTTGACCGGCAAAATGTTTGATTTTTACGGGAGGAATCTCTGCTAAATATTTGTTTGCATCTCCAAATGACAGCAACCAATGGTAGAGATCAATTTGTACTTTAATTTGGGATAGATTAGGTTTCTTGGGTAACTGCTTTAAGCGATTATATGGACTGTAAAAATGGTTTCCGTCTTTATGTAACAACTGATTGATGTGCTGTCGTTCTTCTTGAGGTAACTGTTCCATGACGTTGTGAAAATATTGTTCGTTGATGAGTCGACGAATACGTCGAGCTAAACGGTCCAACGTGCTAAATGCCGGGAGTTCATAAGATTGGTTCACGAGTTCAGCCACCGCCACACTCACTAAATCAGCCGGATGGTCCATGGTTTCGGCTGATTGTTGAATCGCATGAATAGCCACGCTCTGTGCCTGTTTTCCATAAGAGCGAACGTTGATGTATTCACGGATAAATTGATAATGGCGATAAAGGGTTCGATTGTTTTGATAACCAATCTTTACTTGGTCATCCAAATGAAGGCAGTTTCGAATATGTGTAATAATTGTGGATGGAATACCATTCCATTTAGGAAAGTATCCGAGATTTTGAAAGCACTTCAGCAAAACCATAAGGTTCAGGGTTGAAGAGGATCCACGAGCGATGCTACGAATCCATTTCAATTCCTCTAACGTAGGTGTGTAAACCTTGTCCAATTCGTTTTTACTGAAATTTCGTTTGAATCGTGGGTATGCTGTTCGATCGATAGATGACATAGAGAATCCCCCTGTTATTAAAAATTATAGCAGTTCCATTTTATTTTTTAATTTTTCCTGATCCGGATTGGTATACAGCAAAGTTGTATGAACATTGGAATGACCTGCCTGGTTGGCTACCTCATGAATACTAAGTCCTTTTTCAATCCCATTTGAACAAAAGAAATGACGTAATTGATGAGGCGTCACTGAATTACTAAAATTCTTAAATATGCGATTCACGACCGTCCGATCTAACCTGTCCCGTTTTTTGCTAATGAAGAGATAAGGCGAGTTCTCTGCAGTCGAGTATTTATCTCGTACTTTTAAGTATTGTCTCAGGGCTAGAATAACCTTACTGTTAAAAAGCACAACCCTTTGTTTGTCTCCTTTTCCATTTCGAATAATACATTCACCGGTTTGTAAATTAAAGTCATCTAATTTAACGGCAAGAGTCTCTGAAATACGGAGACCAGTGTAAGCAATAAGGACGACTATGGCATAATTTCGCTTGTTACTACTTTCCAACACGTTTTGCAAAAACTGTTTCACTTCAATCTCTGTCACCTTCGTTGGCGAAGCGTAGGAGGTTTGAACCTTTAACATGTCTGTTTTGTCAACGACATTATCATCCTGTATATTTGTTTCAATCAGAAAGGAGTTGAATTTGGAAAGACTACTAATCTTACGATTGATAGTTTTTGCATTTTGCCTTTTAACATTTTTTAAAAAGCTAACATATTCTAATACATTTTCACGGTACAAGGCCGGACATTCTTTACCATATGAATTGTGAAACCATTGGAAGTATTGATTCATATCTTGTCTATAACCCCTAATAGTAATTTCGCTTTTTGTATTTTTCTGAAGATACGCTGTAAACTCATTTAGAAAATCCATGTGTATGACCTCCATAAATTGTGTTGCATTGCAAATCAAATGTTATTCTGTAAATTGTGTTGCATTAACTATATTCATTATAAGGTTTCAAACCATCTAATGCAACACAATTATTATTGTGTTTCAATGTTTTGAATGGGTATAATCGAAATTAACAACAGAGCTATTTTTATACGAAGTTCATTAAAAAATGTAATATCCATTTAAATCTTTTAGAACTGTAATCTCGTCTGAATAAGTGGAGGTGAAAAAGGTGACCGAGGATCGGCAACTTATTCACGAAATTATGAACGGAAGCGAAGCAGCAATGGAGGTACTTACTAGAAGATACTATAAATCAATTTTTTCTTTTGTATACCGTAAAGTGGGTAATAAAGATAGTGCTTATGATTTAACCCAAGATATTTTTATTAAAATGATTAAAAAGATCGATACTTATTCTAATAAAGGTTCATTTAAAAGCTGGTTATATACTTTGGCCGTCAATCATTGTCGGGATTATTGGAAAAGTGCTGATTACAAGGTCACCTCGAAGCAATCGGAGTTACCTGATTATTTATCAAACGAACAGAATCAGGTTCCTTATATTTTTGAGAAAAAGGAAACGCGGGAACAGGTGAAAGCAGCAGTCGAGGAGCTCCCTGAGTACCAAAAAGAAGTTGTTCTTTTAAAATATTTTCATGATCTTAAAATCAGAGATATTTCCGAAGTAACCAAGGCAAAGGAATCAACGGTGAAATCCCGGTTGAGACAAGGATTGTCCAAACTTGAGGTTATCATCAGAAGAGGTGAAAAACATGAGCAGAAGAGGATGTGAAAACCAAGATTCATTGGATAAAGAACTGCTGGAGCAGGAACGTCGTTTAGCTGGTTTGTTGGATGAATACGATGTTGAATTTCCAAGTGATTTGGAAATGGAGAATACCATTGATGCCATTCGGCCTTACGTTCCGATAAAAAAGAGGAAAACCCTATTATTATATGAGAAGATGATTCCTTTACTGCAAAGATCCGGTCACGAATTTATTAATATAAGTCTTTTGTTTTGGGTTTCTAACACCTTATTTTATATTGTGGGTCTTCTTGTGATTTTCTTAGAAGGAGTCAACCCTTATTTGACCGCTATGTTTCTGGCTCCGATCCCATTAATTTTTGGCTTAATCGAAGTATTAAAAAGCCGGAATGAAGGCATGGCCGAACTTGAAATGACCATGAAACACTCTTTGCAAGAAATTGTGTTATCCAAAATGGTTATTGTTGGCGGTTTTAATTTGATTTTAAATGTATTATTCACCTTAATCCTACCATTATTTACAGATGGAATTTGGCTATGGAAGTTAATTCTTTATTGGATGACACCATTTACAGTAGTTTCGGCCTTTTCATTCCTAATCACCAGTAAACTTAGAAACAGTTACGCTGCAACGAGTGTCTCTATGGTAATTTGGGTGATTATTTCCTTTGGAGTGATTATTTCTCAACAGACAAATAATTGGCTTGATGATATCCATGTTTTTTATTACATTGCATTGAACATATCAGCAGTTACTGTTTTAATAGTACAAATCTACCGATTTAGCAAAAGGAGTGTTTCTTTTGAATTTAACAATTGATCATGTAACGAAAAGATTTGGAAAAAAGACTGCTGTTAATAATTTTAGTGTTGAATTAAATGAGGGCGTGTACGGCATTCTTGGTGCCAATGGGTCTGGGAAAACTACCTTAATGCGTGTTCTTGCAACGATTTCAAGGCCCACTTCTGGCACTATCCAACTTGACGGAGAAGATATATTTCAACTCGATCATGAGTACCGCGAACTACTTGGTTATGTACCGCAACACATTGGTCTTTATAAAAACTTTACAGCGGAAAAGCTTCTAATGTATATTGCGTCATTAAAGGGCTTGGAAAGGGAACAAGCCAAAAAAAAAGTGCCAGAGTTATTGGAACTGGTTGGTTTAAAAGATCACCGTAGTGAAAAGGTCGGTAAGTTTTCCGGAGGAATGAAACAACGGGTGGGTATTGCACAGGCTTTGTTAAATGATCCAAAGATTTTAATTGTGGATGAACCAACTGCTGGGCTTGATCCAAAGGAACGAATTCGCTTTCGTAATCTGATGTCAGCAATTGCATCTAACCGGATTGTGCTATTATCTACCCACATTGTGTCGGACCTTGATTATATTGCGAAAGAAATCATCATCATGAAGCAAGGGGAATTGGTTGCAAAGAACAATCCTCAAAATTTATTGAAGCCGATTGATGAAAAGGTTTGGCTTGTCACAGTATCTGATGAAGAAATAACAAAGTATCAAAATCAGTACAAAATGGGGAATGTGGTTAGAAGAGGGAACGGGATTGAAATTCGTCTAATCTCTGATGAAAAGCCCGCAGAAGATGCCATACATCAAAACCCAAATCTGGAAGACCTTTATTTGTTTTACTTTGATGAGGAGGCCACTTAATGAAAGATCTGGTTAAATTTGAATTATATAAGATGTTTACTCAAAAAACCATTTACCTTGTCGCAGCTCTTTTAATGATTGTCACCTTGTTTTTCCTGTATCAAATGAAAGGTCCGTCTCTTCATTCACTTTATCAAAAATGGGAAGGTCCTGTAACAGCTCAAGAAATTGAATTAGCCAAACAAAAAGATGATGAGATAGTCCAGAAACAGGCAAACCCGAAAGCCGATATCTCTTGGAAAGAATTAAAGTTGCGAAATGTTTATGATGCTGTAATAGAGGTTGGAATGTACAATGCATCACAAAAAAGAAAAATTCATCATATTGAACAAAAAATAAACAATCAAAAAAACCAATCAAACTATGTCCATCACAATCTAAATTTGAAAGAGAAAATGATAAAAGACATAGATTATCAGGATATGTACTATAATAGACCAGCTACACAAATTATTGATTTTGTAGGTACGTATGGCTATGTTATTTTGGGGGCACTCATTGTTGTAGGTCTTTCATCTATTTTCACGCAAGAAGTAACGACCGGAGTTAACCAGTATATGTTAAGTTCCAAACTTGGCCGGCGAACGATAGTCCTTGCCAAAATCATAGCGTCCATCATATTTATCTTTATTTCATTGCTTTTCTTGGTAGGAATCGACCTGGTATATTGGATACTTACGGACGGGAATTACGGATGGAAAGCACCCCTTCAATCCATACAAAAGTTCTGGGAGTCTCCTTATTCCTTTGATTTAGGGTCATATTTATGGATTAAAGTAGCTTTCCAGTTCTTAGCAGCCTGTGGCTTTGCAATGTTTGTCCTATTGGTTTCGGCCTTAACCAGAAATTCCATTATATCTTTTTTCATCAGCGGATTCGTTATTGCCTTTCCGATTTTAGTCGAACAATTTATTCCCTTTAATATGGATACTTTTTACACGCTCCTTAAGTTCACCTATGCTGATATGATGATTGTGGATGTCTTGTTTCAGGAATTTAATACCGTTAATTTGTTTGGATATCCAGTTTTATATCCCATATTTGCAATAGGACTGTTGGTAGTATCTACATCTTTAATTGTATATCTGCTTTACAAGGTAATGGCCAAGAAACAGGCTGCGTAAAATATTAGTCTCCAGATGTGAGGACACAATTTGGTATAAAAAAAATAGAAAAAGAGGAAATCTTAATCGATTTCCTCTACCCAATATTGATTATATTAATCAAACCATTCGATTTTAATAGTTTCTTTTTTATCAGTTGACTTATTCAGTTCTACGTATAGTTCCTCTTTTCCAGAATCCCCACCAATACCACTCCAGGTTACACAATCTTTATTTTCACTTCCGGAATTAATCGTTTTTTCATCTTTATATTTATCATCCGGACTGACGGGGTCATTTTCCCACAACTGGACAGTGTAGTCATGATGTAGATCGGTGAAACACGCTTTAACACCACCACCGGCAAAAGAATGGGGGGTAGTGACATAATCTCCATCTACTTCTTTCCACTTATCAAGAGCTACGGTTTGCCAACCAGATTTATCGGTAGGGTGGTATTCTTTCGAAAATGCAGGTGTACTAAAAGGCTCTGATGGTTGATCTGGAGCATTATAAACGATACCATTTTCATTTGTACCTGCCGCAAATGCCGGGGTAGTTATAACAGCTGCTAATATCATAGAAGTTAAAATAGTTGTTAGGAGTTTTCTCAAGTTAATCACCTCCCTTCCAAAGGAGCCGGTTAATAATATCGGAAATACCAAAAACCGGATGGAATTTTACAATAATTTTACTTCCTTTACTCTTTTATATCATAAATGCTAGATTTGTAAATATATTTTAACAAAAAATGAGCATTAAGAACTATAAATATTTTGACAATTAATACAAAAGCCCCCCCCTAAAATTTGCCTGACTTGTAATTGACAAAGTTTGTTAAACTTTTAAAATCCTAAGTGAGTTTTATTCCCACGCTATGTCCTAATTTTACACGTATCTCGGAGTACCCCCATGTTGTTCATACTTTTTGTCATCATTTAATGTATATACCGTAATCGTGTCCAGCATTGGGTTTACTATCCAATACTCCTTGACACCATAGTTCATATAGATGTTCAGCTTTGTCACCAAATCATGAGATTGATTGGAAGGGCTTAAAATTTCAACAACCACGATTTTAACAATAGGGTAGGTTTAAATTTTCTATCCCCACCGCTCCTGCAGTAACTTAATCTCCTTTCGGTGTGAAACCACCTCTTTCGGCGTCTCCAAAATAAACGGCACATCCGTTAAATCCGTTGTCTGCATCAGCTGATCAAATTGTTCCAGACGAATATACCCACCTTCAAAAATATTAGCATGACGGTCTTTTCCTGAGCCGGCAGCATATTTGGAGTTGTTGAAATGAATAGCTTTAAGGTGCTCAAAGTAGCCGAGTTCCGTCCCATTCTCGAGTACTTCATCCCAGTTTTGACCATTCCATAAACCGCTTGCAAATGCGTGGCAGGTATCCAGGCAGAAACCTATTTTTTCCTGCTGCTCCGATAAGTGCCGCACCTGAACAAGTTCCTCGAGCGTTGTTCCGATTGTGCCGGGTTTTCCGCCGGTATTTTCCAGCAGTATTTTGCATGTGCCTTTCCATTCGTCAAGCACTTCATCCAGCATATTAATCATGAGCCGGTAACTTGCGAGTGGATCATGATCATTGATTAGCTTGCCGAAGTGTACGACGACACCAATTGACCCGCATGCATCGGCTATCTCAAGATCATTTTTCAGCGATTGCACGACGTTTTCTTTTTTCTTATCCGATTTTGGCGTGAGTGATGTTGGATATGGTGTATGAGCGATGGACTCGAGGTTGTTTTCAGCACAAAACGTTTTGCAGGCCGTCGCATCGTCAATGCTGAAATCTTTCACGGACAGACTTCGCGGGTTTTTGGGGAAATATTGAAAAGCTGCTGCATTCATCGCCGCTGCTTGTTTTGCAGCGCCTAGATATCCATTTCGTATCGATACATGACTGCCAAATTTCATAAAAGCTCACCTGCTGTTGACATTGTGTCCAATAAAATGTAAGGCAGGGCCACTTCCGAAGAATGAGGCCTGCCCCAGAATCTGTCCGGCAATTCAGTCAGATTTTTGATCAATCGTTCCTTCTGCATAATCGTCTGATACCTGCTCGTGCGTTTCGGCCATTCCCTTTTCAAATTGACTTTTCCCCTTATAATAAGAGGCATTAAAATTGTGTTTCGCAATGTTGCTGCTGTCTTTTTTGTCGATTTTATTCTTCCGTTTGTCCTGCATCGTTAACCCTCCATTAAATTGATTTCCTTCACAACTTATCTTGCAGCAAACCAGGCTTTTCATGCAGACACGAAAATACTGCGCTCCGTTTCCATGGAACACAGTATTCTGATAGGAATCGTTAGTTTTCCGAACGGCCGTTTGTGCAGCAGCACTGTTCATGTTGAAATACTTCTGCTAATTTCTGCTGCATCCGGCAGGGCAGCATCCTGTAGAATAACCCCTGGTATTTGATGTCCAGCAGTCCTAATATGACAACGATCCCTAGTATGATCGAAACAAGTGATCTTTTATCCAAATTTGTCCGCTCCCGTCGAATATACTCAGTCACGCAGCTTTTTCGGATCGTTTACTTTTATCGAAACGACCTCTCCGCAATCCAAACATATCGTGTATACTTTTTCTGTTCCAATTGCCATTTTCTTATCCACCGGACGCAAATTAATGTAATCCATTGCCTCTGTAAATGCATCCCCTCCACAATTGTGGCACGTCTTGTCCAATTCCATCATTTAGCCCTCCATCACATTTATTCTAAGTTCAGCTTACCAGAGGACAGCGGAATGAGCTATATAAAAATACAAGAGCAAAAGCGGAAGCGCCCGTTTAGCGACGTACAAACTGCGCCCTGCCATTTAGTGTGGGTCGGCGTTGCCGCGCAAAGCGGCGGTTTTAGCCGATCTTCCTTAAATGAGATAAAGGAAACACGCCCCTTCATAGGGGTGTGTCGACGTTGGCGCGGGAGGCCGGTTTTAGTCGGCCTTCTTTAAAGTACGAACCGATGTTGACTTTCACCACTCGGGTATAAGTGCGACTAAGCCTCTGGTTTCACCATCGGCAAGTCTTCTTTATCGTAGTGAGGAAGTGTGAAGTTTGGGACTGCGCTAAATGCTCGTCCCACCAAGTTCACTGCTAGTCGCTGGGTGCTGGAGCCGGACAAACAAAAAACCGTATCCGCTCACCGAATACGATTCCCCGTTGCTAGGTTAATGTTACGCTCCATGAAGATGGCCGTCTTTTGCCACCTTTCCAACTTTGCCGGCAACTTCTGAGGACACCTTAGTGGTCCTTAGGGTTCCATGCCCATATAAAAAGGATCGTATTTCTCCCTTGCTCAAGCCCAGTTCCCTTGCTGCTTTAATAAGAACAACCCATTCATCATCAAGTTTACCATGCAAATCAGTCATACACTCCTCCTTCACTTTCTTTGCTAACTCACACCAGGCGGCCCAATCTTTTTTGATGGATACCAATAAGCTGCCAAATTTTTTGACAGATATGCTTCTTACTGGACTATCAGATTTGTATTCCCGCGGCGTATGCTGTGGTGGGAACATTCTACTACGACGCTACCATATCCCCCATTACCGATTCATTACCAGCCGGGAAAAATTTAAATTGATTCAACCGATCCGAATCCTCGTTTCCAGTTCCGAAAGCCGCTCCTGTAAATGGATATCATTCTGATAATAATGAACAGCCAATTTCATATAGTCAATGCAGATGATACGGTCATTGTTCTTTTCATGATAGTCAGCAAGAAACAGTGCCATTGTACCCTGTTCTTGTTCCAAGTAATTGCGGAGATCGATAAACCATTCGTCGTACAATCCCGGCAGCGGGTTATCCGGTGCTTCCCTAAGCAGTTGTCTGTAAGATTCCGCCCGCGCCACAGCATTGTTAAGCTGGTGGGCATGCTTGATTTTTTCCATATAATCACGAATATCGCATTGAATATGCCCACGTAAAAACACAAATTCCTTATCACTCTCCAGAATCGGAGTGTTTGTATTAGTCTCAAACAATTTCTTCAGATGGTGCAGAGCGACACGCAGGCTGTTTTTGGCACTTTTTAGATCAGTTTCCGGCCAAAACACATCACACAGCTCCTCCCTTGTCACCGATTGTTTCATGGCAAGATAGACGAGCAGCTGCATTGCTTTTCGTTTACTCCATTGACCATGCACCCGCTGACCACCCAAGTAGACACTGAAGCCGTTCATACAGTTAACATCCAATGTACCAGTATGTACTTTTATTGAGTTAATTTCTCTGTACAGTTCGTCGTTCAGTTTTTGACGATAATCCCTGTAGTTCTGGTCCGGCTTGCTTGTGCTTTTTTCAATGAATTGATGAATCCAATCCGACACCAGACCAGGCTGATCCATCTGCATCATAAACGAGGCATTCGGTACGATGAAATGTTTCGCATTTGGATAAAGTTGAACACTTGCACCAAACAATTCAGGCGGATAGACGGTATCTTCCGCTCCTGACAGCATTAATGTCGGTACATGCACCCGCCCTAATTGTTCCGCTGCATCATCCTCAAAATGATTACGGAACAGGGCAAAATAATCCTCCGGGGCGACCCGGTCATATGCCTCAAACAGAACGGCTGCTTTTTCTTCGGTGAGTGGATAGCAGTTTTGTGTGATAATCATTTTGGCCAATGGGTGTAAAGAGCCGACTTCCTCCACCCACTCTCTGCGTCGTTGAATAATGTTATTGCCGAGTTTTTTTGGAAAGTAAACCGGAGCTGTCATCAATGTCAGTGTCTGCATGTTTTGTGTGTGCTGATTTCCAGCATGCCTGACACCAATAAATCCGGAAAAACCCTGTGTAATCAAGTGGTAATTCCGGATGTCGAATACGTTAATGAGAAAAGCCAAATCCTCTGTCAGCAAATCAAGCGACAAGGTTTCATTACCTGGTTCGCTTTTTCCAAATCCGCGTAAATCATACATAAATACATGATAATGCCGTAAAAAATACGGTACGATATGCTGCCAGCTGTTCATGTCAGGTCCCAATCCGTGCAACAGGATGAGCGTCTCCTGTGCATACGGGTTTTCCGACCTATATTTCCGGTAATGAAAGGAAATATTATTTCGCCTAATGTACGGCATCAACAACACTCCCAATGTGAATTATTCCCCGGGAAATCCCGGAAAGTACATTCCATCTGTGTTCGTCCATCTATGTAGTTATGATAGGTGTCCAGCTATGAAACAAAATGTGCACCCAATCTCAAAGCGCTGGTTCTTTATTCTTATGCTACCAAACTTTTGACATGCAAACTAGAAAAAAATTCCAACAATTGCATGCCTATACGCGCATTTGTATACCTTACAATATGCTTATGCCGTGCAGGTAATGCGTTAAACCGATATAATAAGGGTACAGTAAATTTCAACTGGGTGGTGTAACGATGAAACACTTAGCTGTATTTTGCGGTTCAAGCAATGGACTGTCCGAGGCTTACAGAGATGGTGCTGTTCAGCTGGGACAGGAACTGGCAAAACAGCATATCACACTTGTGTATGGTGGGTCGAGCATTGGGATTATGGGTGCCGTTGCAAATACCGTTCTGGAAAACGGCGGCAATGTTATTGGTATTATTCCCAAAATGCTGGAGGCAAAAGAAATCTCCCATCCAAATTTGACAGAGCTGATTGTGGTGGATTCGATGCATGAACGCAAGGCAAAAATGGCCGAGCTGGCTGATGGATTTATGGCCTTGCCTGGCGGGACAGGAACATTGGAGGAATTCATCGAAGTTTTCACTTGGGCACAGCTTGGAATGCATCAGAAACCATGTGGCCTTCTGAACATTAACCATTATTATGACCCGCTAATATCTCTGATACATCATATGGCAGATCAAGCATTTCTACAGGAACAATTTCGTGAGATGGCTTTGGTTGATAATCGTCCGGATGTCTTGCTGGATAAATTCAATTCATACGAGCCACCTGCCGTAAGAACGTATATTAATCGGAAACAAACGTGAATTGACGTTGTAAAAATTAGAAACTTGGTTGTCAACAAGCTTTTGGTTAACAGCCAGTAAGAAAGGATTTAATTCTTAACCGCCAACTAAACAACCACCCGGTCCAATACACCTGGGTCCGGGTGGTTGTCTGATTTATACAACTTGATCGTTTTCACGAGGTTACCACAATCAGCGACCCCGCCCTGTCTCACGATTTTTTGTTTCAAGCAGATTTTCCTGTTCATCATTATGTCTTACGATGTGTGACTTTTCTCGTACCTTAAATACATGGCAATCGCATCATCGGCAATCTGTTTCAGTGACTGTTCCTTTTGCAGCGCGAGAATTTTCAGCTCCCGATGCAATGTCGGATCAATCCTGATTTGTTTGTCCTCGTATGTCTTTTTATCTGCTGCCATTTCTTGTAAATCCCCCTAATTGATCTCTTTTTACACCATTTCTTTGTCAGATTATTCAGCATGACAACTATAGCTTACACTAAATATGGTCTTATGTCACATCATCTACTGATTAATGCAAGGTAAATATTACCATCTGTTGTATACAAGGCAGACTTATGATCGAGGAAAAGTTGTTAAATGAAAAATCGTGGATATCCTTTACGAAATCATGGAGATATGTTTGTCGGCCTTTTCGTACATATATTTTGTGAAATTAAATAGGCTTCATCACGATGAGGTCCATTGACCGCCATTCACATGCAGTGTTTGCCCGGTGACAAAGCGGGAGTCATCAGATGCGAGGTAGACAAACGTAGGGGCCACTTCAAATGGCTGGCCTTGACGTTCCATCGGATTAGGGGCCTGGGTAACAACATCCGCTGAGAAACTTGCCGGAATAAGCGGTGTCCAGATCCGCCCGGGGGCAATCGCATTCACACGGATTCCCTGATCGACAATATTATTGGCGAGTGCGCGTGTGAAGCCGACAATGGCACCTTTTGTTGCGGTATAATCAATCAACTGGTCATTCCCTTCATACGCCACTACCGAAGATGTATTAATGATGGAACAGCCTGCCGTTAAATGTGGGAGTGCCGCTCGTGTCGTGTAAAAATGCGAATAAATGTTAACTTTGAATGTATCATCAAATTGTTCATCAGAAATATCGAGCAGACTCAATTGCTGAAACTGGATGCCAACATGATTACACAGGACGTCAAGCTTCCCGAATGCTTCGACCGTATTATCCACGATGTCAATACATTGCTGCTTGTTTCGCAGGTCACCGGGCAATAAAAGACAATGCTGCCCGAGTCCCTCAATTATGTCTTTAGTCCGCCATGCGTCTTTATGTTCATCCAAATAAGCAATCGCCACATCAGCACCTTCTTTAGCGAAAGCAATTGCTGCTGCTGCACCTATTCCACTGTCTCCACCTGTAATCAGGGCAACTTTTCCGTTTAGTTTACCGCTCCCTAGGTAATTCGGGTTATCAACAATAGGCCTGGGGACCATACATTCCTCAACACCCGGTTGACGCAGCTGACGTTGTTCCGGAACTGTAATCGGAACATCCTCGTAACGCGTGATTTTTCCGTAATTGGGATACATCGGATATGTTGGATCATGATGATTTTCCTTAAAATTGCGCTTTTCTTGTGACATAGGCAGCCTCCCAGAAAAAATAATATCTGTTTACGTTATGTCACCCTGATGTCAATTGTGCATGACCGAATTCCGGCAGAAAAATTCTCCATGAACGGTCCCATATTCGGCAATAATTGAATACAGTGATGGTGATAAACGTCCAAGGAGGTTAGCACGATGCAAGATTGTCTGTATCATCCTACAGTTGAACTTTTGCTCATTAACCAATCCAATGAGGAAGTGCAATTACTGTACAATACCAATGCATCCACATGGTCCATGCCCAAAATAGGCCCAAGACCGCCGTATTACACAAACCCGCGCTACGTGAACTATTATCCGGTAATATAGACGTGTTGAAACAGGAACTTCATTCTACTGCTCAACCAGCCATAAGATAAATTCCAGTTCCTTATTGGTCAGTTTCCGGTTTAATTTATGTTCAAATTCCTTAACGAGTTCATCATAGCGAGCACTGCCACCCATGATCTCACTGGAGTGTCTGCCATTACCCCAGCCTCTTACCAATGGAATCATGGAGTGGTAGTCACTCATTACTTTTTCGTAATTGTACTCGTCCGATAGTTTGCTGTATACCAACCTGCTGCAAGATATCAAACTCCCCTTTCTGTGTTCAATATTCAAGTCAAACCGCCTGATCAACCGATTGAAAAGAAAGCTATCAGCTAAATGCAGGTCCCCTTTTTAAAAATATGAAATTTATGGAATCCATGCAACCTGAACTGCTTATGGGGAAATAAAAAGAATGTGGAGTCGAATTTTTTCTGCTTTTATAGCGGCTTTCCCAAAAATAATCACAACGTATGATTCCCGAATCCATCCCGAAACCAATAATCCTCTGCATCTTTAAACAAGTGAACCACTTGATTCGTGTTCGTATCGTAAAAAAATATGATATAGTCCTCCGACCGATCCATCACCTTCAAACCATATGGAAGCGTCGGATAGGGAAAAACAGCAATCTTTTCAACCTCTATTAAATCTTTTATACCATGTAAAACTGCTTTATAAGACACTTCACGATAATCCTCCCATCTTTTGGTGTGTCACTGTTTGTTTTCCCCAGACACATAAATGTAATCTTGATTCGACAAACTTAGTGCACAGTTGAACATCTTTTCATACATCAAGCAGTCAAAATACTCTATTAAAGGGGCTTGATCATTCCTCTGTATTCTGGCTATCTTCCCGCTGCTTCCTTTTTTCGACAAACATTTCTATCAAATGACCAAGACCAGCACCAATGATTCCGAGAAAAACACCGCTAAAAACCGGAGCATCCAGAAATTGCAGCATCTTAACCTTTAAATGAATGTGGGCTGTGAGTCCAATGTTCATCCCGGCAGTCAATCCAAAAAAGAGCCCGGTAAAATAAACCTTCTTCAATTCCGTATCATACTTATGTCTGTGCCTGATAGCCATTGCCTTATTGTAGGCCTGCCACATGGAAAATGCGAAAACGGATGGATAAAACAATCCCCATTCATAGTTTATGATTTCATGTGCTTTTGCAAAATCTCCATGGAATGAATGCATCAATGCTATATTTAAATTAGAATATAAATTCAGGACAATTTCCCAGGTAATCAGCAGAAGCCCGAGCAAGTAATCCCGATTATACAATTGTCCGAATCCCGGCAAAGCAAATGACCAAAGCATTGCAGTCACAGGAGATTTATAGATGTCAGCTTTTTTCATTCAGGTCCTTCTTTCATAAGGGTATTCACGTTGTAAAACTGGAAAACAAACCGAATCAGATAATCTGCAAACAGAATGCTGATGTTCATTTTTTTTCCGAAAATTTGTGAAGGATATCGAATTAGCTTATGGGCCGTAGCAAATAAGTCCATCATGCCTGATAAAAACCCGGCAAGCAAAAAGACAATGGTCCAGTCTTTACGCGGACCCTTGTTGAACCATATAGGAATCATTACCAAACCGAGCAATGTTAAAAAACCAAGAAAACCTTTTTCCTTCTGTTTCATTATTTCCTCCCGCAAAACTTATTTATCCAAAGAAAGCCGCTCAAACGATTCTCTTTTGGTCAGCCAGTCGCAAAACATATAAATAATGGCATAAATCGGGATTGAGAATATAGATATCCATCCGGTCATTACATAGTAACCGGCCCAAACAAAAATCGGCTCACCGATGAACGCAGCCAGCAGACCGTAGATAATTCCCTTCTTCCAGATGGCAATATGCGGTTTTACCTGTATTAAGAACATGATGGTCACAGGCAGCAGGGAATAGTGAAAAGGTGACCATGACGGAAACGATGGAAAGACTTTACCGGTGTAATGCCACAAACCAAGGGATGTCCCGATGTAGTCAAAAGTCATGCCAATGATGATGGAAAACAGACCAGCGTATAATAACCGGTGTGTACTGTCTTTTTTATGATAAAAAATCCAGCATATCCATGGGAGAATGGTAAGGATAGCGGCAATCCACCAATCCCAATGGAGAAAAATATGGTCCAGCCAAAATTGCGATAATTCATCATGAAGCTGATCAAACCGGTCAAAGAAACGTTCCATTACTTCTTGTTGTTGTTCTTTATCCATTCCGTTCTCCTTTTTTCTGATAGGATTTGCAGCCAGGAGAACTTTTATGCAGCAACAGATGTGTACTCGAATTCCTGCTGCTCGAAACTCACCTCGTAAAGTTAATCAAATAAATTGATGTGTTCCATGACTGCAGAAATTTCCTAATGCTGGAACCCGATGGTGTTAAGGAATGTTTTTTCATAAATAATGGGTTATTGTACATAATAACGTTAACTAACTTAATCAGAGAGGGATTATTATGAGCGATGAGAAAATTCACTTAACATCTTCGGAAATTGCGTCACTTTGGACCGCTTATATGAATGACAGTATGGCAAAATGTATTTTGGGATTTATGTTGCAACATATCCAGGATCCTGAAATTAAACCGATGGTACAGGAAACATACGATATTTCGTGCGCTCATCTTGACAAATTAACAGCTATCTTTAAAGACGAACAGTACAGTATTCCGAATGGTTTTAATGAACAAGATGTGAATATGGATGCACCCTGGCTGTTCACGGACACTTTTTGCCTTACCTACGTCAATCATATGGCGAACGTTGGAATGCTTACATATAGCGGAACGGTTGCATTGAGCTATCGGGAGGATATATGCACGTATTTTTCACAGGCGTTACATGAGACCAATACCCTTTACACGAAATCACTAAAAATTGCGCTCCATAAAGGGATAAATTCACGGCCGCCTTACATTGAGGTTCCCAAAGAAACAGATTTTGTGGACAGTAAAAAATATATGAGCGGTCTGAATCCATTGAGCAGCAAGCGTCCGTTAAATGCTGTTGAGATCTCCTATTTGTATATGAACATTACAACAAATTCCATAGGGTTAAAGTTGTGCCTCGCCTTCGCACAAACCTCACCATCAAAGGAGGTACAGGAATTTATGCTGCGTGGCAAACGGGTGTCCAGTAGACATATTAAAACGTTCGTTTCCACGTTGATGAAGGATGATATTCAGGCTCCCCATGTACCTGATGTTGCCGTAAGTGATTCCACAACCAAAACCTTTTCCGATAAACTAATGATGTTTCACGTATCCCTTTTAACTGCAGCCGGAATAGGTAACTATGCCACCGCACTGGCAGCCAGCCAACGGACAGACCTGGTACTCAATTACGAGCGGTTATCGCTGGAAGTCAGCGGACTCGCCAAGACGGGCGCTGATATTATGATTAAAAATAACTGGCTGGAGCAGCCGCCAGGGATCAAGGACAGGGAAAAGCTGGCGCGGAATAAAAGGCAGAGTTGAGCGGGCTTGTTTAAAAGTGTGGTCTTGTTAAAGACTGCACTTTTTAGATTTTTTTAAGTTGAAAATCGAGCATATATGTGCTGTTTTCGAGCATATCAGTCCTAAAATCGGGCATATCAATTGATATTGTCCCTATAAAATAGACAGTTTTAAAATCGTGCAACCATAATGTTAATTTTATTAATGGGGGCGATGATTTATGGGAACGAAAAAGTATTCATATGACGATAAAGTGCAAGTAGTTAAGAAATTTATGGAGGGGTACCCCTCCAGCCGATTGGTGAAAGAATTTAAG
>NZ_BAAADS010000026.1:0-1079 GCF_039522605.1 Virgibacillus siamensis
GGTCACTAATTCCATCAAAAATTGGACAGTGTACGCAATCAATAGAAAGGCATTATATACTATCAATAACAATATCGGAAACACCAGGACTGATTATTGCGGATGAATTGAGCCACTTATGCGGAGTTTTGAGCCAGCTAATGCGGGGAAATGAGCCACCTTCTGCGGACTGGAGAGCCAGTACCACGATAAACAGAATAACCTCTTGTATAATAAAAATTGCATGCAAACAAGCATGACAATATTATACAGGAGGTTTTTTTATGGTTAATTGCCGTAAGATTCTGGAGCTGTATATTGAAGGGGTCAGTCAAAGAACGATTAGTTCCAGCACTGGTCACTCCAGGAATACAGTCTCTGAGGTCGTTCAACGCGCCAAGAAACTTGGTGTAGAAAGTTTGAATGATACTATGACCAATCCATGGTTGGAAGCGTTTCTCTTCCCGGAGAAACAAGCCATTGAGAAAGGTTATTTCCCGATTGATTTGGAAAAGGTGCATAAGGAATTGCAGAAAAAGAATGTTACCTTGGCCTTATTACATCATGAGTACGCAACAGAGGCACGTGAGGGTGGAAAAATCCCTTACGCTTACAGAACTTTTTGTGAGAACTATGGGAAGTATGCGAAGAAATATAAATTAACGATGCCAATTCGGAGAAAACCGGGTGAAATCATGGAGGTGGATTGGGCTGGTTCAACGCTGCATATTATGGATCGTTCAACAGGCGAAACGATTCCAGCGTATGTATTTGTTGCGACATTGCCTTACAGTCAATTAAGTTACGTGGAAGCATTTTTAGATATGAAATCACCCAATTGGCTTATGGCTCATATCCATGCATTTGAATACTTTGGTGGAGTTCCTGAAACCTTGGTTCCGGATAATCTGAAAACAGGGGTTACAAAAACGCATCGCGTTAAACCTCTTCTCAATGAAGCTTATCGTGAACTGGCAGACTACTATCGTACCGTCATCGTTCCGAGCCGGGTCAGAAAACCCAAAGATAAGTCAAGTGTCGAAGGGGCTGTGGGCTATGTTTCACGGCAGATTATTGCTTCATTAAGAAACTATCAATGC
>NZ_BAAADS010000026.1:1148-2185 GCF_039522605.1 Virgibacillus siamensis
AATCATCGATTATATCTGGAACATAATCCTGAAAATAATCGTAAATGGGCAGAAACAATCGGGCCTTCTATGGTGCAGTTTGTTTCTTATATTTTAGAAATAAATGCGAAAAAGAAAGCTTTAAACATCCTAAGCGCTCTAAGAAATTTATCAACAAAATACGCAAAGGAAGAAATAGAAAAAGCAACTAAAACATTACTTGAAATATCAACAAATCCCACAATTTCTGTTTTAAAAGGTGTATTAGATAGAAGTCGGAAACGTAAGAAAAAGTCAAATATCGATAACCAACAAAATAATACCAATAGTCATGGATTTGTCCGTGGTGCTGAATACTTTGGAGGGAACAAATAATGATTAATCAAGAAACATTACGTAAATTAACCGAAATGAAAATGGGAGCAATGGCAGAAATATATCAGCAACAAAGTCAGAACAAAGATTATCATGATATGGATTTCGATGATCGATTTAATCTTTTAGTAGATTACGAGTATGATCGTCGAAAATCAAATAGACTGGCACGATTAATTAAACAAGCAACATTTGATGAGCCGACGGCAGCTATTGAAGACATAGAATATCATCCTGATCGCAACCTGGACAAGGATTTAATATTAGAATTAGCAACGGGGAACTATATTCAAAATCACCATAACATTATTTTAATGGGGGCTTCAGGAAACGGGAAAACATGGATATCTAATGCCTTTGGTGTTCATGCGTGTCGTCAATTTTACAAAGTAAAGTATATTAGATTACCAGAATTACTTGATGAATTAGCTGTCGCAAAGTATGAAGCTGATGGCAGCTTCCGAAAGATCATTCAGAAATACAAAAAGATTGATTTATTAATACTTGATGAATGGTTATTAACCGAGCTTACAGAAGAAAATGCACTCCACGTCCTGGAAATTATCGAGTCGAGATTAAAGAGAGCATCTACTATATTCTGTTCCCAATTCTCACCGGAAGGTTGGCATTCAAAGTTGGGGCAAGCACAGGTGGCAGATGCGATTCTTGATCGTATTGTACAT
>NZ_BAAADS010000026.1:2237-12190 GCF_039522605.1 Virgibacillus siamensis
TCAAATTGAAGACAGGCTATTACCCACCTGTATATGGTCTGAAGAAGAGGATTTGGATCATGATGAACTCGTTCGTTGGGCAATTAAGATTATTGATGAGCAATTAGAAGATAAACATTTTAGGTAAGATCAGCAGCCATTGGAATAGAACAAAACTATCTCAATGGCTGTATATTTTTCTCCTTCAATAATCAGTGGCTCTCTCCTCCGCATTCACTGGCTCTATTATCCGCAAACGGTGGCTCAAAACTCCGCACTAGTGGCTTATTCTGTCCGCAATACTCAAGGACCGTATGCATTAGTTGAATCTTCCTCATAAGGTCTCCTTTTTACTGTTCCTGGTGGATGTACAGTGTCATAATGCCCCATTAATAAATTCCGGGTGCCTGTCACTTCCCGAATTTTGTCAAATATTGTCGAATAAAATTATGAAAAGTGGTTGCTGGTTTGATGAAATTGGTGGCTTTTTTAAGGATAAGAAAAAAATTTCATGTATAGTCAAATTGGCATTTTCACCGGATCTATTTTGTTATGTTTGTATTTTAGCTCAGTGGCATTTAGCAAAATAGAATTTTTCACTTTGTTGGGCTCTTATAAGACAGTTTTAGAGAATGGCATTTCGAACAAATGTTCTTGACTTTTAATAGAGGATAGCTTATCTTATACCTAATCTATAACTGATGAAAAGGGTGTGAGAGGATGGCTACAGTTGTGTCGAGTATTGGTTTGAAAGGGATTGAAGGGTACCGGGTGGAAGTGGAGGTACAGCTTTTGCCGGGGGTGGAAGGGGTAAATATTGTTGGCTTGCCGGATGCTTCTGTTAAGGAGTCAAAGGATCGTGTGATGGCGGCTTTGTATGCGAATGACTGTGAGGTTCCGGATAAGAAAATCGTCATTAATTTGTCCCCTGCTGAACAGAAGAAAAATAGCCCGGTATTCGATTTGGCGATGGCAATTGGGGTAATGAAAGAAGCAGGGGATATCAAAGACCCTGTTCCGGATGGTGCTGCTTTTCTTGGTGTCTTATCGCTGGATGGTTCGATTAAGCCAGTTGATGGAATGCTTCCTGCGATTGTCGCTGCTAAAAAAGAAGGTGTTAAGCTGTTGTATTTGCCAGCCATGAAGGATATGCCATTTCCTCAAATAGATGGTATGGAATGTTGTTTTGTTGAAACGCTTCAGGATGTTATTGCCTCTTTTTCCGGCCAGCTTTCCTCGTTTGCCACTACTATGCCTTCAACGAAACCAACAAACCCTGAGACGGTGACTTATGACAAGGATTTCGAGCACATACTGGGGCATAAGCAAGCGAAAAGGGCGTTGGAGATTGCTGCTGCAGGAGGGCATAATGTGTTAATGTCTGGCCCTCCCGGATGTGGAAAGAGCTTATTGGCGGAAACGTTTCCATCTATCCTGCCTCCCTTGAGCGAAAATCATCAATTTGATGTCATGAGCATTTATCAGCTTGCCGGTATGACAAATGAACATTATCATATTCCGCCATTTCGGGATCCGCACCATTCTGCATCGGCAGTTTCGCTTATTGGTGGAGGAGCGAATCCAAAACCTGGAGAAGTATCGCTGGCACATTGTGGTGTTTTGTTTCTTGATGAAATGGCCGAATTTCCCAAACGTACCCTGGACATGCTCAGACAGCCAATTGAAACGGGAAAAGTGACAATCAGTCGGGCAGCTTCAACGGTAACGTACCCGGCTCGATTTTTATTATTGGGAGCAATGAATCCTTGTCCATGCGGGTTTTTAGGGTCAAAGCATTATTATTGTACGTGCACCCCCAAACAAATTACAGCCTACAAAAATCGGGTGTCAGGTCCAATTCAGGATCGTATGGATATTTTGCTGAGGCTTGATGCCGTAGCATTGGACAGGGAGACGACCGAGCATAATGAAACCTCAGCAACCATCCGTGCTCGTGTATCTGCTGCACGTAAAAGACAATATGAGCGTTATGGCGGAGAGATACTCAATGCAAGCGCGCCAAATAAAACCGTATTGGGAAACAGTGAACTAACGAAAGACCAAACGAAAATGATGCAGCAATGGTCCAGTAAACATAATTGGAGTACCCGTGTGCAAATGAAAATTTTGCGCCTGGCCCGGACGATTTCGGACTTGAGTGGTGACGAAGCTATAACCAATGAAAGTATTTGGGAAGCCGTAACAATGCGTCGGTCCAGTGGAGATCAAATGAAGAAAGGGATGGTACAATAAAGATGGGGCGTAAAAAGCGGATTTGGGTGCCAAATTCATTCTATCACGTTATTTGCCGCGGGAATCGCCGGGATGCACTTTTTAAAGACGAAGGTGATTTTAAGACCTTTCTCCATATTCTTCAACAAGTCCATAAGAAAACCCCCTTTGAACTCGCTTCCTATTGTTTGATGACCAACCATTTTCACTTGCAAATACGTTCCAAAGAACAGCCCGTTTCCAAAGTTATGTCACTGATAAATAAGCGCTATGCCGATTATTATAATACGAAGAATCGAATCACCGGCCATGTGTTTGAAAAACGGTATTACGATAAACAGATTACATCAAAACAAGGTATGCTTGAAGTAAGCCGATATATCCATATGAATCCGGTCGATGCCAATATGGTTGCCACTCCCCAAAGTTACCGGTGGAGCAGTTATCGGTATTACATGCATATTTCCAATCACCATCTTTTGAATATGGCTGTTATTTTGGATTACTTCTCAGGGAATCCGTGGGAGAAGCGACGGAAGTATCGGGTGTTTGTTCGGAATAATCAAACATAGAATTTTACAAACATATGAATATGCAGTAAAATTAAATTAAAGGAAGGTGAGTTTTATGGCACAAGATCAGGCTGTAAAAGAACGCCGTGGACATCCAGAGAATAAAAATCCTAGAATGACACGTAAAGCAAGGTTAAAGCAATCTTACTTGGAGACCTCTAAAAAGAGTTTTGATGTAAAAAAAGAGGACTTTGATAATGATTTAATTATATCGAAACTGAAAAAATATATGCGATAAATCCCTGCATCAGCGGGGTTTTTTTAGTATCCTCAGAATTTCAGGAGATATTTTCTGCAGCGTGTCAATTTGTCCATTAAACTGTACTTATTTAATCGAAAAAGTCTTTTCACTCCAATTCGTGTTTTTTATTTTATCGATAAATGATTTGCGCCTTTATTCATTGATGTAACCTCCAACATTTCATAAACAATATAACCCAGATTTCGCGCTACCAAAGCGCGGAATCTAAGGAATAATGTTTGAATAAGTGTAATGCGAACGGATGTTCTTGACTTTGTAATCGAAGTAGGGTATCTTTTAAATATATCTTACTGAAAGAAATGTTTGATGTGTCAATAATTGTATCAAATTTTGAGATGAACGTTATAGATATATATCGTGTGTATAAGGATGTTTATTTATTTAGGTGTTTTCTTCCCCGTATGTAAACGTGAGATCTACGTTGCATAATATGGTGTGAAAGGTATAAAGTATTTATTGAAGTCTAAAAAATTAAGTGCTATGGAGGTACTTATGATTACTTATGTTAGGAAAGATATCTTTGAGAGCCCAGCGCAGGTTCTTGTGAATACAGTGAATACTGTAGGAGTTATGGGAAAGGGTATTGCAAAAACTTTTAAAATCATGTACCCAGATATGTTTAAACAGTACCAAATACTTTGTGAAGATAATCAATTAACTGTGGGGAAATTATGGATATTCAAAACTGAGCATAAATGGATTCTTAACTTTCCTACAAAAACACATTGGAGATCACCCTCTAAATTGGCTTATATTGAAGAAGGGCTTAAAAAGTTTGTGTAAACATATGAAAGTAAGGGAATAACATCGATTTCATTTCCTTTATTAGGCTGTGGTAATGGCGGTTTAGATTGGGAAACTGAAGTGCAGCCAATTATGGAAAAGTATCTTAGACCTTTACCCATTGAAATATTTATTCATTTATGAGAAAAGAATCCTTAATAAATTCTTTATTAGCAGAAGCGGTCAATTCGTTGGAAGAAAAGATTAAGATAGATACACGGAACAAACTTTTCCATAGTATATGGACACATGTTGAAAGTGTTGTTATGAGTGATGAAAAAATAGTTTTTAATATCTCTGTAAGACCGAATGAAAGGTTTGATCTGTACTTAGAAATTGATGCTGACACCATTTACACACTCGAGAGAAAAGATCTGAGTATTGATAGCCCTTATATTGTTAATTTAAAAAACGTTAAAGCTCCAGGGGTTTACAAAGTTAGACTATATTTAGATGATAATTTGGTATATGAAGGGAATTATGTAGACGAGGATTGGCTACCATTTTAATTTTATTCTAAAGGACGTTTTTTGATTATGGAACAATAAATTATAAAGGCATATAGAAAAGCTCGTTTTACTAGAGTATACCTATTTGAAGGAGATGGGACAGGATCAACGAGATCAGCCAAAAAGTTATTCTTGCTTGCATTAGACGTTAGCGATCATTCTTTAAGGTACAAATTGGCTATAGTCAAAGTGTTATTATAATATTAATAAATCTCAATAGTTAGGAGTAGCTGTTATGAGCGATTATTCATCACCAGTGGTACATTCAGTAGCAAAAATTCTTGAGTTAAGCAGGGATATTGAAAATAAGCTTCAAGGATATTTAGTAGAAAAACATGAGCGACCGGATATATCCTATGAATTACTAAAAGTATTAACCATAGCGGATGACCTAACTCAACTTGCAGATCCGGAAAAAACATCCGGGGAGTTTTTCGGTCTTCCTAAAGATGTTGTTGGAGGGTCTAAGCATCCTGTTTCATTTTCGAACAATCTTGGATGGGATTTTGGCCCTTGGTTCGGTGAGAAAAGCGCCAGTTTAAAAGAGGGTGTTAAAAGAGTGATCATGAACTGGGAACTTGACCCTGATACAGTTAATTTGGTAGAAAATGCACCAATGTCAACTAACGAATACGTAAGGGATGGGATAGATAGTGGGCTTCATGAGGTTAGGACATATGCTAAAGTAATATTTGATCAGTTGTTTTCTGACCGGGTAAAGGTAGATAAATAAAGTAATGCAAAGCTCATTTAGATAATGCTCCTGAACGTCCTACAGTCTAGGCAACCATTCGGGACTTGAACCTTTAGCCATTTATAAAAGAACGGTGTTTGCAAAGCAAACACCGTCTCACGCTTTTATATAAAAGCACTAATACCCATCACAATTCCAAAGGCAATGAATGATAACAAGGTCTCTAACACGGTCCATGTCTTGAATGTTTCTTTTACGGTTAGTCCTAAATATTCCTTAACCAGCCAGAATCCTGCATCATTTACATGGGATAGCATAAGGGAACCTGCACCTGTAGCAATAACTAGTAATTCAAGGTTTACATCAGTCATATTAGCAACAACCGGTGATACAATACCTGCAGCCGTGGTTAATGCAACCGTTGCTGATCCTGTTGCAACACGAATTAAACCGGCTACTGCAAACGCCAACACAATTGGAGATAAATCCATCTGTTGCGACATTTGCGCGATAGCATCTCCTACACCGCTTTCAACTAAAATTTGTTTGAAACCGCCGCCAGCTCCGATAATCAATATAATAGAAGCAAGAGGCATAATACACTCATCCGTTAACCGTTTGATCATCTTTTTGTCCATTCCACGACGGAAACCGAGGAGGTAAAATGCCGCAAAACAAGCTATAAGCAATGCAATAACCGGGCTTCCGATAAAGATAAAGATATTTTCCACTACTGTTGGGAGTGGCATGTATGGTCCGATTACGGATAAAAGAATTAACACAATTGGCAGTAAAATGATAAAAAACGATGTTCTGACACTTGGCAGATTTTCTACTTCTGTCGCAGAACTGACCAATAGTGGCTCTCCTTTTGGCTTCACTCGTTTATGTATAACAAGAAAACTAATCTTTCCAACCCAAAGATGAGAGATATATTTTACGCCGGTCATATGGACGGAAAGATATTCAAATATTATGGAGAAATGTTAAATAATAGATATAATGACGTATGTGAAGCTCTCCGTCCGGTTATGGAAGAAATGGGGGAGGAGGAAGGAGCAACTTAATTTTCAGAACGCTTGTTCTCATTTATTGAATCTGCTATACTATTGATAGATAATAATACTTGGTTTCTTCATCATTAACCTGTAAAGGATGTGCTTTAATGGAAGCACTTACCCTCGTACGTGAAGGTACAAAAGATTACACCCATCATGATCAACTTTTTAAAGAACTGATTCACCATTTGTTTGGCAGATAAGAAGCAGCTTTCTTACTGCATAAGTGCAACTAAGGTTTTCGCCATAAAAGCTTGGCGATAGGCCAAGTTTTCTAAAAGAATTTCTGGATGCCTTTTTCCCGGAAGTCCATGCGCATGTTGACTTTCAAACGATAACACCATTGTCTGAAGAAGTTTTCACCGACCTGCATGAAGGTGATGCTCGGCGTTTGGATATTGTTGTGGAAACTAAGTTAAAAAAACAAGATGCAATGATTATTGTCCACATTGAACCGCAAAGCTCAACCCAACGTGATTTCCACGAAAGAATGTATCTTTATTTCAGTCTATTGTATAATAAGTATAGAAAACCTATTGTACCAATTGCAGTCTACACATATGAAGAGAATCGGGAACAGCGGGAATTTAACATGACCTTTCCGTTTCATCATGTGCTGACTTTCAATTTTTTGACGGTGCATCTGCGTAAGAAAAATTGGCGTGAATATATTAAATCAAACAACCCTGTGGCAGCGGCATTGTTGAGTAAAATGGGCTATAGCGAATCGGAACGCATTCAAGTAAAGAAGGAATTTTTGCGAATGCTGGCAAAAATGGAATTGGATCCTGCTAGACAACGATTGATTTATGGATTTTTTGAACGGTATTTACACTTGGACGATAGGGAGGAGGAAGAATTGATGGAGGAAATCAAAAAGATGGATGATGCGGAAAAGATATGGGAACTGCCAATTTCGTATGAAGAGAAGGGGAGAAAGGAAAAAGCTGAGAGTATTGCGAAAAAAATGTTGAAAGAAGGCCTTTCAGTTGATCTTATTTCGCGAACGACTGGGTTGGAACCGGGCGAAATCAAAAGAATGGATGACTAGGCAGGGTAGCATAAGGATGGTTCTTCGCAAAGCAGTTCTTTTGCTTCCTCAAGAACTATGCTTATGCTTCTTCCAAGATAAAAGAAAGATAACCATAGTGAGTTTTGCTAGTTAGGATTTATAATATCCCAGCTATTCTCCCAATCGTTAGGGTATATTCCATACTTATTTGGAAATGTTCCCCATTGGTTGTCATTTAATTGATTGTTAGACTGCGTTAACGAGTTAAAATGATCATTTAAGTAAAGTTATGGAATAGAAGGTCGTTTATAAGACGTTCTAGTTCAGTTAGAAGAGGGGGGAGATTTAGATGGCTAATAAAGATAAGAACGTAAATATTGAAAAAGTGGTTGACCAAGCACTAAAGATTCCAGGTGTAAAAGTTGATAGGGATGATTTTTTAGAGCAAAAATTTTCAAAGCTTGTTACTTCTTCTCAACTTGAAGAAATTCTTGAATTTGGTCCTTATAATGCAGGAATAAATAAGTCCACAATAGATAATGTAGCGAAATCTGTAATTCATAAGCGAACTGTTAAAAGTACATCCGTTTCCTTTGGTGCTGGTATACCGGGCGGACTGGCTATGGCTGCTACAATTCCAACTGATATAGCACAATTTTTTTATCATTCATTAATTTTAGCTCAAGAATTAGCATATATGTATGGCCACCAAGATTTATGGCTTGACGAACATTTGGATACTGAAAAAGCTAGAAATAATTTAATACTCTACTTAGGTGTTATGTTTGGAGTGGCAGGTTCTAGTTCTGCAATTAAATTTATTTCTTCAGGAGCATCTAAAGAGGTGTTGAAAAGGTTACCACAAAAAGCATTGACTAAAACTTTCTATTATCCAATCGCTAAAAAGGTTGCTGGTTATATAGGTATTAAAGTTAACAAAGATATATTTGCAAAAGGGGTTTCAAAGGTAATACCTGTGCTTGGGGGTGTAGTATCTGGATCTGTAACATATGCTACTATGAAACCAATGGGTAAAAGGTTAGCCAGCGTGTTATCGTCTTCATTAGATATTACAAAAAATGAATTATATAACGAATACATGGATATGAAAGAAGAGTTTCCTGAGATAATTGATATTGATTTTGAAGAAGTTGATGAGAAGGGGGAAGCATAGGGACGGTTCCTTTGCTTCCTCAAGAACCATCCTCACTGCTAGATTTTTCTTCACACTATAGGCATGGGGCGACTCCTATGCTTTTGTTATAAGCTTGTCTTGAAGTTTAAGGACAGTAGCATTTTTTGATTATCTTTTTTAGAAACCTGTTGCAAATTGAGTTATGGCTAAAAGGTCAGGCGATTTCTTCTGTTTAAGACCACTGATTTCGTACCTTACAGAACGTTCTTTTCCATTATGAAAACAATTTACTTAGATCCTGCTTACGGTCTCTGCCATCTTTTGTACCGGTGTTTGCAATTTACCAAGTGATGCTAACCTACTTTACCGCATAGGAATAGGATCACTCTGCTTTGCCTGAAACAGTGCGAATTCGTTTGTCCGCCACCATTGACTTAACTTTTGTCCGTGTTGTGGAACTATCGCAGGTGTTGTGGAAATAATGCCTAAGAGGTACACCTGCACAAAATATGATAATACGGACAAGCCGATTCTGACCCCTTCCAGCGTCTGCAAAGAATCGGGCGTTACAGTTAATGGCAAGCAGCTCCGCCGTAAAGTCAATTTTTCATCCTTTTATTGATCGTCCTAGTGCACTGCTGAATCATTATCTAAATTAAGGCTAAAAGGATCTCTCGAATGATACCTACTTCATGCATTTAACCCAATATCCGCAACTTCAACGTTTCTGCCAATTTTTCAGAAAGACAAAACTAATCGTTAATATGTTGAGGAAAAGAAGCGATAGAATAATGGTGCCGTTAGTTCTAATGTGAATTTCACAAAAGGACTAACGGTTTTTGTGGTCAAGCCCCATATATTACCTTCAAAAAATAATTTTTTATCAAAAAGTGGCTTCGAGGACGTTTTGCTATCTTCCTGCAGGCTGGATAATAGCCTTATCAACAAAAAAGGAAGAGAAGTATGGCAGAACAATTGGATTTGTTCCATATAGAAATGGGAAAATACATACGTCAAAAACGGGAAAATGCTGGATTAACGATCGCTCAGTTGGCAGGTTATGCTGATTGTGATGACAAAAATCTTGGTAGGATTGAATTAGGACAACGGAGTCCGCATTTTGTAACTCTTTTCAAGGTCTTTGATTATTTGGATATTGACATGGGTGATTTCCAAAAGGCACTGAAGCCTTATCGGAATGAAATAAAGCCCTACCGCGATTATCTCCAAAAGTAATATTTTCCCTTCTTACTATTTGCCATCAATCCCCATTCTTCCTTTTCCACCTTAGAACCCACACACGAATCACTCACCAAAACTTCCCCACAAAGGAGCAAATCACATGGACAACCGAATAACGTTTGACGCATTGTTGGAGAAAAATGCATGGAGATTCCGCTGCCAGACACGCAAAATGGACATCAGCAGGCCTGACGATGATCTTTTCCAGGAAGGATTATTCGCAATGTGGAAACCCTTCGAATCCTACCAGCCTGATCATGATCCACTGGCAATTTACTTTACCTGTATGATCCGGAAATATTTGACTGACATGCTGACCGGGAAACTTCCGGCAAAAAAGAACGAATCATCTTTGGATGCAACAATCAATGGCAGCCACCGCCATTCAGCAATACCCCGTCACGTGCATGCCCCTCTTACGGACGGATTTCACACACCGAAACGTTTATATTTAATGTATCGTGATTGTAGGCGA
>NZ_BAAADS010000027.1:0-570 GCF_039522605.1 Virgibacillus siamensis
CCCCTTATGTTTTTAAGCTAGTGGGTGCGTACCTTTAATAAAAAATCTTCCACAATACCAATTAATAACGGAAGGGGATTATTCAAGAAAAGGGCGCCTATCTGGAATAAAGAAAATCTTTATTTTCTCCTGTATGTGAGCCAAATAAAGAGGTGAGGGGTTGTCACCTTTTTATTGTTCATTTTGGATTTTTTTCAGGAGCATCAGCCATCCCGGATACAAAAATATTCTAGTAAGCGAAAGACATTTAAACTGTAAAAAGGAAAGAGGGGCCTATTACCTTTTCTTTCCTTTTTGCTGAGGCACATGATCTACTCTGTATTCGCTTGCTGAATTTGCTGTAATAAATTTGTGAAGTCGAAAAGGGTCTTCGAAAATTCCTCTTTACTGAGACCACTCTTTTTAATAAGCTTACCGGGAATCTCCGCTGCCGTTTCCTTTAATTGTTTTCCTTCTTCAGTTAAGGAAATTAATACACGCCTTTCATCATCAGGATCTCGCTTTCGGTATGTTAACGCTCTTTCTGTAAGGCGCTTGAGCACTGGGGAAAGTGTTCCGGAATCGAGAAAA
>NZ_BAAADS010000028.1:0-778 GCF_039522605.1 Virgibacillus siamensis
ATGGATTAGAGCATTTCCCTAGTGAGTTAAATCTAAAGATTAAAACCAGAGAAGACATTTCAAATATAAAAGACAGTCAAGTCATTGAAGGGTGCTACCTTCTAGGGATTATAGATGATGAAGCTTATACATTTTTGAAGCATTGTCTAGCTGTAAGAAATAATTTTACTGCTGCCCATGATACAGAAAGTCCAATAGACCCACTTGAGGCTTTAAATCTTATAAAAAACTGTGTTAAGTATGTCTTGCAAAGAGATGTCCCATCACCAGCAATGACTATCAACGATTTATTACAATATATACAATCAGAAAACTTTGATGTAGACCATTTTAAAGAGGTAATAAAAGACCAATCTCCAAAGATTATTGAATCTTTTCTAAGGAGAATATTTAGTGAATATATTGATCCTCAAACTACAAAAGATTATAGGGACAATTTGAAACTTATAATAAAGGAAGTTTGGGATAAGGTTGGTGAAGAAGTAAAAAGTGATATGGGGCAGAGGTTAATGCAATTAAAATTAGAAGATGAAGTTGACAAATCACTTTATGCAATGGATTTTATATTGCAGGTTAAAGGAATGAAATACATACCTAAGACGGTAAGAAAACATATTTTTATTAAAAAAAGTAGAGAGTTTTTACATGCCCACAGTGGTTTCAATAATTTTTATACAGAGGTTTCTCATGCTAAGGAACTTGAGGAATTGGGTTTTAACATTCCTGATGAGGCTATGAAGGCCTATGTAAAAGCAATTACTTTTAGTTACACTGGTAA
>NZ_BAAADS010000029.1:0-2906 GCF_039522605.1 Virgibacillus siamensis
GAAGGGTATGGTATAGACATTCCGGAAACAAAGCGAAACTTATTATACGTCGCCTCTTTTGTGAACGCTGTCATAAAATTCATCATGAACTACCAGATCTTCTAGTCCCCTACAAACGTTATGGGACAGAAAGCATCGAACAGGTTCTGGATGATCATTTGATAGATGTGCCAGCTGATGAATCGACATTGGGCCGCTGGCGTGAATGGTTTCGGAATTGGGGGCCTTATGCTGTGGGTTGTTTCAATTCTATTATCAGGCGCTTTCAATTGGATCTACCTGTGGGGAGCACGTCCGATCCCCCACGGACCGTGCTCCAAAGAATCGGACGCAATGGAGAATCATTCGTTGGATGGCTGGCGAAAGTTGTCCGTCCCATTGTAAATGTTCATTTATGGGTACAGACCCGTTCTGCATTCCTGTCCAAACAGCCTTAAGATAGACTCATGTTAAATAGCTTAAAAAGGAGGCTTTTTGGCATGAGAGATCAAAAGAAAGCACAGGAAATTGCTGCTGAACGGGTACAATTATTGTCCCCATTATTGGCGGATGGGTTGGATGCTGCCAAAGCTAGACAAATAAGACGACAAATTTGTGAGGTAAGTGGATTGTCTGAACGAACCATTCGAAGATATTTGGCTCAATATCGACAAGCAGGGTTCGAAGGGTTAAAACCAAAAGGAAAAGGCACACAAACCAAGGAGGCCATTCCCCATCATTTATTGGAACAGGCCATCTTACTGCGTCGAGAAGTCCCGACACGCAGTATTGCCCAGATTATTCAAATTTTGGAATGGGAAAAACTTGCTGAACCTGGTCAATTGAAGCGAAGTACATTACAGGAAAAGCTCGCTGAAAAAGGATATAGTGCTCGGCATATGCGGATGTATAATGATCCCGGTGTAGCTGCGCGGCGTTTCCAACGGAAAGCGCGTAATCAATTATGGCATTCTGACATTAAGTATGGGCCGTATCTTCCCATTGGCCCAGGTGGCGAGAAAAAACAAGTTTATTTGGTAGCGTTCTTGGATGACGCTACGCGTTTTGTATTGCACGCCGGGTTTTATCCCACGATGGATCAACGTATTGTGGAACAGGGTTTCCGTGAATCTATCCAGTTATACGGTGTTCCTGAATCTGTTTATTTTGATAACGGGAAACAATATCGCACGAAATGGATGAAGCGAACCTGTTCGAAGTTAGGCATCCGGTTATTATATGCTAAGCCCTACTCACCGGAGTCGACCGGTAAGGTGGAAAGGTTCAACCGAGTAGTCGGTCATTTTTTAGATGAGGTTGGACTGGAGAAACCTACAACGCTGGATCAATTAAATGAGCGCCTTCGTGTATGGTTGAGTGAATGCTACCAGCATAAACCACACAGTGCTTTAGGTAAAGATCAAAGTCCAGAGGCAACTTTTCGTAGCGATGACAATATCTTACGGTTTGTTGGTACAGAACAATTGGCGCAAGCATTCTTACACTGTGAAGCACGTAAAGTGGATAAATCAGGGTGTATTAGTTTTATGGGAAAAAAATACGAAGTTGGATTATCGTTTATCGGCTGTAAGGTCGATGTGGTTTACGATCCTTCGGATATTACGGAAGTAACGATTGAATACGAAGGACACGCACCTTGGACAGCCCGTGAATTGGTGATTGGCGAACGCGCTGGGAAACGACCAACGATACCGGACTATCTTGGAAAACAGTCTGCGGAGCACTCTAGACTGTTAGACGCAGCTTCGGAACAATATGCTTCCCGTACGGACGTTCAGAAGACAGCGGTCTCCTATCGCAGGGTTAAGAAAGAGGGTGCGTCACATGTTTAATCAGTTTTATGGCTTTACGCGTACCCCTTTTACGCGGGATATTCTGACATCCGCATTATACTATCCGGATATGCTGGACGAAACAATCGGGAGATTGGAATATGCAGCCGAATCCCAATTGTTTGTGGTGGTGACAGGTGATGCTGGGACCGGGAAAACGACAACACTAAGAAGATTTACGAGTGAACTGGATTCCGGTCATTTTAAGGTTTTATATCTAGCCGATTCAAAATTAACACCGCGACATTTTTATAAGGGATTGTTGGAACAGTTGGGATGCGAGTCCAAGTTTTACCGTGGTGACGCTAAACGTCAGTTGCACAATCAAATTGAAATGATGCGTGGTATTCATGGATTATTACCAGTGGTTATTGTAGATGAAGCACATCTTCTGGATCGGGAAATGTTGGAGGAAGTTCGCTTCCTGCTTAATTTTAAAATGGATGCTGAAAGTCCGATGGCGTTGATCCTTGTTGGACAGAGTGAACTTTGGGATCGGCTTAGGCTCCAATCATTTGCGGCTATTCGGCAGCGAATTGACCTGCAATGTAAGCTTCCGCACTATGATCGTGCTCAAGTGGGTGAATATATACGGAAACATTTAATGGAAGTTAACGCCCAAAGCGATATTTTCACAGATGCCGCCATACATGAAATTTTCCAGTTTTCGAATGGAACACCGAGACTGGTTAACAAAATTTGTACGCATTGTCTCATTTACGGTGCCCAAAATAAACAAAAGCTTATCGATGACCATATGGTAAAGCTGGTCATAGAAGGTGAACTATCATGACAGAAGGGATAATGACGTATGAATATGATCGAGACGCCTGGGTGGTTGAAATAAATGGTTATCAATATACACTATTCTGCGGGGAGTTATTTGAACTCATTGTTGGACAACGTAACATCCCTTCAAGGCTAGAATTGGGAAAAGACTGGTATATTATAATGGAGGGGAATGTTCCATTCGATCTTCGAATATGTAACGTATACCATATTTACATCTAAGTTTGTAAAACCACGGGAAAAAGGAAAACATCATCCTTCTTCCCTTTATTTTTACAATCATTG
>NZ_BAAADS010000030.1:0-1087 GCF_039522605.1 Virgibacillus siamensis
GGGGAAATATCACATGACAAAAAATAGAAAGCATTTTGATGCGAACTTCAAGCAAGACGCTGTTAATTATTATTATACATCTGGCAAAAGCTTGAAGAAAGCAGCTGCCGATTTGAAGATTGGTGAATCTACATTGGGGAAGTGGGTGTCAGCAGCTAAAAACAACAATGGTACCGTTGAGCATAGAGGATCAGGTAATTACAGTTCCGATGCCGAAAAAGAAATTGCACGTCTAAAGAAAGAATTACGAGATTCACAGGATGCGTTAGAAGTATTAAAAAAGGCTATGGGCATACTGAGCAATTAACAGAATCTATTTATACAGCAACCCGTCAAGAATCTGAGAAACGCACGATTTCTGTTAACAGTGTGCTCAAAATATTAGGCGTTTCTACATCAGGGTATTACAGTTGGAAAAAACGTGTAGTTTCTGACCAAGAAAAAAGAAAGCAAGCAATGAAAGAGGAAATCGCTGAAATATATAATGAATCCCTTCAGATTTACGGTGCGCCTAAAATAGCGTCCATCCTGCAATCCAGAGGTCATGTCATCACTGAAAAGACGGTTGGTAACTACATGCGTGAGGAAGGTATTAAAGCTATTTGGGTACGTCCATATGTTCGAACGACCATTGATCCTGATTTTGATAGGAAGCTGAAGAACATTCTGGATAGGGACTTCAAACCAGCAGCTCCCAATACCGTCTGGGTTACGGATATAACGTATGTGCATACCCTGGAAGGCTTTATTTACCTCACCAGTGTTATGGATCTTTTTTCAAGGAAAATCATTGGCTGGCGTGTATCGGATAGTTTAGCTACGGAGCATGTCATCGAAGCCATTGAAAAAGCAAAAAGAAGCCGAGAGTTAAGTCAACCAATTATTATTCACAGTGACCGTGGCTGTCAGTATGTATCCAAAAGCTATATGGAAGCAACACCAGCAGGTCAGTATATACGCAGTTATTCTACTAAAGCAAATCCCTGGGATAATGCATGTATTGAATCTTTTCATGCATTAATAAAACGTGAGTGGCTTAATCGTTTTGTGATTAAAAATCTGAAACACGGCCATGAACTGATATTTG
>NZ_BAAADS010000031.1:0-3589 GCF_039522605.1 Virgibacillus siamensis
AAGGAGCTCAAGAACGTACTGTTTTCATTTCATCTGGTGCACTTATTTTCTTCTTGGCATTATAAGGATTTTTAAATGTCCACTAAGGTGATTGTAAATATTACACGTATCTTGTAGGGATTTCCCTATAGGCATACTTCAAAAATACCAACTAATATCAGAAAATACCTATTCAAGAAAATAGGGCGCTATTCCTTAATCAGGAGTAGCGCCCTATGCATATAAGGACCATTTTCGGAAAATAAATTTTAAGAAAAGAAAGGTGGATTAAAGAATGAGCGAACATAATACGAAAGTCATCCATCAATTTTAGAAAACAAGCGCAAGGGTTTGGGTTTTCCGACTAGAAAGCTGTTTTTATGCCGAAGTCGGAGGTTTATTAAATTCCTCTGATCTATTTTATATTTTTTAAAACATTAGAAAGTTTGTCAGGGTAATTCGTAAACATACCTGTTACTCCCCACTTGATCAATTTCTCCATTCGATTTTTCTTATTAATCGTGTAGGCGTGAACCAACAGTTTATTATTCCTAGCCTGCTGAACAAATTGTTTACCTACAACAGATTTACCTTTGTAGAAAACATTTGAACCAATTCCTACTGCGTATTGATTAATTTCCTTCCATATTTTTGGTCCAATCTCATTCGGAGATGGTGTTACGCCTTTCCATTCCTTTAAATCCCCGTTCTTGCTTGGAGTATACCAAAGCAACTGAATAAGGGGGATATTTGGATTTATTCGATGAACTTTTTTCAAGCTCTTAGGGCTGAATGATTGAATAATAACATTTTTCGTTTGAGGGTCCTTATCTATCAGGTCATATTTTTTGAGTAACTCTATTAATTTATCCACCATTCCAGGATAAATTTCAGGTGATTTTGTCTCAATATAATAGTTTACATTTTTACCATAATGCTGGAAAATCCCCTCCAGTGTGGGAATTTTAAGCCCCTTGTATTTATCTCTTGCTTTTTTGGGGTACTTTTTATTAAACCATGATCCCGCATCTAGCTTTTTGATTTCATCAAGCGTCATATTGGTTATTTTTCCGGTACCGTTGGTAGTACGGTTAACCTTTTTGTCATGTATGGCAACAAGTTTTCCATCCTTGGTCATATGAATATCTATTTCTATATAATCCGCATTCATAGATTTTGCAGTGTTATAGGCTTTAAAAGTATTTTCAGGTGCATAACCGCTTGCACCTCTGTGAGCAATAACCAAAAAATTGTCTCTCTCTTGCTGTTGATTCTCCACTTCTTTTTTTTTATGTACGTCCTTTGTAACATTTGTATTGCCGCTTTTAGTTGTGCAACCTGTAGCAATCAGTAATACGAAGATTGCTAGAGTATAAATTAATATACGATGTTTTTTCATGATGTAATTAATTCTCCCTTCCGTGTTAGTAGAGTTTCCAGTTTGTTTGCTAAAGACCTATGCTACGGGGTAGGTGATCAATTTGTTAAAATAATTAAATAAATTTTTAACAAATTAAAAAAAGGCAATAACAATTATACTATAAACAGTTTAACTGTCAAATTGCATAGAAAAAACAAGCTATTTTACAACTTCACATATTTATTTGGGTACTTGTTTGAGCTTAGTATATATGAAAGAAGAAGGAAAAAGTTTGAAAAAAACACCTCGTCTTACTTCGGGATTCGGGCAGTATGACAGTGAAGATCTGGTAATGAAACATTTAGGAGAAGATATTACATACGAGGCATTTTGGGAAAAAGTGCTTAAAATGTGTATTGAAGCTGCAGGTTATTTATATAGTTGTGAGGAATTAAACTAGGATAAGTGGCTGTTTTTAAAATCATTACACCATTCTTCCATAAAAGGGCGCGATTCTGTAGCGAGAATTGTGCTCGTTTTTCATTTAAAAAAGGGTAACAGGCAGATTTATTAAGATGATTTGCATTTTTGTTGCAAATACAGCAAAAATAATATAAGCTGAAATTATAAATATTGTTGCAAAATCAACAAAATTGGAGCTGAACAATGAAGGATATACTTCGTGATATTGGAATCATTGCAAGGTCATTAGATTCAATAAGCAATATTGAGTTTAAGGAACTTGACCTTACCAAAGGGCAATTTTTATATCTTGTGCGAATATGTGAAAACCCCGGAATTATTCAAGAAAAGTTAGCAGAGATGATAAAAGTCGACCGGACAACTGCAGCCCGTGCCGTTAAAAGACTCGAAATCCAAGGTTTTATTGAAAAAAGAGACGACGAAACAAATAAAAAAATTAAAAGGTTGTTGCCTAAAGAAAAAGGGGAAAACGTTTATCCCTTTTTAAAAAGAGAAGGAGAACACTCGAATAAAATTGCATTGTCTGGAATGACTTCGGATGAGATTGATACATTTCATGCACTTCTTCAAAGGGTCAGAGAAAATGTGGAGGTTGACTGGGAATACGTTAAAAAGGGACACAAACGTGACTATTGAGAGGAGAGAATACTTTAGATGTCTATCATTATCAATGAATGCATATTTGAGGATGTAAAAACACTTCAAGAAATTAGTTATAACACGTTTCATGAGACTTTTTCTCATATGAACTCAGAGAAGAATATGAATGCTTATTTGGAAAATGCCTTTAACACAAAAAGGTTAGAAGAAGAAATATCGAACCCCTATTCAACGTTTTTTTTAATATATTGTAATGAGGTACTCGCAGGTTATTTAAAAGTAAATGTCAATGGAGCCCAAACAGAAGATATGGAGGAAGAAGCACTGGAAATTGAAAGGATCTATATTAAGAAAGAGTTTCAAAAAAATGGACTTGGGAAGGATCTTTTAAATAAGGCATTGAAAGTCGCAAAAGACCAAAATAAAAAGAAAATTTGGTTAGGAGTATGGGAAAACAATGTGGTTGCGATCCATTTCTATCATAAGATGGGATTTGTTAAAACCGGCACTCATTCTTTCTACATGGGAGATGAACAACAAACAGACTTCATTATGATGAAAACAATTGAGTGAATAACTTAAATGATGGGAGCTTGATTATATGTTTATTCCTTCACGTTTCTTAATTCAGGACGACGAGAAAATTTATCAGATTATAGAAGAGTATGGATTTGCTACTTTATTTTCGTGGCATGAAGGAGAACCTACTGCAACACAGATACCTTTAATGCTGGATAAAGACAGGAAACATCTTTATGGTCATTTTGCGCGATCGAATCCTCAATGGAAAGATATAAATAAACAGAGGGTTCTTGCTACCTTTCATGGTCCACACTGTTATATTTCATCGTCTTGGTATGAGACAAATAGGGCAGTACCTACATGGAATTATATTACTGTACATGTTAATGGGCATGTTGAACTTATTAATGGAAAAGAACTAAAGGACTCATTAAGTAAACTTGTATTAAAATATGAAGGTTCAGATAGCTCATATCAATTAGATGAAGTCAATCCTAAATATATTGAAGGTCAGACCAAAGGGATTGTGGGTTTTAAGATAAAGGTCGATAAAATGGAAGGTAAAGCGAAACTAAGTCAAAATCATTCGAGAGAACGACAAAAGTTAGTTATTCATGAGCTTGAAAAATCTGAACATGAAGACGA
>NZ_BAAADS010000032.1:0-1271 GCF_039522605.1 Virgibacillus siamensis
ATAGATCTGGATGCCATTCATCATGCAGTAATAAAGAAATCCCGCCGTGGTGCGCCGGAAGAACTAAATTATGCAGCCATGATTATCTCCCTTTTCGTGAGATATGTGGAACGGATTCCAACAATTAAAGATCTTGTGAAGCGTCTGCATGATGATATTGCCTTTAAGTTGAATTGCGAGTTTCTTGTTTCAGATAGCATTCCTTCCGAGGCTTCCTATTCCCGGCTGGTAACGAAATTAAAAGAGTCTGGCATATTAGTGAAGGAACAAGATGAAGTTGTTCTTCAAGCTATTGAAGAGGGCTTCATCACGGATGATACAGTGGCCATTGATGCCACCCATTTTGAAGCCCGTGATCAAGCACCACCCAAAGAAGAAGAGCCAAAGTCTGAACCCAAAAAGCGCGGACGCAAATCGAAAGAAGAGCGGGAACAATGGCTGAAAGAACAGGCTGAAAAAGAAGCGAACCTGCCTCTTTACGAAAAGAGAATAGAAGCCCAGCTGGATGCGCCCTTAGATGAATTACGTGCCGAAGTTCCTCAAGACCCACAATGGGGTGTAAAGAAGAACGCAGAAGGAAAAAATGTCTTCTGGTATGGCTATAAAGGACACCTGGCTGTTGGCACATCAAGTCAATACATCTTACAGTCCCTGTTTTCATCAGGAAACTTAAATGACGGAAAGGCAGCAATCCCATTACTTAAGGGGATGGAGAAACTTCCCCTCTCAACGTTACGTTATCAAACAATGGATGCCGGTTATGATTATGAACCGATATACGAACAGGTGCATCAAATGGGCCAACAATCCGTCATTGCCTATAATAAGCGAAATGAAGGTGAAACAATTGGGTTCGATAAACACTTTGCCCCAACCTGTTTCCGGGAACATTCCTATCGTTATGATAGTTTTGACGCTAAATACGAAACACTAAAATACACAAGACCAAAAGAATGTATAGACTGCCCACTGGCCAATGAAAGCATCTGTCAAAAGGTTTATAAGGTAAAAATAACCCAAGACTTAAGAAAGTACACAGCACCAGCTCGTGGATCCAAAGCCTGGAAAAACCTTTTCAAGCGTCGCACGGCCGCCGAACGAGTCAACGCGTATCTCAAAGAATTCTTTCAGCTTAACAACGTTCGTTATCGTACGGGAAAACGCGCAAAAATTCATTTTGACATGGCAACACTTATTTATAATGCTTCAAAACTAGCTGCAGACCGTATTAATGCACAATTGATTCAGCAACAAGCCGCATGATTTCTGTT
>NZ_BAAADS010000033.1:0-1582 GCF_039522605.1 Virgibacillus siamensis
AAAAATTATCGTATTTTACTTGCCACCAAATGAAAGGTTGTAACGATAGTAGTTATGAGAAGGAGCTTTTTATAACTTATAGAGAAGGAAGAACGCCAATGGACAATCGAATAGCCTTTGAGGAAATTTTTGAGCAGAACAAGCGACGGATCCACTATCAGATTCACAAGTTAAACATCCAAGATCCGCATGAGGAATTTTTTCAGGAAGGATTAATCGCCATGTGGAACGCCTACGAAAAATACCAGCCGGATAAAGGCCCGATGGCTACTTACTTTAACTTCACCATCCGTAACCGCCTGATTGATCGCCTGCGGAAGGAAATTTCGTATCAAAACATTAAGAAGAAGGCCATTAAAGAGGAGTTAACTCAAATTACGGACGGCAATCATTATAGCCTTCAGGAGAAGCTGAATCAGAGACTCGAACCTGAGCAATCCCTTCCACTGACCGATCCTGCACTTTGGAAAACCTTAAAATCGCAACTGACGGAAAGACAATGGAAATGGATTTATTACTATATCATCGAAGGCATGTCCTATAAAGAAATTGCCGTTACGGAGAATACGACCGTTGAGGCTGTCAAGAGTTGGGGCAAGCAGGTGCGAATGAAGCTGCGGGATCCGGAGTTCAGGGAGAAGTTGGGCTGGGATGATGGTTTGTGAGTGGGTGGGGCGGGCTTCTTGTTCGGCCAAGATTTAACCAGGATGAGGGGGGTTCCCTTATCCTGAAAATTTATGTGAAACGAGGAAAGAGAGATGAACTATATTAAAGAAATGAACGCATTTTACGATCAGATTATTTTCAATCCATTGTCGGGATCGGCCGTGGCAGTGTGGCACACATTGATGCATTTCAGCAACAAAAGCGGGTGGCGGGAGACTTTTTCTGTCCCCGCTACGTTTATCGAGACAAAATCCGGTGTAAAAAGCTCGTCCTTTAAACGGGCGCGGAATGAATTGCAGGATAAGGGCTATATCGACGTGATTCCGGGTAATGGAAATCAAGCAGCCACGTATCGTATGATTTCGCAGGTGCGGGTGGATATGTATAGCGGGCAGGGATTGTCGGCTGGTCAGGTGGCTGATGAGGCAATTGTTCGGCCTGAGCAGGGTGTGGTCGCGGTTGACGTGGAAACTGGATTGGAGCAGCCGGTATTGTCGAGTGGCAATCGGTTAGTGGGTGATTTTACAAAAGGCGGTGATGGGGAGGTTTCCGTTCAGAATGAGACGTCGGTCGGGGGCATGACCCACAATACAGGCCACAGTTTAGCCCGCAGTTCAGTCCACTCCACGGACCACAATTTGGACCACAGTACGGTCCCATTATTTAAACAATACATAAATCAAACAAAAACGAAACAAAAATCAATTGTAACTACTCCTTCAGACGCTTTTCGCTTTTACCAGGAAAACTTCGGTGTCATCAGTTCGTATGTTGCCGACGATATTGTGAACTGGATCGCTGACATGGGTGATCCGCTTGTTCACCATGCCATGAAACGCGCACTGGAGCAAAACAAAGCAACATGGGGCTATGTGAAAGGTATTCTGAAAGCATGGACAAAGAAAGGTATTCAAAC
>NZ_BAAADS010000035.1:0-1492 GCF_039522605.1 Virgibacillus siamensis
TAGATAGAAAAACACAGTTGGTTGTTTAATTTTATTGCTTCATCTTTCTCCATTAACATTCATCCTTTCAGTCCTTCTCTATTTTAAACTATATGGAAGTTCATAAAATGTCAAACTTGTTTTTTGACGAGAAGAACTTTCTATGTTTTAATAGGTCTTGCGCAATTAAATTGTGCGCAATTAAAATGAGGTGATAAACTTGAATGCTTTATATACTGCTTCATCCACTGTCCGAGGTGGACGTAATGGACGTGTGATTTCAGATGATAAGATAATTGATATGCCATTAGTAATGCCTAAATCACTTGGCGGTGCTGGGGGAGAAGGGACCAATCCGGAACAATTATTTTCTGCTGGGTATGCAGCCTGCTTTGACAGTGCGTTGAATCTGGCTTCCAGAAAGCAACGAACTAAAATTGGCGAAACAGAGGTGAAAGCGCAAGTATCAATAGGAAAAGATACCGATGGAGGTTTCGCTCTTACTGTTGCATTGGATGTTAAAATTCCAGGGGTTGAACAAGAAGTAGCTGAACAACTTGTTGAATCCGCCCATCAAATCTGTCCATACTCCAAAGCAACCAGGGATAATATTGCAGTCGACTTGAAGGCTAAAGGGGTGGAAAGATAATGACATTAAAAGAAAAATTGAAAAATAGTCAGATTTTATTGGCAAAGCGCCCAAAAGGGATGCCAACAAAAGAGAATTTTACATTTAAAGACAGTCCTGTACCACAACCGGAAGAAGGAGAGGTTCTTGTTAAAACAATCTATTTATCTGTTGATCCGTATATGAGGGGCAGGATGGATGATGCAAAATCGTATGTGAAACCTTTCGAATTAAATGAGATGATCTGTGGCGGAATTATTGGAGAGGTCGTTTTGTCTGATTCAGATCAGTTAAGCGTCGGTGATAAAGTAGTCGGGACGCTCGGATGGCAGCGATATAACGTTATTCAGGAATCCAAGGTACGTAAAATTGATGAAACAATCGCTCCTCTGACCGCATACCTGAGTGTCCTTGGCTTAACTGGCTTGACTGCTTATTTTGGTCTGCTTGATATTGGTCAGCCAAAAGAAGGGGAAACAGTTGTTGTATCCGGTGCAGCAGGAGCGGTTGGTATGATCGTTGGACAGATTGCCAAAATTAAAGGAGCTCGAGTTGTCGGAATTGCTGGTTCCGATGAAAAGACAACCTATTTAAAGCAGGAACTTGGCTTTGACGAAACGATTAACTATAAAACCTCTCCAAATATGGAACAGGCGCTTGAGAAAGCCTGTCCAAATGGAATAGATATATATTTTGACAATGTCGGCGGACCAATTTCTGACGCAGCGATAAATCTATTAAATGAATTTGCACGCATCCCTCTTTGCGGTGCGATTTCGTCTTATAACCGGACTGACGGTGATCTAGGTCCAAGAATTCAGACAAAACTCATTAAGAGCCGTGGATTGATCAAAGGCTTTATCATTGGTGACTATGCTGACCGTT
>NZ_BAAADS010000036.1:0-1522 GCF_039522605.1 Virgibacillus siamensis
CAACATTGATGGTATTTTAATGTGATATAGCTGTGGTTGTTCGGAAAAACATCATTTTTGGGCATACTTCTCCCTCGGTTAAAAAAGACCTTTAAAAATGGGGGTCGTTGTAATAAAGCTTCACTCTAGCTTTAACCCTTGTATTCGTTGGAGTACTTTCCAGAAAAATGCCTGATATACAAAACTGGACGATAACTTAAAATAAAACGAACGTCCTGATCTGACTAATTTGCTGGCAACTTTAATCACGTTTGTTCGTATTGTTTGAATTTGCATGGTTTTCTGCTCTTCTGGAAAACATAGCGTACGCATCCAATTTGTCAAGTTATAAGCGAGTAGACTCAGCATCATTCTTGCTTCATTTGCCTGGAAGGAATGACTACTCATTCGATCCAGATTGAATCCGTCTTTCGCTTCTTTGATATAATTTTCCATAGTCCCTCTTTTTTGGTAAGAACGGACAATAGCCTTTGGTAAGAACACATCTTTTAGGTTTGTAACAAAGAATGAATGTGTAAAAAACAACTCACCTGCCGGACGAACGGATTGGATGATTACTTTTCTAGACCTGGACCATGATTGTGCCTTATATTCCGTCTCTTCGTAGTAACATTCGCTTTTCGTTACATCAGATGGTGCAGTGGAAGGACAGTACTCCTCAGCTAATCGCTGCAAATTAGGATTCGATTTCAATCGAATAACGTAATAGACCGATTCGGCTTCGCAACATTCATATAGATCCGGAACTGCAAAACCACTGTCACCGCGCAGGAAAGGCGTTGTTTCCGGAAACATTTCATTATAATGTGTGATAAGCGGCTTAACGAATTCAACAACGCCATTGGACGTGTAGACATTACCCGGACGCAGCTTGGCTTTGAGAAAATCGCGCGTTACACCATCAAAAGCAACTAATGGGTGGAAACCGACTGTACCATAATGGGTATTGAAAGCGGCAGATTCCTGTTCACCATATGTATCCGAATGGGTAGAGTCCAGGTCAAAGATAATTGCATTTGACTCCCGATATCGATGCGCTTTATCCAACAACTCCTGATTGGCCTGATTAAATGGTTGAATCGAATCTGAATCAAACCGCTCAAAAAAGCGTGATAAACTCGGTTGAGAAGCTAAAGCATTTGTTCCAATAACTTGTGTCAGAACAGGGTCATTCGTTAATTGGTCGGCCGCATCGTCTTCAGCATAACCAGCAATAATTTGATAAATTTTTTGGCGAAGCAAATCCTTGTTGGAATGAATGTGATACCGTCTTTCATCTTTTAATTTCAGATGACGTGCCAAGGTTTGGGAAAAGCCAATTTTTTCATCGAACTCCCTGAATAGGAACTCACCTGTATCAGAGGAGAGCGCACCTCCATTATTAGATAATTTGATTTGATGATTGAAATCTAGCGTTGTATGCGGTAAAGTAGCCATTAGAAGAACCCCTTTCTGTTGGTTTTTGGTGGTACTTAAACTGTAACAGAAATTGGGTTCTTTTTTCATTTATTTGATGCATAAT
>NZ_BAAADS010000037.1:0-518 GCF_039522605.1 Virgibacillus siamensis
AAGGCAGAAGGGAGCTTGACTGCGAGACCTACAAGTCGAGCAGGGACGAAAGTCGGGCTTAGTGATCCGGTGGTTCCGCATGGAAGGGCCATCGCTCAACGGATAAAAGCTACCCCGGGGATAACAGGCTTATCTCCCCCAAGAGTTCACATCGACGGGGAGGTTTGGCACCTCGATGTCGGCTCATCGCATCCTGGGGCTGTAGTCGGTCCCAAGGGTTGGGCTGTTCGCCCATTAAAGCGGTACGCGAGCTGGGTTCAGAACGTCGTGAGACAGTTCGGTCCCTATCCGTCGTGGGCGTTGGAAGTTTGAGAGGAGCTGTCCTTAGTACGAGAGGACCGGGATGGACACACCGCTGGTGTACCAGTTGTTCCGCCAGGAGCATAGCTGGGTAGCTACGTGTGGCAAGGATAAGTGCTGAAAGCATCTAAGCATGAAGCCCCCCTCAAGATGAAACTTCCCATCACTTCGAGTGAGTAAGATCCCTCAGAGACGATGAGGTAGATAGGTCCGAGGTG